>CAWAPQ010000012.1:0-134225 GCA_963783965.1 uncultured Acidimicrobiaceae bacterium | reverse complement strand
CTGACGGTCAGTCCTCGGGAGTGAGACCGGTGAGCGTCGTCTCCATGTTCTCGGTGTAGCGCACGCTCCCCTGGGTCACGCCCACCGTCTCGCGCTCCCGCACGATGAGGCCGGTGCTGGGCACGATCCAGAAGTCGGTCGGATTCGTGCCGTGCTCGGCCCCGTTGAACGTGAGGGTCGACGCGGGTGTGCGTCACCGAGACCGGGTGGCCACCGACGTCCATGGTGGATTGGCCCAGCGTCTGCCCGCCCAGGTCGACCTTCTCCGCCGGGCTGGCCAGCCCGCAGGTGACAGCCCAGCGCTGGCCCGGATGCGAGTCCGGCGGCAACAGGTAGGCGGTCGACGGGCACGTGATGGTGGAAGTCGAGGTCGAGCCGGCGATGGACTCGTCCGTCACCAACTTCGGAAGGGTGAGCCCGCCGTTCGGTGCGTTGCAGACAGTGGTGGCTTCAGTGTGCTGCGTGATCGGGACCCAACTGACGGTGGCGCACGCACCATCCGCCACGATCATGGACGTGCTGGACGGGAAGGAGCGGGCCACGCCGACGAGGTTGAGACCCTCGCCTCCGCTGGTGCGGTACGTGTAGACCCCGGGGGCGGGCATCCGGTTGCGCAGCGTCGCCAGCACTTTGCCCGTCTGCTCTTTGCGGTACATGCGCAACGCCTCGCGCAGACCCACGGGCGACGACACCGTGCGGAAGACCAGTGCCCAGGCCGTCCCGCCGGCGCAGCTCACCATGATCAGGGCCAGGGCGATGACCGACAGGAGCCGATGCTGCTGGACCCAGTGCCAGACGAACACGTGGAAATAGTACCCCCGCTCCCACGGCGTCAACCGGGACCTGGTCAGGCCAGGTCGGGCACCCAATTCCCGTGGAACCCGGCCGGCACACGTTGCGGCAGCTCAATGACGGCCTGCGCCTCACCGGCGAGATCGTCGGCATTGAGGATGTGGAGCGCCGAGGTGCCGGTCGAGGCCGTGTGCACGAGGAGCAGGAACCAGCCGTCGGACTCGCCGGCATTGTCGCGGCGCGGCACGAAGACCGCCTCCCCGAGGCTGGCCCCACGACCGAAGGACCGGGTCTCGCTGGTCCCCCGCTCGAAATCGTGGCGAAGCAGCACCGACTCCGTCCCCAGGATGTCGTCGGGGTCGCCGACCGCGACCGCGTGGCCGTAACGGTGGTGCAGGCCGACACGCCGCTCGTCGACGCGCGGGAATTCCTGTCCGCGGTCATCGAGTCGCTCCTCCTTGACCGCGCCGCCGTGGCCGTCGAGGTGCCAACGCTCCAGCGTGGGCGTCCCTTCCGAAGGGCCGAGCTGGTGGGTGCGGAACATGGACGGGTGACGCACCACGTCGAGCACGATGCCGTCACCGCCGGGATCGTCGAACGCGTTCATCGGGTGGAACACGTAGCACGGCTCCACGTCGTGCCAGACGACATCGGTCGAGTCGCCGTCGCGCGGCAGGAGGCCGACGCGGGAGTGGTACCCCTCCTCCCACCGGTACGGGAACGACGCGCCGGCCGCGGCGGCGTCCAGGCTGAACGTCACGGGGAGATCGAGCAGGACGATGAAGCGTTGCGTGATGGCGCAGTCGTGCAGGCTCACCGGTCCGCCCATGGCGACACGTCGGCTGGACCGCACCGTGGCGTCGCGGTCGAGGATCGTCACCTCCACGTCGTTGCCCCACCCGAAGAAGTACGAGACGGCGTAGAGCTCGCCCGTCAGCGGATCGCGCTTGGGGTGCGCCGTGTAGCCGCCCTCCAGCGTGCCGCCGAAGTCGCACGGGCCGATCGTCTCGAGGTCGTTGCTCAGCTCGTAGGGGCGTGCCCCCGCCTCGACGATGGCGAACGTGCGCCCCGCATGACCGATCACATTCGTATTCGGCGCGAAGTCCATGCCGGCATGCACGGCACCCGGGCGGGGCTCCTCGCCGAGCGCCCGCGCCACCCCCGCCGAGCGCACCCAGCGGTTGCGGTACCACTCGGCCCGGCCGTCCCGCAGCCGGATCCCGTGCACCATCCCGTCGCCGGTGAACCAATGGTAGGTGGAGGGTTCGGGGGCCGAGACCGGATTGGGGCCGTTGCGAAGGTACCGGCCGGTCAGTGCCTCCGGAATCCTGCCGGTCACAGGGAGGTCGACGGCCGTCACCTCCTCCAGGACCGGCGCGAAGTTGCCCTCCAGGTACGGATTGACGGTGACAGCCACGAATTACCCCCTTCGTCTGCCAGAACGGCAGTTCCACGCTAGGCACGATTGCGGGCACGAACAACCGGTGTCGAAATCACCGCCCGTCCGCCAAACCCCCCTCCCCCGTCTGCAGCGCGCTAAGGTTCCTCTCCGAGGGCACCACCATCACAAGTTTGGAAATCCCTCTAGCTCGCAAGAGCTACCGGCCATGACCCCCGCGATATGGGTCAAATCTGGCCAGGAGAGGAGTGGATTTTCAATGGCAACTGGTTCCGTGAAGTGGTTTAACGGTGAGAAGGGCTTCGGCTTCATCACCCAGGACGGTGGGGGCCCCGACGTTTTCGTGCACTTCGAGCGCGATCAGCGGTACGGGCTACCGCAATCTCGAAGAAGGACAGAAGGTCGAATTCGAGACCAACCAAGGTCCGAAGGGCCTTCAGGCCGCGAACGTGCGCGCCATCGGCTAACGCACTCGCCTATCGACCAATGTCGACAGGCACGTAGCACTGGACAGGACCCCGTCTCCGCGTGAGGCGGGGTCCTGTCAATTCCGTCGCCGCTTTCTCCTTGGGTCTCCTTCGCTGTCCGTTCGTCGCGCCCCCTCATCGCTCCCGGAGAGCGGCTGCACTTCGACGACTCCGACTCCGACTTCGTGGCCGGTTCCCCGGAGGTTGAAGGAATGATGGAGTGGCTTGATCGCGAGCCCGGGCAGACGTCCGTTCCCTTTGCAAGACGATCGGTCTGTGACCGGATCACCACACGGTTTTGTCCACACGACGCCGCAATTCTCGGCGCAGTCCCAGAGAACAATTCTTCCGACATTGTCGGAGCGGCACCTAGACGCGAACTTGTTTCATCCGTACTGTCGAAACCGGTCACGCCGCGTCGGCTTCGGCGGGCGGCGCACACCATGGTGACCCAGAGGATTGAGGGGGCATCATGCTGCGCGCTCGACTTCGTACGACCCATCGCTTCACTGCTCTTCTTGTTGCGGTCCCGCTCGTGATCGGCGGTGTGGTGGCACTCGGGGCATCTCCGGCATCGGCGGCGACCACCACGCTCACAAGCCCGACCACGGTGTCGGGAAGCCAGACATTGAGCTCGACGGGCGTCACCGCCAGTGGTGCGGGGGTCACCGCGACGTTCGACCTGGTCACCACAGCCCAGTGGACCCAGCCAGCGGCCCTCGGGACCGTCTTTGACCCCAATCTCGTCCGGCAGGGACGGTCGGTCAGTCCCTCGGACTCCTTCACCCGTCCCACGGGGCCAGGATCGATGACGATCAATTGGACGCTCAACAACCTCCAAGTCTCATGGGACGGCATCGGGCCGCTCTCCGTTGGCTCGCCGGGCTTCGAGCGCGACAGGACCGTGTGTCCTTCTGGCGGGAGGACCGGACTACTCGTGTGCCATGTCGAGCGGGAGCCAGATTTCGCTCCTCGACACCTTCCCGATTCCCGGGCCGTACGTGAAGCTCGCACTCGGTGCGGACGTGACGGTGAGCCCACAGGGACTCGCCACGCTCCGATCCACGACCTTCGGCGGGAACCCCGGGCCTTCCGCCGCCCTCACGCTGGGCGAGTCGCCGATCACCGACAGCCTGACGATCCCTTGCACGGTCGGGGCCGGCGACGACCTCAACTACACGCTCGGCGCGCTCTCGAGCAGTGATGGGATCGCCGTGGACTCGAGCCTGATCTTCGAAGTCGGTCTCGAATCGCCGACGCCGGTCATCGTCGAGCCGGAAATCGACATCCCCTTCGCCTCCCCGAGCATCGACCTCGGCTCGGTGTCGAGCACGATGGCCCTGTCGGCCCCCGGGGCTGCCTTCGACCTGGGGAATGTCCTGCCCAACAACGTGCCACCCGTCGCGAATGCGGGCGGGCCCTACGTGGGGAACGAAGGGAGTCCGATCGTCTTCGACGGCTCGGGCAGCAGCAGCATCTGCGGCTTCCCCACCCTTCGCTGGGACTTCTCCGACGGCGGGGTGGCCTTCGGCGAGTCACCCCAGCACACCTTCGAGGGCCCCGGCATCTACAGCGGTCTGTTGACGGCGACTGACGCCACGGGTCTCACGTCCACCACGACATTCTCGGTGACCGTGGCCGACGTGCCGCCTGTCGTCGACGCCGGTCCGAGCATGTCCACCGAGTGGGGCGTCCCGGTCACCCTCAATGGCAGTGCCTTCGACCCCGGTACCAACCAACAGCCCTTCCTCAACTACGGCTGGAGCTTCGGCGATGGCGTGCCGAGCGGGTCCGGCGGTGCCAGCGTGACCCACGTCTATGCAGCGCCGGGGACATATACCGCGACCCTTACCGCGTGTGATCCTGAGAACGTCTGCGGTTCCTCCTCCACCCAGGTCGTCGTGAACCAGCGTGGCACGGTGGCCTCCTACACCGGCTCCACTGCAGGTGATGTCACCGACCAGGCGATCGTGAAGGCAAGCTTGGTCGACGACCAGGGTGCCGCCGTCGTCGGCCGCACGGTGCAGTTCTTCGCCGACGGTTCGGCGATTCCCTTCGCCAGCGCCTCGACCAACGGCTTTGGGACGGCGAGCACGTCCTACGCCTTCCCGCTGGGCTCAGTGGGCCCGCACAGCATCGTGGCGAAGTTCGCGGGCGACAGCCTGTACACCTCGAGCCAGAACACGGCAGCATTCAGTGTGGGGAAGGACGGCACGGTCCTCACCTACACCGGCCCGTTGAGCTCAAAGCCGTCGCACGCCGTCGTGCTCAGCGCTGCGCTGACCGACGATGCGGGCCGCTCGCTCGCCGGAAGCGCAGTGACCTTCACCCTCGGGTCTCAAGGCTGCACTGCCACGACGAATGCCTCAGGCATCGCAACCTGCACGATCGCGAAGCTCAACCAGAAGAGCGGGAGCCACGGGGTGAACGCGACCTTTGCCGGCACCGCGAATTACGTCGCCTCGAGTTCGAGCGCCGCCTTCACCATCGGATAGGAGAAGCCAGAGCTACCAATAGGGCCGGGACTGTTGCGTGGTGACCGCAAGCACGTCCTCGGCGTACTCCTTGCGGCAGACGACGAGGTCGGGCAGCCAGGCGTCAGGGTCGCCGTAGCGGAGGGGGTCCCCGTTGAGCCGGGTCGCGTGCAGCCCGCTGGCGGTGGCGACGGCCACGGGGGCGCACGAGTCCCACTCGTACTGGCCACCCGCGTGCACGTACACCTCCGCCGCACCCAGAATGACCGCGGCGATTTTGGCGCCGGCCGAGCCCATCGGGACCATGACACCGCCGATCGACTCGGTCACCTCGTAGGCCACGTCGGGCGGGCGACTCCGCGACACCACGACCCGCGGCGCCTCACCGCTGCGCAACGGAGGAAGGACCGGAGGATCCTCGGTGCCGAGCACGAGGTCGAGCGCGGGCAGGGCCACGGCACCGACGACGGCGACGCCGCCCACGGCCATGGCCACGTGGACGGCCCAGTCGCTCCGGCCGAGTTGGCGGAACTCGCGGGTGCCGTCCAGCGGATCGACGATCCAGAGGCGGCCCGTGCCCGCCACGTGCTCGAGACCCTCTTCGGATCGCACGTCGTCGTCGGGGTAGATCCGGTTGATCTCGGCCACGAGCAGTTGGTGGGCCATGCGATCACCCGCGGCGCCGAGATCGCGCAGGGGGGGCGGGTCGGATCGCAGTTCGACGAGCGCTCGCCCGGCCATGGCGGCCAGCTTGGCCGCGTCGCGATGCTCGGCAACAAGATCTTCGGGCATCCCCCTTGTCTAGACCAACCGGCGGTCAGTGGCCCATCTGGTCAGCTCGTGGCGAGTCGACAACTGCAGCTTGCGCAGGACCGACGAGACGTGCGACTCGACGGTCTTGGCCGAGATGCTGAGGTCGCGGGCCACCTCCTTGTACGTGTAGCCGCGGGCGATGAGGCGCAGGACCTCGCGCTCACGAGGCGACAGTTGGTCGAGCTCGGGGTCGAGGCCGGGCGCCGGTGTCGGCCCGTGGGCGAAGGCGTCGAGCACGAAGCCGGCCAGACGCGGCGAGAACACCGCGTCCCCGGCGGCGACGCGGTAGACGGCCTGCAGGAGCTCGGGCCCCGAGATGGTCTTGGTGATGTAGCCGCGGGCGCCGGCCCGGATGACGTCGATCACGTCCTCGGGGGCGTCCGAGACCGACAGCGCGAGGAACTGCACCTCGGGATGATGGGGCAGGACGCCGCTCAACACGGCATGCCCGCCGCCTCCGGGGAGGTGCACATCGAGCAGGACCACGTCGGGCAGGCGCTCGCCGATGAGCTCGACGGCGGCCGCAGCCTCGTCGGCCTCGCCCACCACCTCCACCGCGTCGCCCAGCTCGGCGCGCACGCCGGCCCGGAACACCGCATGGTCCTCGACGAGGAAGATGCGGGGCCGGCCCCTGGGCGCCGTGGCCGCGTCCGTCACTTGACCTTCTCCCGGCGCGGCATGGAGAGCTGGACCTCGGCCCCCTCCCCCGGCGCCGAACGGACGACGGCCGAGCCGCCGAAGCGCGTGACACGGGCCCGGATCGACTGGGCGATCCCCTGCCGGTCCTCCGGCACCGCATCGGGGTCGAAGCCGCGGCCGCGGTCCCGCACGTAGAGCATGACGGTCTCCGTCTCGACTTCCGCGTAGACCGACACCTGATCGGCCCCGGACCACTTGGCCGCGTTGACGGTGGCCTCCCGGGCCGCGTCGAGGAGCGCCCGCAAGGCCTCGTCCAGTGGGCAATCCCCCACCAGCACCACCTGGACCGCGATGCCGTGATCTGCCTCCACCTGGCGCTGCAGCAGGCCCACACCCTCGGCCAGCATGGTGGCGTCCTCTCCGATGGCGCCCGGAGGCCGGCCTTCGAAGAGCCAGGCCCGCAACTCTCGCTCCTGGGCCCGGGCCAGGCGGACGACGTGCTGGGGATCGTCGGACGACCGCTGGATCAGCGCCAGCGTCTGGAGCACCGAGTCGTGGACGTGGGCCGCCATCTGGGCGCGTTCCTCGGCCAGCGCCCGCGCCTGGCGCTCGGCGATGAGGTCCCGCACCAGGCTCAGCCACCAGGGACCGAAGATGACGACGCTCGCCGCGATGACGAGGACGGCACCGCCGACGGGCCGCAGGGCCGCCACCGTCGTGTGGCCCTCGACCAGCACGGCCACACCCACCGCACCGATGAGCAGGCCCACGACGACGCGGGCGATGAGCCAGCGGCGACCCATCCCGTGCGTGTCCGTCCCGAGCAGCGGCACGACGTCGTGGTCGATGAAGGCCTTCTCGGACTCCCCTGCGTTGCGCCAGATCAGCACGATCACGCCGATGGCGAGGAATGTCGGCCATCCGAGGAAACCGACGAACGGGACGTGCAGGGAGCTGGTGATGAACTGCACCGCGACGAGCAGGGGGATCAGGATGGCGGCGATCGTCCGGATGCCGCGGCGGTCGCTGATGGCGCGCGAGTAGATGTTGGCCGTCTCCCCCTCCATGGGGATCAGCAACCAGGCCATGGCGTAGACGAACACCATGACGCCGCTGGCGATGGCGAGCAGGACGAAGCCGATGCGCACCCACATGGCGTCGATGCCCGTCTCCCGGGAGACCGCCCCACAGACGCCGCCGAGCACGCGGTTGTCGGGACTCCGGCGCAGGCTGCGCAGCCTCCCGCCGACATGGTGGTGGCGGTGCTGGCGCCACTCGGACCAGTGCCCGTTGTGCCCGTGCCCGTCGTGGGAGGACCAGCGGGAACGGCCGTCGCTCCACCGGACCCAGGGCGGAGCGGCACCGCTTTGGGGCGCGCCGCGCGACGGCTCAGTCGGGCGGCCACCGTCGGTGAGCGGACGCGTACCGGGATCGGGTGCCTCTGCGATCCCTCGATGATCGCGCCGAGTCGACCCTGGGGGCTATCGGGGACATCCCTGAGAGGTCAGGGATGCAGTCAGGGTCCGACCAGGGAATTGCCGGATTCACGCCGGTGAGGACCGTCGTCAGGCTGGATGCATGACCTCACCATCAGAAGAGACACCCGGCAGCTCCGGCGCCACGGGCACCTTGGGCGCCACGGGCGCCGCCCCCGGGCAGCCCGCACAACCTCCGTCCGCTCCCTCCGCACCGTACGCCGAGCAGCGCCTCCACCGTGGAGCCAGAGGCCGCATGCTGGCCGGCGTGGCCAGCGGCCTGGCCGATTACTTCGACGTCGATCCCACCATTGTCCGGATCGCCTTCGTCGCCCTGGCCTTCCTGGGGGGCCTCGCCGTGCCGCTGTACCTCGCCGGCTGGCTCCTCATCCCCGACGAGGACTCCGACCAGTCGGTCGCCGAGGAGCTGCTGGCCCGCGAGCGGGCCCACGGCGCCTTCTGAGCGACGCGCTGACCGACCGACAGACCGGACCGGACCGGACCGACAGACCGGGCCGACAGACCGGGCGGGACCGGGCCGACAGACCACAACTGACCGCAGACCGACAAAGAAGGAGAACGAACCGATGCGCTACCGGTGGGATCCTGCCTACCCGATGGGCCGAAGGGACATGCAGGCCTACGACGCCTCCATGCGGGCCTCGGACGACGAGCGCAACGCCGTGGCCGACAAGCTCTCACGCCACTACGCCGAGGGACGGCTCGATGAGGTCGAGTTCAAGAGCCGCCTCGACACCGCCATGTCGGCCACCACGCGGGGCGACCTGAACGGCCTCTTCGACGACCTGCCCAGCCTGCCGAGCGAGCCTCCGCCCCCGGCCCCTCGGCACCGCCGGATACTGCCCTGGGTCTTCGTCGTGGTCCTGTTGGCCGTCGCAGCCGGGGCGACCATGCCCTTCTACCCGCTGTACCACGTGCCGTGGTTCCTCTTCGCCGTGGTCGCCTTCTTCCTGTGGCGCAGGGCAGGTGGGCACCGCCACCAACACCAGCACCACACCGACGGCGGGCGGCCCAGCTCGGTCATGGATCACTGAGGGCGCCGTCGTGGACATGCACACCGATCGCCCCATCCACGCCGATCGCCCCGACCACACCGATCGCCCCGACCACACCGATCGGTCCAACCAGGCCGATACGTGCACCGTGACCGACGTGAGCGAAGACGAGCTGCGTTCCATGGAGCTCTTCGCCGGCCTCCCCACCGGCGAGCTCGAGGAGATCGCCGGCCGCTGCACCATTTCGACGGCGCATCCCGGTCAGGTGATCCAGGCCCAGGACGTGCCGGTCCGGATGTGGCACGTCATCACCAGCGGCCACGCCGTCGTGCAGCGCGACGCCACCCCGATCGGGCTGCTCGGGCGAGGGGACTCCTGGTCGGAGCACTCGCTCCTCAATCAGGTGCGTTCCTCCATCGGCGTCGTGGCGCTGTCGCCGCTGACCCTGTTGACCATGAGCGAGCGGGTCTTTTTCCAGATCCCGGATCACGGTCCCGTCCTGGCCGGGCGGCTGGTGGCGCGATCGGCCTGCTCAGCCGACCGCCTCGCCCTCCCGGTGTTCAATGCCCTGCCTGATCTGACCGATACCACCCGCACCGGAGGGCCTCCGCAGGGCCGGTACGATTGAGCCAGTTCCCCCCTGACGCCGGCCGGTGGTCGCGTCGAACATCCCCGAGGAGATTCCCGTAATGCGCACCCTGGCCGGGTGGTGTGTCCGTCATCGCCGCATTGTCGTCCTGTTGTGGATCGCCGTCCTCGTGATCTCCATCTTCTCGGTCGAAGCAGCCGGCACCGACTACTCGAACAACTTCAGCTTCCCCCACACGCAGTCCTTCGACGCCATCAACCTTCTCAAGTCCGTCGCGCCGTCCCACTCGGGCGACACCGAGCAGGTGGTCTTCGGCACCTCGGGTGAGAACAAGCTGACCGACCCCGCCATCGGCCAGCGCATCAACGCCATGGTGGACAAGATCAACGCGCTGCCCAACGTCACGCCGGTCACGAGCCCGTTCGACCAGAGCGGGAACCTCACCAATCCGACCGACAACCCCACCATCAGCAAGGACCAGACGGTCGGCTTCTTCCAGGTCAACTTCGACAAACAGACCCAGAACATCTCCAACGCAGAGGCCAAGAACTTCGTCGACGCCGTCACGAAGACCTCGGGTGATGGGCTGACGGTCGCCGTCACCGGGCCGCTGGCCGAACAGGCCAACAACCAATCCTTCAGCAGCACGGGTCTGGGCGTGCTGCTCGCCTTGATCGTCTTGCTGCTGGTCTTCGGCTCGATTTTCGCCGCCATCCTCCCGATCCTCTCGGCGTTGCTCGCGCTGGGCACCGCCATCGGCGTCATCGGCCTGTTGAGCCATGCCCTGGGCATGCCCTCCATTTCGCCGGAGCTCACACTGCTCATCGGGCTGGGGGTGGGCGTCGACTACGCCCTCTTCATCGTCACGCGCCATAGGCAGGGCCTCGTGGCCGGCCGCGACGTGGAATCGTCCATCATCAACGCGGTCAACACCTCAGGTCGTGCCGTGCTGTTCGCCGGCATCATCGTCTGCATCGCGCTGCTCGGCATGTTCGCCCTCGGTGTGAGCTTCCTGTATGGATTGGCCGTGGCCGCCGCCATCGGCGTGGCTCTCACCATGGTGGCGGCCCTCACCCTTCTGCCCGCCATGCTCGGCTTCATCGGGCCCAAGGTGATGAGCCGCAAGCAGAAGCGGAACCTGGCCGAGAACGGTCCACGCATCATCGGTTCGGACAGCAAGGGCTTCTGGCCCAACTGGGCCGACCGGGTGCAGCGCTACCCGTGGCTCTCGGCCGGCGTCGCCCTGATCATCATCGTGGCCATCGCCCTCCCCTTCTTCTCCCTCCAGCTGGGCTCCGCCGACCAGGGAACAGACCCGTCGGGGACCCCGACCCGCGTGGCGTTCGACATGCTCACGAAGGGGTTCGGGCCCGGCTTCACGGGGCCACTCGAGCTGGTGACCGTGGTGCCCCAGAATCCCGACCCTGCGCTGGAGAAGGTCGTCGACGCCGTCGCCAAGCAGCCGGGAGTCGACCAGGGCACTCCCCCCACCACGGAGTACATCCCGAACAAGACGGGCGACGGCTACGTCGCCTTGACCACCGTCTACCCGACCACGTCTCCGCAGGACGCAGCCACGACCGACCTGGTGAATCACTTGCGGGACACCACGGTGCCGCAGGCGGTCGGCAACTCGGGATTGAAGGTCCTCGTCGCCGGGACGACGGCCATCTACATCGACTTTGCGAACGTGCTGAGCTCGAAGTTGCCGCTCTTCATCGGGCTGGTCGTGATTTTGTCGTTCTTGCTGCTGATGACCGTGTTCCGAAGTTTCGTGATCCCGCTGACCGCGGCGGTCATGAACCTTCTCTCCATCGGCGCCGCGCTGGGCATATTGGTGGCGGTCTTCCAGTGGGGTGACGCCGGCTCGCTGATCGGCTTACAAGGCACCAGTCCGGTCGAGGCCTTCCTCCCCGTGATGTTGTTCGCCATCCTTTTCGGATTGTCGATGGACTACCAGGTCTTCCTGGTGTCACGCATGCACGAGGAGTACATCAAGTCGGGCGGCGACAACCGGGTGGCCGTGCGCAACGGCCTGGCCGCCACCGGCAAGACGATCACGGCCGCCGCGCTCATCATGATTCTCGTCTTCGGCTCGTTCATCCTGGGCGGGAACCGCGTCATCAAGGAGTTCGGCATCGGCCTGGCCGGCGGCATCCTGGTGGACGCCGTCCTCATCCGGATGGCCATCGTCCCGTCCATCATGATGATGTTCGGCAAGGCCAACTGGTGGTTCCCGGCCTGGCTGGACCGGATACTGCCGAAACTGTCCGTCGATGCCGACGACCTGGTCAACCAGATGCCCGAGGACCCCGGGGCCGAGCCGCAGCCCGAGTTGGCCGGATCGCTCAAGTAGCAGGCGGGCTCGGCCAGCGAGCACCAGCTCTCAGGTACCCAGCTCTCAGGGGTTACACAGCTCTCAGGGTCACCCAGCTACCAGGAGTACCCAGCTCTCAGGGGTGCCCAGCTACCAGGCGTAGTCCTCCGGCGCCGTGCGGTGGCCGGGGAACAGCTCGTCGAGACGGGCCAGCACCTTGTCGTCGAGCGTGACGTCGATGGCGTGCACCGCGGACTCGAGCTGCTCGGGCGTGCGTGGTCCCACAATGGGCCCGGTCACCGCCGGCCGTGTCAGCAGCCAGGCCAGGCCGACCGCGCCCGGCTCCTCGCCGATTTCGTCACAGAGGTCCTCGTAGGCCTCGAGCTGCGGGCGCTTCCGCTCCAGCGTGCGCTTCACGTTGTCGCCGTAGCGCCGGCTCCCCTCGCGCTCCTTGCGCACGACACCGCCGAGCAGGCCGCTGGCCAGTGGCGACCACGGGATGACGCCCAGTCCGTAGTCCTCAGCCGCCGGCAGCACCTCGAGCTCGATCTGGCGCGTCAGCAGGTTGTAGTGCGACTGCTCGCTGACCAGGCCCATGAAGTTGCGGCGGGCCGCCGCCTCCTGCGCCTTGGCGATGTGCCAGCCGGCGAAGTTCGACGAGCCGACGTACAGGATTTTGCCCTGGGCCCGCAGCACCTCCATGGCCTCCCAGATTTCGTCCCAGCCCGTGCGCCGGTCGACGTGGTGCATCTGGTAGAGGTCGATGTAGTCGGTCTGCAACCGCTTCAGGCTGGCGTCGCAGGCCCGGCGGATGTTGAGCGCCGAGAGGCGCCCCTCGTTGGGCCAGTCCCCCATGTCGCCGTAGAGCTTGGTGGCCATCACGACCTTGTCGCGGCGCCCGCCGCCCTGGGCGAACCAGCGCCCGACGATCTCCTCGGTGGCGCCCCGCCCCTTGGAGCGGCCGTAGACGTTGGCCGAGTCGAAAAAGTTGATTCCGGCCTCCAGAGCCGAGTCCATGATGGAAAACGAGGTCGGCTCATCCGTTTCGGGCCCGAAATTCATGGTGCCCAGGCAGAGACGGCTGACGCGGAGGCCGGTGCGGCCGAGGTGGGTGAATTGCATGCGCCCGAACCTACCGGGCTGTGACCAGGGATGCACCGCCCCGAAGAGTGCACCAATTGGCCGACTTTTTCGCCACCCCGCTACATTGAGAACACGATTTCCCACCCGAGCGAAGGGGCATGATGGCGCAACAGATCCCGCTGGTCGACTACCTGGAACTGGGTGACGACCCGCATTTGGTGGCGAACGAGTGCACTGCGTGCGGCGCCCGCTTCTTCGACCGCCGCAACGCCTGTGCGGCCTGTGAGGCGACGGAGTTCACGAAGGTGTCCGTCCCCACGAGCGGCGAGGTGCGGGCGTTCACCATCGTGTCGTTCGCCGCGCCCGGCATCCCCGTGCCCTATGTGGCCGCCGTGGTCGACTGCGACGGCACGAGCGTGAAGGCCAATCTCATCAACGTGACACCCGATCCCGAGCACGTCACGCTGGGCATGAAGGTCCGCCTGGCCACCGAGGCGATCGGCACCGACGACAACGGCACCGAGGCAATCGGCTTCGGTTTCGAACCCCTGGGAGGTTAGGCACATGGCATCGGCATCGGAAGAGGTGTGGGTCCTCGGCATCCACATGACCAAATTCGGGAAGCACCCCGACCTCGACACCACCGACCTGGCGGCGCAGGCGGTCCAGGGCGCCCTGGCCGACGGCGGGGTGACCATGAAGGACATGGGCATCATCGGCGCCGGCAACCTCATGGGCGGCGCGCTGCCCATCGGGCAGGTGGTGCAGAAGCAACTGGGGCAGACCGGCATCCCCGTCTACAACGTGTCCAACGCCTGCGCCACGGGTGCCACCGCGCTGCGGGTGGCGGTCATGGCGATTAAGGCCGGCGAGACCGACATGGGCCTGGCCTTCGGCGTGGAGAAGCTCGCCGGTGCCGGGCTGTTGGCCGGCGGGAGCCGCAAGAGCGACGACAACACCTGGACGCCCTCGGGGCGTTACGGATCGGTGGCGGCGATCGACGGGCGGATCGGGACCGACATCATGCCGGGCGTCTTCGCCCAGATCGGCATGGAGTACGGCCACCGCTACGGCGGCACCAGCTTCGAGCTCTTCGCCCAGATCGCCGAGAAGAACCACTCGCACTCGACGCTCAACCCGATGGCGGCCTACCAGAAGAAGATGTCGCTCGACGAAATCATGAACGACGTGATGATCGCCTACCCCAACACGCGTCCCATGTGCTCGGCCAACTGCGACGGTGCGGCCGCGGCCGTGGTCGTCTCGGGGTCGAAGCTCAAGACGCTGTCGCTGGAGCAGCAGAAGCGGGCGGTCAAGATCACGGCCTCCATCTTGACGACGGACCCCTGGGAGGAGGCGTGCCAGATTCTGCCCAACGTCAACGACCTGACCCGCAACGCCGCCGCCCAGGCCTATGAGCAGGCGGGTGTCGGTCCTTCGGACCTGAACCTCGTGGAGCTGCACGACTGCTTCGCCACGGCCGAGCTCGTGCACTACGACAACCTCGGCTTGTGCGAGCGCGGCGGTGCGGCCGACTTCTTCAAGTCGGGTGCGACGTGGCGCGACGGGTCGACGCCGGTGAACGTCTCCGGCGGCCTGGAGTCCAAGGGGCACCCGATCGCCGCCACCGGCATCGCCAACGTGTGGGAGGTCGCCACCCACCTGCGCGGTGAGGGCGGGGACCGCCAGATTGAGGGCGCCAAGGTCGGGATGACCCACGTCATCGGCCTGGGCTCGGCCTGCGGCGTGCACATTCTGGAGAAGTCGGCGGCGTAGGACTGCGGCGGGCAGGAACGGGTCAAGCGGGAACGGGCCGGGGCTGGTCGGGCCGGATGGGTCAGGGCAGGCGGGCGGCGCCGGACCAGGCGTGACGACGTCGCCGGCGCCCCGCTACGACACCATCGGCCTGGGCTACGTCGCCCACCGTCGGGTGGAGCCGAGCTGGGCGGCCGTGATCGACGAGCAACTCGGGGACGTTCGCGTCGTGGTGAACGTCGGCGCCGGCTCGGGGAACTACGAGCCGGAGGACCGTGCCGTGGTGGCGGTCGAGCCGTCGGGCGTCATGGTGGCGCAGCGTCGGGCGGATGCCGCGCCGGCGGTGCGGGCCAGCGGTTCGGCGCTCCCCCTGCGGTCGGACTGTGCCGACGTGGCGCTGGCCATCCTGACGATGCACCACTGGGACGACTGGGCCGGAGGTCTGGCCGAGCTGTGCCGGGTGGCGCCGCGGCGGATCGTCCTCACCATGGACTTCGAGCTGCACGCGAGCTTTTGGCTCCTGCAGGACTACGTGCCCGAGGTGCGCGAGGCGACGCGGATCCTCGAGCCCGGCTACGTCACCGTGGCAGAGGCGATCGGCGCTGACGTGGACGCCGTCATACCCCTGCTCGTCCCGCGGGAGATGCAGGACGGAGTGCTCGGTGCCTACTGGTGCCGGCCCGAGGCCTATCTCGACCCGGCGGTGCGGGCCAACTGCTCGGGGCTGGCCCTGGCGGACCCGGCCGTTGTGGCGAGGGGTGTGGCTGCGTTGGAGGCTGACTTGGCGAGCGGTGCGTGGCACCAGCGGCACGCCGACTTGGCCGACCTGCCGGCGATCGACTTGGGGTACCGGCTGGTCGTGGCGAACGAGGGCTGAAGACGGCTGAGCTGGTGCCTGCCGGCGTCGCAGCTCCTCCAACGGATGGATCTTTGCCGTGTTCCGCGGAACCCCAGGGGCGTCGCCTACCGAACAGCTGCGCTCTGCCCCACGGCCGGGCACCGAGTCTGAAATAACGAGTCTGAAATACCGAGTCTGAAATACCGAGTCTGAAATAGGGTCACCTGATGGGTGCCCTTGACGGTGACGTGGACCCGGTCAGGCGCCCGCTCCTCAAGAGAGCGTTGGCGCTCTCCTACTTCTCGGTCGCCTGGGGTGTGATCGCGGGTGCGGCGGCCATCACTGCGGGACTGCTCGCGGGGAGCCTCGGGGTCCTCGGTTTAGGCCTCAATGTCCTCGCGGACGTGGCGGGATCGATCGGTCTCGTCTGGCGCTTCGGAGTGGAACGACGCGATCCGACAAGAGGCCTTCAGGCAGAGCGTCGTGCCTCAATCGTCGTCGGCACTGCGCTGGGACTGGTGGCACTCACCCTGACGGCCGCAGCAATCAACGACCTCCTCGCTCACTCGGTGCCCGAGCACTCCCTCTTCGCAATGATCTCAGCGGGTGCCTCGGCCGTCGTGCTGGCCCCCCTCGGATGGGCGAAGTACCAAACAGGAAGGCGGCTCGGGAGTCACGCCTTGATGGGCGACGGCACGTTGAGCGGCATCGGCGCGGCTCTCGGGGTATTGGCCCTTCTGGGACTCTTGGCCGAGCAACTCCTCGGGTGGTGGTGGGCGGATCGGGCCACCGCCCTCTGCGTTGCGGTCGTTGCCTCGCTCGAGGCAGCGCGAGTGTTGCGGATGCGCCCAGACTGAGCGTCCAACCGTGTCCTCCTGCGCCGGATCAAAGACCCGGGCGACCTCCGCCGAGAACTAGCGTCATTTCGTCATGGGCGGAGATATGCCCTTTGGGCACGTGCTGGCTCTCAACGGCGGATCGAGCGCTGGAAAGACGACGCTGGCCCGGAAGCTCCAGTCCAGCCTTGGTGGTTCGTGGCTCCTCGTTGGTATCGACCTGCTGATGTGGACACTGCCGGCCGAGATGGTCGGTGATCCGGGTGGAATCCAGATCATCGACGGCGAGATTCAGCGCGGGGCCGAGTTCATGAGGCTGTACGCGGGATTTCAGAAAGCCGTCGCCAGCCTCGTCTCCAGCGGGATCGACGTGATCCTCGACGAGGTCTTGCTCAATGGCAACGAGGACCAGCGCCGTTGGGACACTGCGTTGGGCAATCTTCCGGTGTGCTGGGTGGCGGTTCACTGCGATCCGGACACGGCGCGCAGGCGAGAGCAGGAGCGGGGTGATCGGCCGCTGGGCATAGCTCGTACGCAGGCCGCATCTGTACATAGAGGTGTCCGCTACGACATTGAGCTCGACACCAGTGTCACGAGTGTCGTCGATTCGGTCAACATGCTCGCCGACGGCGTTCGACGGCGATGGTCCATCTCATCGACACAAGCCACGGATGCCCCACCGGGATTGCCGCCGACCTCGGCATGGAGCCCAGATTCCACTCGGAGATTGGCTCCATGGGAACGCTGAAGCCCTGCGTCGGTCCGGCCCCGCCTCCTCGATTCAGTATCCACTTCCATCGGCATAGCACTGCGGCACTGACCAAAGATCCGGGGCCGACGATCTGCCCAAGGTCCTGGGGGTCGTCACATGCGTCGGAGCATGTCATCGACGATGAGCGTGGCCGCCGCGGGACAGCCCCTGGTGAAGCCGAAAAAGGGACCGAAGTCACGGGTGGCGGCGAACCCGGTGATGTAAAGGCCAGCGATCGACGATTGGAAGGCTTCGTCGAGAACGGGGAAACCGTCGACCACATCCAGACTGCCAGCGAACCCATTGAGATATGGGACGCGAGGAAGGTCGGCCTTGTAGCCCGTGGCAAAGACGAGACGATCAACCGTCAGACGGTCTCCACTTGAGAGTGCCACCGAGACCGTGCCGCCATCTCCCACAGCCGTCTCCACAACGTGTGTGCCGGGCCAGCTACGGATTCGCTCGTCGGCGAGGCGCGGTGTGAGCCACCACTCGAGGCTCAGACGGCCCGCCTGCCAAAACTTCTGGGCGATTTCCCCTTGTTCGGTGACCGACAGTGAGCGCCACCATCCGCGGCGACTGAGGGTCGCGTCCAAGTACGGGTCGACAAACTTCCAGCTCACTCGCTCGAATCGGGGCATGTCGTGCCGGTGAACGATGTCCACCCGCTCAGCACCGTGTTCTCCCAGAAGTGCGGCCCATTCGTACGCGCTCTGCCGACCTCCGACGACCAGGACCCGCGCCCCGGAAAGTTCCTGAAAACGAACGAGATCACATGTGTGGGCACCGACCCCTTCGGGAAGCATGCTCGCCCACTCAGGGAACTGGCGGAAGTAGGCCGCCCCCGGGGCGACGACGACGACGTCGGCTGCAATCTGGGTCCCGTCATCGAGCGAGGCCGCGAATGCGTCGTCGTGACGCTCGAGGCGTGAGACATGCCGATCGCGGACGGACACGTGCTTTTGGGACTGGAACCAGGCGGCGTACTCTCGGAAGAGGTCAATGGGGACAGGATCTATCTGGGCTGAGGACAGTCCGCTGTCCTCGATGAAGGCCTCGAATGTGTCGACGCCTGACGCATCGAGATGCCAGTCGATCCCTGAGCGCAGAAACATCCCTTCGGGCATGTGGTCTGTCCAAAAGCCCATAGGACGGCCTACGACTACCGTGTCGACTCCCCGCTCCACGGCTCGCGCCGCCACGGCCAATCCGTAGGGTCCGGCCCCGACGACCAGCAGCGCTACCACTTGCATCGACCTCCTCTCGCACAAGACCTCTCGCACAAGACGTCCCTTCTCCACCCTACGAGTCGAAGGTGGCGGGATTCATGGCCAGCGCAAACGCTCTGGACGGGGTCGGGCGCACAGGCGCACCGGTTCGCGGGCGCGCCAAAGTGGCGAGGGGCTGCCTTTTCGACTGCGCCGGGCCCGATCGAGCGGCGGGTGATGCCCGGGACGGGCTGACACGTCGTTTGGCCGACGGCGCCCGCGCCCTCAGGCGGCGCTGGGCGGCGGGCGCTGGGCGCCTCGGCGCTCTTGTTGGTTGCGCAGGCGGTTGTGGAAGCCGCAGAGCAAGCGGCCGTTGTCTTGGGTGGTGGGGCCGCCGTCGGCGTAGGTCTGAATGTGGTCGACCTGGCAGCTCTCGGCGGGCTCGTAGCAGTGCGGGTGGGTGCAGATGCGGTCCCTCAGCTCGATGGCCCGCCTCGTCCCACCACTGAAGAGCCGGGCCCGCACGCTGACGTCGATCCGGTTGCCGAGCGAGAAGATGGCCCGCTCGAAGTAGGCCGAGTCCATCCACGGCGCCAGGGCACCGGGGGCCAGCACCGTGCCGTTCTCGAGCTCACAGATGCGGCCCCGCATCGTCTCGTAGCCGATGAAGACGCTGAAGAGGGGGGCGGGTCGGATGCCCTCGGCCGGGGCGGTGCGGCTCCTCGTGGCCATCTCCACCATGGCGTCGGCCCGGCGCTGGGCCGAGGTGCGGGCCAGCTCGTCGATGCGCGCCGTCCTCCCCAGTCTCTCCTTGGCCTCGGCGCAGTCGGCCTCGAAGAGGTCGTGCTCCAGTCGGTTGAGCTCGTTCGCCACGATCGAGCCCGCTATCGGGTCAAGGGTCATCTGGCCCAGCCACATGCCAGAAAAGCTCGATTCCAAGAACACGTTGCGTGAGGCCTTGCGCTCCTCGTCGGAAGCCTCGGCCCCGTCGGGGTCGGCCAGCTGCTTCCAATAGGCCAGGGCCCGGGAGAAGTCCTCGAAGCCCAACGCTGCGGCCTGGGCGACGAGCATGGGCTCGTCACGGGCCATGGAGGACTCGGTGCGGTGGCGCCGGGCCGAGGCGATGGCCCGGGCGTGCTCGGCCCCGATGGCCCCGTCACGCCAGGCCTGCGCACAGGCGGGCAGCTGGCGCAGCGTCCGGGCGAGGCGCACCCGGCGCTTGGCCACCGCGCGCGGCACCCGGCACTTGCTCGAGATCCACGCCGCCGCCGTCTTGGCGCCCTCGGCCGCCCACTCCTCCCCCGCCTCAAAGGCCGCGGTGGCCTCGGTGACGAAGGACTCAAAGCGCGAGAACAAGCGCTCCAGCTCGACGATGGAGGCCCCGTCGCCGTAGTTGGTGGCCCCAGAGGCCACCAGTGCATCGAGAGATTCGGCGAAGTTCTCCAACTCCATGCCTTCGATGCAAGCACGGGGTTGTCACACATCTGCGGGCCGAAATCGCCCTGACATTTCGTGCGCGCGGGGCGACCGTTCTTTAGGGGGACCGTGCTTCAAGACGTCGAACCCACTGCGGGGCAGTTTGTTGTGCCGGCACGGTGGCGTCGACATACGTCGCGCATTGCTCGCGCACAGTGCCACGCCGTGCAGCGCAGTCGTGGTGCAGTGCAGTCGTCGCGCCGTGTGTCGTGGTGCAGTGCCACGCCGTGCAGAGAGTCGTGGTGCCACACCGAGCCAGACCAGGACACGCCACGCCCACGCCACACCGGGCCGCAGCCCGCGTGGCTCACATGTGGTTCAGCCCCCGTGCGCCACCAAGGGCACAGGTCGGGCCAGGCTCCAGCTGAAGGTGTCCTCAATGTCCGCCAGCGCCAGCGGCTCGGCCAGGTCGCCCACGGTCGGCCCGACGCGGTCGGCCACGGACTGGAGCAGGTCGCCGTCGAAGCCCCACAGGCCGACGGCGTTGGCGCCGAGCACGCGGCGCAGGTCGTCCTCCGGCAGGCCGCCGAAGATGTAGCGGAGCGTCTCCCGGTGCACCGGCGCCGCGCCCTCGAGGTGGGGATAGTCCGCCCCCCACATGAGCTTGTCGATGCCGATTTCGTGGCGCATCTCGGCCTCGTAGCGCTTCATGAGCGAGCCGCCCATCCAGACGTGCTTCTCGAAGTAGTCACGGGGGCGCATCTCGAGATAGGAGCGGACGGGGGCGCCGCCATGGGTATCGAAGAACGACTCCATGTCCCGGATGAGCGACGGCAGCCACTGCACGCCGTTCTCGCTCACGACGACCTTCAGGTCGGGGTGCCGGTCGAACACGCCGCCGAAGATCATGAACCACAGCGGCCGGCGGGTGAAGACGAACACCTCGTAGAGACCGAGCATGCCGCCGTGCTGGGCGTCGTAGAGGAACTTGGTGTCGGTGGCCGAGCCCGACGCGCCCGTGTGCAGGTTGACGACCATGCCGTGGTCCTCGCACGCGCTCCAGAAGGGCTCGTAGTAGTCGTCGGCGTAGCCCGGCAGCCTCGAGGTCACCGACATGGCCGGCAGCATCACGCCCCCGTAGATGCCGTTGGCGCGCGCCCAGGCCACCTCGTCGACGGCGCGGTCCATGTCGTGGAAGTCGATGGGCATGACGCCGGCCCGTCGGCCGGGCGCCGCGTTGCAGAAGTCGGCCAGCCAGCGCAGGTAGCCGTGCAGCGCGGGCCACACCACTTCGAGGCCTTTGTCCGTCGCAGAGCCCAGGTACATGGCCGGAGAGAGTCCGCCCGCCAGGATCGGTCCCGGCAGTGCCACCTCGGCATGGATCCCCTGCTCCTCGAGCACGGCGAGACGGCGTCCGTCGCCATCACCCGGCACGACCCAGTCGGTGCCGTAGTGGGCCAGCCAGCCCTCGGCGGCCGCGATGTCGACGCCCATGCCGGCCAGGCGGCGCGCGGCCGTGGCACGGACGGGATCGGACTCGTCGACCTCACCGGGATCGAAGCCGCCGAACATGGAGATGGCGAGGTTCGACATGTCGCCGAAGCCCGCCACCTGCTCGCGGAAGGCCGGGTCCACGTAGGACAGGAAGTGGTCCAGGCTGTCCGGCGAGGCGTGCGTGTCGGCCGACACCACCACGTAGTTACGGCCCCGGTCCTGCGCGACCGTCGCTCCCTCGCTCATGCACGCCCTCCCCTGGACACTGAAGCACCGGACCCGGGCACCCGCGGCGTCCGCGGCGGACGTCCTGGTCAGTGACCCGCACACTACCGCCGGTGCTCTCGGGCAGGGACCGGGTGCCGTCGCAGTAGCTTTTGCGGTCGGGATGCACACCTCCTCCACCTTGATCCTGGTCCTGGCCGTGTTCGCCGCCAGCCTGGTGGAGATGGTCGAGGCCCTCACCATCGTGGTGGCGGCCGGCGTGAGCCGGGGTTGGCGTCCCGCTCTGGAGGGCGCCGCCGCGGCGCTCCTCGTGCTCGGGGTCCTGGTGGTCGTCGTGGGCATCCCCCTCGTCCGGTACATCCCGCTCGACACGCTGCGGGTGGTGGTGGGGGCGCTGCTGCTGGTGCTCGGCCTGTCGTGGTTGCGCAAGGCGATTCTGCGGGCGAGCGGCCACAAGGACCCGCACGACGAGGACAAGATCTTTGCTGCCACGGTGGCCGAGCTCAGCGCCGAGGACAGGGCCGCGGCGGCGGCACCGGCCGCGGCCCGGACCAACAAGCACGACGGCGTGGGCTTCGCGGTGGCGTTCAAGGGCGTCTTCCTGGAGGGCACCGAGGTCGTGCTCATTGTGATCAGCCTCGGCGCGGCACAACACCGCCTCGGGCTCGCCGCGCTTGCCGCCGCGGCGGCCGCCGTGCTGGTGGCGGTGGTCGGCCTGCTGGTGGCGCGCCAGCTGAGTGAGGTCCCGGAGAACACGATCAAGACGGTCGTCGGTGTGATGCTCACCAGCTTCGGCGTGTTCTGGGTCGGCGAGGGTGCGGGCGTGCACTGGCCCGGCTCGGACCTGGCCATCCCCGTGCTGGTCGGGTTCTTCGTCGTCGTCTTCTTTGCCTTCACCGCCTTCATGCGCACGCAGCTGCCGGCGCCGGTCGCCGAGAACGCGGCCCCGGAGACGACTGCACCGGAAACGGCGCCCGCGGAGCAGCCGGCCCCGGAGCAGGCGACCCCGGAGAAGGCGGCCCCGTGACCGCCGTGACCCGGGCCATCCGTGCGTTCGGCCTCTTCTGGTGGGACTTCCTCGTCGGCGACACGCCCGAGCTGGCGCTGGCGACCGGCGCCATCGTCGGTCTCGCCTTCCTGCTGGCCGGTCAACGCGTCGTGGGAGCCATCCTGCTGCCGTTGGTGGCGGCGGGTTTCCTCTTCGTCAGCACGTATCGAGGGCGGCGGCGGGCGCCGCGGCCCTAGCTCCCGGTGCGGCCGTTCCGCTTCGGTTTCCAATGCACGTCGACGGCACCCGACGAGGTCGCCCGGGCCGCACGCAGAGCCGAGGACGCGGGCTTCGATGTGTTCCAGGTCGGCGACCACGTCGGGGCCGAACCCTCCGCCCTCCTCGGCCTGGCCGCTGCTGCCGCGCACACGGAGCGCATCCGCATCGGGACCCTCGTCCTCAACAACGACCTGCGCCACCCGGTGGTCCTGGCCCAGGAGGCGGCGACGCTCGACCACCTCAGCGGTGGTCGGCTGGAGCTGGGGCTCGGAGCGGGGCACAGCTTCACGGAGTACGCCGCCATGGGCAAGACGTTCGATCCGCCAGCCGTACGCAAGGCACGTCTGGCCGAGTCGGTCGAAATCCTCCGCTCGTTGCTCGACGGCGGTGCCGTGTCCTACCGCGGGGCCCACTACGAGCTCGACGAAGCCGTCGCCCTGGTGCCCCGACAGGACCACCTGCCCTTGCTGGTCGGGGTGAACGGCAGATCTGCCCTGGCCCATGCCGTCCGCCACGCCGACATCGTCGCCCCCACCATGCTCGGTCGGACCAAAGAGGACGGGCAGCACCATGCAGTCCGCTGGGAAGCATCCCGACTCGACGCCACCGTGGAGTGGATGGAGCAGGCGGCGGGAGAACGCTGGGTCGCTCTCGAGCTGCATGCGCTGGTCCAGGCGGTCGTGATCACCGAGGACCGTGCCCGCACCGCGGCCGAGCTCGCCGAGCGGATCGGGTTGGACGTGTCGGACGCGTTGTCGACCCCGTTCCTCTGCATCGGAACGCACGACGAGATCGCCCAGCACCTGCTGGCGTGTCGACAACGCTGGGGGTTCAGCTACTACACCGTGCGCGATGCCGACGCCTTCGCTCCCGTCCTCCCACTCCTGCGCGAGCCGCCGTTCACGTAACGGTGCCGACCGGGTGCGCCGGATCAGGCCCGGGATCAGGCCCGGGATCAGGCCCCTCATCAGGCGCCGGATCGGGCTCGTCGGCTGGGCTCTCCAGTGTGCGTTCGGGGAGCAGCAGGATGGCGCCGGCCAGGAAGCACACGGCGCCGACGAACGTCCCCAGGTTGGTCAGCGCCAGGCTGAGGAGCTGGCCGCTCGAGGTGACATAGGACGCAATGGCCGACACGCCGAACGCCACCGAGCCGAAGAGGTTCAGTGCGGTGATCCACCACGAAATCCGCGACGGTCGCCAGGCGAAGGGACCGTGGCACTCCTCGGCCCAGGCCAGCCAGCTCGATACGAGGAAGCAGATGGAGCCCAGGGCGTCCGGGCGCCAGACCGGGTGGTGGGTCGGCGACGCGCCGAGCCCGACGAGCAACGCGCTCAGCGTGGTCCGGTTGAACCACACGGTGCCGACCAGCTGGATGGCCGCCGCCCACCAGTCGATGCGGTGGTGCCGGATCCGCAGCAACGAACCCAGGCCCTTGCGATGTGGCGTGGCGAGGTCGGACGGCGCCGACGCCACCTCCATGTACTGCAGGAAGGAGGCCGTCGTGAAGAAGATGGAGCCGACGAAATAGGTGATGTTGTCCGGCGTCGCCCCGACGGCCGTCACGTAGGGCGGGAACGAGCCCAACGCGAAGCAGACGGAGCCGATGGCGAAGAGCACGCCGATCCACCACGCCATGGCGAACGGGGCCCACCACGTCGACCCTCCGGGGACGCGGCCGGCGTGCTTGCGGTGCCAACGCGAGTCCCACAGCAGACGGGACCCGTCGGGGAGCCGATAGACCTCCCGCGTCACGAAGGGACCGAAGCCGCGACTGGTCAGGCGGTGCCATCCCTCCGGGACATCGACATACGACACCGCCATGGCGGGTCACGTTACGACGGCACGCAGGCTGCGACGGACATCGGACGCGGCACGACGGGACGGCGGGCTCGCAGGACGGAGGCCCCGGCGATGGCGTCAAGAGGCGATGGCGTCAAGAGGCGATGGCGTCAAGAGGCGATGGCGTCAAGAGGATCGCCGTCCATGGAGCCTCCGTTCCCCGCGCTGTTGCAGGTCGTCCTCGACAGCACCGACGCCCGCCGGCTGGCCGAGTTCTACCGGGAGCTCCTGGGCTACCGCTACCGCGGTGGCGACGAGGTGCCGCCCGCCGGAGCCGATGACCCGCAGGGGCGCGATTGGCTCGTCCTGGCCCATCCCTCCGGGACGCCGCGCATCGCCTTCCAGCAGGTGGCCGAGCTCCCCCGCTCGACGTGGCCCGACGCCGCGACGCCCCAACAGGAGCATCTCGACCTCAGCGTCCCGGACGTGCCGGCGCTCCGGTCGCAGTACGAGAGGGTGCTCGGGCTCGGGGCTCGGCTGCTCCTCGACCGCTCCGACGACCCGACCGAGCAGCTTTTCGTCTACGCCGACCCGGACGGGCACCCCTTCTGCATCTTCGTCGCGGAGGACATGCACGGGCTCAGGCGGAGCGGCACCGGCTGAGGTGGTCGGGCCCTCCCGCCGATCAGGCATCATGTGGTCTCGTGGTCTGGCCCACGGGGCCGACGGGGAGGAGCACACATGGGAACCGAGACGCGCGGTGTCGTCGCCACCGAGAAGGGCGCGCCGGTCACGGTCGAGACGATCCTGGTACCCGACCCCGGTCCGGGCGAGGCGGTCGTGAAGATCAAGGCCTGCGGCGTGTGCCACACCGACCTGCACTACCGCGAGGGCGGCATCAACGACGACTTCCCCTTCCTCCTCGGGCACGAGGCCGCCGGCGTGGTCGAGGCGGTCGGCGACGGCGTGACGGACCTCGCGCCGGGCGACTTCGTCGTCCTGAACTGGCGGGCCGTGTGCGGTGAGTGCCGGGCCTGCCGGCGCGGCCGGCCCTGGTACTGCTTCGCCACCCACAACGCCACGCAGAAGATGACGCTGGCCGACGGCACGCCGCTCTCCCCCGCCCTCGGCATCGGCGCCTTCGCCGAGCGGACGCTGGTGGCCGCCGGCCAGTGCACCAAGGTCAACCCCGCGGCCCGCCCCGAGGCCGTCGGGCTGCTCGGCTGCGGCGTCATGGCCGGCATCGGCGCCGCCATGTACACAGGACAGGTCGGGACCGGTGACTCGGTGGCCGTCTTCGGCTGCGGCGGCGTCGGGTGCGCCGCCGTCGCCGGGTCGAGGCTCGCCGGGGCGGCCGTCATCATCGCCGTCGACAAGGACCCCCGGAAGCTCGAGCTCGCCACCGAGTTCGGCGCCACCCACACGGTCGACGCCGGCACCACCGATCCCGTCGAGGCGATCAAGGGGCTCACGGGCGGCAACGGCGCCGACGTCTGCATTGAGGCGGTCGGGAACCCCAAGGTGATGGAGCAGGCCTTCCTGGCCCGGGACCTGGCGGGGACGCTCGTGCAGGTGGGCGTCCCGACGCCCGACATGCGCATCGACCTGCCGATGATCGAGTTCTTCGGTCGGGGCGGCGCGCTGAAGCCGAGCTGGTACGGCGACTGCCTCCCGTCGCGTGACTTCCCGATGCTGGTCGACCTGTATCTCGACGGGCGGCTCGACCTCGACCGCTTCGTCAGCGAGACGATCGGCATCGAGCAGGTCGAGGAGGCCTTCGCCCGCATGCAGCGCGGCGAGGTGCTGCGCTCCGTCGTCGTGCTGTAGTCAGCCCGCCGGCGCGGCGCTCAGCGCTTCTTCGTCGCCTTGCCCCCGGAGAACAGTTCGCGCCAGCCCTTCTCCTCGATCTCCACCCCGAACTTCTTGGCCGCCGTCTTTATGCGTCGCCAGGCCTGGTCGCGCTCCTTGTCGGTCACCCCCTCGACCTGATCGAAGCGCGCCACGGCGTTCCGGACGTGCTTGGCGTCGACCAACGGCTCCTTGCGCTCCTTGGGGAACGCAAACTGCTTGTCGTCGAGCTTGTTCTTCTCGGCCGTGCTGAGACCGGGCGAGCGCGCTGACTTCTTGGCGCCCTTGGGCTGGGCCTTCTGGGCCTTCTGGGCCTTCTGGGCCTTCTCTGATATTGCGGCGGGCCGCTTCCTTCTGCTTGGTCGTGGCCATGGGCAGCTCCTCTCAGACGGCCGGGGAACCCCGGTGACCGGCTCACAGCACGCCATACCCGGCGCCGGCGCCGGCGAACCGGGAGCGCGGCCGGACCGGCGTCGCGCGGGGCGTCGTACTATTCGTGGGCCATGGCGCTCCCCCTCGCTCCCTTCGCCTCGCGCACCGGCCTGCGCGGCATGGTGGCCGCCGCCGACCAGCTGGCCGCGTCGGCCGGGCTGGCCATGCTGGCCCGGGCCGGCTCGGCGGCCGACGCCGCCGTGGCCACAGGGACGGCCATGGCCGTCGTGGGGCCGCACCTGTGCGGGCTCGGGGGCGACGTGCTGGCCATGGTGGCGACGCCCGATGCGGGCTCGCCTCCGGAGGCACTGCTCTCCATCGGCCGGGCCGGCGCCGGGTCCGATGCCGCGGCCATGCGCGCCGAGGGCCTGACGACCATGCCGGTGCGGGACGACCTGCGCAGCGTGCAGGTGCCCGGCGCGGTCGACGGCTGGCTCGCCCTGCACGAGCGCTACGGGCGGCTGCCGCTCGAGGACGTGCTGGCGCCGGCGATCGAGCTGGCCGAGGAGGGGTTTCCCGCCTCCATCATGCTGGCGCTGGCCAGCCATCTCGTGCACGCGCTGCCCGGTGCGGGCGAGCTGTGCCCCGACGGCCCGCTCGACATAGGGCAGACGGTGCGGGTGCCGGGCATCGCCCGCACGCTGCGGGCCATCGCCTGCCACGGCCGCGACGGCTTCTACGGCGGCGAGTTCGGGCGCGGCCTGCTGGAGCTGGGCGGCGGCCATTTCGCCCCGGCCGACCTCGCCACCAGCGCGGCCTCCTGGCACGAACCGCTGCGCGCCGGCGCCTGGGGCCACGAGCTGTGGACCGTGCCGCCCCCGTCACAGGGCTACCTGACGCTGGCCGGCGCCGCCGTGGCCGAGGCGGCCGGGCTCTGCGCCGACCCGGACGATCCGCAGTGGGCCCACGTTCTCGTCGAGACCTGGCGCGCCGTCGGGCACGACCGGCCCGCCGTGCTCTTCGACGGCGCCGACGGGAGCGCGCTCCTCGACCCCGAGCGCCTGGCCACGGCCGCCGCCCGCGTCCGGGCCCACGCCCGCTCGACGGCGCGGCCCGACGTGGTCACGGGCCGAGGCACCACCGGCCCCGCGGTGGCCCGCTTCGGGGACGGCGACACCACGCACCTGTGCGCGCAGGACGCCGACGGCCTCGGCATTTCGCTGACGCAGTCCAACGCGCTGGACTTCGGCTCGCATCTCGTCGAGCCGACCACGGGCATCTTCCTGCACAACCGCGGCGTCGGCTTCTCCCTCGAACCGGGACACCCGGCCGAGGTGAGGCCGGGGCGGCGGCCGCCGCACACCCTCTCCCCCATGCTCGTCACCACGCCGGACGGCGCGCTGAGCCACCTGGTCGGCGCCATGGGCGGCGACGCCCAGCCCCAGATCCTCGTGCAACTCCTGGCCCGACTGCTGCGGACCGGCCACGATCCGGCCCGCGCCATCGCCGCGCCCCGCCTCACCCTCGACGCACCCGCGGCCGGGCCCTTCCGCCTCTGGTGGGGCGAGGACCTCACGGTCGTGGTGGAGGCGGACGCGCCCCCGGCCTGGCCCACCGGGCTGACCGGCGCCGGCCATCGCGTGCGGACGATCAGCGCCTTCGATCCCGTCGCCGTCGGGTGCGCCCAGATCATCGCGACAGAGCGCACCGGCGCCGGCGACGGCGGGGGCGCCCGCCGCCTGGTGGGAGCGTCGGACCCCCGCAGCCCGGCCGGCGCGGCGCTGGGCCGCTGACGACATCAGGTGGGCCGGTGAGCCGGGCGGTGGGAGGCCCGCTGCGGATCGCGTCCCTGGCGAAGCAGGTCCCGGTGGCCGAGTCGCTCCAGCTCGACGGCGGCCGGCTGGTCCGCGCCGGGGTGGGCCTCGAGATGAACCCGTACTGCCGCCGCGCCGTGGCCCAGGGCGTCACGCTGGCCCGGGACAGCGGTGGGACCTGCACCGTGGTCACGCTCGGGCCGCCCGGCGCGGAGGACGTCCTGCGCGAGGCGGTGGCCTGGGGTGCCGACCACGGCCTGCACGTGTGCGACCCGGCCTTCGCCGGCTCCGACACCCTGGCCACGGCGCGCGCCCTGGCCGCCGCACTGCGCGCCGCCGGTCCCTTCGACCTCGTCCTGCTCGGCCGCAACTCCATCGACGGCGAGACCGGTCAGGTCGGGCCCGAGCTGGCCGAGCTGCTGGACCTCCCCTTCGCCAGCGGCGTCCGCCGGCTGGAGGACCGGGGCCCGGTGTGGCACCTCGAGCTCGAGCACGATGACGGGACGCAGGAGGTGGAGCTGGCGCTGCCCGCGGTGCTCTCCGTGGCCGAGCGCCTCTGCGACCCCTGCAAGGTCGACCCCGAGGGACGGGCGGCCGTGTCCGCCGACCGGCTCACCCGGATGGGCCCCGCCGCGCTCGGCCCGGGCCCGTGGGGCGACGCGGGCAGCCCGACGGCCGTCGGGGCGACGCGGGCCCTGGAGCACGACCGCGCCCTGCTCGTCCTCGACGGACCGCTCGACGCACAGGTCGACGAGGCCGTGCGGTTGCTCCTCGGACGCGGCGCCTTGACGGCGCGCCCCGACCCGGCGGCTCCGCCGCCGGGTGACCGCCGGACCGCGGACCGGGGTGCCTCCCGCGTGATCGCCGTCCTGGCCGAGCCCGGGCGCCGGCGGGTGACCGAGGAGCTCCTCGGTGCCGCAGCGGACCTCGGCGCGCAGGTCGGCGCGGCGGTCCACGCGCTGTGCCCCGCCCCGGTCGACGCGGCTCCCGTCCATGCGGCCCCACTGGCGGCGGCGGGCGCAGACGTCGTCGTCGTCCTCCGGGGCCCGCCCGGCGCCGGTGCCCCTGCTGCCGGTGTCCCCGTCGCCGGTGCCCCTGCTGCCGGTGTCCCCGTAACGAGTGCCATGGTCGCCGAGGACGTAGCGGCTGCGTTGACCGACTACGTGCTCGAGACCAGCCCCTGGGCGGTGCTCGCCCCCAGCACGGCCTTCGGTCGCGAGGTGGCCGGACGCGCCGCGGCGGCCACGGGCTCAGGCCTCGTGGGCGACGCCATGGCCGTGTCGGCGCAGGGCGACCTCCTGGTCGCGGCCAAGCCGGCGTTCGCCGGCGCGCTGGTGGCCGACATCACGTGCCGCAGCGCCACCCAGATGGTCACCGTGCGCCCGGGCGTGCTGCCCGCACCACTGCCGCGGCCCGAGCGCGCCGTCCCCGTCCTGACGCGGACCGCCGCCGGACGCGGCCGTGTGCGGGTGCTGTCCGACCGGCGTGACGACGACGTCGAGACGCTGGCCCGGGCGCCGGTCGTGATCGGCGTCGGCACCGGGGTCACCCCCGAGGAGTACGAGGAGCTGAGCCCGCTGGCGGCGGTGCTCGGGGCCGAGCTGGCCGCCACGCGCAAGGTCACGGACAAGGGGTGGGCACCCCGGGCGCGCCAGGTCGGCATCACGGGCCGCTCCATCGCCCCGCGGCTGTACGTCGCGGTCGGGCTCAGCGGCAAGTTCAACCACATGGTCGGAGTGCGGGCGGCCGGGACCATCCTGGCCGTCAACGCCGACCGGGACGCCCCGGTCTTCGAGCACTGCGATGTCGGGGTGGTGGGCGACTGGCACGAGGTGGTGCCCCTGCTGCAGTCGGCCCTGCGCCGCGTCGTTCGACACGACGGTGCGCCGATCAGCTGAGGCCGACCCCGGCGGCCGCGCGCACGGTCGCCACGACCTCCTCGTTCGAGGCGCCGGGCCCGAGCACGGCGGCAATGCCGTCGGCGACGAGCACGTCGACGTCGGCCGGCGGCACGATGCCGCCGACGATGACGGGCGTCTCGAGGCCGGCGTCACGCAGCGCACCGACGACGGCCGGGGCCAGGGTCAGGTGGGCGCCGTTGTGCATGGACACGCCGACGACATCGACGTCCTCCTGGGCGGTCATGGCCGCGATGGTCTCGGGCGACTGGCGCAGGCCCGCGTAGACGACCTCGCAGCCGGCGTCACGCAGGATCCGCGCCACGACGCGGAGGCCACGGTCGTGCCCATCGAGACCGACCTTGGCCATGAGGACGCGTACGGGGCGTTGCGCCCCCGCCGCACCGGGGCCCGACGAGCTGGTCACAGTCATCGGGCCATGCTAGGCCCGCGCATGGGTGGCATCGATCAGGAGCCGCACCGGCCGGCCTCGGCTCCCGGACGGCTCGGTTCCCGGACGGCTCGGTTCCCGGACGGCTCGGCTCCCGGACGGCACAGCTCCCGGACGGCTCGGTTCCCGGACGGCTCGGCTCCCGGACGGCTCAGCCCGCCCGTTCCCCGTGCGCCACGCGCAGGTCCGGCGGACCGCAGAAACCTGCGCTCGTGGTCAACATCGTGCTGAACCCGGCCGCTGACGCTGGACGTGCGAAGTAGTAGCCCTGCGCGACGTCGCACCCGATGCTCGTGAGCTCCTCGACCTGGGCCAGGGTCTCCACACCCTCGACCACGGTGGTCGAACCCATCGCCGTGGACAGCGCCACCACCGTGGACACGATGGCCGACTGCACGGCGTCGTGGTCGACGTCGCGGACGAAACCGGGGTCGATCTTCACCACGTCGACGGGAAATCGGGCCAGGGAGGAGAGGGAGGACCGGCCCGTCCCGAAGTCGTCGATGGCCACCCGGACCCCGAGGCTGTGGAGCTTCGTCACCACGTGGGACGTCAGGTCGACGTCGTCCATGGCCAGGCTCTCGGTGATCTCGAGGCACAGTTGCCCGGGGTCGAGCCCGGTCGCCCGCAGCACGCCCTCCACCTGGTCGACCACATCGGCCCGCTGGAATTGGCGGCCCGAGAGGTTTACCCCCATCTGGAGCGTGACGCCGAACTCCTGCCGCCATGTCTGCGCCTGCCGACAGGCCTGCTCGAGCACCATCGCCCCGATGGGAACGATGGAGCCGTTCTCCTCGGCCGCCTTGATGAAGTGGGCCGGGAGCAGAATGCCGTGATCGGGATGGTTCCAGCGCACCAGGGCCTCGGCACCGACCATGCGCCGGTCGGTCAAGGAGACCTGGGGCTGGTAGTGGATCTCCACCTCTCCGCGATCGACGACGTGGTGCAGTGCGGTGTCGAGGTCGAGACGGCTGACCGGGCGGACGCCCATCCGTTCGACGTCGAACTGCGCGAACTGGCCGCCGCGGCCGCGCTGCTTGGCCCGGTACATCGCAGTGTCGGCATGGTGCAGCAGGTCGTCACGGGACGTGCCATCACCACTGAGGGCGATGCCGATGCTCAACGTTGCCACCACCTCGCGCCCTTTTCGGAGCGTGATCGGATCGCGGAATGCCTCCAGAACATTGTTGGCCACCTCGCTGGCTTCGTCCGGCGAGGTGATCCCCTCGAGGACGACGACGAACTCGTCGCCACCGAAGCGGGAGAGCGTGTCCCCTGCTCGCACGGCGTGGCGCAGACGGTCCCCAATGACCCGCAAGAGCTCGTCGCCGACCTGATGTCCAAGATTGTCGTTGACCACCTTGAAGCGGTCGATGTCGCAGAAGAGCACGGCCACCCGACTGCCCGAACGGTCCGCCTGCAACAGTGCGTGGTCGAGGTGGTCGAGCAGGAGGCGGCGATTGGCCAGGCCGGTCAGCGCGTCCTGGAAGGCATGGCGGGTCAGCTGCTCCTCGAACGCCTTCCGCTCGGAGGTGTCGCGGAACGCGATGACCGCCCCGGAGGGCGTCGCGCCGCCCACGACGGGCGACGCGGTCATGGTGACAGGGAAGTGCGACCCGTCGAGGCGCTCGAAACGCGTGTCGTCGCTGGTGAAGCTGCGCCGGAGCTCCATGGCCCGCAGGGCCGGCTCGCGCAGGAACTCCGGCGTCTCCACGGCCGGCACCACGGGGCCCTCGTCACCGGTGTCCAGGCCGTACCAGCCGAGCATGCTGGCCCCCGCCGGGTTCATGAACGTGATCCGGCCGTCCTCGCTGACGGCACACACACCTTCACCGATGCTGCCGGTGATGAGCGACAGTCGCTCCCGCTGCTGGCGGACCTCACCGTAGAGCTCGGCGTTGGCCAGGGCGATGGCGCCGACCGAAGCCAGTGCCTCCAGCAGCGCACGATCGGCCTCGTCGAACGGCTCGGACCGGTTCCGACCCGCGGCCGCGAGCCAGAGGGTGCGGTCGGCGATCGGCATCGGCGCCGCGAGCACCCCGTGACCGGGCGGCTCCGAGGTGAGCGCGACATCGGGAGAGCGCAGCAACGATCCGGCTGACGCCAGCACCGCGGCCCGCGTCTCATCCGCGCCCATGGAGCGGTTCACGTCCAGCGTGGCCCCGAAGAGGCCGCGCATCCGGGCCCGGTCCTGCCGGGCGTCGAAGTGCGCCGTGCTCAGGGAGCGCAGCACCAGCATGGGCAGCACGGCCAGCGGCAGGTAACGCGGGTGATGGGCGAGCAGCAGGCCGGCGGGGACGGCCACGCAGATGCCACCCCCGATCACGAGGAGCTTGCCGTCGAGCCCCTCGAACACCGTCTGGCGCCACGAGACGCCCAGCGTCGCCATGATCGACACCACGGCGCCGGTGTTGACCACGAAGAAGACGATGGCGCCGGCCAGCGCCGCGCCGACCTTGGCGTACCCCGGAGGCGCGTGCTGCCCGTGCAACAACGCGAACACGAGTGTGCCGAGGGCGACCGAGGCCACCACCCGGCCGACGTTGAAGGCCGACCATGCCATGGGGCGGCGTCGGATACTCAGCGCAACGACCATGGCGACGGCGAACACGAGCACCGTGAGGGAGGCCGGCACGAGCAGGACGAGCAGCACGAAGAAGGCCTCGTCGACGTCGATGGCGTCGGGACCCTCGGCGACGTCACGCGTGATGGGCCAGATGAAGCCGGCCGCCATGAGGACACAGAAGGCCGCGACGAACGCGATGACCGTGGCCGTCGGGGCACCGGCAGAAAGCGTGTGCCGCAGCGCCACTGTTGCCGCAAGCAGGCCGGCCACGGCCCACATGGCCGCCACCGCACGGGTCGATGGTCCACGGCGCATGGCCGCCGCCGGGCGGATCCCGTCCGCCGTCACGCCCGCGCCAACCGCCCGTTCGCGGACGCCCCTCCGCACATCGCCATCCATCCCTCCACCCCACGCTCCTTCGTGAAGGAAGGTAACACCACCCCGAGGTGCCCGCAATGACTTTTTGCCTGGTCAGAGCACAATTCCGTTGTGTCATAGTGCGTTAGCCACACGTGCACGAACGTGAACAGGGATTCTGTGCCCGCATGACGATACGGATACTTTTGTGACCTTTGGATCGGCCACCGTGATCCGACCGCCCCGGCACGCCGCGTAGGTAGAACGGCCCGGTCCGCCTGGTCGCTACACCTCGGTCTCGGCGCGCTCCAGGTCGCGCTGGCTGCGGTAGGCGTGCAGCCGGTGCCAGAAGACCACGACCACCGCGATCACCGCGAGGGCCCCGATGACGTACCCGGCGAAGCTGAACGCCTTGAGCACGTGGTGGTAGCTCGTCCCCAGGTTGTAGCCGACGGAGCACAGGGCGACGCACCAGACCGCGCAGCCGATGACGGTGAAGATGGTGAACTTGGCCAGCGCCATTTCGCCCAGACCCGCCGCGAAGGACACGAACGACCGCAGGAGTGGGATGAAGCGGCCGACCAGCACGACCGGCTCGCCCCGACGGGCGAACCAGGCTTCGGCCCGGTCGAGGTCCTTGTGTGTCAGGAGGACGTACTTCCCGACCTTGTCGACGAGCGTCCGGCCGCCGAAACGGCCGATGCTGTAGCCCGCCATGGAGCCCAGGACCTCACCGAGGGTCGCCACGATGATGACGACGACAAGCTGCTGGAGCGGCTTGCCCCCGCCGAGACTGTGGGTACTGGCGAGCACCCCTCCGTAGATCAAGGCGAGCTCGGCGCCCACCGGGAGGCCCATGGCCGATATGAAGCTCAGCACGAAGATGGCGCCGTAGCCGGCCGACATCAGGAACTGCTGCACTCCTACCCCGCTTCCGCCGCCCGCTCGGCGGTCATGTCTGGCACATCCAGGGCAGATGGTAACTCCACCGGGCCCGGATCGGCGGTCTTTGGCTCACCCGGAAGGGGGATTCGCTGCAACCCGCATCAGCCTTCCGGGTGAAGCGCCGCTGGCCAACGGGGCGGTGCCGGGCGGTGGTGCTGCCCTAGGGTGGTGCGGGCGGTCCGACCACGAGGGAACGTTGCTCTTCATCGAATACGACGTCACGGCACAGGGTGAGATCGAGCTGGTCGCACTGATCAACGCCACCGAGCAGAGCGGGGACGATGCCGATGGGGCGGCGTGGATGGAATGGCGGGTGGACACGTTCGACGACGACGGACTGGGCTGCGTGGGCGTCCCTGCGGATCGGCTGGCGCTGATGGAGGAGACGGACGACGTCGATCAGCTCCGCGCCATCGTCGAGGGCATCGTTCTGGCCGACCGCGCGGCGAAGGAACAGCTGCGACCATGAGCACCACCCGGTCCCAGCTGTACCGCTTTGCGCGTGACCTCGGCAACGTCGAGGCCGTCGAGCACGGCTACTCCCGCGGGGGGTTGTCGGGCGCCGCGGGCGGTGCGGCCCAGCGGCAGGCACGCCGGGTCATCTATCGGGAGGGCAATCGCCAGATAAACCGGTTCGTGCGCGCCATCGGGCTCGGGCCGCGTCGTCGCTGAGGCCCCAGAGGAGGAGTGCGGGCGGCGCGGTCTACTATGAGCCGGCGCAACGGCAGGCGGGACGCGTTCCTGCCCACACAGCACCAGGATCGGGAGCACTGATGGAAGACGCCAAAGCCAGGGAGCTGCTCGCGGCCGAGCGGGCTCGCGTGGAGCGGCTGCTCGCAGACATGGACGAAGCCGGGGCAGCGGACCGGGTGGCGGCGAACGAGCCCGGGGACATGTTCGACTCCGCCGAGCCCCTCACCACGGAAGGTACCGACGAGTCGGTCAAAGCCGAACTCGAAGAACGGTTGGCCGCCGTCGGTCGCGCCGAGCAGCGCGTCGAGGCGGGAACCTATGGCCTCTCCGTTCGAAGCGGGCAGCCGATACCCGACGATCGACTGGAAGCCGATCCGACCGCTGAACTCACGGTCGAGGAGGCGAACTGAGCCGGCCGAGCTTTCGTTGGGTCAGCCCTCGTTGACTGAGCCTTCCCTGAGTCAGCCTTCGTCGAATCAGCCTTCGCCGAATCAGCCCTCTTTGGTCGGCTCTCCGTGCTCGGCGTTGGGGAGACCCCGTCGCCAGTAGGCCTTGCCGGAGATCTGGTCGGGTCGCAGACCTCGTTCGGTCAGGACGCGGGTGACCCCGCGCACGACGGAGGCCTCGGCGGCAACGTAGACGTGCCCGGTGCCGCTCGGGAGATCCACCCGCTCCGCCGCCTCCACCATCGGCGTGGAGTCGCCCGGAGCCCGGGCGCCTTCCCGGCGGAGCCAGCGCAGGTCGAGTCGATCGGCCTGCGTGGCGTCGGGTTCCTGCTCGTCGGCGGCAGTGTCGACCTCGAGCAGCGCGCTCGCCCGCGACCCGGCGGGGAGGGCTTCCATCATCGCCAGCGCTCCCGGCAATCCGGTGTCGTCAACCACGAAGAGATGCCAGTCCACGTCCGGACGGAGCGTGATCTTGCCTCGGGGGCCGATGGCATCGATCCGATCGCCGGCCACCGCAGCCGAGATCCAATCGGTCCCCGGGCCGGCGCCGTGGAGGGAGACGTCGATCGTCACCGTCCGCTGGGCCGGGTCGACGGCGCGGATCGTATAGCGGCGGTTCACCACCCGATCGGCGCCCAGGGGCACCCGCAGCATCAGGTCCTGGCCCGGCTCGGATCGCAACGCTTCGATGCCCGGGGCGGTCACCACCACCCGACGGAACGACGGGGTCAGTACGGCGGCGTCCTTCACCTGCAAGGACCAGAGGGACGCATCGGCCAGCGGTCCGCCCGGCTTCCCCACCATCTCGAGTAAGCGATCGGGAGTCATGACCGTGTGGTCTACCAGGAAACATCCCGATCGCGGTCACCGACGACGACGCGAACCTGCGCCACATTCTGCAGTCGCACGAAGGCGCTACCGCTTCTTCGGAAAGAGCGAGGGCCCGTCCAGGATCTGGAGCGCCTCATGGAGCAACGCGAGGGGGTCGCGGAGCGACGGGTCATCGGCCCAGAGCGTCATCACCTCATCGATCGCCAGGAGCGCCGCACCGGCGGCCAGATGCCGGGCCACCGGTGCCGAGGCACCGAACCAGGGACGGAGCTCCTCGGCGAGACGATCACGGTTCCGGCGCTGCTCTTCGAGCCAGCGTCCGCGCAGCGCCGGCGTGTCCCGCAACATGCGCTGAAACGCTCTGGCGGCGTCGGGATCCTCGATCGCCGGCCCGAGGACCGCTGAGAACGTCGCCTTCAGAACGGACGCCAGACTCTCGCTGGCATCGTGCCCGGCGAGATGTTCCAGGACGTCGTCCATGGACGCGCTGGCGATCGTGGTGATCACGTCTTCCTTGCTCGGGAAGTACCGGAAGAAGGTCCTCGGGGAGACGTCCGCTGCGCTCGCGATGTCCTGCACCGTGGTGGCCGCATAGCCGCGCTCGAGAAAGAGCTGCCCCGCCGCCTCGGCGATCTCGCGCCGGGTTCGCTCCTTGTTCCGCTCCGTCAGACCAGTGCCCATACTCCCCCTGTCCGGACACCCCCAAGCCCGAGCCTCCGCCCACCCTACCAAAATTGCGCACTAATGGCATACTCTGCCACTATGGCGTAATACGTCAGCGAGGGAACGGAGCCCTGGCCACTCATGCAGACCGCCACGGGGAGACGGCTCAAGGACAACCCGTGGCTGACGCTCGTCAGCGTGACCCTCGGCGTGATCATGGTCGGGATCGACGGCTCGGTCGTCGCGGTGGCCAACCCCTACATCGGCAAGGACCTCCACGCCTCGTTGGCGGACCTCCAATGGGTGACCAACGCCTACCTGCTCGTGATTGCCGCCACGCTGATCCTCGGCGGGAAACTCGGCGACCACTTCGGACGCCGACGGGTCTTCCTGATCGGCGTCGTCGGATTCTCATTGACATCCGTCGCCATCGGGCTCGTCGGCACGATCGACGGCGTCATCCTCCTCCGGGGTGTCCAAGGTGCGTTCGGCGCACTCCTGCTCCCGAACACCCTGGCGCTCCTGAAGGCGGCCTTCCCGCCCGAAGAGCTCAACCGTGCCGTCGGCATCTGGGTCAGTGCCTCCGCCGCCGCCACCGCCGCCGGGCCGATCATCGGCGGGATCTTCGTCGAGCAGATCTCGTGGCAGAGCGTCTTCTTCATCAACCTGCCCATCGGAGCGATTGCGCTCGTGGTCGGTTCTCTCGTCCTGAACGAGACGAAGGAGTCGGTGCGCGAGCGCATCGACATCCCCGGGTTGCTCACCCTCGCCACGGGGTTGTTGGCCATCGTGTACGGGTTGGTGAACGCCCAGAATTGGGGCTGGGGTGCCTCCAGCACGCTCGGGATCATTGCGGCGGGATTCGTCCTCCTGGTGGTTTTCGTCGCCATTGAGCACACGGTCAGCAACCCGCTCGTGCCGCTCTCCATCTTTCGCGTGCGCACCGTGTCGGTGAGCACCGTCATCGTTCTGTTGGACTTCTTTGCGTTGTTCGGCGTGCTGTTCTTCATCGCCCTCTACCTCCAGAGCGTGCACGGCTTCAGCCCGGTCGGCGCCGGGCTCCGCCTCCTGCCGCTGACGATCGCCTTCGCATTCGCCGGACCTCTGGGTGCGCGACTGGTCAACCGGTTCGGCCCCTGGCTGCCCATTACGTTCGGCCTCCTGGCCTCCGCGGTCGCCATCTTCTCGTTCGTCACGCTGCAGGTGGACTCGTCCTACATCCACCTCTGGCCTCCGTTCATTCTGCTGGGCCTGGGCATCGGGCTGGTCGTGACGTCCGCCACCGACGCCATCGTCGGTGACATCTCCGAGGACGAGGCCGGCGTTGCCGGAGGTATCCAGACCACGGCCATCCAACTCGGTGGCGTCCTGGGCACGGCGGTGTGCGGATCGATTCTGGCGGCCTCCGTGACCGCCGCCCTGAAGCCGGCGCTCATCACGCGTGGCGTGCCGCATGTGCTGGCGCAGCAGTTGGCCCGCGAGGGTGCCATCGTGTCGCAGGGATTGGCGCCCGTGCCCACCGGTACGCCCAGCGAGCTGGCCGACGCCATCACCGCGGGGAGCCACGCCGCCTTCATGAGCGGTCTGCACGCGACGATGCTCGTCGCGGGCTTCGTCGCCCTGGCCGGTGCCGCCATGGGCCCGCTCCTCCGGCCCACGCGGGCTCCGGTCGGCGGGGGCGCGCCGGACCGGCCGAGCGCCCAGGCAGACGGGGTTGCCCCACCGTCCCGGCACGTTGCCGAGCCAAGGCGGACCGGCGAGAGACTGCACGTCGATGCCTCGAGCCCGACGGGTTCGGAATAGCGTTGTGCGAACGCTCACGCCCGTGGCCCGACCGATGGAAGGCGCCGTGGTACTCCGACCGGCCCAGGACCTCCGAGTGGTCGACGCAGACTCGCACATGACCGAGCGGCGCTAGTGAAGGAGAAGGTCGCAACGCCGCGACCCGAGACCCATCGCAAGGTGATGGGCGAGAACGCCGTCCGTCTCTTCGGGCTGTAGAGCCTGGGGTCAGCCGCTCGTCGCACCGGCCGGCGCAGGAGTCACCGCCGCGGCGTCCGCCGCGGCCGGCGGCGGAGCGATCCAGACGGCGACGACATACGAGACCACCACGGCCACGATCACGACAGGCATGAGGGTCACCGCATCGGAGAGGAAGAGCAGGCTCGGGAGAAGGACTGCGGTCATCGGCATTTTGAGCGCCCCCGCCACCATGGCTCCCACGCCCATGGCCGCACCCGCGATCATCGGCAGCCCACCCACGTGGGACAGCGCGATGCCGCCCGCCGCGCCGATGAACATGCTGGGGAAAATCGGTCCTCCCCGAAATCCGCTCAGCGAGATCGAATAGGCCAGCCCCTTGCAGACGACGAGGAGCACCAGGGCGCCAACCGTCCAGCTCGCTGCGTTCTGGACGAGGCCGGGCAACGCCGACTGACCGGAGAAGAGCACCTCTGAAGAGCCGTGTGTGGTCCCGGCCGCGAAGGCGATGGCGAGCCCGCCGACCGCCAGGCCGGCCACAGGGGTGAGCATGAGCCGCCGTTGTTCGACGAAGGGACGCAGCAGGGCCGCCAGCCGAAAGATGCCGGAGGCGGCGAGCGCAGAGCCGAGGCCGATGACGATGGCCCAGAGGAACTCGGATCCCGTCGGCGAGCTGACGTGCGGTATGGAGCCGATGGTCAGGGAGAAGGACCCGAATCCGGTCAGGCTGTTGAGACCCACGAAGATGAGGGAGCCCACACCGGCCGAGAGCAGTCCGGGCACCAGGACGATCTCCATCATCGGGCCGCCCAGCCCGGCCATCTCCATGAGGAGGAAGGCACCGACGAGCGGTGAGCCCAACAACGTGGCGATGGCGGCGAAGCTCCCCGCCGCGCCGATCACCACCGCCGCCATTGCGGGGGCGTCGCGTTTGAACAGGTGCACCGCGAGAACGCCGAGACCGCTGCCGATGGCGATCAGCGGTGCTTCGGGGCCCAGGACCACGCCGAGACTCAGCGTGGCGAACGCCGCCGCCACAATGCCGAAGAGCTCAATCGGCGGGACCGGTCCGCCGGACTTGAAGCCTTCCGAGGGCTCGTGGCCGCCCGTGCCGGGGAGATAGCGAATGGCCAAGGCGACGAGAATCCCGCTGAGTGCCAGCCAGGGCAGTGGCCACCACAGGGGCTCGCCATGGAATCCGAGGCTGTTCGGGAGATCGTTGAAGATCTCGTTCTGCAGCCTGGACACCCCATCCAAGAAGAAGTAGGCGACCGTCGCGACCGGGACCCCGATGAGCGCCCCCAGGAGCAACAGGACGACATAGCTCTTTGACTTGATGATCGCCGTCGGGTCCAGTGCCGCCGCCGGCTCGGGCGGAGCGGCGGCGTCAGTCACGTCCCGCCCCCCGAGCGCGACGCAGGGTGGTCGGGCGACCGAGCATCACGGAGACACTATTGAGCAGCGCCGGAGGCGGGGCGGATGCCCACAGGCGTTCCGGGCTCACGGGAGGATTCCCCCACTCCGCGGCGAGGGCGCGACCGTCCGTCGGCCCGCGGCGAGTGACAACCCGGCCAGCAGCGCATTGCGGAGCTCCCGTGGATCGATGACGGCGTCATAGGCGAGTCGGTTGGCGGCGTTGATGGACGCGTTGGCCTGTTGCGCGGCCAAGCGCGCGCGCTCCTCGGCATCGGGCACCGCGCTCCCCTCCGACCCTGCGGGCATGGCCCCCAGCGTGATGGAGGGAAACGCCAGCGTGATCGTCTGACCGTCGAACGGGTTCATCGCCATGATGGATGAGCCGAAACCGAAGGCCTTGCGCACCGTGACGTGCAGCTTCGGCACCGTCAGCCGATGCTGCACCGCGAACATCCGGGCGGCGTGACGGAGGATTCCCTGTCGCTCGGCCTGGGTGCCGGCCAACACGCCGGGATTGTCGGCCAGAAAGACACAGGGCAGGCCGAACGCTCCCGCCACATTGAGGAAGTGTGCGGCCTTGTCCGCCGCGGCGCTGTCGACGGTGCCCGCCATCACGTCCGGGTCGTTGGCCACGATCGCCACGCTCTGGCCACCCAGGCGAGCCAGCGCGGTCACGATGGAACGCCCGAAGGTCGGCTGGATCTCGAGAAGCGAGCCGTTGTCGACCATCGACTCCAGGACGGGGAGCATCGGATACGGACGGCGGGGGCTGGAAGGAATGAGGTCCAGGATGTCGTCGAGCCGGCGTGGCCCGACGTCGGGCCCGACCCCCGACGGTGGCTGTTCCCAGGCATTGATCGGGAAGTAGGTCAGGTAGCGGCGGCCCAGGGCGATGGCCGCGCGGTCGTCCGGCACGACGTTGTGCACGACCCCTGCAACGTCGGCCGCCACCTGCGGCCCCCCGAGCGCCTCCTTGGTGACGTCCTCTCCTGTCGCCGACTTCACCAGCGGGGGGCCGGCCGCGAAGAGCGAGGCCGATTCGGTCATGACGACGAAGTCGGACAACGGAGCGGTCAACGCGCCGTGGCCGGCCGACGCGCCCAGGACCAGGCACACCAGCGGGACCACGCCGGAGAGCTCAGCCAGGCCCAGCAGATCCCCGGGCCGCCGTCCGGCGGCTGCGTCGGTGACGCGGTGGCCCGCTCCCTCGAGCAGCATCACCAGCGGTACCCGCTCCTGCAGGGCGAGCTGGCACAGGCGAAAGCGCTTGTCCGACGCCCCCGTGCCGATGGAGCCGCCGAGCACCGTGACGTCCTCGGCCCCGGCCACCGCAGGCCGACCCCCGATGAGGCCCGACCCGGCCACGAGCGCATCCCCCGGCACGGGCGGGTCCTCGGCGGTTCCCACCAACTGGCCGATCTCGGAGAACGAGCCGGGGTCGAAGAGGGCGGCGATGCGCTCCCGTGCGTGCAGGCGGCCCCGCTCCCGCTGCCGTACCAGGCGGGCCTCGCCGCCCATGGCGAGCGCCTCGACCTTCCGGCGCTCGATCTCCTGCAAGGCGGGGACCCAGTCCTGCCCTTCCTCGCTCATCGCACCGCTCAGATCCGCCCGGCCTGCAGCTTCAGGAGGTCCGCCGAGCCCGCACCGTCCACGGCGATCACCTGCCCGGAAATGAAGCGGGCCATCGGGCTGCACAGAAACAGTGTCAGGTGGGCGATGTCGGACCCGTGCCCCTCCAGGCCGAGCGGGTTCTTCGGGCGGTCGTCGCCGCCGGTCACCGCGTCGGAGAAACGCCGGACGCCTTCGGTTCCACCGATCGACCCCGGCGCAATCGCATTGACGCGGATGCCGTAGGGACCCCACTCCACAGCACAGCTCCGGGTCAACGAATCGACACCGGCCTTGGCTGCCGCGACGTGCGACTGATAGACGACGCCCTTCTGCTGAAACGGCGCGCTGATGTTGACGATGCTCCCGCCGTGATCCGACAGCCAGGCGTCGAAAGCCGCGCGCGTCACGTTGTAGGTGCCCAGCAGGTCGATATCGACGATCGCCTTGAAGCCGTTCGACGAGATCTTCGACATGGGCGCGGGAAAGTTGCCGGCTGCGTCATTCACCACAATGTCCAGGCTCCCCTGCATCGCGACCACGGAGTCGACCACCGAACGCACCGCCTCGGGGTCGCGGACGTCGCAGACACCGAATTCGCGCGTCGACTCCCTCCGAGCGCAGCTCGTGCACCGTCGCTTCGAGATTCTCCCGCTTCCGACTGGCCAGCGTGACCCGCGCTCCGTGGGCTCCCAGGACTCGGCAGATCTCCCTCCCGATGCCGGTTGCCCCGCCGGTGACCAGGGCGACCCGATTCTGCAAGATGTCCGAGGCGAATCCGCTCGATTCCATGCGGGCCGATTATGGTCCAAAGGCTCCGACCGTGGAGGGGGCAGCGCTCCCCCGCGTCAGCGCACCGAGCTCAGCTCGAAGTCCCGCAGCGAATGGGGGGCATCGCTCCCCGTGATCTCGACCGTGGCCTCGGCACGAACATCGGTCGCTGACGCACCGATGAAGAACGTGAAGGTCCCCGGCTCGGTCACCCGTCGCATCGCCCGGTCGTAGAAGGCCAGCCGGCTTGCCGGCACCGTGAACGTGACCGTGGTGGCATCCCCCGCTTGAAGGTCGACCCGAGCGAACCCCACGAGCTCACGGTCCGGCCGGGCGGTGGATGCCACGTCGTCCCGGGCGTAGAGCTGCACCACCTCTTCGCCCGCTCGCTCGCCGTCATTGGTCAGGGTGATCTCGACGACAGTGTCGGAATTCGTCTGCCCCGGCATCACGCGCAGCCCGTTGTAGACGAAGCTGGAAAAGGACAGGCCGTGGCCGAAGGGGAACAACGGGGAGACCGGGCTGTCGAGATAGTCGCCGTAGAACTCGCTCCGAGCCCCCCGCGCGCATGTCGTGATGGAGCGGCAATTGGCCGACGTGGCGAGGCAGCGTGACGGGAAGCCGGCCGGAGGGATTCACGGCACCGGTGAGCACATCGGCGATGCCGTGACCGCCCTCTTCGCCCGGCAGCGGTGACCACAGGAGCGCGTTCGCCACTGCCGCCACGCTGCCCAGGGTGTGCACGCGTCCGCTCACGACGACCACCACTGTCGGCGTGCCGGTGGCGGCGACTGCTTCGACGAGCTCCGTCTGGGCGCCCGGAAGATCGAGTGAGACGGCGTCCCGCATCTCGCCGCTCGTGCAGTCCGGCACCAACCCGGACCGGGCGCCCACGAAGACGATCGCCACGTCGGCGCGGCGCGCCGCCGCTACCGCCGCCTCGATATCTCGGTCTGCTGGGTCGGAGTCGTGACACCCCCGCTCGTACGACACCGAGGCGTCGGCACCGAACGCCTCCCGGAGACCGGTCAACGGCGTCACGTGGCTCGTGAAATGCGGTCCCGGCTGAAAGGACCCGCCATCCGTGGGAAGCATGTCGAGGTCGACGCGGGGCGCTCCGTTCGCCGGCGCGCTCGTGCTGTCGTCCGGCCCGGCGATCCCGGTCCACGCGTTCCGATACATGATCTCCAGATGAGCCGGGTAGTGGTAGTCGCCCTGCAGCAGGCGCTGATCGTCCGCGTGAGGGCCGATCACGGCGATCGACTGCAGGTCGGCCACATGGAGAGGCAGCACTCCGTCGTTGGTCAACATGCACAGACCCCTCGCTGCGGCCCTCCGGGCGAGCTGCCGCTGCTCGGTTGTGTCGAAGACCGCCGCGGCCCGCGTCGGATCGACGTACGGCTGCTCGAACAGCCCGAGACGCAACTTCTGGGCCAGGACGCGCTCGACGGCACGGTCGACGATCTCCTCGGAGAGGCGCCCGTCGGCGACACAGGACGGGAGCGCACGGTAGAAGTCGAAGGACGGCAACTCGACATCGAGCCCGGCTGCGAGCGCCTGCATCGCCGCCTCGCTGCGATCCGCTGCGGTGCGGTGATGGTCGACCAGTTGACCTACGGCGAAATAGTCGGCGACGACCGCCCCGTGGAACCCGAGCTCGTCGCGGAGGAGTTCAGTGAGGATCTCGTGCGAGCCGGCGCAGGGCAGGCCGTCGATGGATGCGTACGAGTTCATGATTCCGGCCAGGCCCGCGTGGTGGATGGCCGCCGCGAAAGGGACCGCGTACACCTCGCGGAGCTCCCGGGGCCCCACGTGGACAGGCGCGTGATTGCGGCCGCCGATGGACGCGCCGTAGGCCAAGAAGTGCTTCGCCGCACAGGCCACGCCACCGGCGAGATCCGAGGTCTGCAGCCCCTGCACGTACGCGACTCCGAGGCGGGCGCACAGTTCGGGCGATTCCCCGTAGGTCTCCTCGACCCGACCCCAACGCGGGTCCCGGGCCACGTCCAGGACGGGGGCGAGTGCCAGCCGGGCGCCGACGGCCAGCATCTGCACCCGGATGGTGTCGGCGACCGCCATCACCAATTCCGGATCCCAGGTGGCCGCCAATCCCAGTGCTTGCGGAAAGGTCGTCGCGCCGCGGTGGGTGAATCCGCCGACCGCCTCCTCGTGGACCAGGACCGGGATGCCCAGACGGGTCTCCTCCACTGCCGATCGCTGTATCTGGTTCATGAGAGAGGCGGACGCTTCGGGAAGGAGGCCCGTCGAGGCACCAATCCTTGTGATCTGGCCGATCCCGTTCGCGAGGAGGGAGCGAGCCCTGTCCCCGTCAAACCGGTCGTCCGTCACGAGCTGCGTGAGCCAGATCGCCCCGAGCTGCGCGACCTTCTCCTCAATCGTCATCCGACCCAAGAGGTCGGCGACACGGTCGTCCACCGTCGCCGCCGGGTCCCGGTATGTCCCCGCCACGTCAGTCGCCACGCGCGGACCCTCTTCCCACCAAGCACCATGAAGGTCGCATACGGCGTGAGTCTAGGATTCGAGGCCCTCCCGGTGCGGTCCGTCGACCGGGCTCCTGAGTATCGTGAACGACACGTGGCGCACCGCAGGAATGGACGAGGGATGACGAATGGCTGAGGGACTCTCCTCGAGCGAAGTGGCCGGGGAGATCTCTCGGCACAAGACGCATGCGGCGCAGCACGGGACGGCCAGCGACCCAGCCGATGCAGACGACGGGAAGCGCGACCATGACCGGACCCTGTCCATCATTGAAGCGGTGATGCTGGCCGCTGTCGCCCTGCTCGCCGCCTACACGGGGTTCGCCTCGGCCAAATGGAACACCGAATCGTCGGTGCGGTTGGCCCAGGCCTCGGCGGACCGGACCCAGGCCAACCGGGCCGCCCTGAACGCGCAGAATCTCAAGAACTTCGACTCGACGACCTTCAACACCTGGTTCACGGCCTATATCGCGGGTGACACAACGGCGGAGAATGTCGCCGTTCGGCGCTTTCGCCCCGCCTTCAAGGTTGCGTTCGACGCCTGGCTCGCCACCGACCCGTTCACCAATGCGAAAGCGCCCCCCGGACCCACGTACATGCCCGAGTACAAACAGCCCGAGCTGGTCACCTCGACGGTCCTGGACAACAAGGCGACCGCGGACTACACGCTCGGGGTGGACGCGGGGTCAAACGCCGACAACTACATCCGGGACACCATCTACCTCGCCACGATCCTGTTCCTCATCGGGATCAGCGGCCATTTTCGTTTCATAAAGATCAGAGTGGCCCTGGTGACACTGAGCGGGATCATGATGATCGTGGCCATCTTCGCGATCGCGGCCTCGCCGCCCATCCCCTAGACCGGTGTCGTGATCCGTCTCATCGCCGCCCTCGACTCGCAACGAGGGATCGCCACCGACTCGGGCATCCCGTGGAAGCTCCCCGGCGACTCCGCCTACTTCCGCCAGAAGACCGAGCACGGCGTCATCGTCATGGGCCGGGCGACCTACGACGAGTTCGCCGCACCGCTTCACGAGGAGGAGAACCTCGTACTGACGACCGCATCGGGGCCGTTGCGAACCGGCTTCCGGGCCATCGCCGATCTCCACGATCTGGGCGCGGCACATCCGGACGAGGACGTCTGGGTCATCGGGGGAGCCACCGTCTACAGAGAGACCATCGCCGACGCGCAGGAGCTCCTGCTGACACGGGTCCTGGGGGACTTCCATTGCACCAAGTTCTTCCCACCGTACGAGGGGGTGTTCAGCCTCTCCAGCCAGAGTGAGGACCAACGGGAGAACGGGATCACCTATCGCTTCGAGACCTGGCGCCGTCTCGAACCAGAAGGAGACGCCGCCGGGTAGCCCTCGGAGCACACGGCACGGAGCGGCGGCGGCCTCCGGCGCGCAATACGCTCCACCCGTGACCCTCATTTCGTACGGCCGACGAGTGACCGAACTCGCCGAACAGGATCCCGACCGGCTGGCGATCACCTGCGGCGAGCACAGCCTGACGCGCGCCGAGCTCGAGTCTGCGGCCAATCGGCTCGCTCGCGACCTGGCGGCCGGAGGTGCTCGGGCGGGCGACATGGTCACCGTCGCCCTCCCCAACTCGGTCGAGTGGTTCGTCGCCTTCGCGGCCAGCTGGAAGATCGGGGCGATCCCGCAGCCCGTGTCGGCCAGGTTGCCGTCGCGAGAACTCGAGGCGATCCTCGAACTGGCCGACCCCGCCGTGGTGATCGGCGTGGCGCCCGAACTGGCCGGGGGACGTCGGACCCTGCCTGCGGGGTACCGGCCCGACCCGGCACTCTCGGACGGCCCGCTGCCCGATGTCACCTCCCCGGCCTGGAAGGCCCCGACCTCTGGAGGGTCGACGGGACGGCCGAAGCTCATCGTCTCGGGCGATCCTGCAAGCTACGATCCCGACGCCCCACCCCTCTTCGGCAAGGTCGACGGTTGCATGGTCGTCCCCGCCCCGCTCTATCACAACGGTCCGATCGTGTGGTCCTGCTCAGCCTGGCTGGCGGGGAGCCACGTCGTCATCCTTCCCCGCTTCGACGCCGAGGCCACGCTGCAGGCCATCGACCGCTACGGAGCCGACACCGTCTACCTGGTGCCCACGATGATGAAGCGCATCTGGCGGCTTCCGGAGCACGTCCGCGACTCGTATGACCTGTCGTCGTTGGAGTCCGTCTGGCACCTGGCCGAGCCCTGCCCGCAATGGCTGAAGCAGGTGTGGATCGATTGGCTGGGAGCGGACCGGATCTTCGAGCTCTACGCCGGCACGGAGGCCCAGGCGGCCACCGTCATCACCGGCGCGGAATGGCTCGCCCATCGCGGTTCGGTCGGCCGGCCGGCGCCCGGCACCGTCATGATCTGCGATCCCGATGGAGACGAATTGCCGGCCGGCCGGGAGGGAGAAGTCTGGTTGCGGACCGTTCGGGACCGACCCACCTACCGCTATATCGGTGCCGCCGCTCGCAGCCGTGAGGGTGGGTGGGAGTCGCTCGGGGACATGGGATGGCTCGATGAAGACAATTATCTCCATCTGGGTGACCGGCTCGAGGACATGATCCTCACCGGCGGGGCGAACGTCTACCCGGCTGAGGTCGAAGCCGCCATACAGGAACATGCCGCCGTCAGTTCCGTGGCGGTCATCGGTCTCCCCGACAGCGACCTGGGGAACATCGTGCACGCCATCGTCGAGGCGAGTCCCGAGGCGGTGTCGCAGGACGACCTCTTGCGCTTCGTCGCGGACCGAGTCGCCCGTTACAAGGTCCCCCGCTCAATCGAGTACACCGATCAGCCACTGCGGAACGAGGCCGGCAAGGTGCGACGCAGTGCCCTACGAGCGGAGCGTCTCATCCCGGAGACGAGCGAGGGCTAGGCGCCGGTCCTCGACGCCGCAGGGACTCGTCGTCGCGTTTCACGGGGCCGCAAACGCGGCCACGAATCCCACCACGGCGAGCAGCAGGGTCGCTGCCGTCATGAGCCGGAAGACGTTGGCGTCATGCGGCGCCGCTGGGTCCCGATGGCCGGCCGAAATCGTCAGAACCGCGAGCACGATGGCCCACACGACCACGGCGCCCGCGATGAGACCCAGGGCCACCTCCTGTTCCGGGCCCCGCAACGGCCAGACGTGACGCACCAGCACGGCCACACAGACGACGACGGCCAGCCCTGAGCGGTTCCAGGCGAGAACCGTTCGCTCCCCCGCCAGACCGGGTTCTGAGGGATTCGGGGGGGTGACCATCGGCCTCATGGGTTCCCCAGCGCGGCGAGGGCCACGGCGATGGCGCCGATGACAACGATGCCAACGGTGAGGACGATGGGCATCCACGAGCGCGGAAGGGGGTCACCCCGCCGCATGGCGCGCTGATTGGCGCGCCACTGCCGAAAGCTCTCGGCGGCCACGAGAGCCCCCAAGGTGATGAGCGGGAGCCCCAACAGCCGCCGCCCCCACTCCACCTGGAGCTTTGGCAGGAGCTGTGTTGCCGCCACTCCCGTGGCGATAAGGGCCAGGGCGGTGCGGTTCCAGGCCAGAAACGTCCGCTCGTTGGCGTAGGTGAAACGAGCATCGGGCTCGCGCTCCACCGGCGCGCTCCGCGGGCCCGGATCGTTTCGTTCAGCCGGCCCCTCCCCGGCGACCCCGCTCGCTGAACCCACGCCAAACAGTATCCGGCCGGAACCAATATCCTCGGACTCCCGGAGATCCGCTTGGGCTCGTGCAGCCCCTTGGTCGAAGTCGCGACGCGACGGCAATGAGGCGCCCATGACAACTGAGCTCGTGCTGCTCGGAACGGCCGGCGCTCCGATGCCGGTCGCGGGGCGAGGGGGAATCTGTTCAGCTCTGGTGATCGACGAGCGGGTCTTCGTGATCGACTGCGGACGAGGGGCACCTTCGGCCTTTGTCGAAGCCGGTCTCGACTTCACCCGCCTGGAGGCCGTGTTCCTCTCTCACCTGCACGTGGACCATGTCGGCGACCTCACCGGCCTGCTCCTCTACCCCTGGGGCGTACGGACCGGAGAGGACGGCGGGTCCCTCCCACCCGTCCGGGTCTATGGACCGCAGGCCCCCGAGACGGCTCCGGAAGGAGACGCGGCATTCCGAAGAGAGACGACGATCCACCCGGAGCGACCGTTTCCCGGCACGGCGGACCTGGTCGAGAGCATCCTGGCCGGAAACGCCTTTCACCTGAATGTGATGCCCCTCGATTGCCGCATGCCGGATCCGGGCACCCTGGTGCGGGCGGTGGACATTCCTGTCTCCAAGCCCGAGCCGGGTGTTCCCCGAGCGCCCATCGCTGTGTTCGACGACGGGGTCCTCCGAGTCACGGCCGTCCCCGTGACCCACGGGCACGCGCATCCGGCGCTCGCCTTCCGCTTCGACACCCCCGATGGCGCCGTTGTGTTCTCTGGCGACACCAGGGTCAATGACGACCTCATTGCGCTCGCCCGGAACGCAGACATCCTCGTCCATCAGGTCGCTGACCTCGGCTACCTCGAGCGCCAAGGCCTGACCGGACCCGCGCTGGAACGCATGTCCGCTCTCCACACCGACGTCACCGAGGTGGGTGGCGTGGCCGAACGGGCACAGGTGCGTGAGCTCATCCTCAACCACTATCTTCCGGCTGAAACCGATGCGATCACCGAAACCCAATGGGCCGAACGCGCGGGCAGGACCTTCAGCGGGAGCACGATCGCCGGCCGCGACGGGCTCCGGCGAACCCTCACCCGGGAACGGCCCGACGACCACAGGGCGGGGAATCCATACGGCCGGCCGACTCGCGGGAGAACGCCTTGGACCCTGATGGAGGGCTCCCTTCCGGTCCGCCCACGGACCCTTGACTTTCCCCCGTCAGCAAGGAAAAGTGAAGCGCCGCGCAGCGAGATGTCGTCGGTCGCTCCAGGGCCGAGGCGTCAACTCGGAAGGCCTACCTCAGGCGTCGTCGCGGCTTCGTGCGGGTTGCCGACCTGCGCCAGGCAATCAGGGAACGCCATCGAACGGAGGGCTGAGATGAGCACCGTCAGCGCCGGCACGCAGAGCAGGACCGTCAGTGCCCGTGAGCACCGGCGCGTGCCGCCTTGGTCTCACGACGGACGACGAGGACGGGATCGTGCGGCGCACCCCGGCCCGCAGCCGGCCGCCGCGCTCCCGTCATGAGCAACGACTACGACGTCATTGTGCTCGGCGGGGGTTCGCCTGGCGAACACTGCGCGGGGGCCCTGGCGGAAGGGGGTCTGCGCGTGGCCATCGTCGAACGCGAGCTCGTCGGGGGTGAGTGCTCCTACTGGGCATGTATTCCGTCCAAGACGTTGCTGCGACCCGGTGAGGCGGTCCAGGGAGCCCGGAACGCCGTCTCGAGCGCCGAAATCGACGTCGAGGCGGTGTTTGCCTGGCGGGACTTCATGGTCTCGGATTATTCGGATGCGGGACAAGAGCGCTGGCTGGCCGATCACAAGATCGACCTGCTCCGCGGCTCGGGCCGGCTGGCGGGCCACGGCGTCGTCGAGATCGACGGGGTGCGCCACACGGCGGACCACATCGTCCTCGCCAACGGCGCCGACCCCGTGGTCCCACCGGTCCCCGGGCTCCGCGACCTCGACGGTATTTGGGGCAGCCGCGAGGCCACTTCGATGAAGGCGGTCCCGCGCCGCCTGCTCATCCTGGGCGGGGGGCCGGTCGGCGTGGAGATGGGGCAGGTCGTGCGTCGACTCGGCGGCGAGGCAGTGATCATCGACATGGCCGAGCACCTCCTGGGCCGAGAGCCGGCGCCGCTCGGCGAGGCCCTCGCTGGTGCCCTGCAGCGCGAGGGCATTGAGCTGGTCCTCTCGGCGAACGTCGGCGCGGCGCGGCGTGACGGTGAGGACTACGTTCTCGAGATCGACGACGGACGTGAGCTGAAAGGCGACCGGATACTCGTCGCAACGGGAAGGCGGCCGCGGGTACGTGGTCTCGGGCTCGACACGGTGGGCGTCGATGAGGACGCTCACGGCGTTCCTGTCGACGCTCATCTCCGCGCCGCGGAAGGCCTTTGGGCCATCGGTGACGTCAATGGGATCTGGCCGCTCACCCATGTGGGGAAATACCAAGGCGAGGTTGTCGCATCCAACATCTTGGGTACGCCGAGGAAAGCCAACTATGAGGCTGTCCCCCGTGTCGTCTACACAGATCCGCAGGCGGCGGCCGTGGGCGCGACTGCCGGCCGCTTCAGCGCGACAGTACCCCTCACCGAAATTGCGAAGACCGCTACGTACTCACGGACGTATGCCGAAAGCAATGGATTCATCACCCTGCTCAGCGACGGCGAGCGACTGACCGGTGCGTACGCGCTCGGACCCGAAGCGGGCGAATGGCTCCAGCAGGCCACACTGGCTATCCGCGGCCACCTCCCACTGGACGTCCTCGCTGACACCATTCAGCCCTTCCCCACCTTCTCCGAGATCTTCGTCACCGCCCTCAAGGTTCTCCGGAACGAGATCGCGTCGGGGTCGGCGTCGCCGGGCATGGAACCGATCATGGCGAGTTGACGGATGGAGGACCGGTGACCGGAGGATCCGGCCCTCTGCCCGCTGGGCGCAGCCCGGAGCTCTCTTCGCAAACGGTCGTGGTCATTGGCGGGAGCTCCGGCATCGGGCTCGAGGTCGGACGGCGGGCCCAGGCCGAGGGGGCTGAGGTCATTTTGACTGGCCGCGATCCGGATCGGCTCACACGGGCCGCTGGCGAGATCGGGGCACTGAGCACCACCGCATTCGATGCCACTGACCCCGATGCTCTGACTCGATTCTTCCAAATGCTGCCGAACGCAGTGGACCACGTCATGGTGACAGCTGGCGCGCCCCACTACGGCCGCCTGGCCGACATGGATTCTGCCCAGATCCGCCGGGCCCTCGACGAGCACCTACTGCTCACGTTCGAGGTTGCCCGGAACGCAACCTCGACGGTGAGACCGGGGGGTTCGCTGACCTTCATGGCCGGCACGGGTGCTCGGCGCCCGGGCCTCGGACTGGCAATCGCATCGACGGTCACGGTTGCCATGCCGGCCCTCATCGCCAACCTGGCGCTCGAGCTCGCCCCGACCCGGGTGAACCTCATTGCGCCTGGATTCGTCGACACACCGCTGTCGGCCTCTCTGCTGGGAGATCAGCTCGATGCTCGTCGCGATCGGCTTCGCGCCACGCTGCCCATCGGTCGTGTCGTCGGGCCTGATGACGTCGCAGCGCTCGCCGTGCACCTGATGGTCAATACCGCTCTGACAGGTGCGACATATGACATCGACGGCGGACAGCAGCTCATTCACGACTAGACAGCACATGACAGGAGACACAACATGACGCTCGAGATCGCCGACGCCGGCCGGCACAGAGCACCTTGAAGCGATCGACCGCGCAATCCGCGCCACGCAGCGAGGCCTGAAGGACCACACATGGAATATCTGGTCACCATGACGACGCAGGTCCCCGCGGGGACGTCCGAGGCCGAGGTCGACGACGTCAAGGCCCGGGAGGCGGCGCATTCGAGGGAGCTCGCCACAGACGGTCGTCTCCTCCGCTTGTGGCGACCGCCACTGCAGCCGGGCGAGTGGCGCACACTCGGCATGTTCGACGCCGCCGACCGGACGGAACTCGAAGCCGTGCTCCGGTCCATGCCGCTCCGAGTGTGGCGCACCGATGACATCGTCCCGCTCCGGCCCCACTCGAACGACCCCGGCAGAGAAGCAGCCCGACCTCAATCGCCAGCGCCACCAGAGGGCAGTAGCGAGTTCTTCACGACCTTCACCGCCACCGTTCCCCCGGACGCTCCGAGTCAGCTTGTCGACGAAGCGAACGCCAAGGAGGCGACGCGGGCGCGGAATTGGCCCACCTGGGGGCCCTCGAGCGGCTTTGGCAACTGCCGGACAGGGGGCGAACGCTTGGGTTGTGGCGAGCCCTCGACTCCGAAGAGATGCAGACGATTCTGGGGTCGCTCCCGCTGCGCGACTGGTTCAGCGTGGAAACGCTGCCGCTCAGCGTCCACCCGAGCGACCCCCCATTGATGGACGCCTGAAGGGCGGGGGGGCATGGCTGTGCCGGATCGCAAGGTCGCGATCGTGACCGGAGGGTCGCAGGGCATCGGAGCGGGCATCGTCGACGGCTACCGGCGCTGCGACTGGGCGGTCGTGGCGGCATCGAGGACGATTGCTCCCTCCGCGGATCCGACCATCCTCACGGTTGCCGGAGACGTGTCAGATTCCGCCACCGCCGAACGCATCGTCGGCGAGGCGCTGGAGCGCTTCGGGCGTATCGACACCCTGGTCAACAACGCGGGCATGTATGTCTCCAAGCCGTTCGTCGACTACACGGCCGACGACTACGCAGCGATGGTCGGGGTCAATCTCACGGGCTTCTTCCACCTGACCCAGCTGGCGATCGCGCACATGCTGGACCGGGGTACCGGTCATGTCGTGAACATCACCACCACCCTCGTCGACGTCGCGGACGCCAGCTCGCCGTCCCTCCTCACCGCACTCACCAAGGGCGGGCTTGCCGCAGCGACCAGGTCACTTGCCGTCGAATACGCGTCCCGCGGCGTGCGAGTCAACGCGGTCTCGCCCGGAATTATCCAGACGCCGGTCCAGCCTCCGGAGAGCTACGCCTCCCTTGGGTCCCGCCTCCCTCCCGTCGGACACGTCGGCCAGGTCAGCGACATTGTGGAAGCCGTCCTCTTCCTGGAGTCCGCACCATTCGTGACCGGCGAGATTCTGCACGTCGACGGCGGTCAGATCGCGGGCCACTGACTCGGTGGTCGCTCAGACCTCCGCCCGTTTCGAGGACTGCTCGAGCGACAGGACCGAGGTTCCCGCCAGCTCCGGCCCCGACGTATGCAGGTGACAACGGACGGTGGTGCCCGCCGGTGTGCGGTAGGGCTCCGGCTCGACGACGCCGCACAGCTCCATCGCAAAGGGGCAGCGGTCTCGGAAGCGGCACCCCTGCCCGTCGGCCATCGCCTCGTCGACGTCACCCCGCAGAAGGAGCCGCGTCCGCTCGTGCTGTCGGGCCGGGTCGGGGACCGGAATGGAGGAGAGGAGGGCCGCCGTATAGGGGTGCGTGGGTCGCTCATACACCTCGTCCGCCTCGCCCTCTTCGACGATCTGGCCGAGGTACATCACGGCGATGCGGTTGCTGATATGCCGGACGACCGACAGATCGTGGGCGATGAAGAGGTAGGCGACCCCCAGCGCATGCTGCAGCTCCGTCAGCAAATTGATCACCTGGGACTGCGTGGACACATCGAGCGCGCTGACCGGTTCGTCACACACAAGCAGCCGTGGCTCAAGGGCAAGCGCGCGGGCAATGGCGATGCGCTGACGTTGCCCGCCCGAGAATTCGTGCGGCTGGCGAGAGAGGACGTGGGAACCGAGCCCGACCTGGGACAGGAGCTCCATCACGCGCTGCTCCCGCTCGGCCCGGGACATCGACGTGTGGATGGCCAGTGGCTCGCCGACGATGTCGGCGATGCTCTGTTTCGGGTCGAGCGACGAGTAGGGGTCCTGGAACACCATCTGCATCGAATCCCGGTGCCGGCGCAGGGACGGTCCCCGCAGGGACGTGATGTCCTTCCCGTTGACCACGACCGTCCCGGCGGTCGGGTCGATGAGCCGGAGGACCACCCGCGCCAGCGTCGATTTGCCCGACCCGCTCTCGCCCACCAAACCCAGCGTCGCGCCGGGCTGGATGCTGAGGCTGACCTGGTCGACCGCCCGGACCGATCCGCTGATCCGACGGAGCACACCACTCCGGAGTGGGAAATCCTTGACCAGGTCGGCCACCTGGAGCACCGGCGTCTCGAGCTCAGCCGACGGTGGGGTCTGTCCGGGAAGCGTTGGCGCCAGGGCGCCGTCGGCTTGCGCCGATGGGCCGGACAGTGTCAGGTCGTCCTGGCGGACACAGCGGGCCAGGGCGACGTTCGCACGGCTGTGGGTCCCCGTGCCGACGGAGGCCTCGCCCGCCACCGACGATGCACGCAGGGGCACGGGCGCCTCGGCGCAGGCATCTTGTGCGTAGGAGCAGCGGGGAGCGAAACGGCACCCGGTCGGGAACTGGTCCGGACGCGGCACCATGCCCGGGATGGCGTGCAAGGGCTCGCCCCTCGGCGTGAGCTGTGGGATCGCATGGAGCAGGGCTTCGGTATAGGGGTGCTGCGGACGGACGAAGAGATCCGCCGCCGTTCTGTGCTCAACGATCTGACCGGCGTACATCACCACGACGTCGTCGGCGACGTCGGCGATCACGCCCAGGTCGTGCGTCACGAAGATCATCGCCATGTCCTCCTCACGCTGCAGCGCGTGGAGCAGCTCGACGATCTGCGCCTGTGTCGTCACATCGAGCGCCGTGGTGGGCTCGTCGGCGATCAAGAGCTTGGGTGAGCACGACAGCGCCATGGCGATCATGACCCGCTGTCGCATTCCGCCCGAGAACGCGTGCGGGTAGTCCTGGGCCCTGGTCGCCGCTCTCGGTATCTCCACGCGATCGAGCATCTCGACGGCAACGGTCCACGCGTCGGCACGGCTGATCCCTCGGTGCGTCCGGACCTGTTCGGCGATCTGATTCCCGACGGTGTACGCGGGGTTCAAACTCGTCATGGGTTCCTGGAAAATCATGGCGATGTCGTTCCCGCGGAGCTTGCGCAGGCCCGCCTGGCTGAGACTGGTGAGCTCCTGCTGCTCGAACAGGATGGATCCGGCCACACGCGAGACCGCAGGCGGCAGCAGGCCCATGACCGCGAGCGCTGACACCGTCTTGCCCGAGCCACTCTCACCGACCAGACCGAGCGTCTTCCCCCGTTGTACCGAGAAGGTCGCGTCCTCCATCACCGGGAGCCATTCCTGCCGAGTGAGGAATTCGATCCGCAGGCTGGTGACCTCGAGAAGCGCCGTGGAGGGCACGACCGCCGGCGTCGCCGCCTCTCCCCTGCCGGTCAGGCCCAGTCGGGCCAGGCGGCCACGACGGACGGATCCCTCGCTACCGACGAGGCCGCTCCCGGCCGGCCGCTCCCGGCCCAACGAGTCGCGCAGGCCATCGGCCACCAGGTTGAACGCCAGCACCGTCAGCATGATGGCGATGCCGGGAAAGATGACCGCCCACGGAGCAGAGTTGATGAACTGGAAGCCCTCCTGCAGCATGCCGCCCCAGCTGGGGGTGGGCGGCTGCTCCCCGATGCCGAGGAAGCTCAGGCCTGCCTCGGTCAGGAGCGCGAATCCGAGAGACAGCGCCAGCTGGATGATGATGGGTGAGGCGACGTTGGGGAGCACGTGACGCGCCAAGAGCCGGTTGGAAGTGGCACCCAGACTCCGGGCCGACTCGATATAGGCCTCCTCGCGGACAGCAATGACTTCGCCGCGGAGCAGCCGGACGAAGCTCGGGACGAACACGATGGCGATGGCGATGGCCGCGTCATTGACGTCGGCACCGAGCAGCGCGGCCACCGTGAGCGCCAGGATCAGCGGCGGGAAGGAGAAGAGCGCGTCCATCGTCCGCATGATCACGCTGTCCGCAGCGCCGCGGAAGAAACCGGCGATGAGTCCGAGGGGGATAGCGACCACCGCGGCCAAGCCCACGATTTCGAAGGCCGCCCGCAGCGAGATCCGAGCGCCCCAGATCAGGCGACTCAGGATGTCGCGCCCGAGGTCGTCCGTCCCGAGCAGGTGCGCGAACGAGGGTGGCGAGTTGACGGCATTGATGTCCTGCGCGTTCGGCGGGTGCGGTGCGACCAGTGGAGCAAAAATCGCCGCGACGATCACGATCAGGAGGAAGATGAGCCCCGCGATGGCCCAGTGCTGATGGAGGAACCGGACCCAAAAACCAGGGCGGCGCTGCGGGAGCTCCTCGGGGCTGTCCCCTGTCTCGGGGACGGCGTTGAGACCGACGAAGGGGTCGCCGGTATCGGGTGGGCTCCAGGAGGTCATCGGGGCTCGCTCACGACAAGCGAATCTTGGGATTGAGGTAGGCGTAGACGATGTCCACGACGAGGTTGATCAGCACGAACGCGGTGGCCACCACCAGCACGACCCCCTGGATTTCGGGGATGTCCTTGTCGTTGATCGCCTGGATGATGTAGGTGCCCAACCCCGGCAGCGAGAAAATCTGCTCAATGATGAGCGTGCCCCCGAGCAAATAGCCGAACTGGATGCCGATCACCGTGACCGCGGGACTGAGGGCATTTTTGAGGGCGTGCTTTCCCACCACCATGCGCGGACTGAGGCCCTTTGCCACGGCGGTTCGCATGTAGTCCTGATCCAGAGTGTCGATGAGGGCACCGCGCACTTGGCGTGCGATCACGGCTGACCCGCCGATACCGAGTGCGAGCCACGGGAGAAGCAGGTCCTGGAACCATTCGGCCGGTGACTGCGTAAAAGGTGTGTAACCGAGAGCGGGAAGCCATTCAAGCTTCACGGCGAAGACGATGATGAGGATCATGGCCAGCCAGAAGTCGGGGATGGCCACGGCGACGCTGGAACCCACGGTGACCCCGCGGTCACGGGCGGTGCCTTGGTGCAGCCCGGACACGATCCCGGCGGGAAGACCGATCAGGATGGCGAGGATCATGCCTCCGGCGGCCACGCTCAGTGTGACGGGGAATCGGGCCGCGATTCCTGATTCCACCGTCTCGTTGTTGAACAGCGAGTTTCCGAGGTTGCCGCCGAGGGCCGCTTTGAGCCAGTTCCAGTACTGGGCGAAGAAGCCCTCGTTCAAATGCAGCTGGGCAGTGATCTTGGCGATCTCGGCCGGTGTGGCCTTGGTGCCACCGGCCAGGGCGATGGCCGGGTTTCCGGGAATGATGAGGATCAACGAGTAGACGCCAAGGGAGATCAGGAACAACAGCAGAATCGTGATGAGCAGCCGACGAGCGACGAACGTCGGGAGCGAACCACTGCCGGATGCCATTGCCGCTGGTCAGCTCAGCGGAAGCCGACGGTGCGGGACAAATCCCGCCATCCCCGGACTCCTCATGCGACCCATGCCGGCGACGACTACTTCTTGATGTAGATACCGGCCAGATCGGAGCGACACTGCCCGATCGGGGCAACGACGTGCCCGCCCACTCGATTCTTGTTGTAGGCCACGATCGACGGCATGAAGACCAGCGGGACCAAGAGGCCCTGCTGAATGACCGTCTTGTCGATCTGCTGCATCAGTGGGCCCTGCAGGCTGGCGCTGAGGGACGCATTCGCCTGTTGAATCAGCGGTGACAGCTGTGGGTTCACCGAGCCGAGGGCGTTGGCCACGAACCCAGAGGACTCGAAGAGGGCCTCAAAGCTGTTGGAGAGGTCGGGACCGTTGCTGAGCTGCTCACTCAGGACCGCGTCACCCTGCTTCTTGATGTACACATCCGTGAGGAAGTCGGCACCGGGGATCTGTTGCAGGTTGGCCGTGAAGCCGGCGCTCGCCAGCTCCGACTGGAGGAGTGCAGCGGCCCGGGCATAGGTCGCATCGCCGGACGGGATGATGAGGGTGAACTTCACGCCCTTGGGGTAGCCGGCGGCCTTGAGCATGGCCTTGGCCTTCGATGGGCTGTACGCGTCGGAGGACCCAAGGGACTTGGAATAGCCCGGCGACCACGTCGGCACGGGTTGGTATGCCGGCTGCCCGAGTCCATCGAACACCACCTTGTTCAAAGCGGCCCGGTCGACGGCGTACTCGAGTGCCGATCGCACCTTCTCGTTGGCGAACGGTCCGGTGTTCTGGCGCAACTCGATCTCCATGAAATCGTAGGACTTCGTCGTGGAGATTCCGATGTTCGGATCGCCCTTGAGCTGCGGGTAATTCTGCGGCTCGACCTCGATCATGTCGACGGCACCGGAGGTGAGGGCTGTGGCTGCTTCGGGCCCCTGCGTGACCTGGGTGAAGTCCACGCTGCCGAGCGGATAGGCCTTGGAGTCCCAGTACTTGGGGTTCTTCGCCAGCACGATCGACGAACCCTGGCGGTAGCTCTTGAGAACGTAGGGTCCAGCGCCCACCGGCTGGGTGGACTGGGTGGAGATCGCGCCGGCCGGGTAGATCTGGCCGTCGATGTAAGTCGATGCCCAGAGGAAGTCGCCGGCGGTCGGCTTGCTCAGGTTGACGACCACCGTCGAAGGATCAGGCGTCTGGATGCTCGAGATGGCGAACAGAGACGACCGTAACGGGCTGGTCTTGGTGTGGTTCAGGCTGGCAGCGACGTCAGCGGACGTCACCGGTTGTCCGTTGGAGAATTCGAGGCCGGGACGTATGTGAAATGTGATCGTGCTGCTGTTGTTCGAGATGGCCCAGCTCTGGGCCACGCCACCCATGATGGCCGTGTTTCCCGGCTGGGCCATCGACTGGTAGATGTTCGAGGTGACCGTGTACGAGCAGTCGTTCTCCTCGGTCGCCGGCGCGAAGTCGTTGTCGAACTCGTTGTTGAGGTCGAATCCGTACTTCAACACCCCGTTGGGGTCGACGTTGGAGGACGCGGCCCCGGCAGGTCCGCCGGTCGAGAGTGCCTGGGCCAAAGGCGTGACGAGAACGCCCGCCGTCCCCAGGAAGAGAACGACCCGACCACTCCGTCGCATTCGGTGCGGCCGCCGTCCTGACCGATCATCTCTTCGTTTCAGACCACTCGACCCCTGCCCGATGAGCTTCATGCGCATTCCCCCGGATTCAGTCCGGCCCACCGCCCGTGGTGCCGGCATAGACAACCCCAATAGCGGGAATATAGCCAATCCCTGACACTCGTGTCAGGCAGGACACCCGGTCTTCGAGGGGAGGGCGGGCCGATGATCAGAATGAAAGCGCACACCGCCAGTGGTAATGATGGACGTGACAGCCGTGCTGCACCCAGCCCATTTCCTCATCGCCCGACGCGTGGAGCGGTGACCCCGTTCGCAACACCGGGACGACAACCGCGGGACCAGAGATCACATGTCTAACGGAGTCGAATGACCGATCAGAACGGCACCTGTTCGAAGGATGGGTGCAGCAAGAAGCTGACCCGGGTCAACAACGCCACGGGGATCGATGCCGAGGGCAGGGTAGGCCCAGTCTGGACGTGCAAGGACCATCGGACTGAGCTCTGGATGAAGGTCAGGGGCGAGCTCGTCCCTCCACTGGAGTGGTGGCCCGACTGAAGGGATCCCCGCCCATGGCGAGCCAGGCTGATTCGGCCGGACCCGACACCCATCGTTTGGCAACCTGATGCCGGCGGACGCAATTCGGATCCGCGACCCGCGACCGAGTTGTCGCCTTCCGACCCCGCGCGGGCGGCGCTCTCCGGACGCGAAGAGCGATGTAGGGTGCGCCGGAGTGGAGTCACGCCCCTCTCGCTCGTCGGACACCCAATCGGGAGACGCCCTCGGTCGGGCGGATCGAATCTGAGCGCGTCCGGGATGGGCTTGCAAACGTCATGGTGAGCCAGCCGCTCGCAGGGATTCGGGTGCTCGAATTGGGGGTCGCACTGGCCGTGCCGTCGGCCGCGGCAATGCTGGGCGATTGGGGCGCAGAGGTCATCAAGGTCGAACCTCACACCGGAGATCCGCAACGAGGCAACACCGCCAACGCCTACTTCTCTCAGGACAACAGGGCCAAGCGCAGCATCGCCCTCGATCTGGCGACCGACGAGGGCAAAACCGTCATGCTTACTCTCGTCGATCGCGCCGATGTGTTCGTCACCAACGTCAGGCCCGGCGGTCTCCAACGCCTCGGCCTGGATCCCACCTCGCTGCTCGAACGCAACCGTCGGCTGATCTACGGCCTGCTCACGGGGTACGGCGCCGAGGGGCCTGCCACCGGCCGCGCCGGGTATGACATCGGCGCGTTCTGGTCGCGGTCAGGCGTTGCCGGCGCGCTGGTCGGCACTGCTGAGCCTCCTGTCCAACGTCCCGCGATGGGCGACCACACCACTGGACTGGCCCTCGTCGCTGCGATCACCACTGCGTTGTTCGACCGTGAACGCACCGGTACCGGCCGAGTCGTACAGACGTCGCTCGTGCGCGCGGGTGCCTATGTCGTCAGCTCGGATCTGGCCGCGCACACCAACGGCGAAGCCCCCGAGGCTGGGTTGCGCCGCGCCCTCTACAACCCGATGCTGGCCTGCTACCGGGCAGGCGACGGCCGCTGGTTCTTCCTCCTCGGCCTCGAAGCAACTCGCCACTGGCCCAATGTCGCAGTAGCCGTCGGCCGGGAGGATCTGCTGGCCGACGAGCGCTTCAACGACTTCCGCGGCCTCATCAGCCACCGAGGGGACCTCATCGCCATTCTCGATACGGAGTTTGCCAAACGGCCGCTCGACGAATGGGCCGCCATCTTCGACACGCACGACGTGTGGTGGGACCCGGTCCAGAGCTTCGACGAGGTCGCAGCTGATCCGATCATGCGACACGCCGGGGTGTTCCGACCCATGGCGGGCGGCCGCACTGCCATCGCTGCGCCCGCTGACGTCGGTGCGGGTCTGAGCGCCGAGGTCGCCGCAGCGCCTGAGCTTGGTCAGCACACAGAGGAGATTCTTCTCGAGCTCGGATTCGATTGGGAGGCCATCGGCGGACTCGTGGAACGCCGCGTCATCCCGTAGCTGTTCGCACAGGCGATCGCCGGGATCAGCCGGTCGCACCGGTTCACCTCGTGGCTGCACCGGACAAGATGAACTGAGCGGGTGCTTCGACCTCGGTAGGAGTGGCGGCCCCATCAATCGTGGGCTGCCCCAAGCAGAGAAGCGTTCGACTCGGTGGTCCCTCCCGGTACAACTGTTCGCGTGGGAAATTCCGCGAGCGCACCGGCCGTTGCCTGGCAGCCCTCCCTCTGGGCACTCCAGAGCACTGTCGTCGACGCGTCCTTCTGCTGCCTCGAACGAACCCACCTCGACAATGACTCCTGGGTGGACCACTGCCCAGGCTGGATGTCGGGATCTGACCGTGCCTTTGAGGAGCTGCTCAACGACGTTTCCTGGAGCCAGCGGCGCCGCTGGATGTACGACCGCCAGGTCGACGAGCCCCGGCTGACCTCGTGGCAGAGGATCGAGGATCACAGCGACGTCACCTATCAGTGGCTCGAAGACGCCCGCGCGTCCCTTTCAGCGCGTTACGACGTCCGGCTCGACTCAGTCGGCATCAACTTGTACCGCGATGGGGCCGACAGTGTCGCCTGGCACTGCGACCGGATTCCCGCCGACATCGTCGATCCCGTCGTAGCCCTGGTGTCGCTGGGTGCGCCGCGCAGGTTCCTGCTCCGTCCGAAGGGAGGGGGGAAGTCACTCGCGTTCCAACTCCGCCGGGGGGACCTTCTCGTCACAGGGGGTCAGACGCAGCGCCGCTTCGAGCACAGCGTCCCAAAGGTGAAGTCGGCTGGAGCGCGCATCAGCCTTGCATTCAGACACGGCGTTCGTTGACCGATGGTCGCTGGAGGGTCGTCATTGATTGCAGGGCAACGACACGGACGAGCGTCGCGAGGTGCTCACGCCGGCGACGCGAATCGCCTTTGTCGGCTGGCCGCCGGTTAGCCTAGGACGTCAAATGAACTCGACGGATCCGGTAGCCACACCCTCAGGCCATACCCTCGAGGGCGGCGTTCTTGTCGGCAGCGCGCATCCGCATCACCAGATGGTTCTCTTCGAAGATCCCCAGTGCCCTTACTGCCGACAGTTCGAAGAGCTCAACGGGTCCGTGATCGCGGCCGCTCTGGACAGTGGCACGTTGGCCGTGGAGTATCGGATGCGCTGCTTCCTCGGGCCGGAGTCAGTGAGAGCCGACAACGCTCTCGCTCTCGCCGCGGAGGTCGGTCGGTTTGACGAACTCCGAGTCGCGCTCTTCGCAGCCCAGCCTCCCGAAGGAACCGGTGGATTCACAGTGGAGATCCTCTTGCAACTTGCCGCCGACACAGGCCTGACCGGGTCGGATTTTGCCGCCGGCGTGCGAGAAGGTCGATACGAGAAGTGGGTGTTATGGCAAGAAGCCACCTACCGAGACCAGGATCCGCAGGGAACTCCTGCTGCGTGGCTCGACGGTAGACCGCTGAATCCGAACATACTTTTCGACAGGGCAGCGTTCGAGAACAAGCTTCGCGCCTAGCCTCGGTCGCTTGCTCCTCCCAGCCTTATCCATCGCTGGAGCCGTGCAACCACCCTGGGTTCCAATCTTTGACCCAAGTGTCCAGGCCCGTGATCTCGAGGACCCGAGAAACCATCGGGTTGGGACGACAGACGACAAGAGTTCCCCCGTGCTCGAGTGCGACTCGCCGTGCAGCGTGGATGGCACCCAGCCCCGACGAGTCCATGAAGCTGAGATCGCACAGATCGACGACGATGAGCGATCCGGGAGGTCCGATCAAGTGCTCGGAAAGCCCTCGGCAGGTGCTTGCGTCAAGCTCGCCAGTTAGGGCAAAGACTCGACCTCCATCGAAGTCGTGAGAAGTAACGCTGAACGGCTCCACTGTGACGTACATTCCACCCTCGCTTTGTCCGCTGCAAACAGATCCCGGAACCCTCCATCCATGAGGCACAGGAGGGTGTGGATATCAGAAGGGCCCCACTCGACAGCCCTAGGTTCTGTTGACCTTCCCTCTCTCCCGCCGATCCTTGATCCACCGCACCATTCAGCGTTGTTCAACGGACTCTCTGGATCAATCACCCGATCGGGTGATTGTCAGATGCTCGTTCTACCGGACCGGAGGTGACTGCCCTCGCTGTGAGCTGACCCGAGCGGACCGTGGCACTTCTGGTAGGCGCCGAGACTGGCGCTACTCCTTGGCTACGGTCAGCCGTGTCGTTTGCGTACGAGGAGTCTCCTGAGAGCGTCAGCCCGGGTGGGACGATCCCGAAATTACGGACCGCGCCGCCGGAGACCGAGGTGCGCCCGAGACAGCTGAAAGACGGGGTGACGGGCGGGCGGCTGAGAGTGGCTCGGCAATGTCCTCGAGCGACCGCTGTTCGGCGTCGACTCCGAGGAACGCAGCGATGATCCCGCCGAGCAGCATGACTCCGGCCCCGATCAGGTAGCCGACAAACAGCCGGAAATGGTCCTGCCCGTTCCCGATGAGCTCGCCGTAGAGCCAGGGGCCGAAGGCGCCGAAGCTCTGGGCGATCGCGAAAAACACTGCGATGGCCTTGGCGCGCACCTCGACCGGGAAGATCTCGCTCACCGTCAGGTAGGCGGCGGATGCACCGGCAGAGGCGAAGAAGAAGATCACGCACCAGCACGCCGTTTGCGTCACCGCGTTGAGGGCGCCAGCGTTGAACAGAAAAGCGCTGCCGGCGAGGAGTACCCCGGAGAGGATGTACGTGCCGGCGATCATCTTCCGTCGCCCAATGGTGTCGAAGAAATGCCCGATGGTGAGAGGACCGATGAGGTTTCCCAGCGCGAAGAAGATGAAGTAATAGGCAGTGTCCGTCGCCGGGACGTTGAAGATCTTGGTGAGCACGAGCGCGTAAGTGAAGAAAATCGCGTTGTAGAGGAACGACTGCGTGATCATCAGGCTCGCTCCGAGGATGGCGCGTCGTGGGTAGTGGACGAACAGAGTCCGCGCCAAGGCGATGAAGCCGATGTTGTTGGCAGGGGTGATCTCAATGGCCTTGGACTCGTCGACCTCGCCGAGGGTGCCGCCGGTGCGTTCTGTTTGCCGTTCGATTTCGGCGACGGCGGCCTCGGCCTCCTCTTCTCGCCCGTGCATGAGAAGCCAGCGCGGGCTCTCGGGAAGGTTCTTGCGCACAAAGAGGATGACGAAACCGAGCGCCGGGCCGGCCAGGAAGGCCACCCGCCACGAATAGCTGACGGGCAGATGGTTCACAACCAGGATGGTGAGAACCGTTGCGATGAGCGCACCGCCCCAATACGTCCCGTTCACAGCGATATCCACCCGACCTCGGTACCGGGCAGGTATCAGCTCATCGATAGCCGAGTTAATCGCCGCGTACTCACCACCGATGCCCATGCCGGCAATGAACCGCGAACCCCAGACCCAGTAGGCCCAAATCGGCGAGTGCCCCAAGGTCAAGGCAGTGAGCAGTCCTCCGAACAGGTACACCCCAAGGGTGATCATGAACAGGTTGCGTCGGCCGAACTTGTCTGACATCCGACCAAAGAAGAGCGCGCCGACCACCTCGCCAAGGAGGTAGACGGTGCCCACGGCGAAGGCCACTTCCGAGGAGGAGAGGTTCAGGGCTTGCTTCTGGCTGATCAGACCCTCGGCATTGCTGGCGATCGTGATCTCGAGACCGTCCAGCACCCACGCCACGCCCAGGGCGATGACCATCCGGGTATGGAACCGCGACCAACCCAAGCGATCGAGCCGCGCCGGTATCAGACTCCGGATCACTCCGTCGGGTGCCTGATCTCCGTTCGCCTGTTCCAGCTCGTTGGTGGTGATCGTCGCCATAACCCCTCCTTCCAATCCGTTCTGTGGCTCCCAGTACCCAAGAACGCTTTTGCTCATGCACCGTGCGTTGAGCGGACCAGAACGTGATTTCATCGGAGGACCATCCCGGCACAATCTGATTCCTTGAGCCGAGACGGTGAACGATCACGCGGTCCAGGAAGACCCTGGTTTCACACCGAAGGGTTCGGGAAAAGATGTCTGTGAACATCGAGCACGCACACGTTTACGCGGACAGCTGATCTACAGATGACCGATGCTGCTCCGTTTTGGCGCGCACAGTCGCAGTGGCATTCGATCGTCTCTCACTTCGCGACGACGAACCGGACTTGTCTCGCTACCCTGTTCACCCACTCCCTGCCGCTGCTGATGGCCGATTCCTCACTATCTCTCGGTGGACTTGCTTCCTGACGGACCGTCGCTTCACGCCGACGACCTCTCGGGCGGTTCATGGCTTCCTGAAGCTCGTTGACGGACAGGCGGTCAATCACCCGATCGGGTGATTCCGAAGGCTGGATCACCCGTACAGTGGGAGGATGGGTCAGTCCATCCGAGTCGCACTCGTCAACGACTACATGATCGTCCTTGAAGGCTTGCGCGGGCTCCTCCAGTCCAGCGAGCAGGAGATCGACGTCGTCGAGATGGACATCAAAGCGACGCCACGGCGGAAGGTCGATGTCACGCTTCTCGACACTTACGGCGAAGTCGGAGCCCTCGATGAGCGGGTCAGGTCCCTCGGCGCCGATCCCGGCAATGGAGCCATTGTTGTGTTCAGCTTCTCCGATCAGCCCCAGGCCGTCCGTCGTGCACTTCGTGCCGGCGCGCAAGGGTTCATTTCCAAAGCCGTGCCCCGGGAGCAGATCATCGATGGAATCACGGCCGCCGCGAAGGGCGAGCAAGTCGTCTTAACGGAGAGATCGCAACATGCACAGATTGATGGCGCGCTGCGTTGGCCGGGTCGAGATATCGGCTTGACCGAGCGCGAAAGTGAACTCTTATCCCTTCTCTCGACCGGCATGACGAATCGCGAACTTGGCATTCACCTCTACATCAGCGAGAACACGGTCAAGACACAGCTGCGCCATCTGTACGCCAAACTCGATGTCCGTAACCGCGCTCAGGCTGCGTCTGTTGCTGCCAAGGACATTCTCGGTGACCATCATCGCCAGACGAAACCCGTCGGCTGACCTGCTCGGGAGAGCTTTGTGGCCGGGGGCGCACGAATCGGGCTGCCGCGCCTGCCGAAAAACCTCGTGACCGGAGTTTCTCTGCAAAGGGTTGAATCCGCTCAGCGGCGTCCCCTAGCTGGTGAATCACTTACCCAGTCGAGGCCGAGACCGGCATACGGCAGAAGAGGACACATTTGTGTTGTCTCTTTGTTGTGTGAACCGGCGGGGTTCAGTAGCCTCTCTGTATTCGACGGAGTCCCTTGTGCAGGAGGTCGGAACCTGTGAATGCTGCTTTTCAGCCCGCTTACTACGCGGGCGAGCATCCAGTTCTCAGCCGTAGTCGGCTCACGCTCAACGAGCAGCTATGTCTCTTCGAGCCAGCGAGCGAGGCTCGTGCATGCCAAGGGTCCGTTGGAACATGGGCGGCACTGGCGCTTGCTCTCGTTATTCTTCCTTGGGCTCTGGTCGGCTGGATGATCTGGATGCTGGCTTAGGTCGGGCGCGCGTTCGGCGCAGCGAGACCGCTGAGATCCCTTCTTCCGCACCGCGACGAACGTGAGGAAGTGCGAGTCCTGCTTTGATGCAGGCTCCTTCCCGGTAGTGCCCCGATGGTCAGAATCGATCGAGTCGCCTCGCAGAACCTCCACTCCCCTCGCATCATTCGACATCGGCGACCGCGTTGTCCCAGTTGGGAACCATTGCCAAAGACCACATGGAGTTCGCTGCTAGAGAGCCGGGAGCGACCGTATCGTCCGAGAGCACGGATCACCTCGAGCTCACCGCCTACGATCGACGGATGACTCGACCGGACTCTTACCTCGCACAGCGTGACGAATCTCGTTGAACCCGTGTGATCGAGCTGGGATCGATCGGCTGGATTCAAGAAGCGGACTCTCGGTTGGACGATGGAGGCATGTGTGAATCAGCTCCTGTTCGTGCTCGGTCTGGTCATCGTATGTGTGACCCTGGCCGAGGTTCTCTTGACGATGGTCCTTCCCCGGCGACCTGCCGGCGTCGAACGACTGACGGTCTTCGTCAATCGCTCCGTTCGCCTGGTCTTCGTCGGGCTTTCCCGTTTGGCCAGCACCTATGAAGGCAAGGATGCGATCCTGGCGCCAACCGCTCCGGTTGCCCTGATAGCGCAGTTGCTCTTCTGGGGAGCGAGTCTGATCTTGGGCTTCGGATTGATGCTGATGCCCACCGTTCATTCGTTTTCAGAAGCACTCCTGCAGTCACTGACCGCGCTCTTCACCGTCGGCGCCGTTCACGTTGGTGGCCCTGCCGACACGGGGATCGATATAACGGTTGGCGCCATCTGGGTCGTGATCGTTGCCCTTCAGATCGCCTATCTTCCTGCGCTCTACGGTGCTTTCAGCCGCCGAGAAGGTCTCGTGTCATTGCTCGAAAGCCGAGCTGGTACTCCTGCCTGGGGACCCGAACTGCTTGCCCGCCACCAACTCGTCGGCATCACCGATACGTTGCCAGACCTCTATGCCACCTGGGAGGAATGGTCCGCCGATGTCGCCGAGAGCCATACGACCTATCCCATCCTTCTGCTGTTCCGCTCGCCCGAGCCCTGGTTTTCCTGGCTGCTTGGGTTGCTCGCCGTACTAGACGGCGCGGCAATGCATCTCGCTCTTTCTCCGAGCGGTGCAACATCCGAGGCCCGCTTGTGCCTGCGTATGGGATTCACGCTGCTTCAGCGCATCGCAGTCACTCTCGGTTGGACCGTCGACCCCGATCCAAGCCCCGAGGGCCCGATTCAGCTGACCTACGACGAGTTCGCGAGCGCGGTAGAAATGTTGGAACGGGTCGGATTTCGCACCGAGCGAAGCGCCGAAGAGGCCTGGGCTGATTTCCGTGGCTGGCGAGTGAACTATGAGTCCATCGCATATCGCCTCGCTGATCGACTTACTGCCCCTCCGACACCCTGGTCCGGTCCCCGCCGCCATCTTCACTCTGGACCGGTCGAACCTCGCCGACCGCCCCAAAGAAACCCCAAAGGCGAAGCCGCAGATGTCTATCAACGTCCGCAGGTGGTCATTCCGGAGCGTCGGCGCCGGTGGTCTCGCTAGAGAACGAGCTCCGCAACCGCCCCGTCGCGCAAGGGGCGGCGGCGCTTATTCGCCAATTCCGTAGAGAAAATCATCGAGAACTCTCCAGCCGTCGTCAGTCGTACGCTTCCCATCAGGGTGCCAGACCAAGACCACTGTGATGGCGTCCGGATCGCGGCCGACCACTGCCGTCCACTCGCTGTGATCACGCCGGCCGACGAGAAGTTTTCGAGACTCCAATTCGCCGGCGATCCGCTCCAATTGATCGGCAGATTCGGCTTCCAAGAGGAACGCTCGAAGACCGATGTGCCGGGCCCCCCCGATGGGGCTGCTCCCGAACGCCCGCAGCACCATCGCCTGGGTTGGGTCGCTTTCCGAAGCACTCACCACCGCCAATTGTTCTTCTTGGGACCGCAGCGTGAAGCCGAGCACGTCTCGATAGAAGTCAATCGATCGGCCGAGATCGGCCACATTGATCACGACACCCTCAAACTTCATTCCGTCCTCCAGGTCTTCGCTGCAGAAGAAGCATACGAAGCTCCGGGGTACCCGAGCTGCATCTCCTCTCCAGCGCTGCCCACGTCCGCCTGCTGAGTGGGAGCCGGGACGCTCGCTGGATCTTGCGATCAGAGCCAACCGGTGCCGCCCTGCAATGACGAGGGTCGGCGCCCGAAGAGGGCGGACCTAGTCGCTCAGGATCAGGCCGCACCGATCATTGACCGCGCCTCGGCCGGCCCGACGACGAGGTCATGAAGGTCGCCGCCCACCTCGAGTCGAGCCGTCTGGTTGATCCCGCCGACCTTCACAGGTTCGAAACCAGCCATTCGGATCAGTCGCTCTACTTCCTCGCCGGCACGGTCGGTGTCTGTCGCGTAGAAAAGCACCGCCCGTTCTGATGACCGATTGCGAGAGGACTCCAAGAGATCAGCCGACAGGGTCCCAAACGCCATGGCCAAGCGCGCCCCTGGCGGCAACCACCCGGCGACAACCTCGCCAGAAGATTGCCCCTTACGCAGCAGATTGACGACCTTACCCTGTGCGTCGGTGCTGAGCGGGTTGCTCGGAACGACTACCAGCTTGTCGCTGAGCGGATCGGCGATCTCGTCGATGACGGCCTTCAGTACGCCAAACCGCAGCGCGAGGACGACGGCATCGGCGCCCTGCAACGCGTCGCGGTTGTCGACGGCAACGACCGCATCTCGACCGACCTCTGCGGCCAGCGTTCGTGCCGACTCCATGTCGACGCTCGAAAGCCGCAGGGTCTCGCCGCCCGAGGCGAGCAGGCGAGCGATGGCCGATCCGATCCCCCCAGTGCCGATGATCGCGGTAGTCACAACCGATACCTCCCGGGCGTGACAGTACCTACAATCGGTGCCGGGAGCATCACCTGATTGGAGCTGGCTTCGTCTTCGAGGCCACAGGGAGCGGGGACCCGGACTCTCGGTCGACCATGCCGGTCCTTGGACCACCGCCGAGCCGGTTCTTGAAGCTGCGGCCCCGGAACCTGGTCGGAGCCGGCAATCGGCGCCGTGTGACCCACCCCCACTCCTTCGTCTCGTTCTTCGGGGCTGGCTACGCTGACAATCCCAGCTGCTACTCCGTACTTCCGACCGCAACCGGCGGACCCGACAGTTCAGGGCTGCCACTTGTCGATCCCGCGGATCTACGGGCGAAGGAGTCCACATGAGCACGACCCCGATAGCCGACTATGCGCTCCTGTCGGACCGACACAGCGCGGCGTTGGTGAGCCGGGACGGGTCGATTGACTGGTTGTGCTTTCCCCGTTTCGACAGCCCGTCCATCTTCGGTCGCCTCCTGGGCAACGAGGCTGGCCACTGGTCCATCGGGGCCACGAGCGCCGCACAGGTCACTCGTCGCTACCTGGACCGAACGATGGTGTTGGAGACCACCTTCCGCACGCCGACAGGTGCGGTCACCGTCACTGACGCCCTGGCCATGGGCGAGGGCAACCGGGGGCATCAGCTGGGCAAGGATGCGCCGCACCTTCTGCTGCGGCGGGCGACGTGCGTTGAGGGAGAGGTCGAATTGTCGCTGGAATACGTCTTGCGGCCGGAGTACGGACTGGCCCATCCCAGCCTCCGGGCGGTCGACGGCGGTGTGGCCGCGTCCCTGGATGCTGACGTCGTGGTCCTCTCTTCTCCAATTTCGCTGACCATCGACCAGTCGGTGGCTTCAGGCCAGCTCCATCTCCACCACGGCGAGAGCGTTGCCTTCGCCCTGCAGTACACGAAGCAGGCTGAAAGTGGCACCATCAAAGTCCTGAGCCAATCCGATATCGGCGCACGGCTCGAAGACACAGTGTCGGCCTGGGAGTCATGGTCGGAACTCCATCAGGCCTACGTCGGTCCCTGGAGAGACCTGGTACACCACAGCGGGCGGGTCCTGCAGTCGCTCTCCTTTGCACCCACCGGGGCGATCTGTGCGGCCGCGACAACGTCGCTGCCAGAGGTGGTTGGCGGCGCGCGCAATTGGGATTACCGCTTCGCCTGGGTTCGGGACGCTTCCTTCACCATCCAGGCCCTCTGGGTGGCGGCGTGCCCTGACGAAGCAAATGAATTTTTCGACTACGTGACGTCCTCCGCGGCGGGCTCACTCGACCGGGGCGGCGACCTCCAGATCATGTTTGGCGTGGGCGGTGAACGGGACCTGAGCGAGCGCGAATTGCCACACTTGGAGGGCTGGCGACACTCGGTCCCCGTTCGAGTCGGTAACGGCGCCTGGAACCAGCGCCAACTTGACGTCTACGGCGAATTGCTCAGCGCCGTGTACCGCCTCTCCGACCACCTGTTCGACAGCGCCTCCCGACGCGTCGGGCCAATGGCTGACCCCGGCAGATGGGGTGCGCCCCCCGATCTGGCGCCTGCCACCAAACGGTTCTTCGTTCAACTGGCCGACACCGCGGCACGGCGCTGGCAGGAGAAGGACCAGGGGATTTGGGAGGTTCGGGGCGAGCCCCGCCACTTCTTGTACTCGAAGCTGATGTGTTGGGTGGCCCTCGACCGGGCCGTGACCTTAGCTGATCCCCTCGACGCCTCAGACCGGGTCGATGCGTGGAAGCACACCCAGGTCCAGATCCGCCAGGAAATTTTGACCAGAGGTTGGAGCGACCGGGCCAAGGCATTCACCCAGTCCTTCGGCTCGGACGATCTTGATGCGTCCAATCTGATGCTGCCGTTGGTTGGATTCCTGCCCGCCGACGAGCCCAGGGTGCTGTCGACCATCGACGCCACCGAAGAACGACTGACAGATCATCGGGGACTCGTGTACCGCTACCAGTCGCCCGACGGGCTCGGCGGCGAAGAGGGCACATTTCTTCTTTGCACCTTCTGGCTGGCCCAGGCGCTCGCCAGGGCAGGACAAGCCGCTCGAGCCCGCACCGTCTTCGAACGGGCCGTGGTTTTCGTCAACGATGTCGGCCTGCTCTCCGAGGAAGTCGATCCCGCCAACGGAGAGCTCTTGGGCAATTTTCCCCAAGCCTTCAGCCACATCGGGCTCGTCAACGCGGCCTGGGCCATTTCGGAGGCTGAAGGCAGTCAGAATTCACCTGCTGAAGATGCCGCCGGGACATCCGAGGGGTCGGATCGATCTCCGGTTTGACGGCCGATCGTGATCACCCGAACATGAGGCAGCTCAGAATGTGAACCGGATGGCGGCCATGCAATCGCCCTTGAGACGATTGCGACGCCCTCATTACCGACGGATCTCCTTGGAGTCCAGCAATGAGGTCGTCCTCCTCGGCACCCCGCTCGGCGCGAACTCTCGCGCGGTTTTCTAGACCTTGGCGAGTTTTCCGCTGGCGGTGTGCATTTCGGCAGCTGATTCGGTGAGCTTGATCACATCTTCGGGATGCGAGACCATCGCCACATGGCTACTCGAGACCTCGACTGTTGTCGCGCCCATACGCTTCGCGAAGAGACGCTCGGCGTCGGGCGGGATGGCCTGATCGTTGGTCGCCACCATGTACCACGATGGCAGTGACTTCCAGGCTGGGACACCCATCACGTCTCCAAGAGTTGACGCCGACAGTGCCTGCTGGACGGCAAACATGACCTTTGCCTGGGCTGGGGGGACGTCCGCGGCAAAGTACGTCACGAAATCGTCTTCGGGGATCCAGGCAAATCCCTGCTCATCGATGTCGAGATGTGCAAGTGCCGGCGTCGGAGGCCCCTGCGCCAACAGTGCCCCGATCGTTTCCCCTTCATCGAGCCCGAAAGCTGCGATGTAGACGAGGCCGACCACATTTGGCGCGTCGGCGCCCAACGAGGTCATGATCTGGCCACCATAGGAATGGCCGACGACGAGGGTTGGGCCGTCCTGGCGATTGAGCACCTGACGGAGCCGAGCGACGTCATCTGCGAGGGCATTCTCGGGAAACTGCGGTGCTGAGACGTTGTATCCCTTGGCCTGAAGGCTCTCGATGACTGCACTCCAACAAGACCCATCGGCCCATGCGCCATGGACCAGCACGATGTTGGGCTTTGACGTCTCCATGATTTCCTCATTTCTCGACGAACAGGCGGAATGCCTCCACGTTGGTTTTCTGATGAATGCGAAGTTGGCGTGCGGTCGAATGGGTCGCGGAGGAAGGAACTCGAGCCTGTGGCCACGGCGCTCCACGGTCGCCCAAAACCGTCGCTGCCCATTGCGTGAAACCCAACGACGCCGTTGGGGGCCACCAAGAAGCCGGTTTTGCCGCTGCTCTCGAACGAACCGACTGTCTAGGGCTTCGCCGCTACCAGCGAATCAGCGGCCAGCAGAGAGATCTGAGTGCCGGGGTTCCACGGAACCCACCAATCCTCCCCCGTTAGGCGGGGGCGCAGTCGTTCGAGTTGAACTGCATGCAACATACCACCTTCGTGAGCCAACTTACAGGGCCGCAGCTTCGATCGAGCGCCCGACGAACTCAAATGAATCTGCAGCACGAGGGCGAACTCAACATGTGGGTCTCCGCGGTAAGATGCAGGTCTCGCCCCCTTGGGAGAGTCGCTTCGCTTGGGCAGGACGGCCGGTCGCTGACGTCACCCCGTGCAGGTTCGACGCCTCGACCGAGTTTCTTTGAGGAGTTGCTGTGCGCGTCGCGAATTTGTCCATCGAAGGCAATGAGCCTCGCGCTCGTTCTTTCGGAATTCTCAGCTCCTACCCTCCAACCCCATGTGGTCTGGCGACGTTCAGTGCAGCGCTGGCCTCCGGATTGTCCCAGCACGACACCGATGTTGGCCTTGTACGCGTCCTTGATGCGCAAGGACAGAGATCGGCAAACGATCGAGTCATAGGCGAGTTGATCAACGGATCACCATCCTCTGTACTCGCTAGCTCTGAGCTCTTGAACCAATGCGATGTTGCGCTGATTCAGCACGAATACGGCCTCTATGGGGGCACCGATGGAGACGAGGTTCTCGAGATCTTGGGCGCTCTGCACGTGCCGTCCATCGTCATCGCCCATACCATCCTGACTCAACCCACTCCACACCAACGATCTGTTCTGAACGACGTCGTAGGTTTGGCAGACAAGGTCGTGGTCATGACCGAGGCCGCCCAAACCCGGCTCTGCGAGGGCTTCGACGTGGACGCTTCCAAAGTGACGACCATCGCCCACGGCGCCGCAATTCCCCGTGCCCGCGTTGTGCCTGATCGGGGACGACCGATCCTTTTGACATGGGGACTCATTGGACCAGGCAAAGGGATCGAAAGGGTCATTGACGCCATGCGATCGCTCCACGAGTTGCCCGGGCAACCGCGCTATCTCGTGGCAGGCCAGACTCACCCCAAAGTCCTCGCTGAGCACGGAGAGTCGTACCGTCGCGAGCGCATTGAGCAGGCGAGGCGTCACGGGATCTCATCTTCGGTCGTCTTCGACGCCGACTATCGCGATGTGGCATCCCTCACTGACCTGATCCAGTCGAGCAAGGTGGTCGTCCTACCATATGACTCCCGGGACCAGGTCACCTCCGGCGTTCTCGTTGACGCCATCGCGTCCGGGCGACCGGTGGTAGCAACAGCATTCCCTCATGCGGTTGAATTGCTCTCCAGTGGCGCCGGCATCGTCGTCGACCACGATGACCCAGACGCAATGGCAAGAGCCCTGAAGAGGGTCCTGACCAGACCTGAGCTGTCCGCCAGTATGGCGGCCGAGGCCTCCCGCTTGGCTCCACGGCTTGGTTGGTCGGTTGTTGCAAGTGAGTACGTGCATTTGGCCGATCGTCTTCTTTCGGAACGACTGTCACTGGTGTGAACCCGCCGCTGGAAGCCCCTGAGCCGAACTTCGAGCACCTCCTCTCCATGACCGACGAACGAGGCACATTCGAGCACGCTCTTTTCGGCTCACCCAGGGTTGAGCATGGCTACTGCACCGACGACATGGCCCGCGTCCTTGTCGTTGCGACTCGCGAGTCGGACCTTCACCCGGGGGCGCATGCCCTGGCGGTGATCAGTGTGACATTTCTTCTGGGCGCGCTGGACCACCAGGGCAAGTGCCGAAATCGAATGAACCGGAGCGGAGACTGGGTTGACTCCGCGGGGCTGGATGATTGCTGGGGAAGGAGCATCTGGGGGCTGGGTACTGCGGCGACGCTCAGCAACGACCGTCTCATACGCGACATGTCGACGGATGCCCTCGAACGGGCGATGCGGCAGCGGTCACCGTGGCCAAGAGCCATGGCCTTCGCGGCGCTCGGCGCTGCGGATGTCCTCAAAGCCCATCCCGACGACATGTGTGCGCGCAGCCTCTTGTCTGACGCCGCCGACTCAATATCCGCGCCCGGTCAACATTCGGGCTGGCCATGGCCTGAAGCCCGCCTCACGTACGCAAACGCGACGCTCCCTGACGCGATGATTGCTGCCGGCGCGGCCCTCGATCGTCCAGAACTCCTGCAGCGCGGGATGGAACTCCTCGAATGGCTGCTCGCACGTGAAACGCGACGAGGGCATCTTTCCGTCACTCCGGTCGGAGGAAGCGGGCCCGAGGACCGCTGTCCGGGGTTCGATCAGCAGCCGATTGAAGTGGCGGCGCTTGCCGACGCATGTGCCCGCGCACTGGCCGTTGACGGTGACCGACAGTGGGATGACGGAATCACCGCCGCCACAAATTGGTTTCTGGGCGACAATGACAGCAGCGTCATCATGTGGAATCAAGACACTGGCGGAGGGTACGACGGTCTCCAGAGAGACGGAGCCAATCTCAATCAGGGAACCGAGTCGACCCTCGCGTTCGTCTCGACGATGCAACAGGCCCGGCATGCCGCCAGAGTGCTCCGATGACATTGCTCGAGTCGAGCCTCGTTCGGCGCTCTCCGGTCCGTATGGCTCCCGATCCGTCGCGAGTGGTCACTCGGTTGTTCGTCCCTGGTCATGAGGGATTCGATCAGCAGGAGTCACGATCGAATTCCGTTTTGCAACGCGTTTTGGAACTGCAGGACGAAGAAGTACAACAAAGTCTTGACGACATTTTGGCTCGATTCGGCACGCGACACCATGGCCTGACCGAGACGTTCCTCCAGCACGCCGACGAGCTGGCGGATCGCCTCAGTCCCGAACGGCAGCTGTCCCACACCCGCCGCCTCCTTCTCGGCGCCACCTTTACAAGTGAATATGCCATCGAGGGCGCCGCCCTGTGCAATCCGAGCATGGTCATTCACCCCGACCAAGTCGGAATATCAGCGGGTGAAGTCCGTTTCGTGATGAGCGTTCGAGCCATCGGCGAGGGTCACAGCTCCTCAATCGGCTTTCGGACAGGCACAATCAACAGCTCGGCCGACGTTGCATTTGATCCGGCCCCAAGCTTTGCGACGAGAGGACGCCGAGACGAGGTGACTCTCGATGCCGAGGTGTTCAAAGGAGAACTCCGCCGGCTCCGTGCGAGTCTTGATGACGCAGACTACGTCCTGCGTCCTTTAGGACCTGAGTTCACCTCAGCAGAGCTGGAGGCGCGCCTTGGCCTTCTCGAATCCCACGCTGCCACTCGAAAGCAGGCCCGTCGGACCATCGGCCAGATTCGCAGGATCGCCGAACGAAGTTACGGCACCAGCTTTGACCGCGATACCCCGCTCAGTGAGCGCGTACTCCTGCCCACGGTAAGCGCGGAATCAAGAGGCATGGAGGACGCCCGCTTCGTGCGATTCGTCGATGAGAACGGCGTGGACACGTACTACGCCTCATATACGGCCTACAACGGCACGGACATCGGCCAGCAATTGCTCGGGACGAAGGATTTCGTACACTTCAGCTCTTCACCGATGGTCGGTGCCTCTGCGGCCAACAAGGGTTTGGCTCTCTTCCCTCGGAAGATCGGTGGAAAGTTCGCTGCCCTGTCGCGATCTGACCGAGAATCGAACAGCATCACCTATTCAGACAACCTGCACCGTTGGGAAGACGGCCTGGCGTGCCAGGCGCCGAGAAGGTCCTGGGAGGTCGTCCAGCTCGGCAATTGTGGATCGCCGATCGAGACCGAAGCGGGGTGGCTTGTCCTCACCCATGGTGTCGGCCCGATGCGTACGTACAGCATCGGTGCCATCCTGCTGGATCTCGAAGACCCCACTCGAATCATCGGTCGTTTGGACCAACCCCTCCTCAGCCCGACACGCGCCGAGCAGGATGGCTACGTGCCCAATGTGGTCTATTCCTGCGGCGCCCTCCTCCACGCTGGCGCCCTGGTCCTCCCTTACGGAATCGGCGACTCCGCGATTGGTGTGGCTTTCGTATCCATCGAAGAGCTACTTGGCGCACTCTGCTCAAACCCCGATTGACTGACGTAGAACCACCCGCGATTGGAGAATGACATGCCAGACAGATCACCTCAGAAGCCTTCAGGCAAGAAGCCCGGAAAATCCCTTAAAGAGAAGCGGGGGGCAAAGAAAGAGAAGAGGGACGAGAGAGACAAGAAGGCTGATCGCCTAGGACTTGGGCGTTGAGGCTTCGTGCGCATCGCGATGCTCGCACCCATCTCGTGGCGTGTTCCCCCGCGCCACTATGGACCGTGGGAGCTCTTTGCCTCGCTCTTGACCGAAGGGCTTGTTGCACGAGGCCACGATGTGACACTCTTTGCTGCGGGTGATTCGGAGACCTCTGCCCGTCTGTGCAGTGTTATCCCTCGAGGTTGGTCGGAGGACCCCGGCGTCAATCCGAAGGTCGCCGAGTGCCTTCATATCTCAGAAGTATTCGAGCGGGCGTCAGAGTTCGATGTGATCCACAACAGCTTTGACTTCCTACCCCTTACCTATTCTGGTCTGGTCTCGACCCCAGTCATCACGACAATCCATGGGTTTTCCTCGCCAGACATCGTCCCCGTGTACGCCAAGTACAACGCTGGAACTTTCTACATAGCGATCAGCGACGCTGACCGAGATCCCTCTCTCGATTATGTAGCAACCATCTATCACGGGATCGACATCGGCGCCTTCACATACAATCCCGCTCCCGGCTCCTATCTGGCCTTTTTCGGGCGGATCCACCCGGACAAGGGAGTCGTTGCCGCAATTGAAGTGGCAAAGGAGGCGGGCATTCCGCTTCGGATGGCGGGAATCATTCAGGACGAGGTGTACTTCGAGAAAGAGGTCGTGCCACGGCTTGACCCGGGGAGAGTGCAATTTGTCGGGTCCGTTCGAGCGGAAGATCGTTCGTCGTTCCTCGGTGGCGCTCTTGCGCTCCTTCACTTAGTCGACTTTGAAGAACCGTTCGGGCTCTCCGTCGTGGAGGCCATGACCTGTGGCACTCCGGTGATCGCCTTCAATCGAGGTTCCATGCCAGAGGTCATTGTCGAGGGTAGGACCGGTGCAATCGTGGCCGATCTCGAATCGGCGGTGAAGGCAGTCACGACGATTGGCGAACTCGAGAGGGCGACAGTTCGGTCCCTCACGGTCCAGCGATTCAGCAGCGACCGTATGGTCGACGAATACATCGTCGCCTATAAGCATGCAATCGCTAGATCTCAGCCGGTCACAGTCTGATCAGAACGTTTAGATCCTCTCCGGTGACGCAGCCGCCAGGTCAATGAAGGGATAGGTGACATGTCAGGAACAGCAGAACCACCAGCATGCTCAAAATGTGGGGCCCGCCGCGTTGACGAATACACATTCTACGGCTGTCCCGACGCTTCCTCCGGGCACGCTCATCGCCACTGGGTATGTGCAACGTGTGACTTCGAGTTCGTCACGAACTCAGATGACAAGGAATCGGCACTGCCATAGAGTCGCAGCAATCGAACCCTGTCCGGGTATGCCGCACACGAGCCCGTGGGCGGCTCTCGCTCCCTCGCCGCCTGGCGTCGACGATCACTCCCCGTTGGCGCTGACCAGTTTTACCGAATTACTGCCGCGCCGTGGAGGCTCGGATGAGGCATTCCGGATCGATACGGCTCTTTTGGGGCTCTGTCACCGTTTGTGAAACGACGCATGATCGATGTTCGGGTTGAACCTCGTCTCGTCTCCCATCAATGGGCGCCCGGATCCTTGCGCAGTTGGTGTCCCAGGCCCGTGATCAAGGCGTCGACAGCCCGGCTGCGGTGCTCGGCGTCGCGTCGTCGTCGCGGAGCATCGCCGGCTTGCCATACTCATGCCATGCAATGGGCTGAGGTCTTCTGGGTGGCATTCGGGACCATCGACAGCGACCGATCGGTGCCCGCCTGCGCACAGGTCCTCATCGGGGAGGGAACAGCATGACCGACAACTGGCGCATCGGGCCGTTCGTCCCGGTCGGGCAGAACGTCCTGGCCGACCTGGCCGCCGCCCGCTTCATCTGCCCAGTTTCCGGCGTCGACGTGGCGTGGGCCGCAAAGGATGCTTTCAACCCCGGCGCCGTCGTCCATGAGGGGCGCGTCCACATGCTCTTCCGGGGGGAGGACACGGTCGGCCGCTTCGCCGGCACATCCCGGATCGGCCTGGCCGTGAGCAGCGACGGGCTGACGTTCGCGGTCCACCCTCACCCCGTTCTGTTCCCGGACGACGACCCGTGGCAAGCCTGGGAATGGCCGGGTGGTTGCGAGGACCCCCGGGTGGTCGAGTCTCCCGACGGCGGCTTCGTCGCTACCTACACGGCCTTCGACGGCAAGGCGGGCACACTCTTCGTGGCAACATCGGGCGACCTGCGCCACTGGACGAAGCACGGTCCCGCCTTTGCTTCGACGCCGTACGCGCTCCGCTCGTCGAAGAGCGGCTCAATCCTGACCGAAGTGAGGGGAGGCCGCCTCGTCGCGGCGCGCACGAACGGCCGATTCTGGATGTACTGGGGCGAGGGAACGTGCTTCGCCGCCACGTCCGAGGACCTCGTCCGATGGACACCCGTCGAATTCGATGCCTCACGGGACCGCTATCTTTCCTATGACCCGTCGGCCGATCGACCCTGGGACATCCACGTCGTATCGGGGCAGCGCGTCCTGCGGCCGATTCTGGCGCCTCGGCGACGACGGTTCGACTCGCTGTTGGTCGAACCCGGACCGCCGGCCCTGTCCACGCCCGGCGGGATTGTTCTGATCTACAACGGTGCCAACCACTACGTCGACGGAGACGCCTCCTTGGAGCCACTCTCCTACCAACCCGGTCAGGCGTTGTTCGATGCTGAAGACCCAGCGTCGTGCATTGCCCGGGATATCGAGCCCTTCCTGCGGGCCGACGACGTCGATGCTCGGGAGGGACAAGTGTCCAACGTGTGCTTCACACAGTCGCTGGTGTTGTTCGAGAACCAGTGGCACCTGTATTTCGGGATGGCAGACTCGCGCATCGGGTGCGCAGTTGCGCCCGCCCTCCCCACTGACCGATGAGGATGGACTCCGGCACACCACGACACGGGTATCGCCCATTCCCAATCAGCACTCGCCAGCCAGCTCAGAAATGGCCGAGCGGCCGCCGAACGCGCACATCAGGAGCTCTTGCTCAGGATGTGGCCGGCGTTCGCCACAAGTCAATGTTGCCGTCAACGGCGTAGCGGTCAATAGCGGTGATCTCATCGGCGGTGAACTCAGGGTCCTTCAGGGCGGCCGCGTTTTGGTCGAGCTGGGCGACGCTGCTGGCCCCGATGAGCACCGAAGTCACTCGAACATCCCGCAATGCCCACGCGATTGCCATCTGCGCCAGTGACTGGCGTCGTCCCTGCGCAATCTCGTTGAGGGCTCGGATGCGGGCAAGGTTTTCGTCGTTGAGCATGTCACGAGTGAGCGAGCCACCCACGGAGGCCCGGGAGCCCGAAGGGATGCCATTGAGGTAGCGGTCGGTAAGGAGTCCCTGCGCCAAGACGGAGAAGGCGATGCACCCGACTCCTTCCGCCTCCAGGACGTCGAGGAGGCGGTCCTCGATCCAGCGATTGAACATCGAGTACGACGGTTGATGGATGAGCAGCGGGGTACCCAACTCGCGGAGGATGGCCACCGCCTCTGCGGTCCGCTTGTCCGAGTAGGACGAGATGCCAACGTAGAGGGCCCTGCCAGAGGTGACCGCGGTGTGGAGAGCACCGACGGATTCCTCGAGGGGTGTCTGGGGGTCGAAGTGGTGATGGTAGAAGATGTCGACATAGTCGACGCCAAGCCGCCGCAAGCTCTGGTCGAGGCTCGCGAGCAGATATTTCCGCGACCCGAGGTCGCCATAGGGTCCCGGCCACATATCCCAACCGGCCTTGGTGGAGATGACGAGTTCGTCCCGGTGCTCGCTGAAGTCCTCACGGAGGATCCGTCCGAAGTTTGTCTCGGCACTGCCATACGGGGGTCCGTAGTTATTGGCCAAATCAAAATGGGTGATACCCAGGTCGAAGGCTCGCCGCAAGACGGCGCGTTGCGTTGCAAGTGGTCGGTCATCGCCGAAGTTCTGCCACAGCCCGAGCGAGACCGCAGGTAACAGCAGGCCGCTGCGCCCACAACGGCGGTACGTCATTGACTCATAGCGATCTTGGTTGGGAATGTAGCTGGTCACTCGCTGCTGCTCCATCTGGGCGCTGGTGATGAATCTATATTCGAAATGGTCCTCTCGTTTGAGCTGCGGGAGAAGTCGACGGGTGCCACCCAGGAGAATCCTTCAGCCCGAGATGACTAGCGACAACCTCTAACGGGCCACTAGCCCAGGCGGCCGATCTAATCGGGACTGCCGCTCTCCCCCCGTTGCTCGAGTGCCTGGGCAACCACCGTGAGGTCGCTACTGCCGAGCCCGAGATCGACGACCTCCTGCCATTCGTCGGCCAGGCAGGCAAGGGTCCGGAAGCGCTCCCCGCCGGCCGCCTCCAGGGCGAGATGCACGTCCTTGAGTGCGAGTGACAGCGCGAACTGGACCGAAAAGTCACCCTGAGCAATTCGTTCCAGCTTGGCTGCTTGCCAAGGCGACACAAGCGGGCCGTCACCCAACGCGTTCATCACGCTCTCGGTCTCGAGACCTAACCGACGGGCAAGAGCTACCGACGTGTTGACTGCTTCCGCCGCCAACGCGAGCCAGGTATTGGCGACGAGTTTGAGTCTCGATCCGGCCCCGACGGGTCCCACCCAGATGGTTCGCTGACCCACCGCATCAAAAAGTGGGCCAAGCCGCGAACGAACCGTGTCAGGACCAGATGCAAATATCGTCAACTGACCGCGCTCCGCAGGCTCTTTGCTCCCCGATACCGGAGCGTCGATCAGGACCACGTCAGGACGCTCGGCTTCCACTAGGGATGCAACGCGCTCGATCCCTGCATCGCCGATCGTGCTCATCTGCACCCAGATCGCCCCCGGAGCGAGGGCAGCCAACATGCCCTGGTCTTGGGCGATGGCGAGCACGACGTTCGCATCCGTCACCATCGTGACGACGATGGCGGCCCGGCGTGCTGCATCTGCGCAGGATTCGGCGATCTCTGCGCCAAGGCTCGCGAGATCCCGGGTTGCTTTCGGATCGCGATTCCAAACGATTGTCGGGATACCGGCATCCAAGGCCCTGGTGGCCATGGCGTGCCCCATTGTGCCGATCCCCACAAACGAAACCGGCTCTTTCCCTTGAGCCATCGCTTACTCCTCTCGACGTCGGCCCACCGGGCTATGGGCCCCACACCAGCTGAGCACGCTCCCGCGGCGCTATCAAGGGATAAGAACGATCTTCCCCCGGGTGTGGCGGTGTTCCAACTCCGCAAAGGCATCGGCCACTCGATCGAGGGGATACGTCGCGGCGATCGGAATCTCGATCTCCCCAGAAGCCACGAGGTTGGCCATCTCGGTAAGGACCTCGGGGGTGGAGGCGGTCGCGCTGCCCTCGGCCTTGACGCCCAGCTCCTGAGCCTTCGCGAACGATGTGATCGTCTCGATACGGTCGCGCGGAATGTCCAGATCGACCGCCAGTTCGACGTATTCGGGCCCAAACAGATCGATGAACGCATCGATGCTCTTGCCCGCCGCGTCACGCAGACGCTGAGCGAGCCCGTCGCCATAGGGCACGGGGACGGCACCGTGAGACCGGAGCCAGTCAGCATTCGCCTCGGAAGCGATGCCGAGGACGCGCGAACCACGCAGCGTCAACAACTGGACCACCACTGTCCCGACTCCGCCCGCCGCCGCCGCGACAGCAACCGTCTCCCCCGCTCTGGCATCGACGGCACGTACGGCCGCAAAGGCGGTGCATCCGACGACGTAGAGAGACCCAGCGACCTCCCAACTGAGCTCCGGAGGTTTGTGGATCAGCTGGGAGATCGGGACCGAGACGTGGGTGGCGTGGCTGGAGCGCCGAAAGGAGAACCCCAATACGGCATCGCCTACTGCGAATTCGGCAACGCCATCGCCGACGGCAAACACGATCCCGGCGAGGTCGCTGCCCTCGCCGGAGGGAAACGTCGCCGGAAAACGGTCACGGAGCGCACCCGATCGGATGTTCGCCTCGCCCGGATTGATGCCTGCCGCCTTGACCTCCACCACCACCTCACCTCGCTCCGGTGATGGCATAGGGACCTCCGTGACGTACAGGACACTCCGATCCCCGTAGCGGTCGAATCTCACCGCGCGTGAGCTTGCTCCCGTCATCTCAGCCCTCCGTTCATCTGCCGCATCGTCCCTTTCGACGTTACCGGGAAGTATTCGAAGATCGTCTTCGATAGCAGGGACTCGGAGGATAGACAAGTGGCGGCGGGTGATTGGAAACGTTGTCTCCACCGGGAGACTCGAAAACGAGACTGCTGGACGGGAGCGGTGACGTATCCATTGGGAAACGTCGGTGCTGGGTGACCTTGCTGGAGGTCCGAAAGGAGGCGCTTCAGTCGAGGAAGGACAGAAGTGCTTCGTTAACCTGCTCGGAAAACGTCCATGCAATATTGTGGGGGCCGCCTTCGACCGGGACGAGTGTGCAATCGGCGATCAGCGCCGGAAGCCGGGCTGCGGTCGACTCGAAGGGAAGGATGCGATCCTCCGTGCCGTGCATGACAAGCACGGGAACGTCGATCTTCGGCAGGTCGGCGCGGAAGTCAGTCAGCCACGTGTCGACGCACGCATGGCTGGCGAAGGGCGAACTCCCGGCAGCCACGTTGAAGCTCGCCTGCCAGGCCCGGTCACTGATCCGGGTATCACCGAGGACATCGACGTTGTAGAAGTTGTTGAGGAATCCCTCGAAAAAGGCATAGCGGTCGCTGACGATCGCCGCCTTGATGTCAGCGAAGATCTTGCCATCGACGCCTTCGGGATTGTCGTCGGTCTTGAGCACGAAGGGTGGAATCGTGCCGAGGAGAGCAGCCTTCCGAACACGGTCCGAGCCATAGGTACCGAGGTAACGAACGACCTCCCCGCTGCCCATCGAGAAACCGACCAGGGCTACATCGTGCACATCAAGGTGCTCAATTACCGCCTTCAGATCGCTCGCAAACGTGTCGTAGTCATACCCGACCGTGGGTTTGCTCGAGCGGCCGAAACCGCGCCGGTCGTAGGTGATCACTTGATGGCCGTGGGCGAGGAGCTCTCGCTCCTGTCGTTCCCACGAGTTGCCATTGAGCGGGTACCCATGGATCAGAACGACCGGGTCGCCGCTCCCGTGGTTCTCGTAATAGATCTCTATCGGCTCGTCATTTTCCGTGCCGGCGAAGACATACGGCATTGGCTCTCCTTGTTTTGTGCCTCGCGGAGCGGGCTCGATTATGAGAATGCGCCCACCCTGGCCGCCGGGCCGGCGACGGCCAGGGGTGAGCGCGAGGTCAGCTAGGCAGGCAGATCGCTCCCGGCTTGCTCCGCCACCATGTAGGCGGCATACCAGGCGGGCCAGGTGTCGTCTTCGCTTGACCGATGGAACAGGTGCGAGCGACCCGTGCTCTTCTGGTGCTCGACGTGAGCCGCTTCGGCGCGCCAGAGTGCGTTCTCGAGATCATCCGCGGACGCGAATGCCGTTTCGGAGGCCTCGACCCGGCCCGGGAGCCGCGTGGTGACCTCTTGGACAAGCCACAGATTCACATCGGGATCGGTGAATGAGCAGAAGGATCCGTAGCTGGCGCGCTCGGGGTCCGGGCCGGGCTGGCGCGCCTCGACGGGGAACGGCGGGCCGTGCCACACGTCGCTGACGTCGATGCCGAGCTTGAGGAGTTCGTCATGGGCCTTCTCGATGTCGGAGACGACGAGCGTGGCCTGAATCCCACCTGGGGACCCCGTCGGGAGCCCCAGGCCGAACGTGATCGAAGCCGGCGAGCCCGGGGGCGTGAACTGGACAAAGCGGAGCCCGTCCATCGGCGCAACGTCGTCGTCGAGCCGCCAACCCAGTTGCTGGTAGAAGCTCTTGGCCAGGTCGACGTCAGTCACCGGGACGATGTGGTTCTCGAGCTTGATCGTGACGCTGGCTACTTCGCTTGCGCTCATGGTCTCTCACGCTTTCTTGGTTTCGTAGGTGTCCGACACATTGCGTCGGCGGGTAAATCACGAGTCCTCGGAGGTTCAGCCTTCAACCTCTCCGCTGCGAGAGCAGAAGATCACCCATATGCAGTTAACGCTTGTCTTCGCCGCGAGTCCACGACTTATCAGCTAAGAGAGATAGGCCCCGCCTATCACCAAGTGTGAGAGGCGGCAGCAATCATTGCGGCGGTAGGCTTCGACGCGTGGAACTCCGGCAACTCAGCTACTTCGTGGCGGTTGCGGAGGAGCTCCATTTCGGTCGGGCGGCGGCGCGACTACACCTTGCCGGACCTTCGCTCTCCAGTCAGATCAGCAATCTCGAGCGAGAGCTAGGGACCCAGCTCCTGATCCGCGACCGTCGCCACGTAGAGCTGACGCCCGCCGGATCTCAGTTCCTGACCGATGCTCGCGAGGTGCTGGACGCCGCGGAGCGGGCTTTCGATCGGGCCCGCAGGGGAGCAGGTGAGTTGCCCCTCAGGCTGGGTTACGTCAGCTGGCTCCCCCCGGAGGTGACGGCAATTCCGGATCCTCGGATCCGCATCGACGAATGGGTGCTGCCTTCGCACACGCAAGCTGAGAGAGTGGCCGAGGGCAGTCTCGACCTCGCCATCGCCTGGATCGAGGATGCCGACATCCAAAGGCTCGACTTGTCGGCACATCTCCTGTGGTACGAGAACCTGGAAGCCGTTATTCCACGCGCACATCCCGCGACTCGTCACGAGTCACTACCAGCGGCAGAGATCGCCGTGCTCATCGATGTTGACGAAGCGTCGTGGTGGTCGTGGAACCGCTACGCATCTGCCTTTGCGAAAGCAAACCGGGCGTCAGTGGTCAACATCGAAGACGGCGGAATCGCTGGGCCGGCGTTCTTCGACCATGTCACCCGCCTCCGGCGACCGGTGCTCGAGACTCCGAAACGCCACCAGGCGCCAATGCCGCCGACCTTGACCCGTCGGCCCGTGAGGCCTCCGGTGCCCCTTTGGCGCTGGACACTTCTGCACCGCGCGGATGACACTCGGCCGATGGTTGCTCGCGCGACCCAGGCTCTCATCGACCTTGCCTCGACCTGTGGTTGGAAAACACCCCCCTCCGAACCGCACTGGCCTGCCGCTTAGAAGCAATTGAGTCTCGCTCGACTACAACGACTGACCCAAAGACCTGCCGGAACCGTGTGAAGGTGGGCTCCAAAGACGCATACGCCCCGACGGCGGCGGCGCGTAGGCGATCATCCTGCTGGAGAGTTCCGACGCGGGGAGCGGCGGTGACGGCGACTACGCATCATCGCGGGTCCGTGCTCGGCCATCGAGAGGTTGGCGGCGGTGTTGATCAGGGCCACATGAGAGAAGGCCTGCGGGAAGTTTCCGAGCAGCCGATCGGCCTTCGGGTCGTACTCCTCGGAGAGGAGGCCGACGTCGTTGCAAAGCCCACAGAGCCGCTCGAACATCTCCTTCGCCTCGTCGTGGCGTCCGAGCAGAGCGAGGTTGTCGGCGAGCCAGAAGCTCGTCATCAAGAAGGCACCTTCCGTTCCTTGCAGTCCGTCGACGTCCTCGTCGGTGTCGGTTTGGTATCGACGGACGAACCCGTCGGTGACGAGCCCTTTCTGAATCGCCTCGACGGTTCCCACGATGCGCGAGTCTTCGGGCGGCAGGAAGCCGACAGTTGCGAGCATGAGCAGGCTCGCGTCGAGCAGCTTCGAGCCGTAGTACTGGGTGAACGAGTTGAGCCCAGGGTCGAAGGCCTTGTCACAGACCTCCGCGTGGATTTCGTCACGCAGTTGCCGCCAATGGTCCATCGGTCCCTGCGGCAGGATGTCTTCCTCGGCCAGCGTGACGGCGCGATCGAAGGCCACCCAGGCCATTGCCTTCGAGTGGGTGAAGTGCCGCGGCGGGCCGCGGACCTCCCAAATCCCATTGTCGGGCTCACGCCACACTTTCTCGAGGTGATCGAGGATCGCCATCACCTGACCAGGCGAGACGTTGTCCTCTTTGGGGATGGCGCTGTGCCAGTACGTCACGGCTGAGTCCAACACCTCGCCGTAGACGTCGAGCTGAAGCTGGAGCACGGCTCTGTTGCCGATACGGACGGGCCTTGACTCCTCGTATCCCGAGAGGAAGTCGAGTTCGAACTCGGGGAGCATCCGTTCTCCGTCGACGCCGTACATGATCTGCATCTCCCCGGGGGTCCCTGCGACGGCGCGGCGGAGCCACCGCACCCATGCCGCCGCTTCGTCGGTGTATCCCGAGATCAACAGAGCGTGCAGGGTGAACGTCGAGTCCCGGAGCCAGGTGTAGCGATAGTCCCAGTTGCGGTTTCCCCCGATGGTCTCGGGGAGTGAGGTCGTCGCCGCCGCGCAGACCGCCCCGGTGGGCTGGTAGGTGAGGGCCTTCAAAGTGATGAGCGAACGGACGACCAAATCGCGCGAGCCGCCGTTGTAGGTGCAGCGACCGGCCCAGTTGTGCCAGTAGTGCCGCGTGTGGTTGCGGGCGGCGAGGCTGTCGAGAGGGAGCGGGGCACGGATCTCGGAGGGGAACCAGGTGAGCGAAAAGGAGCGGCGGATGTCGCCCGACACGGTGAAGGAGGCAACGGTGGTGTTGTCCTTTCCAACCAGACGGACAGGGCTGTGCAGGCGGAGGCCGTCACGACCGGCGACGAGGACGAGGCCATCACCGGTCGCCGTCGCCCAGGGAGTGATTGCGCCATACTCGTAACGCACGATCAGCTCCATCTGCATCTCGACGGCGCCAGCACGGGCTTCGACGATGCGGTGGATCATCGAGTGGCCATCGTACGGCGGCATGAAGTCGGACACCGATACCGAGCCCGTCGCAGTCTCGAAGATCGTTTCGAGAATGAGGGTCTCCGGTTCGTAATGGCGGGTGACCTTGGTCACCTCGCCCTTTGGAGCGATCTGCCACCGTCCGTTGCCGGCGTCCCCGAGCAGCGCGGCGAAGGCAGCGGCGGAATCGATGCGCGGCGCGCACCACCAGTCGATGGATCCGGTGAGGTCGACAAGGGCGACGGTTTTCGTGTCGCCGATGATCGCGTAGTCCTCGATCTTTGAGGGCACAGGTCCTCCTCCGGACTCAGTCCTGTCAGGGCGCGGCTATGGCTCGACTGAGAAGAAGCGATCAAATGCGGCTTGATCGCTGTAAAAGGATTCAATCCGCGAAATCCGTTGGAGTCCGTCGTGCTCGGTCACCGAGACGAGGAAAATAACCCGGAAATCGTGCTGTTGGCCTTCTCTTTGCAGATGGATCTTGGCAAGCACAGCGACATTGTCGACCCCGGCCATCCAGTCCTCCCATTTGAGGACGTCAAATTGGGTCTTCCGTGAGTCGGAGAAAGGTCGAAAGGTGTGCCGAAACAGCCTGAGTCCCTTGAAAGGTGCCTGAGGGAGCGTGTGTCCCGGGCACGACGTCCACGACGTTAGGGTCGAGGAGATCGCAAGCCGCTGACACATTGCCTCCAAAGAATTTCCTGGAAGAAATCCGCTGCCACCCTGACCCGGGAATCCGTCATGGCCCCAATCCCTCCAGTCTCGATAAGCGGCCCGATCGACCACGGTCCCCGACGATCGCTGGTCGACCAGGCTGTTCGTGCGGCTCATTGAAGCGGCCAGCGCTGCTTCGATGTTTTCTCCCACGGCCGTCGCTGCTCATGAACGCCAGTCTGGTCGACCCGAGGAACGGCGGCGAGCAGTCCACGATCGCCAGCGCCTCGACTATGTTGCCGCTCTGACCAGGACTTCTGTCAAGTCCCCACTCTAAAGCGGGTCTCCGCTGTGGCAATTTTGTCACTGTCCAGCGGGAGCGTCGGACCCACACTCGGGGGTGACACGGGCCGGTGGGCGCGACCTTCTCGTCGAGAACCGCTCGCCCTCCTCCGCATCCGAACCGCCAGACATCGAGCGCGGATCCACTCTCATCCAGCAGGAATGCTGGCCGCCTAAGCGGGTTTCCTCAACCTCGGTTTCGTCGATTCGCCAAACAGAGATGTGGTTCGTGCTGGAGGAATCGAACGGACGACAGTGCCAATCGGCCCAACGATCTTCGAGAGTCAAACCGTTGAGCCGCGCCATGAGGTCGAGCTCGGCGGGCCAGGCATAGCGGTGCACAACCGGGAAACTCCGAGTCTCGCCCGTCTCGGATATGACGATCTGGGTCGTGGCCAAGATCTGGTGAACGGCATCGTGATCCTCGAGAACCAAGCCGGCGAAACCTCGACCCAGCCGTCGAGCCCGAAGGCCGAGACTGTCCCCACGCGGCGGGTCAGGAACCCACGCCTCGATCACGAACCGTCCCCCGGGAGCTAGGTGCCTTGCCGCATTGGCAAAGCATTCCACCTGCTCCTCCTGGCTGCCCATCGCATAGATGGTGTTGACCAGCAGCACGACGAGGTCGAATTTCCCTCGGGCCCGGACGTTCGCGAAATCTCCACAGATAGTTTTGACCCTTTCGCCGCCCGGTTTTTCGCTCAGTCGCTCGAGCATGCCAGCAGAGCCGTCCACGCCCCACACGTGGAGGGCGCGTGCCGCGAGAGGGATGGCGATTCGTCCGGTGCCGACACCGAATTCGAGTACCCGTCCGCCACCTGCCAGGTCGGTCAGGAAGTCGACCGCACCGTCGGTGTCAAACACCCCGCCATAAATCTCGTCGTAGTGGTCAGCCAACCGGGCACCGTATGACCCGGCATCGTGGGAGTGTTCATCTAGGGACACAACAGCGAACTCCGATCGCTCTTCCAAGCAGACACGACGTGGTCAGCGAACGCCGACTCGACGAGGGCGACGGACCTCGCCCCGAACATCACGGCTGAGGCCTGTTCGGGCTCTGCCTCCAAGAGACCCCCAACGAGGTCATTGAGAGCGATGTGTTGGTGCACCTGGTCGGCCTCAACGTGCACGTCATAGAACTTTCGGCCGTCGAGCGGCACACCGAGCGAGTCGAGCCACGAGCTGTAGCGACCCATCGGACCCACCGAATTCATCTCAAAACTTGCGAGGTGTCCGACGAGGGCGCCTCGGAGCCTGCGGTGCAGACCGAACATCGAGATGAGGTTCGTCGTCGCGAGCGTCACAGCCGGCAAGCGATCAAGGTAGGCGCCGTAAGTTGGGTCGAGGCCCAGCGCCGTCATGGCTTCAGCGAACAGCGAGGAGTGCATTTCAGCAGCCACTCCGTCGCCATATTCATCTGATTGGATCGAGACCATCGCAGCCTTCGCGCGGCCCCTGAGACGGGGTATGCCCCACGTGTGAGGATCCGCCTCCTTCAACTGATAGCCAGACCTATGGATGGTGTACTCACGTGCGTGAAACCGACTGCCGCGCTCAGTGAGCCATGCCGACAGGGAGAATCCCTCACCGCGACTCAGATCCTCCAATCCGTGCGCAACCTCAGCCGAAGAGATCGCGTCGCAATCGGGAAGAGCTGAGTGCAGCCGCTTTTCAAAAGCTCCCTCCAAGCACCCACGAAGTTCGAGGAGACTCGGCTCCCACTCCCAATCGTCGCTCACACCAGGCAGGCCTTGGTAGTGCAGTTCATAACAGCAGTACAGGCTGAGCTGGAGGTCCTCATCAAGGAGTGCGTCGCTGCTGCACGCAACGGGTGCGGTGAATCGATGCGGTGGCAGGCGAAGAGACGCGAGCAGCCTGTCACTGACTGGTCCCCGCGGCCTTGGAAGAGTAGCCGTCGTCATTCCGTGGCAACTTGGGCATCGATCCCAACGAGGCAAGCAGCCTTGTCAGCAGAGCAGCGATTCGGTGGCGGTCCAAATGCCCGAACCCCCCGTCCCGACGATCGAAGGTTCGAAGGTCCCCATGCCTCTGGACATCGTCGTGATGCCTGGGGCGCCGGCCACTCCTTCTCGGAAGCGTTCCGCTTCGATTCGTTCTGCTGCACCACCGCGCAGGCTCCATCCACCGAAACGCGGGCCGTTCCACCATCAATTCGGACCGTGTCGTCAATGAATCCAAGAATTTCGAGCATTTTCTCCACGATGGGCGGCGGTGAACGAAACTCCGTTGAGGAGAATTCCCGCCCGGCGAGGACGATGCGCCTGAGACACCCAACCCCGATGAACTGCGTCTTGGCGAGGTCGACCGCCAGTGATCGTTCTGGCTCCTGGCACAGGCCGTCCAACGCTCCCTGCAACGCGGGTTCGCGAACGAGGTCGAACTCCCCGTTCAACTGGAGGACGATCGTTTGCGAAGATTGTTCGTAGATATTGATGTCACAAAACGCGTGATTCACCTTCATATCTTCCCTCTGGTCGAACGAGCGGGTCTGCACTGCGGCAGACTGTAGAGCCATTGCAGAGGTTTCACAACCATATTGAGGAGATTTCACCCGTTTGGGTCGACAATTCTTCCGAAATACCTTCTCACTGATTCAGGCGTCGGCTATCCTGTGCGGATGGCGGACGATCGCGACGGCATCTACAGCATCGGAGCGGTCGTCAAGATGCTCGGAGTTCCCGCCCAGACGCTCCGGAGCTGGGAGGACCGTTACCACCAGATCGTCCCCGAAAGAACCTCGGGCGGGCATCGTCTTTACACGCGTGAGCAGGTTGACCAACTCCGGTTCGTCCTGGAAGAACTGGACCGAGGAATGCAGCCAGCGGATGCTCATCGCCTGCTCGAGGAGCGAACGCGCTACCCACTTGAGCCCCGTTCGGGTGAAGACCGCTCGGTGACGATACTCATCGCCGAGCGGGATCCCTTTGCCGCTGAGTACTCGGAGTACTTCTTGCGGACCGAGGGGTTCGCCGTCCAAATATCGTTCGACTTCGAGGCCGCTCGGCTGACGCTCGAGGAAGATCCACCGAACCTCGCTGTAGTCGATCTGCTGATGTCCGGCGGGGCCGGACTTGAGCTGTGCCGGATCGCGCAGACCCGGGGGGGCACAAGGGTTCTCGCCGTGTCGACGCTCGACTCACAGGACCAAGCCCTGCAGGCCGGTGCCGATGCGTTCTTGTCGAAGCCGCTCGATCCCCTTCAGTTCGTGTCGACCGTCCGGGACCTACTAGGTACGAGTGCCTTCCTCCTCCATTCGGTCCGGGTCCCGTGACTGAGCGACTATCGAGCGGCTCACCCCGTCTCGACGCCGTGCTCGGAGGCGGCATTCTGAGCAACTCGATCAACCTCGTCATGGGTCGTCCCGGCACCGGCAAGACGATCCTGGCCCAGCAATACCTCTTCCGTAACGCCACAGCCCAACGTCCGGCCCTGTATTTCTCGACGGTCTCTGAGCCGCTCGAGAAAATTCTTCGTTACGGTCAATCGTTGACATTCTTCGACGCCAGCCTCGTTGGATCGAGCGTGATCTACGAGGATCTCGGGCAAGTGTTGAACGATCACGGGCTCGAAGGCGTGCTGAAACAGGTGGTCGCATCACTCCGCGAGCGGCGTCCAGCTCTCTTGGTAATAGATAGCTTCAAGGCGCTCCGGGCCTATGCCTCCAATGACGGCGCGTTCCGCCGGTTCCTCCACGAACTCGCCGGCCATCTCTCTGCCGCCCAGATCACCTCCTTCTGGGTCGGCGAATACGGGGGGGCCGAGGCAACCGACGCGCCCGAATTCGCCGTCGCCGACGCGATTGTCGCCCTCGACTATCAGCGAATCGGCGATAGGGAGAGCCGGGTCCTGCAGGTATTGAAGTTCCGCGGAAGCGGATTTACCTCAGGCAAGCACGCATATCGGGTCTCGTCCGATGGAATTATCATCTTCCCGCGCCTTGCAGATCATGTTGAGGGTGCCAATTACGACTTCCGGCCGGAACGGATTTCATCGGGGGTCTCCCTTCTTGACGACATGCTGTCTGATGGATATTGGCGTGGAGCCTCGACGCTCGTTGCAGGTCCGTCCGGATCGGGAAAGACGCTGATCGCACTGCACTTCGTCCTATCTGGCGCCGACCGCGGCGAGAAGGGCATCTACGCGACGTTCCAGGAGAATCCGATGCAGCTGGAGCGGATCGTCCAAGGGTTCTCTTGGTCAATCCAAAATCCCTTGATCGAAGTCATGTTCCGCCCACCCGTCGATCTCTATATCGATGAATGGGTCTACGAGATCCTGGACACAATCGAGCGAACCGGAGCAACCCGACTCGCCATCGACAGCATCGGCGATCTTCGCATCGCTTGCGGCGATGAACTCCGATTTCGGGAGTACATGTACTCGCTCCTCCAACGGTGCGCACGAAAGAACGTCAGCGTCATCATGACCCAGGAAGCTTCGGAGCTGTTCGGCTTGACTCGACTCTCGGAGTTCGGAATCTCTCATGTCTCGGACAATGTCGTCCTGCTCCAATTCCTCCGCGGAGAGTCCGAAGTCAAACGCGCCATCACCGTGCTGAAGACCCGCGGGAGCGCGCACGATCCACTCATTCGTCAGTTCGAGATCACCTCAGCGGGACTTACGCTCGGCGAACGGTTCCTGTCTGACCAGAGCCTGCTTTAGCCTCAATTGAAGGGGTCGAACCCTCGGGTCTGCAGTGTGCAAACGTGGTCGTGTTCGTGCGATCCGACCTGCTCGTTCCGTGCAGTACGGCTCCGTCCGCCCGGTTCCAGCCCTTCGAGTGCTTCGTCAGGCCAGCAGACCACTCCACTAACCGAGCTGGGTGGCGCAGCTCGGTCCAGGATCGTTGAGCTACGAGGGGCCACAACACCCCAGGACCACTGAAGGAAACCACCAGATCCGAACGGATCGAGTCACGGCGCGTTCGTCCGCCACAGGACCGGACCGTCGCCCGCCTTGTGTCGGCGATTCCGACGCCCACGTGCCGCCACATGATGACGGCACTCACCGCAACGCTCCCCCGATCAGCATGAGAACAACCCCGGCGAAATGTGGTCCAGACGTCACGCCCGATCCCGTGGGCAGTTCCTGCCACGGAGAGGGAAACGCCGAGACTGCCGAAGTGCTCAGCAGCGGCGACGAGATATCCAAGCTTGTCCAGCTTGGACACAGGCCAAAGAGCGCCTCTTCGCGCCGGCCGCCAGAGACAGTCAGAGGCAGAACCGGACGAGGTGTTCGATCTTCATCCTCGTCGCTCGTCGGCCGGGCGACGTCGGCGGCAGCCCGCTACGAGAGGAGTTTGGCCTTCTCCGCCTCGAACTCGGCCTCAGTGAGGGCGCCCGAGTCCTTCAGCGCCGCCAGCTGCGTCAGCTGGGCGACCGGGTCCGGGCTGGCCGCTGCCGGCGCCGGTGCCGGCGCTGCTTGAGGCTCCGCTGCGGGAGCCTGGGCGGCCTGGGCTTGAGCCTGCTTGTTGGCCATGTGGCCCCCGACTACGGCGGCGGTGCCGACGACAGCCGTGGTGCGCACGGCCGCCCTGGCGATGGGTCGTCGTCTCATCATCATCTGCTGACTCCTTCTCTCTTGGCTCAGACTGCCTGGGGCAATGCGGTGACGGCAGGTTCGATCAGTTCGTGGGGAATACGAGCACCTTCGAGGAGGATGCCGCCCGAATCCCGCAGAGCCTTGGCAAAGCGTCCCGCCCACAGGTCCTCCCAGAGCAGGAGCGCGGCGGAGGAGCCGGGTTCCAGCTTCGACGCGACGAATTCAATGTCCTCCGGCCCGATCAGACCTCCGAACTCACCCTGCAGTTGATCGAAAGCGTCGATGCCATCCAACTCGTCGATCTCGAAGGCGAGAACGGATCCCTCGTCGTCCTTGCCGATGAAGATGAGGTCGAGGACCCGCACCGTCCCCGACTCGACCAGCGCAATGAGCTCAGGGGCTATCTCTCCCGTGAACTTGTTCCCGGGAAACCCCACGATGATGTACTCAACGGGTCCTAGTGTCATCTGATCTTCCTCATTTCATTTCCGTTGGGCGCGCGGCACTTGTCGCTTGCTGTTACTCGGCTTGCTCGGCTGGTTCGAATGATTGGAGAACGACTGCTCGAGGAGGCGCCCGGAGCGTCCTCATCGCTCGAGCGGGACAGCGGTCCGGGACCCCTCACAGGCCGGTCTGCACCACAATCCGGCCTTGGGCCGCCGCCTGCTTGAGCGCGTCGTAGTCGCGTTCGTTCTGGTCGGCATACGCGTGTGCGAAGGCGGCTACTGCGTTGTCGAAAGCCTTGCTCGACCCGAGGTACGCCGCAATGGCGATCCGGTCGCCGGATCGGGCGTGTGCCCGGGCCAGGGTCCAGCCGCACAGCCGGCCGTAGATGGCCATCGCCTGGGGGACCATGACCTCCGTGTCGACGGAGCCCTTCCAGTCGCGTAACTGGCGAATGTAGAAATCGCGCTGCACTCCGTCGATGCCCTCGACACGGTCCCACCCCAGGAAGATGTCGCTGGAGGCTTGCATCAGATGTTGCCCGGCAACGACGCGCTCCCCCTGGTTGGTGTGGACGCTGTTGCCGACAAATCGTGCGAGAACCGACTCCTGTGCCTCCTTGGCCTGTAGCAAGAGCGGGTCGGTGCCGTCGCTCCCCACCAACAACAGGACCCAGGCCCGCGTCCCGACGCTGCCCACCCCGACAACCTTCCGGGCGATGCTCACAAAGCGGAACTGGCTCAGCAAGTGTCGCCGGTCACTCTGCAGGGTGTCGCTGTAGCTGTGCAGGAGGGCGTGCATGCGATCCGTCAGGAGCGCTCCTTCCGCCTCGGGCAGGAGCTCGCCTATGGGCACAATCAGGGGTGGGTCGCTGACGAAGCGGGTCTCACCGTCAACCACCTCAGTGAGCTTTTCGAGCGCCTGCATGCTGTCCCGGGTCCGTGCTTTGGCCAGCTGCTTGTCGGCCCGGGTCTTCACCTTGGACATAGTCCGGTCCGAGCTCTTCGACCCGTTCAGGCCGAGTTCCTCGCCCAGATCGCGCAGCACCTGCTCAATGTCCATGCGGGTGTACCAGACGTCGAGATCGCGCTGGGCCGCCAGCGCAGTCATCTGCTTGCGGTATCCGGAGACTGCCTCGAGAACGATGCCGGCCCGTTCCTTGTCGCTGAAACCTCGATCACGCCCGGCAATGGCCAGACTCGCAGCAAGGCGCTTGACGTCCCACTCCCAGGGTCCGGGAAGGGTCTCGTCGAAGTCGTTGAGATCGAAGACGAGATTCCGCTCCGCCGAAGCGAAGACACCGAAGTTGCTCATGTGAGCATCGCCGCAGGCCTGGACGTTGAGCCCTGAGCGAGGGGTCGTCGACAGGTCCGACGCCATGATCAGCGCCGCCCCCCGGAAGAAGGTGAAGGGCGAGACCAGCATGCGGCCGTAGCGGATGGGGACGAGGTCCTGCACCCGTGAGGCGGCCTGGCTCTCCAGCAGCTCCACCGGGTCGGGACGTGAGGTCGATGCCTCCCATGCTTCATGGGCCGCCCGGGGTGCCGGAGTGCGGGCCGCCTTGCCCAACGCTCCCCGTTCGCTCGGAGTCAGATGCTGAGCCGACGTTCCTTGGGCTGGTGGCGTCTCAACTGTTGTCACACAGCCACCCTGACAGCCACGAGATCGCGGGCCATCACCCTGTCTGGGCGATATTCGACGTCCGCCATTCAGGCGTCTGCCGCCACCCGCAGGCCCACGTTGGTGCTGGAGCTGTCGGGTTCGCTACCGAAGCGGGCCGACACCCGGTAACGGCGGCAATACGACGCGTGGCAGAGATAGGAACCACCGCGTTGGACGCGCAACGCGCCGGTTCGCGGTCCTGACGGGGCGCGGAGCGGAGCCGTCCGGTAGTACTCCAGGCCGAGCCAGTCGGAGCACCACTCCCACACGTTGCCGCACGCGTTGTACAGGCCGTAGCCATTCGGGCTGAACGCATCGACCGGAGCGGTGCCGAAATACCCGTCCGCCCCTGTGTTCCCGCCGGGGAACTCCCCCTGGAAGACGTTCATCTGGTGGATCCCATCAGGTTCGAGGTGATCACCCCAGGGGAACGGCTGACCGTCGAGCCCTCCCCGCGCCGCCACCTCCCATTCGGCCTCCGTGGGCAGTCGTGTTCCGGCCCACGCGCAATAGGCCTGGGCGTCGTTCCACGAGACATGCACGACGGGATGGTCCCCACGATCCGACGCGTCCGACTGCGGTCCCTCCGGATGCGACCAGTCCGCCCCAATGACCTGGCGCCACCAGGGTGCACCCTCCACACCTCGAGTGGGCGGGAAGTCGTCAGGCAGCAGTCCACCGAAGACGAAGGACCATTCGTACCGCTCCGCATCGGTCTTCCACCCCGTGGCCTCCACGAACTCTTCGAACTGCCGATTAGTGACGGCAGCGCGCCCGATTCGGAACGGGGCCAGCTCCACTTCATGCTCCGGACCCTCCCCATCCCCCGGATAGGACCAAGTCGATTCATCGCCCATCCGATAGCGGCCTCCCGGGACCGTGACCAACGAGCCGGCCGCGCCCTCCCTCGCCGGCGGGAGCGGGCGGCTCTCGTCCGGCGCCCGGGCTTCCGACCCCCGTCCCGGGGCACAGCACGCGTCCGACACGGGAGGTCGCGCCTCTCCCGGCTACTGAATCGAGGTCGCCACGCGCATCCGCTCCTCCGGAGTGATGAGGTGGTCGTGGTTGTCGTCGCCGATCTCGAGCTCGACCCAGTTCACCGTTCCGGTGAAGCGGCTGGACTCACCGGCGTAGTCCTCGCTGACCGGCGTCCCGGAATCGGAGCCGATGTCGCACGTCTCGTCGCCCGAGTAGATCATCGGCACCGTGGCGTTGATCCGTCCATCACCTGCGGGCTTCCCGTCTATGAACAAGGCGACCGTTCCGCCCTTCGCCAGCCCGCCCCCGTCGTAGGCGAACTCCATCCGGACCTGGTGGTTTCCCGGGGGGACCACCAGGTCGCCCTCGACGTAGAAGCGCATCAGCCCGGCCAGGTTGTGGCAGTACTTGGGTTTTCCCCCGTGGAGATAGAGGCTCCATCCGGCGAAGGCGCCGCCTTGTGCCACCACGACGCCGTTGGCGCCTCCTTCGGGCACGTCGATTTCGGCGGTGACCGAGTGCGACTTGTTCTTCAGGTTGAGGACGGAGTTCTCGCTCAGGCGGCTCATCCCTCCGTAGAGGAGCTGGGCGTTCCCCTTCACGAGCTGAGGCCGCCCGGCGATGTCGGAGTTGAAGCGCTCGATCCGTCGGTCGTCAAGGGGCAGCACGTTGTACTTGACCGCTTCAATGAGCCACAGCCGCTGGAGGTCCCTGAGCTTGTCCGGGTGCTCGGCAGCGAGGTCATGCGCTTGGGACCAGTCGCTGCTGGTGTCGTAGAGCTCCCACACGTCGTCGTCGAGCGATGGGAGCTCAGCGCCGAAGTCCCAGGGCACGCTGTGCCGGGTCACCGCCGTCCAACCTTTGTGGTAGATCCCGCGGTTGCAGGCCACCTCGAAGTACTGGGTCTCCCGGCGTTCTTCGGCCGTCGGTTCGTTGAACGCATAGGCCATGGAGACGCCGTGGATCTGCGCCTGCTGGATGCCGTTGACGAAGGTCGGCTCCGGGATGCCGGCGACATCGAAAATGGTGGGCCCGACGTCAATGATGTGGTGGAACTGCTGGCGGATCTCGCCCTTGGCGGTGATGCCGTTGGGCCAGTGGACAATGGTTCCGTTCCGGGTGCCACCGAAATGGGAGGCGACCTGCTTGGTCCACTGAAACGGGGTGTTCATGGCGTGGGCCCAGCCGACCGCATAGTGGTTGTAGGCCGCCGGCGTGCCGAACTCGTCGATGCGCTCGGACATGAAGTCCACCGTCTCGAACTCGGCGGCGCCGTTCAAGGAGATCATCTCGTTGAACGTTCCGTTGGGGGTTCCTTCAGCGCTCGCCCCGTTGTCTCCGATGATGAGGTAGACCAACGTGTCGTCCAGCGCCCCCAGCGCCTCAATGGCATCGAGGAGCAGGCCGATGTGGTGGTCGGTGTGCTCCATGAACCCGGCGTAAATCTCCATCTGGCGCGCGAGCACGGGCTTGAGGTCGTCCGCCACGTCCGCCCAGGCGCTGATCTGCTCGGGCCGGGCGGACAGCTCCGTCTCCGGAGGCACGATGCCCTGCTCTTTCTGATGCGCCAACGTCTCCTCCCGCAACACGTCCCATCCGGCATCGAACCTGCCCTTGTACTTGGCGCTCCACTCGGGCGCCACATGGTGAGGGGCGTGGGTGGCTCCCGGGGCGAAGTACATGAAGAAAGGCTTGTCCGGCATCAGCGACTTCTGGCGTTGCACCCAGGTGATCGCGTGGTCGGTCAGGTCCTCCGTGAAGTGGTAGCCCTCCTCCGGCGTCTTCGTAGGCTCGACCGGGGTGGTGCCCTCATAGAGGGCGGGGTACCACTGGTTCGTCTCCGCCCCCACGAAGCCGTAGAAATACTCGAAGCCACTGCCGGTCGGCCACTGATGGAAGGGGCCCATCGGGCTCGTCTCCCACACGGGCACTTCGTGGCACTTCCCGAACTGGGCGGTGCTGTAGCCGTTCAGCAGCAGGGTCTGGGCGATGGGAGCGGCATTGTCAGGCCGGATTGAGTTGTAGCCCGGCGCCGAGGTGGCAATCTCGGTGATCCCCCCCATGCCGACGGCGTGGTGGTTCCGGGCCGTCAGGAGGGATTGGCGCGTCGGCGAGCACAGGGCGGTGGTGTGGAATCGATTGAATCGCAGCCCGCCGGCCGCCAAGCGATCGGCCACCGGCGTGTCGCACGGGCCACCGAAGGCCGACGCTGACCCGAATCCGGCGTCGTCGATCATGATGACGACCACGTTCGGGGCACCCTCCGGTGGCCGCAGCGGCTCGATGGGCGGATAGGAGGTGTCGGGGTCCTTGGCGTCGTAGGTCGTGAGCCCGATGTGCTCGCGATGAGGAATCGGCAGGTTGCTTCGCGAGAGGTCACTCATTGGATGGTCCTTCCTGCAGACTTCACGGCGTGACGACGGGCTGGTCGGGGCCCGGATTCAGTGAGACCAATTCGATATTGAGGTCTCGCAGGACCTCGAGCGTGCTGAAGAGCCGGGCCTGATCGGACACCCACCCGACCAGGGTCGTCCTGCCCCGTTCGACGCTGCTGACCTCGAACCCTTCAAGGGCCGCCAGCAGGGTCGGGCTCAGGGTTCCTTTGACCTGGATTTCGTACGATCGCGTGCTCAATTCGACTCATTCCGGCGGCAGGCCGACTCCATGCCGCATGGTCATGTGGGAAATCACTCCACCCGGGTGGGCTTGGATCAATGCGAGGGGGCGAGACAAGCACTGACGCAATCATGGGATTTGGCCGGCCCGGGCGCATCATCCGAACAGGGTGATCACGCCCGGGGTCCCCCGGGGCCTCGGCAGGGCTCCGTCAATGGCCGTTGCGTCGCTGCTGGTGGCACACTGGGGTTCTGGACGCGGGGAAGGTGCTGTGACGCAGGTATGAAGACACCTTCTCAGCCGGCCTACGTGGTCGACCGTCCCGCCCTGAGGCGGAAATTGGACGCTGTCGTCGATCACAGCATCGCCCTCATCGTCGCGCCGGCAGGGGCTGGGAAATCGGTCCTCCTGGCCCAGTGGGCTGCCACGCATCCCGAGCTGCAGTTCGTCTGGCTCGAGGTCATACCCAGCGACGATGACCCCGTGCGCTTCCGCAGGCGACTCCTGAAAGAACTGGCCCAGATCGACCGAGTCTTCGTCGACGTGAGCCCGCTGACCTCCATGCACGGAGAGGGACTTGGCGATGCTTTTCTCGACGACCTCGCAGTGCAGATGACAGAGCTTCCTGAGGTGATCATCGTCCTGGAGGACCTGCACCACCTGTCGAACGCTGCACTCGTCTCCGACCTGGCCCGATTGTCGGAGCTGTTGCCGCGCAACGTCCATCTGGTCCTCTCGTCCCGGGCGGACCTGCCCATCGCCTGGAGCCGCCAGCGGATGCGACTGGACATCACGGAGATCCGCCAGGTCGACCTCGCATTCGATGACACGGACTCCGCCGAGCTCCTCGAACGCATCACCGGACAATCGTTCAGCGCCGACAGCGTCACCGCACTCGTCAACCGGACTGAGGGATGGGCCGCAGGCCTGCAGTTGGCCGGCATGAACCTCCGCCTTCACGAAGACCCGGACAACTTCGTCACGCAGTTCAGTGGCACCGATCGGCTCATTGCCGACTACCTGAGTGAAGAGGTGTTGCGCGCCCAGTCCCACAATCGGCGCCAGCTGCTCCTCCAGATGTCGGTACCCGATGAGATGAGCGCCGACCTGATCGGCTATCTGACCGGGACACCGAACGCCCAAGGCGTCCTCGAGGAATTGGAGCGGGATTCCATGTTCCTCGTGCCCCTCGACTCCAGCCGGGAGTGGTACCGGTTTCATCACCTCTTCCGCGATCTTCTGCGCTTCCGACTTCGGGCGGAACACCCCGAACTCGAGTCACACCTGCTCCACAAGGCTGCTCAGTGGCATCTACAACGTGGCAATGCCGACGTGGCCGTCGAGTGCCTGATGTCCGCACGGGACTGGGAAGCTGCGCTCCGCCTGATCCTTGCCCGAGGCTCGGAGGTGTTCGAGCGTGGGGAGATGGCTACGGCGATCCGCTGGCTCAGCACTGTTCCCGAGTTCGTGCGGGCCGATCACCACGAGGTCAATCTTCTCCTAGGACTTTTGCAGGGAACGGAGGGGCAGGCTGCTGCCGCCGAAGATATCCTGCGACGCGTCAGGGTCCACCCCACAGCCACCCGCGGCGAGGCCGCATGCGCCCAGGTTTTCCTTGCCTCCCTGGCTCAATTCCGGGCGAATCACGAGATGTCCATCGACATGGCTGAAGAGGCGCTCGTCATGCTCGACGATCTGAGCCACGAGCCGATGCCGGCGGTCATGAATCTGGGTGACGTCGACTCGCTCCGCACCATGGCGCTCGGCTCGGGAGGCCGGGCGCATTTCCTCGCAGGGCACCTCGAGGAGGCGAGGACCTGGCTCAAGTCGGGATTGGCGAGCACCGGAGCGGCCTATTCGGTCTGGCGGGTCAGCGGTCTGGGCTCTTTGGCCCTGGTCGAGGCTTGGACCGGCAATACCGGGCGCGCCGAACACTTGGCCGATGAGGCCCTCGCTGTCGCTCAATCTGTCGGCATGCTCGGTCACACCTCGACCGCGGACGCGTACCTGGCCATCACCCTGGCCGCGCTCGAAAAAGGCGAACCCCGCCGAGCCGCCATTGCGCTCCACGAAGGAACGCTACGCGCCGAGGCAAATCGGCGCACGCAGTTGGCATGGGTCGCTCGGCTCGAGATGGCACTGCTCCGGGCGGCCGAGGGCGACTTCGATCAGAGCGCTGCCGTTCTGAACAATCCACACCGCCCGGCAGGACCGCCTCCACCCATTGTGGCCGAGCGACTCGGAGCCCTGGAGATTCGCCTGCTTCGTCTCCGTGGCTCGCTCCCGGAAGCCTCGAGGGTTTCTGCACGCGAGAACCGTGACTCGGAGATGCTTCGGTTCGAGCGGGTCGCAGTGGCGCTGTCGAATGGACAGCGCCACGTCGCGCGCAAGCTAATGGATTCCGCTCCTTCCGTCACTGAGACGGACAATCCCGCTGCGGACCTCAGGGCCGAGGTCCAATTGGCCTGGCTGGCGAGTGCAGAGGGATCGGCGGACACCGCCCAGCTGCATCTTCTCCAGGCCTTGGAACTGGGCGGCCGTCACTCGCTCGTGGAGATATTCGTCCAGGCCGGCCCAGCCGTCGTTCAGCTCATCGCCGGACTTCCGGGCGAACGGACCGCCTTTCAGGAGATCATCCTCCGTCGCTCACGCGAGCTGCACTCCCCCTCGCCAGGTGCGGAGCTCGTCGAGCCATTGACCGACCGGGAGCTCGAGATCCTTTCCTACCTCCCGAGTCGATTCACCAATTCGGAAATGGCTCAGCGCTGCTACGTCTCGGTGAACACCATCAAGACCCACATGACCCACATCTACCGGAAGCTCGACGTCGCCAACCGGAATGGCGCGATCCGTCGCGCCCAGGAGATCGGGCTGCTCTGAACCGGTCCTTTCGACCCTTCTGGATCAAGTCACCCCGAGTGGGTGATGCCCCTTGGACGTGGTGTGTGGTTCCATCACGGGGTGAGCAGTTGTGGTGCCCGGTTCCCTTTTGATCCCGCGACTTCACGGGAGCCGCTCCGCGTCACGGCCTCAACGATGGACCACCACAGGAGGATTACCCAATGCTCGCCTACACCTACCCGCTCGCCGATCTGTTCGGAACCATGCTGGGCTTCTTCCTCCTCGTCATCTGGTTCTGGTTGCTCATCATCATCTTCTCCGACATCTTCCGGAGCCATGACATGGGAGGCGTGGCCAAAACGCTCTGGGTGCTGTTCGTGATCATCCTTCCCTTCCTCGGGATCTTCGTGTACCTCATCGCCCGAGGAGGCAAAATGCACGAGCGGGCTGCAGCCCAGGCGGCGCAACAGCAGGAGGCCTTCGACGCGGCCGTGAAGCAGGCGGCGGGGACGGGAACTGATTCGACCGAGCAACTGGCCAAACTTGCCGAGCTCAAGGGACAGGGAGTCATCACCGAAGCCGAGTTCGAGTCGCAGAAGGCGAAGATCCTGGCTTGAGGCGATCAGCCAAGAGCCTCGAAGTGATCAAGTGAATTTGGACCCGGCGCCGTGATTTTGGACCTGCTGATCATTGGCTTGGTCATCACGCTCGAGCCCATCCCCCTCACCGCCTTTATTCTCATCCTGCTTTCCAAGGGCGGCACACGTAAGGGCGCCGCCTTCATCTTCGGATGGCTGCTCTCCCTGGCCATCGTGGTCGCCCTGACCGTCCTCGTCACTGGAAACAATCCGCCGAAGCCGAACACGGCACCCTCCCTGGCGGCCCTGGCGGTAAAGATCGCGATCGGCGTGGCTCTCGTGCTCATCGCGGTGCGACAGCGGCGGAGGATGGGCAAGCCCAGGCCGCCGAAGAAACCACCGAAGTGGCAAACGGGCCTCGACAACATGTCGCCGCTGTACGCCATTGGCCTGGCACCCCTCACCCAGCCCTGGGGGCTGGTCGCGGCGGGCGTCGCCGTGATCACCGAGGCCAAGCTCACGTCCTGGGAGAGCTACATCGCATTGTTCCTGTTCTGCGTTGTCGCCACAGGCGTCTACATCGTCATGGAGATCTACGCCGGGTTCCGACCCGAACAGGCGCAGGCCTTCCTCGGTAACATCCGCTCGTGGATCGACGGCCACAAGGATCAGGTGATCATCGTGGTCTCATTGGTGCTTGGTCTCTGGCTCGTGGGCAAGAGCATCTACTTGATCGTGACGTGACAGAAGACAGCGGTAGTCCGAGCCACCTTCGGAGCTCGATATTCGCCGCCGTCGTGGAGATACACCAGGAGGTGTTGAGTTCTCGATGACTTCTTTGCAAGAAGTTCCCACTTTGGGTCCGATCGCTCGCTACGAACAAGAGGTGGTCGAGCGAATAGCCGACTTCAACGATCCCAGCCAGGAGTGGCGTCGTCTCTTCTCGGAACTCTTGGGGACTTTCTTCCTCGTCTTGGTCGCTGCGGGTGGGGGCATGATGGGTCATGCCTTCCCCGGCGTGATCAGCCGCACCGCAGCGGTCGTCGCTCCCGCTCTGATGGTCATGGCCATCATCCTGTTCATGGGCAAGGTGTCTGGCGCCCACCTGAATCCCGCCGTATCGATCGCCTTCGCCTTGCGTCGGGACTTCCCGTGGTGGCGGGTCCCGGGCTATATCGTGATGCAGCTCGCCGGAGCGACCCTCGCCGCTCTCTTCCTCCACTCCGTGATCAACGTGTCAGCCATGTACGGGTCCAACTACCCCGCACACGGCTACTCGAACATGGCAGCGTTTTGGATGGAGCTGATCTTGACCATGGGTCTGGTCAGCGTGATCCTGGGCACGGCCTCGGGAGCGCAGAACATCGGCATCATCGGCGCCTTCGGTGTGGGTGGCTACATCGCCCTGGCCGGCCTGTGGGGAAGCCCGATCTCGGGTGCGTCGATGAACCCAGCCCGTACGTTCGGACCTGACCTGGTCTCGACCACCTTCACCGGGTACTGGGTCTATGTCGCTGGCCCAATCGCTGGGGCCGCTTTAGCCGTTGTGATCGCCTTCGTTCTGCGGGGACGGGGCGGCGGCAAGGCCGGATCGGGGGCAGCCCAGGGTGACATCTTCACCGAGGTCTACAAGGAAGGGCAGTCCTGAATTGAATTGGACGAGTCGCCTTCGAGATGCGGACCGGCGGTAGCAACCCGCAATACAAACGAAGCCATGAGTGACAGCGAGTTGGCGAGTTGGAACCACCGAGACGCCAAGGAAGAGATCTTGGCTGCATCAAGCGATCGACCACGGAGTTCGCGGTCTCCGGTGGTGGCCGTGATTTCATGCGGGTGTTCGCCGAGGAGACCTGGGGGATCTACAAGGAGAACGTGAGTGGCACCGCGGCCGAGTACAGCTTCAGCGACGGCAGGATCATCCGCTTGGGGACCACGCCCTGGGAGACCTGAACGTCGGCCCAGGCAAGCCCGAGGACATCTTCGCCCAGACCTGCCGCCCCTGCCGGCTTTTGCCGGGGCAACGCGGACGTCGCTATCGAGATGTTGAGCGCCGACAAGTTTTCTCTGATCGTCAACCACGACGACGCCGAGCGCGAGTTCGCCTACACCAGTGCCGCCGAGGCCTCCTTCGCCAAGGCAAAGGAACTGGGCTGGCATGGTGATCAGCATGAAGGACGACTGGAAGACCGTCTTCTAAGGAGGACGACAGCTGTACGCCTCTCATTTAGTCTTTCTGCCCGCCCTCTGTCCGGCGTGACCGTGAAGTGCGAATTGACGCTGCGCGCCGTACCTACAACCTCTGAGCGTTCATCCTTCGCCGCGGACCGATGAGATAGAACGCGGCGATGGCTGCCCCCACGATTCCAAACAGAAGCCAGCCGACCAGCGACGCAAGCACCCAGCACTGCCTTCCTTCCCACGGTCAGCTCATCTGAAGGTCTTCTCGTCACGTCGATGACGCACCACAAGACCACGATCAATGATGCGCCGTAGATGAGGAAGGTGGCCGCGTTGGCCCCGACCGTTGCCGTATTCATCCTCTAGTCCGCCCACGAAGCCCGCGGTCGTCGATCCCACGTCGCGGCGTCCTGACCAGGTGTGGCCGATGGCCACTGAAGCTCCGCCCTGAACTTTGGCGGCCAGTAGATCCCGTTACTCTCGGCAGCCGGTGCCACGAGGACCGGCAGAAACGACGACCTCAGGACCTTTTCCCTCACGCCGCGACCGGAGAGCCTGCCAATCCCATGAAGACGCCGGGATCCAAGAACGACTGCCTGGCACTCCCAGCGGAGCGCCTCATCGACAATTCGCTTCGCCACGCGATCCTCCAACTCGGAGCAAGACCGTCCCTCTGCTGCGACGCCCGACGATCCCAATGCCCGCACTGCCTCGCGAACCAGATCCTCGGCTTCAGACGGCGTTTCGAGTGGGAGAACGCGTGCCATTTTCGAGAGTTCCCGGATGTGCAGAACCCTGACGCTGGCTTGGTTGCGCCGAGGCCACGTCCGCGGCAAAGGCCAGAGCCTCCTGGCCGGATTCAAACTGATCAATTGCACACAGCAGTCGGTCCCACACGTGCGCACCTCCAATGCTCACTCAATGTTCTGTCCGTGGACAGAAACAGAACGTGAACAATGCCCCAATTGGAATTAAGAGATCATCAATTTGGAGCGCCCGGAATCCATCTGGACCCGGTGAACCGAAAACGAGTGGCTTGCCTGATCTCACGTAGTCCGGCGTACGTTTACCTCCCTCCCGCTTGGCGCTCCGACCGCCGAGTTCACCTGGTCCGCTCCATCAACTCCTGTGGTCGTAGATGGCTCCGCTCTGCGGCGGCCGTAGTCGGATTCGGGCCCAAGGGCCACGTGACTGCGGCCTAATGATCATTCTGCAATCGAACCCACCGTTGATCCAATGGCGGCAGTCGGCGGATCACGGGAGCCTCCGCAGCCAACCGATCGACCTGTTCCGCACAGGACAAGAATCCGAGACGGCGGCAGACCGCTACCTTCGAATCCCACAGAGTTGGCTTCCTCTCGCGTGCCGCTGCGGAGTACGTCATATCGCTGGAGCGTTCCGGTCGCTGATGCCTAAGGGTTGGGAGAGGCTCCTAGAGGGGAGCCTTCTCGTTGGGTAATGACGGCACACGTCTGATCAATACCCATAGCCGTGTGACTGACTTACCGGTGCGGGGGCAGCCTTGACCGTCGTTGAGTTCCCTATGGCCCTAATGTTGGGAGTGGCAACGAAGAAGTTGCTGACACCTTGTCCCGTGACGTGCCCGGGAGAATCGTCGACGAAGGTGTAGAGGAAGTGACCGTTATAGGCCACTTGTCGACCGCCGGGTTCTTTCAAGGACGCGACCTTGCCTCTGACTCCGGATGCGGTGGGCTTGGCTGAGACCAGAGCGGGCCAGAGTCGAGCCAACACGCCACTCACCTGTGATTTCCTTGCTGTATCAGCCTTGTAGTAGTACAACGGTAGGCCCTTGGCATTGACGAGGATCGTTTCGGTCGTTGCGCCTACTTGCGTCGCCGCTGTGTGCACAGTCGGTTGTGTCGCGCTGGCGACACGGACGAGGGACACGGCCGATGAGGTATGCGGCGTGCCGGCACTCGCGACGGCTCCGACGCCCAAGGCAAAGAAGGACGAGAGGGCGACCGCTCCACTCAAGCTGGCGTATCGGCGGTACTGCATGGCGAAACCTCCTGTGTGCTCGATTTGCTAGTGAGGCATACGGCTCGGAGTTACAGCGGCCGATGACGGAATGGAGCTATGCAGTGCGCACGTCAGTCGAGAGAAGCCGTCGACATGTAACCCCGTCGGCTATTACTCAGTGAGCACTCGCCGCCATGGTGCTCGGCGCCGGCTCCTCGGGAACGGACCCTCGGTGCCGACCGAGGAGACCGGCGTCCTCCCGGGAACTCTGCCGTCGAGGGAACGGGCTCGACCCGATCCGAGCAGCCCAGACCGGTTGTAACCTCCCCGCGTATCTTAAGATGAGATGTTTCCTGCTCCCAAGCCTTCACGGACTCGGGTGATCGAGCCGCCCACGTCGTCGGGTAAACCCGACGTCACCCGCCTCCGCGTGGTTGACGCCGATTCCTACGCCGACTGGGAATCGGTGTACCGCGACAACATCGACCGCCTCTACCGCTTGATGTACGCACGGGTCGGCAACCGTCCAGACGCCGAAGATCTCACTTCAGAGGTGTTCCGAACCGCCCTCGGGCCTCTGAAGCTGACGTCGTCGAAAGGCGAGGTGCGGTCCTACCTCCTTACCACGGCGCAAACCGTGCTTGCCTCACACTGGCGCCGAACTCTGGGGACTTCGGTCACCACCGATCGATCCCGAACGAGACATGCATGCTCTTGTCGAACCTTCCGGTCCCCAGGAGCCGAGCGATGCCCCACAACGGGCCGGCAAGATCCTCGCAGCCCTGCCCGACCGCTACCGGCGCATCCTCGAGCTGCGATTCCTCGAGGCATGCTCTATCAAGGAGGCAGCGCAAGCGATGGGGGTCAGTGTCAGCAACGCCAAGGTCCTCCAACACCGAGCCCTGCGCATGGCCGCCAAGGCGGGATTCGAGGTCGGACAGTGAGCACCCGACGTCTGTCCGCCTTCCTCGATGCCCTCGCCGCCGGACGACGTCCTCGGTCCTTCCAGGCCGATTCCCAAGATGCCGAAATGCTGCGTGTCGCCATTGCGCTGCGGGCCGCACGTCCTGGTGACGCGGTCCCTGAGGACACCTTCGTTGCAGAGTTGCACCACCAACTGGCCGCAGACCTGAGCCCATCGGAACAGGCGAACGTCCGCCCGCTAAGGATGCGCCGAGGCCGAGCGTCGTTCGTCGCGGTGGCTGCCGGGTTAGCGCTCGTGGGAGGTACCGCCGCTGTCACCGAGATTGCGAATACGGCGACGGTCCAGCGGTCAGCGACGGCGGTACCGCAGGAACAGGCTCTGCGCACCGCTACCTTCGAAGCCCCCACTGGCCAGGTCGCGGGACAGATCGTCCTCTATCACGGCCACCCTTCGTGGGTATACATGAACGTGGACGTGCCTCGCTCCAACGGAACTGTGAAGTGTGAGCTCCACCTGGCCAACGGGGAGGTCGTGGCGGCGGGTACTGTGCAACTCCACGACGGGAACGGTGTGTTGTCCAAGAACATCGGGATGGACGCCGGAAAGGTTCGAGGAGCAACGCTCTACGACTCCTCCGGTGCCGTTGTGGCGTCAGCCATCTTCATCTGACTCTGCTGGATCCCAGATCCAACGGAGCCGACGCGCGTGCGTTCGATCTGCACCCAGACTTCGCTCTCAGTCGTCCGACTCCTCCTCGATCCCCGCTTCGCGGTGGCATGCACTGTCTCAGGCAGCCCACTTCGCCAGAAAGCGCGTAACTCCTCCTCCTATAACTCCGCGAGGAATTTCAATTCCGCTAAGAGCGAAGGAGCACATTGAATGCCGATCCAACATCACAACGTGAGTTCAGATTCGGGCCGAACGCCAATCGACCGCCATGCTGTCTCTGCGGCGGGCCAACTGCTGATGTCGGCAATCTGGTTAGAGCATCGCGTTCGACGCTTCCCGACTCATCTCAGCGTGTTGGCAAGCCCGCGATCATCCGCTGCGCCTGTGGCGAGCACCTCGGATACTCATCCGTCACCCCCAGGGCTGCTTGTACCCGTCGGTTGGGACAACTGACCCGCCCTCATCAGAAAGGTACGACCCGATGACGCTGTACGCGAAGGTTGGTTACGGGACCAGGCTGGTGGGCGGTTCTGACTTGGTACATGGTCGTCCGCTCACGACATATCGGCGGGGACGAACGTGCATGTTTGAGGGGTGCGATACACGGCTTTCCTTCTATAACCCGAATCCGCAGTGCTCGCTGCATGACCGCCGTACCTACTAGTGCGAGCGATCATGTCAACGATTGGCGCGAATCGGGATCAGCTTCGAGGTCCCATCCCACCTGTGGCGCTCCCGAGAGCCGCTTGGATTGTCAACGCCTCGCTCACAATCATCCGAAGAAGACTTCGGCTTCCGCATAAAGCTCGGGTGGCACCAGCTTGATCGCCGAGATCGCATCCGAGAGTGGCACGAGGTCGATGGATGTGCCGTGCAGCGCCACCATCTGGCCAAAGTTGCCGTTATGAAGAGCGTCTATGGCATGCAGTCCAAATCTCGTGGCGAGCACCCGATCAAACGCTGTCGGGCTACCCCCACGTTGAACGTGCCCAAGAACAGTCGTTCGGGCTTCTTTGCCGGTGCGTTGGGCAATCTCGAACTCCAATAGGTTTCCGATTCCGGAGAGCCGCACATGGCCGAAAGGGTCCACCTCACCGCTCCGCGGTGGCAAAGTACCCTCTAGCGGCAGTGCTCCTTCGGCTACGACGATGATCGGCGCATAGTGACTCGCAAATCGATGTTCGATGAACGCGCACACTTCCTCAATGTGGAACGGACGTTCGGGAATGAGTATGGCGTTTGCACCCCCAGCGACACCAGAGTGCCATGCAATCCAACCCGTATCACGTCCCATGACCTCGACGATGAGCACTCGGTGGTGACTCTCCGCAGTCGTATGCAGTCGATCGATGGCCTCAGTAGCAACCGTGACTGCGGTGTCAAAGCCGAAGGTGTAGTCAGTGGCTCCGAGGTCGTTGTCGATCGTCTTTGGTACGCCTACGACGGGAAGCCCAATTGCGGCGAGCTTGGTCGCCACGCCCAATGTGTCCTCTCCCCCGATGACTACAAGACCTTCCACGCCCAGACGATTTACGGTGTCGAGAATCCGGCGTTCACCCGTGTCGTCTCTGTAGGGATTGGTTCGGCTTGACCCCAGGATCGTGCCTCCCTTCGGCAGGATTCCCCGCACGGCGGCAACATCAAGTGGTATCGAGTCCCCTTCCAAGGGTCCTCGCCATCCGTCCCGAAATCCGACGAACTGGTCACCGTAGACCTGGACGCCCTTGCGTACGACGGCTCGGATGACGGCGTTCAGACCTGGGCAGTCCCCACCCCCCGTCAGCACTCCTATCCGCACACATGGCAGCGTACCCAGGACCCCGTCTGGACGGAACCTTGATTGTGCCCCTCAGCCGCCGAGCCTCGACTCCAGTCCTTGGCGCAGAGGCGCGATTCCAACCCGACCGATGTCCGTGAGGAGCGACAGCTGCTCGGCATTGGCCGAATCCGGAAGTGCGCTGAGAGGGACGGTCCAAGAGGGAGGCCGTGTGGTCGCCAACCCCGGCCCCGCCTGTGCGCCCTTAAGGAACCACCACAATCACCGGACTCCCGTGCGTCAGCACGAGGCGTCGGCTGACCGACCCCGCAAGCCGGTGCAACATTTTCGCCGACCGGCCCACGACCATGAGATCGGCCTGCTCAGACCGCGCGACTTCGGTGAGGACACGCGACGCATCACCCATCCCTCTTACAAACTTCACTTCGACACCGAGTGTCTCGGCCCGCCTGGCGACTTCTGCCGCCAACTTCTCAGCCATCTCGTCCCTGGCATCCGTCGCAGCGGCATAGCCGAGCGGCGCGGCTCCAAGGGCTTCCCCCGGTTGGATGAGCGACGTCGCGAAAACGGCAACGATCCGACCATGTGTTCGCAGGGCCTCGCCGGCGGCCCATGCGAAGGCGTCCCAGCTTGGTGCTGAGCCATCGACACCGACAACGATCAATGGGTCACCGACGCGAGATCCCTCCGTGGTGCTTGCCTTCTCTCTCCTCGCCGGTATGGCTGTCATGCCACTCTCCTCACCTGACCCGACATTCAGCTCGACGGGTTCACATATCGGGGGGTGCAGCCCTCAGAGCCTCGCTGCGCCCGCGTTCTCAGCGCCAACAACTCGTGATAGTGGTCGTCTTCGCCCTTCATTCCGGTGATCAACGGGGAATGAGCCAGCGAAAAGGCGCCCGCGAACATGACCAGGAGGGAGAGTGCTTCGAGGGGACCCCAGGCCCCACCAGTCCGCAGACTGTCGCCAAAGAGACCGACGCCGATCAAGATGCTGGCCAACGGATCGACCAGGACGAGCGACGATTGTGAGGCGACGATCGGACCCGCATGGAAGGCGTTCTGAGCCAGAAACACTCCGAGCACTCCGAAGACGACAAGACCGTATGTCTGCCAGTGCCGATACAACATCGTCCAGTCAGAAGCGGCGATGCCTGCGACCACCTTTGTCAGGGCGGCCGTGAATGCGAAGCTGATCGCTGCGGCCGTTCCGAACATGGCGGCCCTCCACCACCGTGGACCTCGCAGCGCAAGTAGCACGGCAACGAGAATGGCAACGCTGCAGGCTCCCCCTGCGACAAGCCATTCCCAGGTGGGTGGTGCTGTATTGCCCTCCTCGGGGTGGGCAAAGTACAAGAACCCGGCCAGACCACCCGCAGTCGCAATCACACCGAGCCATTCGCGTGCCCCGATAGCGAATCCAAACCAGATCCCCAGCACGATGACCAAGAAAATCAGTTCGGTGGTCAAGATGGGCTGGACGACAGAAAGTCGGCCGAGATGCAGAGCAATGGCTTGGAGCAGGAACGAGGCAACCATGAGAACAAACCCGAACAGCCAGACGCCGCGACGGAGCGCGTGGGTCAGCAGGCTGAGCCGAAGGGTGGCGTCCTCCGGGGCGTCTTCGACGCCCATGCGTTGAAAAACACTGGTCAGTGCGTTGGCCAGCCCTGCACCGAGAGCAAAGATCACGACCAAAACGAATCCACTCCCGGTCGAGGTCGTCATCTTGCGGCCGATTGTTCAACCCGCAACGGCCGGTCGTCTATCCTATGTCACGATGTGCTCGGCACTGGCCTTCGGAGGAGGCTGTCGGTGAGATCCGCATCGAAGACGCGGGCGATCTCGGTGTCCGTGCGGGTGCCGATCACGATCATCTCCGCGTGATGCTCATTGGCAAAGGCAGCGATGCGACGGCCGACCTCGCCGTGATCGCTGGTGACCCGCAGCAGATGTCCGCCTCCCGCGAGTCCAGCAGCCAGGACTCGGGACACATTCCTCGACGTGACATCCATTGCCGCCTCGTGCGACTCCAGATCCACGGCCAGCTCCTCGAACACGTCCGTTTCAATGACGTGAAGCACCTCGACCGGACAATCAAACAATAGGGCCAGTTCGATGGCAATTTCGGTGACTTCTTCGGCGTATCGGCCGGAGTCGATGGCTGCGACGATGGGCGAGCGACCGTCCGGCGCAATGTTTCCAACGGAGGACACGAGTTCGGGGGCGATCGTTGTGACTCTGCGCAGAGGCGTTGGCTCCGAAGCCGACGTCGGGTCGACCAACTCTTCGGCAGGGTTCTTCTCTGCGTCAGTGAGGAGCGTATGGCCGGTCGCGAGCACGAGGATACCAATGACCACGGATCCGGCCGCAACATAAAAGGGCAGCGAGACGTTGAAGGCGATGGCGAGCTTGCTCGCACAGTAGGGAGCCAGGCCACCACCGATGAACCGGACAAATCCGTACGATGCAGAGGCAATTGGCTTCTCCACCGGGGAAACCAACATGACGGCTTGGGTCGTCAGGGTGTTGTTCAAGCCGATGAACGCTCCCGAGACGATGACGGCAACGATGAGCGTGGTCCTCGACGAAGGAAACAAGGCGATGACCAACAGATCTGCGGCTAGCAGTGAAAGGTTGACATAGAGGGTCTTGGGAGTACCGAAGTGACGCTGTGCTCGAGGGGCCACAAACACGGCGAAGATGGCGACCAGGATCCCCCAACACGTGAAGACATATCCCAGTTGGTGAATGCTCAGATGCATCAGGAACGGCGTGTAGGCCAGCAGTGTGAAGAATCCCCAGTTGTAGAACAAGGCGGTCACGCTCATGGTGGCAAGGCCGCGATGGCGCAACGCTCGGATGGGCTCAAGGATCGACGTGGGATGAGCCGATCGAGGCGTGCCCTGGACGAAGGCGATGGTGGCAACCAGCGAAATGCCCATGAGCACGGTGACTCCGTAGAAGGGCCCTCGCCAGCTGATCGCACCGAGTTCACCCCCGATGAGCGGACCCAGGGCTATGCCCACACCAAGGGCCGTCTCGTAGAGGATGATCGCCCCACGGAAGCCCCCAGTTGCCGATCCGACGATCACTGCGAGGGACGTGGCGATGAAGAGCGCGTTGCCCAGCCCCCATCCGGCACGGAATCCGATGATCTGGTTGATCGTGTGCGACGAACCGGCCAACACGCTGAAGACGACGATGAGCGTGAGACCAATGATCAGAGTCCGCCGGCTGCCGATCCGACTGGAAACCCAGCCGGTGACCAGCATGGCGACCGCCGTCACCACGAGGTAGCTCGTGAAAAGCAATTCGACCGAGCTTGGAGACGCATTGAGCTGCTTGGACAAGGCCGGCAGGATCGGGTCGACCAGGCCGATGCCCATGAAGGAGACAACGCAGGCCAGAGCAACCGCCCAGACGGCCCTCGGTTGGCGGAATGGACTCACGCCGGAACTCTGATCCTTGCTCATGACACCCCTCCACCGGAGGGTTCGTCCGCCTGCCAGCTGGCCGAGTCTCGCTGCTTCTCGTCGAGTTGGAGGAGGTGTTCGAGAGCCGTGGACGCGGTAGCCAAAGCGTTGAGTTCCTCGGCTGGAAGTTTGTCGATCAGAAGTGCAAAAGCCTCGGCGCCAGCGCGACGACGGGCCCGGACGTAGCGAGCCCCACTGGCGGTAATGGCGACCAGCACCACACGCTTGTCGGTAGGGTCCACGCGCCTTTCGACGAAATTCTGACCGCTCCAAAGCACTCACGAGGGCGGTCATCGAAGGCTGAGTCACACCCTCGACAGAGGCCAGGTCGGTAATACGTCGAGCCCCGGATCGGTCCAGCGTGGAAAGTGTTGACATGGCAGTGAGACTCATCTCACGCGGGGAGCGCCGTATCGCCGCTGCGGTCAGCCCGTGGAGAGTCTTCCCGATCGCCATCGAGCCCGGGGTGTTCGATGGCTCCTTTGCGGCACGTTCCGAGCTCATGCGGTAAGTATAGCCTATTTATATTGATTGTCTATGCGTTTATCCCTTGCCGAGAAGTCAGCGCAACCCCGTAGAAACCGTGACGCCCGTGAAGTTGGACGAACGGGTAGACGTCCCGCCAGTGATCCCCGGCTGCGTCGCGAGGGATCGACGAGGACATCGACATGATCGATCAAGGCCGCAGTGAAGGCCATTCCCGTCGCGCCGGCGCCGACGACCAAGGAGTCGTGGTCACCGAGCGCGAGGTCGTGGGTGCAGAACGGTGCAAGCGATTCGCCGCCCGGAGTTTGTGCTACCTCGGCAGGCCAGGACCGAGAAGGACTGGCAGCTCGGACAGGCCACGCAGCACGAGCCCGTCTCCGTGGCCCCAGTGCAGTCCGGTCCGGTCGCGGGCGAGGCGGAGCCCGGGAAAACGTCGGATGAGCGATCCCAGCGCGAGCTGACCCTCGAGGCGGGCGAGCGGGGCGCCCAGGCAGTGGTGGATTCCGTGCCCGAATGCCAAGTGGCGCCCCTCTGCCCTTTCCACGTCGAGCCGTTCGGGGTCGGTGAAACGACAGGGATCACGGTTGGCGGCAGCGAGGCAAATGATGATCTGGGCGCCGGCAGGGATCGAATGTCCGCCGAGCTCGATCGGTTCGCGGGCGTAGCGGAAGGTCGAGTGGGGCACGGGGGCGTCGTATCGCAACAGCTCCTCCACCGCCGCCGGAATCCGATTCGGATACACGCGCAGCATCTCGAGCTGATCGGGGTCCCCGAGGAGCGCGACGACGGCGTTGCCAATGAAGGTCGCAGTCGTGTCGTGACCGGCGACGATGAGCTGGAAGATGGTCGAGAGCAGCTCCCGGTCGTCCAGTCGTTCGTCCCCGTCCCGAGCGGCGATCAGTCCGCTTACCAGATCGTCACCGGGCTCATCGTGCTTATCTTCGACCAGCCGGCGCAGCTGCGAAACGACACCATCGGATGCCTCCTTGGCTTTTATGTAGTCGGCCGCCGTCAAGGTCGGAACCAGCATGGCCACGAGCCCGCGACCAAGCGAGGTGCGCTCGCCTTCGTTCACGCCGAGCAGCTCGCAGATAACGGTGAATGGGAGAGGAAAAGCAAACGACGCCACCAGATCGACGGGAGCATCTGGGTCGCGATCGGCCAGACCGTCGAGGAGGTCCTCCACGACGCTCTGTATCCGTGGGCGCAGACCCTCGACCCTGCGCATAGAGAAGGCAGAGGACACAAGCCGACGCAATCGAGAGTGATCGGGCGGATCGACGGCGAGCATGTGCCGAGAGAACTCGGGCCCTGGGAGCCCCTCGGCCACCACACCACTGTCCTTGGCGAGCGCGGCCAGCATGTCTTTGGAGATGCGGGGGTCGTTGAGCGCATGGCGGGCCTCGGCGTGACCCACCACGAGCCAGGCGTCGTGGCCGTCGGCCAGTGTGACGTGGTGTACCGGGCCCAGCTCACGGACCTCGGCCAAGAGTGGAAAGGGGTTGTCCCGGCCGGTCGTGCCCCAAGCCCTGAGCGCCGCTTCGACCGAGGCGCTTCGGCGATCGGCCGCGGGGCTCGAGCTTGTTGGGCCGGCGGAGCATGCCGTCATTGCACGAATCCCGAGCACAGTATGTGCAACCACGAGATCTTGCCTTTTTCCGTCTTGAAGTACGCCTGCTGGTCGATGACGTAGCGGCCATCGGGCAGTTGCACTTCGAACCGGTAGCTGACTCGGTCGACGGGCCCCACCTCGGCACAGTCCACCGCCAACACCCGAGTGATCTGGCGTTCCGGTGAGAACCACGTTCCGAGTATCACGCCGTCTACAACCGCGTCGGCGTCATCGCGCTTCCAGACACGCCCGGGCGTCAGGGCACGAAACCTCACCGTGGGCGAGAGCAGGTCTCTGAGGGCGTCGGCATTCTGGGTCGCCACCGTTCGAGCGAAACGCTCACCCAGCTGGTTTGCCATTGTGTTCTCCCTTCCGTCCCCGTAAGTGGAACTCTCAGTAGCTGAAGGTGGTGGCGCCATCGCCGATCCACTCCCACAGCGGTACTGTTCCGCCCAACCTTGCGTTTGCCACAAGCGTGATCTCGTCGAGCTTCCTGGCGTTGAAGCAGATCGGACAGACGAGCAGCTCGCCGCCGGCAGCCTCGAGGCGCCGCGCCAGCTCCGGGATCGAGGGACACCCTTCGCACGCCACACCCTGGGCGACACCCTCCGTGGCCAGCCGAACGGCTTCCTTGGTCAAGAACATGAGAGTGGCCCGGCCGCTCTCGGCAGCACCGACGGCCACGAGGAGCGCAACGGTCACCTTCTCCGGATCCTCGAGTCCGGTGGTCAGGCTGATAGCCGCCCGGCTCATCGGCCCTGCTCGGCGGTGGTTGGATCGATGACTCGGTGAACGGTCTGGATGGCGTCTATGGGAAACCCACCACAGCGGCCGTGCTCCCGGACGAGCTCTTCGGATGTAGCCACGTAGACGCACGTGAGCTTGTCGTCCGTGACATAGCTCTTCATCCACTGGATGTCCGGTCCGAGGTCGCGCAACACCGTGTTGGACTCCCTGGCGATGGCCGCAAGAGCGGCGGTATCCATCTGACCGACGCCCGAACATCTTCCGCAGCACGAGCCCGTCTCCGTGGCCCCAGTGCAGTCCGGTCCGGTCGCGGGCGAGGCGGAGCCCGGGAAAACGTCGGATGAGCGATCCCAGCGCGAGCTGACCTTCGAGGCGCGCGAGCGGGGCGCCCAGGCAGTGGTGGATTCCGTGCCCGAATGCCAAGTGGCGCCCATCTGCCCTTTCCACGTCGAGCCGTTCGGGGTCGGTGAAGCGACAGGGATCACGGTTGGCGGCAGCGAGGCAAATGATGATCTGGGCGCCGGCAGGGATCGAATGTCCGCCGAGCTCGATCGGTTCGCGGGCGTAGCGGAAGGTCGAGTGGGGCACGGGGGCGTCGTATCGCAACAGCTCCTCCACCGCCGCCGGAATCCGATTCGGATACACGCGCAGCATCTCGAGCTGATCGGGGTCCCCGAGGAGCGCGACGACGGCGTTGCCAATGAAGGTCGCAGTCGTGTCGTGACCGGCGACGATGAGCTGGAAGATGGTCGAGAGCAGCTCCCGGTCGTCCAGTCGTTCGTCCTCGTCCCGAGCGGCGATCAGTCCGCTCACCAAATCGTCACCGGGCTCATCGTGCTTATCTTCGACCAGCCGGCGCAGCTGCGAAACGACACCATCGGATGCCTCCTTGGCTTTTATGTAGTCGGCCGCCGTCAAGGTCGGAACCAGCATGGCCACGAACCCGCGACCAAGCGAGGTGCGCTCGCCTTCGTTCACGCCCAGCAGCTCGCAGATAACGGTGAATGGGAGAGGAAAAGCAAACGACGCCACCAGATCGACGGGAGCGTCTGGGTCGCGATCGGCCAGACCGTCGAGGAGGTCCTCCACGACGCTTTGTATCCGTGGGCGCAGACCCTCGACCCTGCGCATCGAGAAGGCAGAGGACACAAGCCGACGCAATCGAGAGTGATCGGGCGGATCGACGGCGAGCATGTGCCGAGAGAACTCGGGCCCTGGGAGCCCCTCGGCCACCACACCACTGTCCTTGGCAAGCGCGGCCAGCATGTCTTTGGAGATGCGGGGGTCGTTGAGCGCATGGCGGGCCTCGGCGTGACCCACCACGAGCCAGGCGTCGTGGCCGTCGGCCAGTGTGACGTGGTGTACCGGGCCCAGCTCACGGACCTCGGCCAAGAGTGGAAAGGGGTTGTCCCGGCCGGTCATGCCCCAAGCCCTGAGCGCCGCTTTGACCGAGGCGCTTCGGCGATCGGCCGCGGGGCTCGAGCTTGTTGGGCCGGCGGAGCATGCCGTCATTGCACGAATCCCGAGCACAGTATGTGCAACCACGAGATCTTGCCTTTTTCCGTCTTGAAGTACGCCTGCTGGTCGATGACGTAGCGGCCATCGGGCAGTTGCACTTCGAACCGGTAGCTGACTCGGTCGACGGGCCCCACCTCGGCACAGTCCACCGCCAACACCCGAGTGATCTGGCGTTCCGGTGAGAACCACGTTCCGAGTATCACGCCGTCTACAACCGCGTCGGCGTCATCGCGCTTCCAGACACGCCCGGGCGTCAGGGCACGAAACCTCACCGTGGGCGAGAGCAGGTCTCTGAGGGCGTCGGCATCTCTGGGTCGCCACCGTTCGAGCGAAACGCTCACCCAACTGGGTTGCCATTGGGTACTCCCTTCCGTCCCCGTAAGTGGAACTCTCAGTAGCTGAAGGTGGTGGCGCCATCGCCGATCCACTCCCACAGCGGTACTGTTCCGCCCAACCTGGCGTTTGCCACAAGCGTGGTCTCGTCGAGCTTCCTGGCGTTGAAGCAGATCGGACAGACGAGCAGCTCGCCGCCGGCAGCCTCGAGGCGCAGCACCAGCTCCGGGATCGAGGGGCACCCTTCGCACGCCACACCCTGGGCGACACCCTCCGTGGCCAGCCGAACGGCTTCCTTGGTCAAGAACATGAGAGTGGCCCGGCCGCTCTCGGCAGCACCGACGGCCACGAGGAGCGCAACGGTCACCTTCTCCGGATCCTCGAGTCCGGTGGTCAGGCTGATAGCCGCCCGGCTCATCGGCCCTGCTCAGCGGTGGTCGGATCGATGACTCGGTGAACGGTGAGGATGGCGTCCATGGGAAACCCACCGCAGCGGCCGTGCTCCCGGACGAGCTCTTCGGAGGCAGCCACGTAGACGCACGTGAGCTTGTCGTCCGTGACGTAGCTCTTCATCCACTGGATGTCCGGTCCGAGGTCGCGCAACACCGTGTTGGACTCGCTGGCGATGGCCGCATGAGCGGCGGTATCCATCTGACCGACGCCCGGGACAGTGCGTTCGATGAGGTACTTCGGCATTCCATTTCTCCCTTCTCAACGACGCTGTTGGTCGCTCGACTCCACGGTAAGGAAGGGCCTGCCGGCCGTCATGAGGTATTCACCCCATGCTCCGACGCGTTGAGGGCACCAACGGTACGATTCCGTCATGGGAGCCTCGGGAATCCAGCTCTCGGACCTGTTGGTCTCGCTTTCCCTGGCCACCGATCTCGGATTCGGGCAGCCGTCCGAGCACATGATGCGCTCCGCTCGGATCGGGATGCGGCTGGGCGGGCGGTTGGGCCTGGACACCAAGGAGTTGGCCACGCTCTTCGACGTCAGCATCTTGACCTATGTCGGGTGCCCGGTTTACGGCAACGAGGCGGCGCTTCTCTTCGGCGACGACATCGACTTCCGGTCGCACGCTCTCGAGGTCGATCTTGCCGGATTCCCCGCCATGGTTTTCATGCTTCGGCGGGCTGGTCATGGAACGTCGGCATTCAATCGGGCCCGCCAGGCTGCGTTGCTGATGGCCAGCGGAGGTCGCCAGATGATCCAGCAGATGGCGGTGCACTGCTCGGCTGCTGGGGCGCTTGCCATCCGTCTGGGTCTGGGCGACGACGTGCAGGCCGGCGTCGAACAGGCCTATGCCCGATGGGATGGTCGGGGGTTCCCCGACGACCTTTCAGGCACAGACGTGTCCTTGGCAGCGCGCGTCTCGCATGTGGCCGAAGCCTGCGAGGTGTTCCAGCGGACGGCCGGCATGGAGGCCGCGCTCGACGTCGTCCGAGCGCGGAGCGGTACGCATTTCGACCCGGAAATCACCGAGCTGGTCGCGACCGACCCCGACTCCCTGTTCGAAGGTCTCGACAAAGACAATGTCGAGGAGGTCATTGCCGCCAGCCCGGTCGAACGAGGCCCATTGACCGATGACGAGCTGGACCAGGCGCTCCAGGCGGTCGGAGACTTCTGCGACCTTCGTTGCTCTTTCTTCGCCGGACACGCCCGCGCGACAGCGGACCTGGTTCGTGGCGCAGGCGCGCAGCTGCAGATGCCCGCAGCGGAGGCCCGCCTCGCCTATCGTGCCGCACTCGTCCACGACGTTGGACGGTTCGGAGTGCCGGGATCGGTTTGGGGAAAGCCGGGACGGTTGACCGCAAACGAGCGGGAACGGGTGCGCCTGCACGTGTACTACGTGGAGCGAATCTTCAACCGGCCCGAGCCGTTGCGCCGTATCGGTCTTCTGGCGGCCACTCACCACGAGCGGATGGACGGCTCCGGCTATCACCGCAGCATCGGTGGGACGATGCTTTCGTCGCAGGCGAGAGTGCTGGCGGTCGCCGACGCGTACAGCGCAATGATGCAGCCACGTCCATATCGGGCTCCCCTGACCGAGGCCGAAGCCGCCCGCGAATTGCATGGAGACGTCTCTGAAGGTCGACTTGATCCCACAGCCACCGACGCCGTATTGGCTGCCGCCGGGCACCGCGTCAGCCGTAAGCGGGCCGGGGGGCCGGCCGGATTGACGACTCGCGAGAGCGAAGTACTGGCCCTCCTGTCCAGAGGAATGCCCAACAAGAGCATCGCCCGCGAGTTGAGCATCAGTCCGAAGACGGTGAGCAATCACATCGAACGCGTCTACAGCAAGCTGGGGGTGTCGAACCGGACTGGTGCGGCGATGTACGCCATGCAGTACGGGATCGTGGGATCCGGCCCTGTACCGACTGGCTGACGAATGCGCCGGGTTGCGCCCTGCGAAAGAGTCCGCAGACCCCCCTGATTTTTTGCGCCGCCGCGCCGTCGGTTGGGTTACGCGCGGACTGCGCTCGTGGGGGCCGCCAGAGCGGCTGGTAGTGCGGTGCGATCCGTGACATCGAGCTTGTAGAACACATGGGTGAGGTGACCCTCGACCGTGCGGGCAGTGATGAACAGGGTTTGCGCGATCTCCCGATTTGTAAGCCCTTTCGCGGCCAGCTCAGCGATGCGTCGCTCGCTGGCAGTGAGCGCTTCGAGTCCGGTCAGCTGCACTCGGCGGGACCGGGCCCCGGAAGCGCGTAGCTCGGTCTCGGCCCGTAGGGCCAGCGCTTCGGCACCCAGGCGGTGGGCGGTGTCGACTGCTTGGTGGAGAAATTGGCGCGCCTCGACGCGGCGGTTACTGCGACGGAGGAGGGCACCGAGATCGGTGAGGGCGCGGGAGTGTTCGAGGCGGGTATCGGGTCCAGCGAGTACTTCGATCGCCTCGCGCAGCAGTGCCTCGCCGCGATCGCCGCCGGTTACAAGCCCGGCGGCCCGCAGGGCAACGCCAAGGGCGCGTGGGGCTCCGAAGGCGCTGGCTAACTCGAGCTCTTCGTCGCTAAGGAGTCGCGCCGTGTCGAGTTCACCACAGGCCAGAGCGGCCAGGGCGGCCTCGGAACGCCACGATAGATAGCACGGGCTCAGCGCCAGGCCGCCGGTGGCGATCTCACCGGCCGCCCGAAAGTCGCCGAGTGCCTCACCGAAACGATTCTGAGCGAACCGAAGACGGCCCCGGGCGTGGCGCAGTATCACGGGGGTTTGCGACGTGCCAGGGAGGTCGACCGCCAGGGGCTCAAGAGTCTGCTCGGCCTCGTCGAGGTCGCCCCGTTCAACCAGCACGTCCACGAGGACGGTCGTCGCACGGTTGCGCAGAAGCGGCGGCGCTGAAGGGCCCGGGGCGTCGAGCAGGGCGCGAGCATCGGCCTCGGCTGCTGTGAGATCGCCGCGCCGGAAGGCGAGCCAAGCCCGCTGGGCCAACACTGCGGGAAGGATCATTCCATTGGCCGAAGCCTGGGCCTCGGTTACGGCAGCATCTGCCAGAGCCTGTGCTGCGTCGTAGCGCTCGGCCCAGAGCAGCGTCACGACGGCGCTCGGGTGCCGAAATGCACCGCCGGGCAACCAAGGCGGATCGTCTGGCTCGGGCAGAGGGCGCGTGCCGGCGGTGATGGCCCGGAGCGCAAGGTTGGCCACTTGGTCGGCCGGCTGGTTGGCCAGGGCGCCAACGTAAGCTGCCGCTGCCACGCATTGGCGGGGGACCGAGCCCTTCTCGGCCCACACGAGCAGAGCACCGGCTCTGTCGGCCACCAAGGGCGCTGTGGCGGCATCGCCCACCCCGCAGGCGACTGCCATGGCCTCCAACGTCAAGCGGCCTTCCGTATCGCTGCTGTCGAGGCGGGCCGCGACGCCATCGCACACCTCGATCGCCTCTGCTGCCCGCTCATACCAACGCAGCGCATTCGCGAACAGCAGCGCGACAGCGATGCGGGTCGAATCGTCGCCCGCCGACTCCACCGCCGCGGCAAGTTGGTCCTGCCAGCCCGGCTGGCCGCAGCCGAACTCGGCCAGACCAAGCTCGAGCAACAGGCCCGCCCCCGCCTCAGGCGATGGTTGCTCGAACAAGGCCCGGCGGAGGTAGGCCACCGCCGATTCCGGCGCACCTCGCGTCGTTGCCTCCCAGGCGGCAGCCCGCAGCTGTTCGACGGTCCAGCCGTCGCCCGTCGGAACGGTAGCCAGTAGATGCTCGGCGACGTGGGCCGGGTTGGCGTGTGCTTGAGCCAGCAGTCTGGCTGAGCGCCCGTGCGCTTCGACGCGGTCTGCCGCCGCCATGTCGCGGTAAACGGCGCCACGTAGGAGCGGATGGGCGAAACAAAGCGGAGCCTCGTCCAGGACGCCCGCCCGGACTAGAAGGTCGGCGGCCCGCGCCGCCTCGGGGGGTGCGAGCTCCGCCAGCTGGGCCGCCTGGTCCAACTCGGCCCGCTCCAAAACGGCCACTGCCCGAGCCAAGCGCGCCGCGTCAGGACCCAGCCGCGCGAGACGCAACATCGCCCAGCGGCTCAAGGTAACAGTCGAGACGTCCTGTACTTTGCCTGCCGACGCGGTGACCGGCGCGATCTGCTCCTCTCGCAGAGCTTCAACCAGCTGGCGGACCAGAAAGGGCGTACCGCCGGTCGCCTCCAGGCAGGCCGTCACGAACCCTGGTTCGGGCTCGACGCCCAAGGCGACCGCCACCAGCGTGGCCACCCCCTTTTCGCTGAGCGGCCCCACTGTGACCACCTCGGTCGCCGGATCCATCGTCAGGGCGGCCAACAGCTCCCGCCTCTCTCCGGCCTCGGCCGGCCGAGCACCGAGCAACACGGCCGCATGCAGCTCCTCCAGACGGGGCAGCAAAAAAGCAAGAAAGCGAAGCGACGCACCGTCCGCCCAATGTGCGTCATCCACCACCAACGCCAAAGGGTGCTGCACGGTCAAGTTGGCGCACAACCAATAAAGCCCGTGGAGCACCGCGAACGACGGGTCCGGCGGGATCGCTGCGGCCGTAGCGACGCCTTCACCCAGGCCGGGAAGACCCAACAGCCGCGCCGCCAACCCTGGCGGCCCATCCAACAGGCGGGACCGCTCCGGCTTCGACGCTTCCGCGACCACCGGCTCGACCAGCTGCCGCACCACTCCGAACGCAAACTCGCGCTCCAGCTCAGCCCCACGCGCTCGGAGGACCCTGAAACCCTTTTCCGCAGCCCGCTCCCGGGCGACCGCCAACAACGCTGTCTTGCCGATCCCAGCCGGCCCCTCCACCACCAGCGCTCCTCCAGGGCCCTGCCTCGCCCGCTGCAGGCACTCCGTTATCCGCTCCAGTTCTCCATCACGCTCAAGCAAGAGACTGTCGCGCTCACCCATGGATGCGATCACAATCCAGCCTACGTCCGTGCCAGCCGGATCGCCCGAGGGCCGATCCGGACGCCCGTTGGCGGCATTTGCGCGTGCCTCCGACAACTCCCAAGTGGAAAGTCAGGGGGGTGTCAGGGGGTTCACCCGGGTGCGAATACGGGAGCAGCGGATCGAAGATGTAGTCCGAAACCCGTTGACCGCGGGATGCGGGGCGGAGATGGATCTGAAAAATGCGAACCGTCCCACTACGTCGACGACCTGGAGGCCGCTGCGAGAATTCGCCCGAGTGGGGTTGCGTTATTCGCTCCAGCAGATCCGGCATCACCGAGAGCGATGATGCTCCTTCACACGATCCGAACAAGGAGGAAGATGGCCCGAGTACTGATCACCGGTTCGAGTGACGGCCTCGGGTTGATGGCGGCCGAATTGCTTGCCCACGTCGGCCACGCGGTCACCCTGCACGCGCGGAACGATCAGCGTGCCGGTGACGCTCGTCGGGCGCTCTCGACGGCCGAACACGTCGTGGTCGGCGATTTGGCCAGCATCGAAGAGACCCGACAGGTCGCCGAGCAGGCCAACGCTCTCGGAAGTTATGACGCCGTGATCCACAACGCCGGCGTCGGCTACCGAGAGCCCCGGCGCATCGAGACCGTCGACGGACTCTCGCACGTCTTCGCGATAAACGTCTTGGCGCCATACCTGCTGACCGCCCTGATCGCTCGGCCTCGTCGGCTGGTGTACCTCAGCTCAGGAATGCACAAGAGTGGCAACCCCGACCTCGTCGACCTCCAATGGGCCGGACGCCGTTGGAACGGGGCCCAGGCCTACGCAGACAGCAAACTCTTCGACGTCGTCCTGGCCTTCGCGGTTGCCCGCCGCTGGCCTGGCGTGCTCTCCAATGCGCTCGAGCCCGGCTGGGTGCCGACAAAGATGGGTGGACCCGGAGCACCCGACGACCTCTCCTTGGCGGCGGTGACCCAGGTCTGGCTGGCGGTGAGCGACGACCCCGCGGCAACCGTCACCGGCAGTTACTTCTACCACCAGCAGCCACGCAACGTTCACCCGGCAGCCGGCTCAGTCGAGGTTCAGAACCGGCTGATCAACGGCTGCGCAGAGCTCACCGGGGTTGTGCTCCCCAATCCTTGAACGTTCCCCTCGAGTGCCATGAAAGGTCGGTGTACAACCATGCCCAGCGAACTTCTCATCAATGGTGGCTACGTCGTCACTATGGATCCTGCGCTCGGGGACCAACCCGACAGTGACGTACTCGTTCGCGATGGGGTAATCGTCGAAATCCGACCTGGACTCGAGACATCCGCTCCAGACGTCGAAGTTATCGAGGCCCGAGGTCGCCTGGTCATCCCCGGCCTGGTCGACACCCACCGGCACGTGTGGCAGGGCGCAATAGGCGGGTTCACTCCGCAGATGACTGGCGCCGGCTACGACCCGGCCGTGCTGCGAGGCATCGCACCACGTCATACCCCCGACGACATCTACGCCGGCACCCTCTGGGGGGCGCTGCAGGCGCTCGACGCCGGGATCACGACTATCGCCGACTGGGCCCACAACCTGCAGTCGGCTGAGCACGCTGATGCCGACCTGCGCGGCCTCCAGGAGTCCGGCATTCGGGGCTACTTCCTCTACGGCGGACCTGGTCCGGCAAGCGAAGAGCCGAACCCGCCGCACCCGGTCGACGCTCGCCGGATGCGTGACGAGCAGTTCTCGGTGGGGACCAACGGTCGTTTGCACATGGGCATGGCGCTGCGGGGGCCATGCTTCACCAGCGCGAATCGCAATGCCGAGGACTTCGCCTTCGCCCGTGAGCTGGAGCTACCGATTTCGCTGCACGTCGGCATGGCCGGCACCGCCGGAGCGATCACGACCCTCGACCGGTTCGGTCTGCTCGGCGCCGATGTGAACTACGCCCACGGCAATATGCTGACAGACGAAGAGTTCGACCTCATCGCTGCGAGCCGCGGAACGCTGTCGATCACCGCGTCGACGGACATGCTCATGCAGTTCGGTACGTACCCCGGCACAGGCCGGGCGCTCGGGAGGGGAATCGTGTCTGGCTTGGGGGTGGATACCATCTGCAGTGCCGGTACAGACCTGTTCTCCGAAATGCGCCTGGCTCTGGCCGCGGAGCGTTCCCGGGCCAACGCCGCAGCGGTGGCCCGTGGAGAACGGGTCGAGACGGTCGATCTCCACCAGCGCGACATGCTGCGGCTCGCCACCCTCGATGGCGCCCGGGTGTGGGACCTCGACGACGAGATCGGGACCCTGACGCCGGGCAAACAGGCCGACATCGCCATCGTGGACATGCGCTCACCGCACCTCGACGGGTTCGGCGACCCGGTCGCGGTCATGGTGCTCGGAGCAGGACCCGCGGACGTCGAGACGGTGATCGTCGGCGGCGAAGTCGTCAAGAGGGATGGACAGCTCGCCGGTACCCACGTCGAGCGGGCCCGTCGGCTCATGCACGAAACCCAGGACCGTTTGCGCATCTGAGCCACATTTTGCGGTTAAAGAGGTGATGTCGTTGTGACGCAGCAGAGCGAGTCAGACGAACTCTTTCTGAAGGGCTTCTGCGCTGGGGACGAAGCGTGTGCGGAGAAGTTTGTGCAGCACTTTCGGCCGCGACTGTCGTGCATCGCGTATCGGATCGTAGGTGATTCTGGGTCGGCCGAGGATGTTGTACAGCTTGCATTTGAACGGGCATGGAGGAATGGTGTGACGTTCGACCCTGAGCGAGGATCCCTGAACGCATGGATGACGACGATCGCTCGGAACGTCGCTCTGGACTGGGTGCGCAAGAAGCGAGCTATTCCCATTGACCCTTGGGAGATATGTGGAAGTACGGAGCCGGGATCTCCTGATCCGGCGGATTGGAGTGGGACGGAGCAAAGTGGGGCGGAAGTCCGATCTGCTCTGACCAGCCTTACTCCAACTCTGGCGCGCTCCGTTGTGCTGGCCGGAGCATTCGAGATGACCGCCGCGGAGGTCGCCCACTACGAACATGTACCGCTCGGCACGGCCAAATCCCGGATCCGTGCGGCGAAACAATGTCTACGGAGACAATTGACCTCAATCGGTAAGGACGATGCCGATACAACCCCTTGATCTCAAACTCTCCATGCCAGGTGTCGCCCGAAGCTGGGGCTGTAATAACCCGTTTGTTGGGCGTTCTCCAGTGCGATTGGCGGCTGGTCGTTCCCCCGTTATCGAGTGGACCGGGGCCCCTCGCCGATGGTTCAAGGAAACGCCCGGCGTCGCAGTGCCCTCGCCGTCCCCGTGGACACAGCGACGGTAGCGGTGAGAATTGGGATCAAGAACAGCGCTGTATGGAGCGTGGTCGTTGACGCAATTGCGCCGATGACAACGGGCCCCACGACGAAGCCGGCCCAGCCGCAACCAGCAACCGCGGCCACCGCCCTTCCTGTGTCCACGTTGTCCACCGCTCCGGCTGAACTGAGGACAATCGGGACGACGCCTCCGAGTCCGGCGCCGAGTAGGGCGAACGCGAAGAGCATGCTCGCCGGACTGGCCAGAACCAGCCCGGCCACGAATCCGAGCGAAGCGATTGCCGCGAGCAGCGGCAGCACATGGTGGGCCGGGAACCTGGTGAAGAGCCGATTGCCCGAGAGCCGGACGGCCAACATTGCAAGGGCATAGCCCGCATACGCCAGTCCGGCGACCAGTGGGACAGCGTGCAGCGAGCTATGGAGATAGACCGCGGCCCAATCGGCTGCGGCACCTTCGCACAACATGTCGGCGAAGGCGATGGCGCCGAGCACTATGACTGCACCCTGAATCACGCCGCCACGCCTGTCTGGTCTGTCCACGACAGACTTGGGGGCGTCACCGGTTCGCCGGTCGGGGAGCATCGACGTCGTCAGCGAACCGACGACCAGGAGGCACGGAACTGCCAGGACGAGCAGTTGCTCACTCAGCGAAATGCCCAACCCGACTGCAAGTGCTCCGGTGACCGCACCGACCAAGGCACCAGTACTCCATGATCCGTGGAATCCCGGCATCAGCACTCGGCCGGAGAACCGCTCGACCGTGATCCCTTGGGTGTTCATCGATACATCAAGCATTCCTTGGAAGAATCCCCACAGCAGAAATGCGACGAAGAACGAAGCGAACGAACGGGTGAGTCCGATGAACGGTCCGGAGAGGCAGTAGCCGAGAAGGGCTAGGCGTACCACTCGCCTGCTTCCCGCTCGCGGTAGGAGATGGGAGGCCACCACTATCGACAGCACAGAGCCAATGGGGGCCCCGAGCAGGGCGAGTCCGAGCCGGCCATCACTCAGGCTGAGGCGATCTTGCACCTGCGGGATATGGGCTGTCCAGGAGGCGAAAAGGAAACCGTGCACGAAGAAGACGGCGATGACGGCCACGCGTGGCCGGCGATCCGCGGGGACTGGTGCCCTTGGCTGGTGCCTTGCGGGGATCGGTGTCAGACGCAGTGCACGTCGACTCCTGCCGCCCGCAGCTCCACCACCATCTGTTGGTCAGCTTCGGCATCGGTGAGGACGATGTCGATATCGTCGAGATCACAGACGTGGCCAAACGCCACCCGCCCGAACTTCGAGGAGTCGGCCACAGCGATCACCCGTTGCGAGGCTTTTGCGGCGGCACGCTTCACCGCCGTCTCGGCGAGAAAGTGAGTCGTGATGCCCGCGTTGACCTCGATGCCACAGGGACCCATCACGTATGTGTCGAACCGGAGCTGCGAGAAAGAAGGCTCGGCGAGACTTCCCGTCAACGACAACTCGCCGGAACGAACCTCGCCACCTGGGAGGAGGAGCTTGATACCAGGGCACTCATGCAGCTCAAAGACAGGCCTGAGGGCGAGCGGCATAACGGTCATCCGTCGTTCGCGAAGAGCGCGAGCCACCTCCATGGCGGTGGTCCCACCGTCGAGGACGACCGTTTCCCCGTCAGCGAGGAGGCTCGCAGCAGCTGCGCCTATCCTCGCCTTGGCCTCCCGGGACTCAAGCGCCCGAAGGCCATACGGGGTCTCCTCAGCACTGAGAAAGACGCTTGCAGCGCCGCCGTGCACCCGTCGCAGCCCCCCGCTGCGCTCAAGAGACTCGAGGTCACGCCGCACCGTCATTTCAGAGCACTCCAGTGCGGAGGCGAGTTCCCCCACCAACACCGGACTGCGTTGGCGGAGGGTCTGCATGATCATCTGCTGGCGCGTTTGAACATCCATTATGTTCACTCTAACATTTTTTGTGTGATTTCTCACAGGTACAATTCCAGCGGCGAACCGGAGGCTGGCGTTGGCCGTGCGCCTCCTCCCTGGATCATCGGCTCGCTGGCCTTCGGACCTGTTCCGATCGTTCGCCTCTCTGTCGCCTTGCCCGAGCGCGCGACCGCTGGATCACTAGCGATCCCGATCAGGTCACAGGCCTAGGCCAGCAGGCCCTTGATAAGGGCTGTCAACAGCCGCTGAACGCGCGCTTGGACATCGACCATGGCGTGGGAAAGGCGTGGATCACTGCGATAGAGGGCCGCGATTTCAGGACCCGGCGTGGCCATCTGCCAGAACGCGCCCGATAACGAGGTCGCGGCAGCAATCAGGTCGACGCCATCGCTCTCGCTGAGGGGGGGCAGCAGCCTTCGCACCACGATGACAATCGCGTCGAGTTCGGTATGCGTCACAAGCTTGAAGGTACGCACCGCCTCGACCGAGACGTTCCGTTCGAGATTGAGCGGAGCCTGCGCAATGAGGTCGCAGAAGGCACCCCGGGCCGCGAGCGTCTCGGCGAAGACGGCCGCGACGGCAGCGGGACTTGGGTTCGTGAGCATCACGAGCTGAGCGCGCAGCGCGCCCGACCACTCCCGCCATGCCTCGGCAGTCAAACGTAGAAAGATCTCCTCGCGCGTCTCGAAGTAGCGCAGCAACGCCGACTTGTGCATGCCGACCTCTTCCGCGATCTCGGTCAGGGTGACCTGCCGGATCCCCCGTTGAGCACCCAGGCGGTGTGCGGCATCGAGGATTGCCGCTTCCCGCAGGTGCTTGGCTGCCGTGCTGCGCGCCCGCTGGAACCCGGGCTCCCGCATCACCTCAACTTAACACAACGAGGTTGCATTAATAAGACAACGGTGTTGTACTAGAGCCCATGCAACAGACCTGGTTCATCACCGGCTCCTCACGTGGCCTGGGCCGCGCTCTCGCCAGGGCCGCCCTCGACGCAGGCGACCTCGTCGCCGCCACCGCCCGCCAACCAGCGCAACTCGACGACCTCGTGGCCGAATACGGCGAGCGGATCCACGCGTTCGGTTTGGATGTCACCGACGCCGAAGCCGCGCGTTCAGCGCTCGGGGACGCGCACCGCCACTTCGGCCGACTGGACGTCATCGTCAACAACGCCGGTTACGCCAACGTCTCACCTATCGAGACCACCGACGACGAGGACTTCCGCACACAGTTCGAGACGAACTTCTGGGGCGTCTACCACGTCTCCAAAGCGGCGATCCCGCTCCTTCGGGAGCAAGGAGGCGGCCTCTTCATGCAAATCTCATCTGTAGGCGGACGAGTCGGCGGCTCACCGGGAATCGCCTCGTATCAGGCCGCCAAGTTCGCGATCGACGGCTTCAGCCGGGTGCTGCGGGCCGAGACCGCCCCGTTCGGGGTGAGGGTCATGGTCGTCGAGCCGAGCGGCTTTCGAACCGACTGGGCCGGTTCCTCAATGGCGGTCCACGACATCCCAGAGACCTACGCCCAGACTGTCGGCGCCGTGAATACCCACATCCGTCAAAGCAGCGATGGACCCGCAGGCGACCCGGCACGGGCGGCTGCGATCCTCGTTCAGGTCGCCAAACGCATTGATATCCCCGACCACCTGCCTCTCGGGGTAAACGCTGCCGAAGGCTCGATTCGTCTCGACGAGCTGCTCCTCGCCGAGGACCGCAAATGGAGCCTCGTGAGCCGGTCCGCCGACTTCGGTGAGCCCTATCCGGTAGAACACCCGGCCGACACGCCGAGGTAGATCGGTCGATCCCCCGCCTCCTCCGCGGAGGTCGCCTCGCGAAGCACTTGGCCAAATCGTGAGGTCTCGAGTCCGGGAGAGGTCATCTCCAAGGCCATTACGACTGTCTGCTTGAAGTCGTCATCATCCAAGGATCCGCGACCAAACCAGTCGTCAGCGTTTCGAGGAACCCGAGTCGCCCGAGCTCGGTTGGTGAACTGAGAGAGCTCTACGGTGTAGCACTCCGATTCTCGTCTGCGACAACGTTCGTAGTCGCATCCGTGATTCCAGACAGGACCGCTGCCTGGACCTGTTGGTCGATGAAGAGGGTTGACACGGCACGCGTGCCGACGCGATTGGAGGACTCGGCGACGGCAGTGGCCACGACGTCAGAACGGCCAACGTCGATCCAGGCAGGATGGATATACGAAGCCCGTGTGACGGAGGCCGTGTCGCCGAGCAAGGTCGCCGCAGCACCGACGGCGAGACGCTCCCGCGATCTCCCCGACACGTCCGCCGGAGGTTCAGCCCCAGCGAGCACCGCAACCGCGGCAACCGTGGCGCCCCAGGTGCGGAACACCTTGGCGCTCGCTGGTGCTTGGGTATGCGCGTGGAGGTAAGCGTTCACCACGGCACTCGTCACGTGATGTGTTCCGTGTCCACTCGTTACAGCAAAGACAGGCTGCGTGTCGCTTCCAGCCGCGCTTACAAGCGCGCCCACGACTTTGGCCGTGACCCGGTCGTGAACGGTAACGGTTTGAGGGAGGTGTTCCTTGCCGATGAAATGGAACGTGATAGTCGAACCGCGCGTTTCGACGTGGCTGCGCCGAAGCGTTGTAAGTCCGTAGGTGTGATTGTCACGGGCATAACGGTCATTACCCACGCGAAGCAGTCCACGCTCTAAAAGCCTGACGACGGCGGCGGTCACGACACGCGAGCTGAGTAAATCCTGAGGATATTGAGCGATGTCGCGTGCAACCTGAAGGCGTAGCGCAGGGATGGCCGCCGCGAAGGCTGTCATGCGAGCGAATTTGTAGTCGCTGGCAAGATGCCGGGCCGCTGGAGAGTATCGGTATTGCGTCCGACCGCGCTGGTCGACACCTGTCGCTTGGACTGACTCATTCGCGTCGGCGGACGCCCACACGTCCACCCACGCAGGTGGAATCGCCAGCCGCCGCAATCGTTCGAGGACAGCCGGGTCGACCACTGGACTGCCTGCTTCGTCGACCCACTTGTCGGGTCGTACGGTCATTCGGTGGAGCCCGGGTGGCCGAAAAGCCCGGGGGGTTGGCAGCGTCCGACTGTGGGGGCCTCTCAGTGCCCCGGAGCGCTCCGGTCGGCTGCCACCCACCCCAGACTCTCAGGCCTCTGAAGGAGAGAACGAACCGACCCCGACGCGAGTCCGAAACATACTCGCGGCAGGCATCTCGACCATCGTAAACGTCATGAGTCTGAACGACCAGTCCCTTGAGGCGACGTCTATCGCCGCGCCGGCGAACCTCATCGAGCATGAGTCACCCCGCTCATGGGGCGGGGAGCGTCCTAAGGTCCAAATCGGTTTCTCCAGCAACTGCGAA
>CAWAPQ010000011.1:0-153860 GCA_963783965.1 uncultured Acidimicrobiaceae bacterium | reverse complement strand
CGTGGCGACCATCAGCTCCTCCGTGATCTCGGCTTCAGTGCGGATGTAGCCAAGTTGCGCGGTCAGGTTTGCGATGGGTCTGGCGTCGGCAACCGTGGCGGATCGAACTACGAGCACCCGAACGAGGATAGAACGCTATCTACCCGTTGGGGCAACCAATACGTGCCCTTTTCAGCCGAACTGCCCACCGACCCGGCGGACTGGATACCTGCCGGAATGGATGTCCGCCCACAACCAAGCGACTGAGCGAATATGTGATGGTGACACTGATCAGGTACTGCGTGACTTGCGGAACGGAAGTTGGCCTGGTTGCGCCGTGCCGGTGTCTGAGCTGCGGTCACGAGTACTGGAGGAATCCCAAACCCTGCGGTGGAGCCTGTGTTGTCAACGACGAGAAACTCCTACTGGTGCTTCGGGCTAAAGATCCGGGTGCGGGCCTCTGGGACCTTCCCGGTGGATTTTGCGATCCCGAAGAGCATCCATTGGCAACAGCTCATCGAGAAGTGCAAGAAGAAACGGGACTCACCGTCCATTCACTAAGGTTTCTAGGGATGTGGATCGACGCCTACGGCAACGAGGATCCACCAGAGGTCACACTCAATATCTACTTCTTGGGCCAAGCCCACCATCCGGAGCTGGCGCGAGCCAGCGACGAGACAAGAGAAGTTCGGTGGTTCAGTTCGGAGAATATCCCCGTGGATACCCTGGCTTTCGCCCACGTCGAGCAGGCCATCCGCTGCTGGTCTGAGGCAACGAACGGTGAAGGCATGGCCTAGCCCATATGTGCCGGTATGGGGCAGGGGTAGAGCGTCTTCGTTTGCACCTCCGAGCCCCCCGCCCCGCGCCGCGTGGCCCCTGTGTTTCCCGGTGGCGCCGGCCTCCGGCTGCTCGGTGGCGCCGGTTCCCTGCTCGCGGCGCCCTGCGGCGCTTCCGGGCCGTTTCGGGCTCTGGGCCCCTCTCTCCCTGACCAGAGGGAATTGGGCGCTGACGGACTCGAACCTCAAAACACAATCGGACGTTTTGGGCGCCCCTTTCACCTATCCCATAGCGAAGTGGAGGGCGCACAGGGACTCGAACCTAGAAACGAGACTTGCGACCCAGATCGAACCTGAGTTGGGAGGTGTGACTGGGAGCCCCCACGCCCTTGCGGGCACCAGCCCTTCAAGCTGATTTAGCCGTATTTCAGCGTCTTTCGGCGCCCTTGGGCGCCCCCATATTCCCAAGTAGAGGCCAAATCACACTTTCGGCGCCTTTCGGCGACTGACGGCGCCCGCGCATGGACCACGCGATGGAACGGCCTTGGATGCGTACCGGCCGCGCCCCTCATCGGCGGGTATCCCCTCCTTGCGCCGCTGTCGACGCTCCCGATCAATCGTCTTGTCCCGGACGCTCTTTCCCTTGGGCGTCGAGCACGCGGGACACCAGTGGCGCTGACCGCTCCGTGCATGGGTGGGCCGGATCAGCTTTCGACATCCGGCACATTCCACGCGGCCACCATCGGCAACCTCAGCCGCGAGCTTCAGCGCAAGGGCTCCGAATAGCCCCTCTCCCTTCCAGGTTTGCTCCAACCCACGTCCCTGCACCCACTCGGCGCTTGGCCCCACTCCCCCCATCTGCAGCCACCTGGTGACGTACAGCGCAAGCTCTTGCCGTTCATAGGCGAGATGACCCTGTAGTTCCGCGTACGCGGCCCGAGCCTGTTTGGCGGAAGGCTTCCGACCCGAGTTAATGATCTCGGTTGCGATGCGTAGGTCGCTGTTGGGGTCGACCAGACCGAACGGGTCCAAATCGGTCAGGGCAGATGAGCTTCGGTCGGCGTGAGTGCCAAAGACTTCGAGCGCATCGATTAGGGCCGGTTTGCCGGCGCTCAGATCCGGCGCCATAAGGAGCATCGCATCAACCTCCGAAGCAAACCGAACCCAATCCGCCAATGGCTCCCGGAACCACCCCTGCCATTGACCCGCGCCCTTGAGCGGCGTACATGGAGTCGGCGCCGTGAGATGGCTCGCCGGGAGCCCGTGTTTGCAGATCCTTAGTGCGCCGAAGCGAGAAGCGAACTGGGCGATCCCCGGCCCCGTAGCGTCGTAGAGCTCTGCGAACCCCTCAAGATCCTCCGTACGGAGCGGTGGCGACTGCTTGCGTCCTAGGCGCCAATACGGAAATTTTCCAGAGATTTCGACGGCACTCGGGACCGTGTGCTCCGCACCCGTGACCAGGTGCTCCTCTTCCGCCCAGTATGGCTGGCCCATATAAGAACCCATATTAGACATCCAGGGGTCGCTGGCGGGCGTCATGGGTCAATAGGCCTATGCCACATGAAACGACGTACCCCTTTTCAGTACCAGCGGCGGAGCCCCCACTCCTCGTCGGATTCCCCGAAGTCCAGCGCCTGCTCGGAATCGGAGAGACGACGCTCAAGGGTCTGGTCCGTGCGGGCCAGCTCCATCCGGTCAAGGTAGGAAGGCGGACGCTGTTCTATCGCAGCGCGTGCCGCAATCCGGGCCTCGTAAGCGTCGTAGTCGAAGTCCTCGTCGGCGCTGCTCAAAGCGTGAACCCTGACTCCAGCCATTGCAAGGACCGGCTGACGTGAGCGACGACCCCGACACGCGAGTGGTGGATTGGCTGCTGCACGTGATTCGCCGGGATCTCCCCGGCGCCGTTGATTTCATTGCACGCTTCTCCGAGGATCGAGTCCCACTCGACAGGCTTATAGCTGCCTGGCGTGAATTGAACGAAAGAGACCCGATGAGGGCGGCTGGAATGCACGAGAGCGTCAGGCTTCTTGAGCGTCGCTTGCCAAGCGACCCGGACCGGGCCCTAAAGGAGTACCGAGCCGAGATGAACGCGCGGCGTGCTTTCGTTCCCGCGGGGACCGATATCGTGACAAATGGCGACATCCGCGAGGCTTCAGACCGGGAGATCGCGAGACTCGCTCAGGAGCTTCGTCCTGAACACTTCACCGAGTGACGACCTAGTGGTGCGTCCGGATTTGACTGAAGCCAATGAGCCCGACCTCTCTTCACCTTGGCGATGATCTCCTCTGCCGGCTTCTTCCAGACGAAAGGTTTGGGATCGTCGTTCCAATGCTCGGCCCAGGTCTCGATCTCGACGACGAGGTGGTCGACCGAAGTGAAGGCCCCTCGGCGAAGTCGGCGCTCGGTGAGGATGGAGAACCAGCTCTCGACGAGGTTCAGCCACGACGAGCTGGTGGGTGTGAAGTGCAGGTGCCAGCGCGCCCGCTTGGGATCGGCCAGCCACTTGGCCACCGGTGGCGCCTTGTGAGCACTCAAGTTGTCGAGGACGACGTGGATGTCGAGGTCTTTGGCGACGTGGAGGTCGATCAACTTGAAGAACTGGAGCACGTCAGTGCTCTTGTGCGACGTGCGGGTGTCGTAGAGGACCTCGCCAGTGGCGACGTTCATGGCGGCGAAGAGATCCGTCGTGCCGTGGCGCTTGTAGTCATGGGTCATGGTCCCGGCCCGTCCGGGCTTGAGCGGAAGAGAGGGCTGGGTGCGGTCGAGTGCTTGGACCTGGGTCTTCTCGTCGAAGCTGAAGACGATGGCCCGTTCGGGTGGCCTCATGTAGAGCCCGACCACATCGACGAGCTTTTCTTCGAAGTCCGGGTCGTTCGAGACTTTGAAGGTCACGACGTTCCAGGGTCGCAGGTTGTGATCCCGCCAGATCCGGGCCACGGTGTCCTTGCCGATCCCGAGTCGCTCCGCCAGCGTCCGAGTCGACCACTGAGTAGAGCCATCCTCAGGGAGTTCTTCCCTCGTCACGCGCACGACCTCGGCCACGGTGCCTTCGGGCAACCACGAACGGCGGCCCCGTCCCGGTGCAATCGTGCCGACCCAGTCGGTCCCGCTCTCTTCGAAATGCCGTCTCCAGGCTCCGCACCGAGTTCGAGGCCACGTCCAAACGCCGAGCGATCTCGTAGTTGGCCTCGCCGTCGGCGGCAAGCAACAACGCCTTGGCTTGGACGACACAGCGGTGCGGCTCGGACGACGAACGTGCGATGCGCTCGAGTTCGTTCCGTTGTTTGCGGGTCATGCGCAGTGGCGGTGCGGCCAGCATCGTCGTCATGTCGCCAGCCTAACTACTTCAGCTATATCAGCGACGGACCGCTCAAGTACGTCTCACGTCGAGGTATTCCAGGAGCCCCGAGACCTCAAGGACGCTCCGAGGCTCGCCCTCACCGCAGATCACTGAAAACGTGCCGCCCGAGTGCTTGATCCGTTTGCACGCGGAAACGAGCATGACCGATGCCCGTGGAGCCCAAGAACTCGACCCCGGTGAGGTCGACCCGTACCGACTGGCGCGGTAAGCACCTCGTGGAGCACAAAGACCTCCCGTAACGCTCCGGCACTCGAGAGGTCGATCTCGCCTGCAATGGTTACTACTGTCGCGCCGTTGTCGTCGCGCACTTCAGCGGTGAAATCCGCCGGTCCCGCCAGTGCAGCTTCATTAATCGCCATGACACCCAACCTCCTGAAGTTTCCGACTGAAGGACAAGCGCCACCCAGCGGGTCGATCCCCCCTTAGGGAGCAGGGAATTCTTTACCCGATCCGCCGACCTGGTTTCAACCCCTTCCGTCGATTTTCACCCGATCGGGTGATAGCGCGAACCGATGCCCGGTGGCATCACGGGTTTCCAGAGACTGGCTCCGGGTATGTGCCGAGACGCAGTGATGCCCAACCCGCCAGGGAGGATGGCATCAAGCTCGGCGCCCTTTCGGGGGCGCTGGGCTCGCGTTCTTAGATCAGCGGGCGGGATGCAAACGACCTACGCAGGTCTCGCACCGGCGATCTTCTGGCGTCTCACTCCAGAGGCGTCGTTCCCAGCCATGTGTCAAGAAAAGCCCGCACCAGGTGAGCGCTTTCTCGGCGTCGATCATGTGCCACAACGAGGCATCTAGTTCCAATGGTTCATCCCCAAGGGCGTCGAAGTCCGGGTTTCGGCGGATGAAGATTGCTTGCAGGTCCATCTCGACGTTGGGAGCGGTCACTAACCATCCATACCCTGGGAATCGATTTCCTAGCGGCGTCGCCAGCCGAACTCCGGAGTCCCGTCACCCGGCCTCCTCAACCTGAGGGGATAATGTCCCCTAGATGCTCGCTATCAGCCACGAGACCGGCGTGAAGCTTGCCGAGGTGGCGTTCCTGTTAGTCGTGATCGCTGGCGTTTGGCTAGTTGCGGCAGAGCTTCTGCAGCCGGAAAAGTGGCGGACCATTCGGACCGTCGTGGCGGGGGCCACGCTTGCCGCTGCTGGTGTTCTCCTCATCATCGCTACTCATTGGGGCCGATTCGGTTAGGTACGCCACCGGCCGAACTCGCGCAGGCCCGTCAGCCCGTCCAGGTGATCCGGACAAGCCCACACACGCCACCACTGATCGCCTGAGGGCCTAAACCAGCGCCCGGTCCAACTCGGTGTCTCCATGCAGTGCGCCGCCTGGCCCTGGCGGTCGTGGATGAGCCTCCAGCACTGGCCGACCTCGGAGACGAAGGCGTTGGCGTAGGGATCGCCGGGCTGAGGCATTCGGTCCACGGCCCGAGAGTAGACAGAGCATCCGCGCCGATGATTGCGGCCGAGATGGGGAGCGGTGACCCCGATCTCCCCCGCTCCCCACGCCGGCAGTTGGCGAGGGGCGGCGCGTCAAAAACCGTCCCTCGCTCGGCATGTTGCCAGGACTCCTTCGCTCCCAAATAGAGCCGACCGGACCGAATCCGCACAACGGACGCACAACTGGGCGCCGGGAAGGGGATCGGCGACACTGCCGACAGAGACGTGACGACCCCGGCCCGGTTGTGCGAGTCGGGGTCGTCACGCTGTGAGCACATTTGGTGGGACTTGGCGGAACCCACCCCGGGGGTCAGGCGGGAGTTGACCCTGGTGTGCCGGAAAGCAGCTTGGCAGGCAAGGAAGAGGCCGTGCCACCGCGATGCGCTCAGCACTGTCCGAAAGTAGGCCTGCTCTGTTCGCGGCCCAACCCACAATGTGAGGAGGGCTGGGCCGGCCACCTCACCATCGAGCCGAGAGGCGGATTCCACGACCCCATGTGGATGGCTCTTTAGGTAGAGGTTGACGGTTGGACATCTGATACCCGCTATGGATCCACCCCGAAGTCCTTGCCCGGTCGTACCCTCAAATCTCCATGGCCGACGCTGACCCAACGTTGACCGAGCTCGAGGCGGCGTCGGTCGAAGCCGCGGCGGCTGAACGTCGCACGGTCGAATGGCTGATGAGCTCTGAGCCGGTGCCCGACGTTGACGTGCTCCTGGCCGAGCTCGTCAACCGGCCAGCCTGGCACCAGCAGGCTGCCTGTCGGGGGGCGGACCCGAATCTGTTCTTCCCAGAGCGGGGGCAGGTCGTGCGCGCCGCCGTGGCACTGACCTACTGCGAGAACTGCCAGGTGAGGTCCCAGTGCCTCGATGCAGCCCTTCAGCGGTCCGAGAGGGTGGGCGTCTGGGGCGGCACGACTGGCAGGAGCCGACGGCTCCGACGCATCGTGGCCTGAGGCTCCGGGTCTTCTATCTGCAATCGTTGACCCCAGAACAGTTCCTGGTATAGTTCTCAGAACAGTTCCTAACTCCAGGGACTGGACGAGAGGAGATACCATGACCGTGGTGGCAGCAAGAGATGACCAGGTCCGCGAGAACCGACTACGCCGGATCGCCGAGCGTCAGGGCCGGACCCTGATCAAATCCAGATTGAGGGACCCCAACGCCGAGGGATATGGGACCTACACCGTGTCCGGCACTTACTACGGCGCGCACGGCACCGGACTGACCCTCGACGAGGTTGAGTCGCATCTAGTCGGCGAGGCAGCCGGCAAGGCCAAAGCTGAGTACGACGAGCTCAATGAGCTGGTGCACCGGGTCTCCGGCGACATCGACGTGCACAAGCTCGGCACCATGGGGTCGGTCTCCGTCCTCACCACCAGCATCGACGATGCTGACTACTTCATGCAGGAGTATCAGGACGCAACCGCAGAGCAGGACCTTCCGCTCGACTACGAGGTCGAACTGCTATTCGACAACAAGCAGCATCTCATTGCTTGGCTGCGGACTCTGCCCGAGCCGAAGGGCTCGGCGTGAGGGGCGTGAAGGGTGTCCCGAAGGTCATCCCCGAAGGCATGGTGCTGTGTCACAACCCTGTGCGGGCAGTGTCAGCAAACCAGCGTTCCGGGGTAAACGGATTCCGGCTCTTCATCGAAGATGCTGACAAGTGCGTCGAGTGCGGGTGTGGTTGGGAGCGTGAGCGGGTTCCCCATCACTACATGACGAAGACAGCGGCCAATACACCCCGCGGCAGGTTCGTCACCACACCGGGACTGGGTGGGGTGCCAGCCTGATGGCTCTATCAGCATCTGGGCGGCAACTCCGCGAATCGTTCGGGGCCTAGTTCATGGCCCAAAAGATCACGCGCGACGACCGCCACCGGGGAGAAGCGCTACGACGTGCGGACGCGCATCGGCGGTCGGGTGGTTACCCGCACCTTCACAAAAGTCAAAGACCGAGACAACTACGCCAATAGCATCGAAACGGACAAGCTGCGCGGGGTCGCCATCGACCCCAGGCGCGCACGGGTCACCGTCCACGAGTACGGCGAGAAGTGGTTGAAGGCCCGCCACGATCTGGCGCAGAGCACGCACGAGCTCTACTGGCACCTGTTCCGGGCGCACATCGTCCCTGAGTTGGGACCGACTCCAATCGGCACTCTCACCGTGACCCAGGTGCGGTCGTGGCACTCGACGTTGCGCCGCCAGCATCCGACGACGGCGGCGAAGTCCTACCGACTGCTGGCGACCATGATGAAGGCGGCCGTAGAGGACGACCTTCTGGCCCGCTCACCGTGCCGGGTGAAAGGCGCGGCCACCGAAACGTCCCCGGAGCGCCCAGTGGCGTCGATCGCGGAAGTGGACGAGCTTGCGGCGGCGATGCCCGATGACCAGCGCGTGGCCGTCCTGCTGGCGGCGTGGTGCCAGATGCGACACGGCGAAGTGCTCGGACTCCGCCGGGGCGATGTCGACCTGATGCACGGCATGGTCACAGTTGCAACGACGAAGGTCCGCACGATGGACGGCAAGGTCGTGACGAAGGAACCCAAGACGGCCGCAGGACGGCGTTCCGTGGCGATCCCTTCGAACATCGTCCCCGAGCTCGAGCGCCACCTGGCCGAACATGTCGGCCCCGAACCCGATGCCCTACTCCTGCCGAAAGGCTCGAAGCCCCTACGGACGGCCTGGGACCGGGCGCGGACGACGGTGGGGGTCCGCTACACGTTCCATGACCTTCGACACTCCGGACTCACCTGGTGCGGCGGCGACCGGGGCGACGGTCGCCGAACTGATGCACCGGGGCGGACACAAGAGCGCCACAGCTGCGATGCGCTACCAACACGCCACAGCAGACCGGGACCGGGCCTTGGCGGCCGCCTTGGCGTCCTACGTGGCGCCTCAGGGCATCGCGAAGATGGCCAGCGCACGCGACTCGCGCGATGGACGCGCGATGGAGGCCGAGACTGGGACGACGCCAGCAGCCTTAGTTGGGGTGTTTCACCTAGTCAGACGGGGTGTCGGAGGGGGGACTTGAACCCCCACGCCCTTGCGGGCACCAGCCCCTCAAGCTGGCGCGTCTGCCTATTCCGCCACTCCGACGAGCTTGCAATGGGAAAGCAGCGTTCGGAGATCGTAGCGCGTGGGCATCGGCCCACTTCCGGCCCCGAGCGCGCCCCCACCAGGGCCGACGCAGGGCTCACGCAGCCCGCACGGAGCCCCCACACCACGCTGACGTGAACGTAGGAACGACCCGGCCCGACGCCCTACTGCCCCGGCAGCGACGGCGTGGTGTTGCTGGTCGACTCCGGCGCCCGTACCGCCCACAGCTGTGCGTACCAGAGCAGGCTGGTGCTGCGGGGCAGGGCGTTGACGCCGCCGATGGTCCGGCTCCAGACCAGGACGGTCGGCTCGGCGTAGAGGGGCAGCGAGACCATGTCGTCCCACAGCATGGTGTCCGCCTGCGAGTAGTAGGTCAGGGCGGTGTTCGGGTTGAGCTGCTTCGAGGCCTTGGTCACCAATGCGTCGAACTCGCTGTTCGAGAAGCCGGTCCAGTCCTGTGAGCCGTTCTTCCCCGGCGGCCCCAGCAGTTGCGTGTACATGGCCATGGTCTGGCTCATGTAGGGCGTGAAGGTCACCGGGAGCACCGCCAGGTCGGCGTAGCCGGCCGCCAGCACCTGTCCCGTCTTGGCCGCGCCGTCGACGGGGAGCAGTGTCGTATCGAGACCCGCGGCCAGCAGCTCGGACTGCATGACCGGGGCGGCCGCCGTCGCCCAGGGGTCACTCGAGTCGTAAATCATGTGCAACTGGAACGGGGCGCCGAAGGCCGAGTGGTAGTACGGGTTGCCTGGTGAGCGGACCAGCCCCGACATGGCGATGAAGGCGTCCGCCTGTGCCGGCACCGGTGTCACCGGGAAGTTGACGCTGCCACCGGCACCGACCTTGGTGGTGGACGTCGACGACGGCGGCGGTGGCACCGTCGTGGTGGGCGACGCGGTCGAGGCCGGCTTGTAATTCTGCTGGCCCTGCACGGTCAGATGGCTGTTGCCCGGCAGGATGCCCGGCGCCGCGAAGCTGACCTGCTGGTTGACCAGTTCCTGCCGGTTGATGCTCAGGGCGATGGCCGCCCTGAGGTCCGGCGACAGATCCGCGTCGAGCGAGCTCGCCATGTCGAGCTGCAGCAGCGTCGCCGACGTGTCCACCTCGCTCTGTGCCCCCGGCAGCCCCGTCATCTGGGTCAGGAAGGACTGGGTCACCGTGCTGGGCTCTGCTACCTGCACGTAGCCCGAGGCCATCCACTGCGCCAGCTGCGCCGTGGAGGACGCGATGTGGATGGTGATCGACCTGGAGTTGGCCGGCGTCCCCCACCACTTGGGGTTCTGCACCAGGGTGATCTTCTGGGGCGTCACCTTGCCCAGCATGAACGGCCCCGCCGACAGGTCGATGGCCGGATCGACCGTGGTGCAGGCCGGGTTCCACCCCACCTTCTCCATCACGTGGGCCGGCACGAGGTTGGCGAAGAGCATCTGCCAGTCGGCGAAGGTGGTCTTGAACTTCACTGTCACCGTGTGCCCGCCGTTGGAGCCGGTCACCGACGAGATGTCGCGGTAGCCGGCGATGCTGGCCACGTCGGGCGAGGAGGTCACGGGGTCGCCCCGCTGCTGCTCCCAGGCGTACTTGAAGTCAGCGGCCGTGACGGGCACGCCGTCGGACCACACCGCCTTCGGGTTCAAGGTGTAGATGATGGTCTGCGGACTGATGTCGACCGGCTCGGCGGACACGATCAGCTCCGAGTTGGCCGCCGCCTGCCCGCTGCCGCTGACCACGTTCGGCACGTAGGGGCTCGGGAGGACCCCGGCCAGCACCGTCTGCGTCCCCGGCGTGTCACCGCCCGGCGTGTTGGGGTTGCAGCCGGTCGGGCTCTCCGTCATGCCGAAGGAGATCGCCCCGCCCGCCACGCCGACGTAGGTGACGCTGGTGCCACCCCCGCCGGAGGTCCCGCAGGCCGACGCCAACAGGGCCAGCGCCGTGCCCGTCCCGACCAGCCACCACCAGCGCCAGCGCCGGGGGCCTCGGCCCCGGCCCGTCACTGCAGCCGGAGGTCCAGGACGATCGTCGTGAGGGCGAAGATGATGGCCACGGTCACCGTGATGCGGTCCAGGTTGCGCTCCACCACCGTGGAGCCCTGCGCCGCCGCGCCCACGCTCCCACCGAACATGTCGGACAGGCCCCCGCCCTTCCCGCTGTGCATCAGGATCAGGAAGATCAGGCCGAGCGCGGACAGCACCTCAATGACGATGTAGATCCAGGTGACAGTGTCCAAGGTTGCCAGCACGGCGGAGCCTCCAACTCGCGTCCGAACAGCCTGTTCGGCCTAGGAACGGTAGCAGGCGGCGGTGGCCCGAATGATGTCAGTGAAGGCCGCCGCCTCCAGGCTGGCACCCCCCACCAGCAGGCCGTCCACGTCGGGCTCGGCCATCAGGTCGGCCGCGTTCTCGGCGTTCACCGATCCCCCGTACTGGATCCGGACGGCCGCCGCGGCCTCGTCCCCGCCCGCCTTGGCCACCAGGGACCGGATGAAGACGCAGGCGTCCTCGGCGTCCACCGCGGTGGCCGCCTTGCCGGTGCCGATCGCCCACAGCGGCTCGTAGGCCAGCACCAGGCCGCCCACCACCTCGGGCGCCAGCCCCGGGAGGGCGGCCAGCACCTGCTCCTCCAGGATGGCCTCCGTCTGCCGCGCGTCGCGTTGCTCCTCGGACTCGCCGATGCAGAGCACGGGCGTCATGCCGTTGCGCAGCACGGCCCGCAGCGTCGACGCCACGGTGGCGTCGTCCATGCCGAAGAGCGTGCGGCGCTCCGAGTGCCCGACGATGACGTAGGCCGTCCCGAGGCGGGCCAGGAAACGCGGGCTGATCTCGCCGGTGCGCGCCCCGGCGTCCTCGTCCGAGCAGTGCTGCGCGCCCAGCGCGACCGGGATGTGCTCCTTCTCCACCAGCGTCTGCACGGTGCGCAGGTCGGTGAAGGGCGGGTGGACCGACACGTCGACGCGCGCCACGTCGTCGGGCTTCAGGCGCAGACCGAGGTCGCGCACCGTGTGCAGCGCCTCAATGTGGTCGTGGTGCATCTTCCAGTTCCCGCTGACGAGCGGGCGGCGGGTGCTCATTGCCCGATGCACAACATGGCCGGCGTGCTCACCCCCGTGGTGCGTTGGGTGCCTGGCGCAGGGCGTCGATCCCGGGCAGGTGACCCTCCCGCTCAATGAACGACAGCGAGGCGCCGCCACCGGTCGACAGGTAGCCGACGCGGTCGCACAGGCCGAGCTCCTCCAGCGCGCTGGCGCTGTCCCCTCCCCCGACGACGGAGAAGCCGGGGCAGTTGGCCACCGCCTCGGCCACAATCCGGGTGCCCTCGGCGAAGCGGGGGTCCTCGAAGGCGCCCAGCGGGCCGTTCCACAGCACGGTGCCGGCGCCGCCCACGACCGCGGCGAACGCCGCGGCCGAGTCGGGGCCGATGTCCAGGCCGGTCCAGCCGTCGGGCAGGTCGCCCTCAATGACCTTGACGCTCCCCCGCGGCCCGTGGCCCAGGGAGGGCGGCCCGAAGGTGCCGCCGGGCTCCAGGGCCCGGGTGTCGGTCGGCAGCAGGATCTCGACGCCCGAGTCCAGCAGGGCCCGGCAGTCGTCCAGGTGCGTCTCGTCCAGCAGCGAGCTGCCGACGGCCTGCCCGCGGGCGGCCAGGAACGTGTACGCCATGCCGCCGCCCACCACCAGCGTGTCCACCTTGGTGGCCAGCACCTTGAGCACCTCGAGCTTGTCCGCCACCTTGGCCCCGCCCACCACCGCCACGAAGGGGCGGGCGGGCTGCTCCAGAATGTCGCCCAGCACCTCGATCTCCTTGGCGAAGCGCAGCCCGGCCGCGCTCGGGAGGAAGCGGGGCGGCCCCACGATGGAGGCGTGCGTCCGGTGCGCCGCGCCGAAGGCCTCGTCCACGTAGGCGTCGAAGCCGGCGATGAGCCGCTGCACGAAGGCCGGGTCGTTGGCCTTCTCGCCCGGGTCGAAGCGCAGGTTCTGGGTCAGCTCCACGCCGGGGCAGAGGGCCTCCAACCGCTCACGCACCGGGTCCATCTCCCAGCGCGGGTCCGGTGCGCCCCCCGGCCGGCCGAGATGCGACGCCGCCACCACGTGCGCGCCCTCGTCCTGCAGCCAGCGCAGCGTCGGCAGCGCGGCGCGTGATGCGGAAGTCGTCGGCCACCGTGGCCCGGCCCCGCACGCCGATGTGCAGCGGCACGTTGAAGTCGACCCGCACCAGGACGCGCCGACCCTCCAGCGGGGGGAGGTCCCCCAGGAGCGGAATGCCGCGGAGGGGGTCCGGCAAGGTCAGCTCCCCACCAGGACGGCCAGGTCGACCAGGCGGTTGGAGTAGCCCCACTCGTTGTCGTACCAGCCGAAGGTCTTGACCAGAGAGAGCGACTCGTTGATCGGCATGATCATGGTCAGCCCGGCGTCGAAGGTGCACGAGGCGGGCGAGCCCACGATGTCGCTCGAGACGATCGGGTCCTCGGTGTAGACGAGATACTTGTCGAGCGGCGGCTTGGCCGCCGCCGTGGCGAAGGCCGCGTTCACCTCGTCGACGGTCGGGTTGCCCTTCACGACGGCGGTGAAGTCGGTGATGGAGCCGGCCGGCAGCGGCACCCGCAGCGACGTGCCGTCGAGGTGTCCCTTCATGGCGGCCAGCACCAGCCCGGTGGCCCGGGCCGCACCGGTCGAGGTCGGCACAATGTTGGTGGCCGCCGCCCGCGCCCGCCGCATGTCCGTGTGCGGCAGGTCGAGCAGGTTCTGGTCGTTGGTGTAGGCGTGCACGGTCGTCATGAGCCCGCTCACGATGTCGAACTCGTCGTCGATCACCTTGACCATGGGGACGAAGCAGTTCGTCGTGCAGGACGCGTTGGAGATGACGACGTCCTTCTCGGGGTCGAAGTCCTGGTCGTTGACGCCCATCACGAAGGTGGCGTCGGCGTCGCCCGACGCCGTCGAGATGATGACCCGCTTCACCGTGCCGCCCAGGTGCGCCGCCGCCTGTTCCCGGCTGGTGAAGATCCCGGTGGACTCAATCACCACGTCCGCCCCGAGCAGGTCCCAGGGCAGCTGCGCCGGGTCCCGCTCGGCCATGACACGGATGTGGCGCTCCCCCACCAGCAGGTCGCTGCCCTCGACCTGGACCGGCACCTGCAGGCGGCCGTGCGTCGAGTCGTAGCGCAGCAGGTGCGCCAGGGTGTCGGCCGACGTCAGGTCGTTGACGCCCACGACCTCCACGTCGGCGCCCGTGGCCAGGACGGCGCGCAAGAAGTTGCGCCCGATCCGCCCGAAGCCGTTGATCCCGACCCGCACCGTCATTTCGACCCTTCCTCTCGGTCCTCTCGGCGTCCCCGGCTATGCCAGCAGACCCGACAGCGCCTGCGCCAGTTTGGCCGGGCTGTGGACCAGGGTGTTCTCCCCCGTCAGGGGGACGTCGAGCACCTGGACGTCCGTCGCCCCGATGCTCATACCCCGGATGCTGTCACACAGCACGACGTCCACAGTGACATTGTGCCTGCTCAGGGCCGCGACATGATCCGCCACGTCGAAGCCTTCCGTCTCCGACACCTCGGGACGCAGGTTGCACACGTATACGACCTGGGCTTTTGAGGCGGCCACCGCCTCGGTGATACCTCCCACCGCCACGGCGGCCAACACGCTGGTGAACAGGGATCCGGGGCCGATGACGATCTGGTCCGCCTCGGCGATCCGCTCCACCGCCAGGGGTGGCGGCTGGGCGTCACCGGGCACCAGCGAGACCCGATGGATGTCCGACGTCCCCTTGACGGCCACCTGGCCCGCCACCGTGCCGTGGCCGGACTCGGCCTTCAGCACCACCAGCTCCGAGGTGGCGGGCAGCACGTCCCCGCTCGCCCCCAGGAGCTGGGCCGCCTCGGCCACCCCCAGGACGAGGTCGCCCGTGGCGTCGATCAGGCCCGCCAGAATCAGGTTGCCCAGCGCGTGGCCCTTCAGCTCCCCCTCGTCGTAGCGGCGCTCGAACGCGTCGGCCAGCGCGGAGTCCTCGTCGGCCAGGGCCACCAGGCACTTGCGGATGTCGCCCAGGGCCACGATGTTGAGCAGCTCGCGCAGCCGGCCGCTGCTGCCGCCGTCGTCGGCCACCGAGACCACCCCGGTGAGGAGGCCCGCGTAGCGCTGCGCCGCCTTCAACGTGACGGCCGTGCCGTGCCCGCCACCGATGGCCACCACCGACGGGCGCCCGCCCCGTCGTGCCGCACCGCTCATCGGTCGATGTCCCGGTGGAAGACCGACACCGGGCCGCCGTGCGCGCTCAGCCGCGTCGCCAGCTCCTCGGCCAGCGTCACCGACCGGTGCCGCCCGCCCGTACAGCCCATGGCGATGGTCAGGTACGACTTCCCCTCCCGGGCGAAGGCGGGGAGGATGCTGGTCAGCAGCTCGTCCACCTTGTCCAGGAAGTCGCGCGATTCGGGCTGGCCGAGGACGTACTCGCGCACGGGGTCGTCCTGGCCGCTGAAGGGCCGCAGCTCCTCCACCCAGAACGGGTTGGGCAGGAAGCGGCAGTCGAAGACCACGTCGACATCGAGCGGGATGCCGTGCTTGTAGCCGAAGGAGACCACCGAGGTCTGCATGCGCGGCGCCTCGTCGTCGCCGAACGCCTCCAGAATGCGCAGCCGGAGCTGGTTGGAGTTCAGGTCGCCCGTGTCGACGAGGAGGTCGGCGCGCTCGCGCACCGGCTGCAGCAGCTTGCGCTCGTCGGCGATCGACTCCTCCACGCCGCGCGCCGCCAGCGGGTGGCGCCGTCGCGTCCCCTCGTAGCGCCGCACCAGCACGTCGTCGGCGGCATCGAGGAAGACGACCCGCACCCGCTTGCGGGTCGCCTGCAATTCGTCGAGCACGTCGGGCAGGTCGTCGAAGTACTCCGAGCCGGTGTTGCTGCCGCCGCGGCCGATCACCAGGGCCACGCGCTCTATGCCGGAGCCCGGGCGGTCCACCATCTCGACCATCTTCATGATGAGCCCGGCCGGCAGGTTGTCGATGACGAACCAGCCCACGTCCTCGAGGGCCGCCGCCGCCGTCGAGCGCCCGGCGCCCGACATCCCCGTCACCACCACGAACTCGCTCATTGCCCTCCAGCCCTCCGCCCATCAGCCTCGGGCCCCCCAGCATCGCGCCCCCGGCCATGGGTCCTCCCACCGTGCGCCCGGCCGCGCCCCCGACCGGGCGCGGCCCCAGCGTGTGGGTGGCCTCGAACACGGCCAGCCCGACGTCGTCGGGCAGCCAGGAGCGGGACAGCAGCTCCTCCAGGGAGGCCGCCCGCACGGCGTTCACCCCGCCCATCTCCTTGACCAGGCGGGCCTTGCGGGCCGGCCCCAGGCCGGGGATGTCGTCCAGGATGCTCCTGGTCATCCGCTTGCCCCGGCGCTCCCGGTGGAAGGTGATGGCGAAGCGGTGGGCCTCGTCACGCAGCCGCTGCAGCAGGTAGAGGGCGTCCGAGCCCCGCCGCAGACGCACCGGGTCGGGCGAGCCCGGCCGGTACACCTCCTCGAACTGCTTGGCCAGCGAGGCCAGCTCCACCTCGTCCTGGAGCCCGAGCTCGCGCACGACCCGCTCGGCCACCCCGAGCTGGCCCTTGCCGCCGTCGACGACGATCAGGTTGGGGCGGTAGGCGAAGCGGCGCGGCCGCCCGTCCGCCGGGACCGGGTCCGGCTGCTGCAGGGCGGTGAGCCGGCGCGTCAACACCTCCTCCATGGCGGCGTAGTCGTCGTTGCCGGGGACGGACTTGACCTTGAAGCGCCGGTAGTCGGAGCGCTTGGAGAGCCCGTCCTCGAAGACGACCATGGAGCCCACGTAGTCGGTCCCCTGCAGGTGGCTCATGTCGTAACACTCAATGCGCAGCGGCGCCTCGCGCAGCGACAGCGCCGACTGCAGCTCGGTCAGGGCCTTCGACCGCGCGTTGTGGTCGGCCGCCCGGCGCAGCCGGTGGCGGGCCAGGTCCTCGCCGGCCGAGCGGGTGACGGTCTCCTGCAGCGCGCGCTTGGCCCCGCGTTGGGGGACCGCAATGTCGACCGGGCCGTCGCGGATGGTGTGCAGCCAGCTCTGCAGCAGCTGCCGGTCCGCCGGCTCCTCGGGCACCAGCAGGCGGCGGGGCACGTCGGCGCCGTCGGCCCCGTAGACCTGCGCCACGACCTGGGCCATGAACTCGGGCCCCGAGAGGTCCTCCACCTTCTCGGCCACGAAGCCCCGGTGACCGACCACGCGGCCGCGCCGCACGTGGAAGATCTGCACCGATGCCTCCAGCGGGTCCTCGGCCAGGCCCACGACGTCGAAGTCCTCGGCCCGGTCCGAGACCATCTGCTGCGACTCGGCCGCCTTGTGCACGGCGACGATGCGGTCGCGCAGGCGGGCGGCGCGCTCGAACTGCAGCTCCTCGCTGGCGGCCAGCATCTCGGCCTCCAGCCGGGCCAGCACGGGCTCGGTATCGCCCGAGAGGAACCCCATCAGGTCGTTGACGTACCCGTCGTACGCCTCGTGGTCCACGGCGCCGACGCAGGGGCCGGAGCAGCGGTCGATGTCGAAGAGGAGGCAGGGCCGGCCCAGGCGCTCGTGGCGGGTGAACTTGGTGTCCGAGCACGTGCGGACGGGGAAGCTCCGGACGAGGAGGTCCAGTGTCGATCGGATGGCGCCGGCGTTGCCATAAGGGCCGAAGTAGCGGACACCCTTGCGCTTGCGGCCTCTGACGACCGCCGGGCGGGGCCATTCCTCGTTGAGGGTGACGGCCAGCCAGGGGTAGCTCTTGTCGTCCTTCAGGCGGACGTTGTAGCGGGGCAGGTGCGCCTGAATGAGGCTGTGCTCGAGGATGAGCGCGTCGACCTCGCTGTCGACCACCACCCACTCCACATGGTCGGCCTGGGCCACCATCTGCGCCGTGCGGGGCCCGAGCTGGGCCGACTTCTGCCAGTAGTTGGGCAGGCGGTGGCGCAGGGACTTGGCCTTGCCCACGTAGAGGACCCGTCCCTCGGCGTCGTAGAACTGGTACGAGCCCGGGGCGTCCGGGATGGTTCCGGTCGGCGGGGGGTCGTGCACTGGTCTCATTCTACTTTTGCGCTGTCTCGCGCCGGCGCTGGTGGGGGGCGTTACACTGCCTGGTGCCGGCCTGGTTTCCGGCATACAACCTCGCATCGAGGCCGACATACCCGCGGATGGGCGACCAGGCTGTCCCCGCCGGCCATATCGATGCACTCCCGACAAGGGGGCACACCACATGCTCAGGCTGCAGACGCCACTTCCGGAGCGCTACACGTCCGCACACGAGGACGAACTGGCTTCCATGATCGGTGCGGCGAAGGCCGCGCTCGGGTCCCGGCTGTTCGTTCTCGGGCACCATTACCAGCGCGACGAGATCATGCGCTGGGCCGATGCCCGGGGCGACTCCTTCGGCCTGTCGCGGCTGGCGGCCGGCCAGACCGAGGCCGAGTTCATCGTCTTCTGCGGCGTCCACTTCATGGCCGAGTCGGCCGACGTCCTCACCGGCGACCACCAGCAGGTGTTGTTGCCCGATCTCAACGCCGGATGCTCCATGGCGGACATGGCCGACATCGACCAGGTGGAGGAGGCCTGGGACGAGCTGGCCCGGGTGATCGACGTGGACGACCTGATCCCGGTCACCTACATGAACTCGGCCGCCGCCCTGAAGGCCTTCGTCGGCCGCCACGGGGGGGCCGTCTGCACCTCGTCCAACGCCCGGGCCGTGCTGACCTGGGCCCTGGAGGCCGGTCGGGGCGACCGCGTGCTCTTCTTTCCGGACCAGCATCTCGGGCGGAACACCGGCTTCGAGCTCGGCTACGGCGCCGACGACATGCGGGTCTGGAACCCCCGGTCGGCGCTGGGTGGCCTGACCGACCGCGAGGTCAAGGAGTCCACGCTGCTGCTGTGGAAGGGGCACTGCTCGGTGCACCAGCGCTTCCGCCCGGCGCACATCGAAGCCTTCCGTGCGACGTACCCCGATGGCATCGTCATGGTGCACCCCGAGTGCGCGCACGATGTGGTGTCGCTCGGTGACGTGACCGGCTCGACCGACGCCATCATCCGCGCCGTCGCCGCCGCCCCTGCGGGCTCGGTCATCGGCGTGGCGACCGAGATCCACTTGGTGAACCGGCTCAACAACGAGTCACCCGACAAGACGGTTGTCTGCCTCGACCCGCTCGTATGCCCCTGCTCCACCATGTCGCGCATCGATCCCCAGCACCTGGCCTGGGTCCTGGAGGGGCTGGTGGACGGAGAGGTGCGCAACCGCATTGTCGTCGACCCCGACACGAGTGCGTGGGCCAAGGTCGCGCTCGAGCGCATGCTGGCCATCACCTGATGGGTGGTGCACGCTCCGATTCTGATTTCTGAGCGTTTCTCGGATTGTGGCTCCGGCTGTGATGCCGGCTGTTTTTTCCGGCTGTGATGCCGGCTGTGGTTCCGGGTGTTGTGCCGATTGTGCTTCACCTGCACTGCCACGGCTGCAACGCCGATAGGGTCCCGATCTGGTGCCGCGCCGACAGGAGGCCATTGCCGTGAGCGACTTCCCCGCCCCACCCGTCCCGGTCAACCACGTGCAGCCGGTGCCGCGCCGCGTCCGGGCCTTCCTGGCCGGCCAGCCGGTCGTCGACACGACCAACGCCCGCTACGTGTGGGAGAACACGTCCTACCCGCAGTACTACATTCCGCTGGCTGACGTTGCGGCCGATGCGCTCGTTGACGAGGGACAGGCCATGGAGACGTCGAGGGGTGACGCCCGGCGCTACGCCGTGCGGGTCGGCGGCGTCGACCGACCGAGTGCGGCGACGGTGCTCACAGCCGCCAAGGTGGAGGGCCTCGACGACACCGTCCGTTTCTCGTGGTCGGCCTTCGATGCGTGGTTCGAGGAGGACGAGCAGGTGTTCGTCCACCCGCGCAACCCCTACACCCGCGTCGACTCCCTCCGGTCGAGCCGGCGCTTGCGCGTCGAATCCAAGGGCGTCGTGCTGGCCGAGACCACCTCCCCCGTCCTCTGTTTCGAGACGGGGCTCCCGACGCGCTATTACATCGACCGCACCGACGTCGACTTCACGCATTTGGTGCCGTCGGATACGCAGACCGAGTGCCCCTACAAGGGGACCACGAGCGGCTATTGGTCGGCCAACGTCGAGCTGCGCATCCATCCCGACATTGCCTGGACCTACGACTTCCCCACCCGCGAACTCCTGCCCATTGCCGGGCTGATCGCCTTCTACAACGAGAAGATCGACTTGTTCCTCGACGGCGTCCCGCTCGAGCGGCCACACACGCATCTGTCCTGAGCGAGCCGCTGCGGCAGCGGGCAGCGGGCAGCGGGCAGTCGGTTCCCTACTCGTTCACGGTCGCGCAGGCGCACAGGCGCACCGGTTCGCGGGCGCGCCAAAGTGGCGAGGGGCTGCCTTTTCGACTGCGCCGGGCCCGATCGAGCGGCGGGTGATGCCCGGGACGGGCTGACACGTCGTTTGGCCGACGGCGCCCGCGCCCTCAGGCGGCGCTGGGCGGCGGGCGCTGGGCGCCTCGGCGCTCTTGTTGGTTGCGCAGGCGGTTGTGGAAGCCGCAGAGCAAGCGGCCGTTGTCTTGGGTGGTGGGGCCGCCGTCGGCGTAGGTCTGAATGTGGTCGACCTGGCAGCTCTCGGCGGGCTCGTAGCAGTGCGGGTGGGTGCAGATGCGGTCCCTCAGCTCGATGGCCCGCCTCGTCCCACCACTGAAGAGCCGGGCCCGCACGCTGACGTCGATCCGGTTGCCGAGCGAGAAGATGGCCCGCTCGAAGTAGGCCGAGTCCATCCACGGCGCCAGGGCACCGGGGGCCAGCACCGTGCCGTTCTCGAGCTCACAGATGCGGCCCCGCATCGTCTCGTAGCCGATGAAGACGCTGAAGAGGGGGGCGGGTCGGATGCCCTCGGCCGGGGCGGTGCGGCTCCTCGTGGCCATCTCCACCATGGCGTCGGCCCGGCGCTGGGCCGAGGTGCGGGCCAGCTCGTCGATGCGCGCCGTCCTCCCCAGTCTCTCCTTGGCCTCGGCGCAGTCGGCCTCGAAGAGGTCGTGCTCCAGTCGGTTGAGCTCGTTCGCCACGATCGAGCCCGCTATCGGGTCAAGGGTCATCTGGCCCAGCCACATGCCAGAAAAGCTCGATTCCAAGAACACGTTGCGTGAGGCCTTGCGCTCCTCGTCGGAAGCCTCGGCCCCGTCGGGGTCGGCCAGCTGCTTCCAATAGGCCAGGGCCCGGGAGAAGTCCTCGAAGCCCAACGCTGCGGCCTGGGCGACGAGCATGGGCTCGTCACGGGCCATGGAGGACTCGGTGCGGTGGCGCCGGGCCGAGGCGATGGCCCGGGCCTGCTCGGCCCCGATGGCCCCGTCACGCCAGGCCTGCGCACAGGCGGGCAGCTGGCGCAGCGTCCGGGCGAGGCGCACCCGGCGCTTGGCCACCGCGCGCGGCACCCGGCACTTGCTCGAGATCCACGCCGCCGCCGTCTTGGCGCCCTCGGCCGCCCACTCCTCCCCCGCCTCAAAGGCCGCGGTGGCCTCGGTGACGAAGGACTCAAAGCGCGAGAACAAGCGCTCCAGCTCGACGATGGAGGCCCCGTCGCCGTAGTTGGTGGCCCCAGAGGCCACCAGTGCATCGAGAGATTCGGCGAAGTTCTCCAACTCCATGCCTTCGATGCAAGCACGGGGTTGTCACACATTGCGCAGTGCGAATCAGTGCGAATTGCACGCACTTTGTACCGAAAACGGCGACCGTTACGCCCTCTCAGTTGTGGGGGTGTGGTCACCGGTGATTCGTTCGGAGCAAACGAGGGTCTCTTGACCCCCTCGTCCGACTGTGATCTAGTTGTCTAGATGACTAGTGAAGCGTCCTACCTCAGTCAGCTCCTCACGTTCCAGCTCCGATCCGACTCGGGTGTACCCGCGTATCTCCAACTTGCGGAGCAGGTCCGCCAGGCCGTCCGGACGGGCGTGCTCGAGGTGGGCGACAGGCTCCCCACGGTCAAGGAGGTGGTGGCGGAAGTGGCTGTCAATCCGAACACCGTCCACAAGGCTTATCGGGAACTCGAGCACGAGGGAATCGTCCAGGGACGTCAAGGCGTGGGGACCTTCGTGTGCAGGCGGCCCGACGGCCCGCCGCCCGGCACGCAACTCCGACTCGGACGGAGCCTCTCGAAATGGGTGCAGTCGGCCCGTTCGGCGGGCATGGACGACGACGCCATGGAGGCCTTGTTGCGTGACACGTTGCGCGCGCAATCGCAATCGCAATCGCAATCGAGGACCGCATGAGCCCGCTGGCCGTGGAGACCCGCGCCCTCGGGAAGCGCTTTGGCTCCGTCTGGGCACTTCAGGACTGCACCCTCGACGTACCACCCGGGCGCGTCACCGCCCTGGTGGGGGCGAATGGAGCGGGCAAGACCACCTTGCTCCGCTTGCTTGTCTGCCTCGTGCGGCCATCGACCGGCTCAGCGTCCGTGCTGGGCGAGACCCCGGGCGCGTCGGAGGAGCTTCTTTCCCGAGTCGGCTATCTGGCGCAGGACGTGCCCCTCTACCAGCGGCTGAGTGCCGACGACCACATCGCTGTCGGCGCGCATGTCAACCGTCGCTGGGACGACCAGGGGGCCCGGCGCAGGCTCGCAGCGCTCGGTGTCCCGGCAGACCGTCCGGTACAGACCCTCTCGGGCGGCCAACGCGCTCAGGTCGGCCTCGGTTTGGCGCTGGCCAAGCAGCCCGAGCTGCTGTTGCTCGACGAGCCTGTGGCCTCCCTCGATCCCCTGGCGCGCCGCGAGTTCCTGAGGTCACTGAGCGAGGCGGTTGCCGAGAGCGGCATGTCCGTGATCGTGTCGTCCCATCTCCTCCACGACCTCGAGCGTGTGTGCGACCATCTGATCTTCCTGAGCGCCTCGCGGGCGGTGCTCTGCGAGGACATCGAGGTTCTCCTCGCCTCTCACCGTTCATTGGTCGGACCGCGCCGAGACCTGCGAGAGGTCGAGCCTGGGCTCAGTGTCATTCGTGCGGTGCAGACGCAACGGCAAACCCGGCTCCTCGTACGCACCACGGGCCCGATCCTCGACCCGACGTGGCACGTCAGCGAGGTGGGCTTGGAGGACGTGGTCCTGGCCTACATGGAGGGCGAGGCCGTTGGGACGAGGGCGCAACCCGGACTGGCCGCGGTCGCCCGATGAACGCCTTGGTCTGGCGGCTGCACCGCAATCAAGTCTGGTTCGCGCTTGGCGCGCTAGCCCTCTTCGGCGTCCTGCTTCTCGTGACCGGCACCGTGATGGCGAACGAGTACCGCTCCGCCTTGGCTTCGTGCCAGGCGTCCCGGAGCTGCGGGGACCTGGTCGGTCAACTGTTCCGTGGCGACGGTGCGATTCAGGACCTGGTCGACCTCACGCTCGTGGTCCCGCTGCTGCTCGGGCTGTTCTGGGGCGCTCCGTTGTTGTCGAAGGAGTTCGAGGACGACACGCACAGCTGGGCCTGGACGCAAGGCGTGAGTCGGCGCCGATGGTTGCGCGCCAACATCGGATGGGCGCTGCTCGCCGCCACACTGTGGGGAGCCGCCCTGACGACGCTCGTCAGCTACTGGCGCTACCCCGAGAACGCGCTCTACTCACGATTCCAGGCTTTCGATGTGCAAGGCGTCGTGCCGGTGGCCTATGCGATCTTCGCCGTGTCGCTCGGCATCGCGGTCGGCTCGGTGGTCCGGCGAGTCCTCCCGAGCCTGGCGGTCACGCTCGGCCTCTTCGTGGGTCTACGCGCCCTCGTCGGGGTGTATCTCCGCCCGCACTACATGTCCCCCTTCACGAAGCTGTTCCCGCCAGTGGGGTCGTCCTCTTCACCACCGGGCGCGTGGGTCCTCTCGACGAGCTTCGTGAATGGCCACGGCGTGAATCTCGGGGCGGGTTTCCCGGTCCTGGGGCTCCCGGCCCAGTGCCGCACCGCGCTCTTGAAGGGATCCGGCGTCAACGGCCGGTGTCTGACCGCTCACGGGTTCCATCAATTGGTCACGTACCAGCCGGACAGTCGGTTCTGGGCATTTCAGGGCATTGAGGCGGCGCTGTTCCTCGCGCTCGGAATCGCCGCTATCGGATTTGCCTGGTGGCGTGTGCTCAGCCGCGACGCCTGAATCCGACGCCACGCGCCGAAGCGGTTACTTGGCTCTGGCCAGCACCGGCTTGAGCACCTCACCGGTGTAGGACCCCGCCGTCTTGGCCACCTGCTCGGGCGTGCCCTCGGCGATGACGGTGCCACCCTTGTCGCCGCCCTCGGGGCCGAGGTCGATGATCCAGTCCGCCGTCTTGATCACGTCGAGATTGTGCTCAATGACCACGACCGTGTTGCCCTGCTCCACCAGGCGCCCGAGAACCTCCAGCAGGCGTCGCGTGTCCTCGAAGTGCAGCCCCGTCGTCGGCTCATCGAGGATGTAGAAGGTGTGGCCGGTGGGACGGCGGCTCAGCTCGCTGGCCAGCTTCACCCGCTGCGCCTCGCCACCGGACAACGTCGGCGCCGGCTGGCCCAGCCGGACATACCCCAGGCCCACGTCGACCAGGGTCTGCATGTGACGGGCGATGGGCGGCTGCTTGGCGAAGAAGCTCAGCGCCTCCTCGCAGGACAGGTCGAGCACGTCGGCGATGGTCTTGCCCCGGAACGTGATCTCGAGGGTGTCGCGGTTGTAGCGCGCGCCGTGGCAGATCTCGCAGGGGACGTAGACGTCGGGCAGGAAGTGCATCTCGATCTTGATGGTCCCGTCGCCCGCGCAAGCCTCGCAGCGTCCGCCCCGCACGTTGAAGGAGAAGCGGCCCGGCTGGTAGCCGCGCACCTTGGCCTCGGCCGTCTGGGCGAAGAGCTTGCGGATGTGGTCGAAGACGCCGGTGTAGGTCGCCGGGTTGGAGCGCGGGGTGCGCCCGATGGGGGCCTGGTCGACATCGACCACCTTGTCGAGGTTGGCCATGCCCTCCACCTTGCGGTGCCGGCCCGGGATCGCCTTGGCGCGGTGCAGGTGCTGGGCCAGCGAACGCAGCAGGATGTCGTTGACGAGCGTCGACTTGCCCGACCCCGAGACGCCGGTCACCGCGATGAGGCAACCCAGCGGAAAGGACACGTCGACGTCCTTCAGATTGTGCTCCCTCGCGCCGCGCACGGTCACGACATCGCCCGTCCCCGGCCGCCGCCGGGCCGGCACCGGGATCGACTTCTTGCCCGACAGGTACTGCCCCGTGATGGACGCCTTGTTCGTCAGCAGGCCGCCGCGCCCCGTGACCGGGCCCGCGTGCACCACGTTGCCGCCGTGCTCCCCCGCGCCAGGCCCGATGTCGACGACGTAGTCGGCGGTGCGAATGGTCTCCTCGTCGTGCTCCACCACAATGACCGTGTTCCCCAGGTTGCGCAGCCGCTCCAGCGTCCCGATGAGGCGCTGGTTGTCGCGCTGGTGCAGGCCGATGGAAGGCTCGTCGAGCACGTACAGCACACCGACGAGGCCGCTGCCGATCTGGCTGGCCAGGCGGATCCGCTGCGCTTCGCCGCCCGAGAGCGTGCCGGCCGAGCGGGCCAGCGAGAGGTAGTCGAGCCCCACGTCGAGCAGGAACTGCATGCGCTCGCGCACTTCCTTGAAGACGCGGTCGGCGATCATGTGCTCGCGGTCGCTCAGCTCCAGCGTGGACATCGCCTCGACCGCGTTGGCGATGGACAGGCTGCACAGCTCGAAGATGTTGCGGCCGCCCACGGTCACGGCGAGCGACTCGGGCTTGAGGCGGGCGCCCTTGCACTCGGGGCAGGCCACCTCGCGCATGTACTGCTCGATCTGCTCGCGCGACCAGTCCGACTCGGACTCGCCGTGGCGGCGCTGCAGCCACGGGATGATCCCCTCGAAGATCGCCTCGTACGAGCGCTTGCGGTTGAAGCGGTTCTTGTAGGTCACGTGCACCGAGCGGCTGCCCGTGCCGTAGAGGACGAGCTTCTTGTCCTTGGCCCTGAGTGACTTCCACGGCGCGTCGAAGTCGAAGCCGCCGAACTCGGCCACCCCGACCTGCAGGCCGGTGAAGTACTCGCTGCGTGCTCCGGACCACGGCGCCAGCGCGCCCTCGGCCAGGGAGAGCGAATCGTCGGGCACGACCAGCTCGGGGTCGACCTCGAACCTGGTGCCCAGGCCGAGACAGGCCGGGCAGGCCCCGTAGGGCGAGTTGAAGGAGAAGCTGCGGGGTGCGGGCTCCTCGAAGCTGATGCCGCAATGGGTGCAGGCCAGATGCTGGGAGAAGGTGATGGCCTCGTTGGGCTCGACGTCCTCTCCGGCGTCGACGTCGCCCGTGCCGCCATCTCCCTTGCCGTTGTTGCCCTTGCCGCCGGCGCCCTTGCCGGCGGCACCCTTGCCGCCCTCGCCCTTGCCGTTCATCACCAGGACCTCGGCCGTGCCGCCCGTCAGCTCCAGGGCGGTCTCGATCGACTCCGTGAGGCGCTGGCGCATGTTGGCCCGGCTGACCAGGCGGTCGACCACCACCTCAATGGTGTGCATCTCGTAGCGGGCCAGGTTGACGTCGGCCCGCTCGGAGAGCTCGAGGGGCACCCCGTCGACCCGGACCCGGGCGAAGCCCTGCTTGGCCAGGTCGTCGAGGAGGGAGCTGTACTCGCCCTTGCGGCCCCGCACCACCGGCGCCATGACCTGGAAGCGCGTCCCCTCGGGCAATTCGAGGACCCGGTCGACGATCTGCTGCGGGGTCTGGCGCGCCACGGGCCGTCCGCAGACGGGGCAGTGCGGATGACCGATGCGGGCATACAGAAGGCGGAGGTAGTCGTAGACCTCGGTGATCGTCCCCACGGTCGAGCGCGGGTTGCGGGAGGCCGACTTCTGGTCGATGGAGATGGCCGGTGAGAGGCCCTCGATGAAATCGACGTCGGGCTTGTCCATCTGGCCCAGGAATTGGCGGGCGTAGGCCGAGAGGGACTCGACGTAACGGCGCTGGCCCTCGGCGTAGATGGTGTCGAAGGCCAGGGAGGACTTGCCCGAGCCCGACAGGCCGGTGAAGACGATCAGCCGGTCCCGGGGCAGGTCCAGCGAGACATCTCGGAGGTTGTGCTCACGAGCGCCGCGAACGACGAGACGGTCGGCCATCTGTGGAGGATACCGGTGGGGTGTGTCACGTCATCCAGGGCCAGGTCACCGCGTCGGAATCACCGCCCTGGGTCCGCCGGAGCCGGGACCGGCGGGGTCGCCGCCCGCGCTCGCCGCCGGGCGGCGCCGGCAGCACGGTCTCAGGCGAAGGTCACGTCCTCTTCGCCCCAGTAGGCCTCGACCGCGCTGATGAGGCCCTCGTCGGTGATGGTGAAGACCTCGACACCCCGGATGTACATGGTGGCGTCGCCGGCCAGGGTCAGGGTGATCTGGAAGCGGATGGCGACCTTGTCCGCCACCGGATGGACCTCCTCCACCGCGAAGGTCATGACCTCGCATCCGTCGAAGCCGGACTGGATGAAGGCCCTGATGGCCTCCCTCCCCTCGTGCAGGCCGCTCGGGTAGGGGTCCATCTGCACGGCATCGGGGGTGAAGAGCGCGGCGTAGGCCTCGGCGTCCTTGGAGCTGACGACGGCGGCGTAGCGCTCCATGGCCTGGCGGAGCTGGGCGGTGGTGGGCACGGGGGGCGACGCTAGCCGGGGGCTCAGCCGGGGGCTCAGCCGGGAATCTCAGCCTGGAATGGAGGCGCGCAGGTCGGCGATCTCGTCCCGGAGGAGGGCCGCCTCCTCGTAGCGGAGCTCGGCGGCGGCCGCCTTCATCTCGGCCTCCAGCTGGCTCATGAGCTCCATCGCCACCGCGGGGGTCGAGGCATCGCCGTCCGCCAGCAGCGCCGGCCGCTGGTTGCCCCGGACCGCCGCGTTCTTGCGCACCTCGGCCCGGCTGCGCCCGGCCCGTGTCACGCCCCCGCCGCCGGTCCCGCGCAGCCGCTCGAGGATGTCGGTCACCGACTTGCGGATCGTCTGCGGGTTGATCCCGTGCTCCTTGTTGTAGGCGATCTGCACCTCGCGCCGGCGCTGGGTCACGGAGACGGCCTCGCGCATGGAGTCCGTCACGGTGTCGGCGTAGAGGACGACCACGCCGTCGACGTTGCGGGCCGCCCGGCCCATGGTCTGGATGAGTGAGGAGGCCGAGCGCAGGAAGCCCTCCTTGTCCGCATCGAGAATGGCCACCAGCGCCACCTCGGGCAGGTCGAGGCCCTCGCGCAGGAGGTTGATGCCGACCAGGACGTCGATGGAGCCCAGGCGCAGCTCGCGCAGGATCTCGATCCGGGTGATGGTGTCGATGTCCGAGTGCAGGTACTGCACCCGCACTCCGGCGTCGGCCAGGTAGTCGGTCAGGTCCTCGGCCATCTTCTTGGTCAAAGTCGTCACCAGCACCCGGCCGCCGGCCTCGACCGTGCGGCCGATCCGGGCCAGCAGGTCGTCCACCTGCCCCTTGGTCGGCATGATCGTCACCTCGGGGTCGACCAGGCCGGTCGGGCGGATCACCTGCTCGACCACCTGCTGCGAGTGCTCGAGCTCGAACGCCCCGGGCGTCGCCGACACGAAGACGCACTGGGGGACCCGCTCGATGAACTCCTCGAAGCGCAGCGGCCGGTTGTCCTTGGCCGAGGGCAGCCGGAAGCCGTGCTCGACCAGCACGTCCTTGCGGGAGCGGTCGCCGGCGTACTGCCCGTGCAGCTGCGGAACGGCCACGTGGCTCTCGTCGATCACGCAGAGGTAGTCCTTGGGGAAGAAGTCGAGCAGCGTGTACGGCGTCTCGCCCGGTGCCCGGCCGTCGAGGTGGCGGCTGTAGTTCTCCACGCCGGAGCACACGCCGGTCTCGGCCAGCATCTCGAGGTCGTGCTCGGTGCGCACCCGGAGCCGCTGGGCCTCGAGCAGCTTGCCCTCCTTCTCGAATTCCTGCAGGCGCTCCCGCAGCTCGATCTCAATGGACCCGACGGCGCGCTGGATGATGTCGTCGCCGGTGACGTAGTGCGTGGCGGCGTAGACGGCCACGTCCTCCATCTCGTCCCCCATCTCGCCGGTCAGCACGTCGAAGGGGACGATGCGGTCGACGGTGTCCCCGAAGAGCTCGACGCGGAGCGCCTGCTCCTCGTAGGCCGGGTGGATCTCCACCGTGTCGCCCCGCGCCCGGAAGGTGCCCCGCACGAGGTTGACGTCGTTGCGGGCGTACTGCAGGTCCACCAGACGGCGCAGCATGTCGCGCTGGTCGACCTGCTCGCCGACCTTGATGCCGAGGATGCGGTCGCGGTACTCGTCCGGTGATCCCAGGCCGTAGATGCAGGACACCGAGGCCACCACGATCACGTCCCGCCGCATGAGGAGCGACGACGTCGTGGCGTGGCGCAGCCGGTCGATCTCGTCGTTGATGGACGAGTCCTTCTCTATGTAGGTGTCCGTCGTCGGCAGGTACGCCTCGGGCTGGTAGTAGTCGTAGTAGGAGACGAAGAACTCGACCCGGTTCTTGGGGAAGAGCTCGCGCAGCTCGGAGGAGAGCTGGGCGGCCAGCGACTTGTTCGGCTCGATGATGAGCGTCGGCCGCTGGACCTGCTCGACCATCCAGGCGATGGTCGCCGTCTTGCCCGAGCCGGTGATGCCCTGCAGCGTCTGGTACGGGTCGCCGCGCCGCACGCCCTTGGCGAGCGCCGTGATGGCCGTGGGCTGGTCGCCCGAGGGCTGGAAGGGGGAAACGACCTCGAATTCGGGCATGACCCCACGAGGCTACCCGTGGGGTGTCACAACTCAGGCGTGGGCGCGCTGCTCCGCGGCGGCCGCCTGCAGCCAGTCCCACAGCGTGGCCACCTCGGCCGCCAGGGCCTCCCGGTCACCCGAGTTGTCGAGGACGTAGTCGGCGTCCTTGACCCGCTCCTCCCGCGAGATCTGCGCGCGGATGCGCGCCTCGGCGTCGGCCCGGTCGAAGCCGCGCTGGGACAACAGCCGATTGAGCGCCACGTCGGTCGGGGCATCCACCACGACCACCTTGTGCAGCTTGACCGTCTCCCGGTGCAGCGCGGTGAGGAGCGGGATGGCCAGGATGACGATGTCGTCGCCGTCGGCCAGGGCGTCGCGCGCCTGGATCATGGCGATGCCGATGGCCGGGTGCGTGATGGCGTTGAGCTCCAGCCGGGTCTCCTCGTCGGCGAAGGCGACCGCGGCCAGCGCCTTGCGGTCGATGGTCCCGTCGGCGGCCAGGATCCCGGGCCCGAAACGGTCGATCAGCGGCTGGTAGGCGGGGCCGCCGGGCGCCACGACGTCCCGGGCCACCTGATCGGCGTCGATCAGCACGGCGCCGCGCTCGACCAGCAGGTCGGCCACGGCCGATTTCCCGGAGCCGATCCCGCCCGTCAGGCCGACGGCCAACATCAGCCCAGGCGGACCCGGGGCGGGGCCGGAGAGGGGGCCGGAACGGGGCCCTGGGAGCCGGCCGGAACGGGGCGCCCGGCGACGGGTCCCTGTGGCCACTCGCCCGTCAGGAGGCTTTTCGTGCTGGTCACCACGGACGCTCTCCCTTCGTGTGACACTCCGGGGTGCCGCCGGCTGCTTACACTACCCGGCGACCTTCGCCCCCCTTCATGACCACCACGTCCCCCCCTGTCACCGCCCCCCGGGGGCGGCACGCGGCCCCCCGGCAGGCACGGGCGATCGGGAGCCGCTGGTGGTGGATCGGCGGGGCGGCCTTCCTGGCCGCCTTCGCCTACGCGCCCCTCCTGGCCGTGCGCCCGGGGATCGTCACCCCGGACACCAAGACCTACCTCTACCTCGACCCCCTCCGCTTCCTGAGCCAGGCCGCGTTCATGTGGGACCCTACGGTGGGGCTGGGGACCGTCACCCACGAGTACATCGGCTACCTCCTCCCGATGGGCCCGTTCTTCGCCCTCTTCCACCTCCTCGGCGTCCCGGTCTGGGTGGCCCAGCGGCTCTGGCTCGGCTCCATCCTCATGGGCGCCGGCCTCGGCGTCCTCTACCTCTCGCGCATCATGGGCCTGCGCGGGCCCGGGCCGACGGCGGCCGCGTTGGCCTACATGCTCTCGCCCTACTTCCTGCAGTACGCCGGGCGGATCTCGGTGATCCTGCTGCCGTGGGCCGGCCTCCCGTTCATGTTGGGGCTGACCATCGTCGCGGTCCGCCGCGGCGGATGGCGCGAGCCGGCGCTCTTCGCAGTGGTGGTGGCGCTGGTGAGCGGCATCAACGCCAGCTCCATCATTTACGTGGGCGTGGCGCCGATCCTCTGGATCCTCTACGCCGTGGTGGTCCTGCGTGAATCGACGTGGCGTCACGCCCTCGCCACCGCGCTGCGCATCGGCGTCCTGACGCTGGGCGCCTGCCTGTGGTGGATAGCCGGTCTGGAGGTGGAGGCCGCCTACGGCGTCAACGTCCTGAAGTACACCGAGACGGTCCCGTCGACGTCGGCCACGTCCAACGCGGCCGACATCGTCCGGGGCCTCGGCTACTGGTACTTCTACGGGACCGACCACCTCGGCCCGTGGACGACGGCGGCCGTGCGCTACACCCAGGACATCTGGCTCCTGGCCACCTCGTACGCCGTGCCCGTCCTCGCCCTCGTGGCGGCGGCGTTCGTGCGCTGGCGCGAGCGCGCCTTCTTCCTGCTCCTGCTCTTCGTGGGGCTGATCCTCTCGGTGGGGCCCTTCCCGTTCTCGAATCCGACCGCCGTCGGCGGCGTCCTCAAGGCGTTCATGACCGACACGACCGCTGGGCTGGCGCTGCGCTCGACGGACCGGGCCACACCCCTCGTGCTGCTCGCGCTCTTCATGCTGCTCGGGAGCGGCCTCTCGGCCCTGTGGTCCCGTTTCCACATTGCCGGCCTCGTCACCGCCGTTCTGGTGGCCGGGCTGGTGGTGGCCAACAACCCGTCGCTGTTCCTGGGCGACACCATCGCCAACAACTTCACGCAGCCGGCGGCGCTGCCCTCGTACCAGCTGGCCGCCATTAAGCACCTGAACGCCACCCATCCCGGCACGCGCGTCTTCGCCGTCCCCGGCAACGACTTCGCCGCCTACCGCTGGGGCGACACCGTCGACACGCCGCAGCCGGCCCTGCTCGACCGCGACTTCGTCACCCGGGAGCAGCAGATTCTGGGGTCGATCGCCACGGCCGACACGCTCTACGCCACGGACGGTCCGCTGCAGGACGGCACGGCCAACCTCAACGCACTGGCGCCGATGTCCCGCCTGATGGGCGCCGGCGACCTCATGGTGCAGTACGACCAGCAGTACGAGCGCTACGGGGTCCCCCAGCCCCAGCTGCTCTCCCTCCAGCTGCTGCAGACGCCGCTGGGACTCACCGATCCGATGTCGTTCGGGGTGCCGCGGCCCAACACCTCTGTCGTCTCGACCCTGAACGAGCAGGACCTCTCGGTCCCGGGCAACCCCGGCTGGCCCTCCCCGATCGTCACCTACACCGTGCCCAACCCCCGGGCCATGGTCCGGGGCGAGTCGGACACGGGCGCCCTCGTCATGGAGGGGGACGCGACCGGGCTCAACAACCTGGCCGGTCTCGGGTTGCTCAACACCGACAGCGCCGTCTACTACGCCGGCACGTTGGCCGACCACCCGACGCGCCTGCAGGGCCTGGCCTCCCAGGGCGCCCAGCTCGTGCTGACCGACACCAACCGCAAGGAGGCCTTCCGCTGGGACACGCTGACGGCCAACTCGGGGTACACCGAGACGCCTGACGAGAACCCGGCCAAGAGCGACCTCAGCGACAGCCCCATTGAGCTGTTCCCCGGCACGACCATCACGAGCAAGTCCTACGCCACCTACGTCGGCGCGGTGAACGTCACGGCCAGCAGCTACGGCAACTCGGTCTCCTACACACCCGAGGACCAGGCCTACAGCGCCATCGACAACAACTTCGACACGGCGTGGATCACCGGCACCTTCGTGCCGGACCCCAAGGGCGAGTGGTGGCAGTCCCAATTCACGAACCCGGTCACGACCGACCACATCACCCTGGTCCAGCCCCAGCGCGGCGACCGCTCCCGCTGGGTCTCGAAGGTCACCCTCACCTTCGACGGCAAGGACCCCGTGACCTACGACCTCAATGCCTCGTCGCACGTCATCGCCGGGCAGACGCTCACCTTCCCGAGCCGGACCTTCCACACGCTGCGGATCACCATCGACTCGACGACGAACAACACGGTGCCGCCCCCGGCGGCGTCCGCCGTCGGGTTCTCCGAGGTCGAGATCCCGGGCCAGTCGGTGCACCAGGTGATCCAGATGCCGACCCAGATGCTGAGCAGCGTCGGGACGGCGTCGGCCGCCGACCGCCTCACGGTGGTCATGACCCGCCAGCGCACCTCGCAGTACCCGCCGCGCAGCGACCCGGAGACGACGATCTCGCGCCAGTTCACCCTGCCGACGGCCCGGACCTTCACGCTGTCGGGGAGCGCGAGCCTGTCGGCCTTGATCCCCGACGACGAGGTCGACCGCCTGGTGGGCCGGGCCACCACGCCGGGCAGCACGGTGCTGGACGCCTACTCGTCGGGCCGGTTGCCCGGGGACGTGCAGGCCACCGCGTCGGCCACGGTCGACGGCGACCCGGCGACCGCCTGGCAGCCGGGGCTCGGCAGCAAGGCGCAGGTGGGCTCCACGCTGACCTACGACCTGGCCAAGCCCCAGACGTTGACCGGGCTGGCCATGCAGGTGGTCGCCGACGGGCGCCACTCGGTACCGACCTCCATGACCATCACCTCGGGGACCCAGACGCGCAGCATCACGCTGCCACCGATCGCCGACGGCACGGTGCCCAACGCGGTGACGACCGTGCCGGTCTCGTTCCCGGCGCTCACCGGCTCGCACTTCGTCGTCACCTTCACCGGCGTCCGCCCCGAGTACGCGGCGAACTACTACTCGGCGGGCCCGCTCGAACTGCCCCTGGGCATCGCCGAGATCGGCCTACCCGGCGTCAAGGCGAACCCGACGCCGGCCACCCTGCCCGGGACGTGCGTGTCCAACCTGCTCACCATTGACGGCCAGCCGATCAGCGTCGCCGTCGTGGGGTCGACCCAGCACGCCCTGGGCGGCGGCGAGGCGCAGCTCGTGCCGTGCGGCCCGGACGCCAAGGGGATCGCACTGAAGGCGGGCCCGCACGTGGTGCAGACGGTGCCCGGCCACAACCCGCCCTGCGCCAACACCCCCACCACGTGCACGGGCTGGAACGTCGACCAGCTCGCCCTCGACTCGGCGGCCGGGGGCGGGCCGGGGGCGAGCGCCTTCCCCACCAGCGCCGGCACCCCGCTGCTCCCGGCCACCCAGCCCGGTCCGGCCGCCACCGTCGCCGCGACGTCCGTCCACATCGTCAGCCACGGGGCCGACGTGACGCACGCCACCGAGCCCTTCGAGCTCGTGCTGGGCCAGAGCGTCAACAAGGGTTGGAAGGCCGTGGCCACGCCGGGGCCGGGGGCCCCCTCGGGGTCCCATGCCGTCGATCTGGGCCGTCCGCAGCTCGTCGACGGCTTCGCCAACGGATGGCAGGTGACGGCGGCCGACCTCCACGCCCTGGGGGGCTCGAGCTTCACCGTGGAGCTGTCGTGGACCCCCCAGCGCGCCATCTGGGCCGCCCTGGCCGTCTCCGCCGGCACCCTGCTCCTCTGCCTCGTCCTGGGCTTCCTGCCCCTGCGGGCCCGCCGCTGGGTGCGGGCCCACCTCCCCCGCCGCCTACGCGGCCCGGCCGGGCCGGAGCCCCCGGAGCGGCCGGCGGTGCCCTTCGACGCGGCCGTCCTGGCGCTGCCGGGCGCGCCCGCCCCCAGGGAGCAGCGCCAGCGCGGCTGGCTGCGCTTCCCGCGGGCCCTCCTCATCGGTGCCGCCTGCGGGGCGGCCGCCCTGCTCGTCACCCCACCGCTGGCGGGGCTCGTCGTCGCGGTGGCCGTGATCCTCGGCCTCCTCGTCCCGTGGGCCCGGGCCATCGCCAGCGTGGCCGGGATCGCCGCCATCGTCGCCGGCGCCATCAACGTCGTGCAGGGCCAGAACGTCCACCACTACCTGTCCGGCTCCAACTGGGCGGCCTCCTTCGTCAACGCGGGGAACCTCGTCTGGCTGGGCGTGGTGCTGCTGCTGGCGGACGCGGTCATCGCCGCGCTGGGGCTGCGCGTGCCCAAGCCGGTGGGCCGGCGGAGGTTGCGGGCGCGGGACCGGAGCGACGCGCCCGCACCGGAGCGACCACCGGTCATCGTCGGCATCGACGGCTGACCCGCCGGGCCGCCCAGGTCAGGGTCGCGCGGGCGCCGCCGCCTCTTCGGCCAGCGCCTCGAGGGCGCGGCGGGCCGTGGCGTCCCAGGTGAACCAGCGGGCCCGGGCCAGCGCACCCTTGGACAGCCGGCTGCGCAGCACCTCGTCGCCCAGGACGCGTCCGAGCGCGCCCGCCAGATCGCGCAGGTCGTCCACCAACAGGCCCGACTCGCCGTCGAGCACGGCGTCGGCGTGGCCGGCGATGGCGGTGGCCACGGCGGGGGTCCCACAGGCGGCCGCCTCGGTCAGCGTCATGCCCCAGCCCTCGCGCTGCGAGCTGCTGGCCACGACCCACGCCTTGCGGTACCAGTCCACGAGCTCCTCGTCGTCGACGTGGCCGGGCAGGGTGAGCCACTCGGCGGCGCCGAGCTCCTCACGGAGCGCCTCGAGCGCCGAGCGCTCGAAGCCCTCGCCGATGATGACCGCCTGCAGCGCCGGGTTGTCCTTCTTGACCTCGGCGAGCGCGCGCAGCAGCACGTCGAAGCGCTTCACCGGTACCAACCGCCCCACGGCCACGACCAGTGGCACGGCCGACCGCTGGCCGCCCGGCGAGTAGCGGTCGTCCACCCCGGGCGGGGCCACCGTGACGTGGTCGGCGCGGAGTCCCAGCAGGTCCACGATCTCGTCGCGCGACGAGTCCGACAAGGTGAGGATGCGGCTCGAGCGGTAGAAGCGCGGCGCAATGCGGCTCTCGGCCAGGTTGCCCATCCGGGCCAGAGCCGGCGGGAGCACCATGCCCCACATCTCGGCGTGCACGTGGTGCAGGAAGACGACCCGCGGCCCCCGGAACCAGAGTGGGGACAGGAACGGCATGCCGTTCCAGATTTCGACCAGGGCGTCACCGGGGCGGTGCCCCATGCGCAGACCTTCCCAGGCCGCACCCGGGAACACCGCGTAGCGCCCCGACTGCCGCATCACCCGGTAGCCGTCCCGGGTCAGCGCGGCCGACGCACCGGGCACGGCCGACGTGCGGAAGGTGACGTCGAGGCCGGCGGCGGCCCAACGCGAGGCGATCCTGTGGGCGTGCAGCTCCGAGCCGCCCGCCTCGGGATCGTCGAGGTCACGCCAGGCCACGAAGTGGATGCGCCGGATCCCCGCCTGGGCCGCGATGGAGGCCAGAACCTCCGACTCGGAGAGCCCGGCGTCCTCGTGTCCCTCCCCGGGCGCCTCCGGTACCGGCCCGAGGTCGTCACCCATCGGGTCAGGTTACCCCTACCACCTGCTCCGATCGTCGAGCCCGGTGGACGATGACGAAACCGCACAGGATCACGAGTAACACCACCGCCTGCACCACCGCGTCCACCCAGGCGGTCGCCTTCGGCGCCCCGTGCACGGCCAGGACGGCCAGGGTCAGTGCGACGGCACCTCCCGCGAGCACGATGGCCACCCAGCGCCGGCCGACGGCGAGCAGGTACATGGTCAACACCACCGAGACGCTCAGCAGGATCATGGCGAGCGCCAGGGGGGCCAGCGCGTCGGCGGCCGACGTGTAGGCGTGGTGGAAGAAGATCTGCAGGAACTGCTCCGGCGCCAGGACGGCCACGGCCAGCAGCACCGCGGAGGGGACGGCCAGGAGCACCAGCACCACCGCCAGCTGCCGCAGCGCGTGGCCTCCCTGGCGCCAGCGGATGGCGGCCTCCGGGAGCAGGTAGCCGCCGAGCACGACGGCGCCGAAGACGATGGCCTTGCTCGTGACCGAGACCGCGGCATAGGCGCCGCTGTGCGTGGGGTTGTCGCGGCCGACCACGAGCACGTCGATGTTCTGGAGCACCGCCACCATGGAGAGGCAGACCGAGGCCACGGCCAGGTCGACCACCACGGTGCGGCGCACCGAACGCTGGCCACCGAGCACATGGTCGGGACGCAGGGCCGCCAACCAGCTCCCGGCGTCGACGAGCCGCAATGCCCCGCCGCCCGACCAGGCCCGCACCGAGGCCCAGCGGGCGTGCACCGCCCCCGCCACCTCGCCGATGAGGATGCCGACCGCCGCGCCGGAGGGGCCGAATCCGGCCGCCACGAGCCCGACCACGGCGACGACCCGGAAGCTGATCTCCACGAGGAGGTTGGCCGCCAGCGGCCTGTAGGACCGGTGCGCCTGCAGGAGGCCGCGGTCGAGCGAGAGCAGGACGAAGAAGCCGGCGGCGGTCAGGATGGCCGCAATGCCGATGCCGCTCCTCTGGTTGAGCAGCACCGCCACCCCGTGCCGGCTGGTGAACACCACGGCCGCCCAGACCAGCACCACCAGGGTGCACTGGCGGTGCACCCGCCCGGCCCACCGCCGCACCAGGTGGCCGGTCCCGTCCTCGTGCCAGAGGGTGACGCGCCGGACGACCGCGACCACCACTGCGGAGCCCGGCATCGACAGAATGAGGTACAGGCCCGTGAGCTGGTTGAGGACGCCGTAGCTGTGGGGCGAGAGCAGGCGGGCCAGCGCCACCGTGAGGACGACCGCGGCCCCGTTGGCGACGACGCCCGCGGCGGCCAGGGGGCCGGCCTCCAGGAGGCCGGCCCGCATCGATTCGACGCCGGGGTGGGCCTCGGGGTCGAGGAGCAGCTCGGCGCCGAGATTGGGCCCGACCGCGTTGGGAGCCAGGGCCATGGCGGCCGGCACCGACTCGACGACGACCTCGGCCGCGGGGGTGCCCGCGACCTCGGGATCGTTCACGTCCGTGCCCTTGCCGCCCCGTCCTCCAGGCCGATCCGGTCGACCGCGGGCAGGATCTGGCGCCGCAGCAGCTCGCCGCCGTCCAGGCTGACGTGGACGCCGTCGGTCGACCGCACGTCGACCCCGGACACGGATTCGGTGTAGGTGCCGTCGGGGCTCAACATGTGATTGAGGTCGAGCACGCTCACCACGCCCGGGTGGGTGGCCGCCACCTGCCGGAGCAGTGTGTTGTACGCCCGGACCCGCGCCGGTGCGTTCTCCGACCAGGGCTGGCCGTCGGGCTGGCGGGTTCTGGGATCGACGTAGGGCATGGTGAGCAGCACCACTCTGGCACCAAACGAGTGGAGAATGGTGATGGCGGACTGCAGGTCGGTCGTCAGGTGCCCGTCCCAGGCCGGCTCACCGACGTGCACCCAGTGGCCGTCGAGCAGGTGATCGGCGATCTCCCACCGGCCGAGGCCGAGCGCGACTACCTGGGGCCGCTGCCCGGCGAGGAGGAAGGGCCACAGTCCCTGCCAGTCGTCGCAGCCCGGCGTGGCCGGACCCGGCGCGCCGGACGTGAACACCTGGAGTTGCGGGTCGAGGTCGCACCCGACCGTGGCCTCGTCGGTCACCTGCACCCCGTAGTCCTGCTGGGCATCGACGGAGAGCCCCATGCCCAGCGTCAGAGCGATGGAGTCACCGAGGAGCAGGAGCCGCACCGGGTGCCCGCCGTAGGCGCCGGAGCGTTGGAGCGCGGCGTGCTCCGTCGCCGTCAGGCCGGGCGGCAGCGGGAACAGGACCCGGGGCCCGCCCGAGGCGTTGGCCCGGGTCAGGGGCGCGGCACCCGCCGGGAACGACGGCGGGACCAGGAGGCCGAGCGAGGCGAGCACCAGGCAGACGGCACCCGCGACGCCTCGCCCCACCAAACGCCTCACGCCACCGTCCTCTCGCCAGCCCTGCGTCCTGCCCAGGGCGAAGGTCTCCCCCCTTGCACGGGAACTCGCCGCCGCGGCCCTGACTTCCACCGGGCCGGGCCCGCCTCATGCTCGTCGGCGGGTCCAATCTGCGCCTTGAGTATCCCAGCTCGGCGGCCGGCCTTCCAGAAGGCCGGCGCCACGGGAGCGCCGACCCGGCGATCCGCCGGACCTACAACGGCCGCGCGGCGTGCACCACGCAGGCGGGGATGCGCAGCGTGGCGGCCACCACCCGCTGCGAGGTGCCCTCGACGGAGCGCACGCAGTGGAACAGGGTCAGCGGGCCGGGGCGCAGGGCCGGGTGCTGGCCGATCCGCACGTCGTCCCACACCCAGGCACCGGCCTGAATGGTCGGCAGCCGGCCCAGGACGGCGGTCATGAAGGCTGCCGCGTAGGCCGCGTCCCGCCCCCGTTGCGACTTGGGGAGTGCGGCGTCAGGGGCGACCACGACAGTGTTCACCTGCCAGACCGAGAGCGCGTGGCGGACCGCGGCGAGCTGCAGCGGGGTGCCGGCGGGAGGCGGGGCCAGCGACGGGAGGCCGAGGGTGGCCAGCACGGCGAACCCCGGTGCCGCCGTGCCGGCCCGGTGCTCGACTCCCTGGGGCCCGCCACCGCCGGCCTGGCTGTAGTGCATGCGGTTGACCGCCTGCCATGCCATCGGGGACTGGATCCCCGAGAAGGGCGCCGGATAGGAGAGCAGCACCCGGCCGTCGGGCAACGACGGCGCGACGACGCTGTACCAGCGCGGGAGCGCCACCGGCTCCATTTTGTACGGCAGGCGCTCGCCGAAGATGACGGCCATCGGCACGAGGGCGATCAGGGCAAGAGCGACGGCACCGAGCACCCCCCGCCAGTCGGGGGCGACGCGGTGCACGCGGTCGAGAATGATGGCGAGCACGACCGCGGCCGCCAGGAAGCCGATCGCCATGAAGCGTTGCTCAATGACGTTCTCGACCACCGGTATGCGGGCCAGGATCCACGCCGGCTCCCACTGCCCGTGGCGCTCACCCAGAGACCAGAGCACACAGACCGCGAAGACGAAGCCGAAGAACCAGAGGCGGCGTTCCCGCCAGAACGCCGCCAGTCCGGCGACCATCACGGCCAAAAGGCTCCACCCGACATAGCCCGAGTTGGCCAGCGGGGATCCCTCGTACCCACCGAGCGGCAGGAAGGAGTGGTGACTGGAGGGGAACCCGGGCGAGACGAAATTCGAGAAGACGAAGCCCCCGATCACCCCGATGTTCGGCCAGACCAGGCCCGTGAGGTGGGCCGGCCCCATCAGGGCGAACCAGACCGGCCAGGCGAGGAGCACCACCGCCAGACCGAGCCCCAGGCCCAACGCCTTGACGGCGTGCGGCACGCGGGCGCGCATCCGCTCCCGATCCCGGGTGATCAGCGCGGCGACGGCGAGAGCCAGGAGACAGGTGATGGTGACCACCGCCAGAATCGCCAGCACCTCGGAGGAGAGGAAGAACTGCGCGAACAGGAGCAGGCCCAGGACGATCCCCCCGGCGAGCACGCCGTGGCGCTGGCGGATCAGGATCTCGTCGAGGACGGCCAGGATGAGCGGCAACAGCATCAGGGCCGCCGTCATGAGGTGGGCGAACTCCAGGCTGGTGAGGACGAAGGGCGAGAAGCCGTAGAGCAGTCCGCCGACGAAGGCGGCCGGCGTCCACGTGACCCAGCGCCGGATCACGACGAATGCGATGAAGGCGGTCAGCGCCGGCACGATCGTGGACGCCACGTTGAGCGAGGCCACCGGGCCCCAGATCCACGTGACCGGGACGAGCGGGATGGTCAGCCCCGTGACCGAGGTCTGGGCCAGCAGGTTGATCCCGGTCGGGTGGAAGAGCGCCGTCGAGAAGAACGGGTTCTGCCCGTGCGCCAGCGCCGTGGCCGGCCACTGGAAGAACCAGAGGAAGAGCGCCGGGTCGCCGCAGCCGCACAGCGTGTGGGTGGTGGCTCCCTCCGCCCAGGCGTGCACCCACAGCACGAACCCGAGCACGAGGTACGCCGCCCCCGCCGCGGCCAGGCTCATCCACGGTCGCCAGCGTCGCACCGGGCGCGTCGCCGCGTGCTTAGCCAGCGTCGAGCGTGCTTGCCGTAGCGCTTGTGCGGCGCGGCAGCACCGGGGCCTCCCGTCCGGTCGACCCCGCCTCGTGGTATTCCTCCTCGACGTTGACCGACCAGATGTCGTGGGTCGCGCCGTACATGTTCTCCACCGTGAGCATGGCGGTGTACATGGAGTGGTCCTGGTTGTTGTACTTGTGCATCCCGTTGCGGCCCACCGGGTGGATGTTGGGGGCCTCGGTCTCGATCCACTTGCGGATGGTGCTGACGTTGGCTTTGTAGCTGAAGTCGTAGTACGGGTAGGCCTTCGGCACGCGCACGACGTACCCGTGCTCGACGTCTCCCTCGGCCGCCAGCCCGAGCGAGATCAGCTCCTTGGTCCCGAGCGCGATCAGGTCGTCGTCGGCCATGTTCCACATGGCGTCGCCCTCGAAGACGAAGTACTCGAGACCGAGGCAGGTGCGCCCGTCCTTGACGAGATACGGCGACCACGACCCGTAATTCTGAATGCGTCCCACCTCGACGTCGGTGGCGTGGATGTAGATCCAGTTGTCCGGGAAGCTGCGCGACTCGGGCACGACGAGGGCCACCGTGAGGTAGTCGCGATAGTGCAGGTCGTCGGCGGCCGCGAGCACCTCGGGCGGCGGGGGCGGCGTGATCGTGTGCACCAGCTCGCGCATCGGCATCGTCGAGACGACGTGCGCGGCGGGCACCGTGTGCTCGGTCCCGCCCTGGCGGTAGACGGCGGCCACCGCACGTCCGCCTTCGACCCTGATGCCGGTCAGCCGCGCGCCCATCTCCAGGGTCCCCCCGGCGGCCTGCACCTTTTCTGCGGCGACCTCCCACATCATGCCGGGGCCGTACTTGGGGTACTGGAACTCCTCAATGAGCGTCGTGATGTCCGTCTGGTTGCGCTTGGGGAGGATGGCGTTCATGACCGCCTTGCGCAGGTCGAGGTTCTTGATCCGCTGGGCCGCCCAGTCGGCCGGCATGTCGGCCACGGGCACGCCCCAGACCTTCTCCGTGTAGGTCTTGAAGAAGATGCGGTAGAGACGCCACCCGAAGCGGGCCACGAGCCAGTTCTCGTAGTTGGACTCGTCCTTGGGGGGCCGGATGCGCGCCCACAGGTAGGAGAACCCGCACAGGATCGCCTCCCACAGCCCCAGGTTGCGCAGGGCGTTGAAGGCCTTGAGCGGGTAGTCGTAGAACTTGCCCTCGTAGTAGATCCGGCTCATGCGGGGCCGGAGCATGAAGTCGCCCTCGGGCAGGATCTCGTGCCAGAGGGCCTCCACCTCGGGGACCTTCGTGAAGAAGCGGTGTCCGCCCAGGTCGAAGCGCCAGCCGTCGCGCACCACCGTGCGGCTGATGCCGCCCACCACGTCGTCGGACTCGAGCACGACGGGGCGCTCCCCCCGTTCGGTCAGGAGATACGCCGCCGTCAGCCCCCCGGGACCGGCGCCGGCGATGACCACGGGCGCTTCTGCGGGGGCGTTCACGAGGAAGGCAGGTTAGTGGACCCCCCAGGAACCCTCAGGGAGGGTGGTGGCGCGCCCCGGAGGGCAGGAGGGCCACCGTATGGCGCCCGCCGCCGGGCGGCCGACGGGTCAAGAGCCGGCGGTGGCGAACTCGGTGAGGTTCATCGGCTCGTAGTAGAGCCGGGGGCGGGCGGTCACGACATTGCGCCCTCCCCCGCCCGCCTTGGTCGCCGCGTTCAAGAGGTCGGTGGCGATCGTCTCGCACTTGACGCCGAAGGTCTGGTACATCGACTGCCACACCAGCCAGACATGGTGCGTCGAGCCCGCCTTCTGGTCGAGGTCGGCGGCGAAGGCATTGGGGTCGGCTGCATGCACCGCATCGGCGTAGTCGACCCAGTCGACGATGGCCGGTCCCGTGCGGCGCGGGAAGGTCACCATGTCGTACTGCGACGGATTGCGTATCTGGCGGTAGACCGACGGGCCCAGCTGGTCGGGACAGAAGGCGATGATGTCCCCGGGCCTGGCCTGTGCGTTGATGGCCGCCGCCACGTTGTTGGCCTGCGTCCGTTGGGTCGTCACGTTCTGGGCGGACGAGATCAGCCCCGCCACGACGGCCAGTCCGACGATGACGACCCGCACGCGCGGATTGAGCAGCGTCGTCGTCCCCAGCGCCACGAGGAGCACGAAGGGCAGGAACACCACCGCGGCGTAGCGCGACGAGAAGGCGCTGGACGTGACGATCCCGCCGGCGATGGCGGCGAACAGCGTGCCGAGCACCACGAAGCCGAGGCTGCGGGCGCGTGGGCGCGTGCGCAGGTCCAGCTCGATGATGCGGCCGGACCGGCCGACGCCGAACACGGCTAGCGCCAGCATGGCGAAGTAGATGACCGCCAGCAGGCGGCCCTGGTTGGTGCCCGTCTGCAAGGTGGAACCCTGGTTGTCCGTGAAACCCGTGAGGGCGTTGATCACGGCGGAGAAGTTCGGTGGCGCCGCCCACGGCGTCCCCGTGTGCTTGGACTGGTAGAGGAACGTCGGCACCCACGGCAGGAACAGCACGCAGCCGGCGGCGACGGCGATGAGGGGGGCCCACGGCGCGTCCTCCGGATGGCCGCGCCGGCGGGTCCGCACCACGGACACGATGAGCCAGATGCCGACCATGGCGACGAGATAGATCGACCAGTACTGCGTATAGAGCAGCGCCGCCGTCACGACGGCGACTGCGACGAGGTTCCCGGGACGCGGCCGCTCCAGGGCACGCGCCAGCGCCAGGTAGCCGCAGCCGGTCAGCAGGATGACCAGGGCGTACATTCGGGACTCGGTGGCGTAGTACACGGCGAACGGCGCGCTGGCGACGAGCACGAGCGTCGTCCAGGCCATCGCCCGGCCCCCGAGGCGGCGCCCGCAGAGCCAGGCGACCGGGAGCGTCACCACGGCGATCAGGCCGGAAAGCGCCCGCACGGCGTCGTTGGACTGGCCGAACAGGACGATCCAGAAGTGCAGGAGGTAGTAGTAGAGCGGTGGGGCCCCGTCGTGTTTCAGCGCATCGGGGATGTCGTGCAGCGGGAGGCGGGCGATGTTGACGGTGAGGGCCTCGTCGAGCCAGAGACCGGACCGGGTCCAGAATCGGAGCAGCAGGCCGACGGCCACGACCGCCGCCACGGCGATGCCGGCCACGGTGCGCGTGCGGCCCGTGAGAGCGGGGACCTCCTCGGACATGGGCCGCATGGTAGGACAAGGGGCCTGAGGTCTAGGATCATGCGCCGCCGGGGGAGGTCGGCGCGAGGGAAGGGATTCGATACAGCGAAGGGGGGAAAGGGGCGCCGTGACCCGTTACATCATCAAGCGGTTGTTTCTACTCGTCATCATCATCATCTTCGTGTCGATCGCGACTTTCTTCCTGGTGCACCTCCTTCCAGGGAATCCGACCGACACGATCCTCGGCCCCAACGCCACGCCGCAGAACGTGGCCACCCTGGACCACCAGCTCGGGCTCGACAAGCCGCTCTGGCAGCAGTACTTCATCTGGATCGGCCACGTGTTCCAGGGCAACCTGGGTCAGTCGTACACCACGCATCAGTCCACGGCGACGATCATCAAGCAGTCGTTCCCCATCGACCTCGAGCTGATCATCTTCTCGCAGATCCTCGCCTTCGCCATCGCCTTCCCGATGGCCATGCACTCGGCGCGGCGGCCGAACGGACTGTTCGACCAGGCTTCGAACAGCACCACCTTCGCCATGCTGGCGCTGCCGCCCTTCGTGATCGCGCCGGTCCTCGTGCTCATCTTCGCCGTGCACTGGCACATCTTCCCGGGCCCTGCCTCCTATGTGCCCATAGGGCAGGACTTCTGGTCGAACATCCACACCATGCTGTTGCCGTCCATCGTCCTCGCCCTCGGGGGGATCGTCGTCTACTTCCGATTGCTGCGGAACGACCTCATCTCGACCCTGCAGGAGGACTTCATCACCATGGCGCGCTCGAAGGGGCTGTCCGACCGGCGCATCATGTGGCGCCATGCCCTCCGGCCCTCGTCCATCTCCCTGCTGGCGTCGGCCGGCGTCACCATCGGCAGCCTCATCGCCGGCACCTTCATCGTCGAACTGCTGTTGCAGATGCCTGGCCTCGGCTACCAGTTGATCTCGGCCGTCAACCAGGACGACTACACCGTGGTGCAGGGCATCACCCTGTTCGTGGCCGTGGCCATCGTGCTGATCAACTTCATCTTCGACTTCCTGTTCACCATCGTCGACCCGAGGATTGCCCGTGAGTAGCGTCAGCCTGACCCACCCGACCAACGAGGCCTTCGCCGACATCAAGGAGGAGATCCAGGCCGATGCGGCGGCGGACCCCGTCAAGAAGAAGCTGGGCGTGTTCTTCTGGATCTGCGTCGGTTGGATCGTGCTGGTCGCCCTGGCGGCCACCTTCGCCAGCCTGCTCCCACTGCCGAACCCCACCCTGGGGAATTACAACAGCGTGCAGAACGCCGGACCGGGCTGGGGCCACATCCTCGGCACCGACGACCTCTACCGTGACATCTTCAGCCGCCTGGTCTACGGGGCGCGCGTCTCCCTGGTGGTGGGGTTCGGCGGCGCGCTGATCGGCCTGATCGTCGGCGGGATCCCCGCCATGATCTCGGCCTACCGCCGAGGCCGGATCGACACCGCCCTCAACACGGGCTCCTACGTGGTGCTGGCCTTCCCCGCCATCGTCGCCGTCATCGCCATCGTGTCGTTCTGGGGCAAGTCGATGTTCAAGATCACGCTCGTCATCGGCCTGTTCGCCGCGCCGCTCATCTTCCGCGTGGTGCGGGCGTCGACCCTGTCCTACGCCACCCGCGACTTCGTGCTGGCCGCCAAGGCCCTGGGCGCGAGCGACACGCGGATCCTCGCCCGCGAGATCCTGCCCAACATCATGCCGACCATCGTGTCCTTCGGGCTCATCGCCGTCGCCACCATCGTGGTCCTGGAGGGCTCGCTCGCCTTCCTCGGGCTCTCCGTGGCCCCACCCACGCCGAGTTGGGGCAACATGCTCAACGAGGGGTCCACGCTCCTCACCGGCGCCAAGGGGCAAACGAACCCGTGGCTGGTCATCTTCCCGGCGACCGCCATGTTCCTCCTCCTCATCAGCCTCAACGTCGTGGCGGACAAACTGCGGGCGTACTTCGACGTGTCGGACATCAAGCTGTGAGCGGTCGCCGGCTGCTCGAGGTCGAGGACCTGCACGTCTCCTTCGCCACCGGCCGCGGCCCGCTCCGGGCCGTGCAGGGAGTGTCGCTGACGCTCGACCAGGGCAAGACGCTCGGGATCGTCGGCGAGTCCGGCTCGGGCAAGACCGTGCTCTCCCGGGCCATCATGGGGCTGCTGCCCCGCGCCTCGACGACACAGACGGGGTCGGTCCGCTACGACGGCGCGGAGCTGCTGAACGCCCCGAACGACGACCTGCGCAAGCTGTGGAGCACGCACATCGCCATGGTGTTCCAGGACCCCATGACGTCGCTCAACCCGGTGCAGCGGATCGGCAACCAGATCACCGAGCCGCTCAAGGTCCACCTCAACCTCTCCAAGAGCGAAGCCAAGGAGACCGCGCTGTCGCTCCTGATGCAGGTGGGCATCCCGTCCCCCGTCGAGCGCTACGAGGCCTACCCGGCCCAGCTCTCGGGCGGCATGCGCCAGCGCGTCATGATCGCCATCGCGCTGGCCTGCGCGCCGCGTCTGCTGATGGCCGACGAGCCCACCACGGGCCTCGACGTCACGGTGCAGGCGCAGATCCTCGACCTCCTCAGTCAGTTGCAGCGCGATCGCGACATGGCCATGATTTTGGTGACGCACGACCTCGGCGTAGTGGCCACGCGCACCGACGAGATCATCGTGATGTACGCCGGCAACGTGGTCGAGCGGGCGCCCACGAACGTGCTCTTCAAGAGCATGGCCATGCCCTACACCGAGGCACTGCTCAAGTCGACGCCGCGCATCGCCGAACCGAGCCACACGCGGCTCATCGCCATTGAGGGCAGGCCACCCGATCTGCTGAACCCGCCGTCCGGCTGCCCCTTCTCGCCCCGCTGCCCCTACGCGCAGGAGAAGTGCCACCTGGAGAAGCCCCCGTTGGTGGAGGCGGCACCGGGCCACAGCTACGCCTGCTGGTACCCCCTGCCGACGAAGGAATCCGTGGCAATTCCGCCCCAACCCGACCCGGTGCCGGCATGACCGACACCACGCTGGAAACCTCGGCGGTGGCGACCGACCCGCTGCTCTCCGTCGAGGACCTCCACGTCTCCTTCGGGCGGGGCAACGCGACCGTGCAGGCCGTGGCCGGCATCACCTTCAGCCTGCGGCAGGGCGAGACGCTCGGGCTCGTCGGCGAGTCCGGCTGCGGGAAGTCCACGACCGGGCGGGCCATCGTCCAGGTCGAGAAGGCCACCTCGGGCAGAATCGTGTTCGGGGAGACCGAGTTGACGTCGCTCAGCCGGGGCGACCTGCGCACGCTGCGGACGCAGGTCCAGATGATCTTCCAGGACCCCATCTCCTCGCTGAACCCGCGCCGCCGCGTCATCGACATCGTGTCCGAGCCGCTGACCATCTGGCGGATCGGGTCCAAGGAGGAGCGGGTCGAGACGTCGCGCGCCATGCTCGACCAGGTCGGGATCGACCCCTACATCAACGGCTCGCGGCGGCCTCGCGAGTTCTCGGGCGGCCAGTGCCAGCGCATCAGCATCGCCCGGGCGTTGGTGCTCAAGCCCAAGCTGCTGGTGTGCGACGAGATCGTCTCCGCGCTCGACGTCTCGGTGCAGGCGCAGATCCTCAACCTGCTGCAGGACCTGAAGCGGGAGTACAACCTGACGATCCTCTTCATTGCGCACGACCTCGCCGTCGTGAAGAACGTGAGCGACCGGGTCGCCGTCATGTACCTCGGGCGGTTGTGCGAGATCGCACCGTCCGATCTCCTCTACGAGACGCCGGCCCACCACTACACCGCGGCGCTGCTCGCCTCCGCGGTGGAACCGGACCCCGAGGCACCGCGCGCCACCGCCGCCCTGACCGGTGAGCCGCCGAGCCCGATCAACCCGCCGTCGGGCTGCCGCTTCCGTACCCGCTGCCCGCGGGCAGAGGAACGCTGCGCGCAGGAGGTCCCCGAAATGCGGGAGCTCGCCCCCGGCCACCAGGTGGCCTGTCACTTCCCCATCGGGAGTTGACCAGGACCGCCTCGGGCGGGACCGGCACGCGGCCGCACCTGGCCGTGGCCGCGTGCGCCCGGTTCCCCGATCTGCACGACGACTGGCCGTTGCTCCGGGCCGCCCTGGCCGACGTCGGTATCGGCGCCACGACGGCCGTCTGGAACGACCCCGCGGTGGACTGGGCCGCGTTCGACCTCGTGCTGGCCAGCGGCGCGTGGGACAACATCCACCACGTCGGGGAGTTCCTCGCCTGGGCCGACCGCGTCGCCGCGTCCGGCGTGCCGGTGCGCAACTCCCCGGCCACACTGCGCTGGAACATCGACAAGCACTACCTGCGCGACCTCGAACGCGCCGGCGTGCCGACGGTTCCGACGGTGTGGGTGGAGCCGGGCACCAGTGACACCGACGTCCGCGCGCTGGCCCTGCCGGAGGGCGAGGTGGTGGTCAAGCCCTCGGTCTCCGGCGGCGGCTACCGCACGGCGCGCTACCAACCGCACGAGCAGGCCGCCGCCCGGGCGCATGTGCGCGAGCTGACGGCGGCTGGACGCACGGCGATGGTCCAGCCGTATGAGGCGCGGGTGGACAGCGAAGGCGAGACCGCCCTCATCTACATCGGGAGCGCCTTCAGCCACGCGGTGCACAAGGACCCGATGATCCGTCGCGGCGTCGGGCCCACCGAGAGCCTGATCGAGAACCAGGTGGTCACCGGCGCCACGGCGACGGGGCCGCAGCTCCGCGTCGCCGAGGCGGCTCTGGCCGAGGCCGAGCGCATCCTCGGCCGGCCCACCTACGCCCGGGTCGACCTCGTCGAAACGTCCACGGCGGGGCCGGCACTGCTGGAACTCGAGCTCCTCGACCCGGTTCTCTTCTTCGTCTGCCACCCCGAAGGGGCGATGCTGCTGGCCACCGAGCTGGCCCGGTTGCTGGCAGCCGGTTCGACCGGTTAGACGCCTTCGGCGGGCGCCTCGGCCGGCGCCTCGGGTGCGGCAGAAGCCTCAACCTCAACTGGAGCTTCAGCCTCGACCGGAGGTTGAGACTCGGCGGTCTCGGCGGCGGGGGCGTCGGCGCCACCGTCCTCGGTGGTCGGCGGCACCACGTGGGTCCCCGCCTCCTCGGCGAAGTCGGCCCAGGCCGCCTGGGCCTCGGTCTCGGGGGTGAACTCGCCCTCGGCGTAGTCGAAGCCGATGTAGTTGCCCTCTTCGTCGTAGGCGTGCTCGCCGAATGCCTCGCGGTACTCCTCGGAGACCTCGCCACCCTCGGCCGCCTGCTTGATCGACAACGAGATCCGGCGGCGCTGCAGGTCGATGTCGATGATCTTGACCCACAGCTCCTCGCCCGGCGTGACGACCTGCTCGGGGAGGTCCACGTGGTGCACGGCCATCTCCGAAATGTGCACCAGGCCCTCAATGCCGTCACCCACCTGCACGAAGGCACCGAAGGGCACCAGCTTGGTGATGCGGCCGTAGACGAGCTGGCCCACCGCGTGCGAGTCGGCGAACTCCTGCCACGGGTCGGACTGCGTGGCCTTCAAGGACAGGCTGATGCGCTCCTTTTCGAGGTCCACGTCGAGCACCTCGACCTCGATCTCGTCGCCCACCGACACCACCGACGACGGGTGGTCGACGTGCTTCCAGCTGAGCTCGGACACGTGCACGAGCCCGTCCATGCCGCCCAGGTCGACGAAGGCACCGAAGTTGACGACCGAGGAGACGACGCCCTTGCGGCGCTCGCCCGGCTTGAGGTTCTGCAGGAAGTCGCCCCGCTGCTCCTTCTGGGCCTCTTCGAGCCAGGCCCGGCGCGACAGCACCACGTTGTTGCGGTTGCGGTCGAGCTCAATGATCTTGGCCTCAATGACCTTGCCCACGTAGGGCTGGAGCTCGCGGACACGACGCAGCTCGACGAGGGAGGCGGGCAGGAAGCCGCGCAGGCCGATGTCGACGATCAGGCCGCCCTTGACGACCTCAATGACCGGACCCGACACCATCTCGCCGTTGTTCTTCTTCTCTTCGATGGTCGTCCAGGCCCGCTCGTACTGGGCGCGCTTCTTGGACAGGACGAGCCGCCCCTCCTTGTCCTCCTTCTGGAGCACGAGGGCCTCGACGTGGTCGCCGAGGGACACGATCTCGGCCGGGTCGACGTCGTTGCGGATGGAGAGCTCGCGGGCGGGGATGACCCCTTCGGACTTGAAGCCGATGTCGAGGAGGACCTCGTCGCGGTCGATCTTGACGACGGTCCCCTCAATGACGTCGCCGTCGTCGAATTCGATGATGGAGTCACCCATCGCCTTTTCGAGATCGGCGTCACCGAGGTCGTCGTCGACGATGGTGCGGGGGGTGTAGTTCCCCTCGGCGTCGAAGCTCCCCATCGCTTCGGGGGAGAGGAGGGAGGTACGTGCTGCGTCAGCCATTTGGTGAAGCTCCTTGCGGCGGGTGCGACTTGCACCTGCAGGACCGCGCCGGGGTCAGTTCGAGGAATACGGGTTTGCGCCGCCACCGGTGCCGACGGGCAAGGCCCGCCAGCGTAGCAGCTGCTCAGGAGGGTTCTCTCGCCCCCTAGCTCTTCGCCGCCGCCCAACTCGGTCCGGTCGCCACCGAGATGGTGAGGGGGACTTGGAGGTCCGCCGCGCCGGTGAGGGCGGACTCGGTGAGGCGGCGGGCGTCGTCCTCCTCCCCCGCCGGCACCTCGACGATGACCTCGTCGTGGACCTGGAGCACCAGCCGGCTGGCCAGGCCCTGGGCCTCGAGGTCGCGGTCGAGCCGCACCAGGGCCAGCTTGAAGATGTCGGCCGCCAACCCCTGAATGCCGGCGTTCATGGCCTGGCGCTCCGCCGCCTGGCGCACCCGGTAGTTCGCCGAGAGCAGGTCGGGCAGGGGCCGGATGCGGCCGAAGAGCGTCCGGGTCGCGCCCTCGACCTTGGCGTCGGCCACGGCATGGTCCATGTACTGCTTCACGAGCGGGAAGGCGCCGAAGTAGCTCTCCATGATGGCGGCCGCCTCCTCGACGGGGACGCCGAGGCGCTGGCTCAACCCGTAGGCCTCCATGCCGTAGGCCAGGCCGTAGGAGACCATCTTGGAGTACTCGCGCTGGGTGTGGGTCACCTCCTCGGGCGTGATCCCGTAGACGGCCGCGGCCACCGTCCGGTGCACGTCGGCGCCGGTCGTCAGCGCGTCGATCAGACCGGGGTCACCCGAGAGGTGGGCGATGCAGCGCAGCTCCACCTGGTCGTAGTCGGCCACCAGGAACGTGCAGCCCTCCGCCGGCACGAAGGCCCGCCGGAACTGCTTCCCCTGCTCGGTGCGCACCGGGATGTTGTGCAGGTTGGGTCGGTCCGACGAGATGCGCCCGGTCCGGGCCACCGTCTGGCCGAACGAGGCGTGGATGCGTCCGTCCGCCGCCACCTCGGCCAGCAGGCTCTCGCCGTACGTCGAGCGCAGCTTCTCCACCTCGCGGTAGGCCAGCAGCGCGTCAATGATCGGGTGGTCCCCCCGCAGGCTCTCCAGCGTCTGGGCGTCGGTCGAGAAACCGGTCTTGGTCTTCTTGCCCGGGGTGAGGCCGAGCTCCTCGTAGAGCACGGTCCGCAGCTGGGGGGTCGAGTTGACGTTGAACTCGTGGCCGGCGTGCTCCTGCACCTCGGCCTGCAGTGTGGCCGCCGACTCCTTGAGGGCGTCGGTGATCGTCTGGAGCTCGGCCCGGTCCACGCCGATGCCGGCCACCTCCATTTTGGCCAGCACCCGCACCAGCGGCGTCTCGATGTCGTCGTGCAGGCGGCTCATGTCCTCGGCGACGATGCGGTGCCGGAAGCCCTGGGCCATGCCGGCCACGTCGGCCGCCTCACCGGCGCCCTCCGCGGCCAGGTCCCGCTCCGTCTCGCCGGGCTCCACGATGTCGAGACTGAGCTGCCCCGTCTGCTCGCGCAGCTGGGAGAGCTCGTACTCGCCGGTCGAGGCGTCGAGCAGGTACGCCGCCACCGCCGTGTCCATCTCCAGGCCGGTGAGGTCGATGCCGAGCGGCAGGAGCGACCGCATGACCTCCTTGACCTCGTGACCCACGAAGGGGCGGGCCAACAGGCCGTTGAGCTTCTTGACCACCGATGCGGCACCGAGCTGGGTCGCCGGCACCAGGACGCCCAGTCCGGCCTCGTCACCCTGGGTCGCCACGAGGACGAGCGCCACCAGGTCGCTGCGCCCGGGCATACCGTCCCAACGGGCGGCCAGGGCCAGGCGGCCGGAGCCGAGGGTGGACAGCGCCTTCGCCACGTCGCCCGCCGTAGTGGGCAGCGCCACCTCGCGCAGGTCGAAAGGCGGGACGGCCGGTTCCACCGCCGGAGGGTGTCCCTTGGTGGAGGCGGCGATCACCGCCTCGGCGCCCTTGGCGGCGGGGCCCGCGCTCCCGGGGACGGGCTCGCCGAGCGCGCCGGCGTCCAACAGCTCCTCCAGGCGGCCCCAGACGGTCTTCATCTCGAAGCGGTCGAAGGTGGCCGCGGCGGTGGCCCGGTCCCACGCGCCCAGGGTCAGGTGGGTCACGTCGACCTCGAGCGGCACGTCGCGCACGAGCGGGATGATGCGGGCGTTGGAGCGGGCGAGCTCCTCGTTCTCGGCCAGATTCTCGCGCAGCTTGGGCGTCTGCTCGTCGAGGTGGGCGAAAATGCCGTCGAGGTCGCCGTACTTGGTGAGCAGCTTGGCCGCCGTCTTCTCCCCCACGCCCGGGATGCCCGGCAGGTTGTCCGACGGGTCGCCGCGCAGCGAGGCCAGCAGCACGTACTGCGACGGCGGCACCCCGGTGCGCTCGAAGATGCCCGCCTCGTCGTAGAGCGCGTAGTCGCTCACGCCGCGCTTGTTGTAGAGCACGCGCACGTAGGGGTCCTGCACGAGCTGGAAGCTGTCGCGGTCGCCGGTGACGATGACCACTTCGGTCTCACGGACGACCGCCTCGGTGGCCAGGGTGGCGAGGACGTCGTCGGCCTCGAACCCGGGCGCCTCCACGACGGGGATGGCCAACGCCGTCATGACCTCGCGGATCATGTCGAACTGGGGCGGGAGCAACCACGGGGTCTCGGCCCGGCCGGCCTTGTAGTCCTCGAGGATCTCGTCGCGGAAGGTGGCACCCGGGGCGTCGAAGGCCACCGCCAGGGCGGAGGGATGGTGCTCCCGGATCAGGTACACCAGCATGGAAGTGAAGCCGTGCACGGCGTTGGTGACCAGTCCGGTGGAGGTGGCCAGCGTGTCGGGCAGCGCGTAGTACGCCCGGAAGGCCAGCGACATGCCATCGAGCAGCAGCAGCGGGCCCGAGCGCTCCTGGGCCGCTGCCGGTGCCGACGTCATGCCGTCGACACTACGGCGTCAGTGTGCCGTCGACGACCTGCTGCGCCACGTCCCGCATGCGGGCGCGGGTCTGCATGGCGGTGCGCTGGATGAAGCCGAAGGCCTCGCCCTCGGGGAGATCGTCGCGGTCCATCAGGACCTGCTTGGCCTCGTCCACCACGCGCCGCGTGGCGATCTTGTCCTCGGCCCCGTCGGAGGAGAAGTGCGCCTCCTCGGCCTCAATCGCCCAGTCCTGGCGCGCCTTGGCCAGCACGTCGGCGATGGCGGGGAGGAGATCCCGGGGTTGGAACGGCTTGATGAGGTAGGCCGACACTCCCGAGTCGCGCGCCTCCTCAATGAGGTCGCGCTGGCTGAACGCCGTGAGCAGGAGCACGGCCACCTGGTGGCGCGAGGTGATCTCGCGGGCGGCGCGAATGCCGTCCATCCCCGGCATCTTCACGTCGAGGATGGCCAGATCGGGTTGGTGCTGCTCGACCAGGGTGACGGCCTCGTCGCCGCGGCCGGTCTCTCCGACCACTTCGTAGCCCGCCGTCACCAGGATCTCCTTGAGGTCGAGGCGCACGATCGCCTCGTCCTCGGCGATCACGACGCGGGCCAGCAGCCCCGGGCCGTCCGCCGCCGTCATACCTGAACCTCCGCCGTCACGACCCGGCCGGGTGCCGTCACTGCTTGCCCGTGGCGACGGCGGCCAGGAGCTCGTCCTGGCGGCGCTCGAGATCGACCACGACCTTGCCGAGCGCATCGCGCGCTCGCACCATGGCATCGGCGTGACGTGCCGCCTCGTTGTGCTCCTGGCTGGCGAGCGGGGTCTCCGACACGAGGGCGCGCACACGCGCCTCGTCGGCCGACTCCTGGACAACCGCCAACTGCTCATTCAGCACGGCCAACTCCTCCCGCGCCCGGACGAGCCGGGTGTGGACATCTCTGATCCGCCGCTCCAAGAGGACGCGATGCATGGAGCGTCAAGTGTAGGTGGCAGGGACCCAGTGACGCAGCGCATCGAGCTTCTGCAACACGGCTGTGTCGGGGGGATTCCCCACCCCCGGACCGTCGGGCACCCTGACCCAGCCGCCGCCTGTGGACGGGTAGCCACAGGGGTCCACGGCGAGATACTCGGCGGGGTCCCCCACGTCGCTGACCAGGCCGGTCGCGTCCTGGCTCAGCCGGGCCGCCAGGGCCAGGTTGGAGGCGCGACCCAGCCCGGCCTCGAAGAACCCGCCCACGAACGCGGGCACGCCGGCGTCGGCGCAGGCGGCATGGGCGGCCCGGGTGGCGCGCACGCCCCCCAGGCGGGCCGGCTTGAGGCAGGCCATGGCGCAGGCGCCGTAGCGCAAGGCATCGATGACCCGCCGCGGCGTGGACAGCGACTCGTCGAGACAGATGGGGACCGGGAGCACCCGGGCCAGTTGCGCGTGGGCCACGAGGTCGGCCGGCGGCAGCGGCTGCTCAATGCACACCACGTCGAACTCCACCAACCGGCTCAACACGGCCACGTCCGCGGCCGCCTGCACCGAAGGAGCCGTTGGCGTCGACCTGCAGGACAAGATCGGGATGGTCGGCCCGCACCGCGCGCACCGGCTCGACCTCCCAACCCGGCTCGATCTTCAACCGCACACGGGCCGCGCCGTCCCGCACGACGGCATCGACCTCCCGGCGCAACAGGGCGACGTCGTGCCCGTCGGGGATGCCGACGACGGCACCGACCGCCAGGGCCTCGAAGCCCTTCTGCACGCCGAGGTCCTGGGCCAGCGAACGCCCGGCGACACGCAGCTCGGCGTCGGCGACCGCCATCTCGAAGGTGGCGGCCAGCATCCGGTCCACCGGTGCGCTCCCGAAGAGCTGGGCCACTTCCGCCGCACTGGGCAGCTGACCGCCCCGGGCCGCGCTGGCCTTGATCAGGCGGGGCACGCCCTTCTCCGCCGCAGCCTTTTCCACGTCCGCCAGCGGCGGATCCACCGCCGTGCCGTCGGCGAGGGCGGCGCACTCGCCCCAGCCCTCGCCTTCCTCGGCGACGACCCGGACGAACAACAGCGGCCGCACGCGATGGACGCCCGCGGCGGTGCCGATGGCCTGGCGGAACGGGAGGTCGACCCGGACGAGCTCGACGCCGGCGAGCTTCATGACGGGGGCGCTCCCACTCCGCCACCGTAGATCGAAGCTTGTACGATCAAGCGTTCTCGCCCGGATGGCGGAATGGCAGACGCGGCGGCCTCAAAAGCCGCTGTCCGAAAGGGCGTGCGGGTTCGAGTCCCGCTCCGGGCACCCTGAGACGTCGTACGAAAAGTCGCTTCCGTCTTGCGACATCGCACCGCTGTGCTCCTGCATCCACTCGCCGCTCAGCACACCCATCGCCTTCCAGGCCATGCATGGACGCCGGACCTCAGGGTGGGAGACCCTTGAGGCTCGAACGGGCCATGACCGACCCGGGTGACGTCAGGGAAGCCCCTCTTCACGACTTCGTCACCCGTCGTTTACCTCAAATTTCACGGATCGGTCTGTGAGGCCGGTAGGCGCCGCGGGTGTTCGCATCTTGCGCCGAAGCCCACTGTGACCAGCACATTCATGGCACCAGCACATAGGAGGCGTTCAGGTCCGTCGCCAGCCGAGGCCTTCCACACCCATGTTTCGCACAACGATTGTCACCTGATCGGCCGCAGCGCGCCGATACATGCGTCGGAGCAAGCCGCAGAACGTGCAAACCTTGGGCGGTCCATGGGTACCGACTCGGCGCGGATTCTGGACGTCAGCGCTCCATTGGCGGAGTTACCGATCCTGATCGAACACTCATGACACGCATCCTTCGAAGCGTTCCATTCGTCCTGGCCTTGGCGGTAGCGGGCCTCGGCGCCGGCGCGTTCGCCTGGACGGCCGGCGGGACCGCAGCCGCGCAGTCCGGAGGGTTCACGCCGCTTCCCCCGGGCTGGGAGCTCTGCGTCCTCGAAGGCGTAGCGGCGCCGGCCACCGCGGCGAACGTGGCCGACCTCGACGAGTGGCAAGCCGCCGAGGGTGGTTCGACCAACAACACGGCGGCCTTCAACCCCTTCAACACGTTGAGGACGACCGATGTCACGGGGGCACCGATCCCCGAGACCGGTTCCGCCAACGGTTTCCCCGCCTTCCCCACCTGGGCCGCAGGCTGTGCCGCGACCGTTGCCACGCTCTACCAGCCCAACATGTGGGTGATCACCGCGGCCCTCCGGGCCGGGAACGTGACACCGTCGTCCGCGTTCCTCGCCGTCGTGGACCAGAGCTCCTGGTGCGCGCCGTCGGCATCCGGCGTGCCGTGTTACGTCAACGCCATGGAGAGCACGCCCGGCAGCCTTGCCCTCGACGTGCCGGCGTCGTCCGCTCTCAACGTCTACGGCAACGTGACGACTGATCTGCAGTCGTATCAGCAGTCCATCTCCACAGTGGCTGCCGACCAGAGCGCTGTGGGAATACGGAATTTCGCACTCGCCGTGTCGCAGGCGAAGGTGGCGGCGGCACAGCAGCTCATGGACGCCACGACCCATGCCCTCCGGGGCTTTGCGATCAGCGAATACGTCAACAGCGGGCTGTACTCGGGTGCGCCACTGGTGAGCAGTGGTGGAACCCAGCCGATCGGACCGAACACGCCGCAGAGTGCCGATGGCGTGGTGGCACAGCAGTACCTCGGCGTCACGGCTTCCAACCTGCTGTCCCAGAACGGCGCCGCCGCTTCGGAGCTCAAAGACTCACAGCACCGTCGCAACGATGCCGCCAAAGCGCTCGGGCAGGCCGCCCTCACGCTGACGTCCGACGAAGCCGCGGAGAGCCGGGACCTGGCGCAGCTGATAGAGGACGTGGCCACCCTGGAGCACGCCGGAGCCTGTGCCACGGTCACCATCACGCCGCCTCCTTCGACGGTCGCGGCGACACCTGGCTCCACCACGGCAACGACGACGACGACGGTCCCATCGACCACGACGACGACGGTCCCATCGACCACGACGACGACGGTCCCATCGACCACGACGACCCTGCCAACGGGGATTCCGCTGGACTCACCTGCCCCGCCGACCACCACGACGACAACGGTCCCGCCGACCACCACGACGACGGTGCAGTCGACGACCACCACCACCCTCCCGGCTGCGGCGCTCCCCGCCACGGCGACCCCCCCGCCGGCAGAGGCCGATGGGGTGCCGGCGTTGCAGGGTTGCATCGCCACCTTCGCTCCGCCCGCCAGCGCCTGACGCTGAGCGAGGGTCGTCGGAGGCAGCGTGTCTCGTTGAGGCGTCCCGACCGGCGGGCGGGCTCTGCGGTGGCGATCAGGAAAGGGCTCAGAAACCCGTCGCGGCGATGATGGAGCCGTTGAGGTGGTTCCCGGCCATCGACCCGTCGTTGGGGGCGTCGCCGTACGCGAACACACCACCTTGGGCCGATGCGACCCAGTAACCCCCGCCACCGGCGTCTGAGAAAATGGCCGATGCCGGGTTGAAGCCGCCGACCGACCCCACCGGGCCGCCGCGGGCGACGGCATCGCCGTAGGCGTCGACGGTGCCGTTGGCGAGGAGGACCCAGTAACCGTGGCCGTCAGCCGTTCGCACGGCGGACGTCACCGGGGAGCCCTGATTCCCGGGGGCGCCGTAGAACGCGGCGTCGCCGAAGGCGTAGACGTTGCCGGTCTGGGTGACCAGCCAGTACCCGTTCCCCGAGCCGTCCGGCACGACCGCGACCGCGGCGCCGGAGCAGCCACCCATACCGGGGCACGACCCCTCGAAGCGAGCGTCACCGAAGGCGAAGACCCCACCGTCGGAAGCCACCATGAAGTACCCGCCACCGTCCGACGACGGCACCATGCCGACGATCGGTGCGTTGAGGCTGTGCGGGAGCCCCGACCCGGCCGGTGACAACCCGGCGCCGGGTATGGAGCCGTAGTAGCCGGCGTTCCCGAACGCAAAGATCCCCCCATCGGACGCCACCAGCCAGTACCCCGACTTGTTCGCCGTCGGGCTGATCCCGACGACGGGACGCTGCAGCGCGATGTTCCCGGTCGACCCGTAGAACTGGGCTGATCCGAACGTGAAGATGCCCCCGTCGGAGCCGACAAGCCAGTAGCCGTACGTGGGGGGCGTGGGTGTCGGTGGCGTCGGCGTACAACGGGGCCGCCCGTGACGATGAAGTCGCCGGCCGCGCTGGTGTAGGTCGCGGTGTAGTTGGCCGCCGTCCGCTCCGCTCCAGGGACGACTCCTCGCACAGGACGCTGGAGCCAGCGTGTAGCCGCCGGACGGCAGGCTGCCGGTGATGGTCGTCGCCGGGGTGACCTGACTACAGCTGAGCCCGGAGGTGTCGACGGTCACGCCGGTAGGCAGGCTGCCGAGGGTCCCGGTGAAGCTCGGCGCACCGCCGTTCGCCTGATTCCCGCTCACGGCCACCGGGATGGGCAGCGGCGTCACCGTGGTGAGGCCCGGCACATAGGTGATGGTGTAGTTCGGATCAGAGGCACCGCTGCAGGACGCCGGGTACGGCGATCCCGCGACGGAACTGGTGTTGGTGGCCGTTGTGGTACAGGTCGGCTGCGACGTCAGGGACGAGGGGGTGTCCCCGCCTTCCAGGCCGCTGTAGAGCGGCGTGACGTTGGGAATGGATCCGTACGCCACGGACGTGCTCGCCGCCGTGACCGTCAAGGGCGCCGGAGTGACCGTCACCGAACCCCCCGTGTAGGTGATGGTGTAGTTGCCGTCCACCGCACCGCTGCACGAAGACGCATAGAAGGAACTCGCCACCGGGACTCGACGCCGTCTGCGTGGTCGAGCAAGTGGGCTGCGTCGTGAGCGACGACGCCGTGTCGCCGTTGACGAAGCCCTCCATAGACAGGCGTCACCGTGGCGACGGTCCCGTAGGTCGTCGTCGGGCTCGACGCCGTGATGGTCAGGGGGGCTTTGCCGACCGAGACCGAACTCGCCGTGTAGCTGATGGTGTAGTTGGGATCGGCCGCGCCGCTGCAACTGGACGTATAGGGCGAACCGGCAACCGAGCTCGAGCTCGTGGCCGCGGTGGTACACGTCGGTGGCACGGTCAGCGACGTGGCGGTGTCGCCGTTCACGAAGCCGGAGTAATTGGGTGTGATCGTCGGAGCGATGCCGCCATAGGTCATGGAGCCGCTCGAGGCGGTGATGGTCAGCGGTGCGCTGCCGACGCTCACCTGACCCGTGGCGTAGGTGATGGAGTAGTTCGCGTCGGCGGCGCCGCTGCACGACGTCAGGTAGGGCGATCCCGCCACCGTGCTCGAGCTGGTGGCGGTCGTCGAGCACGTGGGCTGGAAGCTCAGCGATGACGCACGTGTCGCCGTTCTTGAAGCCCGGTGTAGCTGGCGGAGACGGTGGGTACGCTGCCGCCGTAGGGCATGGAGCCGCTGGAGGCGGTGACGGTCAGGTTGGCCGGAGTGACCGTCACCGAACCCCCGGCATAGGTGATGGTGTAGTTGGTGGTCGACCGCGCCACCGCACGACGAGACGTACGGACTGCCCAACACCGGGCTTGAGCTGGTGGCCGTGGTCGAGCACGTCGGCTGGGTCGTGAGCGACGCGGCGGAGTCGCTGTTCACGAAGCCCGAGTAACCAGGGGTGATGGTGGGCGCGGTGCCGCCGTAGGTCATGGAGTTGCTCGACGCCGTGATCGTCAGCGGGGCCGGCGCGACCGTGAAGTCTCCCGTCGCGGTGGTGTACACGACGGCGTAGCCCGTCGCGTTGGCGCCCGACAGCGTGACGCCGCTGCACCCGGCGGGCGCCAAGGTGTAGCTGCCCGCAGGCGTCGTGGGACCGATGCTCTTGATGCCCGCGATGGTGCAGCACCAGTCCGGAGGTGTCCACGGTGACGCCGGACGGGGGGCTGTCGTTACCCGAGAACGTCGGCGTGCCCCCGTAGGTCTGGGTCCCCGAGACTGCGACGCCGACCGGGATCGGCACCGACGGTGAAGTCGTTGGCCGGGGTCGTGTAGACGATGGCGTAGTCGCTGGCGTCAGCGCCCCGGAGAGTGCAGCCCGCTGCACGATGACGCCAGGAGCGTGTATGCGCCGAGCGCCAGTGTGGGGCTGATCGTCGTCGATGTCCCCACGGTGGTGCAGTTGAGGCCGCTGCTGTCGAGCGTGACGCCGAAAGGCATCGTGCCCGGTCCCGCGGAAATCGGCGACAGCGGTGAAGGTCGGCGATCCGCCGTAGGTCTGGCTGCCCGAGACGGCCACGCTCAGCGGCAAGCCGGCGAGGCCGGTCGCCAGCGCCGACGCCACCGGCGTACCCAGCCCGGTGGCCATGTCGTAGCCGGGCATGGCGGGATACTGCCCGCCGGACGTGGCGTTGTAGTCGTTGTTCCCCGCCGTCACGTCGTTGAGGTAAGTGCCCGGGTGACTGCTGCGCCAGCAGGTACAGGGCGGGGTTCAGCGGCCCGTAGCCGGCGGTGTTGCCGTTGGCCGAGGCGACGACGGCCAGCACGGCGGCCCACAGCGGCGCCGCACCGCTGGTCCCGCCGAGCGCGGTCCAGCCGCCGTCGTCCAGATCGACGCTGTCGTAGATGATGTACCCGCTGCTCGGGTCGGCGTCGGCCGACACGTCCGGGACCTCGCGGCAGTCGCCGCCCGCAGTTGGCGCAGGGGGTCCCGCTGCTCCCGCCCACCGTCCCCAACGCCTGCTGGTACGTCGGCATTGCGAATGTCGCGGAGATCCCGCCACCTCCGGCGCCCTCCGAGTAGTAGAGCGCGTCGTTCCAGGCCTGCTCCGTCGGCGGCGGCCCGAGAGTCTGGGTCGCCGTGCCCGAGCGACGTGCCGCCGACCGACGGTGACGTCGGGCTGGCTGGCCGGGTCGGAAACGGCGAGGTTCAGGTTCTGAATGACGTCGCCTCCGTTCGTCTAGTCAGTGACCCACACGTAGTCGCGGCTGGCCGTCGCTCACCAGCTGCCCCATGGAGTCCGTTCCGGTCTCGAGCGAGACGGTCGAGCTGATCGTGTTGGTGGACGTGTTGATTGTCGCCATCACGTCGCCGGGGAAGCTCAAGCCCGTTGAGGACGGCCAGCACCTCGTTGCCGTTCGGGGACAGGCCGATGGACTGGACCACGCCCGTCCCGTTGGACGGCTGGCGTGGTCGCAATGGTCTTGACCACAGCGTGCGTGCTCAGGCTCACGACCGAGATCCCTCCCCCGGAGCCCGCATTGGCGACGTAGAGGTCGCCGGAGTCGTCGGACACGGTCAGCGCGACGGGGTCGTTGCCCACGGAGACGGACGTGCGGCGTAGTCGAGCAGACCGAGGTCGTGGTGGCGTTGCAGGTCGTGGCGTTGAAGTACTCGACGCTGTCGTTGGCGCCGTCGCGACGTAGACGAAGCCGTTGGTGGTGTCGACGGCAAGTGCGGTCGGTACCGCCAGCGCTCGGAAGCGTGACCGTCGTCACGATAGGCATTCGTGGAGGCGTTGTAGACCGCGACCGAGCCGTTGCTGTTCCCCACGTAGAGGGTGGAGCCGCTCACGGCGAGCGCCGTCGGGGCGCTCAGATGGCCCCCCGAGGCGATCTGGCGTCGGCGTGCTGCAGCTGGTCGTCGTGGACTGGTTGCACGTCGCGGTCGAGACAGACCGTCAGCGTGCCGTTCGAGTTGGCGACGAAGACCTTTCCGGCGCCGTCATCGAGCGCTACGGCGTCGGGGCCCGAGCCGGTGGTGCACCGAGACGCTCGGTGGCGAAGTTCGGAGGACGCTCGTGCTGCCCTCGCTGTCCACGCTGAGCGTGTTGCTCGACTTGTTGGCGATGTAGAGCGTGCCCGTCGACGAGTCCACCGCCTGCGCCACCGGGTTCGGAGCCAGTGACCGCATCGATCTTTCCGTTGATGTTGCATCCCTGCGCGCCCTGGTCCCCCGAGGCGACGAAGATCGACTGCCCCTCCGCGGCGGCAGCCTGGAAGAGTGTGTTCTCCGAGTTCTGGATGGACTGGCCGACGTAGGCCTCGCACCCGTTGGTCCAGCTGGCGCTGACGATCTTGGCGGTGTCGTCGCTGACGATCTGGCTGAAGACGTGTAGAGGCTGTCCGACGTGCCTCCCTCGTAGACCTCGATGTTCGCCTTGCGGCGCCAGGGAGAGCGCCGTCTCGATGTCGAGCTCCGCCTCGACCGTGCCGCCCCCGGTGGCGCCCCCTGCCGTCGATGTTCGTCTGCGAGATCTGCCCGGTCGCCGAGCGTGATGCCGTAGCAGCTGGCGAAGGCGTTGATGTCGCTCGACGAATAACCGGCCCCGGCCATCTCGACGAGCGCCACGGTGCTGCCCGCCCCGTAGTCGTTCGACGAGTAGAGGGGGTCGAACGCGTAGGCCTGTGCCAGCTCGCGGAGCCTCGAGCGCCCCGTAGTCGCTCCCGACTGCTCGACACTCAAGCCGTTGCTGCTGGGGCAGGTGTCCCGCGTCGGCGTGGGCTGGCCCGTGGCCAGCGCCGGCGCGGCCATTTCGGCATCAGGGTGCGGCGACTGGCCTGGCTCGCCTGCGGGACGCTCGTCGACGGCTGCGGAGGGCTCAGCGTGTCGAGTCCGAGGATGCCCTCGATCTGGGGCGCCACCGAGGCCGGCCACCTCGGGAGACGTACGCGTTGTCGTAGCCGGTCTTCCCCGAGGACAGGCGGTACTGCGAGATCGGCGTCGAGAAGGCGGACTGGACCTGGGCCACGGTGCCCGACACGGGCAGCGACAGGCCGGTGGCCGACGGCGTCCCCACCGTCAGGCCCTGCTGCTGGAGGTTGGCCGTGACCTCGGCGATGGTGGCTGGCGTCGGACCGAATTCCTGCGCGAACTGTGTCGGGGTCAGGAAGTGGTGATACTCCGGGCGAACCCGGATCGGAGACCTCCTGCACCTCGGCCGCCAACGCTGCGGAGTCACGTGGCTTGAGCGTGACGGTGAGAGGCAAGGCGGTCGAGTTCGGTGCGGGCCCGACGAGGGTGGCGCCGGGCGGGACGAGGCCCTGGTGGCCGGGAAGCCTCACCCTGCCGCTCGCCGCCGCCCCGGCGTTCGATGTGGTGGCAGCCCGTCGGCCACCGCAAAGGCCAGCAACAGGGCGATCCCGAGGAGACCCGAGGCGACGCCCCGCAGCCGCCCACCGCCACGTCGATCCACGTTCATCTGTGCGTCCTCCACAGGTGCCCCGCGTGGCGGGAATGGGCTACTGCCCCGCGCCAGGGCCACCGACCGCACCCGTCGGGGTTCCGGGCGCGATTCAACAGGCATGTACTCCCGCATTCTCGGCACGGAACGGGTCGGCCTTAGGGTTTCAAGTCCGCGGAAGTGCGCGCCGGCTCGATCGGCGGTCCAGCGCTCGTCGGGCCGATGCCGAGATGTCGCGGACTGAATTCGGAGAACGGTGGGACGTGGACCCCGAAGCCCGGGTCATCGGGGCCCAGTCCGGTCCTTGTTCCCGTCCCGGATCGCACCGCGCGTCGTACCCGGTTTCCGCCGGGTAACCAGCACTGGGCTGCTCCGGCGTGCCGACGTCGCACCGCTGGTGCGATGTTGGCTCCAAACGTGACCGGTTGACGCGCCGGCATGACACACTGTGGGTTCCTCAGCCCACCGTCGATGGGAGCCGTCGGACACGTGTTGGTTTTCACCTTCCCCGGACAGGGATCACAGCGCGCCGGAATGGGTGAACCGTGGGTCGATCACCCCTCGTGGGAAGTCGTGGAAGAGGCCTCTGCTGCGGCCGACCGTGACCTTGCCCACCTCCTGCTCCGCGCGCCGATTGAGGAACTCACCCAGACCGAGAACGCCCAGCTGGCGACCACGGTCCTCAGCCTCGTCGTGCTCGACGCGGTGGAGCGCATCGGGCTGACACCGGCGGCCTGTGCCGGCCACAGCCTGGGTGAGTACACCGCGTTGGTGGCCAGCGGGTCTCTCGGTTTCGACCACGGCATTCAGCTGGTCGTCGCGCGGGGCGAAGCGATGGCGCGGGCAGGCGAGGAAGCCCCGGGGACGATGGCTGCCCTGCTCGGCATCGCCGACGACGACGCGGAGGCGGCCTGCATGCGCGCCGAGGGCGACGTCTGGATCGCCAACTACAACGCACCCGGCCAGGTCGTGATCGCCGGCACGGCCGAAGCAGTTGCCCTGGCCGGCGAGTTGGCCAAGGGCCTCGGCGCCAAGCGCGTGATGCCGATTCAGGTGTCGGGCGCCTTCCATACGCCGCTCATGCAAGGAGCGCGGGCCGACCTGCGCAAGGCCCTGGCCGAGGTGACCTTCCTGACGCCTGAAGTGCGGGTCGTCGCCAACGTCGACGCGCACGTGCATGACGATCCCGCCGAATGGCCGGGCCTGCTGTCGGCCCAGCTCTGCAGCCCGGTGCGCTGGCGTCAGACTCTCGAGACGTTCGCCGGACTCGGCCTGACGTCGCTCGTCGAGTTGGGGCCGGGCGGCGTGCTGAGCGGCCTGGCGAAGCGGAGCCTGCCCGAGATCCAGTCCCTGGCCGTCTCCAAGCCCGAGGACCTGGACACATTGATGGACCAGATCGGCGCCGCGGGGACATGGCGGGCCGAACCCGCCCTCCACCAGGGTGAACACCTCTACATGTCCGAGCGGGTCGTGGTCAGCCCCTCGAGTGGCATCTTCAGTCCTGAGTCCTCCCTGCAGGCGCCCGGAACGGGGTTGCTCCCCGGGACCGACGGTGGCTCCGACACGTCCTCTGCGGTCGACGTCGGCGAGCTGGTGGGCCGGGTCGGGGTCTCCGAGGTGCGCACGCCGTTCGCGGGCCAGGTCATCGGGTGGCTGGCGGCCGACGGCGAGCGTGTGCAAGAAGGTCAGCCTCTGGTGTGGCTCAGGGTCCCCGACTCCCGCTGATGGCCATCGTCCTCGTCACCGGTGGGACCCGCGGCATCGGCGCGGCCTGCGTCGCGTGGTTCCTGGCCAACGGGGACCAGGTGGCCACCACCTATCGCTCGGCCGACCCTCCGGATCCACCCGTCGGAGCCGAGCCCGAGCGTTTCCTGGCCGTCCGGTGCGACGTGCGCAATGCCGAGGAGGTCGAATCGGCCTTTGCCTCCGTCGAGGAGCGCTGGGGCCCGGTGCAGGTCCTGGTGGCCAACGCCGGCATCACTTTGGACTCGCTGATGTTGCGCATGAGCGACCAGGCCTTCCACGACGTGATCGATGCCAACCTCACGGGGTCGTTCCGGGTGGCCAAGCGGGCCGTGGCCAAAATGCTGCGGCTGCACACCGGTCGTATCATTTTCGTCTCGTCGGTCGGCGCCTTCGTGGGCCTCCCGGGTCAGGCGAACTACGCGGCATCCAAAGCCGGTCTGGTCGGCATGGCCAGGGCCATTGCCCGGGAGGTGGGCAGCCGGCAGATCACGGTGAACGTGGTGGCCCCGGGCTTGATCGACACCGATATGACCGCCGCCCTCGGAGCGGACCGGGTCGCCCTGATGACTGGTCAGGTTCCGCTCGGGCGCGCCGGCAGCCCGGCTGACGTGGCGGCCGTGGTGGGCTTCCTGGCCTCGGATGCCGCGGGCTACGTGACCGGCGCCGTCATGCCGGTCGACGGTGGGCTGGGCATGGGCCTGTAGCGTTCTAGGGACCGACGACAAAGGAGCAGATTGTGGACAGCGACGCAGCGTTCGAGAAGTTTCGCGAGTGCGCCGTGGAAGTACTGCAGGTGCCGGCGGACAAGATCACCAAGGAAGCAAAGTTCGCCGACGACCTCGACGCCGACAGCCTTGACCTGGTGGAGCTCGTGATGGCACTGGAAGAGGCGTTCGACATCACGGTCGAGGAGACCGAGCTCGAGGACATCACCACCATTGGGCAGGCGTTCGACCTGATCTCAGCCAAGCTCTGATGCAGATAGGAATTGGTGCCGATGGCCCGATCCGGGGACGGCGTGTCGCTGTCACCGGTTTGGGTGCGGTCACGTGCTGCGGCGTGGGCGTGGAAGCATTGTGGGAGGGGCTGCTCCATCCGACCGTGGTCGGAGGCGTGGTGCGCGACTACGAACCCACCGACTGGTTCGGACCGAAGGAAGTGCGCCAGCTCGACCGCTTTGCCCAGCTGTCCATGGTCGCAGCCGACCAGGCTTTCAGCGCAGCAGGAGAGCTTGCCGTCGACCCGGCCAAGGCGGGCGTGGTCTTCGCCACCGGCGTCGGCGGGTTCGAGACGTTGGCCAACCAGGTCGGCGTCTACAACGAGAAGGGCGCCGACCGGGTCTCCCCGCGGCTCGTGCCGATGATGATGGCCAACGCCGGCGCGGCCGGGATCTCCATGCGTCTGGGTTGGCGGGGCCCGTCGGAGGTCATCTGCACGGCGTGCGCCGCCGGCACTCATTCCATTGCAGCGGCGGCGCGCCTCGTGGCGACAGGGCGCTGTGAGGTGGCCATCGGTGGCGGGTCGGAAGCGAGCATGCACCCGGTGGCGCGGGCCGCCTTCTCAAACATGACCGCGCTCTCGACGTCGGGCAACTCACGCCCCTTCGATGCCCGACGCGACGGCTTCGTGATGACCGAGGGCGCGGCCGCCCTCGTCCTCGAGGACTGGGATCGTGCCGTCGCCCGCGGCGCCACCATTTACGCCGAGGTGGCCGGCGCGGCCAGCACCTCAGATGCCCACCACATCACCGCCCCCGCCCCCGACGGCTCCGGTGCGGTGGCTTGTATGGAGTTGGCCTTGGGCGATGCCGGCATCGGGCCGTCCGACGTCGGGCACATCAACGCCCACGGGACTTCGACGCCGCTCAACGACCTGGCCGAGGCCCGGGCCATCGCCAAGGTCTTCGGCGAGCCCGGACCGCTCGTCACCTCCACCAAGGGGGTGACGGGGCATGGGTTGGCGGCGGCGGGCGCCATTGAGGCCGTTGCCGCCGTCCTCACCATCGACCGCGCCACCATCCCGCCCACCGCCGGTTACGGCGAGCCCGACCCCGAGATCACGATCCAGATCGTGCACGGCGAGCCGCGCCCGTGGCAGCCGGCCGCTGTGCTCTCCAACTCCTTCGGCTTCGGCGGGCACAACGGCTGCCTGGTGCTGCTGCCCCCTGGCTGAGACCAGCCGATAAGGTCGCACCTCCGCCGCCGCCGGGGCAGCGACTCGTGAGGTCCGTAGATGGGAAGGCTGCAAACCTGGGGCGCCGCGGCGCGCCACTCCCGCCCGTTCCAGGTAACAGCTGCCGTCGTGGTGGTCGCGCTGGTGGCGGGCGGCATCGTGCTGGCTACCCGCAGCACCGCGCCGGCGCCCTCCCCGACGCCCAAGCCCCCACCGTCGACCCGGGCCGTCGCCCTCGGGGATTCGGTCCCCTACGGGCACGGGCTGGCCAACCCCTACCTCACGCCCCAGATCGGGCTGCCCGCCGACGCGGTCTCCCAGGGGCCCTCGACGCAGGCCTACCCGAGCATGGTGGCCTCGGACTTCGGGCTCACCATGTCGGTGCGTACGACCAACTGCCTCCTGACCGGCGACCAGCTCTCCATCAGCGGGGCGGTGGCCGACGGCGCCGACAACACCAGCCGGGACGGACAATGCCCGGCCCCACCCCAGCAAGCCCGCAACCTGGCGGACGAGCTGGCGGCCACGGACCTGGCGCAGCATCCCGCCCGTCTGGTTCTTCTGCAGGACGGGGCCGACGACATCGATTTCAGCGCGTGCCTCGAGTACCAGCTGGCCCGCGTCCTGGGGGCCGGCATCGGGTTGGGTCACAGCTGCGTCGCCAACGGTGCGGTCACGCAGACGCTGGCGACGGAGTTGGCCAACGTGCGTACGAGCCTGGCCCAGGCCATTGAGGCACTGGCCCCGGACTCCTCCACGGTCGCGGTGCTCGACTACTACCAACCCATTCCCGAGCCTGCACAGATCGCCAAGGGCACGAGCGGATCGGGCCTGCACACCAACCTGGTGTGCAGCGGCCTCAAGCCCAACGCAAGCAGCACCTTCGCCGCGGCCCAGATCGTGCTCGCCGCGCTCAATCGGGCCATCGGCGGAGCCGTGGCGGATGCCCGCGCCCACCACGTCAAGAACGTGTCCCTGGTCGACGTCTCGGGTGCCTTCGCCGGACACGGGATCTGCACGGCACACCCCTGGGTGTTCTCCGGTGAGCCCGTGCCCGACTCGACCCTGGCCGCCGACGCGGAGCACATTGTGGCCGCCAAGGCCTGTTCCGGAACCGACCCGTTACACGGGGCGGCGATCTGCACGAGCCTGACCGCGACGGCCCTGGCCGCCGAGCGGGACCTGCAGGACTACGTGTGGCGCGCCGCGCACCCCAACGCAGCGGGCCAGCGCGCACTCGCGGCCACGGTGGAGCGTCAGCTCCACGGGCGCGTTTAGTCGATGGCGTCCCGGAAGGAGCCGACGAAGGCCGCCGCTCCCTCGGGGCCCTGCTCCCCGAGCAGTCGACGCACCAACGCGGAGCCCACGACGACGCCGTCGGCGACTTCGCACACCTGCGCCGCCTGGTCCGGCGTCGACACCCCGACGCCGACACACACCGGCATGTCCGTGCAGCGCCGGATCCGCTCGACGACCTTCGTCACGTCCGACCCGAGGTCCACCCGCTCCCCTGTCACGCCCATGCGGGCCACGGCGTAGACGAAGCCGCGGGCCCGGGCGCAGATGCGCTCCACCCGCTCCGGTGGCGAGGAGGGTGCCACCAGCAGGACCGTGTCGATGCCGGCGGCATCGGCCTCGGTGGCCCAGGGAGCGATCTCCTCGATCGGCAGGTCGGCGATGATCGCACCGCTGACGCCGGCGGTCGCCAGGGAACGGGCCATGCGCTTGTGGCCGGCCCGGAAGACCAGGTTGTAGTAGGTCATGACCGCGATCGGGACCGGGACCTCGGCCCGGGCGATGCCGTCGAGGACCTGGTCGGGCACCGTATCCCGCTGCAACGCGCGCAGGGCCGCCTCCTGAATCACCGGACCGTCCATCATCGGATCCGAGAAGGGGATCCCGACCTCCACGGCGTCGGCCCCGGCGGCGACCACGGCGGCGAGGGACTGCGTCCAGTCCTCCGTCATGCCCCCCATGAGATAGGGGATCAACAGTTTGCGGCCCCGCTCACGGCAGGCCCGCAGCTCCTTCTCGAGATCAGGCATCAGACCGGTGACCGAAGATCTGGCGCACCTGCGCGACGTCCTTGTCCCCACGGCCGGACAGCGTGATCAACACCGTGGACCCCGCCGGGAGGGCGTCCGTCCCGGCGCTCTTGGCGACCCAGGCCACGGCGTGGGAGGACTCCAACGCCGGGATGATGCCCTCCGTATGGCTCAGCAGCCGGAAGGCATCGAGCACCTCGTCGTCCGTGGCCATGGAGTACTCGGCCCGCCCGATGGCCGCCAGGTGCGCGTGCTCGGGGCCCAGCCCGGGGTAGTCCAACCCGGCCGATATCGACTCGGCCTCCTCGATCTGCCCGGCCTCGTCCTGGAGCAGGCGGGAATGCATGCCGTGCAGGACTCCCGGAATGCCGTTGGTGACCGCGGCGCCTCCCGCCGCTTCCACGCCGACCAACCGCGCCGGCGTGTCGACGAAACCGGCAAAGGTCCCGGCCGCGTTCGAGCCGCCACCGATGCAGGCGACCACCACGTCCGGTGCGGCACCATGGAGCAGCTCGGCGCACTGCGCCCGTGCCTCTTCGCCGACGACGCGCTGCAGCTGGCGCACCATGTACGGGAACGGGTGCGGCCCCATCACGGAACCGAGGCAGTAGTGGGTGGTGTCCACGGTGGCCACCCATTCCCGCATGGCCTCGTTCACCGCGTCCTTGAGCGTCCGGCTTCCCGAGGTCACCGTCCGCACCTCGGCGCCCAGCAGTTCCATACGGAAGACGTTGAGCTCCTGACGCTGCGTATCCACCTCGCCCATGAACACGGTGCACTCCAGGCCGAAGAGCGCCGCCGCGGTGGCGGCGGCCACGCCGTGTTGGCCGGCTCCGGTCTCGGCGATCATGCGCCCCTTGCCCATGCGCGTGGTCAGCAGCGCCTGTCCCACGACGTTGTTGAGCTTGTGAGAGCCGGTGTGTGCCAGATCCTCCCGCTTCAGGAAGACCCGGACCCCGAGACGCTCCGACAGGCGCGTGCACTCGGTCACGGGGGTGGGGCGCCCGCCGTAGTGCCGCAACAGCCCGTCCAACTCGGCACGGAACGCAGGGTCGGCCCACGCATCGTCGAACCACTTCTCGAGTTCGAGACAGGCGGGCATGAGCGACTCCGGGACGAAGCGCCCGCCGAATTCGCCGAAGCGGCCGTCCTCACCCGGGCGGCCCATCAGGCTCTCGCTCTCCGTACTCACGAGTCCCTCCAGTCGTAGGGCTCTCCCGCCATGGCATCGTCCAGTGGATCGCGTGCGGCGACGCGGGCGTGGGCCTCCCGCGCGTTGGCGATGAAGTCGCGCAGCAGCAACGGGTCCTTGCGGCCCGGTGCCGACTCGACCCCGCTCGACACGTCGACGCCGCGTGGCCGCAGGTGGGCGACCGCCTCGGCCACGTTGTCGGGGCGGAGGCCACCCGCCACGATCAAGCGATCGTGGTTGGCCACCCCCTCCGCCAACCGCCAGTCGAACACCTGCCCCGACCCCGGGTTGTCGCCGTCGACCAGGAGGAAGTCCGCCCCGAACTCGTCGAAGCGCACGATGGTGCGGTCACCCGCCGGGAAGGCCTTGATCACGAAGGGGACGCGGGCGCGCACCCACTTGGTCTCCTCGGCGGTCTCGTGCCCGTGCATCTGCGCCGCGCCGAGGCCCGCGATCCGAACGGCATCGACGATGCGCTGGGGCGCCTCGTCGCGGAACACGCCGACCGTCAGCACGTGTTCCGGCAGGCGCTTGGCGATGTCGCCGGCGAGCTGGACCGAGAGCTGCCGCGGGGAGGGGGCGAAGATGAAGCCCACCGCCGAGGCGCCGAGGCTGACCGAGAGGAGCGCGTCCGCCTCGGACGTGATGCCGTCAATCTTGACGAAGAGGTCCTCGCTCATCGGGAACCGACGGAGTGCCCGACCATCTCGCGCAGTTGGGTCGGACGGTCCGCCGCCCGCATCAGCGTCTCGCCGACCAGAATGGCGTCGTATCCGGCGTCCGCCAAACGCCGCGCATCGGCTGCGTCGCGGATCCCCGACTCGGCAACCGCCACCACGCCGGCCGGGATGCCCGCGGCGAGCGCGCAGGCCCGCTCGTGATCCACCTGGAACGTGCGCAGATCGCGTTGGTTCACGCCCACCAGTGCCGCACCGGCAGCGAGCGCACGGTCCAACTCTTCCTGGTCGTGCACCTCCACCAGGGCAGCCAGACCGAGCTGCTCGGCCAGGGCGGCGCAGGCCGCCAGCTCGGCGTCCGACAGCGCGGCGGCAATGAGCAGCACCGCGTCCGCCCCCATCAGGCGCGCATCGGCAACGTCGGCCTCCTGCACGGTGAAGTCCTTGCGCAGGACGGGCAGGCCCGACGCCTGGCGGGCCAGGGTCAGGTCGGCCCTCGACCCACCGAAGAACTCGACGTCGGTCAGCACCGACAGGCAGGCTGCACCGCCGGTGACGTAGTCCTTGGCCACGAGATCGGCCTGCAGGCCCGGGTCGAGGTCACCCTTGGAGGGGGATCGTCGCTTGATCTCGGCGATGCACGAGAGGCCTTCCCCCCGTAGCGCCGCCGTGAAGTCCCGGGGCGGAGGCGTGCTCGCCGCCTGTTCGACCAGCTCGGGAAGGGCGCGGCCGTCAGCCTCGGCGCGGGTCCGGTGAGCAGCGAGGATGTCCGCCAGGTAGGTGGGCATGACGCTTCAGCGTAGCGGCGCGCCCTTTCCGTCCTTGTCCACCACCCCGCCCGGGACCTGAGCGTCCCGGATCAGCCCCCGCCGCCGTCACCAGGCGGGTCCGGCCGGTCAGTCGCGCAGACGGCTGAGGACGCGCTGGCGGCGCTGCCGAGCTTCACGCGGCAGCCCGCAAGCGGGCGCCGTAGCGGGGGTGCGGACCGCGGCGGCGTCACGCAGCATTTCGGCCAGGCCGGAGTAGATGACCTCAATGGTGAAGTCGTCGACCTCGATGGACGCCGTCTCGGTGCCGTCGTCGGCGAGCTGCGTGATCTTGATCATCAGTCCGCCAGGACCCGGGTCCGGAGCTCCTCGCCCTGCCGCTCGATCGCGATGGAGTCGCCGTCGCGGAAGATCCAGCCCACCTGGCGCCAGGGCGCCAACTCGGGCAGCTCCCCTCCGGCGTCGCCGTCGCCGTCAACGGCTGCGGCGGTGTTCTTGGACTCCGTGTCGATTCGAACTTCCCCCATGGTGCAAGCGTGCGCCCCGGCTGTCTCATGTTCGGTGACGTCCGGTTGCAATCCCGGTGCCGACAGGCCTGACGGTTGCCGCATCGGGCCCGTTGACGGCCGGAGGGGCCAGACGGACCGGACGGACGCAGCTTGGCCGGCGAGGGCTCGGTCAGCGGGCGAAGAGGTGCCAGCCCGCCCACATCCAGGACAGCACCAGGACGACGCGGAGGATCGGCCCCCGGGCCAGGCGCTCCAGCACCACGGCGGGGCGTGCCGGCTGGGAGCCCGCAACGTGGGAATGGGCCCACAGGGCGAGCGTGGCCAGTCCGAGGACGGCCCAGACGGCGTAGGAGAGGGCCGAGCTCACGACGGCTCGGGGCTGGGCTGCCGGTGACGCCGCCTCCCCTTGCGCACGATGGCGGCACCCAGGCACAGCCAGAGGAAGAACACGAGGGCTTTGAGGGCGTAGTGACGATCCACGGCATCGAGCATGGAGCTGAGCGTCGGGTGGTCGGCGCGGCTGCCCCGGGCGGCGTAGTCCGCCAGTTCCCACGCCACGATCACGAGGAAGAGGACGACCCAGGCCCGCCACGGATGGCTCGAGCCGGTCGCGAGGTCGGCGTGGCGCGGGCGGAGCGGCCACCGCACGAGCACCAGGACCGCGAGGCCGACGATCGGGATCGCGGTCACCAGGTTGGCCGACCCGGTGAACGCCGTGGTCGTCGCCGCGACCAAGGCGTAGGCCGCGGCGGCAACGAGGAAGAGCGTGCGCGGCAGCGACGGTCGGTGCGGGCCCCTGCCCCGGCTTGCTCCGCCCAACCCCTCCGCTGCGGACACCGGTGCGGTCGATCTCTCAGCCGGTCTCGGTGGCGGGTGTTCCGCCGAGGGGAAGGAGGCTCGCCCGAGCCGGGCGCGAGCCGCCCACGCCCTCGCCCGAGCGCACCCGGACCGGGCCCGGGGCTTCCACGCTTCGATGCAGGTAGCCCAGCGCCACCCACGTGCCGAGCTCGCCGCTCCAGGCCGCGGAGGTGATCGACCCCAGGACCTTGTCGTCGGCCGCACCGTCGCCGGGGGGCGTCTCGCCCGCATGGAGGGTCATGCCGCGGGTCAAGGGCGCCTCGTCATCAGCCGGCGCCACCACGCCGACCAGGCGGCGGGGGACGTTGGAGCCACGGGAATCCAGGCGGGCCACGAGCTCCTGGCCCGTGTAGCAGCCCTTGGTGAAGTTGACGGTTCGCTCCACCAGGCCCGCCTCGGCGGCGATGGTCTTGCCGGTCAGCTCGGTCCCCATGGCGGGGATCCCCGAGACGATGCGGCAGGCCTCGACCGCTTCGGCACCGCAGGCGACGACGCCCTCGGGAAGGGACGCATCGCCCGGTCCCAGCACCACGTCCTCGGGTCCCAGGAGATCGACGCCGGTCCACCCGTTCCAGGCGAAGGGCAGCGCCAGCACGCCCCGCTCGGCCAGCACCGTCAGCAGGCCGGCCGCCGCCTCGCCCACCCCTTCGCCCCGCAGGGACAGGTCACGCCAGGCGAGCTGCTCGAGCTCCACCTTCGAGCGGAGGAGGAAACGTTGCAGGCGCGCCCGGACGGTGTCGCCGTAGCCGCGGTCGACGTCGAGCACGAAGCCCTGCCCGTCGGTGCGGGTCACGCGCAGCAGCGCCGACAGCTTGCCGTCCGGTTCCAGCAGCAGCGAGTCCGCCGAGGCGCCCACGGCCAGCGCGGCGACGTCCTGGCTGAGTTGACCCTGCAGATACGCCTCGGCGTCGGGCCCGCGCACGGCCAGGATGTCGCGGCCGGCCCGGAACGCCCCGGCGCCCCGGCGCAGGGCCTCGGTCTCGGCGTCGAGTGCGGCCGTCGTCACGAGCGCGCCTGAGCTCTGCGGGCCGCGCTCATCCCGCGCGCCGCCGTGACCGCCACCAACAACGCACCCGCCTTGTGCGCGCACTCCTCGTCCTCGTTCTGCGGGTCGCTGTCCGCCACAATGCCCGCCCCCGCCTGCACGCTGGCCCGTCCGTCCGGCGTCACCACCATGGTGCGGATGGCGATGGCCGTGTCGACGTTGCCCGAGAAGTCGATGTAGCCGACGACGCCTCCGTAGACCCCGCGCTTGGTGGGCTCGAGCTCGTCGATGATCTCCATGGCACGCACCTTCGGCGCGCCCGAGAGCGTCCCGGCCGGCAACGTCGCTCGCAACACGTCGATCGGGCCCTTGCCCTCGGCGAGCTCTCCCGAAACCTGCGAGGTGATGTGCATGATGTGGCTGTAGCGCTCGATCGTCATGAGCTCGTCGACCTTCTCGGTGCCGAAGCGCACGACGCGCCCGACGTCGTTGCGGGCCAGGTCCACCAGCATGATGTGCTCGGCGAGCTCCTTGGGATCCTCGGCCAGCTCACCCTCGAGCAGGCGGTCGTGCTGCTCGTTCTCGCCGCGCGGTCGCGACCCCGCGATCGGCCGGGAGATCACGACGCCGTCACGCAGCCGCACCATGGGCTCAGGCGAGGCACCGACGACGGTCACCTCGGGAAAGCGCAGGAAGTACATGTAGGGGCTCGGGTTCAACAGGCGCAGGGCGCGGTAGACGTCGTAGGAGTCGGCCCCGAGATCGAGGTCGAAGCGCTGCGACAGAACCACTTGGAAGATGTCGCCGGCCCGGATGTACTCCTTGGCCGCCTCAATGGACGCCTTGTAGGCCTCCGCGCTCACCGTGCGCTCCGCCTCGGCCTTCGGGAGCCCGGGGCGCGGTGCGGCGACCATGGGCCGGGGGGCCGAGCCGTCCGCCGGGCGCGCGCAGTCGGCCGCCAGCTCGACGAGGCGCGCGCAGGCGCCCTCGTACGCTGCCGTCACCGCCTCGGCGTCGATGGCCCCGTCGGCCCCATCCGGGCCCTCCGGCACCACGACGTTGTCGATCAGCACAATGCGCTGGCGCCAGTGGTCGAAGGCGCAGAACTGCCCGATGACGACCAAGGCGGCGTCGGGGTGGCCCACGTCGTCGTGCGGCACGTTGGGCAGGCGTTCGACCTCGCGGACGACGTCGTAGCCGAGATACCCGACCAGGCCCCCGTGCAACGGCGGCAGCCCGGCCAGCGAGGGCGACTGGAAGCGCGCCACCATGGCCTCGACGGCGGCCAGGATGCCCTCGTCGGAGTCCTCCAGGCCGAGGCGGCCCGTGGTCTCGACATGCCGACCACGCGCCGTGAGCGTCGCCAGCGGTCGGCGCCCGACGAAGGAGTAGCGGCCCCAGCGCTCCCCGCCCTCGACCGACTCGAAGAGGAAGCCGTCCCCCTCCCCCACGACGTTGGCGAAGCAGGTGACGGGCGTCAGGGTGTCGGCGACCACCTCACACCAGACGGGCACGATGCTGTGCTCCTTGGCCAGCGCGGCGAACTCGGCGGGATCGGGGTGGAAGCCCAGGCCGCCCGCCGGACCGCCGCCGGCGGTCACGGCGCGGGCACTCCCGGGCCCGTGCCGATGGTCCGGTAGAAGCAGGTCCGCTCGCCCGTGTGACAGGCCCCGCGACCGTGTTGGTCCACCAGGACGACGAGTGCATCGCCGTCACAGTCCATCCGGACCTCCCGCACGTACTGGCGATCGCCGGACGTCTCGCCCTTCTGCCAGTACTCCTGACGGCTCCGGCTGTAGAACCACGAACGTCCCGTCTCAATGGTGCGACGCAGCGCCTCGGCGTCCATGTAGGCCACGGTCAGGACGGTGCCGTCCGCCGCATCCTGCACGATGGCCGGCACCAGGCCACCCTCCTTGTCGAAGTCCACCAGGCGCGCCAGCGCCTCGTCGAAGGTCAACGGCACGCCCTCGGGTGCGGCGGAGGTCGGAGCGGCTCCGGCTCCGGCTCCGGACGCGCTCACAGGTACAGCCCCGTGCCGCTGTCGTTGCGCGGCGAGGCGATGGCGTGAATGTCGCGCTCGCGCAGAATCACGTACTCCTCGCCGTGGACCTCCACCTCGAAGCGGTCCTCGGGGTTGAACAGCACGGTGTCGCCGGCCTTGACCGTGCGGACGTGCGGCCCGACGGCGACCGCCTCGGCCCACGTCAGGCGGCGGCTGATCTGGGCTGTGGCGGGGATCAGGATGCCGGCCCGCGAGCGTCGCTCGCCGTCGGTCGGCGAGATCTGGACCATCACCCGGTCGAAGAGCACCGAGATCGGTTGCTTGTCCTCGCTCAGCGCCTGCTTTTCGGTCTTGGGGCGGCCGGACCCTTCCTTCGTCGTCGACGTGGGCACCGTTGCACGGTACCGCACGAGGGCGCCCTCCCAGGTCAGGGGGCACGCCTCAGGCCGGCCGGACGGTGACCCCGTGCGCCGCCATGTAGGCCTTGGCCTCCCCGATGGTGAACTCGCGCCGGTGGAAGATCGACGCCGCCAGGACGGCGTCGGCACCCCCCTCGAGCGCGCCGTCGACCAGATGCTGGAGCCCGCCCACGCCGCCCGAGGCCACCACGGGGATGTCCACCGCCGCCACGACGGCCCGGGTCAGCGCCAGGTCGAAACCGTGGCGGGTGCCGTCGCGGTCCATGGACGTGAGCAGGATCTCGCCGGCGCCGTTGGCCGCGCACTCCTCGGCCCACGCCACCACGTCCCGCCCCACCGGTGTCCGCCCACCGTGTGTGTGGACCTCCCAACCGCCCGTGCCGTCGGTGCGTGCCCGGGCGTCGATGGCCACCACGGCGCACTGCCCCCCGAACTCCTCCGCGATGTCCCGCACCAGGTGCGGACGTTCGACGGCGGCCGTGTTCACCGCGACTTTGTCCGCGCCGGCCCGGAGGAGGCGGCGTGCGTCCTCCGCCATCCGGACACCACCCCCGACGGTCAGGGGGATGAAGACCTGCTCGGCCGTGCGTGCCACCACGTCGACCATCGTGTCGCGCTCGTCCGAGGACGCGGTGATGTCGAGGAACGTGACCTCGTCGGCGCCCTCGGCGTCGTAGCGGGCGGCCAGCTCGACCGGGTCGCCCTCGTCGGTCAGGTCGACGAAGCGCACGCCCTTCACGACGCGACCGCCGGTCACGTCGAGGCAGGGGATCAGGCGGACGCTGCGCATGCCGCGACCCCCTCCTCGACGCTGAGCCGCCCTTCCACGATCGCCTTGCCCACAATGGCACCGGACAGCCGGCGTCCCTCGGCCTCGAGGCCCGCCAGCGCCAGCAGGTCGCCGATGCTCGAGACGCCCCCCGAGGCGACGACGGGCAAGGTGGTCGCGGCCAGGAGGGCCTGCAGCCCCGCGAGGTCGGGGCCCTCCAGCATGCCGTCGCGCGCCACCGAGGTGGCCACGACGGCGCCGAGGGGCTCCTTCTCCCACAACTCGAGCAGGTCGGTCACGGCCCGCCCGGAGCCGGCCAGCCAACCCTGGGCCTGGGCCTCGGCCACGCCGTCCGCGCCGACCCGGTAGTCGAGACCCACGGCCACCCGGCCCGGCCAGCGGCGGGCGCAGCGGCCGGCCAGCGCCGGCTCCTCGAGTGCGGCCGTTCCGAGGACGACCCGGGTCACCCCGGAGTCCAGGACCTCCTCGGCATCGTCTTCGAAGCGGATGCCGCCACCGAACTCCACGCTGACGCCGGCTGTGCGGGTAAGACGGACGATCTCTGCCAGCACGCCGCGCTCGTGCGGCACACCGGTGCGGGCGCCGTCGAGGTCGACGATGTGGATCCAGCGGGCGCCGCCGGCGATGTAGCGCGCCGCCAATGCGGCGGGGTCGCCGTAGCGGTCCTCCCGCCCGAAGTCACCCTGCGTGAGCCGGACCGCCGCGCCCGCGCGCAGGTCGATCGCCGGCAGCAGCTCCATCACGCCGCCGCCCGTGCGGCGCGCACGAAGTTGCCCAGCAGCGCCAGGCCGGTCGCGCCCGACTTCTCCGGGTGGAACTGCGCGCCCCACAAGGCTCCGCTCGTCGCCAGTGCAGCCACGTCACCGCCGTAGTCGCATACTGCCGCCGTCTCCGGCCCGACGGGCGGCGCGAAGGAGTGCACGAAGTAGACCCAGGGCCGCGGGCCCAGCCCCCGCAATGGCTCGGGCTCCTCCGTGCCCCGGGGCACGAGCGTGTTCCACTGCATCTGCGGGTGCTTCACCCCGGCCGGCAACGGCGCCACCACGCCGGGAAAGATGCCGAGTCCGGCGACGCCCGGGCTCTCGACGGACCCTTCGTAGAGCAACTGGAACCCGACACACACGCCGAAGAAGGGCACCCCGGCCGCCACCGCGGCGCGGGCGGCGTCCTCGAGGCCACTCTCGTGCAGCGCCCGCGCGCAGGCGCCGAAGGCCCCCACGCCGGGGAGCACGACGGCATCCGCCGCGGCCACGGCGGACGCGTCGTCGACCAGGCGTGCCGCCGCCCCGACGTGCTGCAACGCCTTCTCGGCCGAGCGCAGGTTGCCGATGCCGTAGTCGAGGACGGCGATGCGCGGCCCCGCCGTCACAAACTGCCCTTGGTGGAGGGGATGCCACCCCCCTCGACGCGCACGGCGTCGCGCAGGCACCGGGCCACCCCCTTGAAGCTGGCCTCCAGCATGTGGTGCGTGTTCTTCCCCTCGAGCCGGCGGATGTGCAGCGTCAGGTTCGCCGCAGTGGCGAAGGCGCGCCAGAACTCCTCGGCCAGCTGCGGGTCGAAGGGCGGCGAGCCCAGTCCCGGCGTGTCCGGGGCGAACTCGAGTGCGTAGGCCAGGTACGGCCGGCCCGACAGGTCCAGCGCCACCTCTATGAGCGCCTCGTCGAGCGGCAGCAGCATGGAGGCGAAGCGGCGCACACCCGCCTTGTCGCCCAGGGCCTCGGCGAGCAGGGCGCCCAGGACGATGCCGACGTCTTCGACGGTGTGGTGCGCGTCCACGTGGAGGTCGCCCGTGGCGTGCACCGTGAGGTCGAAGCCGGCGTGCTTCCCGAGCTGCTCCACCATGTGGTCGAAGAAGGGCAGGCCGGTCGAGACATCGGTCCGCCCGCTGCCGTCGAGCGTGAGCTCGGCCTCAATGGTCGTCTCCTTGGTGGCGCGCGTCTTGGCGGCGCGGCGGGCATCGGTGGTCACAGGCTCTCCTTCAAGGCGTGGAGGAAGCGGTCGTTCTCGTCGGCCGTCCCGATGGTGACGCGCAGGCAGCCGCGCAGGCCCTCCCAGCTGGCGCAGTTGCGGATCAGGACCGAGTCGTCGAGCAGTGACTGCCACACCTCGTTGGCGTCGCGTCCGCGGGGGCGGAACAGGATGAAATTGGCGTCGGAGGGCCAGCTGTCGACCGGCAGGTCACCCAGGGCGGCAGCGACCCTCCCCCGCTCCTCGGCGATGCACGCCACTCTCGCCTCCATCTCGGGTACGTGCCGCAGGGCGATGAGGCCGGCGATCTGCGTCTGCGTCGACAGGTGGTACGGCAGTACCACCGACTCGCACGCCGCCACGACCGCGGGGTCCGCCACCAGGTAGCCCAGGCGCGCCCCGGCCATGGCCCACGTCTTGGAGAAGGTTCGCGTCACGACGAGCCCGGGCTGCGCAGCGCCACGCAGGGTCAGGGCGGACCACGGGGAGAATTGCCCGTACGCCTCGTCCACAACGACGAGGCCGGGGGCCGCGCCACCGATCGCTCTCACGGTCTCGGCCGGTTCGGCGCGGCCCGTCGGGTTGTTGGGCGAGCAGAGCAAGGTCACGTCGGGCCGTTGCGCCGCCAGCAGGTCGAGTGCGTGCGCGGGGTCGACCAGGAAGTCGTCGTCCCGCGCCCCCTCGACCACCTCCGTCCCGGTGATCCGTGCGATGTGCGCGTGCAACGCGTAGGTCGGCTCGAACAGCAGGGCGCGGCGGCCCGGGCCACCGAAGGCCAGGAGCAGGCTCTGAAGGACCTCGTTCGAGCCGTTGGCACAGAACACCTCGTCGGGTGTGACGCCGTGCAGGTCGGCCACGGCCCGGCGCAACTCCGTCGCCGGTCGATCGGGATAGCGGTGGAAGGACACGTCGGCCAATGCGGCGAGCAACTCCTCGCGCCACGCTTCGGGCGGCGCGAAGGGCGACTCGTTGGTGTTGAGGCGGACCTCGGCCTCCACCTGAGGCGAGTGGTAGCCCTCGGTGAGCTGGAGGTCGGGCCGGACCGGAGGGACGGCGCTCACGACGCCCCCTCGTCGTCGAGCGCGCTCGAGGCGGAGGCGCACCGAGTCGGCGTGGGCGGGCAGGCCCTCGGTCTCGGCCAGTGTGACGACGAGAGGGCCGAGCGCACGCAGGGCGTCCGGCGTGACCCGCACCGCGTGCACGTGCTTGCGGAAGTCGTCGGCGCGCAAGGCGGACGCGAAGCGTGCCGTCCGGTTGGTCGGCAGGACGTGGTTCGGCCCCGCGATGTAGTCCCCCATGCTGGCCGGGGACCACGGCCCGACGAAGACGGCGCCCGCGTTCTGGACGAGCGCCAGCAGGGCCAGCCCCTCCTCTTCGGGCACCATCAACTGCAGGTGCTCGGGGGCGATGGCATTGGCGACGGCCAGGGCCTGCACGGGCCCGTCGACCAGGCAGACGATCCCGGCCGAGGCCAGGGTGGCCTCCAGGTCGGCCCTCCGGCTCGATGCGGCCACAATGCGGTCGACCTCGGTGGCGATCTCCTCGGCCAGCCCGCTGTCCCAGGTCACCAGCCAGGCCAACCCGTCCGGCCCGTGCTCGGCCTGCACCACGAGGTCCACGGCGGCGAAGGCCGGCGGGGCGTCGGGGCCGGCGACGACCACGATCTCCGACGGGCCGGCGAAAGCGGACGCCACCCCCACGACGCCGGACAGTTGGCGCTTGGCTTCGGCGACGTAGGCGTTGCCCGGGCCGGCGATGACGTCGACAGCAGGCACGCTGCCCGTCCCGTAGGCCATGGTGGCGATGGCCTGGGCCCCGCCGATCCGGTAGACCTCGTCCACCCCTGCGATGGAGGCGGCACACAGCGTGGCCGTGTCGATCTTCCCGTCGGCGGCCGGTGGCACGCACAGCGCGATGCTCCCCACCCCTGCGACACGGGCCGGCGCCGCGCACATGAGGACGGTGGAGGGATAGCGCGCCCGTCCGCCGGGCGCGTAGATCCCCGCCCGCTCCACGGCGCGCGTGAGGTGCCCGACGGTGATCCCGCCTTCGACCAGGTCCCCCGGGGGGCTGCCCTCGTGCGCGTGGTAGGCGAGGATGCGGCCGAAAGCCACCTCGAGCGCCTCCCAGAGAGCGGGGTCGGCGTCCGCGCACGCCTTCTCGATTTCCGTCGCTGGGACCCGCAGGCCGTCCGACACGTCCACCTGGTCCAGGTCGGCGGTGTAGCGGACGACGGCGTCGTCGCCGTCGGCCCGCACCTGCCGCAGGATCTCGGCCACCACGTCGTGCACGTCCGATCCCGGTGCCGAGGGGCGCGGCAGGACCGCCTCGTAGGGCGGTGGTGTGCCGCGCAGGTCCAGGGTACGGAGGGACATGAAGGCACAAGGCTACCGGCGGGTCTCGCCGGGCCCGGTCCGGGGCGCGTCGATGGGCCATCATTCTGCGATGACTTCCGCCGCCGAGATCTCCTCGCTCTCCTCCACGCTGGCCGAATTGCACGATCGGGTCACCGCATTGGCGGAGAGCTCGCTGGCCAGCGGTGACGAGGACATGGCCCATGAGCTCATCGCCGTCGAACGCGCCCTGGGCGGGGCCCTGCGGCGCCTCCGGCGCTTCGGCCAGGCTCCGCGCCGCTGAGCGGCGGACGGGCGACGCGCCTCCGTGCTTCAGACCGCGTAGAGGACGAGCTCGTGGCCCAACAGCGACGCCGCCGTCCGTAGCACGGCCTGGCGTTGTGCCACGACGGCGCAATTGCGCCGCTCCGCCACCTCGACGACGGCCACCACGCTGAGGTCCGACGTGTCGCAGCGCGCCGCGATCTCTCCCGAGCGACGCGCCGCCTCCCCGCTGAACGGTTCGACCTCGGTGCCGGCGAGGAGCTCGCCGATGCGGTCGCTGCGCGCCTCGGTCCGGTAGCCCTCGGCCACCGTGACGGCCGGGATCACCGGCACTATGCCGTTGGACAGGGCGGCGCGGTGCAGTGCCCACATCATGCGGTCGCCCCGGGCCGCGGCATGGAGCGCGCCCAGCCCGTAGACCAGTCCCTCCCGGCGCGCCGTGGTCATCGACGCCGGACGCGCGAGGCGACTCCGGACACACCCGAGCGCAAGCGGGCCAGCAGCGCTTCTCCGGCGGCGAGCTCCTCGGCGCTCAGGGAGCCCGTCTCGCCCTCCCAGGCCGCCACGCCCCGTAGACCTTGGCGTACCCTCAGCTGTTTCTCAGCGGCTGACGACAGCCAGGCACTGAAGGAGACCCCGTCCTGCTTGGCGGCCTCCTCGACCGCCGACGCCACCTCGTCGTCGAGCGACACCGAACGCTTCGTGACCACGCCCCGAGGGTAGCACCTGAAGTAGTACCACGGACCGGTACCCCTTCCGACCTGCCACGGAAACACCAATGCCGGCCCGAAGGCCGGCATTGGGCGAGCCGGCCGGGAGGCGGATCCCAGCACCGGCTCTTTGGAACCAGGTGGCGGGAACCGGTTCCGGCGACAATGGTAGCCCCTGGTATTTCCGATTTCACCTTGACTACAACGAATTGCCCAAAACGGGGTGAAAAGGTCCGATCTACGCCGATAACTGTACTGAAGGGCAATAATCCGCCAAGGGACATGCGCCACAGCGGGGTTTCCGGGCAACACATGTGCTGCGACCGTGCAGAATCACCCGGAGGCTGAACGCGCCCCGCTCGGCCGCCGGAATGAAGCCGTTGAGCTCGTGTTCGACCTTGACCGCGTCCCGCCGTGCCGGCGCCGGCAGGGCTTCGGTGAGGTGCAGGCGTTCGCTGACTCGCAGCACGTGGGTGTCGACCGGAAGACCCGGGAGCCCGAAGGCCACGCTGCGCACGACGTTGCCCGTCTTGCGTCCGACGCCCGGAATGGTCACGAGATCGTCGAGCGCGCTGGGCACGACGCCACCGAACCGGTCCGCCACCGTGCTCGCCATGCCGATCAGGCTCCGGGTCTTGGCCCGGAAGAAACCCGTTGAGCGGACGAGCTCCTCGACGTCCTCGGGGTTCGCCACCGCAAGGGACTCGGCGTCGGGATAGGCCGCAAAGAGCGCCGGCGTCACCATGTTGACCCGGGCGTCCGTGCTCTGCGCCGACAAGATGGTCGCCGCCAGCAACTGGAACGGGTCCGTGAAGTCCAACGCGCACAGCTCGGAGGCGGTGCCGGGATACACCTCGGCCAGGCGCTCGACGGTGAGGCGTGCCCTGCCTTTGGCTGTCCTGGGCTTCGCCACCGGCTCACGGTACCGGGTTACGTTGGCCGCAGTGGACGCTCTGGACATGGCGGTGGTCGACCTGCGGGAGCTCTCCGCGTCCGAGCGGTCGGCGCTGCTCGCCCTGCTCGAGCGGGCCGATGCGGCCCACGACCACCCGCCGCTGCCCGAGCCCCAGCTGCTGGCCGTGACCCACGGAGCGGAGGCACCGCACGGCGAGCGCCTCGTGCTGGCCCGGCAAGGGTCCGAGCTCGTGGGCTGTGCCCTGCTGTCCCCCACCCATGACGGGTCGACGGCCCTGCACGTGGTGGTCGACCCCGCTGCCGCGTCACCGACCTCGGTCGACCAGGTCCTGCTCCGGCGCGCCGTGCGGGAGGCACCGCCGGACGCACCGATCCATCTCTGGGTCATGCAGGCGACCGCAGAGGACGACGCGCGGACGCTGACCGAGGGCTTCGTCCCCGAGCGCGACGTGCTCCAGATGCGCGTCCCCCTCCCGCTGCCGGACGCGGTGGTGGAGGCAACCCGGCCGCTGCACACCCGGCCCTTCGTCCCGGGGCGGGACGACGAGGCGTGGGTCGAGACCAACAACCGGGCCTTCGCCGGCCACCCCGAGCAGGGGGCGTGGTCGGTCGCCCAGCTGCACGAGCGGATGGCGGCCGAGTGGGTCGAGCTCGACGGTTTCCTGGTCGCGGACGATCCGGACGGGCCCGGGCTCATCGGAGCCTGCTGGACCAAGATCCACCGCGACCGCCGACCCGTCCTGGGCGAGATCTACGTCATTGACGTCGATCCCCGCCACCACGGGCAGGGGTGGGGCCGTTCCCTCACGGTGGCCGGCCTGGTGTACCTGGCGGGCCGGGGCATCACGGTGGGCATGCTCTACACCGACGCCACCAACGAGGCCGCGGTGGCGCTCTACCACTCGCTCGGATTCACCGTCGACCACATCGACCGCTCGTACCGGCGGGACCCGGGGACGTAGCCCGGCCGGGCCGGGCCGGGCCTGGCCCGACCCGGCCCCGCTCAGCTGATGCCGGTGCCGATCGCCTTCCCCACCCCGAACGTCACGCCGGCCGCCACCACCGTCACCGCCAACTGACGCAGGGCCGAGACCACGACGGGCCGCTCGGTGAAACGGGCCAGCACGATGCCGACGACGATCGACGCCACCGCGGCCAGCACCACCGAGAGGACGATGGCCGCCGTCCCCGAAGTGAAGAGCCACGGCGCCAGGGGGATGAACGCGCCGAGCGCGAAGGTCACGAAGGACGCCGCGGCGGCCTGCCAGGGCGACCCCAGGTTCTGCGGGGTGATCCCGAGCTCCTCGCGGGCGTGGGTCTCGAGCGCGAGGTCGGGATCCTGCATGACCTCGTTGACCATGTCGGTGGCGACCACCGGGTCGATGCCCCGCCGCACGTACACGCCGCGCAGCTCGGCCGCCTCACCCTCGGGGCTGTGGCTGAGCGAGCGCCGCTCCACCTCGAGCTCGCGCTCCATCAGCTCGCGCTGGGCCGTCATGGAGAGGTATTCGCCGGCCGCCATGGAGAACGAACCGGCAATCAGGCCGGCCACCCCCGCCAGCCGCACGATCGAGCCCCCGGGGTTGGCCCCCGCCATCCCCAACACCAGGGAGACGTTGGTCACCAGGCCGTCGCTCACCCCGAAGACGGCCGCCCGGGCACCCCCGCCCCGGAAATCCCGGTGGTGGTGTGGCGGCGTCGGTTCGTGGCCGTGCTCGTGGGTGGAGCTCACCAGGTTCAGCGTAGTGAGGCACTCCCACGCGGGTAGCGTCCTGCAGCGGAATCAGAGTCTGACCAGCGAGGAGCGCATCATGACCACCATCATCGACGGCGTCGATGGCTTTGCCGAGTTCGTCGGCAAGGAGCTCGGCTATTCGGAATGGCAGCCGATCACCCAGGAGCGGGTGAACCTCTTCGCCGACGCCACCGACGACCACCAGTGGATCCACGTGGACCCCGAGCGGGCCAAGGGCGGCCCCTTCGGCGGGGCCATCGCCCACGGCTACCTCACCCTCTCGCTGGCACCCGTCCTCCTCAACAAGGTGATCCGGGTCGACAAGATGAAGCTCGGCATCAACTACGGCTGCAACAAGGTCCGCTTCCCCTCCCCTGTGCCGGTGGGCTCGGAGCTGCGCATGGGCGTCACCATCGCCGCGGTCGACGAGACCGACGGCGGCGTCCAGGTGACCTATGACCTGGTCATGGAGGTCAAGGACGCACCCAAGCCTGCGTGCGTGGCCCAAGTCGTCTACCGCTACTACCGCTGACCTGACACCGACTGACGCCATGCCGCGACGCCGGCCCGGTTCCGGTTCCGGTTCGTCGACGACGACGCTGCCGACCGGAGACGAGAAGACGGCGCGCGTGCGCGCCATGTTCGACACCATTGCGCCGCGCTATGACCTGATCAACCGCCTGATGACCTTCGGGCTCGACCAGGCCTGGCGGCGGGGCACGGTGGCTGCGCTGGCGCTGCCGGCGGACTCGCTCGTCCTCGACCTCGCCTGCGGCACCGGCGACCTGTCGCGCCTCGCGCTGCGCTGCGGCTACCGGGTCGTCGGGACGGACCTGAGTGCCGGCATGCTCGGTGCCAACGGGGCCGCCACACCGCTGGTGGAGGCCGACGGCAGCCACCTCCCGTTCGTCGACGGCGCCTTCGACGGCCTCGTCTGCGGCTACGCGCTCCGCAACTTCACGGACCTCGCCGCCACGCTGACCGAGTCGGCCCGCGTGCTGCGCCCGGGTGGGCGCCTCGCCGTGCTCGAGGTCGACACGCCCACCGCGCCGCTCTGGCGCGCCGGCTACGACCTCTGGTTCACCAAGGCCGTTCCCGCGCTCGGTGCCGCTCTCTCCGACCGGGAGGCCTACCGCTACCTCCCGCAGTCCGTCGCCTACCTGCCCCCCACCCCCGTCCTACGCGCCATGGTGCGCGATGCCGGCTTCTCCGCCGTGGGGATCCGGCCCCTGGCCGGCGGACTGAGCCAGATGGTGGTGGCCACCCGCACCGGCGCCCCGTGACGGCAGCAGCCGTCGCCGCCACGGCAGGGAGCGCCACGACACTGCACGCCCGCACCGTCCCGCTCGACTACGGGCCCGATGCCCTGGAGTTCGACGGCAGCCCCACCGTGCTGTTCGACCGCCCGGGTCTCACCCTCGTCGGCTGGGGCACCGCCCTCCTCGTCCCCGCCACCGAAGCGTCACAGGCGCTGGCCGCCATCCCCTGTGACGATGCCGTCGGTGTCCTCGGCTCGGGACCCGTGGCGCTCGGCGCGCTCCCCTTCACCGACGCGTTCGGCGGCTCCCTCGTCGTCCCGCGCTTCACCATGGGCACCTCCCGCGACGCCGACGGCGTCACTCGACGCTGGGCCACTGCGGTCGGGCCGGCGGACGCGGCGCTGCCCGACACGGGCGAGCTGTTCGACGCCGTCATCTGGCAGTACGGCACGACCCCGCAGGCTCGGAAGCCCGCGGAGGCCGACGCGGTCGAGCTGACCACGGCCATGCCCTCCGAGGGCTACGCCGCCATGGTCGCCGCCGCCGTCGCCGCCATGGCCCCGCCGGGCGCCGTGCTGCGCAAGGTGGTGCTGTCGCGGCCCGTCGAGATCCACCTGCGCGGGCAGCTCTCCCTCTCGGCCGTCCTGCGCCGGCTGCGGGCCGGCGAGCCGAACTGCACCATCTTCTCCATGCCGGTCCCCGATGGCTCCTTCTTCGGTGCCAGCCCCGAGCTCCTGGTGGCACGGCACGGATCCCGGGTCTCGAGCCACCCGCTGGCCGGCACCGTGCCGCGGGGTGACACGGCCCGGACCGACGCCGACGCCCAGCGCGACCTGGCCGGGTCGGCCAAGAACCGCGCCGAGCACCGCTACGTCGTCGAGGACATCGCCGCCGTCCTGGCGCCGTTCTGCGAGGAGCTCGCCGTCCCCAGCGAGCCCTCCGTGGTGGCCTTCCGCTCGGTGGCCCACCTCGGGACGAGGATCGAGGGTCGCCTCGCCCAGGGCGCAGCGGGGTCCGGTCCCGCCGGCGTGCTCGAGCTCCTCGAGCGCCTCCATCCCACCCCGGCCGTCGGCGGCACGCCGCGACCCGACGCCCTGGCCTTCATCGCCGAGCACGAGGCCGGCGAGCGGGGCCACTGGGCCGGGCCGGTGGGCTGGGTCGGCGCGAGCGGCGACGGGGAATGGATGATCGGCATCCGCAGCGCCCAGCTCGGCGCCGACGGCGCCACGCTCCACCTGCGGGCCGGCGGCGGCATCGTGGCCGACTCCATGCCCGATGCCGAGGCGGCCGAGGCCAACGTGAAGCTCGCCACGGTGCTCGATGCCGTCGTGCCCGGGGCCGCCGAGCGCTTGCGCTGAGCGAGGGTCAGCTCAGCTGGGGTGAGCGCACGGGCGCACGGGGGCCGGCCATGGCGGCGACAGAGAGGGCGGCCAGCGGGATCTTCACCACAATGGTCGCCCCGCCCTGTGGCGCTGTGCCCACCTCCGCGCTGCCGTGCAGGGCCTCGGCGATGGCCCGCACAATGGCCAGACCGAGCCCGGTGCCCGAGGACGAGCGGGAGGGGTCGCCTTGGTAGAAGCGGTCGAAGACCCGGCTGGCCACCCCGGGCGGGATCCCCGGGCCGTTGTCGGACACCCGGACGAAGCCCATGGTCTCCGCGACGCCCGTGGTGACGACGACCTCGGTGCCCGGCGGCGTGTGGGCCAGCGCGTTGCGCACCAGGTTGTGCGCCACCTGGGCCAGGCGCTCGCCGTCCCCGATCACGATCACCGGCGGCCCCGGCTGCAGGCTGAGCTGGTGCCCGTGGGCCACCGCGTTGGAGTCGTCCACCGCGTCGGCGCAGATGCGCTGCAGATCGACCGGCTCGGACCGGAGAGGCCGGCCCCGGTCCAGCTCGGCCAGCAACAACAGGTCCTCGACCAGGCCGCCCATCCGGGTGGCCTCCTCCTCAATGCGCTTGAGGGCCTTGTTCTTCCCGGCCTCGTCGGAGAAGCCGCCCCGACCGAGGAGCTCGGCATAGCCGCGGATGGAGGTCAGGGGCGTGCGCAGCTCGTGGGAGGCGTCCGCCACGAACTGGCGCAGGCGCTCCTCGGAGGCCGACTTCTCGTCGAAGGCCACCTCAATCTGGCCGAGCATCTCGTTCAGGGCCGAGCCCAGACGGCCGATCTCGGTGCCGGGGCGACCCTCGGGGACACGGCGGGTCAGGTCACCCGAGGCGATGGCGTCGGCCGTGCCTGCCATCTGGCGCAGGGGCCGCAGGCCCCGGCGCACCACCACCAGGACGAGCAGGCCCATGGCCACCAGCACGGCCAGGCTGGCCAGCAGCTCCACCCGTCGCAGCGAGGCCAGCGTGTCGTTGGTCGGGTTCAGCGAAATGGAGGTGATCAGGGTGCCCTGGGGGACCGTGACGGCGACGGTGCGGTACCGGCCGTCGGGGTCGCCGGTGCTCCCGAGGACCACGGCGTCGGGGTCGGGGCGGAACGTGCCGGCGTACCGCCCGACCCGCACCCGGCTGTCGATGTCGGGCACCTGCTGCACCGGGATGTCCTTGGTCAGGATGGGCGCCGGATCGGGGCGGGCGGCCGGGCCCGACGGCCGCGTCATGATGACCTTGCCGGAGCGGTTCAGCAGCTGGACGTAGACGTCGGCCGTGACGCGTCGCGACAGGTTGGCCTTGCTCACCGGGAGGTTGCGCTCGGCCGCGTAGGTCACGTAGTTGAAGCCGAGGGACTCGTTCTGGGCCAGGGTGTTGTCAGCCTGGCCGTAGAGGAAGGAGCGCACCGAGGTGTACGTGACGACGTCGGCGACCACGAAGCCGAGCACGAGCAGCAGCGCCACCAGGGCGACGAGCCGCTTCTGGAGGCTCATCCGTCCCGGGGCAGGCGGAGCGTGTAGCCGACGCGCCGGATCGTGTGGATGAGCGCCGGCTCATGGTCGTCGATCTTCTTGCGCAGATAGCTGATGTAGGTCTCGACGATGTTGGGATCGCCGTGGAAGTCGTAGCCCCAGACGTTGTCGAGCAGCTCCGACTTCGAGATGACGCGCCGCGCGTTCTCGAGCAGATAGCGCAACAGGTTGAACTCGGTCGCCGTCAGCTCGATGGCAGCCTCGTCGCGCCACACCTCGTGGGTGTCGACGTTCATGGTCAGGTCGGCGAAGCGCAGGACGGACGTGTCGGCCGCCGCCATCTCGCCGGCGCGCCGGAGGATCGCCCCCACCCGCGCCATGAGCTCCTCAATGCTGAAGGGCTTCGTCACGTAGTCGTCGCCCATGCTCAGGCCCTCGACCTTGTCCTCGGTCGAGCCGCGCGCCGTGAGGAAGACGATCGGCATCTGCTCGCCCTGGTTGCGCAGGCGCCGGCAGACCTCGTTGCCGTCGAAGTCGGGCAACATCACGTCGAGCATGACCAGATGCGGCCGGAAGCTGCGCACCTGCTCGAGCGCCTCGGCCCCCGTGGCGGCGACGCCGACCTGGTAGCCCTCGAAGGTGAGGGCGGCCGAGATGAGCTCGGCGATGTTGGGCTCGTCGTCGACGACGAGGATGCGGGATGGAGGTGCCTCGACCGTCATGCCAGTCCCTTTCGACTCACGCCGACCCGACAGGGTCCTCGGTGTTGGCGGCCGGGGCAACGGGTGTCTGACCCGCCGCCGTTGGGCCGCCCGTCACCGTCGTACCGGCCCGAGCACGGCCCGACACGGCCTTGCCCCGCGAGCCGGCGAACATCCGCTGCGTGCCGTGCACGACCCGCCCGAGGCCCCACCACGTCACGAGGCCCAGCGCCTCGATCACGATGAACGACGACATCTTCGACTCGCCGGCCTCGCGGTCGACGAACTTGATCGGCACCTCGGTGATGTCGGCCCCGAGTTGGCGCGCCCGGTAGGTCATCTCGATCTGGAAGCCGTAGCCCTCGGCCCGGATGCGCTTGAGGTCGAGCCGCCGCAGGATGCCGGCCGAGTAGGCCCGGTACCCCGCCGTCGAATCGGCCACGCCGAGTCCGAGCACGCCCGACGCGTAGAGGTTGCCGCCGCGCGAGAGCAGGTGGCGGTGCCAGGCCCAGTTGGGAATGGAACCACCTTTGACGTAGCGCGAGCCGATGGCCACGTCGAAGCCCTCGCTGAGCGGCGCCACCAAGGTTGGCAGCGCTCCGGGATCGTGCGAGAAATCGGCGTCGATCTCGATGCAGGCGTCGTACCCGCGCTCGAGGCCCCAGGCGAAGCCGGCCCGGTACGCACTGCCCAGCCCGGACTTGGACGTGCGCGAGAGCAGGTGCACGTCCGGCAGCTCGGCCGCCACCCTCTTCACGAGGTCGGCCGTGCCGTCGGGACTGCCGTCGTCGACCACCAGCACGCCGGCACCTGGCAGGCACTCGTGAATCCGGTGCAGCATTCGCTCGATGTTCTCCGACTCGTTGTAGGTCGGAATGACCACCAGCGGTCGCATATCGACATTGTAGGTGAGGTTGCCGCGCCAGCCCCTTCGCAGGTCGGAGTGGCGGCCGGGACCGGTTCTGCCCCTGGCCTGGCCCTTCATCCGGGGGTCCGCTGTTTCGCCTCCCCGGTAGGGCTCAGATGTCGACCGGCTCCACGGCCGGGCCCGCCTCATCCTCGGACAGGGCCCCTACCGCATCGGGACCCCGGCGCAGCTCCCGCACGATCACCTGGATGGCGCCGCCCACCGGGATGCCGATCAGCGCGCCGACGAAGGTGCCCAGGCCTCCGGCCACCTTGCCTCCCAGCGCTGCCCCGACCAGCACGGCGATCAGGACCCAGAAGGGGTTGAGCTGCACCGTCTTGCTCATGATGACGGGGTTCAGGACGTGGTTCTCCACCTGCTGGTAGACGAGGAAGACGATCAGCATGGTGATGCCGGCCGGGACCGAGTGGATGGCCGCGATGACGACGACGGGAACGCCGGCGAGCAGACCGCCCACCAGGGGCAGCAGGTCCACGAGGGCGACGAAGACGCCGAGCAGCAGCGCGAAGGGCACGCCCAGGATCTGGAGCGTGATGCCCACGATGATCCCTGCGATCACCGAGGTTGCCGCATTCCCCAGCATGTAGCCGGTGACCGAGCGGATGGACTCGTTGACGACGCGGTGGAGGCGGTCCGCCGTGCTCGGCTGGAAGAGGCCGAGGAAACCGTGCCACATGCGGGGCGCCTCCAGCATGGTGAAGAAGGTCAGGACGGCGATGGTCACGATGGTGACGACGGTGGACACCGCCGCCGCGCCCACCGAGAACGCTGTCGCGGGCTTCAGCACCTTCGTGATCTGCGAGCCGAACTTGGCCGATCCCTCGGACAGGTACTTCTGCAGGTGCAGCCGGAAGAGCAGCCGGCCCAGCGGGCCGTGGCCCTTCTTGGCTTCGGTCACGAGTGAGGGAACCTGCTTGCTGAAGTGCACCGCCGCTGTCACCAGCGGCTCGGTGAACAGGTACACCAGGCCGATCACCGCGAGGGCACCCACAAGGAAAACCGTCAGCGTGGCGCCTCCATGACTGAAACCATGGCGACGCAGAAAGCGTGTGGCCGGTGTCATCAGCAGCGTGAAGAAGAAGGCGATGATGATGTAGACCACGATGTTGCGCAGGACCCACAACCCGAGGATGAGCGCGGCGTTGATGTCCAACAGCAGAATGACGGTGGCGACCGACACGACGATCGTCCCCAGCGGGATGCCGCGCCGATCCGCACTCCCCGAAAATCTCGAGCGCCAGGTCTCGTGGGCCTTCGGGGGCATCGCGACCAGCTTGGCAGCTTCGGACTCCCGAGCGGTGGTTCCTCAGTTCTGCGCGGCCCACGTGCAAGCATGAGATCCGATGCACGAGGAGGAGGAACAGGCGGAGGAGCCCGCGACAGAGGCGCCACAGTCGGAACCGGCGCCGGAGTCGGAGCCGCCGCCGGCGTCGCCGCCGGCGTCCGCGGACGCCGCAGCACCCACCGCCGAGACGCCGCCGGAGGACGACGCAGCACCGACCGCCGCGACACCTCCGGAGGACGCTGCTCCGCCAACCCGGGTTCGCCGGCGGTTCCTGCCGCGCAACGTGAAGATCACGTTGATGGTGCTCCTGCTCTTCTTCATCGGCGAATACATCCTGCTCCCGGAGTTGGCGAGCGCCCGCCGGGAAGCCCGCCAACTGAGCCAGCTCAACATCCTCTGGCTCATCCTGGGCGCCCTGCTCGAGGTCGCAGCGCTGGTGGCCTACACCCAGCTGACCCACACGGTGCTGTCCCCCGGCGCGCCCGACCGCTGGCGCATCTTCCGGATCAACATGTGGGCACTGGCCATCAGCCACACGCTGCCCGGCGGGCAGGTGCCGGGCACCGCCGCCAGCTACAAACTGCTCACCGACGCCAACGTGTCCGGCAGCACGGCCGCCTTCGGCCTGGCCACCCAGGGCATCGGCTCGGCCGTCGTGCTCAACGTGATCTTCTGGTTGGCCCTGCTGATCTCCATCCCTCTGCAGGGGTACAACCCGCTCTACGGGTTCGCCGCCCTGCTGGGCGTGTTTCTCCTGGCCATTTTCGCCGCCGTGGTCTTCTTCTTGACCAGGGGGGAGAAGCAGGCCGGCGTCTTCGTGAAGAAAGTCGCCGACCGTCTTCCCTTCGTACGGGCCGAGACCGTGACCTCGCTGGTCCAGAAGGTGGCCGACCGGATGAAGATCCTGTTCACGAGCTCGGACCTCCTCATGAAGGCGGGCGCCTGGGCGGCGGCCAACTGGCTGCTCGACGCCGCGTCCCTCTGGGTCTTCCTGCTCGCCTTCGGCGCCCACGTCTCGCCGATCGACGTCCTGGTGGCCTACGGGCTGGCCAACATCCTGGCGGTCATCCCCATCACGCCGAGCGGCCTCGGGGTGGTCGAGATCACGATCATCGCCGTGTTGAAGGGCTTCGGAGTGCCCGGGGGCGTGGCGGCGGCGGGTGTCCTGAGCTGGCGCCTGGTGAACTTCTGGCTGCCCATCCCTTTCGGCGGGGCCTCCTACCTGTCGCTGCGGTTCGGGCACCCGAGGACGGCAACGGCCAAGGCGATCCCCTCCTGACTCCCCTGACGTCCCCGACACCCTCGGCGCTGTGCGGGCAGCCCAGCTGATGCGCCCCGGCCGCCCATCGCTCACGGCCCGCTGGGTGGCGGCGCAGCGACTCCGGCTGGAGCGCACGCGCCCGTCCACGCCCGGCGGCGATGTCGCGGCGGAGCGTCGCTTCTACCGCTCCCTCGCCGGTGGCGTCAGCGTCCCGCTCGGCCGGGGCGCCCCGCTGGCCCTTCGCACGCAGGTGATCGACGCCGAGGTGGCGCGCGCCCTCGGCCGCGGCACGGAGCAGATCGTCTTGCTGGGTGCGAGCGACGACGGCCGCGCGTTGCGCTTCGGCGGTGGGGTGGTGCGCTGGTTCGAGGTGGACCCGCCCCAGGCCCAGGCGGACAAGCGCCGCCGGCTCGACGCGCTCGGCATTTCGACTCCCGCCACGACGTACGTCGAGGTCGACCTCCAGACTGACGGCGCGGCCGATGACCCGACCGAGGACCTCGGTGCCGCCCTGCAGGCGGCCGGACACGACGCGGCCGCAGCCTCGCTCTTCGTCGGTGAGGGGCTCTTCGACACGTTGACGCTGGAGGCCAGCGCGTCGGCCTGCACCGCGCTGCGCGCCCGGGCCGCCCCCGGCAGCGTCCTGGTCGCCGCCTTCTCCGTCGTGCCCGAGGGAAGCGCACCGGCCCGGGTGCTGCGCTCCGCCACGGGTCTCCTGCGTCAGGTCGCCGACCAGCAGCGACGGCACGAGTGGCGTCCCGGTGACCCTCAGAAGCTGGCGGTGGTGACCGGCTGGCGGGTGACCCACGTCGCGACGTCGACGGAGCGTCGTCTCGACCCGGGCGCCCACTCGGTCGTCCTCGTCTGCGAGCCCGATCCGGCGCGCGGTTCTTGACGGAGGATCTCGCTCAGGAGCCGGCGCCCGTCGGCGCCATCGTCCGCCGGCCTTGGCGCAAGGGCCGCTCGACAGAGGAGCGGGCCACGCGGACCGCCGCCCCGATGAGCACCACGATGAAGACGAGCACGTAGGCGTCGCCGACCGGGAGCAACCAGCCCCGCCCCGCGAAGCGGACGCCGGGGCCGTGGGGCACCCACCAGTACGGCGCGGCCCACAGGAGCGCGGCCAGGGCCAGCGCCCACCATTCGCCGGCACGGGGACGGTCCTCGGCCAGGGCCAGCCACGCCACCAGCAGCACCATCCAGATGAAGTGGTGCGACCACGAGACCGGGCTGGCCAATGACTCGGTGGCCTCCACCACCAGGAGCCCGAGGACCGGCGAGGAACGGCGGTAGGCGCCGGCGGCGATCAGGAGGCCGAGGACGCCGACCGTCATCACGATCACGAAGGTGGTGGGCGTGGTCACCGTGTGGCCCAGCATGCGCTCGGTGGCGCCCAGGACGCCCTGGTTGCCGATCCAGGACAACATGCCTGCCCGCTGCGGGTCGCGTATGTAGTGCGTCCAGTACGACCACGAAGTGGAGGCGTTGAACGCCACGGCCAACGCGGCTGCGCCCAGGAAGGAGGCGATGGCGCGCACGCCGGACCGGCCCTGTCGGGTGAGGAAGAGGTACGGGATCAGGATGATGGGCGTCACCTTGATGGCGGCGGCCAACCCGACCAGGATGCCGCGCGGAATCGGCAGGTCCATGGTGAGGTCGGCCACGATCATCAGCGCCAGAATGATGTTGACCTGACCGAGCAGGAAGGTCTGGCGCACCGGGTCGAACAGCACCACCGGCAGCACGAGGGCGAGGCCCCACCACAGGAGGGTCCGCTTGTCCAGCTCGCGGCAGACGGCACGCAGGCTGACGACGATCAACCCGAAGAGCGCCGCAAGGTTGACCCAGGAAAAGACCACCTCACAGGCGCGCAGCGGGAAGTGGGCGAACGGAGCGAACAACAGGGCGGAAAACGGCGGGTACGTGAAGCCGAGATGGTCGGTCGGGTAGGTCACGGTGAAGAGATCGTTCGACGACGCGTGCGCCCCGCCCAGGAGGTAGGTGCTCAGGTCCAGCTGCTGGTGGAAGAAGGCGAGACCCGACGCGCCGACGAACGCGACGGCAGCGGCCAGGGCGGGCCAGGCCCAGCCGCGGCTCGACGCGATGGCGCGCATGCGCAGGGCCAGCGTGTCACCGGACATGGCGCGGGATGGTAGCGGCGACCACCGCCGGACCTGCACCTGGGCGCCCCGATCGCCGCGCTCGTGACCCGGAACTGCCCGGGCCCCGCTACGCGGGAGGCTTGGCCTCTTCACCCTCTCCGACACGGAGGTCCGAGTCGAGACGCCGGCGGGCCCGCTCCCGCGCCAGCTCCTTCAACCGCTCCTGCGAGCTCACGCCGTGGCGGTTGGGCACCCGGCGCCAGCGCCGATCCGATCCGAGTTCCCAGGCGTTGGTCTCATCGGCAAACACGAGATCGAGCACCTCGAAGAGCCGGGACTGCAGCTCCGGGTCGCGCACCGGAACGACGACCTCAATGCGGCGATCGAGGTTGCGCCCCATGAGGTCCGCCGAGCCGATGAAGATCTTGAGAGGCAGACCGGGTCCGGCCGCCGGGTCGGCGGGGGCACCACCGAAGCGGTAGATCCGCGAATGCTCCAGGAAGTTCCCCACAATGGAACGGACGCGGATGCGCTCCGACAGTTCGGGGATGCCGGGGCGCAGGCGGCACAGGCCGCGCACTGCGAGATCGATCTCCACGCCGGCGCCCGAGGCTCGGTAGAGAGCATCGATCATGGACGCATCGGTGAGGCCGTTGAGCTTCATGACGATGCGGCCCGCCGGGCCCGCCTCGGCCTGCTCCTCGATCATGGCGTGGATGCGCTTGCGAACGGTCACCGGCGACACGAGGATCTGGCGGTAGTCGGCGTGGCGGGAGAACCCCGTGAGGTAGTTGAAGAGCTCGCCGACGTCGGCGCCGATCTCGGGGTCCGAGGTGAGCAGCCCGAGATCCTCGTAGATGCGCGCCGTCTTGGAGTTGTAGTTGCCCGTGCCCACATGGCAGTAGTGCCGCACGCCATCGTCCTCACGGCGCAGCACGAGCGCCGTCTTCGAATGCGTCTTGAGGCCGACGATGCCGTAGACCACGTGGACGCCCACCTCTTCGAGCGCGCGGGCCCAACCGATGTTCGCCTCCTCGTCGAAGCGCGCCTTGAGCTCGACGATGGCGGCCACCTGCTTGCCGTTCTCCGCGGCCTGAATCAGGGACTGCACGATCGGGCTGTCGCCGCCGGTGCGGTAGAGGGTCTGCTTGATCCCCAGGACCGCCGGGTCCTCGGCCGCCTGCGCCACGAAGGCCTCGACCGAGGTGGCGAACGAGTCATAGGGGTGGTGCACCAGCACGTCGCGCTCGCGCAGGAGGGCGAAGAACTCGGCCGGATCGTGGGCGACCTGGCCCAGCCGCGGGGGTGTCATCGGCGTCCAGGTCTCGCCGTGCAGGTCGGGACGGTCCAGTGCGTAGACGCCCCACAACCCGCTCAGGTCCAGCGGTGCGCCGACGCGGAAGACGCCGTCGGCCCCGACCTCGAGCTCGGTGGCCAGCAGGTCGGCGAGATCCTGACCCATGTCCGCTTCGATCTCGAGCCGGAGGGCCTTGCCGAAGCGGCGTCGGCGCAGCTCCATCTCAATGGCGACCAGCAGGTCGTCCGCCTCGTCCTCCTCGAGCACGAGGTCGGCGTTGCGGGTGACCCGGAAGGCGTGGTGGTGGCCGATGGTCATGCCCGGGAACAGGGAGTCCAGGTGGGCGGCGATGACCTGCTCGAGGGGCACGAAGCGCTCTCCGTCGGGCATCACCACGAAGCGGGGCAGGGCCGGGGGCACCTTGACCCGGGCGATGCGGCCTTCGCCGGACGTCGGATCCTGGACCTCGACCACCAGGTTGAGGGAGAGGTTCGAGATGTAGGGGAAGGGGTGGCCGGGGTCGACGGCCAGCGGCGTGAGCACCGGATAGATCTGGCGCTGGAAGACATCCACCAGATGCGCGCGGTCCTCGTCGTCCAGCGAGGACCAACTGGCGAAGCGGATTCCCGCTTCGGCCAAAGCCGGCACGAGGAGATCGAGGAAGATGTGGTCCTCCCGCCGGACCAGCTCCTCCACCCTGGCCCTGATCATCGTCAGCTGCTCTCCGGGACGCAGCCCGTCGACCGAGCGGGTGCGCACGCCTGCTGCGACTTGGTCCTCGAGGGCGGCGACCCGTATTTGGTAGAACTCGTCGAGCAGCTCGGAGAAGATGGCAAGGAACTTCGCCCGCTCCAGCAGCGGCACGCCGTCGTCCTCGGCCAGGTCGAGCAGGCGGGCACCGAAGTCGAGGCGCGACTGCTCCCGGTTGGTGAAGCGCTGGTAGCCGAACGCCTCGATCTCCTGGTAGGTCGGTGCCGTGGGGTGCTCGACCTCTTCCCCGATGCGCACCTCGGGAGCCGGCCCATCGCCCGTGACCTGGGACTCCGGCTGCGCCGGGGGTTGGTGCTGAGGCTGGGTCTGGGTCATGTGAGGGGGTGCGGCGCGAAGCGTGCGAGGCGGGATGTCACCCTGAATCCTACCCCCCACCACTACGATTCGCCCGGTGCCGTCCACTGCCCGCCGCACGCCTTTCCCGCGTTACGTGTTCGGCCCCAAGCCGAAGCGGCGGACCGAGCTGGGCCTGCTCCTCTTCGGCGCGCTCCTGATCGTCGCGCTCTACATCATCGCGGTGCTGGGCCAGAAGTCGAAGATCCCCGACAACATCGGCGTCTTCCTCGGAGTCGTACTCGGGCTGGCGCTGGTGGCCCACATGGCCAACCGCTGGCTGGCGCCGAGGGCCAACGCGGTGATCCTGCCGTTGGCCGTGCTCCTCAACGGGATCGGCTACGTCGTCATCGCCCGGTGGAACCCGGGCCAGGCCCAGGGACAGGCCGCCTGGGCCGCCTTGGGTGTGATGCTCTACGTCCTCACCCTCCTCGTCGTGCGCTACTCACGCGACCTGGAGCGCTACCGCTATCTGCTCCTGCTCGTGGCCGGCATCTTCTTGGTGGCGCCGCTGTTCTTCTCCCCGATTTACGGGGCCCGCCTGTGGGTGCACTTCGGCAGCTTGTCGTTCCAGCCGATTGAGTTCTCCAAGATCCTGCTGTGCATCTTCTTCGCCTCGTACTTCGCGGAGAACAAGGAGATGCTGTCGATCCCGACGGCGCAGATCGGGAACCGCCTCTATCTGGACCCGCGGCCACTCATCCCCATCATCGTGGCGTGGGGCGCCGCCATGGCGGTGATCGGGCTGGAGGACGACATCGGTTTCGCCGCCCTGCTCTTCGTGCTCTTTATCGGCCTGCTGTGGGTGGCCACCGGCCGCTTCGGCTACCTCGTGCTCGGGCTGATCCTGTTCGGCGTCGGCGCCTATATCGCGGCACGATATTTCAACCAGGTGCATGTGCGCGTCGCCCAATGGCAGAACCCGTGGCCGACGACGAAGAACCCCGGCAACACCCAGCTGAGCGTGGCCTGGTTCAGCCTCGGGGACGGCGGCGTCGGGGGCACGGGCCTCGGCCAGGCTCCCCACTTCGTCGGGACCGTCCCCGAGCTCACGAGCGACATGATCTTCGCCGCCATCGGGACCGAGATGGGCCTCATCGGCTGTGCCGCCGTCGTCATGGCCTTCATCCTTCTGGTGGGCTCGGGCTTCCGGGTGGCCCAGACGGCGCGCTCTGACTTCTCGCGGCTGATGGCGACAGGGCTGACGCTGATCCTGGGGTTCCAGGCCTTCTTCATCATGGCGGGCGTGGTGCGGCTCTTGCCCTTTACCGGCATCACGCTGCCGTTCGTCGCCTACGGCGGTTCGTCGCTGCTGGCCAATTACGTCCTCATCGCGTTGATGCTGCGCATCTCCGACGAGGGCGCGGTGGCGCAGGCCGAAATGCTGGCCGCCGGCACCGCTGCGGCACCGGGTGAACGTCCGATGGTCCCGGCTCGCTGAGGGCCGGTGCGTCAGCCCTTCGAGCCGCCCGCCACCTCGTAGGACCAGAGCTCGGACGACACCGACACCGGGCCGCCATGAGGTGAGGGGCGATCTGCACCGGCGTGGCCGTGGGCGAAGGCCGGCGACGACACCCATTTCTGGAACGATTCCTCGTCACGCCAGCGGGTGACGACCAGCCACTGCAGGCGATCGTCAGTGGGACGGAGGAGCTCGAAGCCCTCGAAGCCGTCCTGATCGTCGACGGCACCCGCCCGCGCCGCGAAGCGCCGAGCGAGTTCGTCGCCCGAGTTCTCCGGCACGGTGATGGCGTTGATCTTGATGAGCGTCATGACCCGATCAGATCAGATCCGCGACCGGTGTGCTGCACGCTATGGCTCGATGGACCCGTCGGCGGGTGGCAGGTCGTCCGTGAACGGGACGACGTCGCCCAAGTCCTCGAGCAGGCGCTCGTCGGCCAGGATCGGGGCCGGGACCGGCATGCGCAACGCCAGCACGATGCCGTCGGAGGGACGGCAGTCCACCCGCACCCGCCCCCCGGGGGTCATGAGATCCAGCTCGGCCAGCAGGTTCCCCTCGTCCCGCCCGGTCAGGCGCACCGCGATCACGTCGATGCGGGCCTGCTGCATCACCTGCATGAAGAGCTCGTGCGTCATGGGGCGGCGCGAGTCCATGCGCCGGAGGGCCTGGGCCATGGCGGTGCCCTCCGGGAGGCCCACCGGGAAGACCAGCGCCCGCATCGGAGGCTCGGACTCGACCAGGGTGACGGCCGGGTACGGCGAGGGCAGGTCCATGGAGACGTCCTCGACGTCCATGACCCGGAAAGCCGGAACGGGCAGGGACACGACCGGTTCGGCCTGGGGCTGGGGCTGCACGTCGGTCATCGGAATTTCCGTCGGGCACCCACGCTCAGAGCCAGTCCGACGGCGCCGAAGAACACCAGGACCGCCGTTCCGCCGTAGCTGAGGAACGGGAGGGGGATGCCGGTGATGGGCATGATCCCCATGGTCATCCCGGCGTTCTGGAAGACGCTGAAGGAGATGAAGGCGAACAGGCCCGTGCAGATCAGGCGGCCGAAGGTGTCCCGAGCCACCACGGCGGCATGCAGGACCCGCCAAGCGATCACGCCGAGGAGGACCAGGACACCGACGGAGCCCACGAAGCCCAGCTGCTCGGCGACCGCGGTGAAGATGAAGTCGGTCTGCTGCTCCGGCACGTAACCGAGGTTGGTCGCCACGCCGTGGCCGATGCCCGATCCCAGCAGGCCGCCGGAGCCGATGGCGTTCTTGGCCTGCTGGCCGTTGTAGATCGCCTCCTGTACGAAGGGGTTCGTGCTGTGCGAATTCGGATTCAAGAAGGTCGTGAGGCGGGCGATCTGGTAGTGGTGCAGCAGGCCGCCCTCGACCGCCACGAACGCCACGAGCGCAGTGCCGATCAGCAGCATGAACAGGATCCTGATCGGCAGGCCCGCCACCGCCAGCAGGACGAGGAGCACGATGACCATGATCATCGCCGTCCCGAGGTCGGGCTGGACCAGCACCAGGGCGATCGGGATGGCGGCCATGATCAAGAGACGAAAGACGTCGCGCCAGGCCAGGCCTTCTTCCTCGCGCCGCGCGCAGTACGTCGCCACGGCCAGTATGAGGGCCAGCACCGCGAACTCCGATGGTTGCAACTGCAACGGCCCCAGGCTGAACCAGCGCGCGGCGCCCTGGGCGCTGCTGCCGATTGCGAACACGCCCACGAGGGCGAGAACGATCACCCAGTACAGGATGTTGGCGATCGGCTCGAGCCGCCGGTAATCGATGAGCGCGACCACCACCATGGTGATGATGCCCAGCACCACGAAGAGGCCCTGCTTCTTGAGGAAGGTCTTGGGGTCGTCTCCCTGGGCCAGGAGCGTGCCCCGGGTGGCCGTGTAGACCATGACCACCCCGATGATCGACACCAGCAAGGTGGCGGTGAGCAGAATCAGGTCGAACGGAGGAACGCTGCGGCGGGTGGCAACGTGTGTTCGGGCGAGTGTGGTCATAACGCGGATTCGGGGACAGAATACCGGCCGTGACCTCACCCTCCCTGGCGCCACTTCCTGCCCTGGTGGGCACCCTCGGCTCGGCCAGCAACCCGGACCAGGTCGACCAGGGCGGGGGCTGGCTCTACCACCTCCTGGTCAAGTCCGGCGTCAGCCCGGACACGGCATCGACGGTCACGGACCTGATTGTGCGCCCGCTCAGCATTCTGATCGTTGTCCTGATCGCGCTGATCGTGGCCCGGCTCGGGAGCCGGGTGATCCGCCGCGTGCTCGAGCGAGTGGCCAACCAGGCGGCCAACCGCACCGGTTCGACGCGCACGAGCGCCCGGGTCGCCACCATGTCCGGCGTGGTCGCCAACGTCTGGCGCTTCTTCATTTTCGTCGTGGCCGGCGCCATCGTGCTCGGGATGCTCGGCATCAACCTGACGCCCCTGCTGGCCAGCGCGACCATCATCGGCGCCACCCTGGGCTTCGGTGCGCAGCAGATCGTCCGCGATTACTTCTCGGGAATCCTCATGACCATGGAGGACCAGTACAACGTCGGCGACTCGGTCACGGTGGGCGGCGTGACGGGGGTGGTGGAGGAAGTCACCATGCGCCTCACCCGCTTCCGCGGCGTCGACGGCACCATCTTCGTCATCCCCAACGGCGACATCCGTCTCGTCGGCAACCTCTCGCGGGGCTGGGCGCGCGCCATCGTCGACCTCACGTTGCCCGGTGCCGGTGCGGCAGACCTCGAGACGGTGCGCGGCATCATCGCGACGGCGGCGCACGAAGTGGCGACCAGCCCCGCCTTCGCCGGGCACTGCACCGAGCCACCCACGGTGGTCGGGCTGCAATCGGCCGACGCGACGACGGTCACCGTGCGCGTGACGCTGCTCACCGTCCCGTCACAGCGCGACGCCCTCACCCGGGCGTTGCGTGAAGCCGCGCTGGTCGCACTGGCCCAGGCCTCGCTCTGGCCCGCAGACGTCGAGCCGCCGGCCACGCCCGCGGCCTGAGCGGCTGGGCGGCTGGGCGGCTTCAGGCCTCCGGCGTCGCGGGATCGGCCGCCTCGGCGGCCCGCCACATGGCCTCCACCGGGGCGGGTTCGCCAGTCCACAATTCGAGTTGCGTCGCCGCCTGGTGCACGAGCATGCCAAGACCGTCGACGCTGTGAGCACCCGCGGCGGCCGCCTCCATCAGCCACTGCGTCGGACGGGGGGCGTAGACCAGGTCGGCGGCCACCTGGCCGGCGTGCAGGAGCTGCGGTGCCACCATCCAGGGCGCTGAGGCCCGGGGGGAGGCGCCCGCCATGCCGAATGGCGTGGCGTTGACGACCAGATCCGCCGACCGCACGACCTCGACCTGGGCTTTTTCGTCCGCCGGCACGACCAGACCCGCCGGGCCGGCCAGCGCGGCCGCTGTCGCCGCCCGTTCTGGCGTCCGGTTGAGGACGGCGACCTGGCTCGCCCCGGCGTCAGTCAGAGCCAGCACCACGGCCCGGGCCGCTCCCCCGGCCCCGATGACCAGACACCGCTTGCCGGCGGCCGAGAAGGCGGCGCCCCGAGCCAGTGACGCCACGAAGCCGGCACCGTCGGTGTTCGTGCCCAGCAGATCGCCGTCCCGGTTCACGACGCAGTTGACCGCACCGAGCCGCTGCGCCACCGCGGTGCACTCGTCGACCAACGCCACCACGTCGGCCTTGTGCGGCATAGTCACCGACAAGCCGGTGATCGCGGCCCGTCGCATGGCACCCAGGGCACTCTCCGCCTGACCGGCCGCCACCTCGAAGGCCAACGAGCGCCAGGTCGCGCCGAGCCCGAGCGCGGCGAAGGCCGCGTTGTGCAAGAGAGGCGAGAGCGAGTGGGCGATCGGGCTGCCGATGACACCGACCAACCGGGTCTCGGGACCGGCCTCGGTCCGCGCGCCGTCCATCGTCACGACCGGGGCTGCCCCGGGTTCAGGGGAGGCCACGACTCTTGGCCAGTCGCTCGTTGGCCAACTGCTCGGCGTACGTGTCGGAGAAGGCCATGGTGCCGTCCTTCTGCACGAGCACGAAGTACAGCCACCCCCCGGCCGGTGGGTGGACCGCCGCGTTGAGCGCATCCATCGAGGGCATACAGATCGGTGTGGGCGTCAACCCGGTGTTGAGATACGAATTGTACGGAGACTTGATCTTGAGGTCCTGGCTCGTCACCGGGCCTCCGTCCTGTCCGAGTGCGTAGAGGACGGTCGAGTCCATCTGCAGGGGGATGCCCTGGGCCAGGCGGTTGTAGATGACCCGGGACGTGTCGGGCATGTTGACCGGGATGTAGCCCTCTTTCTCAACGATGGAGGCCACCGTGAGCATCTCGTAGGGCGTCACACCAAGCGCGGCGGCCGACGTCGGCGTGATGCCCACGACCTGCACCTCGTGGTCGAACCGCTGCACCATGTCGGTGAGGATGGTGGTGTCGCTCTCTCCGGGGAGGACGAGATACACCCCGACGCCGAGCATGCCCTCCAGGTTGTTGGGATCCGTGGCCGTGATCGTCGAGTGCACGGCGCCGCTGGCCGCGACCTTCTGGAATTCCCCGCTGGCATGGCCGGGCAGGCTGTCCACCTCCTGGGCCACCTCGGAGAGGGTGAAGCCGGGACGCACGTTCACCGGGTAGATGTTGGGCCCGGCCGCCAGAACCTGACGGACCTCCGAGAAGGCCAGGTTCTGGTGCATGGCGTAGCTGCCGGGCAGAACCGTCGGCGAACCGTGCACGACCTCGGAGATCTGATAGGCCAGCGAGCTGCCGATCACGCCCTGACGGCTCAGCGCGTCCACGACGGCACTCGTCGACTCGCCCTGGTGCACCGTGATGACGACCTGCCGTCCGGGCGGGCCGAGCGCGTGGGACTCCAGTTCGTACCAGAGCACGAAAGCCAGCACGATGACCACGAGCGTCCCGCCGATGCCGAGCAGGATCCGGCGCCGCTTGCGCACGCGTGCCGAACGGGCGGCCCGCCGACCACTGCGGCTCTCGGGATCGTCGCTGATCTCCGTGTCTCTTTCCGTGTCGACGCCGGCGGCGCCCGCGTCAGTCCCGCTCGAGCCGGCGGTCGTGTCGGGAGGCCCCGGCTGCGGCCAAGGCAGCTCTTCGCCCGCCTCGTCCGCGTCCTCCCCGTCGAACGGGTCGTGAGGCCCGCTCATGCGTTGTCCAACCAGGCTTGGAGCAGCACCATGGCCGCCGCGCTGTCGACCACCTTGCGCGCCGCCTTGCCCGTCCGCCCTGCGGCCCGCAGCGAGCGTTCGGCTTCCACGGTGGTGAAGCGCTCGTCCGCCGTCTCGACCGTCACGCCGAGCGGCTCGAGCAGCTCGCGCAGCGCCGCCGCCTCGTCGAGGGCCGACTGGGCCGCCGGGCCGATCTGGCCCGTGAGGCTGAGTGGCAGCCCGACAACGAGGGTCCGGGCCTCCACCTCGCGCACGGCCTCCACCACGGCCGTGCGGTCGCGTACGGGGTCACCGCTGCGCTCGATGGTGCCCCACGGGCTGGCCAGGCTGCGCCCACTGTCGCTGTAGGCCACGCCGATGCGGCGCGCCCCCAAGTCCAACGCAGCCACCCGGCCCGGGCCGCGCCCGGACGCCTCCTCGCCGCTCACGCGGACAGGAGCCGCTGCGCCTCGCCCAGCGCCGCCTCGATCCCCGAGGGGTCCTTGCCCCCCGCCGTGGCCAGCTCGGGCGACCCGCCGCCCCCGCCACCGACCAGGGGCCCGAGCGTCCGCACGAGCTGGCCGGCGTCGGGCGTACCCCCGGTGGCGGCGACGATCGTCACCTTCGTGCCATCGGGCGACCCGGCGAGCACGACGGCGCGCACGCCGTCATGACGCAGGATCGCCTGGGCCAGGCTGCGCAGCGAATCGGCGTCGACCTTGTCGCGGCGGGCGACGACCACCCCGCCGTCGGCCGCGGCCGACGCGGCCAGTGTCGTGGCCTCCGCATCGCTCGATTGCTGCTTCAGCCGCGCCAGTTCCTTCTCGCCCTCGCGCTGGCGCTCGGCCAGGCGACCGATGGCCGCCAGCAATTCGTCGGGTTCGGTGCGCAGCTGCTCCGCGGCGGCCTGCACGAGTCGCTCGCGCTCGAGCGCGCGCGCAATCGACACGAATCCCGTCACCGCGAAGAGGCGTCGCGTGTTCGAGCCGATGGAGCCCTCCGACTGGAGCGTGATGGTGCCGATCTGCCCCAGCGAATCCACGTGGGTGCCACCGCAGAACTCGAGCGAGCTCGGTCCCGCCTGCACGACGCGCACGGACGATCCGTACTTGTCGCCGAAGAAGGCGATGGCGCCCATGTTCTCGGCCTCTTCACGCGAGGTCTCGGTGGTCTCCACGCCGACGGCGGTCAGCACGGCGCGATTGGCGCGGGCGAAGACCTCGTCGAGCTCCTCGCTGGTCGGCGCCACGTGATGGGAGAAGTCGAAGCGCAGATACTCGGGTGACACCAGGGACCCTTGCTGACGCACGTGGTCGCCCAGGACGGTCCGCAGGGCTGCGTGGAGCAGGTGGGTCGCCGTGTGGTTCCGACGGATGGCCTCGCGCCGCTCACCGTCGATGGTGGCCAGGGCGTCCTGTCCCGCCCGCAGCTCACCGCTCACCCGCGCCCGGTGGACGAACAGGCCCGGCACGGCCAGGACGGTGTCCTGCACGTCGGCGATGCCCGACTCGGTGACGATCGTGCCGGTGTCGCCCACCTGCCCGCCGCTCTCGGCGTAAAAGGGCGTGCGGTCCAGGAAGATCTCGACCAGCCTCTCGCCGTCGCCGTCGCTGTCCGCCTCGGGGTCCGGCTCGAGCACGGCGATGACTCGGGCCGGCACCTCGTAGTTCTCCTGACCCCGGCCCACGAACACCGTGGGTCCCTCCGCCTCGAGCAACGTGCGGTAGACGGCCTCGTCACCGGCCCGGGTGGACTTCGCCGCGGCGCGGGCGCGCTCACGCTGGGCGGCCATGGCCGCGTCGAAGCCAGCCCGGTCCACCTCCACGCCCGCATCGCGCGCCAGCTCCTCGGTCAGTTCGACCGGGAAGCCGTGCGTGTCGTGCAGGGTGAAGGCCACGTCGCCCTCGAGCACCTTCGTTCCGGTGGCGAACGCCTCCTCCAAGCGGCTCAAGCCCGCCCGCAGCGTGCGATCGAACCCCGCCTCTTCCCGCGCCACCACGTTCACGATGAGGTCCTGCTGGGCCCGGAGGGCCGGATACGCGTCGCCCAGCACGTCGGTGGCCGCCTGGACCAGCGCCGGTGTGACGGGCTTCTCCACGCCGGCGCGGCGCGCGGCCAGGACGGCACGGCGTACGACGCGGCGCAGCACGTAGCCGCGCCCCTCGTTGGCGGGCAGGACGCCGTCCGCCACCAGCATGGAGAAGGCGCGCCCATGGTCGGCCAGCACACGCAGCGCGACGTCGGTCGCCGCATCCTTCCCGTACCCGGTGCCGAGGATGGAGGCCGCCGTGTCGATGAGCGGCACGAACAGGTCGGTGTCAAACACGGAATCGACACCTTGGAGGATGGGCAGGTTTCGCTCGAGGCCGGCGCCGGTGTCGATGTTCTTACGCGGCAGATCGGTGAGGACGCCCGAAGCGTCGCGGTCGAACTGCATGAAGACGAGGTTCCAGATCTCGACGAAGCGGTCGCTGCCGCCGTGCTTCGGGCCGCCTTCGTTGCCGTAGGACGCGCCGAGGTCCATGAAGATCTCGGAGTCGGGGCCGCACGGCCCGGTCTCGCCCATCGCCCAGAAGTTGTCCTCGTCACCCATGCGCTGCACGCGCTCGGGCCGGACGCCGACCCCGTCGATCCAGATCTGCTCGGCCTCGTCGTCGTCGTCGTGCACGGTGACCCAGAGTCGGTCACCGTCGTGGCCCAGGACCTCGGTGAGGAGCTCCCAGGCCATGGGGATGGCCTCGGCCTTGAAGTAGTCCCCGAAGCTGAAATTGCCCAGCATCTCGAAGAAGGTGCAGTGGTAGGTGTCTGTCCCGATGATCTCGATGTCAGCGGTCCGGAAGCACTTCTGTATGGAGGTGGCCCGGGGCCAGGGGGCGGGCTCCTCGCCCAGGAAGTAGGGCTTGAAGGGCACCATGCCCGCGATGGTGAAGAGGACCGAGGGGTCGTGCGGAATCAGGCTGGCGGAGGGAACGACGGTGTGGCCCCGGTCCTCAAAGAAGCGCGTAAAGGCCGCCCGCAGTCCGTTGGCGTCCATCACTGCAGCTTACCGGGGGCAAAAACGGATCAGAGGCCGCTCTGGGGTCCGAAAAGGCCCCCGCTGGGCCTGCGGGGGCGCCGGGGCTGGCCGGGCCTGCGGGGCCACCTGGGGCGAAGCGCCGGTGCCGGCGGCTCAGGACGCCGACATGCCGACGATCGGCTTGTTGAGGCTGATGCTGCCGGTTGACCCGTAGAACAGCGTGTTGCCGTAGCTGAAGATGCCGCCGTCCGAGGCCACCAGCCAGTAGCCGCCGCCGTTCGGTGCGGCCGCCATGCCCACGATCGGCTGGTTCAGGTGGAGGGAGCCGGCGGAGCCGAAGAAGCTCGCCCTGCCGTAGGTGAAGATGCCGCCGTCGGACGCCACCAGCCAGTAGCCGGCGCCGTTCGGTGCGGCCGCCATGCCCACGATGGGCCTGTTCAGGTGCATGGAGCCGGTGGAGCCGTAGAAACTCGCCCTGCCGTAGCTGAAGATCCCGCCGTCGGAGGCAACCAGCCAGTAGCCGGCGCCGTTCGGTGCGGCCGCCATGCCAACGATGGGCCTGTTCAGGTGCATGGAGCCGGTGGAGCCGTAGAACTGCGCGTCGCCGAAGCTGAAGATGCCGCCGTCGGAGGCCACCAGCCAGTAGCCACCGCCGTCGGGCGTGGCCGCCATGCCAACGATGGGTTCGTTGAGACGATGCCCGCCCATAGAGCCGAAGAAGTGGGCGTCGCCGTAGGTGAAGATGCCACCATCGGAGGCCACCAGCCAGTAGCCCTGCGAGCTCGGGGTGTCGGCCATGCCCACGACCGGCGCGTTCAGCGGCGTGCCACCGGCGCTGCCGTAGAAGCCCGCGCCGCCGAAGGCGAACACCCCCCCGTCGGAGGCCACGAAACGGTAGCCGTCGCCACAGTTGAGGTCGCCGCCGAAGCCGTAGTGGTCGGCAGAGGACTGTGCCGAGACTCCCTGCGAGTTGGTCACGGTGACGTCAACGCATTCGGGGCCCGTCGCCGTGGGCGGAACGACGGTGACGGTGGATGCGCTCTGGGCCACAATCCGGCCGGCGCCCATGGACCCGAAGGTGACCGCCGTGGCGTTGGCGAAGCCTCCCCCGAAAATGGTGATCGGACCGGGGCCGCTGACCGGACCCGTGTTGGGACTGACGGCGGCCACCGACGGGCAGCCGTCGGCCCCCTGGAGCGCGGGAGCCAGGTTCTGGTCGGCCGGAGTGCCGAGCCCGGATGCGGCATCGAAGCCGGCACCGGCGGCGAACAGCCCGAGGTTCGTGTCGGTGAAGTCGTTGTTGCCGTGCGTGATGTCGGTGAACGTGTCGCCGTTGGCCTGCTGTGCCGCGTACAGCGCGGGACCGACGCGACCGAGCGGGCTGAAGCAGCCCTGGTTGGTGTCCGCGAAGAGGCCGGCGTTGGTGGGCGAGGCGACGCTGGTGCCGCCGAAGGCCGTCCAGCGGCCGTTCCAATAGGCGGCCACCCCACCGGCCGTGGGATCCGAGGGATACGAGAAATCGGGGACAGCCCGGCAGGCGCTCAGCCCACACGGGGTGGTGTCGAGTCCGGAGGCGGTGGGCTGCCCGGGATTGGCGGGCCACTCCAGCGAATACCCCCCGCCGGTCGCCCCGAAGCTGCTGTTGCCCGAGCACAGGGAAAGCGAGTCCTGGCAGTCGTTCCAGACCGACTGCGACGAGGCCGACGCGCTGGGCATGGTCGTGCCACCGGCGCTGACCACGTCGGGCTGTGATCCGGGATCGTCGACGGCGAGGCCGGTCGACCGGTTGGTCGGGAAGCAGTCCTCGGAGCCGGCGTCGCCCGAGGCGGCGATGATGGTCTGGCCCTGGGCGGCCATGCGCTGGAAGATCCCGTTCTCGGTCTGCCGATCCGCCGCCGGCATGTCCGCCTCGCACACACCCCAGCTCGTGGTCACCACCTGGGAGCTGTCGTCGCTGGCGATCCGGTCGAAGAGGTCGAAGGCCTGGGCGTCGTCCCCGTTGGGCGCCTCGTAGACGACGAGGGAGGCGGAGGGGGCGTTGACGGCGGCCACTTCCGTATCGAGCGCGGCCTCGCCGCCGCCCTGGGGCGGGCCGCCGGCGCCACCGTCGACGAGCACGTTGCGGACCGGGTTGGACAGCCCGTAACAGGACTGGAAAGCGGCCACGTCGCTGGCGGCGTACTGCTCGAACTCCACGATGGCGATCGACTGCCCGATCCCGGTCCGACCCTGCCCGAAGAGCTGATTGAGTCCGAAGATCGAGGCCAGCTGCGTCGAGGTGTACGTGCCGTCGAAGGCTGCGCTCTGGGCGCCCGCGCAGGCCTGCGGCGTGCCGGCGTGGGCGACGGCCGCCGGGCTCTGGGTGGCAGGGCCCGAGCCGGCAGGACCCGACGACTCGGGCGCCTGGGTCGTCCCCGAGGTCCCGGTGTGACCCGTCTTCAGCATGGAGTGCTCCTGGAACAGGCCATCAAGGCCGACCACCCCGGTCACCACGCCGTCGAGGGAGGCCGGTATCTGCGGTGACGCCGTGTTCACAATCGACCGGGCGGACTCGCCGGGTGGCTGCACCGACACCAGCGGCGTCCCGAGCGCGGACGAGACGACGGACGCCGTGCCGCTGACGGGCAACAACGTGCTGCCCGCCTCTGGCGTGCCGACCGTGAGCCCCTCGGCCCGCAAGGCTGAGGACGCCTGTGCCACCTCGGCCGGGCTCGGCCCGAACTGCGCCGCATATTGGGCCCCCGTCAGGTAGTGCCGGTAGCCGGGCGATCCGGGCGTCGAGATGGCCGCCACGGCCTGGGCCAGGCCGGCGGGGTCCTGCCCGGCCAGGACCACGTCGAGGTTGAGCACCTGGCCGCCGGGGGCAGTTCCCCATTGGGTCGTGCCGGCGGGGAGCTGCGGGGCGGCTTGTGCCAGGGCGATGCGGCTGGACGGGGGCGCGGGTCCGGCCGCGGAGGCGGCTGCGGAAGACAGCAGCGACCCGAGGATCAACGCCGGTACCCCGCACGCCGCGCAGGCGGCGGCGACCCACCCAGAGGCCGTGCGCTGCACCCGGTTCACGATTCCGCCTCCCCGCTCCGGCCCGCCCCACCAGCACCGTCCGCGTCGCGCGGGGTGGGCTCGTAGTACACCCGTCCCTCGAGCGCGTCAGGACGATACTGCTGGGGGACCACCCCGGTGGGGTCGTCGTGGGGGTAGACGTAGCCGTCGCCGTGCCCCAGCGTGGCGGCGCCCTTGTAGTGCGCGTCCCGCAAATGGGTGGGGACCTCCTGCGCCAGGCCCGAGCGCACGTCGGCCTGGGCCCGCCCGAGCGCCACCACGACGGCGTTGGACTTGGGCGCCCGGGCCAGGTAGATCACCGCCTCGGCCAGGTTCAAGGCCGCCTCGGGCAACCCCACGTACTCGACGGCGCGGGCCGCCGCCTCGGCCACCAGCAGCGCCTGGGGATCGGCCAGCCCGATGTCCTCGCTGGCCAGGATGACCATGCGGCGAGCCAGGAACCGGGGATCCTCCCCCGCCTCAATCATGCGGGCCATCCAGTAGAGGCCGGCGTCGGGGTCCGAGCCCCGCACGCTCTTGATCAGCGCACTGATCTGGTCGTAGTGCTCGTCGGCCCCCTGGTGGAACAGGCGCCCGTCGCGGGCCCGCGCCATGTCGTCCATGGTGAGCAGCACCCGGGCGTCGGCGTCCGCACCCCGCACCAGCGCCACCGCCGTCTCCACCGTCGTCAGCGCGGCGCGGGCGTCGCCCTCGCAGGCCGCCACCACGGCGTCCACGGCATCGTCCTCGGCGTCGGCACCCTCCAGCTCCAGCCCGCGCCGGATGAGGGTGCGCAGGTTGTCCGGCGACAAGGGGTGCAGCCGCCACAGTGAGGCCCGGCTCAACAGGGGCGGATTGACCTCGAAGAAAGGATTCTCCGTGGTGGCGCCGATGAGCACGACCAGCCCGTCCTCGACGGCGGGGAGCAGCACGTCCTGCTGGGACTTGCTGAAACGGTGCACCTCGTCAATGAAGAGCATGGTGCCCTGGCCCTGCTCGCCCAGGCGGCGCTGGGCCTCGGCCAGGGCCTCGCGCACGTCCTTCACGCCGGCGGCCGTGGCCGACAGCGTGGTCAGGTGCTTGGCGGTGGTGTCGGCCAGCAGGCGGGCCAGGGTGGTCTTGCCGGTGCCGGCGGGGCCCCACAGGATCGACGACCCGACCCGGTCGGACTCGGCCAGCAGGCGCAAGGGCGCACCGGGGCCGATGAGGTGCTCCTGGCCGACGACCTCGTCGAGGGTGCGGGGGCGGAGACGGGCTGCCAGGGGCGCCTGGCGCTGGAGGCGGCGGTCGGCGGCGTCGGCGAAGAGGCTCAGGGCGGCGGTCCTGCGCTCGGCGGCGTGGGCGGCACGACGACCCGGATGCCCAGCTCGGCCAGGTTGGCCGCGGGCAGCGGCGTGGGCGCGCCGGTCAAGAGGTCGGCGCCGGACTGGGTCTTGGGGTAGGCGATGACCTCCCGGATGTTCTCCTCCCCGGCCAGGATCGCCACCAGCCGGTCGACCCCCACTGCGAACCCGGCGTGCGGCGGCGCTCCGTAGCGGAAGGCGCCCAGCAGGAACCCGAAACGGGCCTCGGCCTCCTCGGCGCCGATGCCCAGCGCGGCGAACACCTGCTCCTGTATCGACCGGCTGTGGATACGGACGCTCCCCGAGCCCAGCTCCCACCCGTTGAGCACGAGGTCGTAGGCCTGCGAGCGCACGGCGAAGGGGTCGGTCGCCAGCAGGGGCAGGTCCTCGGGGTAGGGCATGGTGAACGGGTGGTGGGCCGGCTGCGGGTTGCCGTCGGCCCCGACGCCGTCGAACATGGGGAAGTCGACGACCCACACGTATCGATGCGGGCCCTGGGCCACGGGCGGGCCCCCGATCGCCACGCGCAGCGCACCGAGCACCTCGCAGGCCGTGGCGTAGGTGTCCGAGACGGCGAGGATGAGGTCACCTGGTTCCGCCCTGGTCAGTTCCAGGACGCTCGCACCTTCCTGCTCCGAGAGGTGGCGTGCCAGGGGCCCGTCCAACGAGGGGCCGTTCTCGACGACACGGAACCAGGCCAGGCCCGCGGCGCCGTGCTTCTTGGCGAGCTCGGTGACCTCGTCCAGTCGCTTGCGGGGCCAGGTGGCGCCGTTGGGCACGACGATGGCCTTGACCGTCGGCGACGAGAAGGCCTTCACTTCGGTGTTCTCGAACGCGTCCGAGAGGTCGATCAGCTCGAGGCCGAAGCGCAGGTCGGGCTTGTCCGTGCCGTAGCGGTCGCGGGCCACTGCCCACGTCATCCGCTCGATCGGCGGCGGGCGCTCCCCCGTGGCCGCTTCCGCTGCGTCGAGCACGGCTTCCGAGACGTAGCCCATGACGTCGTCCTGGGAGGCGAAGGAGCACTCCATATCGAGCTGCATGAACTCGAATTGGCGATCCGCCCTGAGGTCCTCGTCCCGGAGGCAACGGGCGATCTGGAAGTAACGGTCGAAGCCGCCCACCATGAGGAGCTGCTTGGCCAGCTGCGGGCTCTGGGGCAGCGCGTAGAACTCGCCGTGGTGGAGTCGCGAAGGGACCGAGAACTCCCGTGACCCCTCGGGGGTCGGGGCCCAGAGCAGCGGGGTCTCGATTTCGGCGAAGCCCTGGCGGTCCATGGCGGCCCGCAGGGCGGCGTTCACCCGTGCCCTGAGTCGCAGGTTGCGCTGCATACGCGGCCGCCGGAGGTCGACGTAGCGGTGCTTCAGCCGGACGGGCTCGTCGGACTCGTCGCGGTCGTCGACCGAGAAGGGCGGCGGTTCTGCTTCGTTGAGGACCTCGACGGTGCAATCGCCGATCTCGACCTCGCCCGTCCCGATGCCGGGGTTGACGGTGCCCTCGGGCCGGTGGCGGACGGTGCCGGTGACGGCGATGACCCACTCGGAGCGCACGTCGGTGGCGTGGTCGATGACGCACTGGATGATGCCGGAGTGGTCGCGCAGGTCCACGAAGGCCAGATGCTCTCCGTGCTCGCGGCGGCGGGCCACCCAGCCGCAGACGGTGACGGTCTGTCCGACGTCGGCGGTGCGGAGGATGCCGCAGAGGTGGGTGCGCAGGGCCGTGGGCTGGTTGTTCTCTGTCTGGGTCGGTTCGGTGGTCATGGTGGGGTGGTCTCGGCGCTCAGTCTGGTCGGTGCGGGGCGGGTGGATGGTCTGTCCTGTCGGTGCGGGGCGGTGACGGGTGGCGCTGTCGGTGCTGGCTGTCGGCCCGGCCCACTGCTTCAGGTCTGCCCCGACTCTCCCAGGAAGGCCTTCAGCTCCTCCACAATGGCAGCCCGCGGCAGGCTCTGTTGCTCGGCGTCGCTGCGCAGGGGGCGCAGGCCCACCGTGCCCGCCTCCACCTCCTGGGGACCGACGACGAGCGCCACCAGGGCACCCGAGCGGTCGGCCGACTTGATCTGGGACCTCATGGAGCGCCCGTCGAAGGCCCGGTCGACCCGGAGACCGGCCCGCCGCAGCTCGGCCGTGAGGACGACCGCCGAGTCACCACCGGCGGTGTCGATGACGTAGGCGTGCAAGGGATTGGCCGCCACGACGGACTCGGTGCTGAAGAAGCCTTCGGCGTCGCAGGCCAGCAGGACGCGCTCGATCCCGATGCCGAACCCGATGCCCGGCGTGGGATCCCCCCCGAGCAGCTCGACCAGGCCGTCGTAGCGCCCGCCACCTCCGACGCCGTTCTGGGCCGCGTCCAACGCGTCGGCCGCGAACTCGAACGTCGTCCGCGTGTAGTAGTCGAACCCCCGCACGAGGCGGTGGTCGATGGTGTAGACGACCCCGAGCGCGTCGAGACCGGCGCGTACCCGGGCGAAGTGTTCCCGACACGGGTCGCAGAGGTGGTCCAGGAAATGCGGGGCGTCGGCAGTGGCGGCCCGGCACTCCTCCGACTTGCAGTCCAGCACCCGCAACGGGTTCTCGAGGTGGCGGGCCCGGTGGGCCGGGCACAGTTGATCGGCCCGCTCGGCCAGGAACTCGCTCAACAGCGCCACGTAGCCCGGCTTGCACACCCCGTCGCCCATGGAGTGCAGCTTCAAGGTCACCTGTCGCAGACCCAGACCGGCAAAGAAGTCGTGCGCAAGGGAGACGACCTCGACGTCGAGGTCGGCATCGGCCGGGCCGAGCGCCTCCACGCCCAGCTGGTGGTGCTGGCGGTAGCGCCCGTGCTGGGGGTTCTCGTGGCGGAACGAGGGCGCCACGTACCAGGCCTTCCACGGCGGGACCGGGTGGTGCTGCACGTAGGCCCGGGCGATGGGCGCGGTCCCCTCGGGGCGCAACGCCATCATTTGGCCGTCGCGATCCTCGAAGACGTACATCTCCTTGCCGACGACCTCGCTGCCCTCGCCGATGCCGCGCAGGAACACGCCGGCGTGTTCGAGGATGGGCGTGATGGTCAGCCCGTAGCCGGCGCTCTCGACCAGCGAGGCGAAGCGGGCGACCGTTCCCTCCCAGCGGGCGGACTCGGGCCACAGCACGTCGTGCATGCCCTTGGGGGTGCGCAGTGACGTTGCGGGTCCGGGCCCGGACGCGGACGACCCCGCGCTCATAGAGCGCTCCTCACGGCTCGGGGTCAGACTTTCTTGCCAGGCAGCTGACGATAGGCGTCGAACACCCCGTCGAGGTGCTTCAGCGCGCTGATCAGTGAATGCAGATGCGTCGGGTCGGCCAGCTCGACGTCGAAGGCCATCCGGCTGACCCGGTCCGGGGTCGTCGCCGTCCGGGCGGCCACGATGTTGAGATGGTGCTCGGAGACGACGCGGGACACGTCGGCGAGCAGGCGGGCCCGGTCGAAGGCCTGCACCTCAATCGTCGCGACGAAGACACCGTCGTTGCCCCGGTCCCACTCGACCTCCATGAGGCGCTCCCGGGAACGGTCGGCCAGCGCCGCTGCGTTGGCGCAGTCGGCGCGGTGCACCGAGACGCCCCGACCCTGGGTCACGAAGCCCACAATCTGGTCGCCCGGCACCGGTGTGCAACACCGGGCCAAGTGGATCATGACGTCATCGAGGCCCTCGACGTAGACGCCCGTGCCGGTGCGGCGTCCCTGGCGGGGCCGTGTCGTGCCCGGCAGGGCGATGGTCGGCAGCTGTTCGTCCGCCTCGCCGCCACCCCGTAGGGCCTTGGTGAGGCGCTGCACGATCGACTGGGCCGAGACCTGGTTCTCGCCGATTGAGGCGTAGAGCGCATCGAGGTCGGCCAGGTTCATCGCGTCGGCGACCTGCTGCAGGGCGCTCGAGCCCAGCAATTTGTGCAGCGGCAGGCCGTCCCGGCGCAACGCCCGGGCCAGATCCTCCCGGCCGTTCTCAATGGCGTCTTCGCGGCGCTCCCGCGAGAACCACTGCCGGATCTTGTTGCGCGCCCGGGTGGAGGCGACGATCTGCAGCCAGTCCCGGGACGGGCCGGCCGTGGGCGACTTCGAGGTGAAGATCTCGACGGTGTCGGCGCTGCTCAGCTGCGTCTCGAGCGGCACCAGGCGACCGTTGACCCGGGCCCCGATGCAGCGGTGCCCCACCTCGGTGTGGATGGCGTAGGCGAAGTCGACCGGGGTGGAGCGGGCGGGCAGCGCGATGACCTTGCCCTTGGGCGTGAAGACGTAGACCTCGTCCTGTTCGAGGTCGAGCTTCAGCGCCTCGAGGAACTCGATCGGGTCGTCGGTCTGCCGGTCGACGTCGGCGATGCGCTGGAGCCACGCCATCTCGGAGGAGTGGTCCTCCTTGGACTTGTAACCCCAGTGCGCCGCGATGCCGTACTCGGCCCGGTGGTGCATCTCCGACGTCCGGATCTGCACCTCGACCGGCTTGCCGTCCAGCCCGATCACCGTCGTGTGCAGCGACTGGTACATGTTGAACTTGGGCGTGTTGATGTAGTCCTTGAAGCGCCCGTGCACCGGGGCCCAGATGGCGTGGATCGCACCCAGCGCGGCCCAGCAGTCCTTCTCGGACTCGACCACGACGCGGATGGCCACCAGGTCGTTGATGTCGTCGAACTCTTTGCCCCGCACCACCATCTTCTCGTAGATGGACCACAGGTGCTTCGGTCGCCCGGTGACATCGGCGACCACGCCCATGTCGTTCATGCGCTGGCGCACATGGACGAGCACCCGCTCGAGATACTCCTCCCGCTGCGGGGCCCGGGCCGCCACCATCTGCTCGATCTCGGCGTAGCGCTTCGGGTGGAGCGTGGCGAAGGCGAGGTCCTCCAGCTGCCAGCGCACCTGTTGGACCCCGAGCCGATGGGCCAGGGGCGCGTACACGTCGAAGGTCTCCTGTGCGGTCCGCCGCTGCTTCCACTCGGGCATGACGGCGAGCGTGCGCATGTTGTGGAGCCGGTCGGCCAGCTTGATCAACAGGACGCGCCAGTCGTCGGCCATGGCGACGAGCATTTTGCGGATGGTCGCTGCCTGCTGCGCTTCCTTGGAGTTGAACTGGAGACGGTCCAACTTGGTCACCCCGTCGACGACGCGGGCCACTCCTTCGCCGAAGGTCTCCCCAATGGCCTCGAGCGTCAGCCCGGTGTCCTCCACGGCGTCGTGCAGGAGGGCGGCGGCCACGGTCTGCCCGTCCAGCCCGAGCTCGGCCACGATGGTCGCCACGGCGACCGGGTGCGTGATGTACGGCTCGCCCGAGCGCCGGAACTGGCCCTCATGGGCCCCGGCCGCCGTCCGGCCCGCGGCCACGATCAAGGACGTGTCGTCCTCGGGACGGTGGCGGGCGAATTCGGCGAGCAGCGGCGCCAGCAGGTCGCGCAGCATCGGCTCGTCTGCGTGCTCCTGCTCGAGGTCTCGAGCATTCGTCTCGGTGTCTGTGTCAGTCCCGGATGATGGAGTCACCCGCGTCAGGGCCACCATCCATACAGGCTACCCGCCAGGGGAAATAAGAAGACGCGCCTACCGGGGCCCGGCCGCGCCCACCTCAGCGTTTGCGCCGGCTCTTGCCCTTGTTCTTGCGGGGCCGAGGACCTGGCGCGGCTGTCCCGGAGCCCCCCGACGCCGAGCCCGCCGAGGCCGAGGCCTTCGCACCGGGTTCGCGATCGAGCACCGCCGTCCCGCCTCCGGCGCCCCCGCCCCCGCCCCCGCCGGTCCCGGAGCCGGGCCGGATAGGCCCGCTGCGCTTGGTGCTCGACTTCTGCACGGGGGCCGCCCCGCCCCGGTTCACCTGACCCGAGGCCGCCACGCTCATGGCGGTGCTCATGGTGGCGGCGTCGAGCGCGGAGTAGAAGCCCTTGGCGTCCCCCCGCTTGGCCAAGCGGTTGGCTATCTGCACCCAGCGGTCCTCGCGCTCCTTCATCATGCAGAGCACCGGCGAGGCGATGAAGATCGACGAGTAGGCCCCCGAGAGCAGGCCCACGAAGAGCGCAAGCCCGTAGGACTGCAGCGTCGAGGCACCGAGCAGCTGTGCGCCGATGAGGAGCACGGCCAGCACCGGGAGGATGGCCACCATGGACGTGTTGATCGAGCGGGCCAGCGTCTGGTTCATGGACAGGTTGATGAGTTGCGGGTAGGTCAAACGGCCGCTGCTCCCGATGCCCTTCGTGTTGTCGCGGACCCGGTCGAAGACCACGACGGTGTCGTAGAGGGAGTACCCGAGGATGGTCAGGATGGCCACGACGGTGTCCGGCGTGACCTGGAAGTTGAAGATCGAGTAGATGCCGATCGCCACCAGGACGTCGTGGATCATGGCGATGAAGGCGGCCAGCGCCATCTTCGGCTCGAAGCGGATGCTGATGTAGATCGCCACCACAATGAAGAAGATGATCAGCGCCTCGATCGCCTTGTTCGTGATGGAGGAGCCCCACGTCGGCCCCACGGTGGTGACGCTGATCTTGTCGGCAGGCGCCTGCGGCAGGGTGGAGGTCGGCGACGTCGTGGTCGTGGTGGACGCGGCCGCGGCGGCGTTCGCCTGGGCCGTCGTCGAGGTGGTGGCCTCGGCCGTCGTCGACGTCGTGCTCGTCGACGGCGTGTTCGACGAGTGGGTCCCCGTCACCTCGAGCAACGCCTTCTTCACGTTGGCGTCGACGGTGTCCTGCTGCTGCTGCGACAGGTGATTCAGGTCGGACTGCACATTGAGCGTCTGCTTGCTCCCGCTTCCCAGCAGTTCTACCGTCGGGTCGACCAGCCCGGTTCCGTTCAGCGCATCGGTCGCCTGCGTCTGCGTCACGCCCGGCGCGGCGATCGTCCACTCCGTCCCGCCCTTGAACTCAATACCCAGGTTCAGGCCGCCCCGCAAAATGATGGAGACGATCCCCAGCACGATGATGGCCGCCGAGATGCTGAACCAGATCTTGCGCTTGCCGACGAAGTCGAAGCGCGTCTCGCCCCGGTAGAGGCGGGCGATCGGACCGTGGCCCTTGGGCTCCCGGGCCAGGAGGGCCCGGGCGGCGTCGTCGAGGCTGACGAGCTCCTCTTCATCGAGGCTGCCCGTGTCGACGCTCTCCTCGAGGCGCTCGACGTCCTCCTCGGGCACGTCGTCGAGTGAGCTCCCCTCGTCGCCGTTGCCGTTGCCGTTCCCGCGGCTGCCGTTGTCGCTCACGAGCCACCTCCGGCGCCACCGGCGGCACCGGCGCCGACCGGCACACCCGGAGCCGGAGCCTGAGCCTGCGGGCCGGCCCCCAGGCCGGTGGCGATGCTGAAGGCACCCGAGCCCTGCAGCCGCGCGCTCTGGCCTAGCAAGATCACGAGCGGACGCGTGTAGAACCACGTGATGGCCATGTCCATGATGGTGGAGAGGCCGAGGAAGAAGGCGAAGCCCTTCACATTGCCGACCGCGACCAGATACAGCACGATCGCCGCCAGCAGCGACACGAAGTCAGCGGCCCATACCGTCCGCCACGCGCTCTTGAAGCCGCGGTCCACCGAGGTGCGGACCGAGCGCCCTGATCGGGTCTCGTCTTTCAATCGTTCGAAATAGACGATGTACGAGTCGACCGTGATACCGATCGACACGATGAGACCCGTGATGCCCGCGAGGTCGAAGCTCGGTGCCACCGACGTATGCCCCAGTGCCGAGATGATCGCCCAGAGCAACATGGCCGTCAGCACCAACCCGGAGATGACCACGAGACCGAGGCCCCGGTAATAGAAGAGGACGTAGAGCAGCACGAGGACCAGCCCGGCAATGCCCGCGCCGAGTCCCGCCACCAGCGCGGAGTGCCCCAACGTGGCCGAGACCGTCTCCGATGTCGCCGCCTTCAGCGTGATCGGCAACGCGCCGAAGTTCATGGCCTGCGCCAGGTTCTGCGCCTGGGCCTGCGTCAGGTTCCCCGAGATCTCGCCCCGACCCTGGAAGGAGGAGAAGCTCGTCTGGTTCGGCTGGATGATCGGCGCCGAGTAGACCTCACCGTCCAGCTCGATCCCCAGCAGTTGGTGGAAGTTCTCCGCCGCCACCTTGTCCCACAGCGCCGAGCCGGCCGAGCCGGCCAGCGTGTAGTCGACCACCCACGCACCGGTCTGGTTCTGCGTGGCCTGGGCGCTGCCGATGGAGCGGCCCGTCATCTGCGCGGGCCCGAGCACGCAGCGCAGTCCGGATTGGCCGCACGCGCCGCTGAGGCCGGGCAGCAACACCGCACTGGTGGCGTAGCCGGGCTTGTCGACGCTCGTGGACGGATAGGCGGCATATTGGGAGTCGGGCGGGACATTGTTGTTCGGATTGCCGGTGGCAGTGTTGATGTCCAGGTTGGCCGCCGTGAGTTCGGATGACGCCGAACAGGCGGGAATCGTCCCGACGCCCCGAGGCAAAACCTTTGCCCTCGACCCCTTCGGCACCGCCTCGGGATAGCCGTAACACTCGACCGGACGGAAGTACATGCGCGCCGTCTGCCCGATTTGGTCGAGCACCTGCTGCGCATCGGTCACACCCGGAATGGACACCGAGATCTGGTTCTTGCCCGTCGTCTGCACCTCAGCGCCCGACACGCCGAGGCTGTTGACCCGGAGGTTCAAGATGTTGACGGTCTCGTCGAGATCGGATTGCGAGACGTTGTGCCCTTCAGCCGTGTAGACGACGGCCACTCCCCCGGCGAGATCGAGCCCCAGGCGCGGTGACCACTTGGCCGCGAACACAGCAGCGAACGAGCCGACCGAGATCGCCACGACAACGATCACGCTGATCCACAGGTTGCGGCGCTGACGCCTTTGCGCCCGACCACCCGACTTCGGGCTCACGCCTCTTCGGCCTCCCCACCGAGGTCGCCGCTGCTGCTGGCACTGTCCCCACCTACATCGTCGATGTCACCGTCATGGCTGTCACTCGCGCTCGTGGCATCACTCGTGCCATTCCTGCTGCCTGCCGACCGCGCCGGCCGCACGTCTTGGACTGGCTCGTCGTCGACGCGCACGTCTTCGATCGGCTCGATCTTCTTGGCGATGGCCTGGCGGACGAAGACGATCCGGGTCGGCTGGGGTCCGTCGAGGTTGCCGTCGTCGCCCAGGGCACCCGTCAACAGCGTGTAGCGATCGCCGTGGACTTCGAGGACGGTGCCGATGACGCCACCCACGGTCTGCACCTCATCGCCGACGTCGTACCCAGAACCCTGGGATTGGCGGGCGGCCTGCGCCTTCCGCTGCTGGGGCCGAATGAAGAAGAAGTAGCCGAGAAGCCCGATCGCCACCAGAGGCAACAACGTCAGCAATGAGCTGGAACTGGACTTCGAAGCCGCGGCCAGCACGAGATGGGCCACTGCGGGGGTAGGTGTCATGAGGGATCCTTGGACCGGAATCGGTTGCGACGCGCCACCCTAGTGCCTGGGTTCCGGCTCTCCTGGGCAGCGCAGTAGGAGTATCGGGGCAGGACAGGCACAACGACCCACGCCATTGCCGAAGGCTTCGAGAGAGATGTCGGTTCAGACCTTCGCCCCCAGGACAAGTGATGACCAGTCGCTCCATCGTCCCTGGTGACGTCCGGTCCTCGACGATTGTGCAGCACGCCCTGGTCCGCCGTGCCCTCTCGGCACGAATGCCCCGGGTCGGTGCTCGGTGGAGACCGCTCCGGCACGACCCGAAGCCCGTTCGCATCCCGGGTGCGCGGATGCCCAGGTGTCCGAGGTTTCAGGGCCTTTCCACGTGCATCTTCCCGGTCCGCCCGGTCGCCTCCCGGCGGGGACAACGGCGCCATTCCGCCCTTCTGGCGCACCCTGCGGGTGGGCAACCCGACTGCAACCCATTGTGGCCGCTGTTGCGACATCCCTTCTGCAAAGTACGCCTCATCAGTACAGCAACCTCACGGTGACGGTCGTTCGAGGGGGGCGACCGTGTGAGAGTCCGACGGAGGGGAGCGGATTCTTGCGAGGGGGAACACCGTTGGGGGGACAACAGGAGCAGCGAAGAGGTGCGCCGGCCTTCTGAGGCCGTCGGACGGAGTCTTCCGGGGGGACCGACGACCCGGGCCGGCGCACCTTTCGCTCCCTGAAGTACTTTCCGCTCGGCTCGCGATCTGCCTGAACGTCGCTCTGTGAACGCTCTCTCTGAGTGTCCATTTCGCCTTCTCGTGGAGGCTTCTCTGCGCTTGTGACGGGTCCTCCAGGCTCGCCGACACCCCCCTTTTGGCGATCTGAGACCCTATTCAGCTGCTGGCCAGGTCTTTTTCAGCGAGCAACGGGTGTCCCTTATTCACTCAGTTTGACCATTTGCCCAGTACAGTTGCAGCCTGATGCGAGATGGTCATATCTCAGTGCTGGTCATTGAGGATGAGGCTGACATCCGCCAACTCCTCCGCACCCTCCTCGAACGCGAGGGCTACTCGGTCGCGGAGGCTCTCGAAGGGCGTGACGGGGTGCGCCAGTTCCACCAGAGCCACCCCGATATCGTCATTCTGGACGTCGGACTGCCTGACCTGGACGGTTGGCAGGTACTCGAGCGCATCCGGGACATGAGCGACGTGCCGGTACTCATGCTCACAGCCCTCGGAACCGAAAGAGACAAGGTGCGGGGCCTCAATTCCGGCGCAGACGACTACTTGACCAAGCCCTTCAGCCGGGTCGAGCTCTTAGCCCGGCTGCAGGCCGTCGGCCGACGCCAGGTGGCCAAGGGTGAGCCCGTCACGACCTTCGACGACGGAACCCTGCACATCGACTTCGCACACCAGGAGGTGACGGTCGACGGATCGACGATCATCCTGACCCCGACCGAGTACCGCCTGCTTGCCACCCTCGCCCGCCACCAGGGACAGGTCCTCTCGTCCGACCAGCTGATCGAACTGGCCTGGGACGACCCCAGTGGCCTGGCCCCCTCGCGCGTCAAGTACGCAGTGCTGCGACTCCGGCGCAAGCTCGGCTGGGACGAGGGTGACGAGGGCCCCATCGAGACCGTCCGCGGCTTCGGGTACCGCTACCGCTCGCGGAACCGGTGAACGAGCCGCTCAAGCCCCAAGCCGAAGCGGAACGGCGCCGCGACCCCCAGCAGCCTGGGTCCACCCTCCCGGTCGGCTTCTCTCGCTCCATGCGGGTGCGCCTCCCGATCTTCGCCCTCGTGGCCATCGGGACGGTCCTCATCGCAGTCATCCCATTTCCCCACGACGCCCGCCGCGAGATCTCCATTGCCGGCGTCATCTTCTTCGGCCTCGTGGCGGCCGCCTTCCTGTTGCCCTGGGAGCGTCTCCCCGACTGGGCCTGGCTCATCATTCCGATCGGCTACATCGCGGTCATCGCCATCATCCGGGACGCCCAGGGCGGCTCCGACTCGGGTCTCGTGGTCGTCTACCTGCTGCCCATCGTCTGGCTGTCGTTGTACGGACGCCGCCTGCACCTGCTCGTGGGGCTGTTCTGCATGGATCTCGCCCTGCTGGTGCCGCTCCTGCTCGTCGGTCCACCCAAGTACCCGACGCTCGAGTGGCGCCAGGTTGCCGTCATGGCCACCGTCACCACCTTGGTGGCCTCCACCGTGTACACGATGGTGTCGCGCGACAGAGCCTTCCTGGCCGACCTCGCGCAGCAATCCAGAATGGCCCGCCGCAACGCCCGTGAGGCGGACTACGCCCGGGACCGGCTCGAAACACTGCTGCGCGCGGCCACCGGGAGCGCCATCATGGGAGTCGACCCTGCGGGCACCGTGACCTTTTTCTCTGCCGGTGCAGAGCAGATGCTCGGATACCGCGCTGCCGAGGTCGTAGGGATCCAATCCATCGCCGACTTCATCGATCCGGCCCAGATCGACGAGCGCCGCCAGACGATCGACGCCATGCGTACGGCGCTCGAGCCCGTCGACGCAGAGACGGCAGCCGAGGTCCCCTGGACCGCGACCCGCAAAGACGGTCAGCAGCGTCGCTGCGTCGTCCGAGTGCGCGCCTTGCCGGTGCCGACGGCGGACCTCGCCTTCGGCGAGGAGCTCGGCAACGACGGGGGCACCGCTGACGACGCCGCCCCCGGTTCGAACGGCTCGACGGCTCAGGCCGAGGCAATCGCTCCCACGAACGGGGGCTACGTCGTCGTTGCTATCGACGTGACGGAGCGGGAAGAGCTGGCCGCCGACCGGGAGCGCCTCTACGCCATTCAGAAGGAGGTCACGCAGTCGCTGATCGAGCAGAACAACCGGCTGCGCGAGCTGACGCAGATGAAGGACGACGTGGTGGCCACGGTGTCCCACGAGCTGCGCACACCGATCACGTCCATCAGGGGCTTCGTCGAGTTGCTGCTGGACGCCACCGCCGACCTGACCGAGTCCCAAATGCGCATGCTCCAGACGATCGAGCGCAACGCGGAGCACCTGCAGCGGGTGGCCGAGGATCTCCTGACCGACCCTGGGGCCGGGCGCGGGCTGAGGGTCGCCTTCACTGAGTTGGACCTGAGCCGTTTGGCCGAGGACGCCGTGCACGCCATCCAGACATCCGCCACGGTCGCCGGGATCGCCCTGAGCATCGACCCCGGCGACGAGGTACCGATTTTCGGAGACCCGACCCGCCTGCACCAGCTGCTGGCCAATCTGCTCCACAACGCCATCAAATTCTCGCCTCGCGGTGGCCGGGTTCACGTCATCGTGGACAGCGTGGACTCCTACGCCCGGGTGCAGGTGCTCGACGAAGGGTCGGGCATACCGGTGGGCGAACGCGACCAGCTCTTCGAGCGCTTCTACCGGTTGGCCTCGTCCACCGAAATGGGAGTGCCGGGCACCGGGCTCGGTCTCGCCATCGCCAAGTCGGTGGCCGACGCACACGAGGGCTTCGTCGACATCGTCGACACACCCGGATGGTCCACCACGTTTCGGGTGTACCTCCCCCTGGGAACGTCGGTGTCATCGGTCGTCCGCACCGGCACCTCGGCAGACCGGTTGAGCGGTTGACCGGCGGGATCCCCGATCCCGGCTCGACAACCGACCCCTAACCCCGCCAACGCCGGTTAGCCCCGGCCCGCCGGGCGCCGCCGCACAAGCAGCACCCGACGGGCCTGAGGACCTCACGCAGCCATGAACCCACCCGACTGGTGCGCCCACAGGCGCCCGTAGACCCCCTTGCGGCCGGCGGCCAGGAGTTCGGCGTGCGTGCCCTGCTCCACGACACGTCCCCGGTCGAGCACCACAATCCGGTCCAGCCGGGCGATGGTGGCCAGCCGGTGCGCCACCACCAACGCCGTGGTGCCTTCCATGAGGTGCCACAGCGCCTCTTGCACGAGCGACTCCGACTCGGAGTCCAACGCTGAGGTTGCCTCGTCCAGCACGAGCACCTTCGCCCCCTTGGCCATTGCCTGCGCGATGGCCACGCGCTGGCGTTGCCCGCCGGAGAGCTTCATGCCGCGCTCGCCCACCACGGTCTCGTACCCGTCCGGAAGGCGCTCCACGAACTCGTCTACGTAGGCCGCCCGACCGACGGCGCGCACGAGGTCCATGTCGACGGCGTGCGCGTCGCCGCCCTCCATCCCGTAACAGATGTTCTGCGCGATGGTGCGGTGCAGCATCTGCGGGTCTTGGGGAACGTAGGCGATGTGACCACGCAGCGAGTGCTGCGTGACGCAGGCAATGTCCTGGCCGTCGATCTCGATCAGCCCACCGTCGCGGTCGGCGTAGCGCAACATCAGCTTGGTCAACGTCGTCTTGCCGGAACCGGAAGGACCGACCAGCCCGACGTGCTCCCCCGGCTCTATGCGCAGATCGAGGCCCTCGAACAGCGGGGCCCCGCCGCGGTAGGCGAAGCGCAGGTCGCGGAACTCCACCCGCCCGCGCGGCACCACCATGTCGGGCGCCCCCGGCAGGTCGACGATGTCCGGCTCTGTGGCCGCGATGCCGGCAAACTTCGCGCAGCGTCCGATGGCCCGCGAGATCAAGCGGATGAACTCGAACGACTCCTCGAGGCTGGTCCCGACAAAGGTCGCGTAGAAGAGGATGAGGTACACCGCACCGGCCGCGGCCACGTGGTGCAGTGCCAGCACCACGCCCACCACGATCGCAGCCCAGTTGAAGAAGGCCATGGCCGACTCCATCTGGATCCGCGTCGTGGTGAAGACCTTGCGGGCCCGGAGGTCCGCACTGAGCGAGTCGGCCACCAGGGCACCCACGTGCTCCTTCTCGCGTTCCTCGGCGGCCTGCGAGCGAACGGTCGTGAGGTTGGCGATGGTGTCGGCGATCACCCCGGTGGCCCGGGAGTGGGCGTCGGAGAACTCCTTCTCCGCCGAGACCACCCGTGCCATCCGGCGATGGAGGACCAGGGCGAACACGCTGACCAATCCGGCCATCACGAGCGCGACGGGCCAGGCCACGACCCCGAGCACCACGATTGCCCCGAGCGTCGTGACGCTGATGCGCAGGATGCCCCAGACCATGGCGTCGATCATGTCGACGAAGGCCCAGGTCGAGGTCTCCAAGGCCGCGATGACCTCGCCCGACGGCCTGTCGGTGTGCCACGAGTGGCTGAGGCTCATCAGGTGGTCGTAACCACTGGTGATGGCGCGGCCGAACGAGCGCAGCGTGGCGCCCCAGTTCATCCAGCCACCGATGCGCCCGAAGAGGGTCGCAGCAGCCAACACCAGCGCGTACGCCACCAACAGCGGGCCGAAGGACTGCCACAACCCCTCGTGCGAGCCGAGCTGCGATATGCGGCTCAAGAGTGCCGCAAAAATCAGCGGGGCCGCGACGGCATTGGCCAGAGTGCCGAGCACGATGGCGGTGCAGGCGCCAGCGAACGCGACGCGGTCGGGCTGCAACTGGCGCCAGCAGTACGCCAGGGTGTCTTTGGTCGAAGCGTTCGGAAAAAGGGTGCGTTCACCCATGGGATTCTCCAGTGGGGAGGTACAGCGAGCGGGACGAGGCACGGGACGCACTCGTCGTGCGGGACGAACCTCGGATTGCGTCCGGGCGGTCAGCCCGGCGGTGTCGTGGTCGGCGTCAGTGACCAGCGGGGCAGAGGTCGGGCCCGGCCATCCGGGACCTCCCTCCGAAGGCACCAAGCAAAAAGGCGGGCGGCTGGGCCACGGGGGCGGACGCGATCAGTGACGGACGTGTCGTGCATGTCGTGTCTGTCGTCATTCCTGCCATGTGGTCACCTCGCTTCCGACTTCCTGGTGCAACCCGGCAAAGCTAGCCCAGAACATCGGGAAACGGCGCAAGAAATGTGAATTGACGTGCCGGAAGTGCGCCACGAAGGGTCCGTCAGAAGAGCGGAGGCGTGTTCATTGCGTCTGCAGCCGACGCGGGCCGCTCCAAACCGAGGTGCGTCCAGGCGCGCTGCGTGGCCACCCGGCCCCGGGATGTTCGTTGGATCAAACCGCTCTGCAGCAGGAACGGCTCGTACGCGTCCTCAATCGTGTCCGTCTCCTCACCGACGCACTGCGCCAGCGTGGTCAGGCCCACCGGTTGGCCGCCGAAGCGGCCGCACAACGTGGCGAGAATGGCCCGGTCGACCTTGTCCAGGCCCAGCTCGTCGACCCCGAAGAGCTCCAGGCCGTCGCTGGCGATGGCACCGTCGATGAAGCCTTCACCACGAACCTCGGCAAAGTCGCGGACCCGGCGCAGGAGCCGGTTGGCCACCCGCGGCGTGCCCCGGGAACGCTCGGAAATCCGAATGGCGCCCTCCGCGTCGATGCGCACCTTCAAGATGCGGGCCGATCGCTCCACGATGGCCCGCAGGTCGGCCGGGTCGTACAGGTCCAACCGGCCGACGAAGCCGAAGCGGTCCCGGAGCGGCCCGGCCACCAGCCCGGTGCGGGTCGTGGCGCCCACCAGGGTGAAGCTCGGGAGCTCCAGCCGGATGGAGCGGGCCGTCGGGCCCTTCCCGATCAGGATGTCGAGGCGGCCGTCCTCCATGGCCGAATAGAGCATCTCCTCGACGGATCGGTGCAGGCGGTGGATCTCGTCGATGAACAGCACGTCGCCGTCCTGCAGGTCGGTCAGCAGCGCGGCCAGGTCGCCGGCCCGGGTGAGGACGGGGCCGGCGGTGATGCGGAACCCCGCGCCCATTTCGGCGGCCACGATGCCGGCCAGCGACGTCTTGCCGAGTCCCGGCGGCCCGGCGAAGAGGATGTGGTCCACGGGCTGGCGCCGCTGGCGGGCCGCTTGCAGCACGATCCCCAGGTGCTCGACCAGCTGCGGCTGCCCCAGGAACTCCGAGAGCGACCGGGGCCGGAGCCCGACATCCTCGGCCTCCTCGGTGCCGCCCAACGCCGCCGGATCGACCACCCGACCGCCCGGACCCGCGTCGCCCTGAGTCCCGGCGGCAACGGCGGCGCCGGGGGTACCGGGGTCCGCGAACCCGTCCGCCGACGCCGTCGGCTCGGGATCAACGGCGAGGACCTCCCGCCGGGCGCGGGGGCTCACTGGTTCACCGCGAGGCCAGCTCGCGCAACGCCAGGCGGAGCATCTCTTCCACCCCGACATCGTCGCGTAGGCCGTCGAGCGCACCGCGGATCTCGTCAGGGGCGTAGCCGAGCTCGCTCAAGGCCGCCCGTGCCTCGGACCGGGAGGTCCGCGGACCCCCGCCTGCCGCCCCCGCCGCCCCCGCCGCCCCCGCCGCTGCGCCGACGCCGACGCCGACGCCGGACCCCGCCAGCGACAGGTCCGGCAGGTCCAGCCGGCTCTTCAGCTCGATCAGCAGCCGGGCCGCGGTCTTGCGCCCCACCCCCGGCACCGTGCACAGGGTGTCCAGGTCCTCCTCCAGCACCGCCGTGGACAGCGCCGCCGGCGACAGCGCGGCCATGATGGCCAGCGCCAGCGCGGGACCGACCCCGTGCGAGCCGAGCAGCACCTCGAAGCAACGCCGCTCGTCGTCGTGCACGAACCCGTACAGCACGATGGCGTCCTCGCGCACATGGGTGTGCACGTACAGCGTGGCCTCGGCCGAGGCCCCGGCGACGACCAACGCAGCCGCCGTGGCCGGGGTGACGGCCACCCGGTAGCCCACGCCACCGACATCGACGATCACCTCGCCGTCACCGCTCCGCACCACCACCACTCCGCGCAGCAGTCCGATCACGTTCTTCCCTCCTTGACGAGTGCGGCATCCATGGCCCGCCGCAGGGGCACCGTGGTCAGGTGACAGACCGCCAGGGCCAGGGCGTCGGCCACGTCGGGCGGGCCCTCGATCGCCGGCAGGCCCAGCACCTGGGCCACCATCCGCTGCACCTGGTCCTTGGTGGCGGCCCCGTACCCAACGAGGCTGAGCTTCACCTCGTTGGCCGTGTACTGGACGACCTCGCACCCGCCCTCGGCCGCCACCAGGAGCGCCAGCCCGCTGGCCTGGCCCACCGACATGGCCGTCTTGGCATTGACCTGGAAGAAGACCCGCTCGACGACCACGGCGGCCGGCCGCAACTCCTGCACCAGCGCCCGCAGCTCGGTGTGCAGGATCAGGAGCCGCTCGGCCAGGGGCGCCGCCGGATCGGTCTCGACCACGCCGGCCGCGTGCGCCCGCAGGCTCGCCGTGCCCTCGGCCCGGGCCACCAGCCCGTAGCCGCAGCGTGACAGGCCGGGGTCGATGCCCAATACGAACATGCGTTCGCAGGATAGTCGGGGGTGCTGCGCAGTTGGCGGATCCGGGTGAGGCCGCCGCGTCGGTGCCGCCCGGACCGGGGCGGCGGGCTGCCCCGAAGCCGCCGGACCAAGACCCGGAGAGGGCGTCAGCCTTCGAAGGCGGCCAGGACCTCGTCGGAGATGTCGGCGTTGGAGTGGACGGCCTGCACGTCATCGTGGTCGTCGATGGCCTCCAGGAGGCGTAGGACCTTCTTGGCCTCGGCCTCGTCGGGGACGGGGACCAGCTGGGTGGGCTCGAGGCTGAGGTCGACCGACTCGGGCGTGATGCCGGCGTCGTCGAGGGCCTGGCGCACCGCTTCGACGTCGGCGGGCGCACTGGTCACGACCCAGGCGGCGCCGTTGCTGGTCATGTCCTCGGCCCCGCCCTCCATGGCGATCTCCATGACCTTGTCCTCGTCCTTGTCGAGGCCGACCGTCACGATGCCCTTGCGCTCGAACTGCCATCCGACGGCGCCGGGCTCGGCCATGTTGCCGCCGTTGCGGCTGAAGAGGTTGCGCATCTCGGCGCCGGTGCGGTTGCGGTTGTCGCTGAGCGTCTCGACCATGATGGCCACGCCGCCGGGGCCGTAGCCCTCGTAGTTGATGGCCTCGTACCTGACGCCCTCGAGGTCGCCGGTGCCGCGCTTGATGGCCTTCTCAATCGTGTCGAGTGGGACGCTGGCCGCTCTCGCCTTCTGGTAGGCGGTGCGCAGGGTGGCGTTGGCCTCGAGGTCGCCGCCGCCGTCCCTGGCCGCGACCTCGACGAGGCGGATGCACTTGGCGAAGATCTTGGCGCGGGCTTTGTCCTGGGCGCCCTTGCGGTACTTGGTGGTCGCCCACTTCGAGTGACCCGACATTGACTCCTCGTTCCTTCTTCTCTATCTGTTTGGCGATGTGCCGCGGGTTCCTGTGCTTGCCCGGTGATGCCGTGTGTGGTGCGGTGGCCGTCTGGCCGGGTGACCGAGGCCGTCTGCCTGTAGCCGGGTGGCGGTGTTTGGCTGTGTGGAGGTGCGGCTGTTCTGGTTGGGCAACTAGGAAGAATGATTGTATCGAGGCTGGTTCGGGCTCAGCCCGGAATCAGGGTGACCGGGACGGTGACGGCCCCGGCCACCACCAGGTGGTAGGTGCCAATCGGAGCGTGCCGGGGCTTGGGTGGGGAGCCGAGATACGCAGCCTGGCTCCAATTGGCGGTGGTCTGGGCCGTGCCGTGCGGGCCCAGCCGGAGCCCCGACTCCTCGGGGCAGAAGTAGACGGAGGGGCCGGGGTACACCGAGGCCCCGCTGCTGGCGCGAACGACGAGGGAGAGGACCCCGCAGGGGCCGACGTCGAACGTCCGCCGCGCCGGGGGGACGGGCTTCGCCGACGGGGTGCCGCACGCGGTGCTCCCGGTGTTGTGGAGCCGGACCAGGAAAGTGACCTGCTGGCTCGACCTGAAGGCGTGCGTGGGAACGGTGACGCTCAGAAGGATCTGCCGCGCGTTGCAGTTCTCGAAGGCGATGTGAGCGGAGCGGGTGATGCTGGGGGCCGTGGTGACGGCTCCGGTTCCGGGTTCCGGAGGCCGCTGCCGAGCCCTGGGTTGCATATGCGGTGGCGCCGGCGAGTGCGATGGTGGCGACGGCGGCGGCGACGACCCTCATACGGAAGAGACTCTTGCCGCGCGAATTGGGTTCGGTGGGGCGGCGGTGGTTCAGCTCGGGGGTCGGGTCGCCGCGTGCAGCACCGACTCCACATCGGCAGCCACCAGCTCATAGCCGCCGGTGTCGGCGCCCGTCTGCATGGTGGCCATCAGGAGCGAGATCACGATGACGACCAAGCCGCTGGCGGACTGGCCCGGATCGATGTCCTGTCGCACGCCACCGACCAGCTGCTGGGAGCGGATCAGCTCGGCCACCGTTTTGCGCAGCTGCTGCAGGGCCGGGATGTGTAACAACCGCATGGTGAAATCGGGCTCGAGGCCGCGCAGAATGCGGCCCGCCAGCGGGTGCGCGTCCACATGAGCCACGAGGGCGCGCATGATCACGCGTCCCCATTGATCGGGGTCTTCGTCGATGACGACGAGCGACACGGCCTCGTCGATGAGCCCGGCGACGTCTTCGTCGACCGCGGCGATGAACAGCGCTTCCTTGTTGGCGAAGTAGGGATACGACGCTGTCGTGGAGAGTCCTGCGTCGCGGCAGACATCGGCAACCGAGGTGCCGCGATGGCCCTCACGGGCGAAGCGGACGATGGCGGCATCGAGCAGGGCCTGGCGGGTGCGATCGCCCTTGGTCGGGTTGGTCGGGTTGGTCGGGTTGGTCAGGTTGGTCGGGTTGGGCGGGTTCGCCGGGTCGGGCGGCACCGGGTCAGGCCGCCGCAGCCGGGTCGATGGCACGACCAGCGCGGTCGACGCCGCAGGCGACCTGCCAACCCCTGGGGACGCGCCCGCCCCGGAAGACGCCCGCCTCGAGCAGCGGGGTGAGCAGCGGTCGGAGGGCCCGGTGGCGCATGGCTGTGCGGCCGGCGGAGCGATTGACGGCCCGCCAGGTCGGCCAGGTCGGGAGGCCGATGGCGCCGTAGACGCCCGGGTGGACGATGGTGTCGAACATGGCGGTGGCGATGCGGGAGCCGAGATGGCGCACCAGGAAGCGTTCGATCGGGCCGGCGGCGGCCCACTGCTCCGGGAAGAGCATGCGGCCGAACGCGAGGTGCCGTGCTTCCTCCTGGCGGTGGTACTTCGAGACCGCCTTGATCATCGGGTCCGTCTCGGGGTGCTCGCTGGCCAGCTTCTGCAGGAGGTCGGGGACCTCTTCGCCGCTCAGGACCAGGAGGCAGAACAGCGAGGGCATGGCCGTGAGGAGCGGCATCACCGCCTGCAGCGCGATCCGGCCGACCGGGTTGTCGAGGGGGTTCTTGGCTTGGGGCTTGACCTGGTCCAGGAGGCGTACGAAGAGACGCGAGTGACGGGTCTCCTCCCCCATCTCGTGGAGCAGGTACGTCACCCGGGGGTCGGTGAGGTCGGGGCGGGAGAGGATGTCGAGGCTGAATCCAGCCATCAGGACCGACTCGAAGCGGACGCCGGTGTCCACGATGGACGCGAACTCCTCCCGGGCGAGGATGCGCTTCTGCTCGTCCGTGAGTGTGCCGAAGAGCTCGGGGACGTTGGCCAGGCTGAGGAGCTCGTCGGGGAGCACCTGGCCGTCGCCGACTTCGCCCGGGACCTCGGTGTCGGGCTCCATGATGCGCTTCAACGAGGCCGTCGAGAGGCGCTCGATGCGCTCGTCAACGGAGCGAGCGGTGGCCTTGGCGGGACCGGGTCCCGGTCCGGGGCCTGCGGTGTGCGTCGTGGCTGTGGTCATGCTTGAAGCCATGCCCAGATTATTCTGGATCTAAGCATTTAGGTCAAATCCTTATTTCCTGGGGTTGCCGGTCGCTTGTCGTGGCAAGCGAGGCTGCGTCGGGCTGCGTCGGGCTGCGTGGGCAGTTGGGGCTGTTGGGCGGAGCGGCGGGCTGCAAATGCGCCAAATACGCTCGTCGGGTATGACACCGCTCCCCGGGGCCCCTTCTTCCGTTTCCGCTGCGACCTCAGTGAGTGGTGCGGGCGGCCGCTCCAAGCGCCGCTCCCGGGTTCTTCTTGTGAGTGCGGCGCTCGCCGCGGTCGGGGCGGCCGGCGTGGCCTACCGACACGTGGCGGCACAGCGCGCTGTCGACGACGAGGTCGAGGACGGGCGTTTCGCACTCGGGTGGGGCGAGGGCATCAGTCGGCCCGACCACACCGTCGTTCGGATGGCGGACGGGGCGGAGCTCGCCGTCTGGGATCTCGCCGGCGACGGTCCTGAGGCGCCAGTGGTCGTACTCCCCCACTGCTGGGGCTGCAGTCACGAGGTCTGGTTGCCCGTCGCCCGCCGCCTCCGCGGGCAGGGCTTCCGTGTCGTGCTCTACGACCAGCGCGGCCACGGGATCAGCACGAGAGGAACGGCGCCGCTGACCATCGAGACGCTGGCGCACGACTTGACGGCGGTACTCGAAGCGACGGACGTACACGACGTCGTGTTGGCGGGGCACTCCATGGGCGGCATGACGATCATGTCGTTAGCCACCCACCGGCCCGAGGTGTTGCAGGAGCGGGCGAAGGCAACCGTGCTCGTCTCGACTGCGGCGACGAGTCTCGGCGACCGTTCGGCGCGCGGTGCACGAGTGGCCAGGGCGATGGTGGCGTCGCCCGTCGTCACTCGGGCGATGCAGTCGAAGAACGGGCACGTCTTCGTGCGCTCCGCCTTCGGCGACAATCCGGTCCGCTCGCACTTGGACCTCACCCGGGACCTCTTCGGGTCCTGCCACGGCTCCGTCCGGGGCGACTTCCTGCTGTCGATTTCGACGATGGACCTTCTGGAGGGCGTAGGCACGATCCAAGTGCCCACGACGGTGATGGTGGGCACGCGCGACGCGCTGACGCTGCCGAAGAAGGCGGATCAGATCGTGGCGACCGTTCCAGGGGCGCGACTGGTCACCCTGCAGAACAGGGGGCACATGCTTCCGCTCGAAGACCCTGACGCGGTCACCGACGAGATCGTGCGGGCCGTCAAGGGCTGACCCCTTCGGCGCTCATTTGCGAGGCGGACGGCGCCAGGTCGGAGAGGGCGAGGACACGAACACCCTGCCCTGCGGGCTGACGAACCGCACCTCTGCCTGAGCGTCTCCATCCATCTTCCAACCGAGCTCGTGCACCCGGCTGTGGTGGGCAACGCAAAGGGTCAACAGGTTCGACATCACAGTGCGGCCCTGCTTGGACGCCCACACGATGTGGTGGACGTCGGTCACGTTCTTGCACCCGCATCCAGGGAAGCGGCAGCCCATGTCACGACGCCGGATCTCGATGCGCTGGGCCTCGCTCGGGTCACGTTCCAGCTGCTTCTGGTCGAGTGCGGTGCCGTCGGGCGCGTCGAATGAGAGGGTGATGTGCGCATTGCAGGCGAGCCGGCGCGCCACTTCGGCGGAGATCGGACCTACCCCTTCGATGGAGGCGTGGCCGTACCCGTCGCCGTAGAGGAGACGGTTGAGGTCGGTGTGAACCACCATGGTGGTCCGGGCGCCGCCGTGAGATGGGGGCTGGCCGGCAGGCTTCTTGCGTCCCCGTTCGATGCAGATGTCGAGCAGGGCATCGGCGCATCGGCTCTCGAAGCGCACGTAGTCGGCGTCGTTGACGCTCGGATGGTCGTGACGGCGGGCCCGGCTCAGGATGGCGGACTTGACCAGGGCGTATGCATCACCCGTCAGCTGGGCCCAGACCAAGCAGCGTTCATCGTCGAAGCGGACAAAGCGGCGCCGGAACTGCGCCGCCGCGTCGCTGTCGGTGGCGCCCTTGACCTCGGCCGCCAGCTGGCGCGCCTGCTTCGGTGTCCAGTGCTCCGACGCCACGGCCAGGTCGGCGTCCGTCTCGGGTGTGGCGACCGCGGCGAGCGGGGCGAAGACATCGAGGGTGAGGCGGCCGTCGGAGAGAGCGCTCGTGAGTGCCGGGAGGTCCTTCACCTTCCCTGCTGCATCCACCAGGGTGCGGGCCCGGGCGCGGCTGACGTGACAGTGCGCGACGAGCCAGTCCCGCATCGACAGCGCCCCGTCCCCCCGCCAGGCCTCGGCTCGATCGAACTCGGCGATGTCGGCGAGCATGGCGCCCTCGTGCTCGGAGATCACGCGCTGGTGACGCCCGATGCTCTTCGCCAACTCGGCCGAGCGGGGATCGCCTCCATAGTCCCGACTGAGGGGTCGGGTCCGGCGGGCAGGCGTGGCGCCGCCGGGACGAGCCGAACGGGAACCTCGGGCGGCGGTTGCCATACGGACGAACGGTCCGGTGTGGCGCCTGTTCGGCGCGGTTTCGGGGACCTAGGTGGCGGTCACGGCAGTCGGCGCGGTCACCGCAGTCGCCGGAGCGGCCGGGGTCGCAGCAGCGGCGGCGGCGGCGGCGGGGCGGGATTGGCGCAGGAGGGCGACGCTGGTGAGCAGCATCACGACGAGGAAGCCGACGTAGGCGCCCCAGCCGATGATCAGCCAGGCGTGGCCGTGGTAGCTGCTGAACGTGACGCCGATCCAGACGGCGATGCAGTTGAAGATCGCAACCAGCAGCGCCAGCCAGCCGAGCCACGCCGTGGCCAGCTCGGCGCGGAGCATGGCCCAGCCGAGTGCGGCGAGGAAGACGGCGGTCATGACGGAGGTGACCGAGAAGAAGATCGTGTTCAGATCGCCGAGCGCGCGGACCAGTGACGGATCGTCGAGACCGCCTCGTTGCGCCTCCATGAAGGCGAGCAGCACCGTCGGCAGTGCGGCCATGGCAGTGGTGACCGAGACGCCGATGCCCGAAGCGAGGACCACGGGTGCGAGGGATGCGACATCGCCTTCGGCTCGCCGGAGGACGCGGTACAGGTAGCCGGCGAACCAGAGCAGCACGCCGGCGGCGAAGAAGTCGAAGATCATGCCGGCCTGGAGCGCGACGTGATGGTCGTGGACCCAGGCCAGCGTCTTGGCCGGCGCGGCGTCGACGCGGGGCTGTTGCGGATAGATGAATCCCGACAACACGGCCAAGACGAAGAACGCCAGTCCGCTCAGTGCCCCGATGCGCTCGAACGTGCGGTCACGCATTGCTCTCCCTCCCCCGTCCCCCTGCCCGTCACAGTGGACGGGACGTGGTCAATATAGGACCGGACCGGGGTGGGCGCTCGGGGCTCGGGTCGAGGAAAGGAGTCAGCTGATGACTGACTCCCCGAAACGCTGCAGGGCCTCGAGCGCATGGGCCAGCGAATCGCCGGGCACGCCGGCACCGGACCAGGTGACCCCGAGCGCCGCCAGCTCCTCGTCGGCCTCTCGCCGGGCCTCGGGATTGAACGAGTCCTTGCCCGGGTCGCCCCCGGCGCCGGTGCCGAACGCCACGTCGATGCTCTTCGGATCGCGCCCGGCCTCCTCCATGAACTGCCAGAGCTCGTTGAGCATGGGACGCAGGTCGTCCACCGACTCGAGCGACGGCGTCTTGGCCGTCGTGGACAGAACCTTGGGGGCGGGGAAGGGACTCCACCCGTCGCCGTAGCGGGCGACGCGTCGGCGCGACATGCGGCTGTTGCCGCCGATCCAGATCGGCGGGTGCGGGACGGGCTTGGGATTCGCGGTCTGTCCCTTGGCGCTGAATGTCACGCCCTCGTAGGTGAAGTCCTCCTCGCTCCAGACGCCGCGGATCACCTCGATGGCCTCGTCGAAGCGCGCGTTGCGCTGGTCGAAGTCGACGCCGAGCGCACGGTACTCACCGCGCAGGTAGCCGGTGGCGACGGCGAGGGTGAAGCGTCCGTCGGAGAGCGCGTCGAGCGTCGCCGCCGCCTTGGCCACCACGAAGGGGTTGCGGTACGGCAGCACGAGGATGTTGGGGATCAGGCGCATCCGGTCGGTCACGGCCGCGCAGAACGCCAGGGCGGCGAACGGGTCGAGGGCGTCGTGGCCACCCGCCTTGAGCCACCGTTCCGTGGGGGCGGGGTGGTCGGTGAAGCCGATGCCGGCGAATCCAGCCTCTTCGGCGACTTGGCAGAAGCGGGTCAGCGCGGCCTTGGTCGTGAACTCGGGGTTGTAGGGATGCGCTGTGAGCGGATAGGTCACCGAATAGTTCATGGCGCTGCACCCTAGTGTTTTGGGACCGCTCGTCTCGGGTTGCTCTGGCGCCCCGGCGACAGCTCGGTGGCGCATCCCGGCATTGGTCCTAGGCTGCGCAACGTCCCGCCTCAGCCTCGCAAGGAGCACGCCATGCAGCTCGAACTCACAGGCAAGGTGGCGGTGGTAACAGGGGCCAGCCACGGCATCGGGTTGGCGGTCACGACCGCACTCGCCGCCGAAGGCGCCCACGTGGTCGCAGGAGCGCGTGGGCGCTCAGACGGGCTCGACGCCCTGATGGCGTCGGGATCGGCCGAGTTGATCGTGGTCGACCTCTCGACGCCCGGTGCTCCGGCTGACCTCACGGCGGCGGCACTCGCCCACGGTTCGATCGACATCCTGGTCAACAACGTGGGAGGGGCGCATCCGCGCGTCGGCGGTTTCCTGAGCATCACCGACGAGGACTGGGCCGACACGATGAACCTCAACCTCATGGCAGCCGTGCGGATGACCCGCGCCGTCCTGCCGTCGATGATCGCCGCACGCAGCGGCGCGATCGTGACGACGAGCTCGGTCAACGCATTTCTTCCCGACCCGGCGGTCCTCGACTACAGCGCGTCCAAGGCTGCCGTGGCGAACTTCTCCAAGTCACTCTCCAAGGAAGTGGCGCAGCACAACATCCGGGTCAACACGGTGAGTCCCGGGCCCGTCTCGACGGCGCTGTGGCTCGGTAAAGGTGGCGTGGCGGAGACTGTGGCGGGGGCCACTGGCGGAGACCCTGCTGCCGTGGCACAACAAGCCGCCGCGGATGCGGCGACCGGCCGCTTCACAACTCCCGAGGAAGTGGCGGACCTCATGGTGTTCTTGGCCAGTGCTCGCGCCGGCAACGTCACCGGAGCCGACTTCACCATCGACGGAGGCCTGATCAAGACGCTTTGACCTGGGTCGGCCCTCGGCCCTCATCGATCACGATCATGAGAGGAGAGTCCTGGATATGCAGACATTTCTGACCGAGGTCCGTGAGACATTGGCTCCCGGCCGGACCGACCGCTTCGGCCCGCTGCCGCCGCTGCTGGTGGCGATGACGGTGGTGACCGGCCTGGTCGATGCGTTCAGTTACCTGCTCCTTGGCCACGTCTTCGTGGCCAACATGACGGGCAACGTCGTCTTCTTGGGGTTTGCCGTGGCCGGAGCGCAGGGCTTCTCCATCGCGGCGTCACTGGTGGCGCTGGTGGCATTCGGTCTCGGGTCGCTCGCCGGTGGGCGGATCGCGCTGCACTTCGGCCATCACAGGGGTCATCACGTCGCAGTGGCCACGGCGAGCCAGGGGGTGCTCCTGGCCGTGACCGTGATCCTTGCGGTGGTCGGATCGCGACCCTTCGACTCCGGCGTGCGTTATGCGCTCATCGTCCTCCTCGCCCTGGCCATGGGCGTGCAGAACTCGAGCGTGCGCCGGCTGGCCGTCCCGGACCTCACGACGACGGTCCTGACCCTGACGATCACCGGCATCGGCGCCGACAGTGCCCTCGGCGGTGGAAAAGGATCCAAATCGGGGCGGCGCGTGATCTCGGTCGCCGCCATGTTCATCGGCGCGCTGGTCGGCGCGGTCCTGATCCTGCACGTGCACGTCGCCGTTCCACTGATCTTCGCCCTGGCCATCGTGATCGCAGTGGCCGCGGTGAGCCAATGGTCGGGCCGCTCGAATCCGGCGTGGACACGGGTCGACGACTGACGCTGGGCGGCGACGTGGATTGGGCTGAGACTGGGCTGGGTGGGTTCCCGGCAGCATCACCCGATCGACGTGCATCGTCACACCACCGCCATCGACATGCCGCACCCGACCTGCTCAGCTGTGCCGTCGCACCTCGCCGCGGCGCAACGCAGAAGTACAAAAGAGAACGCACTGAACACTGCGCGCGGCGCAGAGCGCACGCACAGGGCACGACGCACACGAACAATGGGCAACACGAAAGGGATACACACCATGTCGACGATCGCCGCTGAAGAACAGAGTCAGATTGACGAGGCGAACGCATCGCGCAAGACGCCGGTCGTCTTCATTCACGGCTTGTGGTTGCTCCCGAGCAGCTGGGACCGTTGGGCAGGGGTCTTCGCCGACGCCGGCTTCGCCCCGCTGACCCCGGGCTGGCCCGACGACCCGCAGACCGTCGAGGAGGCCAAGGCGCACCCCGAGGTGTTCGCCAACAAGTCGATCGGTGACGTGGCCGATCACTATGCGTCGGTCATCGGCGCGCTGGACAAGAAGCCGGCTGTGATCGGCCACTCGTTCGGGGGATTGCTGGCGCAGATGGTGGCGGGGCGAGGGCTCTCGGCGGCCACCGTGGCCGTCGACGCCGCGCCGTTCCGGGGCGTGCTTCCCCTACCGATCTCGGCCCTGCGATCGTCCAAGCCGGTCTTGGAGAACCCGCGCAACAAGCATCGAGCCATCCCGCTGACCTTCGACCAGTTTCACTACGCCTTCGCCAACGCCGTCAGCGAGGACGAGGCCAAGGAGCTCTTCGAGACGTACGCCGTGCCCGCTCCTGGTGAGCCCCTCTTCCAGGCCGCGTTCGCCAACATCAACCCCTGGACCGAAGCGAAGGTCGACCACGACAACGTCGAGCGCGGCCCGATGCTGATCGTGTCGGGAGAGAAGGACCACACCGTTCCTCCCGCCATTTCGGAGGCCACCTTCAAGCGGCAGAAGAAGAACGAAGGGGTGACCGAGTTCGTCCAGATCCCGGGTCGCGGGCACGCCTTGACCATCGACAGTGGCTGGCGCGAGGTGGCCGACACGGCGCTGGCCTTCGTCAGGCGGTTCGTCTCCTGAGCAGGCGCGGCAGCACGAGCCCGAAGCAGTAGGCGAGGCCGACGCCGAGAGCGGTCTCCCCCACCCGCTCCGCGAACCGCCACTGCTCGTTGGCCACCGTCGGGCTGGCGTAGAGCAGCATGACCAGGACGAGCAGGGTGGTGAAGAACGGCGTCACGTACCAACGGCTCCCCCTGGTGCCCGCGGCGCCCGCGATCGCCACCACGGCCAGGACGGCGACCAGCTCCGACGAGGGCGTGAGCCGCAGGAATGCCACGGCGCCCAACGCACCGAGCAGGACGGAGACGATCCGCCCGACGCTGCGCAGCTCCTGCATCTCCTCGGAGGGCCGCATGACGAAGAGCGCCGCCGCCGGCGCCCATCCCACATGGTCCGTGTGGACGGCGATCCCGATGGCGGTGGCGACGCCGGCCGCCAATCCGAGCCGGATGCCGTAGGGGGCGGCCATTGCCGAAGGCAGAAGCCGCTGGTTCGGCGCGGGGCCATCGGGCCTCGCCTCGGGGTAGAGAAGAGAGACGGCGTAGGAGAACACCGAGCCGCCGAGGACGATCAGGCCGAGGCCGAGCGCCTTGCCCATGTCGGGGTAGCTCAGCCCGACGGCCGCCACGGGGGCGCACAGCGTCATGGCGACGAGGCCGAAGGCGCGCCGGCTGGCCAGCACAGCTGCGCCGAACGCCACCGCGAACATGCCGAGGATCGCCGTGACCGTCGTCTGGATCAGCAGGGACCCCAGCAGGATCGAGAGGCCGAAGAGGAGGCCGACGGTGACAAGGCGGATCCGGGCCTTGCGCTGCGGGGCCAATCCGATGACGGCCGCGGGCAGGATGCCGACCGCCCAGGCCAGGCCGCGGGTGGGGTCGCCGGTGAGGACGATCAGCGCGGCCGGCAGGGTGCACAGGCCGCAGCGCACGGCGTCGGACCACGTCCAGGTCACTGCGGTCGATGGCGGTGACCCCGATGCGGTCGGCATAGCCCGACCACCGATCCTAAGAGGCGCCGGGCCGTGCCCGGGGGGTGGGACATCCCCTTCCGGCTCAGGTTGGTTGGCCATGATGGACCCATGGCGAGCACGGACAGCCTCCCCCTCGCGCCGAGTTCGCGCACCCGTCTGCAGGCGCTGCGGGACATCGTGTTGGGCCCGGACTCCTACGGGATCGTCTTCGTCTTCCTGATCGCGGACTACGTCTTCCTCACGGTGGGGTGGAGCGGCGGCGTCGCCCTGATCGTGAGCGCCATCTGGCTCGGGCTCACCGTGCTGCTGGCCTTCCGGACTTCTCAGGTCCCGCACCGCCTCATGCTGGCGGTTCGGATCGCCGTGGCCGTGATCGTGCTCGCTGCGGTGGCGGCGGCGCTCGGAGGGGGCGACCGGGCCTACGGCACGATAGTGATCCTGGCGTCGATCCTGGTGCTGGCGAGCCCGATCGCCATCGGGTGGCGGATTCTGCACCACAGCAAGGTGACGACGCAGACCGTTCTCGGAGCGCTGTGCATTTACGTCCTGATCGGTCTCGTGTTCGCCAATGCGGACTACGGAGTGCAACTGGTCTCGGGGAACTCGTTCTTCGCCCAGTCCGGCCACCACGGGCCGGCGGACTTCGCGTACTTCAGCTACATCACGATGGCCACCGTCGGGTACGGCGACCTGTCACCGGCGACCGGGCTCCCCCGCACCAATGCGGTGCTCGAGGCGTTGATGGGCCAGATCTTCCTGGTCGTGCTGGTCGCGCGTCTGGTGGGGATGTACACGCCCACGTTCCGCTGGGGTCACGAGCTGGGGCGCCGGCCGGAGGGGGCGATCGTCGAGGACGGTGCCGGGGGCGGCGGGGGCGGCGGGGGCGATACGGCCGGCGGCTGAAGGGCCGGGTCAGACCATGAGGACGACGGGCACGATCATCGGGCGCCGCTTGGTGCGGTCGCCGACGAACTTACCCAGTGCCTTGCGGGTGTGGCGGCTCAGCACCTCGATGTCGTGGGCCCCGTCGCGCAACGCCTGCGTGACCGCCGCCGCCACCACCTCGCTCGCTTCTTCGAGGAGCTCTTCGGCCTCGGGGGCGTAGACCCAGCCCCTGGTCTCGATCACCGGCGGGCAGCTGAGCTTGCTCTGCTGGCGGTCGACCGTGACCACGGCCATGACGACACCCTCCTCGGCCAGCTTCTTGCGGTCGCGCAGCACGCCGTGCTCGAGGTCGCCCACCGTGCCGTCCACGTAGACGTAGCCGCCGGGGACCTTGCCGTCGCGGGAGATGCCCTTGGCATCGAGCTGGATGACGTCACCGTCTTCGCACAGGAGCACCTTGGCCGGGTCGAGACCCATGGACAGCGCCAGGCGGGCGTGGTGCACCATGTGGCGGAACTCGCCGTGCACCGGCACGAAGCATTCCGGCTCGGTGACCGAGATCAGCGTCCGCAACTCCCCCTGGCGGGCGTGGCCGCTGACGTGCACGGCCTCGGCCCCGGAGTGCACGACCTCGGCGCCGCGGCGGTGCAGGTCGTCGATGACCTGGCCCACGGACCACTCGTTGCCCGGGATCGGATGGGCGCTGATGACGACGACGTCGTCCTCGCCGATGCGGAGCCACTTGTTCTGCCCCGTCGCCATCAGCGAGAGCGCCGACATCGGCTCGCCCTGTGAACCCGTGGAGATCACGCACACCTCGCCGGGTGGCACGCTGTCCACCGCCTCGATGTCGATCTGCACACCGTCGGGGATGCTGATGATGCCCAGGCGCGCGCCCAGCTCGACGTTCTTGCCCATGGAGCGGCCGAGCGTGGCCACCTTGCGGCCGTTGGCCACGGCGGCGTCGATGATCTGCTGCACGCGGTGCATGTGGCTGGCGAAGCAGGCCACGACGATGCGCTTGCCGGCGTGGGCGGCGAAGACCCGCCGCAGCGTCACGCCCACCGTGGATTCCGATTCGGTGAAGCCGGGCTCCTCCGCGTTGGTGGAATCCGACAGGAGGAGGCGGATGCCCTCGGTGCGCGCCAACTCACCCATGCGGGACATGTCGGTGCGCCGGCCGTCGACCGGCTGCAGGTCGAGCTTGAAGTCCCCCGAGTGGAGGATGACGCCCTGGGGCGTGTGGAACGCGATGGCCATGGCCTCGGGAACCGAGTGCGTCACCGGAATGAACTCGACGTCGCAGGCGCCGATCTTCAGCCGCTCGCCGTCCGCCACGGAAATGAACCTGGTGTTGCCCGCCAGACCGGCCTCGTCCACGCGGTGGCGGGCCAGGCCCACCGTCAGCTCGGAGCCGTAGATGGGGGCATGGACCTCGCGCAACAGGTAGGCGAGCCCGCCCGTGTGGTCCTCGTGGCCGTGGGTGAGGACGATCCCGTCCACCCGGTCCTTGCGGTCCTGCAGGTAGGTGAACTCGGGCAGGACCAGGTCGATGCCCGGCATGTCCGGGTCGGGGAACATGATGCCGCAGTCGAGAATGACGATACGCCCGTCGACCTCGATGCAGGCGCAGTTGCGTCCGATCTCCCCGAGTCCGCCCAGGAAAACGACCCGGACCGGCTTGGGTTTATTGCCGCGCTCAGCCAAGCGGGGCGACCGTGACCGCAGGTGGCCCGACGGCGGCCAGGATCTTCTGCGCCTGCGTGTCGAGCTCGGGGGTGGAGGTGCCCATCGGCAGACGGCACTGGCCGACGTGCAGGCCGAGCGCCCGCAGCATGGCTTTGGCGGGCAACGGGTTGGGGAACTCCTCGGACGACTCGAAGTCGAACGAGTCGAGCAGCTCCGCGTTGCCGGCGATGGCGGTGGCCAGGTCGCCCGCGATGAAGGCGTCGACCACCCGGCGGAACTGCGGACCGATCCAGTGGGCGGCGACGCTGATGACGCCGACCGCGCCGACGGCCATCAGGGGCAACGTCATGACGTCGTCGCCGCTGTAGATCTCGAAGCCCTGCGGGGCCTGCGCGGCGAGGTGCGCCGTCGTGGCGGGGTCGCCCGCGGCGTCCTTGAGGGCGACGATGTTCGTGACCTCACGGGCGAGTCGGAGCATGGTCGGCGTGGCGATGCGTCGACCGCTCCGGACGGGAATGTCGTAGAGCATGACGGGGAGGTCCCCCGCCGCCTCGGCGACCGCCCGGAAGTGCTCGAAGATGCCGGCCTGCGAGGGCCGGTTGTAGTACGGCGTGACCAGGAGGACGCCGTCGACGCCGCTCCGCGCCGCGTGCTCGGTCATGGCGACGGAATGCGCGGTGTCGTTGGAACCGGTGCCGGCGACCACGGGGATCGTCACGGCCTCGGCCACGGCCCGCCACAGCGCGACCTTCTCGTCGTCCGTGAGCACCGAGCTCTCGCCGGTGGAGCCGCTGAGCACGAGCCCGTCGCTGCCGTGTTCGGCCAGCCAGCGGGCCAGGTCGACCGCGGCGGCGATGTCCAACTCGCCCTGGTCGTCGAACGGCGTCACCATTGCGGTGATCACCCGCCCGAACCGGGGCGGCTGCGAGTCCTGCTGGGCGGGGCTCATCGCCCCTTCACGCTACCAGCGATGAGTGGCGCTCAGGCGACGTTGCGCTCGGCCGGCGAGCCGTCGGCGAACGCGTCCTCCTCCTGCGTGGAGTCGGTCAGGTTCTCGAAGGCGATCGCACCCATTTCGGTGAACTTGGTTCGGAGCCAGCCGTCGGCGGCATCGAGCAATCCCAGCTTCTTGAGGTTCGGGACGATCTTGGAGAACAACAGGATCTGGAAGTCGTCGCGGTCGGGCGCCGCCTGCATGATCTTGACCACGTCGGCGGTCGGCACCTCCATGCGCTCCCAGACCTCCTGCATGGCCATGCGGTCTTTCATGCGGATGGCCGCCTCGAACGCGAACTCCTGGCGCTCCCTGAGCTCCGCCGCACTGAGCTCCTTGTAGTACTCCTGCAGGCTGAGCACGCCGAAGGCGACGTGGCGGGCCTCGTCGGCCATGACGTAGCGCAGCAGCTTCTTGAGCAGGGGCTCGGTCGTCATCATGTGGATGAACCCGAAGGCGGCCAGCGCCAGGCCCTCGACCATGATCTGCATGCCGAGGTACGTCATGTCCCAGCGGGAGTCGGCCACAATGTCGTCGAGCAGCAGCCCGAGGTGGGCGTTCATGGGGTAGTGACCCGAGAGCTTGTCGTCGAGGTACTTGGAGAAGACCTCGACGTGGCGGGCCTCGTCCATCACCTGGGTGGCGGCGTAGTACTTGGCGTCGATCCAGGGCACTGTCTCGACGATCTTGGCGGTGCAGAGCAATGCGCCCTGCTCACCGTGCATGAACTGCGACAGGAGCCAGTTCTGGTTCTCCATGCCGAATTGGATGAACTTCTTCTCGTCCCACTTGGCCAGCGCCGTGCCGGCCAGGGTGGCCTCGTCCCACTGCGCCTGCGCCGGGTTCGCCTCGGCGTTGGCGATGACCACCTTCTCCTGGTCGACCTCGATCGACCAGTCCAGATCGGTCTGCCCGTTCCACTGGGCCTTCTTGGCCTTCTCGTAGAGCTTGTCGAGCTGGGGCTTGGCGCCCTTCTCGTAGTCCCAGGTGAACTCCGCCGGGCAGTTGTCGGGGACGCGGTGGAAGCCCTCCACGTCGAACTTGCCGACGACGCTCATCACGGCTTCGAGGTCGTTGATGTTCTCGCGCCCGATCAGGTCGAGGTTGGACCGCAGTTGCTCGGTCGTGTTCTCGTCGAGTGTGGTCATTGTGCCGCCCCTTTGGTGGTTGGTCTGGTACGGATGGAACTGCGTGCTTGGTCCGAAGTCGGAGTCGGAGTCGAAGTCGAGGTCGAGGTCGAGGTGAGCGTGGAGCCGGGGCCTGAGCCCGCCGCCTCGACACGCAGGGCGAGGATGCCCGGCAGGACGAACGTCCGCACGAGAGCCCGGGTGTCGGCGGGGTCGCAGAGATCGGCATGTGGAGAGGGGTCCGAGCAGTAGGCCATGACGATGCGCACGGCCCACTCGGCAGCGCGGGATGCCTGTTCGGGCTCGAGCCAGCGGGCAAAGAAGGGAGCGGCCAGGTCACTGGCCACCCGCATCACCTGGTCGAAGCCACCGAACGTCACGAAGGGCAGGACGGCGGCGGGCTCGTGCTCCAACAGGTAGGTCAAGGGTTCGTGGCCGCGTAGCCAACGCGCCGACTCGACCATGCCGGCCACCAGGACGTCCTCGAGGTCCCCGGCTTCGCCCATGACAACGGCCAAGGACGAGAACAGCCGGGCCACCTCGGTCTCGACGACGGCGGCGAGGATCCCCTCCTTGCCCCGCGGAAAGGCCCGGTAGGCCGTCGCACGGGACAGGCCGGCCGAGCGGGCGATGTCGTCGACCGTCGTCTTGGCGATGCCCTGGCGGGCCAGGCAGCTGAGCGCCCCGTCGACCAGGCGGACCCGGGTGGACGAACGGTCGTCCGCTCCGAGGTGCCGCACGACGCTGTCCCGGGCCCCGGTCGGGGGGCCGATCCCTACGGATTCAGTTCGCGCCGCAGTTGCACCCACTGATGAAACAGTACGGCGATTTTTGTCTCACTGTCAACCACCCGGGGCGGGCCGGGGCAGGGCGGAGGCCAGGGGCTGGGCGTCGTGGCTCAGGCCCAGGCCGAGGCCGAGGCCGTGGCCGACGCCGAGGTCGCTCGGCCCCGGCTCAGTTGAGATTGAAGTGGCCCGGAGCGACCGAGGTGATCAGGAGCACCAGCACGGCGAGGACGGCGACGCTCCCCCCGACGGTGAGCACCAGGGCGGTGTTGCGGTCCCGCAACTCGCCGGCGTACTCGTAGACCAGGCCCAGGATGCCGCCCACGACCAGGCCCCCGAAATGGGCGCGCCAGTCGGTATTGCCCGTGAAGCCGATCGCCAGGTTGATGACCAGCAGGATGGCGACCGGGGCCACCGGCAGCCGGCGGCGCAGCCCGACCACCAAGTAGGCACCGAGGACACCCATGATGGCGCCGGAGGCCCCGATCCCGAGCTCGGCGTGCGGGCCGAGGAGATACGAGCCAACGCTGCCGCCGAGGCCGGCCAGCAGGTAGAGGACGATGAAGCGCACCTTGCCCAGCAGCACCTCGAGCGCCGGGCCGACGATGAGCAGCGTGATCATGTTGAAGAAGATGTGCTCGAAGCTGGCGTGGAGCCACATGGCCGTGAAGGCCCGGTAGTACTGATGGTAGAAGTGCACGCCGTCCGGCCAGAGGCCGTAGCGGTCGATCACGCGGTTGTTGGTCCCGAAGCCCTCGAGGAAGAACACCACCACGTTGACGGCGATGATGACCAGCACGACCGGGGTCGGGTTGGTGGAGCCGACGACGCCGGTCCGGTTGCGACTGGTGTGCGTGAAGGCAGGCACGTGGCGGGAGCGCTTGGCCCCTTCGGAGGTGCACTCCGGGCACTGCCAGCCCACCCGTGCCTCGATCATGCAGTCGGTGCAGATGGGGCGGTCGCAGTGCGCGCACAGCACCGACGCCGGCTTGTCGGGGTGGCGGTAGCAGGGCGGGGGCGGTGCCGGCTGGGGTTGCGGCTGCGGTCCGGAGAAGCTCACCGGATGCCGGCGAGCAATTCGGAGCGGACCAGCAGCGCCACCTGCTCGTGGTCGTTGAGGTCCCAGCGACCCGGCGAGCTGATGTAGGAGAGCACCATGCGGGCCAGGAAGTCGGCTGCCGCGTCGAGGTCGGTCCCCTCTGCCATGCCGTGGCGCACCAGGTAGGGGGCCAGGAACTGCGCCACCAGCGTGTGCGTCTGGTCCGCCTCCGTGGACAACCGCGGCAGGAGGATGTCGGGCTCGGTCACCAGGACGCGCTGGAGGACCTCGTGTTCGACCAGGGCGTGGTGGGCGAACATGAGCCCGCGCTCCATCACCTCTTCCAGGGTGTCGGCGTCGGAGACCTCCGCATAGAGGCGCAGGAAGAAGCGGGAGAACTCCCACCCCACCACGGCGGAGAACAGTTCGTCGCGCCCGCCCGGGAAGTAACGGTAGACCGTCGCCCGCGAGACCCCGGCCTCCCTGGCCGCGTCCTCGACCGTCGTTTTGGCGAAGCCCCAGCGAGCGACGCAGTCGTAGGTCGCCTGCAAGAGCCGTTCCCGGACGTCTGGGTTCACAGCCCCAGCAACGCCTCGAGGCCCACCGTCACTCCGGGCCGGCCGGGCACGGCGCGCACCGCCAACAGCACGCCCGGCATGAAGGAGCGACGGTCATACGAGTCGTGGCGAATGGTCAGGCTCTGGCCCGGCGCGCCGAAGATGACCTCCTCGTGCGCCACCAGGCCGGGGAGGCGCACCGAATGCACGTGCACGCCGTCCGTGGCCTCGGCGCCGCGGGCACCCGGCAGCACCAGGTCGGTGGTGGGGTCGGGTGGCAGCGCGCCGCTCCCCGCCTCGCGCCGCGCCGCCGCGATCAGGGCGGCCGTATGCATGGCGGTCCCGGAGGGCGCATCACGCTTGGCGTCGTGGTGCAGCTCAATGATCTCGACGCCGTCCATGTGGGGTGCGGCGATACGGGAGAGGTGGAGCAACAGCACCGCTCCGATGGCGAAGTTGGGGACGACGACCGCGTTGGCGCTGCTGGCGCTCCCGGAGAAGCGCGCCGCCACATCAGCCATGTCGCTCTCGGACAACCCGCTGGTCCCGATCACGGCGTGGACGCCCAACATGGCGTAGTGCGCAATATTGTGGCGCACCGCCTCGGCGATCGTGAAGTCCACCACGACTTCGGCCCCCAGGTCGGCCAGCGCGTTCACCTCGCCCACGATCGTCCGGCCGCAGACGACAGCGCCAACGTGGCCGGGATCGATGGCGGCGACCAATTCCATGTCGGCCGCCTCCGAGACGGCACGGCAGACCTCTTGGCCCATGCGACCGCCGGCGCCGACCACACCGACCTTCTGCATGGTTTGCAGGCTACCGGGCGGCCAGGGCGGGCTGGTGGGACTCGAAGTCCCGCCCGTCGAAGGGCCCGACAGCGCTCAGCGTGCGGGGGGACTGCACCAGTTCCCTGGCCACCTCCGCGACATCGGGCCGGTCGACCCGGTCGATGTGCGCCAACACCTCGTCGACGGACAGCACCTCGCCGTGCAGCAGCATGGACGCGCCGAGGCGGCTCATGCGGGCACCCGAGTCCTCGCCCGAAAGCAGCATCTCGGCGCGCAAGTTGCCCTTGGCCACGGCCAGCTCCCGATCGGTCACCCCATCGGAGGCCAGCAGCTCCAGCTCCGCCTGCACAATCTGCAGGACCTCGTCGACATGCTCGGGCGCCGTGCCGACCACGACGGCCAGCGACCCGCTGTCCTCGTAGGCCGCCCGCTCCGACCAGACCGAGTAGGCCAGGCCGCGCTGCTCGCGCACCTTCTGGAAGAGCCGGCTCGACAGGCCTCCCCCGAGCACGTGATTCAGCACGGCCAACGCCCAGCGGCGCTCGTCGAACCGCGAAACCGAACGCACGCCGTAGACGAGGTGGGCCTGTTCGGTGGAGCGCCGGACCACGTCGAGCGCCACGGTGTCGGGGCCCGGCGCCGTGCGGGACGGGGCGGCACCGCCGGATTGGCCGGCGAAGCGCCGCTCCAGGTCGGCCGCCACGGCGTCGTGCGTGCAGTCGCCGGCCACCGAGACGACCATGTTGGCCGGCCGGTAGTGCAGATCGAAGAAGGTGCGGATGTCGTCGCGGGTGATGCGCTGCACCGACGACGCCGTCCCCAATGTGTCCCGCCCGAGGGCGTGCCCGGGAAAGAGGGCGGCCTGCCACCGCTCCCCCGCCAGGTCGGCCGGCTCGTCGGCGTGCATCAGGATCTCGTCGAGGATGACGGTGCGCTCAGCCTCGATGTCGTCGGGACGCAGTGCCGGCTCCCACATGATGTCGCTCAGGATGTCGAGTCCCAGTGACAGGTGCTCGGAGAGCAGCCGGATGTAGAAGGTCGTGTACTCCTTGGTGGTAAAGGCGTTGCAGTCGCCGCCCACCTCGTCGAGCGCTTCGGCGATGGCGACGGCGGAGCGTCCTTCGGTGCCCTTGAAGAGCAGGTGCTCGAGGAAGTGCGACGCGCCGGCGAGTTCGCCGGGCTCGTCACGCGAGCCTGTGCCGACCCAGTAGGCGACGGCTACCGAGCGAACATCCGCCATGGTCTCGGTGACCAGGCGGATGCCGCACGGCAGTACCGACGTCTCAATCAAGGAGCATCAACGGCGGCGCGAGCGGCCACGCGAGCGACCGCGGTCACCGGCGCGATCGCCGCGGTCACCGCCACGGTCGTTCCCGCCGTCGGCCGCGCCCGGGCCGAGATCGCCCAGATCCGCCACCAGCTCGGCCTCGAACGCGTCCTCGAAGGAGGCCCCGTCGGCGGTCCGTGTCGGAGCGGGGGACGAAGGCGCAGCATCACCGTTGGCCGAACCGGAACCGGAACCGGAACCGTTCCCGCCCGACGACGACCCGCCGCCGCGCGACGACGACCCGCCACCGCCGGAGCCCGAACCCGAACCGGCGCCCTCGGACGCCGAGGCCAACGACAGCGACACCTTGCCCTGCGGGTCGATGTCGTCGACCCGGACCTCGACGGCCTGGCCCAGCGTCAACACGTCCTCGACGTTGTTGATGCGCTTGCCCCCCGCCAAGGACGACAGCTTCGAGATGTGCAGCAGGCCGTCCCGGCCCGGCAGCACGTTCACGAAGGCACCGAACTTGGTGATGTTGACCACCTTGCCCGGGTAGACCACGCCCACCTCGGCGGTCGGCGGGTCGAGGATCAGCGAGATACGGCGGCGCGCCTCTTCGACGGCGTTGCCGTCCTTGGCACCGATCGTCACCGTGCCGACCACACCGTCGTCGTCGACCGCGATGTCCGCACCGGTCTCCTGCTGGAGCGTGTTGATGACCTTGCCCTTGGGCCCGATGACCTCACCGATCTTGTCGATCGGGATCTCCATGGAGACGATCTTCGGCGCGCTGTTGGCCACGTGGTCACGCGGCTCGGCGATGGCACCGGCCATGACCCCAAGAATGGTCAGCCGGGCCTCCTTGGCCTGCAGGAGCGCCTTGGCCAGCACGTCGGCCGGGAGGCCGGCGATCTTGGTGTCGAGCTGCAGCGCCGTCACGGCGTCGGCCGTGCCCGCCACCTTGAAGTCCATGTCGCCGAAGGCGTCCTCCGAACCCAAGATGTCGGTGAGCGTCACGTAGGTGCCCTCGTCGTAGACGAGACCCATGGCGATCCCCGCCACGGGGGCCCGGAGCGGAACCCCGGCGGCCATCAGCGACAGCGTCGAACCGCAGACCGAGGCCATGGAGGTCGACCCGTTGGAGGCGAGCACGTCGGACACCACGCGCAGGGTGTAGGGGAACTCCTCCTCGCCCGGCACGACCGGCAGCAGCGCCCGCTCGGCGAGCAAGCCGTGCCCGATCTCGCGACGCTTCGGACCGCGCATGAAGCCGGTCTCGCCGGTCGAGAACGGCGGGAAGTTGTAGTGGTGCATGTAGCGCTTGTGATCGACCGGGGTGATGGTGTCGAGCAGCTGGTTCATGCGGGGCATGCCCAGCGTCGTGACGTTGAGCACCTGCGTCTCGCCGCGCTGGAACAGGGCCGAGCCGTGCGCCGTCGGCAACAGGTCGATCTCGGCCGACAGCGGGCGGATGTCCGCGATGCCTCGGCCGTCCACGCGGACGCCGTCCTCGACGATCCGCTTGCGCACCAGCTTCTTGGTGAGCGAGCGGATGGCCCCCTTGACCTCACCCGGGCGATCGGCGAATTCGTCGCCGAGCTCGGCGCGGATCTCCTCGCCGGCGGCGTCGAGCGCGGCGTTGCGCTCCGCCTTGCTGGTCACGAGATTGGCCTTGGCGATGGGGTCGGTCCCGACCGCCTCCACCCGGGCCCAGACGTCGTCCTGGTAGTCGGTGAACGTGGAGAACGGAATGGTTTGGATGGGGCCGCGCGCTGCCGTGTAGGCCTCAATGAGGCGGCGTTGCAGGTTGATGGCCTCACGGATCCACGTCTTGGCCGCTTCCAGACCGGACGCCAGCACTTCCTCGGTCACCTTGGGGGCGCCGTCGTCGTAGTACGTCCACGACTTCTCGGTCCCACCCGCCTCGACCATCATGATGGCGATCTCGCTGTCGGCGTCCTCGGTGAGGGCACGGCCGGCCACGACGAGCTCGAAGGTCGACTCCTCACCCTCCTCGAAGGTCGGGTGCGGGATCCACGCGCCCTCGGTGGTGAAGGCGACCCGCACGGCACCGATGGGGCCGTCGAAGGGGATGCCCGAGAGCATCAGCGCGGCCGACGCTCCGTTGATGGCCAGCACGTCGTGCGGGTTCACCTGGTCGGCACCGATGATGGTCCCGACGACGTGCACCTCGTTGCGGAACCCCTCGGGGAAGGACGGGCGGAGGGGGCGGTCGATCAGCCGGCAGGTCAGGATGGCCTGGTCCGAGCTCTTGCCCTCCCGCCGGAAGAACGAGCCGGGGATTTTGCCCGCGGCGTACGTCCGCTCCTCAATGTCGACGGTCAGCGGGAAGAAGTCTGTGCCCTCCCGGACCGATCGAGCTGCGGTGGCCGTGGCCAGCAGGACGGTGTCGCCGATGCGGGCCACGACGGCCCCGTCGGCAAGCTGGGCGAGTTTCCCCGCCTCGAATGACATGGTTCGGTCGGTCCCGCTGATCGGGGCCGACACGGAAATGGCGTCAGCCATGATGCTCCTCGTGTCTCGGGGGCATCCTCGTGTCTGGTTCCCAGTAGTCGACCACCTCGAACCCGAAGTGAGCGGCGACTGGCAGCCAGGTGGCTGAAGACGCCCGGTTCTGTGGTGCTGCTGCTGCCGCTACCTTCTGATGCCGAGTCGGCCGATGATGGTGCGGTAGCGCTCGACGTCGTTCTTGCGGACGTAGTCGAGCAGCCGGCGGCGCTGGCCGATGAGCTTCATCAGGCCGCGTCGCGTGTGGTGGTCCCCCTTGTGCTCCTTCAGGTGCTCCGTCAGGTGGTTGATCCGGCCCGACAACAGGGCTATCTGCACCTCGGGAGAGCCGGTGTCACTGTCGTGCAACCGGTACTCGGAGATGGTGGCCTGCGTGTCGGGCATAGAAAAAGAACCTCGAAGAGCTTGTCGGAGTCTGGCGGGAACCCTCCCCGGCCGTTAAATATCGTAGCAGCCGCCCGCTGATCAGCGGTGCTCAGGGCAGATCGGCGGATGCGAGCACCCGCTCGGTGGTTTCCACGTCGACCCGCATCTGGGCGACGAGGGCCTCCACGGACTCGAAGCGCTGCTCGGCCCGCAGCCGGTGGGAGAAGGACACCCCGGCCCACTCCCCGTAGAGATCGCCGTCGAAGTGGAGGAGGTAGGCCTCCACCAGGACCGCAGCAGTGCCCGGCTCGTAGAAGGTGGGTCGCCGGCCGACGTTGATTGCGGCCGGGTGGAGAGAACCGTCAGCCCGCCGGAAGTGCCCGGCGTAGACAGCATCGGCCGGCAGGGCAATGTCGTCGGCCACGGAAAGGTTGGCCGTCGGAAAGCCCAGCTCAGGGCCGCCCCGGCCGTCGCCGTGCACCACGGTGCCCCGCACCTCGTGGGGGCGCCCCAGGAGCCGGGCCGCCCCCTCCACGTCGCCCTCGGCCAACAGGGCCCGGATGCGGGTCGAGGACACGGCGTCGCGCCCGTCGCCGGTCAGGCCCACCCCGACCACCTCGAAGCCGTAGTCGGCGCCCAGGCGGCGCAGCAGCTCGACGTTGCCGCGGCGGCCGTGGCCGAAGTGGAAGTCCTCCCCCACCACGACCAGTCGCGCCGACAACTGGTCGGCGAGGACCTCCTTCACGAAGTCCTCGGCCGACTCCTCGGCCCGGGCCAGATCGAAGGGGATCACCACGGTGCGGTCGATGCCAC
>CAWAPQ010000010.1:0-186757 GCA_963783965.1 uncultured Acidimicrobiaceae bacterium | reverse complement strand
CGGGTCGGGGTGCAATAAGACCTGCTCCGACCGTCCTCTCGTGGCAGGATTCCTGACTGTGACACTCGTCGCTCTCCACCGGCTCTACCAACGGACTTGCAAGGACTGCGGTTGTCACTGGACTGTGACCCGTGCTCAGAAACAACAGACGGTGCGTCTGCTGAACCCACGCTCACACGTGTTGCAAACCGGCGAGACATTTGCGCAGGGTCAGGAGGTGGAGCCTTTCAGGGAGTGTGCCAAATGCGGGGGCATTCGGTTCTCCGAAAGACCGGTCACGAAGCGGCGTCCGGCTGATCCCCCGGTGTAACCGCTAAAAGTGCCATCCCAGAACGCTGCCGGGATTGGGTGCCACCCTGCGGCACGAGTGGGGCACCCGTACGCATGGGTCGCCGACATCAGCTCACCACCGTCACCCCCCACACCACCTCTTCGAGACCCGATCCGGGTGCCTGGTGCCTCGTCGTTGCTTGGAAAATGCGCACGGGGCGGCGACGACTTTAGCTTTCGGTTTTGTAACCTGCCGGACGGCCCTCGAGGATCACCGACTTGGTCTCGAGGAACGGAAGCAGCCCTTCGGTTCCCCCCTCGCGTCCTATCCCCGACTGCTTGAAGCCACCGAACGCCATAGTGAAATCAGTACGGAATGCGTTGTGGCCGACCGTGCCCGAGCGCAGTTGCCGGGCTACGTCGCGGGCCCGGTCCACATCGTTGGTGAACACCGAGGCGTTCAATCCGTAGATCGTGTCGTTGGCGATGGCGATGGCGTCCTGCTCGTCGTCGGCGGGGATGACGCTGAGGACCGGGCCGAATATCTCCTCCTGAGCGATGGTGGAGGAGTTGTCGACGTTCCCGAACACCGTCGGCTCGATGTACCAGCCACGGTCCAGGTGCTTCGGGCGACCGCCGCCGGCGGCGAGGGTCGCCCCCTCGGCGAGGCCCTTTGCGATGTAGCCCTCGACCCGGTCCCGCTGGCGCCGAGACGCCAGCGGGCCCATCTGAGTCTGGGGATCGAACGGGTCCCCCACCTGGACCTGGGCGAAGGACTGGGTCAGGGCGTCGACGAATTCGTCGTGCCGGTTCCGGGTGACGACGATCCGGGTGAGGGAAGAGCAGACCTGCCCCGACACGAAGCACTCGTTGGCGGCGAGGGTACCGGCCGCGGTGGCGATATCGATGTCGTCGAGGATCACGGCCGCCGACTTTCCCCCCAACTCCAGGGTGCAGCGGGCGATGCGGTCACCACAGATCGCCGCGATCCGCCGTCCTGCCGCCGTCGACCCCGTGAACGTGATCTTGTCGACCCGGGGATCCCTGACCAGCAGCTCCGACACCTCACGATCGGCGGTGACCACGTTCAACACCCCGGCCGGCAATCCGATCGCCTGGGCGATCTCCGCCAGTACGTAGGCCTCACCGGGCGCCTCGGGGGAGCATTTGAGCACGACCGTGCACCCGGCGAGCAGGGCGGGGGCAACCTTGTAGGTGATCATCACCAGCGGACCGTTCCAGGGGATGATTGCCCCCACCACGCCGACGGGTTCCCGCACGATCAATCCAAACTCGCCCATCCACGGGGTCACCTGCTCCTCGAACGGAAAGGTGTTGGCCAGCCCGGCGTAGTAGCCGAATGCGCTCGCCCAGGCGGCCGCGAGCACTTCGGCGAAGGCGTGCACAACACCGGACTCCCGGGGCCATATCTGCCCGACATCCCCCACCCGTTCCTGCAGACCGGCCCCCAGCGCTCGCAGGTACCCGGCCCGCTCGACGTGGCTCATGCGGGGCCACGGACCCCGGTCGAAGGCCTCGCGGGCGGCGGCCACGGCCCGCGACATGTCGCCATCCTTCGCCTCCGGCACGCGGAAGAAAATCTTCTCGGTTCCCGAGTCGATGACATCGATCTTGGCCTCGGACGACGGCTTGACCCACTCGCCCCCGATGAAGAATCGGTCCGCGTTTCCGAGCGGTACCACGGCCTTGTTGGTCAGCGTCATCGTCGACACCTCCTGTAGAGACCCTGTGGCCATTCTGCGGCCAGCGGCCACTACCAGAATACCCGGACGAGGCGGCGGGTGGCGGCTCGTCGGGTAGCTACCGCGTCCCCAGAACGCTGCCGGCTACGTGGCGGTGTCCCCTCCGAGGTTCACCTCATAGTGGTGGAGCTCAGCGTCGGTCCTTACGAGGCGGAATCCGGCTCGGATGAGAGTCCTCTGCGAAGCGATGTTGTCCAGAGTCGTGTTGGCGGTCACCGTGGACAATCCACGGTCGGCGGCCACGCTCAGCAGGGCGTTCACGGCCTCTGCGGCGTAGCCGTGGCAGCGGGCCGAGGGAGCCAGCCCATAGCCGATCTCGACGCAGCCGCTATCTGGTTGACCCTTGAAACCGGTCCCCCCGACGGCCAGCCCGTCGGCCAAGCGTGTAATCCGGTAGAAGCCGAACGGCCGCTGCTCTCCATGCGCGGCGCTGGCTCGAAGGAAGCCGCTCACTGCAGCGACGTCACCCTCAAAAGGGAAATCATCCGCCCAAGCATCTGCCGGTCCCGCGCTCCGAGCGACAATGCGTTCGGCCTCCGCAACATCGATCGCGTGCAACTCGAGGCGCGATGTTCGAACGTTGGTCATGGCGTCGCGGAGTGGCTCCTATAGCCGTGCAATTCAACTCCCATCACGATCGGCGATTGGCTGAAAATGGCTTAAGAGGACGCCTGAGATGATCAACACCTTTGGAGGCTCTCTGGCGCATCCCTTTGAACTATAGGGAGAAAGCGGCAGGCTGAAGGGAGGGACCGGCTGGCAGAGTGGGTGTCCCAGTACATTGACGGGACGGAGCGCAAGCATGCTGCAACTTGGTTGCGTTTTTTCCGTCGGCCTGCCTGAGCAGCGTTAGCCGTCGAATCCAGCACAGAGGTGTACCGGCCGTCGGGAGCATTCCAGCACCGCCGCTTTCCGTTGGGAGGTGTCCGCCTGGCCTGTGGTGGTGGCTTGTCGGAGGTTTGAGCCCGTCAGGACCCAGTCTCACCCCCTCCCTACAACTAGGCGTCAGCGATAATGGGATTGAGCATCATGGCAACGAGGGAGGAACAAATGGGAATCTATCGTGAACGAATCCTGCCGCACATCATCAACGTCGCTTGCGGCACGAAGGCAAACGAACCGCTACGACGCCGGGTCTGCGGAGGCCTTGCCGGGGACGTCGTCGAGATCGGCTTCGGTTCGGGTCTCAATGTCCCCTTCTACCCATCGACCGTCACCCGGGTGGCCGCCGTCGAGCCGGCCGACGGGGCCTGGAAGCTGGCCGAGAAGCGCCTGGCGGCGTCGAATGTCTCTGTCCAGCGGTCCGGTCTGGACGGCGAGTCGCTGCCCTTCGAGGACGACAGTTATGACGCCGCCGTGTCCACCTGGACGATGTGCACCATCCCCGACGTCGCAGCCGCTCTGGCCGAGCTGCGCCGGGTCCTCAAGCCTGGGGGAACCTTGCATTTCGTCGAGCATGGGTTGGCCCCAGACGAGCGGGTGCAGCGCTGGCAGCACCGCGTCGAGCCAGTACAGAGGCAGCTCTGTGGCGGATGCCATCTCACCCGGCCGATCGTTGACCTGCTGACCACCGCGGGTTTCATCATCACCGAACTCGACGTGTTCTACGAGAAGCCCGCTCCAAAGTTCGAGGCCGCCTTCTCCCTCGGGACCGCCTCGTCTCCTTAGCGTCCGTAAGCGACCTCCGACTGCGGTCCGGAATGGCTAGCTCAGCGCAATGTGCTTCCTCCCCCCAAACGCGTGTGCACCGGATTCGTGACCTGCCAGCCGAGTTTGAGCGTGAATCAAATAGCTGCGCATACGCTTGGATCTGAGGCGCAAGCTATGTTTGCGCGGAACTGGAGATGGAACACTCGTGGCAAATCTTTCCGTGTTCGGTGAACTCGTAGCTCTCGACCACGGGCTGTGTGTCCTCAGCTCCATCCGTAGAGATGGCAGCGTGGCAGCCTCGGTCGTCAATGCTGGGGTCTTACAGCACCCGGTCACCGACGTGCCCGTGGCGGGCCTCGTCTCCCGCGGCCTTCGCAAACTGGACAACCTGCGCAACGACCCCCGCGCCACGATCGTTGCTCGGGTGGGCTGGCGATGGGCCGCCGTCGAAGGGGTAGCTGAGGTCATTGGACCAGACGACTCCCGTCCGGAGGTGGATCGTGAAAGGATGCGCCTCCTGCTTCGGGAGGTCTTCGTCGCCGCTGGGGGAACTCACGACGATTGGCCCGAATACGACCGAGTGATGCTCGAAGAACGCAGCGCTGCCGTGCTTATCGTCCCTCGACGTACGTATGGGAACCCTGCCTGACGCCAGCTCGGATCTGGACAGTCAGTAGCGCCCACAGGCCCTATCGGAAGAGCGGATTTGGGTGGTTTCAGCGTGAGCCGGGAGTAGCCCAATACAGTTGCCGGGACTGAGGCGAATCAGCGTTCACGAGGCGGAGGTTTTCGTCCTTCGCATCATCGTCGATTTCTACGCTGCCCGATTCAGCCCAGTGCCGACCGCCGCTCGTCGATCTAGCGTTGGGCCATGGCCCGCATGGCTGGCCCGAGCGACGAGGACTACGACAGTGCCGCCCAACTCGGTCTGCTCGGTCTGACGGCGGGCGAGGACGCTGAATTGGACTCCATCATGGAGCAGCTCGCCGGCTTGCACCCTCGTAACAACACCTTCCCAGCTGAGGTCCTGCTCGAGCTGGCCGCCGACGCCATCGAGGAGTCCGGAGTGTCATCCGCTGACCCGATCCAATACGAGGGGTTGCGCGACCGCCATCTCCCCGAGTACCACTTCCGTGGTAAGTCTCAGCAGCACAAGAGCCACTATGCCCTCATGGCTGCCGCCATGATCCGGGCCGGCGTCTATCCCGACCTCCTCGACGAGGCTTACGGGTGGGGCATCGACGATGTGTGGACGTACGCCTTCTACGCCCTGGTTCTGTACGGCCGCGTCGCCGCCGAGCGGACGGGACGACCGCTCGCGGACATCGCAACCGCACTCGCCGAGCGGCGGAGCCTCGACCTGGGAGACCCCCAACCGCCGGCCACGAAGGCCACCACGACATAGGCGGCATGGCGATCGAAGTTCTCCCGCCAGCGGTCGTAGATGGTGGTCGTCCTCGGATCGGCGTTGCGCGCGGCGATCTGAACGCCACGCAGAGGTACCCCCGCGGCGAGTGCCGCCATGATGAAAGCAGCACGGAGCATGTGGGTATGGACGATCCCGAGGCCGGCCCGCTTGCCGATGGAGCGGACCCAGCGATGTGCGGTGCGACGGTCGAGCCGCTGGCCGTCATGGCGGTGCAGGATTGGCCCTTCACATCGCTCGCCGAGAGCGAGGTCGATGGCGCGGGCCACTCTCGGAACTAGGGGGATCACTGCCGGCTTGTTCCCCTTCCCGATGATGCGCAGGGTTCGATGGCCCCGGTCGGAACCCAGGTCCTCGGTGTCGGTGGCACAGGCCTCGCTCACCCGCAACCCGTTGAGGCCCAGCAAAGCGGCAAGGGCGGCGTGGTCGGGGTCGTAGCGCTCAGCAGTGAAGAGGAACCGGCCGAGCTCACCTCGGTCGAAGCCACGTCCTTCGCTTGGGTAGACCTTGGGCCGCCGGGCATACTGCGCAGCGTTCGACGGAATCCGACCGTCGATGTGGGCAAAGCGATAGAAGCCGCAGATGGTCGACGGCCGCCGGCCGATGGTCGAAGCAGCTAAGCCCCGCTCCTCCTTGGCGCTGCGCCACAGCTCGACGTGAGGCCGTGTGGCCTCGAGCACGGCAAGACCGACGTCGGTGCACCACTGGAAGAATGTGCGCAGGTCATAGCGGTAGGTCTCGAGAGTCCGACCGCTGTAGCGCGCCAGGTACGCCGCAGCGGCCATCTGGGCCTGGGCGAACGGATCGGCATTACAACGGCTTACCAGCGTTACTGAATCTGGGATCGGGGTGGGCATCGCTTCCTCCTTGTGTTGAGGAAGACAGCGAATACCCATGCGGTAGTCAATGCCCGGGGCACTCCGAACCGGCGTCTGGGGCACTCAATACGAGCCTCACCATCTATTCTCGAACCTGTGCCGCCCATCACGTGGATGGTCATGAGTCGCGATGTTTCGCACTCCATTCGAGTAGTTGATCAAGCGGTCGCGATTGCCGTAATGATCCTTGACGTCGACACCGGCCTTATTCGAGGTCTCTCGGTGGCCGAAGATGTCCCTGGCGCACTTTCAGAGGCCGTTGAACGCGCACTGAACAAGCCGGCAGGTTCGCTCGCGCCCGGGTACCCCCAGCGAGTTTTGGCAGCCGTCGGCTTGGGAGAGTTCGTAGCCGCCGAACTCGGTCGTCGACCGGGTCTGAATCTCATTCCACCCATCGATGAGATCGTGCCAGGCGACGATGCCGAGGAGATTTTCGACCTATTCGTTGAATCCTTCTCGTAGCTTCACCTGCTGGCAGGCCCGCTCGGATGACCCGGACGATTAGACGTCACCGGTACGGCGTTTAGGGATACCCCATCTGGAACTGGACCGCGATACCTCTAGGTCAAACCAGAGCAGCGAAAAGCTTCCAGTACCCCGGCACACCTTTGAGTTCGTGTTCGCCACGCTCTGAGAACTCGATCCCCGAACCGACAACCAGATCTTTCACGGTCCCGGAAACCAGGACATCGCCCGGACTGGCCAGGGCCGCCACCCTTGCAGCAATATGAACCGCCAGTCCGCCAAGATCATCACCTCGAACTTCACACTCGCCGGTATGGAGGCCCAACCGTATTGGCACTCCGAGCTTTTCGGTGGCTTCGGAGATGGCCTGAGCGCAGCGAATGGCCCGAGCCGGACCGTCAAAGGATGCAATAAAGCCGTCGCCGGTGGTATTGATCTCTCTCCCGCGAAAGTGCTTGAGCTGCTGGCGCACCGACTGGTCGTGGGCGTCGAGGATCGAGTGCCATCGTATGTCTCCGACCGATGCGGCCCTTGCGGTCGAGCCGACGATGTCGGTGAAGAGCACCGTGGTCAGGATGCGCTCGACTTCTACTTCGGGTCGGTCGCCCGTGAGGAACTCGGCGACCTCGGAGGCCACCGCCGGGTTCGTTGCCGTGTCACCGCCCGGAAGCTCGGTGAAGATCGCCCCGCTGATGTGATCGGCAAGGTAACGACCATCCGCGATTGGAACGAAGGTGTTCTCACTCGCATGAAGCACCAGGGTGGGGGCCTGGATCAGCGGTAATGCGTGGCGCACGTCAAACCGCCGCAGCATGTCGTCGTACTGAGCAGCAGCCCCACGAGGTGTCGCGGAGGAGCGTTCTAGCTTCGAGACGAGGCGCATGTGCTCAGCGTCATCGGCGAGACTTGGAGCAATGAGCCGAGCAAGGTCAGGAGTGCCCCAAGCCGACGCGACGAGCGACACCACGGCATCGACTGCTTCGGACGGCAAGCCAACCGAGTAGTCATCGGCCTCCAAGTATCGAGCCGACGTGTTGAGCAATATCAGTCCGCTCACCGTTTCTGGGTGCATGGCTGCATAGAGGATAGCGATGGGCCCAGCCTCGAGGGTCGCGAGTATCGCCGTCTGCTTCGAGCTGGCCGCATGGAGCACAGCCGCGATGTCCTCAGTCCACTCCTCCCAGGTTGGCATCGTCTTGACCGAGACGCCGTCTGAGGCTCCCGTGCCTCGGCGATCGAAGAAGACGAGTCGACTGAATGCCGCCAAGCGAGTCAGAAACTCGACGTTCCTTGGCACTTCCCACGCGACTTCAATATGGCTTCCAAGGCCGAAGCAATAGAGGAGATCGAGCGGACCGTCACCGACGACCTGGTAGGCGACATCGGCCTCACCCACGGCTACGTATCGGGTCTCGGGCGGGTCCATATCTGCATCACCTTCTCACGTCCGTCGCAGGAAGCCCGCCGGACCACACTTTGAGTCCTCCGACACTGCTTCGGAGGCCCTACCCGGAGAGACAGAATGGGGCGAGTCTGTAGACCGACGCGAACTCAGACGTGCCGCATATGTGCCAAACGGCGCGCCCATGTCCGGCGATGATGTGGAACGGCCTGTCAACCTCCCGCGCAAAGGTCCGTCTGACCGTCTTTTGACCGCGACGCACCAGAGGTGCGGCGCCTGATTGCTGCTGAGCAGTCGGTGGGGCCCCGGCGTCAACACGGAGCACCCGGAGCCCGAAGGGCGAGGACGAACGGTGTTGACACCGGGGTGGAGGCTGCTACTCGGCCCCGTGCGATCGCGGTGGCGGTCGAGCGAGCCATCGACGACGCGCCGGAGCGCAGTGGATCGGAAAACCGCCACGATGATGTACGCGAGTCGAAATCGCAGAAAAGCCATTCGCAGGTAGTTGCCTCTGAATTGGGGCGTCCGTGACGCCTTCGTGAAGAAGGACGCTGGACGTAACGCCGGCGAGGATCGGCTCTGCTGCGGCGGTGCTCCGGCGCGTCGTGGAGGGCTCGCTCAGACGCGGCGCCGATCGCGCGCTGAGCGAGAGGAAGATCACGGTGTCAGACCTCGGCCACCATCTCGGCCCAGAGGAACCCGGCGAGCTCGCGGGCAATGGCGGCGGCCACGACGGAACGCACGTTCTTGTGGGCAGCGAGTTGGCGGAAGCGCCGGGACAGACGGACCTGAGCAGCCCATGAGCGGGCGACGGTCTCGGGCGCCACGTCCACTTGGCGCTCTCTGATGCCGGCGCCGACATTGGGGCTGTGCTGGTAGGCCCAGGCCGCTTCAGTGAGCTGGCCCCGCAGGTGGGCATTGCCGGCCCGGGTGATCGAGCCCCGACGTTGCGTCAGACCCGTCGAGTTCTCCCCGGGCACGAGGCCGGTGAAGCTCATGAAGGGTCTCGCTCTCGGGAACCGGCGCCAGTCGAAGACCTCGGCAGCCAGACACAGCGCACCGATCCTGGTCACGCCCCGGTAGGCGGCCAAGCGTCACTTGGTCGCCGAAGGGGTCCGTGTGTGCACCACGGCACGAGATCGGCCTCGACCGACTCGAGTGCGGTCTCGCGCAGCTTCACCGTGGCCAGGTAATGCGAGTAGGTCGTCGCGATCGCCCGGTCCTCGAAGGACAAGGTGGCGAGCCAGCGACGATGGCGTTCGGTCCAGGGCGATCCTGCCCGCCACACGACACTGTGACGAAGGAGGAACCCGCTCAACCGGTTGCGAGCCCGCGTGAGATCTTGGACCATGTCACCGCGCGTGCGACACAGATCGCGCACGCCTTCTTGGGCGGGCGTCGGGACGGCGATCGCGGTCAGCTCACCGGCCCGGTGCAACCCGGCCAGTCGTCTGGCGTCGCGGCGGTCGGTCTTGACCCGATCGCCCCACCGCTATTGAGTCCTTCGCGACGTCCATCCCCAGATGGACGAATCCTCGGTGGGCAATACTGGACACGGCTCGGCTCCTTCCATTCGTATGTCGGCTCCGTTCACCGACAGGTGAATGATCCACGTAAATGCGGATGCCGGAGGAGCCGGCCGTTCCATACTGATTAGGGGACACCCAGCATTCGGTCTCGACCTTTCAGCTTGGCCACCGGCCAGGCCCAACAGCAAAGCGCTGTCAGTTGCGAGCAACGCCCTTGAACGAATCCCTCGGATCAGTCGCGGGGTGCTTTCACTGTCAGCGCATTGACCATCGCCTGGGCATACCGGTAGGCGCCGGACGAGTAGACCGAACACCCGCCGATCACCCCTGAGTCGTTGCCCGTCTCGGACGGGCAGAAGTGCGTGCCATCGGTCGAGCGGACCACGTTGGAATGCACTCCGTCGACCATTGGCCCGGTGCACGACTCGTGCTCCAGGCACGGGAGGGTGTCGGTGTAGGTGTGCCCCGGTAGCTCTACGGCAGTCCCGGCGTCGACGTAGGTGACGTGCGCCGGGTCGGCCGCCGCGATCTCCTCGTACTGCATGTTGAGCTTCCGCCAGTCCGGGACGGTCTGCTGGGCCCGGGAAATCGGTGCCCCAATCAGGAAGACACGGGCTCCGCCAGCAGTGAAGATCTGGATGGCTCTCATTGTGTCGGCCCGGTACTTCTCGTAGTACTGGGGGCTGTAGAGCTCGTAGCCCTCCATGCATGAGGTGAGGCTGTTCCCGCTGAACTCCAACTCGACCGCCTTGGGATGATACTGCGCCTCAACTTCGGTCATCCTCGTCAGCCAGTCGCAGATCGCGGTCCCGCCGTACGTGTCGTATGTGTGCGGCACGTCCCCGGCGGCATGGGCCAGCTCGTCGTAGTAGGGCTGGGCTTCCCAAGACAGGGAGTCGCCGAAGAGGGCGATCTGTGGCGGGCTCGTGCGAGTCGTCGAGCAGCCGCTGAGGAGCGGTGTCAGGGTGCCGATGACAACGCCGATCGTCGCGATCCACGCTCGGTGCTTCATGCTTGCTGAGCAGTGTCGCATGGATGGCGAATGTGGTTGAGGTTCTAGAGGACAACCAGCGATACGCGTTGGGCGCGAGGCTATTAAGAGGGGTGCCCATGTGGTGCCGGAGGGTGGCACCACAGGCCGGCGTACGGGGTCAGTCTCGGGCCACAGTCGATGTCGGCACTTTCGTGACTATGAGTTGTCAACGAGTTCGGCAATCTCCAAGAAACTAACGGTCGGTGCTACTCCGTACAATCCAGTCACTCTCTCTCGAAGCTCATCGGTGAAGAAGGCTTCCGCAGCCTCTTGCGAATCCCACAAGTAGAAGTTCATCGCTCTCTGCTGCTTCTCCTCCAAGGTGAAGACCTTGAAGCGAAGGCCCGAGAGGCCCTCGAACATATTCCACGCGTTCTTGGCCACCTCCACTACCCGGGACCGATCGAAGTTGCCGTCGTAGTCGAATACAACGCTGACACCGATCATGATGCCTCCTCTTCTGGGGCAGGCGAGCCTTCTGACCCGTCGGGATTCTCACAGTTGAGATTTCCACATCCTTGTGAGTAGTGCCACCGATAGCCCTCGGACGGCAACGCGCCAGCCATGACGACCCGATTGTGGTCTCAGCCCTGCTCATTCCCGGCGGTAGGGGCTACCCCTGAACCCCGTGTCGACAACGAGGTCGTCGCCATGTCTGGGCTCAGGCCGCCGCACCCCTGTTCCACCAGGCCGGGTTCGTGAGGGCCTCTTGTTTCAGCCACGAGAAATGGTGCTGGGCCGACCGCCGCAGCAACGGCGTAGTGGCCAGCCCGACCAAAGCCCAACGCCGGGCTCCAGGGCGAACGTCGCGAATGATCGAAAGAGCGGAGGCAGCTGCCCAGACGTAGAGCAGCGCGTTGTAAGAAGGAAGACTTGAGGAGGGAAGAGCCTCCGCCTCGGTGAGAACTGGTATTCCCAGCTTGTTGTAGCGCCAGGGCCAAAGGTTGAAATGGACGACCACGCCCGCCAGCGACGCTCCAGACCACGCTGCGAGGAGGGGATCCCACCTCGTATTGTCATCTTTCGCGGCGATGCGGATCCACGCCGGAATGCCAGTTCCCCAGAGTGCGCCAGCCAACCCGAGTCCGAGTTCAGGCTGCAGAACAAGTCCGACCCCACTGGACAGCTCGAAGCCGTGATGCGCCGCGGTCAGGATCGCCGTCGCCGTGGTCCACGGCCGCCGCATTTTCACCCGATCTTGTCTACTCGCCATGGATGTCATTGGATACCGCCGTGAATGTCGTGGCCAGGAGGGCACCTCTCGGCAAGTGGGTGGTGTTGGCACTACCTCAGCTTCTGGGTGCCCCCGGCTGGGTGCCGACGTGTCCCACCTTCCCGGCGAAGTGGGGCAGGCTGCCGTCCGTCGATGCTAACGAACGCGACGTTGCCCTCCGGGAAGGCCGATCACTCTCGGCACAGGCTCGGCCTTGGCGCTCGAGGATTGTCGGTCAATCCTCGAGTGCGAAGAGTTGCCACGCGCCCGAGACGCCTTTGAGTTGGTGTTCACCGCGATTCTGGAATCGAATGTCCGATCCGGCGACGAGATCCTTCACGGTGGAAGAGACCAGCACCTCACTCGGATCGGCATTGGACTCAATGCGCGATGCAATATGGACAGCGATTCCGGTGAGATCGTCGCCTGTACCTCGACCTCGCCTGCGTGCACCGCTCGGATTTGGAGGCCGAGACCCTGCACCGCCCCCTGATGGCCGACGCGCAGCGCACTGCGCGGGCGGGTCCGTCGAACGCAGCCAGGGTGCCGTCGCCGGTTGACTTGACCTTACGACCCCGAAAGCGATCGAGTTGCCGCTGCACCGAGCGCGTCGTACTCATCGAGCTTTTGGCGCCACAGGCGGTCACCGATCTCGGTGGCTTGCTTCGTCGACCCTACGATGTCGGTGAAGAGCACTGTCGCTAGTACGCGGTCAGCCTCGGTCTGCGTTCTGTTCCTGTGAGGAACTCCTCGACCTCACCGACCAGGCCATCGGCATCCCCCAACCACAGGATGTGGCAATCCCCCTCTTGTTCGACGTAGCGCGCGCCAGGGATATGTTCAGCGAGGTAGCGGCCCTGTCGCATGACCCGGTCCCCCTCTCGCTGGATGACCAGTGTTGGCACCCGGATACTCGGGAGGATCCGCCTCACATCGATGTGTTCTATGAAGCGCAAGATCGCCGACACGGCACTGGGACTCCCCGAAAGCCGCTCCCAACGCGCGATGTTGTCCACCGCTCGTTCGTTTGTGGCGAGCCCGGGAGCGAAGTACTCGATTGACCCACCAGTTCCCCAACGTCCCAGTTCGACGAGTTGACGGAATTCCTCGAAGTCCTCTCGGGAGATCCCAGATGGATGATCGGGAGTCTGAAGGAACTTGGCGAAGGTGAATGCCAACACCAAGGCGCGCACACGGCGCGGGTAGGTGGCGGTGAAGACGATGCTCATCGGCCCACCCTCGGAGTACCCGAAGAGGGCGGCGTTTTCACAACCGACCGCATCCATGACGGCAGTTACGTCCTCCATGCGGTCTTCGATACTTGCCTCACCCACATCGCGGTCCGAGAGGCCCGTACCACGCTTGTCGAACAAGATCACCCGAGCGAAAGAGGCAAGACCGTCGAAGAACCGTGTCGCTCGTGGGTCCTGCCACATCAGGTCAAGGTGGTTCACCAGGCCAGGGACGAACACAAGATCAAGCGGTCCATCACCATGCACTTGGTACGCGATGTGAACTCCGTCGCTGGTCTTGACGTGTCGAGTCGCTGGCACGTCGGCCATGGCTTCGACACTAGCGAAGGCGGCATGGCCCGGGATCGACTTCGCAAGGAGACCGCATCCGGCAAAGCGGTTACTTCGCTCGCTGGGTCCCTGGAATGGGAGCCGTCTACCCGCTCCATATCACCGAGTGGGAACTGTGGAATAACGCCCTACTTTGGCTATCGACCCCTGCCGCCAACAGCGTCCCGAAAGTGCCGAACTGTCCCACGCGTCCGGTGGACGGGGGCAGGGCCGTAACTGCGCCTATCAGCCGATCTAGACCTGCCGAAAACACAAAGGTCACCCTTGTGGAGAGGTTCGCGCTCCGACAGCTCCAACGAAACGACCAGGCCCGTGGGCGCTCGTTGGGGCACAATGCATTCAAGTGACCGAGCACCCTGACAGTCAGCCGTTGGCTCTCGTATCGGTGCGAGGTGGAGCACGATGGGGAGGCCTGAAACAACTAGGGGGAAACGGCCTGGTCATTCTCCAGATCTTCAACTGGGGAGTGCAGATCGGACCCACCAGTCCTCTTCTGGCGAAGCTCATGCCACCAGCTCGGCTTGAATGGTCAGACATCCTTTCCGTAACGCACCCTCGTTCTTCAGTGCTCCGGTTCGAGCGAACCAACGGAGTTGAGATCAAATTCTATGGTGCGTCGTCTCTTGATCCAGCCTTAACCATTCTACGGACTCGAGGCTTAATTCAGGAATAGCAGTTCTTTGCAGCATCCCTATGTGCCGCATAGTGGCACCCCGTCCCTGTACGGGGGCAGCCTCCTCCCGAGATAGGGCATGTCCTCGAGCGACGGATCGCGAAGAACCCTGCTCTCTTGGCACTGCAATGTCGTGGCTGATGTTGTGCCCGACAAGTGCGCTAAAGAGGCTCCTACCTGAGACCAGGGGCGAGGAGGAGGGGTGGAGAGCCAAGACCAAGCCGGTTCAGTAGACATTCCATACCAGAGCAGCCACCGAATTTTCAGATGGATCGGAGGAATACACGACGCCCATCCGTCCCTGGGGCCTGTCGTCTTCATGGGCGCAGCGCTCTACTTCGTGATTCAGCTCATCGTGGCTTGGGTGTTCATCCCCAATTACAGCCTGGTTTCAAACTCGATTAGCGATCTGGGCGAAACGAGCTGCGGAGGCTATGGCTCTCCAGGGATGTGCTCGCCGCGTTGGTGGCTGATGAACTACGCCGGCTTTCTCTTGCTCGGCTTGATCATGGTGATCGGCTCGGCTCTGCTTTACCACGAATTCACCCAAAGAGCCCCCCACGAGCGACACGCCGCTATGTTCGGTTTTGGCTTGATGGCATTGGCGGGACTCGGTTCTATCCTCGTCGGTTTGTTTCCCGAGAACGAGAATCGGACCATGCACATCATTGGAGCTTTTCTCGCGATCGCGATTGGCAACCTGGCGATCCTTGTGCTTGGGGGCGTACTCACCCTGCCAGAGTCCATGCGGCGCTCCATGCTGATCTTCAGCAGCCTGGCGCTGGCCGCACTGTTGTGTTTCGCTTCGCACAAGTCTTTTGGCATCGGTCGCGGAATGATGGAGCGGATCGCTGCGTACCCGGTGACGATTTGGTTGATCGCCTTTGGTCTGTACATCTCGCGATTCCGCCCGAAGAAGACCAACAGATACACCTAGCAAGATGGCTAGGCGGCTATAGGTTGACGGATCCCCGAAGCCGTGCCGATCAGTACTCACATCCGGCAGCGAACGGGGCTAGGGCCAGTCAGGCTCCAAGCCCAATTCCTCCCCCACCATGGTTGAAGAACTGAGGCAGACAATCGACAGAGGCCAACATCACCAACGCGACTACGGACTCGGTCAATTCGACTTTCGGTTCCACAACTACCTCTACCGTCGATAACGGTCGCCACCAACCACGCGACCGCCACCGAAGTCGCGCAATCAGTGCATTCGACCGCAAATTAATACATGACATGACGGCACGAGATGGAGAGCGTGCGTCAACCGTGAAAACGATCTGTTCCCCTCGCTGCAACTTCAGCACGGGGTTGTCGGTCTGCCAAACAGGGTTCCCAGTCACGCTCAGTGCCTTGTGACCACTTGCATTGATAAGCACCCAATCTGATGCCGCAGAACCGTCGCGACCGCGAAGCTGGCAGGGACGCCCATAAAGCGCCATCGTCATGCGCCTGAAAGGCAGCTTCTGTACTGAACACAGAGCGGCACTGCCCGATTCATCGAATAAATCATGGTTCCAGAAACCGCGTCGCCTCCAGCGAAGAAAAGTTCCCTCCAACGCAGAAAAGTTCTTCCAGTCCGACGCATTTCGCGTCACTGCAGATCCCTTCGTCGGTGACACCTCCTCACGATAACCACGAGTCGGGGTTCGTGAGTCGAGAAAGGTTCGAGTAGCTACGGCTACTCACCTGGGGGCCAGCAAATAAACCGAAGGGGTGTCCCCCCCGGCCGGTCACGTGCTGCGGCGTCCGGCTCGCGTGTTCGAGGTGAGCGTAACGAATTATTATTGCGTTGGCAAGCAATAAAAATGGTCCATGCCACAGCGCTCGATGGCGGGATGGGCGTGGGAAATGGGGGAAGATCGACAGGTGTCAACGGAAAAGGTCTCCCGTTCGGGTCCTGCGCAGACAGGCATCGAAGTTTTCTCTCGGCCAGGACTATCTGCGCAAAGCCGACCCCGTGATCAGACAGCTGGTCGAGCAACGGCCGGACTTCGATCCGCACGCGTGGCTCGACGAACTCCCGCCGATGGACCTGTTCGGGTCTTTCCTCTTTCAGGTGGCCGGACAACAGCTCTCCGTCGCAGCGACAAGGCGGACCGTTGCCCGCGTCACTTCGCACTTCGGTGGCCACTTGCCATCGCCCGACCAGCTGTTGGCCACCGATCCGAACGACCTGCGAGCGGCGGGTCTTTCGTGGCGAAAGGTCAACACACTGCGGGATCTCGCCGAACGGTTTGTGGATGGCCGATTGGATGTCGAGCGCCTCCGAGGGATGTCGGACGACGAGTTCATCGCCGAGCTGACGGCCGTCCCCGGTATCGGCCCGTGGACGGCGCAAGGCGCTCTGCTCGTCGCCCTTCGACGGGAGGACATCGTGCTGCCTGGAGACCTCGCGTTACGCAAAGCGATCCGCGATGCGTATCACCTGGGCCATCTGCCGAGTCAGGAGGAGGTCCTCGACATCGCCGAGAAGTGGCGCCCGTTCCGGAGCCTGGCCACGTCCTATCTCTTTGCAAGTGCCTCCGAGAAAGACCGGCCAGATCCGTGAGGCATACGGTGGTCGATGGGTTCCGATGCCCACTGGCGACGATTGCTTCGCGGAGCAAGTTATCCTCGGTTCATGGCCAAGGTCGCTCCGCTCTCCCCGGCGGAAGAAACGCTATGGCGGGCAATCATGCGCCTGGTCAAGACGCTCCCACGGGACCTCGACTCTGACCTGATCCACGGTGCGGGGTTGAGCGCCAGCGACTACACCACCCTCATGCACCTTTCCGAAGCGTCCAATCGTGAGCTCCGCATGAGCGACCTGGCCAGTGCGACCGGGCTCTCGGCGAGCCGAATGACCCGACTGGTCGATGATCTCCAGTCCCGTGCTCTGCTCACCAAAATGGTGAGTTCCACCGATGCCCGCGGCAACGTGGCCAAATTGACCCCTCGAGGCATGGCGAAATTACGCGCAGCGTGGTCCGTACACTTGGCCAGCGTCCGATCGAACTTTTTCGATCACATGGACCCTGCCGTGGTTTCGGTGGTTGCGTCCGCTATCTCGGGCGTGGCCAATCGCCTCGAGGACCGTTAACCAGCGATCGTTACTGAGGGTCTTCGTCCGTAAGTCTTTGGCGGAAAGAGGTCCGACCAGAGCTCGCACCATGTTGGTTTAGATCGCTTGAATGACGAGTTCGGGAGTCTCCATTTGTGGCATGTGCCCAGTGCCCGGCAGCACCTCGAAGCGTGCGCCAGGGATGGCCGCGGCATAGGCCTGGCCGTAAGGGGGGTCGACAATCCGATCGCTTTCGCCCCACAACACCAGGGTCGGGATATCGATGCCGCTCAGGCGACCGAGAAGCGAGGGATCGGCCATGGACCGCGGGCCGGCATAGACCGCCAACGCTGCCGCGTTGGAGGCCATGATGATCTTCTGCGCGTCGGGAACGGTGGCGGGGTCAACCTGGAAGGGCGCCGGGTCGTGGAATGAAAGAGCCTGGATTTCCGGAAGCGATAGAGCGGACACGTCAGTAACGGAGTGGCCTTCGACTTCGATGCCTACCGCGTCGAGAAGCACCATGCGAGTGATGTGGGGAGAACCCAGCAGCGCCATTTCGACGGCGATCCAACCACCCACGGAGTTACCGATGACGGTCACGTCCTCGAGTCCGAGTTCGTCGAGCAAGCCCCGGTAGAGCGTGGCGAGCTTTGCAACGTTGTCGAGAGCCTCTGGCCTCGTTGTGCCGCCAAATCCGGGATCCGTGGGCGTGACTACCCGGTGGTGTTCATTTTCGGCCAAAAGCTGAGCAAATTCGGATACGGACCGTGGGCCGGCACCACCATGGAGCACAAGATACGGCCGTCCTTCCCCACGTTCCTCTACGGTCAGCTCGACGGGGCCGACGCCCTCGGAATTGATGTTCTTGGTCGATGACGTTGAGATTGTGGTCATATTCGTCTCTCTTTTGCTGATCGCGAGTGGTGACCTGTGGGCGTTTTCTTGTGGGTTCTTACCGACGGGCAGCTGCCCGAGCAATGGTGGTGCCGATTTTCCGGTACCGACGATACCTAAGCGACGTTCGGCACCCTCACCGAGAGACAGTGAAAGCGTCACTGCGCAGAGCCTCTGAGCTGACAGTGGGGGAGTCCCGCCCAACGGCATCGGCGAGGATCTCCCTAACCCGCGGGATCACCTCCCGTCCATAGAGCTCTATGGTCGCCATCTTCTGTTCGTGGGGTACGCGTCCCGTCGCATAGGCCAAGTCGAATCGAGTAAGCCCGAGCAGTCCGATGACCCATGCAACCTTCGTCGCCACAGTCTCCGGGGATCCGAGATAGAGAGACCCCTCTGCGATCTCAGCTTGAAACTTCTCCATTGTCGGGCGCGCCCATCCCCGCTCGGCGGCGGCGTTCTCGAAGACGTGGGCCCAATGCGGGTACTGGATGTCAGCGGCCTCCTCGTCGGTCTTTGCGATGAATCCGTGCGAATGCATGCCGACGGCCAGCTGCGGATATCCGTACGTCTCGAGCGCGCGCCCGTAGAGGTCGACCAATGGTGCGAAGCGGATGGGGGGCCCACCTATGACAGCCAGCATGAGTGGCAACCCGTAACGAGCGGCCCTCACCACGGACTGCGGACTTCCGCCGACACCGACCCACGTGGGCAGATGCCCCTGTGGAAGGGGCGGGCTGAGATATTGATTTGTGAGCGGCGAACGGAACTTGCCTGACCATGTGACGGGTTGGTCGCGCAACAGTCGCGTAAAGAGGTCGAGGTTCTCCTCGAAGAGCTCCTCGTAGTCACTGAGGTCGAATCCGAAGAGCGGGAACGACTCCGTGAGTGAACCGCGGCCGAGAATCAGTTGTGCGCGCCCGTTCGAGACCGCGTCCAGCGTGGCGAACTGGGTAAAGACACGAACGGGGTCTTGGGTACTTAGGACAGTCACGGCGGTGCCGAGCCGGATGCGCTCGGTGCGACCGGCGATCGCAGCAAGAATGACGTGCCCAGCGGAGTCCATCATGTCCCGGCGGTAGTGCTCGGCAATGTTGAACGAATCGATCCCGACGGCATCGGCGAGAACAGCCTCTTCGACGGTGTTGCGGATCACGACGTCGCCGCTGAGTTCTCGACCCGACTCGTCCACGCTGAGCGGAACGAAGGAATCCAGGCCAAACTCAATGTCTTTGGTGCTCATCTCTGTACCTCTTCCGGGTAAGCCGGGATAAAAGAAATTCTGATTGCGGTCGGTCGGTTACGAGGCCGTGGATGCCGCAAGTCCGAAGAGCTCGCTGAAACGGTCGACCATCAGATCTCTGCCCTTTGCTTCGGCGATGATCTCGCTTCCGACGATCTCGTCCTGTCCAGGGAACTGGCCCGCTCCGCCGCTTGGTCCGATCGGCACAGCAATGGCAACACCCATGGACTCGTAGTGCGTCAGCTCGGAATTTCCTCGGGTGAGCGAAGTGATGTTCTCCGCCACGGTGGCTGCTTGGCGTCCGGCGAAGCCGGCCATCTTGGCGTCGGCAGTCGAAACGTCCCCGATCGCGAAGACCTGTGTCTGGCCGGCAACCTGCAGGGTCGGACCGACCTCGATGAACCCGTCGGAGCGGCGAGCGGATGCAAGCTCGTCCCCGAGGTAGTCGCTATTGGGGACGACACCGAAGCAGCGGAACCAAATATCTGCCGTGATTTCTGTCCCGGCGTCAGTGCTCACGGTGAACGTTTCCAGCTCCCCTGGCTCGAGCGGCGGCGGTTGGCGCAGCGGGCTGCCGAGGATCAGCTCGACGCGGGCCTCGAGCAGCTGGCGTCGGAGTTCGGCTTTGAGCTCGGGGTTGTACGGTCCGCCGAGAATCTCGTCGGCGACGTCGAGCAGGACGATCGACTTGTTCGGCCACACGTGACGGATCTCTCCTGCGAGCTCTATGCCGACCGGGCCGGCTCCGACCAAGAGGACCCGATCTGCCCTCGTAAGCGCCTCATGCGCTTGCCGGACCTGATCTTGAGCGTGGTGAGTGTCGATGAGATCGGTCTTGGCCGGAAATGGATATCTCGACCCGGTGGCCAAGACGACGTACTCGGCCGAGATCTCCTCGCCCGATGCCGTCACCACCCGGCGGGGCTCCACTGCGAGAGCACGGTCCCGAACCACTCGCCCATTGGTCAAGAGCCCTGTGTACGGGAGGAAGATCCTCGGAAGCCACGATGGATCCGCCAGCGCTCGCAGGGCGGCAATGTTGTGCATGAAGGCGTCCTTCGGCTCGACGAGCACGACGTCGTGGGTCGCGTCGAGCGCCTTGGCCACGGCGATACCTCCGTAGCCCCCACCCACCACGACCACCGTTGGCTTTTCTGTTCCTTTGCTCGTCACGGTCGCCTCCATCTTCGTTTCTCTCGCCTTGTCTCTGTGTCGTCAATAGTATTGTAAACAGATCATCATCGCAACCGAGCATCTACAGGACAACGCTTCTCGCACGACGACCCGTATGATGAAGATGTGATCGATCACCCTGGTCAGGGAAACAGACCCGACGACCCAGGCCGATGTGACGACGCGTTGGCAGATGATCTCGGCTGGGGCTTGGGTACACTGTTTCGGGCCTACGTCGCTGCTGCGCACAATGCCGTTGCCGACCTTCCGGGCGGTCCACGCGGCTACCAGGTGCTGTCGGCGGCTACCCAGGGCACCGTTGGGAGCCAGCTCGCCCTGGCCCAGCACCTCGGCATCGACCGCACGGTCATGACCTATCTCCTCGACGACCTCGAGGCAGCGAACCTGATTGAGCGCCGCCCTGATCCGGCTGATCGGCGGGCGCGCCGAGTTGTCGCAACGCAACACGGCTCGGACCTCCTTGCCGAGCTCCATGAGCGCCTTCGGGCAGCAGAGGCCCACCTCCTCGCCCCGCTTGCGCAAGAGGCCGGCGAGTCGTTTCGTGCCCAGCTTCGGTTACTCGCCACGCGGCTCGATGCTCTCGACCCTCTCGAAAGCGCGTGCGAGCTCGCGGAGGAGGTTGACGCTGAGTTGCCCACTCCGCGTCGGCCGGCGCGTTCCGCTCGCTCGACATAGCGCCGCTGCAGTCGACAAGGACCGGCGGACTCGCCCGAGCTGCCGCAGTTGGTCGCGAAGATGGACCGGCAGGGGCGTTGATCCCTCCCTGCGGAGATTGCGCGGGCACCCGAGACTGCCGGGAGGGGGACGTGGAGCGTAAAGCCGACTAATATGATCGGGAATAGAGTGTTCCGGCGACGGGAGGAGAGACATGTCAGTCCGCGATGAAGTCCTTCAGGCCAACGAGGAATATGCCGGTTCCTTCGGCGAACGTTCGGCGTTGGCGCTGCCGCCGGCGCGCCGCTTTGCCATTCTCACCTGCATGGATGCGCGCCTCGATCCGGCGAAATATGCCGGCTTGAGTGAAGGCGACGCCCACGTCATCCGCAATGCGGGTGGCCGCGGAGTGACGACGCCATTCGATCACTCGTGATCTCGTACAAGCTGCTGGGGACTCGGGAGTGGTTCGTGATCCACCACACGAACTGCGGGATGGAGTTCTTCACCGATGAAGTGATCCGGGGCTTGCTGGCCAGCAGCCTTGAAACGGCGGAATTGGGTCCCGACGGCTTCCGGGATGTAGGCCCCGGCCCAGGGTCCCCCGAAGCCAAGTACATCGACTGGCTCACCATCAGCGACAATGCGGCGAGTGTGACCGAAGACGTCTCCCGTGTCCGGTCCCATCCGCTCGTGCCGGGGCGGATCGCGATCTATGGGTACATCTACGACGTGACGACCGGTCGTCTCGTTGAGGTTCCCGATGCGACGAAGGCGGGGGAGCCGACCTGATCCTCAGGGAATCCCCTCGCCTGGTCGGGTGTTGTGCTTCGAGAAGGTTGTTCGCGGCGAGTGGACCTGACCAAAGCCAGGAAGAGGGATTCGATGACAACGACGCACGACTTCGCGGCCACGGCAGCAGACGGAAGCGAGGTCCCGCTGGCGGACTACCAGGGCAAGGTCCTGCTCATTGTGAACGTCGCCAGCAAGTGCGGGCTGACGCCGCAATATGAGGGGCTGGAGTCGCTCTACCGGGACGACAAGGACCGCGGTTTCGAGATCCTCGGGTTCCCGAGCAATCAGTTCAAGGAGCAGGAGCCCGGTAGCAACGACGAGATTCAAGCGTTCTGCAAGACGACCTACGACGTCACCTTTCCGGTCTTCGCCAAAGTCGACGTGAACGGCGAGGACGCTGTCCCTCTCTATCAATTCCTGCGTGCGCAGGCGCCAGGAGACTTCGGTCCGCAGTACGGCGAGTTCTACAAGGCGATCTCGAACATCCGTCCCGAGGGGGAGGGTACCGACGAGGTGAAGTGGAACTTCACCAAGTTCCTTGTGGGTCGTGACGGAGCCGTCATCAAGCGCTACGAGCCACCGGTGGCACCTGCCGACATCAAGGCGGACCTTGAGCACTACCTCTAGGCCGAGACGCGCTCGAGCCCCGAGAACGATGCCATGACGCGGACCCCGCTGTCTATCCTCGACCTGGCCCCCATCAGGCGAGGCGAGACTGCCAGTGACAGTTTCGCCGCCAGCGTGGTTCTCGCGCAGCGGGCGGAGGAGCTGGGCTACGAACGGGTCTGGTACGCCGAACACCACAACATCGCGGGCATCGCGTCCTCGGCGACGAGCGTGCTGATCGCGCACGTCGGTGCGCACACGAAGACGATCCGTCTGGGGGCGGGTGGCGTGATGTTGCCCAACCACGCGCCCCTGACCATCGCGGAACAGTTCGGTACGCTCGAAGCGATGTACCCGGGCCGAATCGACCTCGGGTTGGGCCGGGCTCCGGGTTCGGATCAGAACACGATGTACGCGCTTCGTCGCGACCCGCGCTCGGCGGACACCTTTCCCCAGGACGTCCTCGAGCTCCAGGGCTACCTCGCCGGAGAGACCCGAGTGCGGGGCGTAGACGCCATCCCCGGCAAGGGCTCTCAGGTTCCGCTCTACATTTTGGGATCGTCGCTCTTCGGGGCGAAGCTGGCCGCGGCGCTCGGGCTCCCCTATGCGTTCGCCTCCCATTTCGCTCCCGCCGCCCTCATGGAGGCGATCGCCGCGTACCGGGAGGACTTCCGCCCGTCGGCACAGCTTGAGCAGCCCTACGTGATGGTTGGGGTGAACGTCATCGCCGCCGACACGGTGGCCGCCGCCCGCGAGCAACTGCAGGAGATTCGGCGGATCCGGGCCGTCAGCCTGCACGGGCGCCGCTTGGGCGTCCAGGAGCAGGATGTCACTGACGAGCAGGCCGACGAACTGCTTGCAGCGGGCGTATCGGTACAGGTGGATCACATGCTGACCTACACCGCAGCGGGCACCCCGAGCGAAGTCCGTGACTACCTCGACGAATTCGTCACCTTCACCGGTGCCGACGAGCTCATCACGGTGCACCAGGTCCCGGGGAGTGAAGGTCGGCTGCGCTCGGTCGTCCTGCTGGCCGAAGCGATGCAGCGCGTCACCGCGTGAGGATTCGGGGCGCCCCCGGAGGCGCCTTCCCGAGGTGATCGCCGGACCGGATCCTGCTTATAATCGATAACTCCGATCGGATTTCCGCTCTTCGAGGAGGACAGCCGTGACCATCGATCAGTCAGTGCAGCTACGTTCTCGGCGCCTGACGGGCCGAATCGGGGCGGAGATCTCCGGAGTGGACCTGGCCCACCTCGACGACGGTGCGGTGGCCGCCATTCGCCACGAGTTGCTGGCGCACAGCGTCGTCTTCTTCCGCAACCAGTCCATTGACTCGACGGAGCACCTGGCCTTCGCCTCTCGGCTCGGCCCGTTGACCCTGGGGCATCCCACGCTTCCCCAGCTCACCGACGATCGCGAAGTCTTCGATCTCGATTCGATCGCCGGTGCTAGTGCCAACCACTGGCACACCGACGTCACCTTCGTGGACCGTCCGCCGATCTTCTCGGTGCTGCGCGCGCTCATCATCCCCGAGGTCGGTGGCGACACCCTGTGGGCCAACACGGTGGCGGCCTACGGTGAGCTGCCCGAGGATCTGCGCCAATTGGCGGACCGCCTCGTGGCGGTGCACTCCAACGGGCACGACTACGGTCGGGTCGACGTCGCCAAAATGCGGGGCAAGCTGCGCCCCGAGCAGCTGGCTCACCTGCAGGCGTTCGTCTCGGAGGTCTACGAGACCGAACACCCGGTGGTGCGCCTCCATCCCGAGACGGGAGAGCCCGCGCTGCTCCTCGGAGGCTTCGCCCAGCGGCTGGTGGGTCACAGCCTCAGCGAGTCCCTCGATCTCATCCGTATCCTCCAGGCGTACGTCACCAGGCCGGAGAACATCGTGCGCTGGCACTGGCAAGAGGGTGACGTGGCCATTTGGGACAACCGCGCGACTCAGCACTACGCCATCGCCGACTACGGCTCCGAACGCCGCCGGATGCAGCGCGTCACCACGGCCGGGGTCCCCGTGGTGGGCCTCGACGGCCGGACGAGCCAGGCTCTGCAGGGGGACGCCGGCCGGTACTACCTCGAAGCCTGAACCGTTCTCCGGCGCAGCACGCTGCTCCAACGGACGTTATCTTGACAAATCCGATTGAGTAAGTCAGATTTAGACGAAGGACGCCTGCCATTACCTGTCGAGCCAGCGCAAGAGTGCGAGGAGAGGCCATGGAGTCCAGGACGTAGAGAGAGAATTCCGTCAGCCTGAGTCGGGCTCGGAGGGTCGCTATGCCAATCAACGTTCACTGGTTCCTCCCCACCTCCGGCGACAGTCGGAACGTGGTCCCGGGGCTGGGCGGCCATGGTCGGCCGCCGTCCCTCGACTATTTGGGCCAGGTCGCTCGAGCAGCGGATCAGCTGGGCTTCGACGCCGTCCTGACCCCGACGGGGACCCATTGCGAGGATGCGTGGTTGGTCACGATGGCGCTCAGTCAGCACACGTCACGGTTGCGGTTCCTGGTCGCGTTCCGTCCCGGCATCACCAATCCGACCCTCGCGGCCCAGCAGGCGGCAACCTTTCAACGCCTGACCGGCGGGCGGCTGCTCATCAACATCGTGACGGGAGGGGACAGTTCGGAACAGCGTCGCTTCGGTGATTGGCTCTCGCATGACGAGCGGTACGCCCGTACGGACGAATTCCTGTCCATCTTGCGAGGCGCATGGAGCGGCGCTCCGTTTGACTTCGGGGGATGGCACTACCGCGTCGAGGGTGCCACCGTGCAACGGCGGCCGGATCCCGTGCCGGAGATCTTCTTCGGCGGTGCGTCGAGCGCAGCCGAGGACGTCGCTGCCCGCCATGTCGATGTGTACCTGCTCTGGGGAGAACCACCCGACATGGTTCGGGAGCGCATCGAGCGAGTACGGGCGAAGGCGCAGGCCAACGGGAGGGAGGTGCGATTCGGGATTCGCCTTCACGTCATCTCGCGTGATTCCGAAGGTCAGGCATGGCAAGAGGCCGATCGACTTCTCGAGACGATGGATCCCGCCTTGGTGTCCGCTGCGCAGCAGCTGCTCTCGAGGAGCGAATCGGTCGGGCAGCAGCGGATGCTGTCGTTACACCAAGGGGACCGGGCCGAGCTCGAGGTCAGTCCCAATCTGTGGGCCGGCATCGGCCTGGTCCGCCCGGGAGCGGGGACGGCGCTCGTCGGCAGTCATGAACAAGTGGCGGAGCGACTGGTCGAGTACCACGAGCTCGGGCTGGACGAGTTCATCCTGTCGGGTCATCCTTACCTCGAAGAGGCCTATTCGGTTGGCGAGAACGTCCTCCCTCTTCTCCGACGCTTCGCCAGTCGGGGCGATGTAGCGACCCCTCCTGACGCGAGCGACACGTCTCCTCGCCTGCACCAGCCACCATCACCCGAAGCGGCGTCCCGCGCGTTCGCCGTCTGAGAAGGTGACGTCTCCATCTTCACACGTGCCTCCGCTGCACCTGGCCGTGGCCCTCGACGGCGTCGGGTGGCATCCAGCGGCCTGGCGTGAGGCGGATGTGGACGCGCGGGACGTGTTCCGACCCGGGTACTGGGTCGGGCTGATCCAAGAGGCGGAATGGTCCGGCCTCGATTTCGTCACGATTCAGGACTCAATGCTCCTGCAGTCGACCAGCGCGAAGCACCCCGAAGGGCGAACGGACAGGGTTCTCGGCAGGCTCGACGCCGTCCTGGTCGCGGCGCGGGCAGCACCCGAGACGGCCAGGGTGGGGATCATTCCGGTGGCGACCACCACGCACACCGAGCCGTTCCACATCTCCAAGGCCATTGCGACATTGGACTACGTCAGCCGGGGCCGGGCCGGCTTCCAAGCCCGGATTTCGCCGACCAGTCTCGAGGCGGCACAGTTCGGTCGACGAGGCGTCGGGTCTCGCGGACCAGCCGGGGTCAAGGGTTCCGACGAACCGGAGTCGGGGGAACTCCTGATGGAGGAGGCCGCAGATTTCGTCGAAGTGGTGCGCCGCCTCTGGGACAGCTGGGAGGACGACGCCGAAATCCGGGATGTCGCCACCGGACGCTTCGTCGACCGGGACAAGTTGCACTACATCGACTTCGAGGGTCAATGGTTCTCAGTGCGGGGCCCTTCCATCACGCCCCGGCCGCCGCAGGGACAACCGATCATCTGCGTGCTGGCTCACGTGGACGCAGCCTTCGCATTGGCCGCACGATCGGCCGACGTGGTCTTTGTCACCCCCCACTCGAGCGAGGACGCCCGATCCCTGATTGCCACGGTGCGTCGACACGAAGAGAGGGTTGCACGAACACAACCGCCCCTCCGTGTCGTGGCTGATCTGGTTGTCTTCCTCGACGACGAGCCAGGCCGAGCGGTCGAACGCAAAGAGCGGCTCGATGAGCTTGCCGGCAAGCCCTTGGAGTCGGACGCCATGATCTTCTCCGGTACGCCGACCGAGCTCGTCGACCTCATCGCAGAATGGCATGCAAATGGCGTCGAGGGATTTCGGCTCCGCCCCGGAGCGGTGCCGAGTGACTTCGACGCCATCGCGCACGAAGTAGTGGCGGAACTGGCCGAGCGCGACCTTCGGCCCCCGTCCTACCAGGAGTCAACGCTGCGGGCCCGTCTCGGACTCATGCGGCCGGTCAACCGCTACGTGCCGGTATGACCTCCAACCGTTCTGGCGTGAAGCAGGTGCACCTGGCCGCGCACTTTCCCGGCGTCAACAACACCACCGTGTGGAGCGATCCCGCCGCAGGGAGCCACATTGAGTTTTCGTCATTCGTCAAGCTGGCCCAGACGGCCGAACGGGCGAAATTCGACTTCTTCTTTCTCGCCGAGGGCCTGCGGTTGCGCGAGCAACGCGGTCAGATACACGATCTCGACGTCGTCGGTCGGCCCGATACGTTCACGGTTCTGGCTGCGCTGGCGGCGGTCACGGAGCACATTGGTCTGTCGGGCACCATCAACTCGACCTTCAACGAGCCCTTCGAGGTGGCGCGTCAGCTGGCCTCGCTCGACCACCTCTCGGGGGGCCGAGCGGCCTGGAACGTGGTGACGTCGTGGGATGCCTTCACGGGTGAGAACTTCCGCCGCGGCGGATTTCTGCCCGAGGCAGCGCGCTATGACCGAGCGAGAGAGTTCCTCCTGACCGCACGCGAGCTCTGGGACAGCTGGGACGACGATGCCATCGTGGCCGATCCCGACACCGGGCGCTTCGTGATCGACTCTTCCCAGGGGGAGTTCGAACACCACGGAGCGCAGTTCGACATTTCGGGACGGTTCAACGTGCCTCGCTCTCCGCAAGGCCATCCCGTCATCTTTCAGGCGGGGGATTCCGACACAGGCCGCGAATTCGCTGCCGCAGACGCCGACTGCATTTTCACCCGACACGGAAAGATCGAAGCCGGCAGGGCCTTCTACCGTGACGTCAAGAGCCGGCTTGCCGCGTACGGGCGTGCACCGGCCGACCTCAAGATCCTTCCGGCCGCCACGTTTGTTCTCGGTGAGACCGGAAGGGACGCCGTCGAGCGGGCAGAGCACATCAGGCGCCAGCAGGTCAGTGGTCCCACGGCCATCCTGTTCCTCGAGCAGGTCTGGAACCGCGACCTGTCCTCCTACGACCCTGACGGACCGTTGCCGGAGGTGGAGCCCGACCTCCGTGCGCCGAGCATCTCGAAGGGGCGTGCCGCAGCCGTCCGGGACAAGGCACAGACGGCCATCGAGTGGCGCGCCCTGGCGGAGGCGAAGCACCTCTCGATTCGAGAGCTGATCATCGAGGTGACGAGTCCGCCCTCGTTCGTGGGGACGCCCGCGGAGGTGGCCGGAAGGATCATCGAGGCGGTCGATCTGGAGGCTGCCGACGGCTTCATCCTGGTGCCCCACGTGACTCCTGGTGGTCTCGATGAGTTCGCCGATACGGTGGTCCCGATCCTCCAGGAGGCCGGTCGCTTCCGCCACGACTACGTGGACACGACGCTGCGCGGTCACCTGGGCCTGGGGCCGGCGCGGACTTCGTCGGGGGCCTCGAAGACGGTTTCGGCATGACGGGCGACCACGTCCCGCTCGGGATACTCGATCTGGTCCCGGTGGTGTCGGGTTCCGATCCGAAACGGGCCTTGTGCAACGCGCTCGACCTCGTGCAGGTGGCGGAGCAGCTCGGGTACCGGCGCTATTGGTTTGCCGAGCACCACCTGAATGCCGGCGCGGCCGGGTCGGCGCCTGCCCTCCTCATCGCGATGGCGGGCGCCCACACGGAGCACATTCGGCTCGGTTCGGGTGGCGTGCAGAGCGGGCACCGCACCGCCCTCTCTGTGGTCGAGGAATTCGGGCTGCTTGACGCCATGTACCCCGGTCGTATCGATCTGGGTATCGGGCGTTCGGGTGGCCGCACCTTCTTCAAGGAGAAACTGGCCCGATCTGAGGGCCGGACCGCCAGCAGCGAGAAGTCGCTTCGACAAGACCGTTACGCCGACAATGGGCTACTGATTCCTGCGGCACCCTCGCTGCGCCATTTGGCCGCGGCACCCCGGATATCGCTCACGGCGCAGATGCTGCAGCAGGAGCAGGCGAAGTCGGCAGAATACGGCGACCTCGTCGAGGACATTCTCGGATTGTTGGAAGGGTCGTACCGTTCCAAGGACGGCTTGGATCCACATCCGGTCCCCGGCGCAGGAGCGCGGGTGGAGCCGTGGATCCTGGGTTCGAGCCCGGGGGAGAGCGCAGCGGTGGCAGGCCGACTCGGCCTCCGGTTCGCTGCCAGCTACCACATCAGCCCGGCCACCGCCCTGAGTGCTGCGCATGCCTACCGCGAGGCCTTCGTCCCATCGCGCGAGCTCGAGCGTCCCTACGTGGCGGTCTCGGCTGATGTGGTCGTGGGTCCCGATGACGAAACGGCGAAGGATCTGGCTGTTGGCTATGCGCATTGGGTACGAAGCATTCGCTGTGGCGAGGGTGCAATCCCGTTCCCGGATCCAGAGGAAGCGCGGCGACACGCCTGGACTCCCGAAGACGAGGCCCTGGTTCACGATCGCGTGGCGAGCCAGTTCGTCGGCTCGCCTGAGACGGTGGTCCAGGGACTCGAGCGTCTCCAAGAGGCTGTTCAGGCTGACGAAGTCATCGTGACCACCATCACGCACGACCACCATGACAGGGTGCGTTCGTTTGCGCTTCTGGCTCACGAGTGGAGCACGTAACGCTGTACCGGATCGATTCCGAACTCAACGACTCATATCTCGGCGCCCGCCAGCGGTACCGAAGCCGGGTCGTCATCGTTCAGCTGGTGGGCGAGGATATCGAGCACCGCCTGCGTCACCAGCCGGTCTCCTTCGGGGGCGAAGATGTCGACACCGAGGGCACGAGAGAGATGTTCGTGGAACAACGGGATTGTGGTCGCCATGGCTGCGAGCAACGCGGTCCGGACAGTGTCTTGCGCGGCCGCCTGTTCGGGACAGAGTCCATCGGCCCGTACCATCCGGCGTGCCGTTATCGTGACCATCTCATCGAAGATCGGTGCAGCGGTCGGAGACGCGTCCGCCAGTGACCGTGCCGCGTAACGCCAGATTTGTTTTGAGCTGTGGAACGAGCGGGCACTGGTGCTCGGGGTCTCGTGCATCAGGGCATTGAGACGATGCAACACCTGGAAGGCGTAGTCATCGCATGCTGCGCGCAGGTCGACCTTTGATCCGAAGTGATGTCGGAGCATCCCGTGCGAGACGCCGGCGGTGTGCGCGATAGCTCGAATCGTCGCTCGCTCGTACCCCTCTTCGGCAAAGTGTTTGAGCGCCGCTTTGCGGATTCGTACCCGTGGGGTGATGCCCTCGATACCCGGCGCCGCCTGTTCGACGATGCCGTCGGTGGGGTTGTGACCATCCGTCGCGACCAGCGGTGCCCGCCCGGAGGGCCTCGATTCCTCTGGGCCCATTGGGCTGCCTGGGGTCACGGCTTCGTCTCCCATTGGCCCATTCGATGTGCGGCGGGAGCGACCCACGTGGGCGGGAGCCCGAACTCCCGGCGCGGATTGACGAGATTTCCAATCATTCCTAGTCAGATACTAGTAAAGAGTGAGGGTGCCTCTACCTAGAGCCTGGGCAACCAGGCGATGCGTCTTCCCTCGGACGTCGATAGACCGCCGGCGCGAATGCGCGCAGGAGGGTGTTTTAGGCGGGCCGTTCAACGGCTTCACCGGCGTGTGGCACCTCTCGGGCACCTTCGTAGCGAAGCGGTAGGGACTACGCCGGCTGCTGGCGCTCCAGCTCGTCGCGCTGCTCGAGGTGGCCGTCGGCATGCCGGGCGAACCGACCGGCATGGCGCGGCTGGACCGGATCGTCTGTCGGCCACGGCCATCCCCCGAAGCCGGTGGTCTGGTAGTCGAGGAGCGCCTGCTCTATGCCGGCGCGGTCGTTCATCACGAACGGCCCGTACTGGGCGACCGGCTCTCCGATGGGCCGGCCCTGCAGAATGAGCACCTCGGCACCCGCCGGTCCGGCGGTCACGGTCACCGGCTCGTCTGGGCGGACGACGACCCCCGTCGACTCGGTGACGGGGTGCTGCGCCACCGAGACCGCTCCCTCGAAGACGTAGAGGGTGCGGGTGGTGTCCGCCGCCATTGCTGGCGGGACCGCCCATCGGGCGAGCGGCTCGAGGACCAGATGCCAGATGGCCAGATCCGAATCGGCGCGCGACGCGTAGGAGTCAGGCGGCGCCGCCAACGGACGTAGTCCGTCGATCGCCCCGGCGATCACCGTCAGCTCACCACGACGGCCATCGGGGTCGGCCAGCGCGAGCCGGGGAATCTCCTCGTCCCACAACATGGTGAAGTAGGGGTCGACCATCTTGTCCTCCGACGGCAAGTTGAGCCAGATCTGGAAGAGCTCGGTCGTGTTGGGGCCCGTGCGGTCGAGCAGCGGAAACATCTCGCAATGCACGATGCCCGACCCCGCCGTCAACCACTGGACATCGCCGCGGCCGAACCGGGCCGTGGCACCGAGGGAGTCCGAATGGTCGATGAGCCCCTGCCGGACGAACGTCACCGTCTCGAAGCCACGGTGCGGATGCTGCGGAAAGCCAGGCACAATGCTGCCGTGGTACATGCTCCACCCGTCCGCTCCGGAGAAGTCCATGCCGATATCGCGTGCTTCGAGCGACGCCTCAGGCCCCATGTGCTCGTTTGCCGCCGGGTAACGGTCGAGGTGATGCACACAGAAAAGGAAGGGGTCCGCCGTCCCCCACTGACGGCCGAGGGGGACGGTCTGGAGAACCGGATCAGTCATGCGCTCAAGCCTACTGATGGCCAGTTCTCGTCAGTGCGGTGGTCTGACGGCGGGAGAGTCAGATCCTCGGTCCTCGCACCGTCAAATGGCGCCGAGTTCAGCGCCGCCGCAGCCACCGCCGACGCTTCGGCTCACGCAGCTTGACCCAAGCGTCCTTCCAGGTCCGCTGAGACTCTCGCTGGCGTTGGCGTGCCTCGCCGACGAGTCGCCCAGCCTCGAACGCGACGGCAGGCGCGACCCCGGCAGAAGCGCCGGACGACGAGTCGTCAGCCCATTGCTCGCGGAGCCACTGCTCGGCAGCGACCGCGTCATGGTGATCCCCGAGGACGGTCTGGACGTGCTCTGCTGCTCTTGCCGTTCGCCGCGCCGGCCGGCCGATGATCGGGGTCGCCGCCTCCGCGGCGTAGCGCAGCTGTTTGGCCTTGATCCGGATCCCGTGCAGCTGGGCGGGATCCGGGTCTGAACCCGCTCGCCTCACCTGTCGACGCACGGCCCGCCAACGACCGGCAACCAGCGACGGCACGATATCGACCGCGGGCCGCCCTGCCTCCCGCTCGGCTCCCGGCGCCAGCGGCAACAGCTCCGAGCCGGCATGAAGACGGTCGACGAGGTTCATGTAGCGCGCACTTGCGAGCACGTCCGCCAACTGGCGGGCAGCCTCCAGGCGTTGCACCGCGAGGCGCTGACGAATGGCGGGTGGAGCGTCGGTGAGTGCTTCGGCGAGGACGTCCCGATCTCGCAATTCCCCTAAGGCGGTGCCCAGCCATTTCAGGTCGTTCCGGACGTGTCGGAGCCAGAGGGGGTCGAGAACCGCACCGAAGGTCTTCAAGTCTGAGCGCAGTCTCCTTGTCGCCACGCGTGCCTGATGAACATCCTCTGCCGGAGGCTGGGAGGAGTCGAGCCGGAGCTGCCAGTCGTGAGAGATGAGTCGGTCGAGGCCGGCGCGGAGAGTCGCCAGGACCACATCACCCATTGTGGATCGCTTGTCCAGGGCGTGATGTAGCGGGGACTGACGCGGGAGGTCGATGGCCTTTGCCAGTTTCGGGTCGTTGTGGAGACGTGCGCCGGCCTTCTCGAGTCGGCGCAGAACCTTCCCACCTTTCCAATTGGTGTCGCGGAACTCCACCTCGACTTGGCGGAATCGCATTCCACTGCGGGGACCGCCGACGACGAGCACGACGTCATCGTCGAGTTCAGCGAGCTCATGATCCTGGTTGTCGCGCAGGAGCAGTCTCTGCCGAGTCGTTTCGAGGACCGTCAGGGGACGCAACGGCGCGCGCCGAAGCACGCCGCGCAAGAGCACTCGTGCATCCGTTGGCACCTCATGACTCGACCCGGTCCAGGTGACCTCGGTGCGCCGCAGAGCAGGCCCGCTCGAGGGCTGAGGCAACTTCAACGTCCAGGTGCCATCGTCCCGGCCGCCGGTGCTCCGGTGACGCAGGGTCATCCCCTGTCGCCAGAGCCGATGGTCGACCGTGTCGAAATAGCGCGAGACCTGTTGCTCTTCGGGCAGCCGAACGCTCTCACCGACCAGCGAACGCAGATCCGGGAGAGCGAGGGCAAAGGGTGCGTCAAACTTGACTTCCTGCTCGAGCATGCCGTTCCGTCCCATGGGGGTCCTGTACCCACCCCGGGAGTAGCCATGCAACCGCCGGGCGGATCGCCTCGCGACGCTGCTCGGCTTCCGGCCACGCCGGTGTTATCTCGAACTCAGCTGTGATCGAATCGAGATAAACCAACCTCAACCAAGAGGGACGATGGTCACTCGGAGCCTGGCGATGGCCTTCGAGAGAAGACCCAGGACTCGCTTTCCGACTCACTGCGTGTTCGAGCTGCGCCTTGGTCATTTTGGATCGGCCGGTGACGCCCTTGCGCTTGGCTTCTTGATAGAGCTGGTCACGGGTCCGACCGCCCGCCCCACTGTGAGAACGGAGCCCGCCCCGACGACTCGATGAGATGTCGTTCGTCGAACTCTTGCTCTTGACTTTGGACTCCCCGTGGCGCGCCCGTTCCTTGTTGACCGTCCGCGCTGCGATCTCTTCGGCCAGCTCCTCGGAATCGCCCCGCTGCCTGAGGCCGCCTTTGATGTGCTGGTACTGACGCTCCCTCTTCGCGTTCCACGCCTGCTGTGGCATCGTACGGTCCTCCGGGTCGTGCCGGCGACGGCGTCCTCATCGCCTCGTAGGGGTGGGATACCCGAAGACCTTTGACCGAAACGAGCCTCTGATCTGATGATCGGAACATTCAGATTCGGGAAAGCAGCGTCGTAGCGATGTACGACCGGTGAACGAGATTGCCCGCGGGCGGAGCGGCATCGGGGACACCGTTCGACCCTTACCGGGCCTCCTCCCTTCGACGATCCGCTCCGATCCTGTCTGCGATCGGGAGCACGAACCACAGGGCGACAAAGCATCCGGTTACCACGGCCGCGAGGAGTGCCGTCGGCCAGTTCAAGCCGACGAAGAGGAGAACCATCCAGATGGCGACGCACACCGCCAGTGCGACCATGCCCAGCCCGACGATGGCCTGTGTATTGGCGTATCGCAGCAGCCGCCCCTTCTCGTGTCGACGGAATACCCAGCGGTGGTAGGCAACCGGACTCACGAGCAGAGCGATAGCCAAGGCGGCGCTGAGAAGGCTCACCCGGTAGAGGGCTCGTTCAAGCGCGTCGAGCTGCTTGAAGCGCACGGTGAACGGCAGGGAGAGCAAGAAACCGAAAAGCACCTGCACACCAAGTCCAGCGACACGCAGTTCCTGGAGCAGATCGCTCAGGTTGCGATTGTTGCGCTCCGCTTCCGATTCACCTGTCTCGCTTGCGCTGAGCTCGGACCCACTCATGGTGCCTCGAATCGTCCTTGTGATCCTCGGGGGATCAATGAGGACAGTATCCCCAGCGTGCCCTCCATCGATGCATCAGCAGAGCGGAGCGCGTACTTCTCTCCGGCGCCGTCGACGCCACGACCAAGGAGTGTGAGCGCCGACTCCAGGACCTGATCCCCTCAAGATGCAGCGTGTGTCGCCTCATGTTCGAGGGTAGATGGGGAAGCCCCAGACAAAGGACAACGCGAAAGGACGTGGATCGAGCATGGGAACAACACGGCAGAATGTTGAAACACGGGCAGAGGGAAGACCACCCGAAGAAGCTGCGAGCGAGAACCCTGAGGAGCAGGCCGAGGCCATCCTCGAGGAATCTGAGGACCGTGTACAGCAGGGCGCGGATCGATCCGAGGCAAATGAAGCGTGAGCGTTGCTCACATCCGATGGATAACCATTTGAAATCCGGGTAGAGGTACCGCAATGGCACTCTCTCGTCGACTCGCTCGTCCGTTGCTCGCGTCAATCTTTGTGGTCGGGGGATGGGATGCATTTCGGAATCCGGCAGGGAAAGCCAAGAAGGCGGAAGCTGTAACCGAGCCCCTTGCCGAGAAGGCCGGTGTCGACGGCCTCGATACCGAGACATTCGTGCGCATCAATGGTGCGGTCCAGATCGGCGCCGGAATTCTCCTGGCTGTGGGAAAGTTCCGAAGACTCGCCGCGCTGGCTCTGATCGGATCAATCGTTCCCACCACCTACGCCGGCCATCGGTTCTGGGAGGAATCGGACCCGATCACCCGGAACCAGCAAAAGATGCACTTCCTCAAGAACGTAGGTCTCTTGGGAGGGCTGATACTGGCTGCCTTCGACACCGAAGGCGAGCCGTCGCTGGCCTGGCGGGCGAAGCGCCAGGCACGACAGCTTGAGGCCGCCGTTTCAGCAGGCCGGGCGACCGGCCACCGGAAAGCGCGTCGTGCTCGAACCAGCCTGGCTCCCACCGTGACGCAGGTGTCGAAGTCCGGCCAGCAGACGATCCGGCGAGGGCGCGCCGCGAGTCGGCGTACCGGGAGGCGCCTCGGCGCAGCCAGTCATGACCTTGCAGAGAAGGTGGCTCCGAGCCCCGAGGCACTCAGTCACGTTCATGAGGTGGTCGCGGACGCAGTCAAGGGTTCGAGTGAGTCTGCGACGCACGCTGTCCAGCAAGCCGCCTCCTTCGTCTCGGACGCGGCTCGGCAACTGGAGCCACTGACCCGGAATGGCTCCTATCCAGCGGTCGACGCGATCCTCCCTTACCTTGCGTCAGGTGCGGAGCGTACGACGGAGGCTGTCTCGAAATTACGAGAGCATCTGCCGACGGACTGAGCCCGAGATTTATTGCGGAATTCACTTGAGGCGCGAGTCTCATCGCCGCGTCAGCAGTCGCTTCCCTCGAGACGAAGTAGTGAGCCGTTCAACAGAATTTTGCCCGTTGACATGCGGATTACACGCGTTAGCCTGACGCTCATGCCAGGGAAGATAGACAAAGCGGCCGAAGTCGTCGGAGATGCTGTCGGTACCGTCGAAGCGGCTGCAGTGGTTGCGGGATCGAGAGTCCGGCAGGGTTTGAGTGAAGCGGCGACCGCTATCGGGTCTTCGAAGACTGCCGGACGCGTCGAGAAGCAAGCGCGTCCCATCAAGAAGGCTGCTGCAAAGAAGGCCAAGAGCGTCAAGAAGACGATCAAGAAGCAGGCGACCGTGGCCAAGCGCAAGGCCGCGACGGCCAAGAAGGTCGGCAAGAAGCGAGTGGCCGTTGTGAAACGCAAGGCCGCGGGGGGTGAGAAGGCGGCCCAGAAGAAGGCGACTGTCGCCAAGCGCAAGGCCACTACGGCTAAGAAGACCGCCAAGAAGCAGGTCGGCGTCGCCAAGCGCAAGGCCACCACGGCCAAGAAGACCGCCAAGAAGCAGGTCGGCGTCGCCAAGCGCAAGGCCACCACGGCCAAGAAGACCGCCAAGAAGCGCGCAACCGTCGCGAAGAAGACGGCCAAGAAGCGGGCTCCGGTCGCCAAGCGCAAGGCCACCACGGCCAAGAAGACGGCCAAGAAGCGCGCAACCGTCGCCAAAAAGGCAGCAAAGAAGCGGAGCTGAATCTGTCGCTCGCGTCGGCTGGACAGGCCGATGCGCGAACTGGCCCCTACACGGGTCTCGTGACCTGGAGACTCTTCGGGTTGTTCGGCGCTGTCTTCACGTGAAAACCAGGCCATCCGAAGGTGAACGTCACGCGAACAGCGTCTATCCGCCCAGCTAACGTACGGTGCCCATGGAGCCCGCTGAGGATGAGATCGATCCTATTGAGTTCCGGATGGCCCAGCTCTTCGCGCTCGTCTCCGAGTCCCTGGCCGGGGCGACCGAGGCGCTGCTGAGCAACGACGTCTCGACTGCGTTGAAGGTGGTCGAGGGCGACCAGGCGATCGACGATCTGGCGGCGGAGGTCGAGCTCTTGGTGTGGGAGCTCTTGGGCAACGAGCCGGTGCCTTCGGCCACCCTGCGCCACCTGGTCGGCGTCCTTCTCATCGTGCCCGAGCTCGAGCGCAGCGGCGACCTGGCCGAGCACATCGCCCAGCGGGCCGCGAGCAATCTTGGGGCCGAGATGAGCCCGCTCAGTCGAGGCATTGTGCAGCGCATGGCCGAGGTGGCCCTCGAAATGTGGAGGGTCGCTGCTGACGCCTACGGCGACCGTGCGGCGGATGCCGCCTCACTGTCCGAGGACGATGAGGAGATCGACATCCTTCACGACCGTTTGACGGGCGAGGTCGCCGGCGGGACGATGCCGCCTCCGACCGGCGCGCAGGTCACGCTCCTGGCGCGGTTTTACGAGCGCATCGGAGACCACGCCGTGAACCTCGCTCGCCGGATCGAGATGCTCCACGGCGCGGTCTGAGCGCCCCGCGGCGAGACCGCAGAGCGTTGGGGGCGATCAGAGGAAATTGAGGAGGTGACTCCATCCGTCCATGCCGTCGGGCAACGTGACGCTCGCCGCCGCCTTTGCTCTGTCGGTCGCGTGACTCATGGCGCAGGAGTGGGCGGCACGCTCGAGCAGTTCCACGTCGTTGTCACCGTCACCGATTGCGAGCACTTCGGTGGGGTCGAGGTCCCGGTAACGGCAGTAGGCCTCGACACCACTCCATTTGCTGACTCCCTTGGGCGCGGAGTCGAGCGTCCAGCCACCGAACACCTTGTCCTGAAAGACGTTGACCATTCCGGTGCCGCCAAGCGCTGCGAGCTCGTCTCGTATCTCGTGCAATGCCTCCGGGTCCGGGCAGGCCACGACGGAGAGAGCAAAGACGGGCAGGGAGCCGACCAGCGTCGCCAGATCCTCGACCAGCTGCAGCTGGGATCCTGCCCAGAGGAGATACGGCTCGCCCGAACTCGGAACCGGTCCGGAGACGACATCCCACTCCCGGGATTCGAAGCTCGCACACGGCGTCACTCCGTGTCGCGTGAACACGTCCAGCGCGGCCGCCGCTTCTCCGGGGTCGAAGGTGCACTGGTGAAAGGTCGGCTCTCCTCCCTTGTCCCGGCCGAGTGCACCGTTGAGCATCACCGCGGGAAGGTCCAGTTCGGCCTGCCGGAGGTAGTCCGCGACCGACCATGATCGGCGAGCTGTTGCCGCGAGGAGGGGGATGTCCCGGCGCTCCAGCTCGCTGATGGCTTGTCTCGTCGGCTGGGGCACGACGGCATTGCGCCACAAGGTCCCGTCCAGGTCGGTGACGACCAATCGGATCACCGCCGTATCTTGCACCGGCCCCCTCCTCGGGGCGGCGTTCCTTGTCCGGCATGCCCGGCCCGTCGCCCATTAGCGTGCAAGGTCGGCAGGTCGGATCCTGGGGAGGGCATCGTGCAAACCGAAGCAGCAGTGTTGTGGGACCGGGAAGCGTGGAGCGTCGAGCCCATTGAGCTGGACGCACCGAAGGAGGGCGAGGTCCTCATCAAGCTGGCGGCATCGGGCATGTGCCACTCCGACGAGCACCTGCTCACCGGCGACATGCCCGTCCCTCTTCCTGTCATCGGTGGCCACGAAGGCGCCGGAGTGATCGAGGAGGTGGGTCCCGGTGTGACCGGCCTGGCGCCGGGCGACCACGTGGTGCTCGGATTCGTCCCGGCGTGCGGAAAGTGCCCTCCGTGCGCCACGGGGCACTCGAACCTGTGCGACGTCGGCGGCATTCTCATGACGGGGAAGCAACTCGACGGCACCGTGCGCCATCACGCCCGCGGTCAGGACGTCTCGACCATGGTCTGTCTCGGCACCTTCGCCCCCTACACGGTGGTCAATCAGGCGTCGTGCGTGAAGATCCTGGACGACATCCCGCTGGACAAGGCGTGCCTGGTCGGCTGCGGCGTCACCACGGGGTGGGGCTCGTCGGTCTATGCGGCAGACGTGCAGCCTGGCGACAACGTGGCGGTCATCGGCATCGGGGGCATCGGAGCCTCGGCCGTGCAGGGAGCTCGCATCGCCGGCGCCGGGACGATCTTCGCCATCGACCCCGTGCAGCTCAAGCGCGATCTGGCCCCCACCTTCGGAGCGACCCACACTGCGGCTTCCATTGAGGAGGCCTTCGGGCTGATTCACCAGGAGACCTGGGGCCACATGTGCGACAAGGTGATCTGCGCCATGGGTGTGGGATCGGGGCCGATGATGGACTCCATCCTGAACCTGGCCGCGAAGCGGGGCCGGGTCGTGGTCACCAACATCCATCCGTACAACGAGACCGCAGTGACGATGAACCTCATGATGCTGACCATCTACGAGAAGCAGGTCGTGGGCAGCATCTTCGGCTCGGCCAACATCCACTCGGACATCCCCAAGCTGCTCAAGCTCTACCGCAACGGGCTGCTCGACCTGGACTCCATGATCACCAACACCTACAAGCTCGGCGACATCAACCAGGGCTACCAGGACATGCGGGACGGCAAGAACATCCGGGGCGTCCTGATCTACGACGACTGACCGCTCCTGCGGCGGCGACCGCCCTGTGTGTCAGGCCGCTGCGCCCTGCGTACCCCAGATGTCGTTGCAGCGCTCGCAGACTTCCTCGGGGACCACGCCGACGCGCATGAGGACGGCGAAGGCCTTGCACCCGAGGCACAGGCCGAAGGCGGACTCGAGGAGCGCCGCCGCGGCCAGCAGGCCGAGGAAGACCTCGGCGGCCGTCCAGTAGCCGAGGGCGGTCAGGGCCAGGGCTGTCACGGAGAAGGCGACGCCCATGCCCTGGGCGAACCGCTTGGGCGGCCCGGCCACCGGGCGCTCGGCGATGGGGAGGCGTGGCGTGACGACACGGGTCACGAACTGTCCCAGCGGGCTGAGAGTCGGGCCGGTCAACACCCGGGCCACGAAGCCGTAGGCGATCACGATCGTCGCCCAGCGCAGGTCGAGGGCAATGGTCAGCACGCACATCACGACGACGCCGGCCGCCACCAGGCGGGCCGAGACCTCGTTGACGGGGTTGGGGAACGAGAAGAGGGTGCGCACTCGGCTCGACGTGCTCGAAGGGGTGCTTTCGACGGCCATGACCTGCTCCTTCCTGAAAGCGTTGAAGCCCGACCAGTTTAGTCGGGTTTCTCGCAGGAAGGACCGGCGAGCCGGGCGACACCGGGGGGCACATGCAGGCCCTGCGGGTCAGGTCTCGGGCAGCGGGACCGGCTGGGGCGGGGGTGCTCCGACGTAGCGGGCCGCCGGGCGGATCAGGCGGTTGTGGGCGGCCTGCTCCATCACGTGGGTGCTCCACCCGATGGTGCGTCCCGCCGCAAAGGTCGGGGTGAACATCTCGCGCGGGATGCCGCAGGTGTGCATGACCACGCCGGCGTAGAACTCCACGTTGGTGTAGAGCTGGCGCCCCGGCTTCATTTCCGCCAGGACGTCCACGGTCGTGCGCTCGACCGACTGGGAGAATTCGACCAGCGGTCCCCCCAGCCGTTCGGTCACCGAACGGAGCAGGAGTGAGCGCGGATCGTCGGTCTTGTAGACGCGGTGGCCGAAGCCCATGATGCGATCGCCGCCTTCGACGGCCGCCCGTATGTAGGCCTCGGCGCGTTCGGGTGTGCCAATGGCGTCGAGCATGTCGAGAGCCCGGCTCGGGGCCCCGCCGTGCAACGGTCCGGAGAGCGCGCCGATGGCTGCGACGATTGCGGCCCCGAGATCTGCGCCGGTCGACGTCACGACGCGGGCGGTGAACGTCGACGCGTTGAAGCCGTGGTCGATGGTCAGGATCATGTACTGCTCAATGGCCCGGGCATGGTCGGGGCTGGGCTCGTTCCCGGTGAGCATGAACAGGTAGTTGGCCGCGAAGCCGAGGTCGTCACGCGGTTCCACGGGCTCCTGCCCCTGCCGCAACCGGTGCGCGGCCGCCAGAATCGTGGGCACCACCGCGCAGAGGCCGAGCGCCTGGCCGTACAGCTCGTCGGCCCCGATGTCATGAGTCGGTCGCCAGCCGAGCTCGGCCGCAAGGAGCGAAACGGCCGTGCGCAAAACGTCCAGTGGCGCCCCGCGCTCGGAGATGGCGGGCAGCACAGTGTGCAGTCCGGGCGGGAGCGTTCGGAGGCGTCGGACCGCGTCGCGGAAGGTGGCGGACGCCGCTGCGTCGGGGAGCGCCCCACGGAACAACAGGTGCCAGACGTCCTCGAGTGAGCGCTTCTCGGCCAGTTCGACCGCGGAGTACTGCCGGTAGTGGAAGAAGCCCTCCCTGCCCCGCACGTCGCCGATGGTCGTCTCGGCGACGACCACGCCCTCGAGCCCCGCGGGGACCTCCCCGCTTCCCTCGCCTGCGGGCCGGATGCGGGCCACCGCCATGAGGTCGCGCAATGAGACGACGCCGACACAGCGGTCGCCGTCGACGACCGGCAGATGGCGGTAGTGGTGGGAGGTCAGGCTCGCCCAAGCCGCGTCGACCCGCTCGTCGGGGCCGAGGACGTCGGGCCGGGAGGTCATCCAGAGGCGGACCTGCTCGCGGTCGGGGTCGCCCCGGCCCGCCGCGGCCCGGAGAAGATCACGCTCGGTCAGGATGCCGACGACCTTGCCCTCGTCGGTCACCACGACCGAGCCCGTGTCGGCCCCCTGCATGGCCCGGGCCGCCGAGCCCAGCGTCTCGTCTGCGGCGCACGTCACCGCGGGGGAGGTCATGAGATCGCGCACAATGGTTTCCATGCATCTCACTATGACGCTCTTTCCCAGCGTTTGTAAACGTTGATCAAGTCAATGTAAAGTCCCGCCGTGGAGCGGATGCTGACGACCGAGGAGGCAGCCCGCCGGCTCGGGGTCAAGGTCCCGACGCTGTACGCCTACGTCAGCCGAGGGCTGCTCGAGTCCCACCCGGACCCGAGCCGGCGCGGGAGCCTCTTCGATCTCGACGAGATCGAGGCGTTGGCGGCACGCAGCCGCGGCGGACGCCAGACGGCGACCCGCCTGGCCACCATCACGACCGCGGTGACCCAGCTCGACCAGAACCTCGGCCCGATCTACCGCGGCCGACCCGCCACCGAGTTGGCGCTCACGTCCACCTTCGAGGACGTGGCCGAATTGTTGTGGCAGACCGAAGGGGCGGGGGACTGGACCGTGCCCGACATCGGACCGTGTCCACTGACGCCCACCCTCGAGCGCATGCGCTGGGCCATGGTCATGTGCGGGGCCACTGACCCCCTGCGTTCCGATCTGCGCCCGGCCGCGGTGGCCCGGGCCGCCCGTCGCGCCACCGCGGCGCTGACCGATGTCGTCGGGCCGCGGCACGAGGGGGAAGAGCCGGGGGCTTCCATCGCGGCGCGGCTCAGCCCCCGCCTCACGGCCTCCACGACCACGGCCAGGTCGACGGCCGGGCCGTCCGCTGCGGTGCCGACAGCCGCGGTGAACGCCGCACTCGTCCTCCTGGCCGACCACGAGCTCGCGACATCGACGATGGCCGTGCGCGTCGCCGCTTCCGTGCGGTCGGATCCCTACGACGCCTTTCTGGCCGGTCTGGCCACCTTGGCCGGGCCGTTGCACGGTGGCGCCAGCCAGCAGGCCTATGAGCTTCTCGTCGTGGCCGAGCGGGACGGCGCGGCGCGGGCGCTCAACGATGTGCTCCGCGAGCGCGGCAGGCTGCCCGGGTTCGGGCACGCCGTGTACAAGAGTGGTGATGCCCGCTTCGACGCGTTGTTGACCCTGGCTGAGCCTCTTCTCAGCGGAGAACGCCGTGCCATTCTCCGCGAGGTCATTGCGCTGGCCGCCGCCCATGATGTGCCGCTGGCCAACTGTGACCTCGCTCTCGCCGCGCTCAGCTGGGGGACCGGCATGCCGCCGGACACCGGCCGCACGCTGTTCGCCGTGGCGCGCATCGCGGGGTGGGCGGCCCACTACATGGAGGAGCTGACGGAGCGACCGCTGCGCTTCCGGGCGCGGGCGGTCTACAGCGTCTGAGCTGTCCGACGCGCCGACGCGCCGACACGGCCGGCTCAGCCGGCGCCGATCACGATGGCGGACGGGTGGCCGCCGACGTGCAGCGGGACGCCCACCTGGTTTGTCGCCACGGTGACGGGGACCACCGTGCCCGCCTCTTGCGTCACCCACGCCGTCGAGGCGTCCCCGCTCAACGCGATCCCCTGGGCCACGTCGGGAAGCGCGACGGGCGCCCCCACGGTCAGGCCCGTGACGGCAACGGCGACGATGGCTGCGCTCCCGCAGACGTAGGCCGTGGCGCCCGACGGTGCGACGGCGATGCCGGTCGGGTTGAGCGGGAGCGCAATGGGGCCGCCCGCCCGCAGCGAGGTCGGGTTGATCGCGGTGAGGGTCCGGTTGCCGAAATTGCCCACCAGCACTTCGCCCTGCGCGGCGGCGATGGCCTGGGGACCCGGGCCCACCGGAATGGCCGCGCCCGGCTGCAGGGTGGCGACGTCAATTGGCGTCACCGTGTTGCTGCCGTGGTTGGCGACGAACGCGGTCGCGGCGCCCGAGGCGGCCACCGACACAGCGATGGCAACCGGCTCCGATCCCACGGCGATCGGCCTGCCCGCTCGCCACGTGCCCAGGTCGACAGGCGTGACGCTGTTCGAATCGAGGTTCGCCACCAGTGCCACGCCCTTCCCGCCGCGGCCCCCGGGTGCCGCCGCGACCGCGTCCGGCTCGACGCCGACCCCGACCGTGCGCAGCACCTGGTGCGTCGCCGCGTCGATCTCGTGCAGCTGGTCGTCGCCCTGTGTCACGACGAGCAGGTCCTTGCCACCCGGTGCATAGGCCAGCGCGGAGGGCAGGCTGCCGACCGCGACCTTGGTCCCGATGTACCGGTGGGCGAGGTTGATCGGCGTGACGCCCGTGCCCGGCAGGGTCACCGAAGCGTCCGTGGCCACCCAGGCCACCGCGCGCACCGACGTGCTGCCGACCGGCGTCGCGCACGCTGCCAGCATGGGTACACCTGCCACGAGCGCGACCGGGAGGAGCCAGCGGCGGCGCACGGGTGCGCTCAACCCCGGGCGCAGGCGGCGCCCGCCGGGCGTTCCGCCGCGCTCCATCCGGCGGCACCGCTCGCAGGCCAGAAGTCGCCGGTGACGTCGTCCTGGACGTAGGGCACGGGCGCCGGCTCACCGCCGGCCAGCAGCCGCAGCGCGTCGAGCAGCGCATCGACGTCGTCACCGGTCGTGCCGAGCCCGCAGCTCGCCCGGACCGCACCCGGAATCCGGCTGCGGTCGCCGCGCTGCACGGCGGCCCGCGCCTGGTCCACCCCGGCGCGGCCGACGCCGAGCAGGCGGATCAGATAGGGGTGGGCGCAGAAGCAGCCGTGGCGCACGCCGATCCCGAACTCCGCGCTGAGCCGGGCCGCCACCAGCGCATGGTGCATCCGGTCCAGCGTGAAGGTGGCCACCGCCAGCCCGTCGTGCCCGCCGGACTCGGACCATGGCCCGAGCACCTGCACCCCCTCAATGGACCGCAGGCCCTCGTAGAGCCGGGTCGCCAGGGCGGCCTCGTGTGCCGTCACGGTCTCCCAGCCGATCCGCTCCAGCTCGTCCATGGCCGCTCCGAAGGCGACGGCACCGACGACGTTGGGCGAGCCGGCCTCCTCTCGCTCGGGTGGTTCCGTCCAGATCACCTCGTCGAGGTCGACCAGATCGACGGCACCGCCTCCGGCGAGGAAGGGGTCGCCGTGCTCGAAGACCTGTCGGGGCCCAATGAGCGCACCGGCGCCGTACGGGGCGTAGAGCTTGTGACCGCTGAAGGCCACGAAGTCGGGCCCGGCCGGCAGCGGGCGATGGGGGGCCAGCTGGGCCGCGTCGAGCAGGACGGGCACGCCGCGTGCGTGCGCCTCGGCGCAGATTTCCTCGACCGGAGGCAACCAACCCGTGACGTTGGAAGCACCCGTGAGCGCGAGGAGCGCCGGCGGTCGTCCGTCGTCGAGGACCTGCACGACGTCGGCCGTCCCGAAGGTCCCGCTGGTGCCGCATTCCACCCAGCGCCGCGTCGCCACCCGCGCCCAGGGGAGCAGGTTGGCGTGGTGCTCGACCACGGTGGTCGCGACGACATCGTCGGGGCCCAGGCGTAGTCGGTAGGCCAGGTGGTTGATGGCCTCCGTGGTGTTCCGCACCAGGATCACGACGTCGTCACCACCCGCCGGCCGCCGGGCAAAGCGGTAGGCGCTGTCCCTGGCCTGCTCGTAGTCGGCCGTGGCGCGCCGTGACTTGTAGCCGGCGCCGCGGTGGACACTGGAATACCACGGCAGGAACGCGGCGACCCGGTCGGCGACGGACTCCATGGCGGGCGTCGAGGCCGCGCAATCGAGGTCGCGGTAGGGACGTTCGGCTCCGTCCAGGCACGGAACGGGGAGGTGGGCGCCGACCAGGGGCACCACGGCATCTTCCTTCTGCACGCCGTCACACTACGAAGTGCCGACGGGGAGCGGTATCCGGCTGTCAGGTGGGGCTGGGGTCGGCCGCCTGCCGTCGGGCCGTGAGGACGACGATGTCGTCGGTGCTCCGTTCGTCGGCGGTCATGGCCTCAATGACGAAGTCGGCCACCCGGCGGGGCTCACTGCTGGGGGAGGCGCGCAGGGACGATTCGAGCAGCGCGAGACGCTCGTCGAGGTGACTGCCGCGCCGCTCGACCAAGCCGTCGGTGAACATCACCAGACAGGCTCGGTCCAGGTGGAACTCGTGGTCCTTGTAGTGACAGTGCTGCACGCCCAGCGGTGGACCCGGGGGCACGGGGAGCTCGACGGCCTGGCCCGCCTCGACCCGCACCGGGGAGGGGTGGCCCGCCGAGGAGAACGTGATGGAGCCGGTCCGGGTGTTGAGGACACCGATGAGGGCGGTCGCCAGGCGCCCGTCCACTCCGGCCAGGGAGACCCGGTTGAGTCGCTGCAGCGCCCGACCCGGCGCCCGCTCCTCGAGGAGGACCAGACCGAGGGTGTGGCGCAGCCGGCTCATGATCCGCGCCGCGCCGAGGTCGTGGCCCTCCACGTCCCCGACGACCAGCCCGACGAGGTGCTCGCTGATCGGGACGACGTCGTACCAGTCCCCGCCCACTTCGACCCCGGTGCCCGCCGGCCGGTAGCGAGCCGCCACGTCCCAACCGCCGATGGCGGGGATGGCGTCGGGAAGGAGGTGCCGTTGCAGCTCGTGTGAGATCCGCCTCTCGCGGTCGTAGGCCCGGGCCCGGATGACGACGGAGCTGACCTGCTCCGCCAGCTGTTCGGCCAGGCCGAGGTCCTTCTCGGAGAAGCGCCGGCCCGAGCCGGCGGAGACCAGGCTGACGGTGCCGAGGACCTGTTCGTCGCGCAGGCGCAGCGGCACGGTCACGTACGAGGTGAAGCCGAGTGTCTTGAGGATGGCGAAGTGGCGCTGATCGCGGCTGTTGCTCCGCAAGAAGTCGTCATCCACCTCGGCGCTCCACATCGACCGGCCGCTGCGCATGACCTCCATGGCCGGATGGACGCCGTCGATGTCGGGCGGGTACGACGAGCGCAGCTCCTCGGTCAGGGCCCGCTTGTCCGGGTCGGCGTGCCAGGCGGCCATGCGTCGCATCTGGCCGTCCTCGTCGACGATGTCGATGAGACACAGATCGGCCATGACGGGAACCGAGACCTGGGCCAGGCGCTTCACCATCTCGCGGTAGTCGACCACCTCGGAGAGCACCTGGGTCGCCAGCAGCAGGAACTCGTTGCGGCGCCGGGCTTCCAACAGCTCCTCGACCAGATGCTGGCGTTCGGTGGCCTGCGCCGACGCGTGCAGGAGCTCGCCGAGGTGGTCGCCGACCGCATCCATGAGCTCGACCACCGAGGGATCGCGCTCTCGCGCGTGACGGCTCAGCATCTTGACGATCCCGACGCACACGCCGTGGTAGCGGACGGGAAAGGCATAGGCGCTCTGCAGCCCGTCCTGGACCAGCGCGTCCGTGACGAAGCGTTGGTCCGCCACGAGGTCGGCGATCCACAACGGTTCGTCGTGATCGAGGACCCAGCGGGGGAGTCCTGCACTGCCGCTGGTGGGATCGGCCTCTTTCTCCAGTGTGAAGGCCGGCGCAATGCTCGGGGTGCGCGTCCACACGTGTCGACAGACGAGCTCGCGGCCGGCTGAGAGCGCCCACAGTGTCGTGACGTCGAAATCGAGTCGTCGTCCCAGGGTCGAGAGGATCCGTTCGGCCGGCGGCTCGTCGATCGGGGCGTCGGCCAGTATCTCGAGCAGCTCGCTCGTCAGCTCGGACCAGCGCTGCAGCTTCTTCTCGTCGCGGGGCCGGATGATGCCGACGACGACCGGGCCGGCGAGCGGGTGGTCGAAGATGCTGATGACCAGCTCGGTGCGCACGTCGGTGCCGTCCGCCCGCTTGATGTCGACGTCGAGCGGGCGTCCGACGAAGTTCGATGCCTGGGAACGCACGAACGCCCCGTAGTCGTCTCCCACCGCCGCCGTCAGTGAATCGGGTACGAGGTCGAAGACGGGTCGGCCCACCAGAGCGCCGCGGGACCAACCCAGAAGGTCCTCGGCTGCGTTGTTGACGTACCGAATCGTTCCCTCCTCGTCCGTCGCGACGACGGCGTCGCGCAGTCCGTCGAGGACGACCCGCACCCCTGGGACGGGCCACCCGGGTTGGTCGCCCGCAGGCGCCGCCCTCACCGCCACCCGGCGTTCCGCCGCCCTGCCCGCACGTGGTCCCTCGACGACGGCTCCCTCGTCGGGAGCGGTCCGCGGGACGTCCCCGGCGCTCGCGGCCAGTGGCAACGAGAACCAGACCGTCTTACCGGGCCGGTCGCGCCACATCTCGATTCCCCATGCATCGGCCAAGGCGCGGACGATGCGCAGGCCGCGCCCGTGGGGCGCGTCGGGGACCTCCTCCGGTGGCGTCGGGAACCCCGGTGCACCGTCGTGCACCTCGACGCGCACGTGAGCGCCGTCGGGAGCGACGCGCACGGCCACTTCGAATTCGGTCGCGGCATGCTGGACCGCGTTGGTGGCCAGCTCGGACACCATGAGCACGAGCGCGTCAGCCTCCTCGCCGGAGGTGGCGGCCGGCAGCTGGCCCACGAGGAACCGGCGGGCCTGGCCGACGGACGTCGTGGTGGCCGGGAATCGGCGCGTGCCAGGTGCGCTCAGCGTGTCGACAGCGCTCTTTTCCGCCGTGAGCCCTCCCCCCGGAAGTTGGGACCGTTCATGCCGGTTGCGGTAGTTGTGCCCCTGCGTTGCAACCCCTAAACAAGCTGGGCGTCCGGCCGGCCCGGCCGTGGTCCACCGCAGACACGATCGGGCGCTACCCTGCTCGTTCGTGGAAGAGCGCTACGAAGCAGAGCTGACCCGGGCCGCCGCCGTCCTCGACGGCGTGGACACGGCCCTCGAGCGCCTCAGCGAAGGCGTCTACGGGCAGTGCGAGACGTGCGGTGCGCCTGTCCTCGATGCCGAGCTGGAGCGTGACCCCACCCGGAGCCTCTGCGAGCAGCACCTGACCCTGGCCTGATCAGGACGGGGTTCCCCGGCGTTCAGCCCGGGATCGTGAGCTTCTTGGCGGCGTCGAGGCGACTGGCCACGTCGGGCCAGTTGACGACGTTCCACAACGCGGCGAAGAAGTCGGCCTTCACGTTCTTGTACTGCAGGTAGAAGGCGTGCTCCCAGGCGTCGAAGACGAGGAGCGGGACGGAGCCGTTCCCGACATTGCCCTGGTGGTCGTAGACCTGCTCGACGGTGAGGCGACCGGCCAGCGGCTCGTAGGCCAGCACGCCCCAGCCCGAGCCCTGAATGGTGGAGGTGGCCTGGGTGAAGTGCGCCTTGAACTTGTCGAACGATCCGAAGTTCTCGTCGAGGGCCGACCCGAGCGCGCCATCGGGCTTGTCGCCGCCGTCGGGGCTCTGGTTCTTCCAGAAGATGGAGTGCAGCACGTGGCCCGAGATGTGGAAGGCCAGCGTCTTCTCGAGCCCCACAATGGCGCCGAAGTCGTCCTTGTCGCGGGCGGCGGCGAGCTTCTCGAGCGTCTGGTTGGCGCCGGTCACGTACGCGGCATGGTGCTTGTCGTGATGGAGCTCCATGATCTGGGCCGAGACGTGCGGCTCCAGTGCGGCGTAGTCGTACGGCAGGTCTGGGAGGGTGTAGTCGGCCATGGCGAATCTCCTGGGTGGTGGTCGTCGTGCTGCTGCGTGGTGACCATACCCGAAGGGGGCGAGATCCCAACCGAGGATCCAACGGCCATACGAGCTGGGCCCGGAGGCCCCACACCGGCGGGCATGATCCCCGCCGCATCCCGCTCCGGCGGTACGCTTGCAAGAGTGAGCACGGACCCCAAAGACCGCTGGCTCGATCTGGGGTCCTTCATCCGTGAACAACGTGGTTCGGCCCGGCTCTCGTTGCGGAGGCTGTCCGAGCTGGCGGGGATCTCCAATCCGTACCTGAGCCAGATTGAGCGCGGGCTGCGCCGGCCCTCGGCCGAGATCCTCCAGCAGATCGCCAAGGCACTGCGCATCTCCGCCGAGACCCTCTACGTGCAGGCCGGGATCCTCGAGCCCCCGTCGGGCTCACCCGACCTGACACGGGCCATCATGGCCGACCAGTCCATCAGCGAGGAGCAGAAGCAGGCCCTCGTGCGGATCTACCTCTCCTTCCGCCGTGAGCACGAGGACGAGCGGGGCGAGCAGGCCCCGGCCGGTGCCGGATCCACGGTCGCCTCCGTCGTGCCGCCTGTCCCGGCCGAGCCCCCCGGTCCGGCCGAGCGCGCCTCTGCTTGACCGCCCTGGCGCACCTCCCGGGCCTGGCCGGAGCGATTTTCCCGACCGCCGGTAGGCTCTGACCGCCATGCGCCGGCTCGCAGTCCTCTCTCTCCACACGTCCCCCCTGGCCCAGCCGGGCACGGGCGACGGCGGCGGCATGAACGTCTACGTGCGGGAACTGACCGCGGCCCTGGCCCGCTCCGGCGTCACCTGCGACGTCTTCACGAGGGCCTGGTCGCCCGACCTCCCGCCCGTCGTCCATGTCGAGCCCGGCCTGCGGGTCCACCACGTCCCGGCCGGACCGCTCGACGTCCTGCCCAAGGAGTCGCTCCCCGCCGTGGTCGACGAGTTCACGGCGGGCGTGCTCGACCGCATGACGGCCGCGACCGTGGCGGGCGAATTGCCGTACACCTCGGTCCACGCCAATTACTGGCTGTCGGGGTTGTCCGGTCACGTGATCAAACACGAGCGCAACCTGCCGCTGGTGTGCACCTTCCACACCCTCGACCGGGTCAAGGCCGAATCCATGCCCGAGGAGGTGGAGGCCGACATGCCCCACCGCCGGGCCGAGGCCGAGGCGTCCATCATCGACTGCTCCGACGCCGTGCTGGCCTCCTGCACGGTGGAGGCCGACCAGATCGCATCCCTCTACGGCGGCGAGCCCGGACGCATCCGCATCGTGCCGCCCGGCGTGGACCACGCCTTCTTCGGTCCGGGCCACAGGCCGCAAGCCCGCCGCGCCCTCGGTCTGCCGCTCGGCGGGCGGCTCCTCCTCTTCGTCGGGAGGATCCAGCCGCTCAAGCGGGCCGACGTGGCCATCGAGACACTGGCCGAGCTGTGCGAGCGCGGCGGCGAGCCCTACCGGCTCGTGGTGGTCGGTGGCCCCAGCGGCCCCCACGGAGAGAAGTCGTTGCAGGGCCTGTACGACGAGGCCGACGCCCGCGGCGTGCGCGAGCGCGTGCACTTCGTCGCGCCCCAGCCGCACGAGCTGCTCTCGTCGTACTACCGGGCGGCCGACGTCTGCATCGTGCCCAGTCGCTCCGAGTCCTTCGGGTTGGTGGCGCTGGAGGCCGCCGCCTGCGGGACACCGGTCGTCGCCTCGGCCGTCGGCGGACTGACCACGCTGGTCGACCACGGGCACACCGGCTACCTCGTGGACGACCCGGACCCCGTGGCCTACGCCGCTGCGGTGCGCACGGTCTTTGACGAGCCGCTGGCGGCCGAGCGGCTCTCCACCGCATCGGTGCTGCGGGCTCGCCGGTATACCTGGCGGGCGGCGGCGCGCACCTTGGTCGAGCTGCACGACGAGCTGGCCGCGGGCCGCCTCGTCGAGTGCGGCTGAGCGCACCGCGCCCGGCCGACCGACCCCTGCGCCGTGCCGATCGTCGACCTTCCCGCTGACGAGGAGATGGCGGCCGCGGTCGCCTGCATCGACGCCTGGGCGGCGCGCGAGCTGGCGGCGGACGGGCCCCTGGTGGCAGCCGAGCGCCAGGAGGTGACCGACCGCACCGCGTCGTTCCAGTGGTATCTCCGCTTCAAGGGCGACGAGAAGGACTTCATCACCGTCTGGTTCACGCTCAAGCAGCGCACGCTGTGGCACGAGGCGCAGTTCATGCCCGCGCCCGAGGAGCACAAGGAGGAGGTCTTCGCCTACCTCCTGCGCTGCAACAGTCAGCTCTTCGGCATGTCGTTCGCGCTGGGCCCCGAGGACGCCGTCTACCTGGTCGGCCGGGTGCCGGCCCGCCTCATCGACGACGACGAGCTGGACCGCATTGCCGGGGCGTCGGTCGTCTACACCGACGACCACTTCCCGACGGCCATGACCCTGGCCCACCCCTCGACCTACCGACGCCGCCCCCGCCGCTAACGCGACGCCCGCGCGCTCGGTAACGTCGCGGCCGTGCCCAACCTGCTCATCGTCGGTGGCGGGAAGATGGGGAGTGCTCTCCTCGGTGGCCTGCTGCGTTCCGGCTGGGGCGAGCCGTCGGACGTGGTCGTGGTGGAACCGGAGGCCGAACGCCGCGGCGAGCTGGCAGAGGCGTTCCCGGGAGTACGCACCCTGCCGGCGCCCGAGGCCGGGCTCCTCCAGGACGGCGGCGAGCGGATCGCGGGCGCCGTCCTCGCGGTGAAGCCCGACGTCGCCGAGGGTGCGTGCCGGGCGCTGGGCGTCACCGGGGTGACGCGCCTGCTCTCCATTGTCGCCGGCGTGCCCTCGGCGCGACTGGAAGCCGCGCTGGGCGGCGAGCCTGCGGTGGTGCGGGCGATGCCCAACACGCCCGCCCTCGTGGGTGCCGGCGTGACCGCCATCTCCGGCGGGTCCTTCGCCACCTCGCAGGACCTGGCCTGGGCCGAGGACGTGCTCTCGGCGGTCGGGACGGTGGTGCGCCTGCCCGAGCGGCTGCAGGACGCGGTGACCGGGCTGTCCGGCTCGGGCCCGGCCTACTTCTTCCTGGTCGCCGAGGCCCTCATTGAGTCGGGCGTGCAGATGGGGCTGACGCGCGAGGTGAGCCGGACCCTCGTGGTCGAGACCATGCGCGGCTCCGCCGCCCTGTTGCGGGAGACGGGCCGGGACCCCGAAGCGCTGCGCGCCATGGTGACCTCCCCTGCGGGGACGACCGCCGCCGGCATCCGGACCCTGGAGGCCCGCGCCGTGCGCTCGGCCTTCATGGAGGCCGTCGCGGCCGCCACCGAGCGATCGCGCAACCTGCAGCGCTGAGTGTCGACGTGACGAGTGAGCCGCTGCGCACCGTCTTCTTCCTCTCCGACTTCGGAACCGCCGACGAGTTCGCCGGCGTCGTGCACGCGGTCATCGCCGCCCGCGCCCCGGGAACCACGGTCATCGACCTGACGCATCACATCCCGCCCTTCGACGTGCGCGCTGGGAGCCACACCTTGGTGCGAGCGGTGCCGCACCTCGGATCCGGCGTGGTGCTCGCCGTCGTCGACCCCGGAGTCGGCACGGAGCGACGCGGCATCGCCTTGCGGGTCGCGCTGCCCTCCGGCGCGTCCCTGGCCTTCGTCGGCCCCGACAACGGGCTGCTGGTCGCCGCAGCGGAGGCCGCGGCCGAGGCGCCGGTCGCCCGCGTCGTGACGTTGGCGCGCCAACCGGCACCACCCGACCGGGGTTCGACCTTCGACGGGCGTGATCTGTTCGCGCCGGCCGTCGCCGCGCTCTGCACCGGTGTCGCGCTCGAGGACTTGGGAGAGCCGGTCGACCCGGCGTCGCTGGTCCGCCTGATCGGCGGCGTCGTCGAGGAAGGCCGCCTGCACGACGGCCGCGTCTGTCTGCGCACCGAGGTCACCTGGGTGGACCGGTTCGGCAACCTGCAATTGGCGGCGACCGTGGCCGACGCCCGCGTCGCCGGCATCCCCTTGACCGGGCGCATCGAGTTGGCGGCCAGGGTCGAATCCGGGCGCGAGGCGCCCGACGGATTGCCGCACTCGCTGGTTCCCGACGGCGTCCAGCTGCGCTGTGTCGATGCGTTCGGTCAGCTCGAGCAAGGGGAGTTCGGCCTGCTGGTCGACGCCAACGGGCATCTCGCCGTGGTGGCCGGCGAGGCGTCTGCGGCCGCCTGGCTGAATGTGGCCGCAGGCGAGTTGCTCGTTCTGGCCTGGTGAGGGGCGACTTCTGACGGCACCGGCAGGCGGTTTGGTGCCGCCGGGAGCCGCCTCGGTACCATCCGACCCAGTGAACGACGAGCGGCGGAGTTCCGACGTGTCCGTGCCTCCGAGGCGGATTCCCGAGGCGACGGTGCTGCGGCTGCCGATCTACCAGCGGCTCCTGCTCGAACTGGTGCGCAGCGGCACCAGGACGGTGTCCTCCGAGCAGCTGGCGGACCTCGCCCGCGTCAACGCGGCCAAGGTGCGCAAGGACCTCTCGCTCCTGGGCTCGTTCGGCACCCGGGGCTCCGGATACGACCCCGAATTCCTCATCGCACAGATCGACCGTGCGCTCGGCGTGGACCAGAACTGGTCGGTGGCCGTGGTGGGCATCGGCAATCTGGGTCGCGCCCTCACGAATTCGGCCGGGTTCGCCTCACGGGGCTGCCAGGTCACCTCGCTCTTCGACGTCGATCCCGCGGTGGTGGGCGAGGAGATCCGGGGCATCCGGGTCCGCCACATGGACGAGATCGCCGGCCTGCGCCCCGCGGACTGCCCGGACATCGGCGTCATCACGACACCGGGCTGGGCCGCCCAGGGGGTGGCCGACCTCTTGATCCGCGCCGGGGTGACGTCGTTGCTCAACTTCGCCCCGCGGGTGCTCACCGTGCCGTCCACGGTCCATCTCCGCTACGTGGACCTGTCAATTGAGCTCCAGGTCCTCGGGTTCTACCGGGCCCGCGGGGAGGAGCCCGGTCGGGAAGGGGCACCCGCGCCCATGATGGGGTCCGTCGGGCTCTCACAACGTTCGGAATTGGCCTGACGGCCGGGCGCGCCGGCTGCGACTGGCACTCTGTAGGGCGGGACGGGCACAATTGTGAACCGACCCAGGAAGGAACCGAGTGTCCGTCGTCGTCATAGGGCTCCAGCACACCCAGGCCCCACTGCCGCTGCTCGAGGCCGCGGCCGTCCCCGACGCCGAACTGCACAAGACGCTGCGCGCGCTGAACAACCGCCGCAACGTCCAGGAGGCGGTCGTGCTCTCGACCTGCCTGCGGACAGAGGTGTACGCGGTGGTCGACCGCTTCCACGATGCCGTGGCGGAAATCTACGACGTCCTTTCCGAGCAGTCCCACCTTTCCGTCGAGGATCTGTCGGCCCACGCCGCCGTCCGCTTCGACGACGACGTGACCTCGCACCTGTTCTCGGTGACCTCGGGGCTCGAGTCGGTGGTGACCGGGGAGACCGAGGTGGTCGGCCAGGTGCGCCGCGCCTTCGAGCGGGCACAGGAAGAAGGCACCTGCGGCCCCGTCCTCTCCGCCCTCTTCCGTCATGCGCTGCAGACGGGCAAGCGGGTACGGACCGAGACCGGCATCTCGAAGGGCACCACCTCGTTCGCCTATGCCGCGGTGACCGTCGCCCGCGGGGAGGACCAGGCCGGGTTGCGCGGCGCTCGCGTGGTGGTCGTCGGCGCGGGCGAGATGGGCCTCGGCGTCTGCCGGGCCCTGTCGGACATTGCGCCGGAGGACGCGCCACAACGGGTCGTGGTCGTGAATCGATCGGCGGAGCGGGCGCGCGACCTGGTGCGCCAGGCGGCGACGCAATCCTTCGAAATGCGGGCGGCGTCGCTCGGGCGCGTCGCCGGTGAACTGGCCGACGCCGATGTCGTGTTGAGCGCCGTGGCGGCCGAGTCCCACGTCCTGAGTGAAGCGGACTTCGCCGGGGTCCGAGGACCACTGCTGGTGATCGACCTCGGGGTTCCGCGCAACGTGGACCCCGCAGTGGCCGCGCGCGGCGGCGTGACGCTCCTCGACATGGACACCCTCAGCGCCTCCGTGGCCCGGGCGTTGGGCGACCGCGCGGAGGAGTCGGTGGCCGCCCGGGGCATCGTGGCCGCCGAGGTGGACCGCTACCGCAGCGCCAGCCGCCAGCGGGGTGCTGCGCCGATCATCGCGTCCCTGCGGTCCCGCCTCGAGACGCTGCGGGTCGCCGAGCTGGAGGGGCACCGGGCCCAGCTGGCCGACCTCAGCGAGGAGGAGTGGGACCACGTGGACGCCGCCACGCGGGCCGCCCTGGCCAAAATGCTGCACGAACCGACCATGCTCTTGAAGGAGACGGCGGGCACGCCCCGCGGCGAGCGGCTCGTCGAGGCGCTGCGCATCCTCTTCGACCTCTAGACGCTGCCATGGGATAGTCGGGCCATGGGAACCCTGCGCCTGGCCACCCGCGGCTCGCCGCTCGCACTGCGCCAGACCGAGCTGGTCTCCGAGCTCCTGCGCCGGGCCCATCCGGACCTGGTCGTTGAGCCGCTCGTCGTGCGGACGCAGGGCGATCGTGACGCGACGTCGCCGCTCGACCAGATCGGGGGCCAGGGTGTCTTCGTCACCGAGGTGGAGGTTGCCGTGGCCGAAGGGCGGGCCGAGGCCGCCGTGCACTCGGCCAAGGACATGCCCTCGGTCATGCCGGCAGCCTTCGTGTTGGGTGCGGTGCCGCGGCGGGCCGACCCGCGCGACGGCCTCGTGGGCGCCACGCTGGCCAACCTGCCCGCAGGTGGGCTGGTGGCCACGGGCTCGGCGCGGCGGCGGGCACAATTGGCCGCGTTGCGCCCGGATCTCGTGTTCACCGACCTGCGCGGGAACATGGCCCGCCGACTGTCCGTGGTCGAGGAGGGACACGTGTCGGCCGTGGTCGTCGCCGTGGCCGCCATGCAGCGCCTGGGCTGGGAGGGCAAGGTGAGCGACGTGCTGGACCCGGTCGATGTCCTGCCGCAGGCGGGTCAGGGTGCGATCGCCGTGCAGTGCAGGGCGGACGACGCCGGCACCCGGGAGCTGCTGGCCGCCATCGATCACGAGCCGAGTCAGCGCGCGCTGCGGGCCGAGCGCTCCGTGCTGGCCACCCTCGGTGGGAACTGCACGCTGCCGGTCGGCGCCTTCGCCGAGGCGGACGGGACCGGCCCGGCGCTCCGCGTGTCGGGGCTGCTGGCCGGAGGGGACGGGCACATCGTGATCCGCGTGACCAGGCACGGCGACGACGCCGAGGCGGTGGGAGCCGCGGTGGCGCGCGCGCTGCTCTCCGGGGGCGGCGCAGCCATCGAGGGCTTCGACGCCCTGCTGGACGCGGCACCGTGACCGTCTACCTGGTCGGCGCCGGCCCGGGCGACCCCGGGCTCCTGACCAGGCGGGGCGCCTCGTTGCTGGTTCGGGCCGATGTCGTGCTGCACGACCGGCTCGTGAGCCCCGCCGTCCTCGACCTGGTGCCGTCGTCGGCGCTCGTCATCGACGTGGGCAAGGACCCCGACACGCCCGCAGGAGGGGCGGGGCGCCAGGAGGAGATCGCCCGCCTGCTCGTGGAGCACGGGCGGGCGTCGGCCGTGGTGGTCCGGCTCAAGGGTGGCGACCCCTTCCTCTTCGGCCGGGGCGGCGAAGAGGTGGAGGCGCTGGCGGAGGCCGGTGTGGCCTGGGAGGTGGTCCCCGGGGTGACGTCCGCCTTCGGCGTCCCCGCCGCCGCCGGCATCCCCGTAACCCAGCGCGGTGTGGCCGCCTCGGTTACCGTCGTGACCGGCCGGGTGGGCGGGTCGGACGGCACCGGCGAGCACGACTGGGAGGCGTTGGCCCGGGTCGGCGGGACGCTCGTGATCCTCATGGGCATGACGAACCGCGCCGCGATCGCCGCGGCGCTGATGCAGGGCGGCCGGCCGCCGGACACCGCGGTGGCCGTCATCGCCTCGGGGACGACCGCGTCCCAGCGGGTGGCGCGCACGACGCTGGCGGGGTTGGCCGACGTCGATCTCGGCCCGCCGGCCGTCATTGTGGTCGGGCCCGTGGCGGCCCTGGGCCTCCACGACTCCCCCGCCGTGTCGGGAGGCCCGCTGGCCGGGCGCACGGTGGTGGTGACGCGCGCGGCCGGACGCGCCCGCGGGCTGGTGGACGCGTTGGAGCGAGCGGGTGCCACGGCCCTCGAGTTGCCCCTGACCCGGCAGGTGGAACCGGCGGACGGGGGCGCCGCGCTGGCCGTGGCGGCGGCGTCCGTGCAGGACGACCGCTGGGTGGTGCTGACCTCGGTCAATGCGGTTGAGCGCTTCATGGGCGCGTTGCGTGACGCGCGCGCCCTCGGCGGTGTGCTGGTGGCGGCGGTGGGGCCGGCCACGGCGGACGCCCTGCGGCGTGACGGCGTGGAGCCCGACCTGGTGCCCGCCGAGCACAGTGCCCGCGGGCTGGTCGAGGAGTTCCCCGACGCGGATGGCGTGGATGGCGTGGGCCGCGCCGGCGGCGCCGGTGGCGCAGGTGCGCGGCGGGTCCTGTTCCCGTGCGCCGACCTCGCTCCCGGCACCATTCCCGACGGGCTCGCCGCGAAGGGATGGGATGTGCGCCGGGTCGAGGCCTACCGCACCGTGGCGCGCGCCGCGCCGGAGCCGGCGCTGTTGGACCGGGTGGCCGCAGCCGACGCACTGGCGCTCACCGCCACCTCGGCCGTGCAGGCGTTTCTGGCCCTGCGGACCGAGGCAGGCCGTCCGGTGGTCCCCCCGGCGCACATCGTGTGCATCGGGCCGACGACGGCCGCGGCGGCGCGGGAAGCGGGGTTCGTCGGCGTGCACGAGGCGTGGGGTTCGTCGGCCCAGGGCATCGTCGACGAGTTGATCGGGGAGTTGGGCCCCGGGGGTGACGTCGGCCCGTAGGCTGGATTGATGGCCGAGGCGACGTCTGCGTCCACTCCGGGCGGGTTCCCCGTACGGCGGCTGCGCCGCTTGCGGCGTACGCCCGCGCTGCGGCGGCTGGTCGCCGAGGCCCGCCTCGGGCCGGACGACCTGGTCGCACCGCTCTTCGTCCGGGAAGGGGTCGTGGACCCGGTCCCGATCGCCTCCATGCCCGGTCAGGTGCAGCATTCGCTCGATTCGGTCGTGGTCGAGGCCAAGCGCCTGGTCTCGCTCGGCGTGCCCGGCCTGATCCTGTTCGGCGTGCCGGCCCGCAAGGACGCCCAGGGGAGTGGCGCCTGGGATCCGGACGGCGTCGTGCAGGTCGCGCTGCGCGCCGTGCGCGACGCCGTGGGCGACGAGCTCGTCCTCATGGCCGACCTCTGTCTCGACGAGTACACCGATCACGGGCACTGCGGCATCCTCGGGCCCGGGGGGGAGGTCCTCAACGATCCGACGCTCGAGCTCTACCAGCGCATCGCCCTGGCGCAGGCCGACGCCGGAGCGGATGTCGTGGCGCCCAGCGGCATGATGGACGGTCAGGTGGCGGCCATCCGTGCCGCCCTCGATGGCGGTGATCACGGCCGCGTGGCCATCCTGGCCTACGCGTCCAAGTACGCGTCCGCCCTCTACGGTCCCTTCCGCGACGCCGTCGACGTGACCATCGCGGGCGGCGGTGACCGCCGGGCCTATCAGCAGGACCCGCGCAACGGGCGCGAGGCACTGGCCGAAATAGAGCAGGACGTGGCCGAGGGTGCGGACATGATCATGGTCAAGCCAGCCATGACGTCGCTCGACGTCCTGGCCGCGGTCCGTCCCGCCGTCTCGGTGCCCCTGGCCGCCTATCACGTGAGTGGCGAGTACTCCATGGTCCAAGCTGCCGCCGCCGCGGGCTGGATCGACGGGCCGGCGGTGGCGCTCGAGCAGCTCACCGTCCTCAAGCGCGCGGGCGCCGACTTCATCCTGACCTACTTCGCCGCAGAGGTGGCCGAGGCGCTCGGTGGCTGAGCCGGCACCGGCGTCGAACAGCGACTGGTTCGAGCGGGCCCGGCGCGTCATTCCGGGCGGGGTCGACTCGCCCGTCCGCTCCTTCGCCTCCGTCGGCGGGACGCCGTACACGGTTGTCTCGGGGGAGGGCGCGTTCGTCCTCGACGCCGAGGGGAACCGCTACCTCGACATGGTGCAGTCCTACGGAGCCGTGCTGCTCGGGCATGCGCACCCGGTGGTCACCGGGGCAGTCACGGCCGCGGCGGCCAAGGGCACGACGTTCGGCGCGCCGACGCCCGGTGAGGTCCTGCTGGCCGAGGCCATCTGCGCGCGCGTCCCGGGCTGTGAGCAGGTGCGCCTCGTCTCCTCGGGGACCGAGGCGGCCATGAGCGCGGTCCGTCTGGCCCGCGGCGCCACCGGACGCGACCGGGTCGTCAAGTTCGACGGCTGCTACCACGGCCACTCGGACGGGTTGCTGGCGGGCGGGGGCAGTGGGGTGGCCATGCTCGGCCTGCCGGGCTCGGTCGGCGTGTCCGCCGGCGCGGTCGCCGACACCGAGGTCGTTCCGTACAACGTGGTTCCCGTCCTCGACGAGCGAGTCGCCTGCGTGATCGTCGAGCCCGTGGCCGCCAACATGAACCTGGTGGCGCCGGCCCCCGGTTTCCTGGAGGGGTTGCGTGCCGCGTGCAGCGCCAGCGGCGCCTTGCTGATCTTCGACGAGGTCATCACCGGGTTCCGGCTCGGTACGGCGGGGGCCACAGGGTGGTCGGGCGTCACGCCCGACCTCTGGTGCTTCGGCAAGGTCATCGGGGGCGGACTGCCGGTGGGCGCGTTCGGCGGGCGGCGCGACCTGTTGGCCGAGCTGGCGCCCGGCGGTCCCGTCTACCAGGCGGGAACCTTGTCGGGAAACCCGCTCGCCACCGCAGCGGGACGCGCGGTGCTCGACGCCGTGGGGCCGGCGGACTACGAAGCTCTCTCCGCCAGGGTGGCGTTGTTCGCCAAGGACCTCGAAGCGGCGGTGTCCAGCGGCGGGCTGGCTGTGGCCGTGCCCACAGTGGGGCCGTTGGTCGGCCTCTTCGTGGCCCCGGCCGAGGGCGGGCCCATTGCGGCGCCGAGCGACTACGAAGGAGCGCGGGCGATCGCCACCGGCGAGACGTATGCCCGCTTCTTCCACGCCATGCTCCGCCGCGGCGTGGCGTTGGCGCCGGGCGCCTACGAGGTGATGTTCCCCGGTCTCGCCCACGACGAGGACGCCCTGGCACGCGTCGTCGATGCCGCGGGGGAGGCGGCGGCCGAAGTCAGCCGCTGACCCCGGATCCCCGTTGCGCTCAGAACGAACGGATCACCGAGTCGGGCCCCATGACGATGACGGGATGCAGCGCCGGGTTCAGCCAGTCGAGCACCGCGTCGAGATCACCGAGCGGGAGCGAGACGCACCCCGCGGTCGGGGAGCCGGTGTTGGCGTGGAGGAAGATGCCCGACCCGAGGGGGCCGGTCGGCGGCGTGTTGTAGTCGATGACCGCCATGGACGGGTACGCGTTGCCCTCGGTCCACAGCGCCTCGGATCTGGCCGCGTAGGGCGGGGTCGTCCCGCAGGCCACGTGCTGGAACGTGTTGTAGGTGGGGCTGGCCGAGTCCTCGTCCCACCAGTCGCCGCACACCAGTTGGTGGTAGGCGAACTGCGTGCCCGGGTCCGCGTTCGTGCCGTACATGGTCGAGCCGATGGCGTACATGCCCTCGGGTGTGGTGTCGTCGCCTTCCGTCCGGCTCGGCCCGGGCAGCCAACCGTTGGCGCCGTCGACGGCTGGCATGGCGCCGAAGACCTGGTACCACCCCGCGCCGTCGTTCTCGTATGCCGTCAGGGTCGCCGTCGTGCTGGCGGCGCCCGGCGCGTCGACGACCAGGACCTGTTGCGCACCGCCCGTCGAGGCCAGCTGTGTGACGAGGAGCGGGTTGATGTCGGCGGTGGCCGATCCGTCGAACGCGGCCGAGCCGAAGTCGAATATGCCGCCGTCGGCCGCCACGAGCCAGTAGCCGCCGCCGCCCGGGCCCGGAGCCATGCCGTCGACGGGCTGGTTGAGCCGGATGGAGCCGGTCGAGCCGTCGAACGACGCGTCGCCATAGGTGAAGATGCCGCCGTCGGCGGCCACCAACCAGTAGCCGCCCCCCGAGGGCGTGGCCGCCATGCCGACCATCGGCTGGTTGAGTCGGATGGAGCCGGTCGAGCCGTGGAACGAGGCGTCGCCGAAGCTGAAGACGCCGCCGTCCGACGCCACGAGCCAGTAGCCGTGGCCGGACGATGTCGCCGCCATGCCGACGACCGGCGCGTTGAGCCGCATGCCGCCGGTCGAGCCCCAGAACCCGGCGTCGCCGTAGCTGAACACGCCGCCGTCGGACGCCACCAGCCAGTACCCGTGGCCCGAGGGCGTGGCCGCCATGCCCACGATCGGCGCGTTGAGGCGCATCCCTCCCGTCGATCCGAGGAACGACGCGTCGCCGAAGCTGAAGACGCCGCCGTCGGACGCCACCAACCAATAGCCGCCGCCCGACGGCGTGGCGGCCATGCCCACCACCGGTTGATCGAGCGCGGTGCCGCTCATGCTGCCGTAGGAGTGCGCGTCGCCGAACGGATAGACGCCACCGGTCGACGAGGCGACCCAGTAGCCGCCGCCGTCGGGCGTGGCCGCCATGGCCACCGCGCGCGAGGGCCCGGACGTGCTGGCCGCGGCCGCGGCCGCGTTCGTCCCGGCGCGTGGCGTGACCCACCCGACGAGCGAGGCGAGAAGCAGAACGCCCAGGGCGAGAAGCGTCGTTCGGCGAAGGGCGGTGAGGCGAGGCCGCAAGAACCCCAGGCTAGGAGCGGGCATCCGGCGGTCGCCGCCAACCGACGTTGCGATGGGCAGACTGAAGGCCATGCCCGAGAACACTTGGCCACCTGACTTTCCTGCGCTGCGCCGGGGTGACGGCTGCAGCATGTGCGAGCCGGGTGCCGACGAGACGCCGCACGGGGTCCGCATCTTCGAAGGCCGTTGGGCGGACGGCTATCTCGGCCGCCATCCCGTGCGACCCGGGTATGCCTATGTCATCTGGAAGGGGCGCCATGTGGCCGAGCCCACGGAGCTCTCGGACGAGGAGGCGGCGGGATTCTGGTCCGACGTGGCGCGGGTCGCCAGGGCCGTCGACGCGGAGTACCGGCCGGCGAAGATGAACTGGTTCAGCCTCGGCAACGGTCTCCCGCACCTGCACGTCCACCTCGTCCCCCGTCCCTTCGACGACGCGCGGCCGGGGTGGCCGGTCGAATCAGAGGCGTTCGACTTCGCCGCCATTCCGGCCGTCGACGCCGCGGCACTGGCGGTGGCCGCCGCTGCGCTCCGGGCCCGGCTGCGGGACTGAGCGGGCCACGTGGAGCTGCTGGCCGAGGGTCGTACCGCGGAGGTCTTCGCCTACGGCGAGGGCCGGGTGCTCAAGCTCGACCGGCCCGACTGGAACGGCCTGTCCGCCTTCGAGGCGACGGTGCTGGCGCTCCTGGCGGATGCCGGCCTCCCCGTCGCGCACGCGCACGGCACGGTCACCGTCGACGGTCGCACCGGCGTGATCGTGGACCGGGTCGAGGGCCCCTCGTTGCTGCAGGTGGTGGAGGCCGCCGGACCGGAGCGGATCGACAGCCTGGCCGCTGACTTCGTCGCGCTCCAGCTGCGATGCAACGCCACCGTCGTCGCCGGTCTGCCCGAGCTGCTGCCGCGCCTCGAGAGCGAAGTCGAGGCCAGCGTCCCCGACGCCGCGCTGCAAGCTGAGCTGCTGGCGCTGCTCGGCGCGCTGGACGACGGGGGCCGCGGCGTCTGCCACTTCGACTTCCACCCGTCCAACGTCCTGGTCGGACCAGCCGGCTGGGTCGTCATCGACTGGCTCACCGTGGCGGCCGGCCCGTCGGCGGCCGACCTGGCCCGCACCCTCGTCCTGTGGGGGCAACGGTCGACGGGATCGACCGGGCGCTTCCTGCGCGCCGTCCGCGGGGAGGGACAACGCCGGCGCCGCCTCGCCGACGATCACCTCGACGCCTGGGTGCGCGTCGTGGCGGCGGCCCGGGTGGCCGAGGGCTTCGAGGGCGAGGAGCGCGCATGGCTCCTGCGGGTGGCGAGCGGCTCCGAGCGGTTGTTCGCCTGACCCCGCGCCGCTCAGGCGGCGGGGATCTCGAGTCCGTCGGTGTCGGGCAGCATGCGCGACACGAGCTCCATGGCCCGGAATCCGAGCTCGGCCGGGCCGGCGGCGTCCGGCCGCATGAGGTTGGCCATGATGCGCAGGAGCTGGGTCATGAGCAACTCGGAACGCATGCCGAGCCCGACGCACAGGCGCATGGCCTCGGGGTTCGAAATGAGATGCACGAAGGCCCTGGCCACTTTGTAATAGGGCCCGTAGGCAGCGGTCAGCTCGCGGTCGTAGTCCCGCAGCGCGCCTCTCGCCCTCGCCGGTCAGCGCGTGGCCCAGCGCCGCGGCGGCCAGCCGGCCCGTTTCGTAGCCGTAGGCGATCCCCTCGCCGTTGAACGGGTTGATGGCCCCACCGGCGTCCCCGGTGATCACGACGTTGCCCCCGGCCCGTGGTCCCACCGAGAGGCCCATCGGGAGCTTGCCGCCGGTCGGCGGCCCGAGGCTCGTCTCGGGCCGGATCCCCCAGGACGCCGGTGCGAAGTCCACGAAGGCATCCATCAGGTGGCTCGTGTTGAGCCCCTTCCAGCGCTGGTCGGTCGAGAGCAGCCCGACACCGACGTTGACCCGGCCGTCGCCCATGGGGAAGATCCACCCGTAACCCGGGACCACGTTGCCCTCGGCGTCGCGGATGTCGAGGTGCGACTCAATGAAGGGATCGTCGTGGCGCTCCGAGCGGTAGTACCCGCGCAGGGCCATGCCCATGGGGAGGTCCCGCCGCCGTGTCGTCCCGAGCATGCGGCCCACCCGTGAGTTGGACCCGTCGGCCACCACGACGTAGCGGGCCTTGATGGTCCGGGTCGCCGCGGCGCCCTTCTCCTTGACGGTGACGCCGGTCAGCGTCGGGAGCGGGCCGGCCAAGGGGGCCTTCTCGTCCACCACGGGCGCCGTCACCTCGGTGCCCTGGAGCAGGGTCGCCCCGGCCGCCTCCGCGTGCCCGGCCACCAGGCCGTCGAGGTCGTGCCGCGTGATCGTGTACCCGTAGTCGGGGAAGTTCGGGTGCTCCGGCCAGCGCATGTCGATGGAACGGCCGAAGCCGAAGGCGCGTAAGCCCTGGTAACGGTGGGAGCCGGCCAGCGCCCCCTCGAGGTCCATGTCGGCCAACTGCCGGACGGCCCGCGGGGTCAGGCCGTCGCCGCAGGTCTTCTCCCGGGGGAACACCTTCTTCTCCACCACGACGACGTCCCAGCCGGCGTCGGCCAGCCAGTAGGCGCACGAGGCGCCGGAGGGACCGGCACCCACGATCACCACGTCGTGCACGTGCTCGGGGGCGGGGGCGGGCGTGGAGGCCCGGCGCCTTGCCGGGCTCGCCTTCTTGGCCGCGCCGGCTGTCGCGGGGGTTGCGGTCTTCTTGGCGGCCTTCTTGGCGGGCGTCGCCTTCTTGGTCGCCGCCTGCTTCTTCGCCGGGGCTTTCGCCGTCCGCGCCGCCTTCTTGGGGGCGCCGGGCCCGGGGGTCTCGTCGGGAGCCGTCACCAACGCATCGTAGGTCCCCCGCCGGGCCCTCTGACCAGCGGCGCGGATGTGCCTGGCCAAGGGGTCGCATGGTAGAAACGGAAGGCAGTGGACCAGTACCTCCCGATCCTCATCCTCGGCGTGCTCGCTCTCGCTTTCACCGTCTTCTCGCTGGTGTCCTCAGCGATACTGGCGCCGCGCAAGAAGCCGAGCGTCGCCAAGCTCGCCCCCTACGAGTGCGGCATCGTCCCCGACGTGGAGCCGCCGCAGCGCTTCCCGGTGCGCTTCTACCTGGTGTCGATGATCTTCATCATCTTCGACATCGAGATCGTGTTCCTATACCCGTGGGCGGTGGTCTTCCACCAGATCGCGACGTTCGGGCTCATCGAAGTGATCGTCTTCGCGGCGGTGGTCTTCGTCTCGTTCCTCTATCTCATCTCCAACGGGGCCCTGACGTGGGGCCCGGCGAAGACGTTGCAGCCAGGTATGCCGAGCCGCACGTCGGAGTCGACCATCACCCGGATCAGCGCGTCGAAGACCCCCGGTGAGGCGGCCTGATCGATGGGGTTCGAGGACCTCCAGCACAATTTCCTGACCGGCCGCATTGAGGATCTGGTCAAGTGGGCCCGGCGCAACAGTGTCTGGCCCGCCACCTTCGGCCTCGCCTGCTGTGCCATTGAGATGATCTCGGTCGGGGCCGCCGACTACGACATCAGCCGGCTCGGCATGGAGGTCTTCCGGAGCTCGCCGCGCCAGGCCGACCTGATGATCGTGGCCGGACGGGTCTCGCAGAAGATGGCCCCGGTCCTGCGCCAGATCTACGACCAGATGATGGAGCCCAAGTGGGTCATCTCCATGGGTGTCTGCGCGTCGACGGGAGGGATGTTCAACAACTACGCCATCGTGCAGGGGGTCGATCAGATCGTCCCGGTGGACGTCTACGCCCCGGGCTGCCCCCCGTCGCCCGAGACGCTCCTGCACGCCATCTTGACGCTGCACGAGAAGATCCGCACCGGTGAGATCACCCGGCGGCCCGGATCCTCCGTCCCGGTGGGCGAGCAGGCGACCGGTGGCTGGGTGCCGACCGTCCCCGACGCCGTGCGGGTGGCCACGCCGCGGTGAGCGGGACGACCCCGACGACCGCGCCGGTGGCCTCCCCTGCCAGTGTCCTCCCCGAGGTGCCGCGTCTGCCCGACCGTCTGGTCGATCAGCTGGCCTTTCCCCACCGCGAGACCTACAAGCAGATGGTGGGGGCCTTTCGGGACGCCGGGTTCGAGATGTGCAGCGACCTGTGCGCCGTCGACTACCTCAACCACCCCGGCCGCTCCCTGCCCGAAGGCATGAGGGCGGAGCGCTTCGAGGTCGTCGTCAACCTGCTGTCGCTGTCGTCCCGCCAGCGTGTGCGCATCAGGGTGCAGGTGCCCGAGTCCGATCCCACTGTCGACAGCGTGGTGGAGGTCTACCCCGGCGCCGACTCCATGGAGCGCGAGGCCTACGACATGTTCGGGATCATCTTCCGGGGCCACCCGGACATGACGCGCATCCTCATGCCCGACGACTGGGAGGGCCACCCCCTGCGCAAGGACTACGGCGTCGGGCGGGTGCCCGTGCAGTTCAAGGAAGCGCCGGGGCCCCGGTGACCGAGCACGACGACAGTCACGACCTCGAGCCCCAGGACGAGCACGACGAGGCGGCCCTGGCGGCGCGCCACGAGGCCGAGGAGCAGGCCTTGGTCATGGAGACGTCGGAGGGCGACCAGGGCCTGCGGTCCCGCACCACCACGAGCGCCGGCGAGCTCCGCCAGGAGGTCGGCGCGGTCCTTCGCCTCCCTGAGGGCGGCTACGCGGATCCGGCCGACATCGACATCGAACGCCGTGACGACGAGACGACGATCATCAACATGGGTCCCCAGCACCCTTCCACCCACGGCGTGCTGCGCCTCATGCTCGAGCTGGACGGTGAGACGATCCTGCGCACCAAGCCCATCATCGGCTACCTCCACACCGGCATGGAGAAGCAGGGGGAGGAGCTGACCTACGTCCAGGGCGCGACCAACGTGACGCGGATGGACTATCTGTCCCCCCTGCACAACGAGTTGGTCTTCTCCCTGGCCACCGAGGCCCTCCTCGACGTGGAGACGCCACCGCGCGCCGTCTGGATCCGCATGCTGATGGTCGAGCTGAACCGGGTGTCGTCGCACCTGCTCTGGATGGCCACCAATGGGGGGGACCTCGGCTCCACCTCCATGCTGATCTACGGCTTCCGTGAGCGCGAGATGGTCCTCGCCTTCTTCGAGAAGGCGACCGGGCTGCGGATGAACTGCAACTACATCCGCCCGGGCGGCGTCGCCGCCGACCTCCCCGACGGCTGGGAGGACGACGTCGACATCATCTGCGAGACCATCCTGGCCCGCACCTACGAGTACGACGAGCTGCTGACCGGCCAGCCCATCTTCCGGGAGCGGACCGAGGCGGTGGGCAACATCTCGGCCGAGGAGGCGCTCGCGCTCTCGGTGACCGGGCCCATTCTGCGCTCCACCGGCGTGCCCTGGGACCTGCGGCGCACCATGCCCTACCTGGCCTACGACAAGCTCGACTTCGACGTGATCGTCGGCACCTACGGCGACAACTTCGACCGCTACTCGGTGCGCCTGAACGAAATCCGCGAGTCCATCAAGATGATCCGCCAGATCGCCGAGCTGATGCCCCCCGGGGACTATCGCGTGCAGGACCGCAAGGTGACGCCGCCGCCCCGGGCCCGCATCGACGAGAGCATGGAGGCGCTCATCCACCACTTCAAGATCTTCACCGAGGGCTTCCGCGTGCCCGAGGGCGAGGTCTACGTGGCGATCGAGTCCCCGCGGGGCGAGCTGGGCTGCTACATGGTCTCGGACGGGACCTCGAAGCCGTTCCGCATGCACATCCGGGCGCCGAGCTTCGTCAACCTGCAGGCCCTCCCGCTGCTCCTGCGCGGCGGCACCATGGCCGACGCGGTCGCCGTCATTTCGTCGGTGGATCCCGTCATGGGCGAGGTGGACCGGTGAGCCATCTCAACACCGACATCCGCACCCGGGCCGAGGAGCTGGTCGCGCTCTACCCCGAGCCACGCTCCGCGCTCATCCCGTTGTGCCACCTGGCCCAGGAGCAGGACGGCTGGCTGCGTCCCGAGGCAGTGAGCGAGATCGCCGATCTGTGCGGCGTGACGGCGGCCGAGGTGCGGGGCACCGCCACCTTCTACGACATGCTGCACGTCGAGCCCGTCGGCACGTACGCCGTGGCGGTCTGCACCAACATCGCCTGCATGCTGGGCGGCGCGCTCGAGCTGCTGGAGCACGCCGAGGCGACGCTCGGTGTCCGTGCCGGTGGGACCACGCCCGACGGTGTCTTCACCCTGCACGAGGCTGAGTGCCTGGCCGACTGCGACAAGACGCCGTGCGTGCAGGTCAACCACCGCTACGTGGGGGCGCAGACGCCGGAGAGCTTCGACGCGCTGGTGGACGATCTGCGGGCGGGCCGGCTGGAGGAGAGCGTGCCCCCGCACGGCACGCTCGTGCGGGTGCGCCGCACCGTCGGCCTGCAGGCCGATCGCAATGCCATCAAGACCGAACGGGCCACGGTTGCGCAGGAACAGGCCGCCCGCGCCGCCGCCGCGGCGTCGGACGGGGAGAAGTCCTGATGGCGCTCACCGACGCCCCCAAAATCATCACGGCGCGCCTCGGCTACGACGACTCCTTCACGCTTGAGCGCTACCTGGCCACCGGTGGCTACACCGGGCTGCGCAAGGCCCTGACCATGACGCCCGAGGCGGTGGCGGCCGAGGTCGACGCCGCCAGCCTGCTCGGGCGCGGCGGTGCCGGCTTCCCGGCCGGGCGCAAGTGGTCGATGCTGCGCAAGAACCCGCTGACCTACCTGGTGATCAACGGGGACGAGTCCGAGCCGGCCACCTTCAAGGACCACATGCTCATTGAGGGCGACCCGCACCAGATCCTCGAGGGCGTGCTGATCTCGGCCTACGCGCTGCAGGTCACGCAGGCCTTCATCTACCTGCGCGGCGAGTTCGCCCTGGGCCTCGAGCGTCTGCAGGCGGCCCTGAACGAGGCCTACGCCCACGGCGCGGTGGGAAGCAACATTTTCGACTCGGGCTTCTCCATCGACATCGTCGTGCACCCGGGAGCCGGTGCCTACATCTGCGGGGAGGAGACGGCGCTGCTCGAGTCACTCGAGGGCAAGCGCGGCTTCCCGCGCATCAAGCCTCCGTTCTTCCCGGCCGCCATCGGCCTCTACGGCGAGCCCACGGTGGTCAACAACGTCGAGACCATGGCCAACATCCCCTGGATCGTGAACAACGGCGGTGCCGCGTTCGCCGCCCTCGGGGCCGGCCGCTCCACCGGGACGCGGCTGTTCGCGCTGGCCGGTCACGTGCGCAACCCGGGCAACTACGAGCTCGAGATGGTCAAGACCACGTTCCGCGACCTGATTTACGCACCCGTGCTCGGCGGCGGCATCCGCGGCTCCAACACGCTGAAGGCGTTCATCCCCGGCGGCGTGTCGGCCCCGTGGTTCGGCCCGGACCAGGTGGACCTCCCGCTGGGCCAGGACGAGGTGGGCAACGCCGGCTCCATGCTCGGCTCGGGCTCGGTCGTCGTCATGGACTCGGCCACCTGCATGGTGCGCGCCGCCTGGCGCATCACCAAGTTCTTCTCCCGCGAGTCGTGTGGGCAGTGCACGCCGTGCCGCGAGGGCGCGGGCTGGCTGGAGCGCATCATGTACCGAATTGAGAACGGCGCCGGGCGCGAGGAAGATCTGGACCTCCTCATGGACCTGTGCGACAACATCTCTCCGGGCGTGGCCTGGCCGCCGCAGCAGACCACCATCTGCGTGCTCGGCCCCTCCATCCCGTCCTCCATCGCGTCGGGCATCCGTATGTTCCGCGACGAGTTCCTGGTGCACGTGAAGGAAGGGGGATGTCCCTTTGACTGACACGGCGAAGACCAAGAACCCCACCGATGCGCTGGCGGCCGGCGCCAAGGACGACGGGACGCACACCTTCACGTTGGACGGGCGCGAGGTCAGTGCGAAGAAGGGCGAGCTGCTGATCGCCGCTGCCGAGCGGGCCGGGACCTACATCCCGCGCTTCTGCTACCACCCGCGCATGGAGCCCGTCGGCATGTGCCGCATGTGCCTGGTCGAGGTCGAGGGGCCGCGCGGCGCCAGCCTGCAGCCGGCCTGCTTCATTGAGGCCGGCGAGGGCATGGTGGTCGACACGACGTCGGAGAAGGTGAAGAAGGCGCAGGACGGGGTGCTCGAGTTCCTGCTCGCCAACCACCCGCTCGACTGCCCCGTCTGCGACAAGGGCGGCGAGTGCCCCCTGCAGGACCAGACGCTGGCCTACGGCCCCGGCGAGACGCGGTTCATTGAGGAGAAGCGCCACTTCGAGAAGCCCATCGCGATCTCGGACCTGGTGCTGCTCGACCGGGAGCGCTGCATTCAGTGCGCGCGGTGCACGCGCTTCGCGGCGGACGTGGCCGGCGAGGCCCAGATCGACTTCTCGGGACGCGGTGACGCCGTCGAGGTCGCCACCTTCCCGACGGAGCCGTTCTCCTCGTACTTCAGCGGCAACACCGTGCAGATCTGCCCGGTCGGCGCGCTGACCGCCACGCCCTACCGCTTCACCGCCCGCCCCTGGGACCTCGATCAGGTCGAGTCCACCTGCACCGCCTGCTCCGTCGGATGCCGGGTCGCCGTGCAGTCCTCCCAGAACCGCCTGACCCGGCTGCTCGGCATCGACTCCGAGCCGGTGAACCACGGCTGGCTCTGCGACAAGGGCCGCTTCAGCTTCGAGTCGGTCAACGGCGACGAGGTCGAGAACGGCCCGCAACCCGACGAGGTGGCCGACGAGGCCGTCGACGTGGCGCCCGCCACCGCGTCGCAGGTCGTCAGCCTCGGCGCCAGCCGCGGTCAGTTCCTCGGTGAAGCGCGCGAGACGGGTCGCTTCGAGCACGGCCGCCTGGTGGAGCCGCGCGTCCGCAAGGAGGGTGAGCTGGTCCCGGTCAGCTGGGGCGAGGCCCTGGCTGCGGCGGCGGCCGGGCTGTCCGCCGCCAAGGAGTCCGGCGGTGCCGGCGCGGTGGCCGTCATCGGAGGGGCCCGCCTGACCAACGAGTCCGCCTACGCCTGGGCCAAGCTGGCCAAGGGCGTGATCGGCACCGACTCGGTCGACGCGCAGCTGGGCGACGGCCTGCCCGCCGAGCTCGTGCTCGGCCTGCCGCGGGCCACCATCGACGAGGCCTGCGCCGCCCCGGTGCTCCTGACGCTGGCCGGCGACCTGCGCGAGGAGCTGCCGGTGCTCTTCCTGCGCCTGCGCGAGGCCGTGGTCGGCGGCGACACCCAGCTGCTCGAGATCGCGCCCGCCCCCACCGCGCTCACGGCGCTCGCCACCGCGTCGCTGCGCATCCGACCCGGCGACGCGCCGCTCATGGCCCGCGCCCTGACGGGCGACGCCGACGCCGTCACCGCGCTGGGCTCGCACCCCGAGGGCGCGGCCGTGACGACGCAGCAGCTCGAGGCCGCCCGCGCCGTGCTGGACATGCACCCCGACGGGGAGGGGGTGGTCATCGTGGCCGGCCGGACCTCCTACGCCGAGGCGGGCGAGGTGGCGGCCGAAGCGGTGCGCGTCCTGGCCGGCGCGCTCCCGAAGGCCCACTTCCTGCCGGCGCTGCGCCGGGGCAACGTCTTCGGTGCGCTCGACATGGGACTGGCACCGGGCCTCCTCCCGGGCCGGGTCAGCCTCGATGCGGGCCGCGAGCGCTTCACGGCCGCCTGGGGCTCGGTGCCGGCGCAGGCCGGGCTGTCGACGGCCGACATCCTCGGCTCCATGGCGGGCGAGCGCGACGACGACACCGCGGTGCGCGCGCTCGTCCTGCTCGGTGCCGATCCGCTCGACGACTTCCCCGACCGTGCCGTGGCCGCCAAGGCGCTCGGCGCCGGGCACTTCGTCGTCGCCGTGACGGGACATCCGTCCGAGTCGGTCGACGCGCACGCCGACGTCGTGCTGCCGTGTGCGGTGACGCACGAGCGGGCGGGCACCACGACCAACATCGAGGGGCGGGTCAGCCGCCTCGGTCCCAAGCTCTCGGCGCCCGGCTTCGCCTGGCCCGACTGGATGATCGCCGCCGAGCTCGCCGTCGCCCTCGGCTCGGACCTGGGTCTCGCCAGCGACAACGACCTCTCGGACGAACTGACCCGGACCGCGCCGGCCTACGCCGGGCTGACCCAGGAGGTCCTGCACTCCGACGTGGCGCACGACGGCATCCTCGTGCCGCTCAGCGGGAACGAGAGCCACCGCGACGACGTCAACCCGATCGACCCCATGGCGCTGCCCGGTGTGGAGTCGGTGGAGCGCCAGGGCGCGCCGCCGCGCGTGGGCACCGGCACCGGCAGTCCCGCCTCCGAACGCGTCGCCGACCTGGGCAGCCCGCCGCCCCTGTTGGCCGGGACCGGTACCGGCGGCACCGAGCCGCTGCAGATCCCCAAGGCCGACAGCTACAGCCTGCGGCTGGTTTCCGGCCGCCGCCTCTACGACGCCGGCAGCTCGGTCACGGGCTCGCCGTCGCTGACGCCGCTGGTGCCCGTGCTGGTGGCGCGCGCCAATCCGTACGACCTCGACCGCCTGGGCGCCAAGACGGGTGACCGGGTCAAGGTGCGTTCGGCCCGGGGCGAGTTGATCCTGGCCGCCGAGTCCGACGAGGGCGTGGCCCGGGGCGTCGTCGCCATCGACTTCAACGTGCCCGGCGGCGAGAGCACGCCGCCCAACGCGGTGGCCACGCTCATCGACAGCCGCCAGCCGGTGACCGACGTGCGACTGGAGTCGGTGTGATCGCCGCCGCCGCCCTCCTCGCCAACTCGGCCCCGATCCTCACGCACAGCGCGGACGCCGGGAACGGCGACCCCCTCTTCTACTTCGGCCTCAATTGGGAGGTCTGGCTGATCGTCATCATCAAGTGCCTGGCCGCCTTCGTGGCGCTGCTCGTCGCCACGGCGCTGATGATCTGGTTCGAGCGCAAGGTGATCTCGGACATGCAGAGCAGGGTGGGCCCGAACCGGGCCGGGCCGTGGGGCCTGCTGCAGACGCTCGCCGACGGGACCAAGCTGATCTTCAAGGAGGACCTGCTGCCCGACAGGGCGGACTCCTTCGTGTTCAAGCTGGCGCCCTACCTCTCGGTGATCCCGGCCGTGCTGGTCTTCACCGTGGTCCCCATCGGGGGCGTGATCACCATCGGCAGCCACACCTTCGAGCTGCAGGTGGCCGACCCGCCCATGGGGATACTCCTCGTCCTCGCCATGTCGGGCATCGCCGTCTACGGCGTCATGCTGGCCGGCTGGTCCTCGGGGTCCAAGTACCCGCTGCTCGGCTCGGTGCGGGCGTCGGCCCAGGTGATCTCCTACGAGGCCGCGCTGGGCATGACCACGGTGATGGTGGTGCTGGTGACCGGTTCGCTGTCGACCCGGGCCATCGTGGCGTCGCAGTCGAACGGGTTCTGGAACTGGAACCTCATCCGGCTGGGTTTCCTGCCCTTCATCTTCTTCATGATCGCCATCACGGCGGAACTCACCCGGCCGCCCTTCGACCTCACCGAGGCGGACACGGAGCTGGTCGGCGGCTTCCACACCGAGTACTCGTCCATCCGTTTCGGCCTCTTCTACCTGGCGGAGTTCATGAACACCATCACCATGTCGGCCATTGTGGTGACGCTGTTCTTCGGCGGCCCCAACGGCTACATCTTCCACATCCCCGGCGCGACCATCTACATGCCGATCATCTACTTCTTGCTGAAGACCGTGGCGTTCTGCTTCATCTACGTGTGGTTCCGTGCCGCCCTGCCCCGTCTCCGTTACGACCAGCTGATGGACCTGGGTTGGAAGCGCCTCATCCCGATGACCCTGGGGTGGTTGCTGTTGGTGGCCGCCATCGTCGCCTGGGGCTGGGCCGGTCTGTGGCTGGTGCCCGTGGTCGTGCTGGCCTCGTTCCTGCTCGTGCGGGCGAACAAAATCGGCTCGAACCGCGGCGAGGACGACCTCGTCATTCCGGTGGTCGGGAGCCGGGTGACCCGGGCGCCGCGCCTGTCGCCGGTGCCCGAGCCCGTGTCGGGAGGGAAGGTCTGATGGGCGCCGGCGACGAGATCAAGGACCAGCTCTCCTTCCTGGGCGGCTTCAAGCTCACCTTCCAGCACCTGACCCGGCCGCGGGTCACCACGAAGTACCCCGACGAGAAGAAGCCGAAGCAGCCGCGCCAGCACGGGCGCCACGTCCTCAACCGCTACGAGGACGGCATGGAGAAGTGCATCGGCTGCGAGCTGTGCGCCGGCGTCTGCCCGGCCGACTGCATTTACGTGCGCGGGCTCGACAACCCGCCCGATCACCCGGTGTCGCCCGGGGAACGCTACGGCTACGTCTACGAGATCAACTTCCTGCGCTGCATCCACTGCGACATGTGCGTCGAGGCCTGCCCGACCGAGGCCATCACCGAGTCCAAGCTGTTCGAGTTCTCCTTCACCAACCGCTCCGACGCCATCTACACCAAGGAAGAGCTCGTGGTGAACGACGACGGCACCCCGAAGAAGCTCCCGTGGGAGGACTGGCGCGAGGGCGACGACCTGATGACGTCCGGCTGGATGCGCGCCACCTCCCCGTCGGGCAGCGCGGCCTACGAGGGCGAGGTCCAGTGGGAGGGCGAGCTGGGTTACGGCGTCCGCGCCCCCGAGGGCGGGCAGTCGGCGCACCGGGACGACGACGCCACCGGCTCCAAGCCGCTGCGCGAGGTGCTCGAGGCCCACCTGCTGGACGAGGACATCCCCCTGGCCCACCGCGGCATGCAGGGCCGGGTCTGGCGGGCCAAGGAGGGGGCGGCAGCCAATCGCAAGAAGATGGACGCCACCCGGGCCCGCCTGAAGGAGTTGCGGGCCTCGCGCAAGGCGGCCAAGGCGGAGGCCAAGGCCGACAAGGCGGAGGCCAAGGCCGATCAGGCGAAGACCGAGGCCGACAGGGCCGACGAGGCGGTGACCGGTGCCGTGGCGACCAGCGGCACCGAGGGGAGCGACTGACCGATGCTCCACGCCGTGCCCCTGCTGGCTGCCACGCGCGCCACCTGGCCCGACATCCTGGTGTTCGCCGCCGCGGCGGCGGTGATCCTGGTCGGCGCGATCGGTGTCGTGACGTCCCGCAACCCCGTGCACGCCGCCCTGAGCCTGGTGATGACCCTCTTCGGTGTCGCCGTGCTCTTCATTGAGCAGGAGGCCGACTTCCTGGCGGCGGTGCAGATCATCGTCTACGCGGGCGCCATCGTCGTCCTCTTCCTCTTCGTGATCATGTTCCTCGGCGTCGACCGGGCCGAGGACACCACCGTGGAGCCGCTGGCCGGCCAGCGCCCGCTCGCGGTCGTGTTCTCCCTCATCACGCTCGGCGGCGTCCTGGCCATGGCGGCCACGGCGCACTGGGTCACCGGCGCCAAGCAGGTGGTGGGGCCGATCCAGGGCCACGTCGCCGGTCTGAACTCGCCGGCGGGAGAGCCGGCCCAGCTGGGCAAGCAGCTCTTCACGACCTACCTGTTCGCCTTCGAGGCCACCGCGGCGCTGCTGGTCATCGCCGTGGTCGGCGCCGTCGTGCTGGCCCGCCGCCCACCGACCGTCCACGCCGAGAACGAGGGCAACACCGAGAGCGAGCTCCCGGCATGAGCCTCTCGGGAGCCTGGTACATCGGCCTGGCCGCCATTGTGTTCACCATCGGCGCCATCGGCCTGCTGGTGCGGCGCAACGTCCTGATCATGTTCATGTGCATTGAGCTCATGCTCAACGCGGCCAACCTGACCTTCGTCACCTTCGCCCGCATGCTCAACGACATCGGTGGGCAGGCCATCGTGTTCTTCGTGCTCGTGGTCGCCGCGGCCGAGGTCGTGGTGGGCCTGGGCATCGTGGTGACCAACTTCCGCCGACGAGAGACCACGGTGGCGGACGACCTGGATTCGCTGAAGGGCTGAACCGTGGTCCATCTCGCGTACCTCATGTTGCTGCTGCCCCTCGCGGGGTTTTTGTTCCTCCTGGCCTTTGGCCGCCGCATCGGCGACCCGGTGGCGGGCGTGATCGGGACGGTGGCCATCGGTGGCGCCTTCGTCGTGGCCTGCATCGTGCTGGCGGGCCTGCTCGGCCTGCCCGACAACGGCCGCGTGGTGGTGGACAACTACTTCACCTGGTTCCAGGTCGGCGGACTGTCGGTCCCCGTGGGCACGTTGGTGGACCCGCTGTCGATGACGATGTGCATGTTCATCACCTTCGTCAGTGCCTTCATCCACCTGTACTCCATCGGGTACATGAAGGGCGACCGCGACTACTCCAAGTTCTTCATCTACCTGAACCTGTTCGTCTTCTCCATGCTGCTGCTCGTGCTGGCGGACAACTTGCTGCTCACCTTCGTCGGCTGGGAGGGCGTGGGCGTCTGCTCCTACTGGCTCGTGGCCTTCTGGTTCCAGCGCGAGTCGGCCGCCTCGGCCGGCAAGAAGGCCTTCATCTACAACCGCATCGGTGACATCGGCTTCCTCCTCGCCATCTTCCTGATCTTCGAGCGGACCGGCACGATCCAGTACGAGAGCGGGCCGGGCGGGGGGATCTTCGGGCAGCTGTCACACCTGGACGGGGGCGTCGGCCTGGCCGCCGTGCTGCTGCTCTTCCTGGCCGCCGCCGGGAAGTCGGCCCAGATCCCGCTGTTCAACTGGCTGCCCGACGCCATGGAGGGCCCGACCCCGGTTTCGGCCCTCATTCACGCCGCCACCATGGTCACGGCCGGGGTCTACCTGTTGTGTCGCATGAACCCGCTGTTACACGTGACGGCAACGGGGTCCGAGATCATCGCAATCATCGGGGCCGTCACCGCGTTCGTGGCGGCCACCATCGCCTGTGCGCAGCAGGACATCAAGAAGGTGCTCGCCTTCTCCACCGTCTCGCAGATCGGCTACATGATCCTGGCCGTCGGCACCGGCGCCTACATCGCCGCCATCTTCCTCATGGTGGCGCACGCCTTCTTCAAGGGCCTCCTCTTCCTGGGGGCGGGCTCGGTCATCCACGGGCTCCACGACGAGCAGGACCTCAAACGCATGGGCGCGTTGCGCCGCTACATGAAGTGGACCACCGTCACCTTCACCATCGGATTCCTGGCCATTGCCGGCATCCCGCCGCTGTCGGGCTTCTGGGCCAAGGGCGACGTCCTGGACAACACGTTCGCCCACTTCAAGCCCCTATGGGTCATCGGCCTCGTCACCGCCGTGCTGACCGCCTATTACATGAGCCGCCTGGAGATCCTGGCCTTCGGTGGCAAGGAGCGCTTCGACAAGGAGGGCCCGCACGGCGAGCCGGCGCTGCACGCGCCCCACGAGTCGCCCTGGGTCATGCGCCTCCCGCTCGTGGTCCTCGCCTTCTTCGCCTTCTTCGCCGGCGCGCTCGACCTGCCCTGGGTGCACACCGACAACCTCGCCAGCTTCCTGGCCCCGGTGTTCACCGGCACGCTCTACAACGACAATCTGGGGGCGGGGCCGGAGTGGGCGCTGGCGCTGGCCGACATCGCGGCCGCGTTCATCGGTGTGATCGTGGCCTGGTGGCTGTGGCGGGGCGACGAGGTGTACCAGCCGAAGTTGGAGCCGGCCTTCCTGCAGCGGGTCTGGTACTGGGACGACTTCTACGACACTGTCCTCGGGCGGCCGGCCCAGCGGCTGGCGACGTTCCTCGCCTGGGTGGTCGACGTCCGCGTCATTGACGGGGCGGTCAACGGCACGGCCCAGCTGGCCAAGGCCACGGGGAGCGCGGCCCGCAAGCTGCAGACGGGCTATGCCCGCAACTACGCGCTGGGGATCGCCATCGGCCTGGCCCTCATCATCGCCTTCATGTTGAGTCGGACGTGGTGGGGATGAGTCACTCCGTCCCCTTCCTCACCCTGCTCATCCTGCTGCCGGCCATCGGGGCGGTCGCCATGGGCCTGCTCAGTCTGGAGAAGTCGCTGCACCGGGAGCTCGTGTACGCGCTGGCGCTGATTGTGTCGCTGGCGACGGCCGTCATCGCGGTGACGGCGCTGATCGCCATGAAGGTCCACGACGGCGGCTTCCAGCTGGTCTCGAACCACCAGTACACCGGCACCAGCCTGGGGGTGCACTGGTACCTCGGGGTCGACGGCATCTCCATCTTCCTGGTACTGCTGACGGCGCTGCTGTTCCCGCTCACCATCATCCTCGGGCGCAACCGCGAGAACCCCCGCGCCTACTTCGCCTGGATCCTCCTCCTGGAGGCAGCGGTGATGGGGAGTTTCCTGTCGCTCGACCTGATCGTCTTCTTCTTCATGTTCGAGCTCACGCTCGTGCCCGCCTACTTCATCATCGCCGGCTGGGGCCACCAGCGCCGTGCCTACGCCGCCATCAAGTTCTTCCTCTACACCTTCCTCGGCTCGGCCTTCCTGCTGGTGGGGATCCTGGCGCTGGCCTTCATCCACGAGTCGCAGTTCCACTACCTGACCTTCGAGCTCGGGCCGCTGATGCAGACGCACCTTTCCTCGTCGACGGAGATCCTGCTCTTCCTGGCCTTCACGGCGGCCTTCGCAGTCAAGGCGCCACTCTTCCCTCTCCACACCTGGTCGCCCGACGCCTACACCGAAGCCCCGGAAGAGGGCTCGGTTCTCCTGTCGGGCATATTGGCCAAGTTGGGCACCTACGGCATCATCCGCTTCGACCTCAGCCTCTTCCCCCACGCCACCCGGACACTGGCCCCCCTCTTCCTGACGCTGGCCGTCATCGGCATCGTCTACGGCGCCATCGTCGCCTGCGCCCAGCGCGACATGAAGCGACTGGTCACCTATTCGTCGCTCGCCGGCATCGGGTTCATCGCGCTCGGCACCTTTTCGCTGAGCACGCAGGGTCTGTCCGGGGCCGTCCTCCTCATGCTCAACCACGGCATCATCGTGGCGGGGCTGTTCATCCTCATCGGCTTCATCTACCAGCGCCGCGGCACCTGGCAGACGGGCGAGCTGCGCGGGCTGCAGAAGGCGGCACCGGTCATGGCGGCTGCCTTCACGGTGGTCATGCTGGCCTCCATCGGGGTGCCCGGCCTCAACGGCTTCGTCAGCGAGTTCCTCGTGCTGTCGGGCACCTTCATCACGCACCGCTGGTGGGCCGTGGTCGCGATGCTCGGCGTGATTGTGGCCGCCATCTACCTGCTGTGGGCCTACCAGCAGGTCTTCCACGGTGAGCCGCGGGACGCCGACGAGAAGACCCGTGACCTGGTGCTGATCGAGCGCCTCGTCATGGCGCCCCTCATCATTCTGATCGTGTTCCTGGGCGTGTACCCCAAGCCGGTGCTCGACCGCATCAACCCGTCGGTCAACCAGCTCATTGCGCACGTCGAGTCGAAGACCGGCGTCTCCGAGCCGCCGGTGGCGGTCCGCGGCGTGGAGGGAACCAAGTGATCGCGCACCTCGCCGCTGCCCACGCGGCCGCCACCACCCACTCGGCGTCGAACTCCATCACGATGCCGTCCATCCGCTGGCTGGCCATCCTGCCGCCCATCATCATGATCGGCGGCGCCGTCGTCCTCCTCGGCCTGGCCTCGCTGGTCCGCAAGCCACTCCGGGTCCGGGTGGCGACCATCGCCACGGTGATCATCTCGGGCGGTGCGTTGGGCGTCGCACTGTGGCAGTGGGCCGACGTCCAGCAGCACGGGGCGCATACCTACGTGAAGCAGGCGGTCGTCATGGACGGCTTCAGCGTGCTCATCACCATGCTGGTCGCCATCGCCATGCTCCTCAGCGCGCTGGTGGCGGACGGGTACCTGCGCCGCGAAGGCATGCAGGGCGCCGAATTCCACGTGCTGGCCATGGTCTCGGCCTCGGGCGCCATGTTGATGGGGCTGGCCAACGACCTCATCATCGTCTTTTTGGGCCTGGAGATCCTCTCCATCGCCCTGTACGTGCTCACCGCCTTCAACTACAAACGGGCCGCGTCGGGGGAGGCGGCGCTCAAGTACTTCATTCTGGGCGGCTTCTCCTCGGCCATCTTCATTTACGGCATCGCGCTCACCTACGGCGCCACGGGCTCGACCAACCTGACCCAGATTTCGGACTTCCTCTCCAAGAACGTCGTCCTGACCAACGGCCTGCTGCTGGCGGGGCTGTCCCTCATGCTGGTCGGCTTCGCGTTCAAGGTGGCGGCCGTGCCCTTCCACATGTGGACGCCCGACGTCTACCAGGGCGCCCCCTCGCCGGTCACCGGGTTCATGGCGGCCGTGGCCAAGGCGGGCGCGTTCGCGGCCATGTTGCGCGTCCTCTTCTCGTCGTTCGGCGTCGTTGAGACCGACTGGCGCCCGATCGTGTACGGGCTGGCGGTGCTCTCGCTGGTGCTCGGTGCGTTCGTCGCCCTGCGTCAGCGCGACGTGAAGCGGATGCTGGCGTACTCGTCCATCAACCACGCCGGGTTCATCCTTCTCGGCGTCTCCGCCGGCACGGCCCGCGGCGTCAGCGCCTCGCTGTACTACCTCTTCGCCTACATGTTCATGACCGTTGGCAGCTTCGCCATCGTCACGGTGCTCGGGCGTGAGGGCGACGGCGACCACGACCTGTCGCGCTATCGGGGCCTGGCCCGCCGCCAGCCCGCCATGGCGCTGGCCTTGGCGGTCCTGCTGCTGGCCCAGGCGGGCGCACCCTTCACGACCGGCCTGTGGGCCAAGCTGCAGGTGGTCTTCGCCGCCGTCGCGGCGGGCGAGGTGCCCCTGGGCGTCATCGCCATGGTCACGGCGGTCGTGGCGGCCTACTTCTACCTGCGGGTCGCCGTCCTCATGTACGCCGCCGGCGGGCAGGGCGAGGTCGAGGGCGGGCTGGGCGGCTCGGCGGCCCTGGGTGCCGAAGGCGGGATGACCGGGGGCGGCACCATCACGGCGGTGACCGAGGACAGCGGCACGGAGGGAGGGTTGGCCTGGGCGACGCCGGCGTCGGCCGCGGGGACGGTGACCACCCTCAACGAGCAGATATTGCTGGACGACGAGGCCGCCGAACGTGCGGAGGCCGGTGACGACGCGACGCCGGAGAGGGTCCCGGTGCCGGCCCTGAGCGGGCTGGCCATCGCGCTCTGTACCGGGGTGACGGTGCTCTTCGGCGTGTGGCCACAGCCACTCATCGATTTCGCCAACCACGCCACCTTGCTGTTCCTGCCCAAGTAGGCGTCAGTCCAGGACGGTCTCGGCCCTGCCCTTGCGTATGGCGGCGACCAGTGCGCCGTGATCGCGCTCGTTCTGGTCGGCGTAGCGACGGGCGAACCGGCGCATGGCCTTGGTGAAGACGTCGCCCTTGCCTATGTAGGCGTCAATGGCCTCGGGATCACCGGAGCGGGCGTGCGCCCGGGCCAGGGTGTTGCCGCAGGCGATGGCGAACTCCACGAGGACCGGTGCGATCAGGTCAGTGGTGGGGATCAGCTTCATGTCGCGGAACTGGCGCACGTAGAAATCGCGGTCGCCCAGTGAGCCCCAGCCCACGAAGATGTCGGTGGCGCTCTGCACCATGCGCTTGCCGGAGATGACACGGGCGCCATGGTTGTCGTGCCCGCTGGCGTAGGTGTAGGACTCGTAGACGGATGGACCGGCCTGCTTGCACTGGAGGAAGAGCGGGTCGCCCGTCGCGCTTCCCTCCAGCAGCACGAGGTACACCACCATGCCCACGCTGCCGACCCCCACCACCTGGCGGACGACGTCCACCGGGGTGAAGCGGTCGAACAACCGGCGACGATCCTCCTGCAAGGTGAGGCGGTAGCCCTCGAGCAGCCCCTCCACGATGTCGCCCTGCTCGTCGTCGTCGAGCGTGACGCGCAGAGGGGGCTGGGGGGTGATGCGGGCCCGCCCGCGCCGCTCCGTGGTCAGCTTGGCGAAGGCGCCGCGGCTGGTCCGGCTCTCCTTCTTCTTCTCGAACTGCACCTTCACCTGGCCGCGGTCAGCTGGTTCGAAGTAGTCGATGAACTGGTCGAAGCGCGTGCCCTCGTACCAGATGTCGAGCAGCGGCAGGGTGGAGTAGTACCGCATGCGGGTGCGGTAGGCGTCGACCGCCGCCGTCACCGCAGCGTCGGACTTGCTGGCCTTCACCCCATTCTCGCGGGCCGCCACCACGAGGCTGGCGGCCAGGCGGGCCACGTCCCACTCGAAGGGTCCGGGCAGCGTCTCGTCGAAGTCACGCAGGTCGAAGTTGAGGTTGCGCTCGGGCGTGGCCCACAGGCCGAAGTTCAGGACATGGGCATCACCGCAGAGCTGCACCTCAATGCGGCTGTGGGCCCGGGAGGCCAGATCGGCCGCCATGACGGCCGCGGCGCCGCGGTAGAAGTTCCAGGGCGAGAGCGCCATGCGCTGGTGCCGGAGCGCGGCGAGCTCGGGCAGCCGGATTTCGTTCTGGGCCAGGATCGTGTCGACTGGATCGTGCCCGCGGGCCTTCTCGTCCCAGTCGCCCAGGTCCGCCCGCGGCGCCAGGACCCGTGCCTGGCGCCCGATTTCACGGCGCTCGGCAGCGGTGGCCGCGAGGTCGTGCCTGGCAGCCACGGTTGCGGTCCCATAATGCGAGTTGCTCACGGCGTTCCTCCCTCCCAGCCCCCAGCGTCGTGGTCATCTTTGCCCAGGTCGGTGGACTGTGGTCGTTCGGCCCCCTGGGGGCTCAGCGTAAGCCCGCAGGTGCCACCGCTTCCTCCGCCGGGCCCCGGCAGCCCCAGCCGGGGGCCAGCAAAGAGATCGACATGATTGCGAAGGGGGTTGAGCCGGGCTGGGGTCGGCTGGGCTGGGCTGGGGCGGCCCGTCGTTGGCCGGTGCTCCTGGGGGCTCCCGGCCCCAGAGTGAACGATCTCGCGAATGAAAAAGGGCGGAGTGACTCCCAGACGACCTCAGTCACCCCGCCCCCGGCCTCAATTGTGCTTGGCGCCTTCCATCGACGTGTAGAGCCGTTCGCACCAATCAACGCCAACGGCCGGACAACTCTCAGCGGCGTTGTTGCGCCGTGGTTCTCGGCGGGGCGACGGCGTGGTCAGGCGTGGTGGGGCGGGCGGTCGCGGCGCTGCTCCTCCGACCAGCAACGGTCACAATCCTCGCAGGGGCCGTTTTCGACGCGACGCTGGTGCACGCCCGGATGCCCGCAGCGGGGACAGCGGGACTCGGTCACCGTCGCGGTGCCGCGGTCCCGGCCTCCTGCCGGGTGGGCGTGCCGTTACCCGCATGCTCTTGCGCAGCCAGCACCTCTTCGGGCAACGCCGGCCCTGACCGCTTGGCCCCGCCCGTGGTGAGGAGGCGGCCGATCACCGGGACCTCGGTCAGGGATTCGGCCCGCATGATCTGCACGACGACAGGCACGAACTGTTCGGCCGAGTCGAACGCGATGTAGCGCGGCAGCCAGCGCGGCTCGTACTTCGCATTGAACCGCCACAACGTCTCTATCTGGAGGACGCCGGAGAGCCGGCGCAAGGCCCAGCGTTCCACGCGCTGAGTGACGCCGTCCCCGTTGTCGCCCTCGAGCACCGATCGCAGGGCGGCGAAGTTCAGGCTCAGTCCCTTCATGCCCATCTCCTTCAGATGGTCGATGGTCGAGCAGAGCGCGAAGTCGAGCAACCCGTTGGGATGTTCGCCCGGATCGCGTCGCATGAGGTCCAGGGAGTAGCCGCCGATGGCAGGCGAGGGCACGAACTGGCACATGGCCACGGGCGCACCGTCGGGGCCTTCCACCAGCGTGAGGAGCAGGCCCGTGTCCCGGCGGTCGAACAGGCGGCCCAGCATCATGGAGAAGCCCCGCTCCTGCTCGCCGCGGCGGCTCTTGGCCATCAACTCGGCCATGCGGGCGGCGTCGGCCGGATCGAGCCGGGCGGGGTCGAGGAAGCGGACCGTGTACCCGTAGCGGGCCACCCGGTTGACGGCTTGTCGCAGCCCCTTCATCTTCCCGCCCTGGAGCGAGAACTCCCGGGGGTCCACCACGGCTTCGTCACCGATGTAGAGGAAGCGCATGCCCGATGCCTGGTAGGTCGGCAGCCATTCCTCTCCGGCACCCATGACGCCGATGCCCCATCCGTTGCGGTCGACATAGTGCCGGAACGAGTCCCAGACGTGGGCGCGCTCGGAGAACGGTCCGATGGGATCGGGGGAGACCAGGCAGACACCGCCGAAGACGCCGTAGGCGACCAGCGAGTCGCGGTGGAAGAACCATTGCTTGTCATCGCGCAGCGCGAAGTAGTCGAGCGTGCCGGTGCCATGGCGGCGCACGATGTCACGCGCCCGGAGTTCGGCGGCCCGCCGACCCATGGCGGCGCGCCCGGAGGACAGACGGCGATCGACGACCGGCCGAGTCAACAGGTAGAGCGCCACCACAATGAGGCTGATGCCCACAGCCAGCAGGCTGATGGAGACGTAGCGGTCGATGGTGGGGGGGAAGGTCACCCACTCGACGCCGACGAGCCGTTCGGCCGAACCGAGGAGGACATTGGGCCAACCAGGGAGGGGGTGGTGGTGGACACGGCCGGCCACCTCCACGGCGATGAAGCCGCCCAGGGTCGCCAGCACCCCGCCGACGGCGAGGATGACAAAGGCGGTGACGACCGTGCCGCGCTCGGTCTGGGCCCGGAAACGCTCCCGTTGAACGATCAGGAGGGTGAGGACGCCGGCACAGACGACGAGGGTCACGATGTCGGCGGCGTGCAGGAGGTGCAGAGCGAGCGATGCGATGAGCAGCAGCACGGCGACCAGCCACGAGCGGCGTTGCCCTCTGAGGACGCCCCGAGAGAGCATGATCATGCCGATCCCGGCGATCGCGGTGAGCGCCCCGGCCGCCTGCACCACCGCGATGGGGAGGTACTGCGCGATGAGGTGGAGGTGCGCGCGCAGGGGCGTCGTCACGGACGAGAGCAGGTCGATGGCCCCGGCCACGAACAGCGAGACGGCAGCGAGGCGACGGATGCGCCGAACGCGGATGTGGTCCGCCGCCACCTCCGGCGCGGGCGGCCACGATGCGCCGGAGGGCCAGCTGGCCGCCAGCTCCGCATGGACGTCGGCCGCCTTGGAGCGTCCCTTGACGACGGTGTCCGCAGTCACGAGTCGCTCCCCCATGGTGGCGAGAGGCAGATCCGCTTCGGCCAGCAGCAGGCGGACGTGAAGCTCCGCGCCGGTCTCGATCTCGAGGGTCGACTCCTGGCGATGGTGCAAGAACGTGGGGGGAAGCCCGAGACGGCCCCGGTGCTCGTGCACCACCTCGGAGGTTGCGCCCGGGGAGGCGAAGAAGCCCGTATCGAGGTGCGTCAGCTCGGGCACGAGGGACCCGCCCACAATGACACCAGAGACGCCCGACTCGACGGCGGCCCGTGTGGCGTCGAGTGCATCCTCCCCGTCCAGCTCGAGCAGCTCGTGCGCGATTGGCCGCGCGCCCGAAGGGCCGCCGGCCCAGGGCGCCGGGAGGCCCTCGCCTCCGAGCGCGCGCCAGATGCCTCGGGACGTGATGGCGACCACGAGCGCGAGTACGGCCAGCAGGGCGACGGCGATCACAACGGTGACGATGAAGCGCGAAGGCCATGTGGCGTTGTAGGCGCGCTGGAGCGCGGTCTGTTGGCGGGGCGTTCGGAAGACGCGGCCCAGCCCGTCGATCACGAACTCGACGCGCAACAGCAGAGCGATGACGGCCAACGCCAGCGGTGGAGCCCAGAGGTAGCGGCGCAGCCGGCGGTACAAGACGCGCGACGTGACGAAGCGGCGAGCCAGCCGCGGATCGTCCAGGCGGTCCATGCCCGTCAGCCAGGGACGGTCGTCGGTGGGAGCGACATCAAGAGGGGGGTTCCCGTCCGGACGGAGCGTCCCGGCGCGCACGAGGACGGTACGGGTGCCGGCGCCGGTCTCGCATGCGAGGTCCACCGCGTCGCGTACCGACACGCCACGACGTTCGAGTGCCTCGACGAGCGCGGGGTCCCGTTCGGCGGGTGCCATCACGACGATCACCTGGGAGTCGGCGCGGTCGGCGAAGAGAGCGAGGGCGTCGGTGAGATCGGGATGTCGGTCCACGACGCCCGCCGGGTCGCGGGGAGACCCAGGTGCCACGAGCCGCCCGCACAGGATCACGATCCCCGGTCCCTGCCATTCCTCGAGCCGTCGGGCGATGTCACGACAGGCGGCACGCGAGCTGTCGGTGGGCTCCGGCGGGAGCAGGAGGTCGCCGACGACCTCCACCCGTCGGCCGAGGGCCACGGGGAGCGTCCGGTCGGCGGTGGCCGTCGGGGCCACGTCGCATGCCACCCCCGTATCAGCGTCAGCTTCCATTCGCCGTCCATCGTGTCACCTCCGGGGGTCTCAGCCCCTCCCCAATTCGGCGGAATTGTCCTTCCGGGGGGTGCGGGAGACGCCGTTAGGCTCGTCTCTCATGCCCCCGACCAGGACAGACGGCGACCGGATCAACTGGACGTGGCGTGGCGACGGGGCGCTCCGCCCCCAGGGGCCGGCCGTCATCTTCGACATCGACGGCGTCTTGTCCGATGCCGCCGGCCGTCAGCACTTCCTCGAACGAGGCAAACGGGACTGGACGTCGTTCTTCGAGGCCTGCGGTGACGATCCCGTGATTGAGGAGATCGCCCGCTTGCTGGAGCTGCTCGATCCCTCACTCGCCGTCGTCCTTCTCACGGGCCGTCCCTCTCGCGTCCAGCCCCAGACGCTGGCCTGGTTGCAGCGGTACGGGCTCCGTTGGGATCTTCTGGTCATGCGCTCACGCGGGGACTACGCCCAGGTCACCGAGTTCAAGCAGTCGGTGGTGGAGGATCTGCGCGCCCACGGATTCGACCTACGCCTCGCGTTCGAAGACGATCCCTCAAACCACGCCATGTACGTGGCGGCCGGCGTGCCCTGCGTCTATATCCACTCCGGCTACTACGAGTAGCGGGAGCGCAGCTCCCGGGCCCACCCGGCGAGGAGGGCCAAGCCGGCGAGCACGAGAACCGGGAGATCTCCCCAGTGGTCGTAGGGCGTGAAGCCGCGGCGCAGCGCAACGCTCGCGAAGAGCACCTGACGCCGGCCGAGGGCGCTGCGCTGAAGGACGACGCCCCGTTGGGTCACCACCGCGCTGAACCCGGTCGGCGCGGCCTGGACGAGGTCGCGCCCGGTCTCGACGCTTTGGACGATGGCCGCGGCCATCTCCTGCGCCGGGACCTGGGAGGTGCTGTAGGAGGAGGTGTTGGTGGGCACGGCCAGCAGTTGTGCGCCGGCCCGCACCGACTGCCGGCTCCGCCCGGCATAGAAGATCTCGAACGACACCAAGAGCCCGAGCGGTGCCGCGGGGGTACGCATGAGACCCGTGCCGTGACCCGGGATGGCATCGACCGGCACCCCCGACAGGTTGGCGAAGTGCGAGAAGAGCGAGCGGAACGGGACGTACTCACCGAAGGGCACCCGGTGCACCTTCTCGAACACGCCGACAATGTGGCCGCGGGGCCCCCAGGCCACGACCTCGTTGCGGAACGAGGTGAAGGACGCCGGCTCGGTCACCCCAACGAGCAGCGTGGCATGGAGCTGCCTGGCTAAACGACTCAGCAGGGTTGCCTGCGGTGAGCCCGCCAGAGGGCGGTCGAGCGCGACGACGTCCTCGGGCCAGAGCACCAGGCCCGGAGACGGATGGGCGTTGGCCACGACGAGGGTCGCCGCAAACTGGGCGGCGAAGACGGTGCTCGGTGGGATGTCCTGCTTGCTCAGGCCGCGTTGCCCGCCCCCCTGGACGAGCGCGACCCGCAACGTCCGGACGGGCACACCGCCGTCGGGCGCCACCGTGCCGACAACGGCCAGCGCGATAACTCCGCCGGCAACGATGACGGCACCAATGAGCGCAGGTGCGCTGACGTGGCGAAGGCGTGCCCACAGGAATGCGGCCGCCGTTGCGACGGCGACACCGCCGGCCCAGACGCCGGCTGTGATGAGGAGCGGCCCGCCGAGGCGAGCCAACTCAACCAGAGGGCCGCTGGCCTGGCCCAGGAAGACCCCCCCGAGCGGCAGTCCGCCGAAGGGCCACGTCATCCGGACGGCCTCGGCCAGAGTGCACGCACCGACGAACGCGAGGGCGCGCCCCCGTCGTGGCGGCGTCGCACCCGCGGCTGCCGCGAAGAAGAGGGCCTCGGCGAGTATGAGCACCACCGCGCCGTACCAGTTGAAGGCCCGGGCCCAGACCAACCCGATGGCGTAGCAGCCCAGACCTGCCAGCCAACCGGACCAGATCCGGGTCCGCAGGCGCAGGTTGGCCAAGCGCCAGTAGAGCAGCCCGGCACCGATGAGCCCCAAGGGCCACCAGCCCCACGGGGGCAGGGAGAGCGCAAGCAGGACACCCGCCGCGACAGAGGGGCCGGCGACGCGACCCCGCCGCGGCATGGCGCTCACAAGAGCGCGTGCGCCGCAGCCCGGCCGTTGGCGATGCAGGCGGGGATGCCGACACCCCGGTATGCCGCGCCCGCAACAGCGATCCCGCCGAGGCGGGCCAAGGCGGACTCGACACCGGCCGTGCGGAGCAAGTGATGCACCCTGTATTGCGGGAACGCGTCGTCGAAGCGAACCACCCGTGCCGAAAGGGGTTGACCGCCCACGCCCATCAGCACGCCCAATTCCCCCCAGGCGCGGTCGGCGACCTCGTCGTCGTCCCAGGCGCGGACGCGGGTGTCGTCGATACGTCCGAGAGAGGCGCGCAGCAGGACCTCTCCGTCGTGGCGGAGGTGCGCCCACTTGCGATCCAAATAGGTGCACGCCGTCACCGACCAGGGTTCGCGTCCTTTGTGGGGAGTGCGGCGGGGCACGAGGAAGCCCGTCCCGACGAGCGCCGGGGGGAGGTCGTCCACTCCGACGCGGAACGTCACCAGCACGACCGACGCGTAGTCAATGGCGTCCAGCAGTGCCGCCGTCTCGTCGTCATGCGGTCGGAGCAGCGCCGCTGCGGCCGCTGCCGGCGTGGCCAGGACCACGGCATCAGCCTCGAACGCACAGCCCGCGGCGGCCACGGTCCAGCTGCCCGCCGACGAGCGCTCGAGCACGTCAACCGGTGAGGAGAGCCGCACATCTACGCCGCGCGCCCGCAGAACCGCCGCCAAGGTCCCGATCAACGCCGCCATGCCCCCGTCGAGCGCCCAGAAGAGCGGTGGCCCATCAGGGTCGGGCGCGGGCACCTCCGCGCGCAGGGCGCGCATCAGGCCACCACGGCGTTGCGCAGCCGCCAGCAGCGGCGGGAACGTTGCCGCGGCGGACATGTCGTCCACCGAGCCGGCGTGGATCCCGCCGATGAGGGGGTCCGCCAGCATGTCCACGACGCGCCGACCGAGCTTCCGAGTCACGAGCGGCCCGATGGCCCGGTCGCCGATCGGCCCGCGGACGTCGGGTCTGGGCAGGACGGCATCGCGGGCGAGCCCCAGTGCGCCGCGGAGACCCACGATGCCTGACCGGGTTGTGGGCCAGAACCGGGTGGGGATCCCGAGCGCGTGGCCCTCGGGGAGTGTGCGGAGCCGCCCCCGGGCCCAGACCGACGCGCCGCGGGCAGCGATCGGCACGAGAGCGTCTGCCAGTCCGATCTCGCCGCACAGCTCGAGGGCCTCGGGCCGGCGACCGAGGAAGCCGTCAGGGCCGAGATCGACGACGCGTCCCCCGAGGATCTCGCTCCGCAGGGGTCCACCGAGACGCGGTGACGCCTCCAGCAGGGTCACGTCGGGGGCGTCCGGCCGGTGCACCGCACCTCCGGTGGCCTCCCAGGCCGCGGTCAGGCCACTGATGCCTCCGCCGACGACGACCACCCGCCGCGGCGTCACCTCAGGACGTCCCGTCGGCGGCGACGATCAGATCGGTCAACGTGGCGATGAACGCCGGGTCGTCGTTGAGCGATGCCGTGCGCGCATAGGCGAGGCCACTGTCCGCTGCGATGGCGGCCACCTCGATATCGAGGTCGTAGAGCACCTCGAGGTGGTCGGCAACGAAACCTATGGGACAGATGACGATGGCATCGGCCTCATCGTCGGCGGCCAGGCGGCGCACGACGTCGCGGACGTCCGGGCCGAGCCAAGGCTCGGGTGTTCGTCCGGCGCTCTGCCATGCCACAAGCCATTCCTCGAGCCCGGCCGCAGTGGCGACCAAGCGGGCCGACTCGACCAGCTGTTCGGGGTAGGTGTCGCCGCTCTCCCGGATGCGCTCGGGCAACGAGTGCGCCGTAAAGATCACCCGGGAGCGGCCGGTGACAGCCCGTTCTGTGTCCTGCACGCGAGCGGCGAGCAGCGCGATCAGCGCAGGGTGGGCGTACCACGGTGCGACGGATACGAACGGCGTCGTCGGACCGAGCGCGGCCGCAGCGCGCTCGATGTACTCCTGGGAGCCCATGGAGGACCCGTGCGGTGTGAGGACGAGGCCAATGGCCCGTTCGACACCTGCCGCGCCCAGTCGCGCGGCAGCCACTTCGATGAGCGGCTCCGTGTGCTTGGCGCCGAACGTCACCAGGTAGCGGCCGGGCGCTCGCGCCTCCAGCGCGGCCCGCACGGCGTTCACCTGGGCCATGGTGCGGACGTTCAGCGGCGAGACACCGCCGATCGCCGCGTACCGCCCTTCGAGCTCGCCGAGCTGCTCGGGCGTTGGCGGACGCCCGCGGCGGATGCGCGTGTAGAACGGGGCGATCTCCGCCGTGCTCGCTGGCGTGCCGTGCGCCATGAGCAGGACGCCCGTCGTCATGCCCGCGCGGTCTCCGTGTGGACCAGTTCGACGACGGCGGCCAGGATGCCCGGGTCCGACTCCGGTAGAACGCCGTGACCCAGGTTGAACACATGACCGGTGCCGGTCCCGTCTTCTGCGTTGGCCAGAACGGAGCGGGTGGCGTCGGCCACAATCGGCCACGGCGCCAGGCAGAGCGCAGGGTCGAGGTTGCCCTGCACGGCGTGCCCTTCGCCGATGCGGCGGCGCCCCTCGTCGAGCGGCACGCGCCAGTCGATGCCGACAACATCCGACCCGGCGGAACCCATCAGGCCCAGCAACTCGCCGGTGCCGACGCCGAAGAGAATCGTCGGCACGCCGAGATCGGCGATGCCGGCCAGGACGGCGCACGTGGCGGGAAGGGCGAAGCGGGCGTACTCGTCGGGCGCAAGCGAGCCTGCCCAGCTGTCGAAGATCTGGACGGCCTGGGCGCCCGCCTCGATCTGCGCCCGGAGCGAGGCCACGGCCATGGCGGCGAGCCGCTCGGTCAACTGTTGCCACAGGGCGGGGTTCCCGTGCATGAGGGCCTTGACCTTGGCGAACGTGCGGGACGGCCCGCCTTCGATGGCGTAGCTGGCCACGGTGAACGGTGCGCCGGCGAAACCGATCAGCGCCACCCCCGAACCCTCGAGCTCCCGACGGACCAGGCCAACGGTCTCGGCGACGTAGGGGGCGTCGCTCGCCGGTTCGAACGGCCTCAGACGAGCCAGGTCCTCCGCGCTGCGGAACGGCTGGGCCACCACCGGGCCGCGGCCCTGCTCGACGTCGACGCCGAAGCCGATGGCGTGGAGGGGGACCACGATGTCGGAGAACAAAACGGCGGCGTCCACGCCGTAGCGCCGTACCGGTTGCAGCGTGAGCTCGGCCGACAGTGGGGCGTCGCCGATGGCGGCCAGGATGGACCCCGAGCCTCGGGCGGCCCGGTATTCGGGTAGCGCCCGGCCCGCCTGGCGCATGAACCACACGGGCGTCCGGGACACCGGTTCCCGCAGGCAAGCACGCACGAGGTCCGGGCGCGCCACTGTGGCGTTGCTCACCCGATCGGCTCGCGGACGACCGCCGTCCCGTCGGCCCAGATTTTCGTCCCGTTGCCGCCCGTGGCAGAGGTGGCCTCGTGGCCGGGGGCGTCGTTCATGGTCGAGATGAGCATGGCCTTTCCTTTCGGTCCGCTCATCGTACGCGTCAGCACCCCGGCCTCCCGGGCGTGGCGAGCCGTCTAAACTGAACCGTTTCCCCGTGGGCCGGGGAGAAAGGGGAGAGGTGCCCGAACATCCCGATCTGCAGGATGAGCAGGAGTTCCTCAACCGTGCCTATGACGGCCTGGAGTTCATGCGGGGCGAGGCGCGGCAGATGTTGCAGGGCGTGCTCGACCTCGGACGGGGAGGCACGTTCCAGTCCCGCACCGAGCGCGACATCGTCGTGCGGACCAGCCTGGCCCGACTGGAGCAGCTCGACATCGGGGACCAGGCACTCTACTTCGGGCGCATCGACCGCCTCCCGGAGCCCGGGGTGGAATCGACGTCGGCGAACCCCCTGTTGGGCGAGTCATTCCACATCGGACGCCTCGCCGTCTCGGGCCCGGATCACGAACCATTGGTCGTCGACTGGCGCGCGCCCGTGGCGGAGCCCTTCTACCGGGCGACGGGCCTCGATCCGCAGGGGCTCGCCCGCCGCCGCCACCTCGCCGTCCGAGGCCGGGCCGTGCTCGGGCTCGAGGACGAGTACTTCGTCGACCCCGACGGGCGCGCCGGCGTCCCCGCGCCGGCCGGTGCCGGTGGCGCGCAGTTCCGCGACGGAGGGGAGCGCCTCCTGGCGGACGGGCTGGTTCTGGGTGGTCCCGGTGCGCTCCTGTCCGCACTGGGCCAGGCGCGGACGGGCCAGATGGGGGACATCATCGGGACAATCCAGCGCGAGCAGGACGAAATCATCCGCTCGCCACTCCCGGGGGTGCTGGTCGTCCAGGGTGGCCCCGGTACCGGAAAGACGGCGGTGGCGCTGCACCGGGCGGCCTATCTGCTCTACACCCACCGCTTCCCACTGGAACGCCAGGGTGTCCTCGTCGTGGGGCCGAACCCACTGTTCCTGCGCTACATCGAGCAGGTCCTCCCTTCGCTGGGCGAGACCGGGGTCAGCCTGTCGACGGTCTCGGGCCTCGTGCCTGAAGTACGTGTGCGGGGCGTCGACGACCCCGCCGTCGCCAAGCTGAAGGGTGACGTGCGCATGGTCAAGGTGCTGGGGCGGGCCGTGCGGACGCGCCAGCGGCCGCTCCGTCGTGACGTCGAGGTGCCCTTCGGGGCCGGGGTGTTGCGTCTACGCGCCCAGTTGACCGGGGACATCGTGGGCATGGCCCGGAGGCGGCCCGGCACGCACAACGCCCGCCGCCGCTTCGTCGAAGCACAGGTCCTGCGCGCGCTGTCGGACGAGTACCGCGCCCGGCTCAGTCGAAGCGGGGTGGACGGTGCGGACGACGCGCCGACACCCGAAGAGCAGAGGGACCTGGCCCAGCGGCTGCGCCGTGTCCCCGAAGTCAGCGACGCCCTGGACCGCATGTGGCCGCGCCTGTCGGCGCACGAATTCCTGCACGATCTGCTCGGGGCCCGGCCGCTGCTCGCCGCCGCCGGGAAGGGGATCCTGAGCGCGCCGGAAATCCAGCGGCTCTATCGGCTGCGCAGCACCTCGCTCGACACGGTGCAGTGGACGGTCGGGGATGCTGCCCTGATCGACGAGGCGCGCACGCTGCTCGGCCCCCGCCGGGGGCGTCCGGCCCGGACGCGCGCCAAGCGGGCCGAGGAGGGGATGGCCTCGGAGATGGGCTTCTGGCCGCAGGGGTTGGCGGCGTCGCCCGAGCCGGCGCCGAGCGCCGTGACCGCATCCGAGGACGAGATCCGCGCCTTCGGCCACATCGTGGTCGACGAGGTGCAAGACCTCTCACCGATGCAGCTGCGGATGCTGGCCCGGCGCTCCCTGTCGGGCTCAATGACCGTCGTGGGCGACATCGCACAGGCCACCGGTCCCTGGGCTCCCGCCGGGTGGGACGACATCACGCGCTACCTCAGCCCGCAGCGCCCGACGCGTCTGGTGGAGCTGACGGTCAGTTACCGCACCCCGGCCGAGGTGGTGGACCTGGCGGCACAAGTCCTGGCCGTCGCCGCGCCCGAGATCAGGCCACCGCGCCCGGTACGCGAGTCGGGCTACCCACCCCGGATCGTCGCCACCAGCAGGTTCGGGCTCGGCGCGACGCTGGCCGGCCTGGCCCGCGAGGAGGTGGCGGCGGTCGCACCGGGTCGGGTCGCCGTCCTCGGCCCGGCTGTCATGCTGCCCGAGTTGACCCGGGCGCTCGACGAGGCCGGACTGGACCCGATCGATCCTCGCGATCCCTCGGGGGACGGTCTTGCCGCGGGGCTGGTGGTGCTGCCGGCCGATGAGACCAACGGACTCGAGTTCGACTCCGTGATCGTCGTCGAGCCCTCCCTGATCGCCGCGGTGGGCGACGATCTCGCCGGGGAGGGGCCGCCGGTGGCCACCACACGGGGCTTGCGGACGCTCTACGTGGCCTTCACGAGACCAACCCGGCGGCTCACCGTGCTGCACGCCGAGCCGCTGCCAGTCGAGCTGCGCTGACCTGGGCCTTCGGAAGCCCTGTCGGGTCCCCGTCGGCTCCACCTCTTAGTTGGCGTGGTCGCGGTCGGGTCGACTAGAAATTCACCTGTGACCCAGGCTGTCTCGGCGGAGGTCCCCGCTCCCCAGGGAAAGATCATCCACGACCGGCCGCCGATGCTGGCCATCGGCGTCATGATCTGGCTCGGGTCCGAGCTGATGTTCTTCAGCGGCCTGTTCGCTGCCTTCTTCACCATCCGGGCCAACACCGTCGGGCCCTGGCCGCCGGCGGGGACCGACCTCGACACCCTGCGGGCCGGCTTCTTCACCTTGGTCCTGGTGTCGTCCAGCTTCACCATGCAGCGGGCCGTGTACCAGTTGGAGTGGCGCAAGCGGCGCTCGGCCCGGATCTGGATCGTCGCCACGCTCATCCTCGGCGTGGCGTTCTTGGGCAACCAGCTCTATGAGTGGCTCTTCAGCACGACGCGCTGGTACACCAACTCGTACGGGTCGCTCTTCTACATCATGTCGGGCCTGCACGGCCTGCACGTCTTCATCGGACTGCTCGCCATGGTCTTCCTCCTCGGTCGCCTGCGTGGTGACATCGGTGGCGACCCGGGTGAGCTCTCGGCAGTACAGGGGGTCTCCTACTACTGGCACTTCGTCGACATCGTCTGGGTCGGGCTCTACAGTTGCCTGTTCCTTCTCAAGTAGGCATGCGAGGCGTGCGCGCACCACTCAAGAGGACACTGACGAGTCGCTTCCTCCTCCCGGCGGGCCTACTTTCGGTGGCCGGCCTGGCCTCGTTGGCGATGTTCTTCCCCGGCACCAACGCCTCCGCCAGCGGGCACGCCGACGCGGCGCAGGTCTCGGTCAATCCGACGCACGTCACCACCCACGCCTGCGGCACGGTCAACGTCAAGGGCGTGACCAACGCGGTGCCCAATGCGGGTAACCCCTTCCTCAGCAACTCGAAGACCTGCCTCAACGGACACCTCATCACCTACGGCAACACGGCGATCACCTACTCCAATCCGCCGCAGTCGTTCGTTGACGCGGGCCGTCTCCTGTTCGCCCAGACCTGCTCGAGCTGCCATGGCAACGAGGCCAACGGCGTGGGCCCGGACGGCCAGGCCTCCATCGGACCGAACCTGCAGGGCGTCGGAGCCGCCACGGTCGACTTCTGGGTGAGTACCGGCCGCATGCCGGCCACCGATGTCAAGGCAGTGGAGGCCGAGCGGAAGCCGTCCCGGCTGACACCCGTCCAGGCGCTGGAACTGGCCGCCTGGGTCAACTCGCTCGACCCATCTGTCCCCGCCGTGCCCACCCCGCACCTGGGCCGGGCCAACCAGTCGGTCGGGCAGGACCTTTTCTCGCTCAACTGCGCCGCCTGCCACACGATTGAGGGATCCGGTGACGCGCTGGCGGAGGGCACCAACGCCCCGTCGCTGCAGAACCGCCAGGTGACAGCCCAGCAGGTCGCCGAGGCGATCCGCACCGGGCCGGCCAACATGCCGCGCTTCTCGGGCAACCTGACCGACGCCCAGGTGGCCGACATCACCTCGTACGTGACCGGCCGCCTGCAGCACCCGGTCAACCCGGGCGGGTTCTCGCTCGGCGGCGTGGGCCCGGTGGCGGAGGGCTTCGTCGCTCTCCTCATCGGCGTGGGCGGTCTCGCCCTCATCTGCTTCTGGATCGGGGAGCGGTCGTGAGCGACACGGACCACCAGCCCTCACGGACGCGGGTACCAATGCCGGTCGCCGCCTTGAGCGACCCCCACATGGGCGACGCGGCGAAGAACCCGGACAAGATCGAGAAGCTCATCGCCCTGATCCTCGTCGTCGGCATCATCTTCTTCGGCGTGGCCGGCGCCGCCTACTGGCAGAACTGGGACGACTGGATTTTCGGCGGTGCGCTCGGGGCCGGTCTGTTCGCCCTTGGCTTCGGCCTCACGGCCTGGGGGAAGTACCTCATGCCCCAGGGCCCCTTCGTCGAGGAGCGCCACACGCTGGCCTCGACCACCGAAGAGCGCGACGTGATGTCGGCGGCCCTCGTCGAGCGTTCGGCCGTCGTCGTCAAGCGGCGCAAGATGCTGGGTGGCCTCTTCGCCGCAGGTGCCGGCATCTTCGCCATTGTCGCTGCGTTCCCGCTGCTCCGATCGCTCGGTCCCGTGCCGGGGACCTCCCTCGAGACCACCAGTTGGCGCAAGGGATCAGTCCTGGTGGATTCCAGCGGGCGGCCTGTGCGTAAGAACACGCTGGTTGTCGGTGGCATCATGACCGTCTACCCGGAGGACACCGTCAGCTCCGAGACCGGGTTCATCACCGAGGAGGGCCAGGCGGTCGACCAGACCGTCCTGATCAGGGTGTCGGACGAGCCCTTCACGACCGAGCCCGGGCGCGAGACCTGGACGCCCGACGGCTACGTCGCCTATTCCAAGGTCTGCACCCATCTGGGGTGTCCCGTCGGCCTCTATGAGCAGGAGCTCGAGCTCCTGGTCTGCCCCTGCCACCAATCGATGTTCAACGTGCGTAACGGTGCGGTGCCCCAGTTCGGTCCGGCGCCCAGGCCCCTGCCGCAAATGCACCTCGGCTACAACGACGCCGGGTATCTCATTGCCATGGCACCCTATGATCAGGCGATTGGGCCTGGCTTCTGGGAGCGGAACTCGTGAGCGCCACCCCCGCAAAGACCAAACGCAACACCAGGGCGGCCATGGGTCCCTACGGTCACGTCAGCAAGGTCGTCGGAGAGCTCGACGACCGTTTGGGTGTGGCCAAGGGCGGCCGCGTCTTCCTCGACAAGATCTTCCCGGACCACTGGTCCTTCATGCTGGGCGAGATCTCGCTCTACTCGTTCGTCGTGCTGCTCGCCACGGGCGTGTTCCTGTCGCTCTACTTCGTCCCGTCGACGCAGCAGGTCATCTACCACGGGAGTTACAAACCGCTCGACGGCCAATACGTCTCCGAGGCCTTCCGTTCCACCGTCGACATCTCCTTCAACGTGCGCGGCGGACTGCTCGTGCGCCAGATGCACCACTGGGCGGCCGACATCTTCACCGGGTCGATTGTGGTGCACATGGGCCGCATCTTCTTCACCGGAGCCTTCCGCAAGCCCCGCGAGCTGAACTGGCTGATCGGCACGACCATGCTGATCCTGGCCATCCTCGAGGGCTTCATCGGTTACTCATTGCCCGACGACCTGATTTCCGGCACAGGCCTGCGCATCGGCTACTCCATCGCCGAGTCGATCCCCTTCGTCGGGAGCTACCTGGTGACGTTCCTCTGGGGTGGTCAATTCCCCGGGACAGGGATCATCATTCCGCGCTTCTTCATCATCCATGTCTTGATAATTCCGTTGGTCCTGATCGGCCTTCTTTCCGCGCACCTCGGCTTGCTGGTGCGCCAGAAGCACACGCAGTTCAAGGGAGAAGGGCGCACCGAGCACAACGTGGTCGGCTCGCCGATGTTCCCGACCTTCATGGCCAAGACCACCGGCTTCCTTTTCATGGTGACGGCCGCCACGGCGCTCCTCGGGGCCTTCGCCCAGATCAACCCCATCTGGCAGTTCGGGTCGTACGACGCGTCCAAGATCTCCTACGCCGTGCAGCCCGACTGGTACATGGGCTGGCTCGACGGTGCTCTTCGCATCATGCCGTCCTGGGAGCTGGCCTTCTGGGGACACACCGTTCCGCTCGAGGTCTTCCTGCCGGCCGTGGTGTTTCCGGGCTTGATTTTCACGATCGCCATGCTGTGGCCGGCGCTGGAGGTCAGGGTGACTGGCGACACGGAATTGCACAATCTGCTCGACCGGCCGCGCGACAGGCCGAAGCGCACCGGTGCCGGTGTCGCCTTCTTCGCGCTCCTGTTCACCCTCTTCGCGGCAAGCTCGACCGACGTGCTGGCCAACTTCTTCCACGTGTCGCTCAACGCCGTACTCTGGTTCTTCCGCTTCGCGGTGATCATCATTCCGATCATCAGCGGGCTGGTGGCCTACCAGCTGTGCAGGGAGATGCAGGGCGTGCACGACATCGGGAAGCGCAAGCGCGCGGTGATCGTGGAGCGCTCCGCTGATGGCGAATACTCGACCGTGCCGTCGGCACCCCGGCCCGACGACACGCACGAAGAGCTCGATCCCGAGCCGGTGCCAGTACGCATCGACATTGAGGCGTTGAACACCAGCGGCATCCGTCAGCCGGAGAGCTCGCCGACGGGCGTTCGGCAGGTCAGCCGCTGAACACACGGCGGGGCCGCGCCACCGCGCGTGACCTGTGGGTCGCCGCCGAATCGGTTCACGCCGTCACCTACTTCGCACCGGGATGCCGCACTGCCCTGCGTGAGACGGGGTTGCGCGGCTTCTGGTCCGGCTACTTCGCCGCCCGCGCCGCCCCGCTCGGGCGTGTCGGCGAGGGCCCGGTGGCGGCGGCCTTCTTCAACTTCCATCCCGCCATGGTGGCCAAGGCCGTACCCCGGTGCTGGGACACCGTGGCGCCCGAGACGCTCTGCCGAGTCCGTGCCATCGCGGCGGCGGAGGTCCTCGGCGAGGTGTGCGACGTCGGGGCCCGCTCCGCGCTGCTGGGCGCTCTTCCGCTCCTCCGGCGGGTGGCCGAAGGCTGCGGCTGTCCGGGACGGGTCCTGGCGGCAGCGAACCGTTCTCTCTGGCCCCGCATTGCGACGGCACTCGGCACCGGAGGGCTCGGCGAGGCCTGGCAGGCTTGCACCACGTTGCGCGAGCACCGTGGGGACGGCCACGTCGCCGCACTCGTGGTGCACGGCATCAGCGGTCTGGAGGCGCACGTGCTGGCGGCCGGGACCAAGGCCATCCCGGTTGACTTGTTGCGGGACAACCGCGGCTGGAGCGAGGACGAATGGGAGGCCGCGACGTCGGCGCTGGCCGCCTCGGGTCTGGTGCACGCCGACGGGCGCGTCACCGACGCCGGCCGCACGCTGCACGGCCGGGTCGAGGAGTTGACCGACGAGCTGGCCGTGCCCGCCTACGCCTCCCTCAGCGATCAGGCCCTCGAGGAGCTTCTGGGCGTGCTCGGCGCCTGTGCCGCCAACGTGGCGGCCTCTGGCCTCGTGCCGTTCCCCAATCCCATGGGGCTGCCGCGTCCGGAGCGTTAGGTGGGACGTGGCGGCGGCCAGCCCGGCACGAGCGACAACTCCTTGCACAGCTTGCGCGAGGACACCATCTGGCCGGCATACCGAACCGCCTCGGGTTCGTCACCCAGCCAGGCGGCCACCTCACCTGCGACTTCCGGGGGCGCCGGCACGTGGCCGGCTCCGACCAGCACCTCGTCCATGCCCGATGCACGCATGGACTCGGTCAGCGTGAGGCCGGGTGCGATCGAGAAGGCCGAGATGCCCTGTGCTGCGAACTCCACGTGGCACATGTCGGTGACCCGGTGGAAGGCCGCCTTTGCCGCCGCGTAGGCGACACCCCATCCGCCCGCGCCGGCCGGCGCCGGCGGCGTCGTGAAGGCGGCCTCCGAGAGCATGTTGACCAGTCGACCCTCCCCGCGCTCGAGCATGCCGGGCAGGAGCAGCTGGGTGAGGAGCAGAGGATGGAGATAGTCGCCAACCAGGCAGCGCTCGGCCAGCTCGAGCGGCAGGTCCAGGATGCGGTCCATGGTGCCCGGCCCCTGGTAGATAGCGTTGTTGACCAGCACATCGACCCGGCCCATGTCCGCCAGCGCGACCGCCGCCACCCGCTCGACCGAGGCGCGGTCCATCAGGTCCATGGGAAGGGCCAGGCAGGTCCGCCCTTGCGCCTCGATCTCCGCCGCTGTGCTGTCCAGGCTCCCGGCTATGGGCAGTGGCTCGTCGCGCACCAGGGTGCTCGAGGCGTGGGCCCGGCCGTCGCCCTCGTGCACCGTGCGGGCGGTGATGACGACGTCGTAGCCGCGCCGGGCCAGCGCCACGGCGGCACAGCGGCCGATGCCCCTGCTGGCGCCGGTCACCAGGGCGACCCGTCGGGTCTCAGGCACTCGCCACCTACATCATCCCGGCGATCTGGTGCCCGCCATCGACGTGGAGCACCTGTCCGTTCACATAGGCCGCGTCGTCGCTGCAGAGGAACGACACCACTCGGGCGATGTCGTCTGGCGTGCCCAGACGGCGGGTGGGATTGGCCTCGGCCAGACGGACCTGCACGTCCGCCGGCACCTGGGTCGCTGCTGTCTCGGTGAGGATGAAGCCGGGGGCGATCGCGTTGGCGCGGATGCCGTCGCGTCCGTAGCGGACGGCCAGGTGCCGCGTGAGCTGATTCAGCGCTGCTTTGGAGACGCCGTAGGCGACCCGGGTCGATTCGCCGATGGTGCTCGTCCCCGACGAGATATTGACGATGGACCCCCCGCCGCCGGCCACCATGACCGGTATGGCGTGGCGCGCCAGGAGGAGGGCACCGCGTGTCGTGATCTCGATGGCCCGCTCCCACACGCCGAGATCCACCCCGACGGCGTCGGTGTCGAGACGGGGGTGGCTCCAGGCGGCGTTGTGGTCGACCGCATCGATGGTGCCGAACTCGGCGACGGCGCGTTCGACGAAGGCGCCCACGGAATCCTCGCGGCGGACGTCGCACAGCAGGCCGACGCCACGCCCGCCGGCAGCTTCCACGTCCTCGGCCACCGCTGCTGCGCCGTCGGCAGACACGTCACCGACCACCACGGCGGCGCCGGCCGAGGACAGACGGAGCGCGGTGGCGCGACCAATGTCGGAGGCACCGCCGCTGACCAGCACGACCCTCCCCTCGAGCTGTCTCCCCGGGGACGCCATGGCGTCATCGTAGGAGGGCGGCCCACGGCCCACCATCTGGTTCCTACGTAGCCCCGGAATTGGGCCGGGGTGGGCCTGACATGGGATTATGTCGGGGTGCGGGTGCATCGCAGCTTCGCTTTCGTCGATGTCTCGGGGTTCACTGCTTTAACCGAGATGGAGGGGGATGAGCGTGCGGTTGACGTACTGACCGCATTCCGGTCCCTGCTGCGCGACATCTGTGCCCGCCGGGGCGTTCGCATCGCCAAGTGGCTCGGTGACGGCGTCATGCTGGTGTGCGTCGACACCCGGCCGCTTCTCGAGACCATTCTGGAGCTGCACTACGTGGTCGGCGAGGTCGGCGCGGTGGAGACCGTCTCCATTCGCTCCGGGCTGACATGCGGCGATGTGATCCTCATGGAGGGGGACGACTACATCGGGCACTGCGTGAACGTCGCGGCGCGTCTGTGCGACCTGGCGTCTGCCGGCGAGGCGCTGGCGGCGCCGGCGGTCATGGGCCACCTCCCGAGTTGGGGAGAAATCGTCTCCGAGACGCACGTCGCGTTACGCGGGGTCGAGAAACCCGTACCCGCAACGAGCATCCGTATGGCCGGGAGCGGGGCCGAGGGCACCCATGACCCGATCTGTGGTTTGCCGCTGACCGAGGACACCGCCCAGGAGATCGCCCACGACGTGCGCGGCCGGATGGTCTTGTTCTGCTCGCCGGGTTGCGTTGACACCTGGCGCCGGCGCCCGGCCCGCTCGCTTTCCCGCTGAGCGGGGCACGGTCGCCTGCGCCGGCCCCAGGCACAGCCCGAACTCCCCAAGATCGTTCTCAACATCCGTTGTGCATCGACCGATACCAACTGGACGGACCAAGGGACCGAGGGACCAGGCATGCGACAACTCCCAGCACTCGACATGTCGTCCAACGTGACCAAGTTCTGGCGCAGTTACGTCTACATCGGCGTGCTCACCTACAGCCTCGGCGCCTTCGCCGTCCTTGCCTACTCGATAGCGACGCCGGGACCGCACCGGCAGGCGATGGTGATCCTGAGCGGGCTGAGCTTGATTGCCTCCATCGCGGGGTTCCGGCTCCTCGGCCTGCGCTTGGTCGAGACGCCGTGGTCCAAGTTGTTCTTCACCTCGTGGGCCGCCTGCACCTTCGTGTTCATCGCCATCGGAGCGGTCCTCGACGGCGGCGTCCGTAGTCCGATTTCGTACTTCCTCATTCTGCCGATGCTCTTCGCCGGACTGGCGTACTCGGCGGGAACGGTCTCGTTCCTGGCCGGCTTCGGTGTTCTCACGACGCTGGTGGTCGGTTTCCTCACTCCGGATCGCAGCTGGTCCACGACCGCGTTCCTGGCTGTCGGGATCGTCATCGCAGGCGTGATCACGGCGGCGGCGGCGGCCCAGCGGGACCGTCTGATGCGCCAGCTGATGGCGGCGGCCAGTCTCGATGCCCTGACCGGGTGCCTGAGCCGCGGCGCCTTTCAGGAGCGCCTCGACCACCAGTCACTGCTGGCGGAGCGTCACTACGCCACCTTCAGCGTCATTGTGGCCGACGTCGACAATCTCAAGACCCTCAACGACGCCAACGGGCACCATTGCGGGGACCGCGCGCTGAAACTCTTGGCCGGTGTACTGCGTCAAGCTGCCCGCGAGACCGACGTCGTCGGCCGGCTGGGTGGTGACGAGTTCGCCCTGTTGCTCCACGAGACCGATCAGGACGCGGCCATGGCCACCGCGGCACGGCTACTCGGCGCACTGCACGACGCGACGGGTTCCGATTGGGTCACCGCCAGCATCGGGGTCAGCACGTGGCTCGGTCCAAACGACGCACCGGACGCGCTGTTGCGGCGTGCCGACGAGGCCCTCTACGTGGCCAAGCGTTCCGGTCGCAACCGCGCCGCGGCCTGGGAGCAGCCCGCCACTGAGCCCCAGCTGGGGCTGCAGCTGTTGCGGACGCGCTCGCGCCACACGACTGCCCTCCGTGTCACTCCCGTCGAGGCGGTCGGCTGATCACTCGACGGGACGGATGTCGTCGGCGCCTCATGGGTGCAAGTGGACGCTGCCATCCTCGGCGATGACCCAGCCCGGGTTGTGCGCCACCTCCCAGGGGTGACCGTCGGGGTCGATGAAGACCCCCGAGTAACCACCCCAGAAGGTCTGCGCTCCCGGGCGGCCGATGGTGGCCCCGGCTGACGCAGCCGCCGCCAGCACGACATCGACCTCGGCGGGCGAGCCGACGTTGTAGGCCAGTGTGACGCCTCCCCACCCTCCGGGGTCCGTCACCGCGCTGTCTTCGGCCAGCTTGTCCCGTCCCCAGAGGGCGAGCACCATGCCTCCGGCCTGGAAGAAGACGACATCGCCGTCCGGCGACTCACCCGACCAGCCCAGCGCCTCGTAGAACGACCTGGCTCGGCTCACATCCGCCACGCCGAGCGTGATCACTGACACGCGACGGTCCATGTCCCGTTCCTAGTCCCTTTGCGGTTCGATTCGGGCGCGACCGGATCGGCACGGGGCGTGCCAGGGGTTAGAGGAAGGCGTCACCGGGTGGAGCGAGAAAGTCGAGGCGTACGCGGATTGCGCCGCTGTCTCCATCGGGCTCCTCGGAGATACGGACGGCGATGGTCGCGCTGTCGGCCTGCACCCAGGCGAGAACCACGGGTAAACCGCGCGCGAATGCATTCTCCAATGCTGCCATCACGGCTTCGTCCACGGCGGCAGGAAGCGCCTGAAGGACGGCACGAGCCTCCGCGACGACCTCTTCGGTCTGTGTGTCCAGGACTCCGAGGGCTTCGACGGCGCCAGTGACCGTTTCGGCGCGAGCGACAACCGCCTGCACATTGGCGTAGTCAGGACTGCTTGCATCCGCCAACATGCCGTTCACCGGCCCGAGGATCACTGCCATGGCCACGGCTCAAGCATAAGCAATGGTCATGTCACATGCTAGAGAGAGATTTCAGTTCTTTCTCGGCGCTTCCCAATCTCCGGTCCGGATGCCACACTGCATTCATGCGGCGGCCGGGGACCGGGACGACCTGAGGCCATGCTGGCTCCGCCTCCCGTGGAGTTCGTCGTGCGCCGCGGCGTCCACATCGCCTACCAGTCGGCCGGGAGCGGCCCGCCCGAGATCGTCTTCGTCGCCGGCTCCACGGCCATGTCGGTGCAATGGGAGCAGGCGGCCACCGCCAAGAGTCTGCGCCGTCTGGCCAGCTTCGCCCGCCTGGTCACCTACGACCAACAGGGCATGGGTTTCTCGGACCGCATGGATCTCTCGGCACCGCCGACGATGGAGGACCTTGTCGCCGACCTCGAGGCCGTCGTCGCCGCGGCAAAACTGAGCGAGCCCATTCTGTTCGGGACACACAACGGTGGCGCCGTTGCCGCGCTCTACGCCTCCCGTCACCCTGTGAAGCAGCTCGTGCTGTGCAATACGTGGGCGCGTCTTGAAGTGGCGGACGACTTCCCGATCGGGCTCAGCCCACGGGTTCTCGACCGCTTGGGGGAGCGTTACGAGACCGACTGGGGCGGAGGGCAGATCTCCGACCAGTACGCGTCGCGTCGAGGCGACGCACCGCCGAGTCGCTACGAGCTGGCGACGACGAGTCACAATCAGCTGGCCCACCTCTTCGAAATGAACCGCCGATACGACATCCGGTCCGACCTGCCGGCGATCTCGGTTCCGACCCTCGTCATCCACCTCGAAGACAACAGGAGCATCCCCGCTGCGCACGGGGAGTACATCGCCCGAGCCATCCCGGGCGCTCAACTCGTGCTCATCCCTGGCGAGGACCATTTCTTCCTGCTCAACCACGGCATGCCCGTCGTCGACGAAGTGGAGCAGTTCGTTCTCGGCCACCGCACACTCTTCGCCGACCGCATGCACGCCACAATGCTGTTCACCGACATCGTCGACTCGACCCCGCTGGCCGCATCGCTTGGAGACGATCGCTGGAGCGCGCTGATCGACGAGCACAACGACCGCGTGCACCTTCAGGTCGTCGCCCACGGTGGTCATGAGGTCAAGAGCACGGGAGACGGCTTCCTGGTCGCATTCGACGACCCCGGGCAGGCCATCCGGTGTGCCCGCGCCTGCATGGACGCCGTGCGCGGCCTCGAGCTGGTTCTGCGCGCCGGAGTCCACACGGGTGAGGTGGCGCGCATGGGTAAGAACGACCTGTCGGGGCTGGCCGTGCACTTCGCGCAGCGAGTCTGCGGCAGAGCCGAAGGGGACCAGGTCCTGGTGTCGGCGGCCGTGCGAGAGGGCTGCGCCGGATCGGACCTCACCTTCGAGCAGCGGGGTGAGGTCGAACTGAAGGGAATTCCGGGTTCGTGGGAGGTCTTCGAGGCCCGTCTCTGACAAATCGAACCCTCGGTGGTCGACAAGACCTTGACATGTGACCAAAAGGTCACATATGGTGTCAGGCGTGGATGAGGTGTTCAAGGCCCTGGCCGACCCCACCCGGCGTGACTTGCTCGACGAGTTGTTCCGGGAGGACGGGCAGACCTTGAGCATGCTGGAGGAACGGTTCTCCATGACCCGTTTCGGCGTCATGAAGCATCTCAAGGTGCTCGAAGAGGCGGGGCTGGTGGTGACCCGCCGGCGCGGTCGCCAGAAGCTTCACTTCCTCAACCCGGTGCCCATCCGGCTCATCCACGACCGCTGGGTCAGCAAGTACGCAGAGCCCTGGGTGGCAGGGCTCAGTGAGATCAAGGAGAGATTGGAGAGCGAGATGGAAAAGGTGTACGAGATTTTCATCAAGACCACGCCGGAACGGTTGTGGCAGGCGATCATCGACCCAGAGATTCGGGCCAAGTACAACTTCGGTGCCGCGGTCTACTCGGAGTGGAAGGTGGGCGCGCCCATCAGCGTCGATGTCGACCGTCACGGCGTCCACCTGGGCGAGGGCGAGGTGCTGGAGGTCGACCCGCCGCGCCGGTTGGTCCACACCATGGCGGCGCTGTGGGATGACGACGTGAAGGCCGAGGGTGTCTCTCGCGTGACCTGGGAGATCGAGACGGTGGGTGACGACTCGTGCCATCTGACGCTCACGCACGACCAGATGCGGGAGGGTGCCAACTCGCAGATCTACGGCGGCTGGCCGATGATCCTCTCGGGCCTCAAGACCTGGCTCGAGACGGGTGAGGAGCTCACCACGCCCGGGTCGATCCGGTACAGCTGAGCGTGTCATGCGCCAACTGATCGTGATTGAGTTCGTGACGCTCGACGGCGTCATGCAGGGGCTCGGGTCACCCGACGAGGATCGCGATGGTGGCTTCGCGCACGGTGGGTGGGGCGCGCCCTACGGTGACGACGTCCAACAGGCGGCCGCACTCGAGGGCATGCGGAGCACCGGTGCGTACCTGTTCGGGCGGCGCACCTACGAGAAGATGGTCGACGTTCTGGCCGCAGCAACCAGAGGCCAACCCCATGGCGGCGCACCTCAACGCCACGCCGAAGTACGTCGCCACCCAAACGCTGCAGGATTCGGAGCTGGCGTGGGCCAACACCCGGGTCCTCCGGGGCGATCTGGCGGCGGCGGTGCATCGCCTGAAAGCCGAGGGCGACGGCACCATCGCCGTGCTCGGGAGCGGCGTGCTGGTCCAGCAACTCACGACGCTCGATCTCGTCGACGGGTATCGCCTCTTCCTGCATCCACTGCTGCTCGGGAGTGGCAAGCGCCTCTTCAATGAGCTTGACCGGCCCCGGCCACTGCAGCTGCTCAGCGCGGAGCCGACCAGCACCGGCGTCGTCATGCTCAGCTACGACTGTCTTTTGACCGGCGATCACGAACCAAAGGAGATGTCATGACTGACAACGCACACATCACCGGCCTGCACACCGTCGGGATCCCGGTCACCAACCAGGACAGGGCCCTGGCCTTCTACGAGAAGCTCGGATTCGAGACGCGCCTCGACGTGCCGATGGGGGAGGGCGCCCGCTGGATCGAGGTGGCGCCCCATGGCGCCTCTGTGTCGCTCGCCTTGGAGCAGGCTCATCCCGAGCGACCGGCCGGAGTGGAGACCGGTGTCCGCTTCACGACGGGTGACGCCGATGCTGCCAATGCGGCGATGCGCGCCGGCGGCGTCGATGCCGATGACGTGCTGCGGTGGCCCGGCGTGCCGCCGATGTTCGCCTTCCGTGATCAGGACGGCAACGGGCTGGAGATCGTCGAGGCCTGAGTACGGGCCGGTGGCTGCAGGCGGTCGTAGGCCGACATGGCAAGCGTGAGGAGGCCGAACCCGGTCCCGAGGATGCACACGCCGGCCCAGCCGTGCGTGGCGTAGAGGGCACCGGCGGCCAAGGAGCCGATGGCGCCCCCGAGGAAGTAGCAGACCATGTAGGCGCTGTTGATCCGGCTTCGCGCGTCGGGACGGAGGGCGTAAATGACCGCCTGGTTGGTGATCTGCATCCCCTGCGTGCCCATGTCGAGCACCACGATCCCGATGATGAGGGCGGCCAGTGACGTGCGGCCGGCCCAGAGCAACGCGAAGGAGGCGGCCAGCAGGACGCCCGCGACGATGGTGGTGGCGGTGTGCCGGGCCGAGTCCGCCAGCTTGCCGGCGAGGTTGGCCGCCACGATCCCGCCCGCCCCGACGAGGCCGAAGAGCCCGATGACCAGATTGGAGTAGCGGTACGGGCTGCCCGACAGAAGGAAGGCCAGGGTGGTCCAGAGCACGCTGAAGGCGGCGAAGGCGCAGGCGCCGTGCCAGGCCCGCCGGCGCAGCACAGGCTCGGTGACCAGCAGACGGAGCGACGATCCGACCAGCTCGGGATAGCTCCGGTGCGGGCGTGGGCCTTCGGAGGGTAGGGCCCGCCAGAGGACCGCCGCGAAGACCAGCATCAGGCCGGCCGAGAGCCAGTAGATGGCCCGCCAACCCGCGGCCTGGGCCACCAACCCCGAGACGGTACGGGCGAGGAGGATGCCCAGCAGGAGCCCCGTCATGATGCGGGCCACCACGCGGCCCCGGCGCTCCTCGGGTGCCAGATCGGCGGCGAAGGGGATCATGACCTGTCCCGCCACCGAGGCGCCGCCGACGAGGACCGACGCCACTGCGAAGATCCACAGGTCGGGAGCGAGGGCGCAGCCGACCAGGGCCAGCGCGCTCAGGCAGAAGAGACGGGTGACAAGCCCACGGCGCGGGTGGAGGTCGCCCAAGGGGACGACGAGGAGAAGGCCGGCGGCGTAGCCGATCTGGGTCGCCGTGATGATGGTCGAGGTCGGCCCGGGTCCCGAATGGAACGTGCGCGCGACCTGATGCAGAACGGGCTGCGCGTAGTAGAGGTTGGCCACCACGGCGCCGGTGGCCACGGCGATGAGCACGACGAGGCCGCGTGAGAGCCCACGCGTCCCTGTGCTCGCCGCTTCCACCGGGTCAGGCTACCGGCGGCCTCCGCAGGGTCAGACGGTGCCGCCGCGCCGGCTCTCGGCCGTGACGCCGGTCAGCGCGGTGAGGATGAGCGGGATGCCGATGAAGAGCAGCCAGGTGCCGAAGACCAGTGCGAGCACCGTCATGAAGGCGCCCATGCCGAGCACGAAGGGCCAGATGGAGGAGCCGGGGAACGAGTCGACGGTCCCGGCACCGTCTGCCATCTCCGCGTCCTCGCGGTCGGAGGGTCGGTCGCCTGCCGCGTGGACCTTGCCCCAGTAGAAGTATTTGCGGCCGTGGAAGCGCTGGTGCCAGAAGAAGTAGTACAGGCCGGGCAGGAAGCCGAGCAGCGTCGCGCCCAGCAGCATCACGCCGCCGCCGTCGTCGTAGCCCCAGAACCAGTAGATGAGCCCGACGATGCCGAAGAAGGCCCCGAGGAAGAGCAGGAAGAGCGACTCGATCCTCATACGCCCGCAGTCACCTTTCCATTGCCCTTCCCATTGCTCTTCCCGTTGCCGTGTCCGTTGCCGTTGGTGTGCGCGTTGCGGCCGTGCGGCACCGTCAACGCGTCAGGGTGGTTGTAGTCCCACGTCGGGCGCTCCGAGCGGATCGGCGGGAGATGGGTGTAGTTGTGGTGCGGCGGTGGCGAGGTGGTGAACCACTCCAGCGTGTGCGCATCCCAGGGGTTGTTCCCGGCCGGGACGGGCTTGCGCCAGGACACGAAGAAGTTCACCAGGAGGAAGGCGAACGAGATCCCGATGATGAAGGCACCAACCGTCGAGACGATGTTGTAGCTCTGCCAGCCCAGGTTGGACGGGTAGCTGGCCACGCGGCGGGGCATGCCCAGAAGGCCCACGACGTACTGGGGCATGAACGTGACCCAGAAGCCGATGAACATCAGCCAGAAGTGCCACTTGCCCAGGCTCTCCCTCAGCATGCGGCCGAACATCTTGGGATACCAGTAGTAGACGCCGGCGAACCCGGCGAACACGGCCGTCCCGAAGAGCACCTGGTGGAAGTGGGCCACCACGAAATAGGTGTCGTGGGTGGCGAAGTCGATGGGCGGGGAGGCCAGCATGATGCCCGTGACGCCGCCCATGAGGAAGGCGAAGAGGAAGCCGATGGAGAACAACATGGGCACGGTGAACGTGAGCTGGCCGTGCCACATGGTGCCGATCCAGTTGAAGAACTTGATGCCCGTCGGCACGGCGATCAACAGACTGAGGAACGAGAAGAAGGGCAGCAGCACGGCGCCGGTGGTGAACATGTGGTGCGCCCACACGCCGGTGGACAGGGCGGCGATGGCCATGGTGGCGAAGACCATGCCCTTGTAGCCGAAGACGGGCTTACGGGAGAAGACGGGCAGGATCTCGGTCACGATGCCGAAGAAAGGCAGGGCGAGGATGTAGACCTCCGGATGGCCGAAGAACCAGAAGAGGTTCTGCCACAGCAACGGTGACCCGCACGACGCCATGGGCGCGCCACTGACGAGGTGACAGCCCACCGCCGTGTAGATGTGGGTGCCGAAATGGCGGTCGGCGAAGAGCATGATGAGCGCCGAGGTGAGCACCGGGAAGGCGATGAGGATCAGGATCCCCGTCACCAGCATGTTCCAGGTGAAGATGGGCATGCGGAACATCGTCATGCCCGGCGCGCGCAGGTAGAAGATGGTCGCGCACAGGTTGACGCCGGTGAAGATGGCGGAGAACCCGGTGAGGGTGAGCGCCATGATCCAGAGGTCCGGGCCGGCACCGGGGGAGCTGGTGGCGCTCGAGAGGGGCGCGTAGGCCACCCAGCCGAACTGCGCGGCGCCCCCGGCCACGAAGAACGTCATCAACATGGTGATGGACCCGGTCAGGAAGAGCCAGTAGCTCAACGCGTTGAGGCGGGGGAAGGCCATGTCGGGCGCGCCGATCTGCAGGGGCACGATGTAGTTGGCGAGGCCACCGAAGGCGACGGGTCCGGCGAAGAGGTACAGCATGATGCTGCCGTGCATGGTGAAGAGGGCGTTGAACTGCGCGAAGCTCAGCAGCGAGGAGTGCGGCGAGGTCAGCTGCAGCCGCATGATCAGGGCCATCACGCCCGAGATGTAGAAGAGGGCGATGGCGGTGATCATGTAGCTCAGCCCGATGACCTTGTGGTCGGTCGAGGTCAGCCACTTGAGGATGCCGGTCGGCCCGTGGTCACCGTGCCCGCCGTGCGACGGTTCGTGGCCGTCCCCGGGGACCGCGGGTGGCAGGTGGAGTGGTTCCTGCTCCTGGACGCCCGGTGGGGCGATGACGTCAGTCACCGTAGAGGAGACCTCCTGTATTGCCGGTGTTCCCGCTGCCGGAATTGCCAGAGTAGCTGGGCACCGTGCCGTTCTGGTTGGCATGCAGGGCGGCCGGGAGCTGGCCGATGGACGAGGGGTGCGCCGTCTGGAAGGCGCGCGTGGTCCGCAGCCATGTGCCGTAGGCGGCGGGGGACACTGAGCGCACGTTGAAGAACATGATGGAGTGGTAGAGCCCGCAGAGCTGCGTGCACTGGCCGCGGTAGACGCCGTCGTGCAGCACGTTCAGGTCGAAGCTGGTCCAGTAGCCGGGGCTGGCGTAGCGGCTGAAGTTGAACTCCGGCACGTAGAACCCGTGCAGTACGTCATAGGAGCGCAGGTAGATGCGGGTCGTCTGCCCGGTCGGGACGACCATGGTGGGGGCGTCGGTTGTCTGGCCGATGACCTTGACGCCGTTGGGGTACTCGAACTCCCAGCCCCACTGGAAGGCGTAGACGTGGATGACGGTGCCGGGGTTGGGCTCGACTGCGGTGACCTTGTTCTCCACCACCACCGTCGCCCAGAACAGCCCGAGCACAATCAGAATGGGCATGACGGTGTAGAGGATCTCGGTGAGCGTGTGGTACTGCGTCTGCACCGGCATATCGTCGGAGCGCCGCCGGTAACGGAAGACCGCCCAGCAGATGAGCAGGAGAGTGAAACCGCCGACGATGATGCCGGCGATGAAGAATCCCTGCCAGAGGTGGAAGGTCGAGCGGCCCTGCGAGGTGGCGCCCTTGTAGGCGCCGAAGGTCGGGAGCTGGCAGCCGGTGAGGAGGAGGGCCCCCAGGCCGACCACGACGACGGCCAACCGACGGCGTGGATTCTTGGCGCTGCGAGCAGGGGTTTCGGGTGTGTCCGAAGAGGGGCTGGTCAGCGACGAGTCCACCGCGCCGACACTATCGAACCCGGCAAAAAAATTGGAAATCGCAGGGATCAGTGCGGATGCGGCGCCGTGGACTCGTTGGCGGCCCAGGTGAAGACGCCCCGCGCCATGGTGGAGGTGGCCCGGGCGGCCCGGGCGGCGAAGACCTCGTGGCGTGCCCGCTGCACGCCCTCGTCGTCCGGTTGGGCCAGCCAGGCGTGCTCGGCCAGGTGACCGGCGAGACGCAACGCCCCTTCGGCCGCCACGGCGTCGGACTCGGACTCGGACTCGGCCATCAGCTCCAGGGCCCGTTCGGCCAGCGCTCCGGGCCCGCCGGCGAGCGCCGCCAACTCGACGGCCAGGGCGCGCTCGGGCGCCGGCTTCAGGGTGGCCGGGTTGCCGTCCCACCACCCGCCGTACTGACGCCACACCGTGTGGACGATGAACTCGGGCTCGTCGTAGACCGGCTGCAGGAAGGGCCGGCCCTCCAGGGCGGCAGGGACGCGCACGGTGTGGATGGCGTCGTCCAGGCGCCCGCCCGCGTTCATGACGGCCAGGGTCTGGTCGACCAGGGAGTCCAGGAGGTCCGCAGTGTCGGTGAGGGCAGTACGGACGCGGTCGGCTCCGATGACCGGAAAGCCGTGGCCGGGAAGGAGGAATTCGGCCTGCAGCTGGAGCATGCGACGGAGGGCGGCGGCCCACTCCCGCGGGTAGCGCTGCACCTTCTGGGGGTTGCCGGCGTTCGGGGAGGCCCATATGAAGAGGTCCCCGCAGCACAGGACCCGGGTATCGGGCTGCCAGGTGACGGTGTGGTCGTCGGTCTCGCCCTTCTCGTGGCGAAGCGAGAAGCCCAGACCGCCGACCGACAGTTCCAGCGTGTCGTGGTAGGTCCGGTCGGGGTAGCGGTACTCGGTCGGCCATTGCAGGTCGGTGAAGCCGAACTGTCGACGGTTGATGATGGTGTTGTAGCCGGCGGTGAAGATGTAACGGTCGAAGCGGGCGGGCAGCGCGTGGTGGGCGATGACCTCCGGGGCGGCCCATCCCTCGGCCAGCGCCTCCTGCTCCCAGACCGGCACACCGAAGACGTGGTCGATGTGCCCGTGGGAGTAGACCGCCGTGTTGAGGCGGTCCGGGCTCCAGGTGCGGATGTCGTCGTGGACGATCTGGGCCAGCGGGGCGCTGCCGGTGTCGACCAGGAGAAGCCCGTCCTCGGTGGCGAAGGAGGAGACGTTGGCGAAGGAGGGGCAGAAGCCCACGCCATCGGTGATCTCGACGAAGCCGCCTATGTGGTCGACCGGGTGGAAGGTGGACGTCGACAGCTCGCCGTTCCAGAGGCGGTCGGCGACGGCGAGGACGTCAGATGGCATGGCCGTGAGGCAGCCGGGGTCGGGCCGGCCGTGGCGTCAGGCGCCCGGAGCCTTCTCCTCGGCCGAGGGGGCGGGGGCAGGAGCGGGCGCCGGAGTATCGGTGGCGGCGGACGTGGTTCCCGCCGACTTGCCCTCATCCATGCCCTTCTCGAACTGGTTCTTGGCCGAGCCGAGATTGCGGGCCAGCTTCGGGATGGCGGCGCCACCGAAGAGGAGCACGACGAGGACGATGGCCACAATGAGCAGGTCCGGTCCGAAAATGTCAGCGAGCATGATGTACTCCTTCACCTAAGTCCAAAGGTCGGTGAACTAGGTCCAGGTTAGACCCATTCCCGGCCCGGAGTTCCTCACACCAGGAACGCCGCAAGGTATTCGGAGTCACCCGGCCAGCAGGATGCCCATGACCAGCGCGACCACGCTGGCCAGGCCGCCGACCGACCCCCAGACGGCCAGGCCCTGCTTGGTGGTGGCGCGCTGGTGCAGCAGGACGCCCAGGCCGGCGATGACGACCACGGCGATTTTGGCGATCAGGACCGCCTTCCAGACCGAGTCCTGCGCGGCGTAGCCGACGGCGGTGACGTTCCAGACGCCCGTGACCAGCAGGACCACGTAGGCGGGCCAGGCGAGCCGGGCGAAGGCCCGGGCCAGGGTCCTGGGCGCCTCGGGCCCCAAACCACGGGCGGGGCCCACCAGGCCGGTCATGACGATCTGGCCCCCGACCCACACCGTCGCCGCCAGGACGTGGAGTGTCAGGCGGATGGTGACGACGGTCGGGGCCAGCACCTCCTGAGCCCTACTTGCCCTGCCAGTTGGGCGGGCGCTTCTCGGCGAAGGCGATGGGGCCCTCCATGGCGTCGGCCGAGGAGAACACGACGCCGACGGCCGCTCCGTTGATCTTCCAGCCTTCGGCCTCGGAGACCTCGGCGGACTGCTTCATGACGCTCTTGGAGTAGCGAACGGCCAGCGGTGCGTTCTGTGCGATGCGATCGGCCAGGGAGACGGCCTCCTCCACCACCACGCTCGGTGGTACGACCCGGTTGACGAGGCCGAGGTCGTAGGCCCGGGTCGCACTGATGGGGTCGCCGGTCATGGCCATCTCGAGGGCGACGGCGATGGGCAGCCGCTTGGGCATGCGGATGAGGCCCCCGGCCCCCGCAATGAGGCCGCGCTTGGCCTCGGGGATGCCGAAGGTGGCATGGTCGGCGGCCACCACCAGGTCGCACGAGAGCATGATCTCGAAGCCGCCGGCCAGTGCCGACCCGTTCACGGCGGCAATGACGGGCTTGGGGAAGTCTCGTTGGGTCAGGCCGCCGAAGCCGCCGCTCGCGCCCATGATGTCGCCGCCCTCCCCGCTGCTGAAGGCCTTGAGGTCCATGCCGGCGCTGAAGGCCTTGTCGCCGCTTCCCGTGACGACGACCACCCAGCAGTCCGGGTCCTCGGCGAGCTCGTCCATGGCCTCGGACATGGCGCGGCTCACCGCACCGTTGATGGCGTTGCGGGCCTCGGGACGGTTGATGGTGAGGATCTCGACGTGCCCCCGGCGTTCCCGCAGCACTTCGTCTGCCATGGTGCTCCCTTCGATGGCGTGATTCGCCGCGATGGCGTGATGCGCCGCTGAGGCTAGCGAAACGGGAGCGGGGGCCTGAGGCCCTCGGGCCGGGGGCCAAGGCGTCGGGCCCCGGCCGTCACGTGATCAGCGCGGCACGTGGGGTGGTGCGGCTTCGCCGTCCTCGTCGGACGAGGCGGCACCGACCCCGGACGAGCCGACATCGGACACCGTCGCCCGGTCGTGCTCGACCAGTGCCCCTCCCGCCGACCACACCTGGTTGTGGTTGGTGTAGGCGACGGTGAAGGCGAACAGCCCGCCGATGCCGATGGCGGTGACGAACGGCGAGACGACGAGGAACGTCGCCGTGGGGAGCACGTCGGCCAGGGTCAGGCGGGTCGAGGCCTCCACCACGAGGCCGATGCCCCAGACCAGGGACAGCGTGCGGAAGGTGTGGCGCCCGAGGGGCTGCTCGTGCAGCCGGTCGAAGACGGACACCTTGGAGGGGTCCCGGCCGGCCGACAGGTAGCGGTTGACGTAGAAGAAGACGGGCCGGTCGTGGGTGTAGAGCGTCACGATGCATGCAACCCCTATGAACAACGTGAAGAAGCCGTCACGCACCTTGAGCAGGTAGGCGTTGCCCCCCAACAGGGTGGAGGTGATGACGCCGAGCGCGAAGCCCAGGAGGACCGCCGCCCCCACCGCGTCGATGGCCCGTTGCCGGGCGAACTGCAGGAGGATCCAGCCGGCCGAGAAGCAGCCCGCCACAATCAGCGCCTGGGCGTCGCTCTGCAGGTGGCTGCGGACGAGGAAATAGATCCCCAGCGGGACCGCACCGCCGAAGACCAGGCTGGGCAGGTGTTCCCTGAGGGTGGGGATCCCGGGCTGCCAGGACGGTCCGGCCACGGCGGCAGGATCCGGGGGCAGGTCCGACGACCCTGTGGTCGTGGTGCCGCCCGGTCCCTCCGGTGCCATGCCACAAGGGTACCGCCGGAAATTCCGGTTTCTCCCGCGTAGCATTGGTGCGTGACCTTCGTTGCCCACGTCCTCGAGTTCTTCCTCGTCGCAGGCCTGGTCGTGGCGCTCGGGCTGACGGCGGCCTTCTTCATCGGGCGTCGCTACATCCGAACGCACTGGCGCCTGGTTCACGGGCACGTGGCCGTGCGCGGCCTGTTGGCCGGGCTGGCGCTCCTGGCGGCGGGACGGGAACGCGTCGCCGGGCGGGCCACGCCCGAGGACCTCAGCCGAGGCGCGACCTCGCGGGTCCGCCGGCGCATGCGGGTGGCGGTCGAGGATGCCGAAGTCGCCGTGGCCCATGCCGAGTCGAAGGACGCCCCCGTGGCCGATCTGCCCGCGGTGTGCCGCTCGCTGCAGGCCGTCGCCGACGAGCTCGATGGTCTCCTGCGCCTCGAGCGACGGCTCCCGCCGGGTGCGAGCAAGGCCGATGTGCGCCGCCAGGTGGCCGAGGTGATCGGCGCGGCTCGTGACGTCCAGGCGGCGGCCGTGCGCGCCGGCAGCGACGCCACCGAACCGCAGGTGCGCTCCCTGGTCCGCCACGCCAGCGACGAGGTCGACATCGTCTCGACGGCGCTGGCCGCCATGCGCTCGGTCGCCCGGCCCCGCTGATCCCCGCCGGGGCGACTCCCCGGTCCGGCCGCCACGTTCCGTCGTTGCGCCTGCCAAGCTGAACGGATGCCCGACGCCCCGTCGCCCCCCCGCACCAGCCTGCTCGGCGAGGGCTTCGCGGTGGGAGTGGCCACATCGGGCTACCAGGTCGAGGGCGGCTTCAACGGCGACGGCGAGCCGCACAACAACTGGTCGGCCTGGGAAGGGGCCGGGCGGGCGGCCCGCTCCGGTCTGGCCTGCGACTTCTGGCGCCACCCCGAGGAGGCGCTCGACCGTGCGGCGTCCATCGGGTGCAACGCCTTCCGCCTCTCGGTGGAGTGGGCCCGGCTGGAGCCGCGGCCCGGCGCCTACGACGCACGCGCCCTCGAGCGCTACGCCGAGATCCTCTCCCTCTGCGCGGCAGCGGGGCCTGGAGCCGATCGTCACGCTGCACCATTTCACCCACCCCTTCTGGCTCGGCGAGGAGTTCTGGCTGCGGCCGGCCTCACCAGAGGTCTTCGCCCGCCACGTGGCGCGGGTCGTCCCGGCGCTGGCGCCGTACTGCAGGCGATGGGTGACCATCAACGAGCCGAACATCGTGACGCTGATGGGCTGGATAGAGGGTGCGTGCCCCCCGGGGCGTCGCATGGCCGTCTCCGATGCGTTCTGTGCCCTCGACAACCTCCTGACCGCGCACGTGCTGGCGGCCGACGTCGTGACGGGCGTCCAGCCCGACGCCGAGGTCACGGTGAACACGAGCTCGTCGTCGGTCTACGAGCACGACCGGATGCTGCTGGACCTGTTGCAGCTGCGCGAGGCCGGGGTCGATCCGGACGACGTCGACCGCTACATCGACGAGCGTCGGACGGTGCACGACGCCGCCTTTCCGCCGCGCCACGCCGGGGAGGCGGTGATACGCCGCTTCTTCGCCGCCGTGTCGCCCTACGGCGCGGTGCGCGAGCCCAACCGCGGAGCGTCCTGGACCCGGTTGCGCGGTACGACGCGCCGGCACGCGCCGCGCCGCGTCGTCGAGGCGGTGTACGCGTCGGCGCGGCGGCGCGGCATCGACGCCGTCGGCTTCGATTGGTACGACCCGGTGGCCAGCCACGCCCTACGCGTCCCGGGACGGCGCACGCCGCGGGGCACCCGTGACTGGTCCATCGGACGGGCGTACTGGGACGTGGAGTCGCACCCGGCCGCGTTGCGCGCCTGGTGCCTCACCGAGTCGGCGCTGCGGCCCGGCCTGCCGCTGTGGGTGGTGGAGAACGGCATGGCGACGCGGACGGTAGACGGTCGTGCCGTGCCGCGGGAAGACGGCATGGACCGCCCCCGCTACGTGCGTGAGCACCTGGGCGCCGTGGCCGACGCCGTGGCGGCGGGGGCGCCGGTGCGCGCCTATTTCCACTGGTCGCTCATGGACAATTACGAGTGGGGCACCTATGAGCCCGCGCTACGGGCTCTTCGGGGTGGACCGCAGCGACCCGGCCGCGGTGCGATACATGGACACCGACGCAACGGGCGACGACGCGGCAGGGGAGTTCGCCCGAGTCGTGGCGGGCCTGCGCGCCGGGGACCGCGCGGTGCTCGGCGCGCCGGCCTGATCAGGCGGCGGCGTCTCCTTCGGGTGCCGCCGACTCCGACGGCCCCTCGATCTCCTCCTTGTCCCTGCGACGATGGCGCACCACCAGGACGACGATCAACACGAGGATGAGCCCGAGCACGACGTCGGACGCGATGCCGGTCACCTTCTCCACGCTCTGCCCCACGAAGTAGCCGAGCAGGACGTAGAGCACGCCCCAGCACAGGCCTCCGGCGGCGTTGGCGCCCAGGAAGGTCCGGTAGTGCATGGAGGACAGGCCGGCCAGCCCCGGGACCACGGCGCGCAGGAAAGCCGAGAAGCGGGCCACGAAGACCGCGACGGGTCCCCGCCGATTCAGTTGGTCGAGCGCGGCGTCCAGGCCCTTCTTTCGTTTGCGCAGGGGCCCGAGCTGCAGCAGCCTGGGCCCCCAACGCTCCCCGACGGCATAGCCCACCGAGTCGCCCACGATGGCGCACACCACGACGACGGCCAGCATGGCCTCCAGGTTCACTCCGCCCTTGGAAGCCAGCACGCCGCCGAGGATGGCGGCCGTCTCGCCGGGGAAGACGAAGCCGAGCATCACGGCGGCCTCCGCGAACACGAGCAGGCCGACGAGCAGATAGGCCGGCCAGCCGTGCAGCGAGAGCAGTGGTTGGAGCAGGCGGTCGATCACGGCGCGCCCACCGCCGGCCGGGCGCGGGCAACGGCGTGGGCCCGCGGCACGGCGTTGATCAGTTCACGGCGCGCAGCGTGTACTCGCGCGGGGTGAGTTGGCGCCAGCGATCGTCCACTTGCGCCATGAACGCTCCGCCCTGGACGAGATGCGTGAGGATGTCCGTCTGGCCCTGGGGTCGCGCCAGCATCCAGCTGTGACCGCCGGGGACCCAGAGGACCGGCGCACGCGCAATGGTGGCGAACTCGAGCGCGGTGCTGCTGGGTGTGATGCGGTCGAAGCAGCCCCATTCGGTCAGGATCGGGATCTGCTGGGCCGCCAGGTGGCGGACCTCGCTCCGCTGGTCCACTCCCATGAGCATGCTGCCGACCGGCAGCGTCTGGGACATGGTGCGGATGTTCTGGCGCATGTCGGGCAGCACGGCGCGCACGGTGGAGTACATGCGACCGAGGAAGAGGTCGGGCAGGTCGAAGACGACCGCGGCGGCCATGTCGACCATGGGCGTCACGTCGGGGAGGAAGGGTGAGAGCAACGTCGGGAGGATGCCGCGCCGCTCCTTCCAGGCGGGGGTGCTCACCCCGTCGCGGTAGATGAGGCCGAGGGTCCGCCGCGGGTGGTCGTGCGCGAACTGCACGGCGACGGCTCCGCCCATGGAGTGGCCGAGGAGGACGACCGGCCCGGCGTCGACCTTGTGCACCACGGCCATCACCTGATTGGCCAGGTTCTCCATGGAGACGTCGGACCAGTCGAGCGGGTCGCTGCCGCCGAAGCCGGGCAGGCTCGGGTTGATGACCCGCCAGCCCAGTTGCTCGGCGAGCCGCGCGCTCTCACGCCAGTACATGCCTCCGCCGGCGAAGTAGCCGTGGATGTTGACCGCCCAGATCGGCGGCGTCCCGGGACCGTCCGGCCCGTAGGCGTCGACGTTGTCGGAGACGGCGAAGCGCAGGCGCCGTCCCTCCACCATCATGGAGCTGGGGACCATCCGGATGGTCGGGCTCTTGCGGATTTTGCGTTCGTACTGGTCGCGCACGACCCCGAGGCCGTGTGGGGCGCGGCCGGCGTCGACGAGCTGAACGGGCGAGGGACCGTCTGAAGGGGCGACGATGGCGCCCGAGATCTGCAGCGAGTCATCAGGCGGGGGCGTCGCCTTCGAAGCTCTGAAAAACCGAACCGCCATGCGCACTCCAGTCCCGCGCTCACCTGGCGCGACAACCCACCCCAACCGCAATTCCTGCCTGCCCACGGTATCGGACCTGGACCGCGACCCAACCCTCGCGCGTGCAACGGGGCCTGAGGGCTGCGACGATGGGTGGATGCACGCAGACATCGTGATTCGAGGGGGAACCGTGGTGGACGGCACCGGCGCCCCCGGCCAGCCCGCCGACGTCGCCATCACCGGGGGCCGCATCAGCGAGATCGGTGCCAACCTGCAGGGAGGCCGCGTGCTCGATGCGTCCGGGCAGGTCGTGAGCCCCGGCTTCGTCGACATCCACACCCACTACGACGCGCAGGTGTTCTGGGACCCGAACCTGACGCCGTCGTCCTTCCACGGGGTGACGTCCGTCATTGCGGGCAATTGCGGGTTCTCCATCGCACCCATCCGCGCCGACGGTGTGCCGCTGCTGGCCCGGACCCTCCAGCACGTGGAGGACATGAGCTTCGACACCCTGGCCGCCGGCGTGCCGTGGGACGACTTCGAGACCTTTCCCCAGTATCTCGACGCGGTGGAGTCACGGGGCACGGCTCTCAACTTCGGGTGCTACGTCGGGCACACCGCGGTGCGGCTCTACGTGATGGGCGAAGACGCCTACGAGCGCCCGGCGTCCGACGAGGAGATCGCGCTCATGCAGGCGGTGGTGGCCGACGCCATGGCAGGCGGCGCCGCCGGCTTCGCGTCCAGCGCATCGCCGACGCACAACGGCGACAGTGGCCGGCCCGTGCCCTCGCGGGTGGCCGATCTGGCCGAGCTGCGGGCGCTGCTCGAGCCGGTCAAGCAGTGCCGGCGCGGGGTGGTGGCCCTGCTGCCCGGCGGCGTCTTCTCCAACCAGGAGGTCTTCCGGCTCCAGCGTGAGGTCGGCCGGCCCTTCACGTGGACGGCGCTGCTCACCGTGAAGGGCTACCCGTACCACGAGAAGGTCGTGGCGGAGCACGACGCGGCCTGGGCCGACGGGGTCGAGGTCTGGCCGCAGGTGTCCTGCCGCCCCCTCGTCTTCCAGATGAACCTCTCCGAGCCGTTCACGCTCAACATGCGCCCGACCTTCGCCGCGCTGATGGGCAAGTCGAAGGCCGAGCGCGTCGCCGCCTACCGCGACCCGTCCTGGCGGGCCACGGCCTGGGACGACGTGAGCGGCAAGGCCGGTGGTTTCCCCCTCAACTGGGCGGCGATCTCGGTGGCCGAGTCACCCTCCCACCCCGAGCTGGCCGATCACCCGGTGGCCGTGCTGGCCGAGGAGCGGGGCTGCACCCCGCTCGATGTGATGCTCGACGTCTCGCTCGACGACGACCTCCAGGCGCGCTTCTGGTCCGTGCTGGCCAACGACGATCCCGAGGCCATCGCCTGGCTGTTGCCGCGCGACAACGTCCTGCTGGGGTTGGCCGACTCCGGGGCGCATGTCTCCCAGCTCTGCGACGCCTGCTTCTCGACCGACCTGCTCGGCAACTGGGTCCGCGACCGCGGCGTCATGCCGTTGGAGCGGGCCATCCACAAGCTGACCGGCGAGCCCGCCGGTGTCTATGGCCTGTCCGACCGGGGGACGATCGAGGTGGGCAAGGCGGCCGACCTGTGCGTCTTCGACCCCGACACGGTGGGCCCGGGTCCGTTGCGGCGCGTGCGCGATTTCCCGGCCGACGGCGAGCGCCTGACGGCGGACGCGCCGGTGGGTATGACCCACACGCTCGTGAACGGTGTGCCGATCCGGGTCGACGGCGCGGCCGACGAGGAGGGTCTGGCGGCCCGCCCGGGCGCGGTGCTCCGCAGCTGAACCGGCGGCGCCATGTCATCAAGCGGCGGCGGGCGGCGAGCAGAAAGAGCGGTGGGCGCGGCCAGTCAGGTGACGTCGCGGCGGAAGGTCGTGAAGTAGCCGAGGGTCAGCGGGCCGAGGCCCCAGGCCAGCAGGACCAGGCCGCCCTGCCACCAGGCCAGGAGCCGGAATGCGTTCGGCCCGTTTCCATCGCCGCCACCGCCACCGCCACCGCCACCGCCGAAGCCCCGGGCGATGTCGCCGGCCAGCGCGGCACCGGCCCCGTTGGGGAGCCAGTTGAGGTCGTAGTGGAAGATCGCCTTGGCCAGAGCGATGAGGATCCCCTCCAGAATCAGCGTCCCGCCGATGGTCAGCAGGATGGCCGCCACCTGGTTCTTGACCAGGGTCCCGAAGCCCAGCCCGAAGAGGCCGAGCAGGACGGCGGACGCCAGCAGGCCGGGGATCACGGCGCCGACCTGATCCGTCACCTGGGTGGTCACACCCCCGAGGGCGGCGTTCCAGGGCAGCGCCACGGCGGCGATGGCCACGAGGCCCAGGAGCGCGATGAAGATGGCCCACAGCGCGGTGGTGATGACCTTGGAAAGCAGGACCCGGCTGCGTACGGGGACCAGGACCAGCGAGGTCGTGATGGTCTTCTGGCGGTACTCGCTGGTGATGCACAGCACGCCGATGATCGGCGCCAGGATCTCAATGCCGAAGTAGCCCGCACCCAGGAGTCGCCGGCGCTGGCTCAGCGACGACACGAAGTAGAAGGTGTGTCCGGAGAAGCCCCCGGCGGACGCGAGCACGATCAGGATGCCGAGGACCGTCAACGGCAGGGCCAGTGCGAAGGTCACCCACACCCCGGGCATGGTCCGCATTTTGAGGAGCTCGGCGCGCAGCGCGTTGATCACAGGGCCTCCACGCCGCCGAAGCCCAGCCCGGACGTCAGCGAGAGGAAGACCGACTCGAGGTCGCCGCCCTCCTGGGTCAGCTCGTACAGGATGATCTGGTTCGAGGCCAGCAGCGGCCCGACCTGCTCGGGCCTCACGCCGTCCATGGCCACTTCGTCGTGCGTCAGCCTGCGGAACGCGATGCCGGCCTGCGTGAGGACACCGGCCAGGCGGTCGGCCTCGGGGGTGCGGGCCCGCATGACCACGCCCGTGATGCCCGCCGTGATCTCCTCGAGCGTGCCCTGGGCCTTCAGCTGCCCGAACGACACGATGATCGCGTCGTCGATGGTCTGGGCCATCTCGGAGAGGAGGTGGGAGGAGACGAGCACGGTGCGGCCCTCGCTGGCCATGTAGCGCATGAAGTCGCGCAGCCAGGCGATGCCCTGCGGGTCGAGCCCGTTGGACGGCTCGTCGAGGATGAGGACGTCCGGGTCGCCGATGAGGGCGGTGGCCAGCTCCAGGCGCTGGCGCATGCCCATGGAGAAGCCGCCGATCTTGCGCTTGGCGTCCCCGGTGAGCCCGACCAGCCCGAGCACCTCGTCGGCGCGCTTCTCGTCGTGGCCGCCGGCCCGCGCCGCCATGCGCAAGTGCGTCCGGGCGCGGCGCGCCGGGTGAAAGCTCGTGGCCTCCAGCACGGCACCGACGGTGGACGTGGGGTTGTCCAGGTCTTGATAGTTGCGCCCGGCGATGGTCGCCGTGCCGGCGGAGGGATGCACGAGGCCGAGCAGCATGCGCAGGGTCGTCGTCTTGCCGGAGCCGTTGGGGCCCAGGAACCCGGTGACGCGTCCGGGCTCGACGGTGAACGAAAGATCGTCGACGGCCAGCACGGGCCCGAAGTGCTTGGAGAGTCCCCGGATCTCGATGGGCAGCCCACGGGTGGTGGCGCCGACGCTCATCGGGGCGACCCTAGCGTGGGCGTTCTCGCCGATTCGGTCAAGCGTGGCCGGCGGTGGGCCGGTGGAACATCCTGGTCAGGCGGGTGCGCCGCGCTCGACGAGCTGATCGGGCAACAGGAGGCGCACCGACACCGCAAGTTCGTCGTACACCCGTGCCATGGTCGACCAGCCATTGACCCAACCGACCAATGCCGAATACCAGACGTGGCCGATCATGCGGGCCCGGTCGGACATGTCGGGCACGTCGCGCTCACCCATCGCCCGGGAAATGATCCCTTCCATCAGCAGGGTGATCTGTTGTTGGCAGCCGACGGCTGCCGGGTCAGGCGAGGACAGCGAGGTGAACACCGCCGTGACCAGCTTGGGCTGGCGGCCCATGGCGCGCAGTGCGCGATCGAGGACGTCCAGGACGCGATCCGCCGGATGTTCGCCCCGCGGCGGGTGCTGCCCGATCCGCGTGTCGAGCAGCTCGACCCAGTGCACGAGAGTGGCCGCCAGCAGGTGGTCCTTGCTCGTGAAGTAGCGGTACACCGTTCCCATGGCGACGTCGGCCCGAGCGGCGACATCGCGCATCTGGACCGCCTCGTAGCCCCCCTCGAGCCCCAACGCCATGGCCGCGTCGATCACGCGCTGGCGCCTGGCCTGCTGCGCGCGGGTGAGCGGGCGGGTCAGCGTCTGCTCCATCCCGACAGCGTATCCGCAGCGCCACCTGGGTCTTCGGGGGCCGGGCCGATACGCTGGGCCGCCATGTCAGGACAAAGCCCCGGGCGTGAGGCCACCGTCGTCGACCTCGACGCCTACGCCGAGCAGGTGGCCACGACCGATGGCCGGGTGCCGGGCGAACGGGGGCGCCAGACACGCCAGCGGCTGCTCGACGCCACCGTGGAGCTCCTGGCCACCACGTCGTGGCGGTCCGTCAAGGTCACCGACATCGCCCGGCAGGCCCAGACCTCGCCGGCCACCTTCTATCAGTACTTCGCCAACGTGGAGCAGGCGATCCAGGTGCTGGCCGAGGGCATGGTCGACCAGGCGGGACAGCTGGCCGACCTGGTCGACGGGGACTGGTCCGAAGGGGCGAGCTGGGCCACCGCCCTCACCGTGACGGAGGGATTTCTCAGCTACTGGGAGGACAACCGCGCCGTGTTCCGGGTGGTCGACCTGGCCACGGAGGAGGGCGAGGGGCAGCTGCGGGGCATCCGGGTGCGGGCGCTCAATGCCGTCACGGTGGCGCTGGCCCAGGTGATCGCCACGGCCTCGCCGTCGCCCGAGGGAGGGCCGACCGGGACCACCTGCTCTCCCGCCGGCGTCGACCCGATGGCCGTCGCCGGCACCCTGGTGGCCATGTTCGCCAGCGTGTCGGCCCACCGCTACGGGTTCGAGTTCTGGGGGATCCGGACCCGCCACCTGATCGACACCCAGGCGCGGACCCTGCACTGGGCGGTGACCGGACGAGAGGGGCCACCGGCCGAGATCCCGGCGCGTGAGCGGACGAGGCCGCGCACGGGGCCCGTGCTCGGCGGCGCCACGGCGCGTCGCGGCGCCAGCGCGCCCTCGGTCGCTACTTGAGCGCGACCGGGTTGAGGGGCGTGCCGAGCCCCTGGGTCAGCGGCAGCGGGGTGGCGTCCAGCAGGAAGCTGTAGCGCCCGTCGGCTGCGCAGTCCTCGGCCAGCGCGTCGAGCACCCAGTTCTGGCCCTGCGTGAGGCCCATCTCCACCAGATGCAGGAGATGCACGGGCAGATAGGCCTCCTCGTGCTGACTCGGGTACACCTCGAAGACCAACGTGTCGGTCGCCACCGCGGCCACGTCGTGACGGTGGAACCACTCGGCCGTCTCTATCGTGAGTCCGGGCGAGGGCCAGGTGTAGGCCACCAGATCCCGCTGGTCCGGTCGAAGGTGCACCATCTGGCCGGTGCGTACGAGAACGATGTCACCCGGTTCCAGCGCGACGTCGGCCAACGTGCTCGCCGCGTCCAGATCGTCGGGCGTGATGGGGTAGCCGGGCTGAAGGACGTCGCGTCCAAGAGCCCGCGCCACGTCCAGAAGGACGCCCCGGCTCACCACGGTTCCGAGCCGGTGGATGCCGCAGCGGGCGGCGCCGTCGGCCGACACCGTCGACGCCGGGTACCCGTTGTAGATGACGCCGCCGTAGCTGCTGTGGGCCAGCGCATCCCAGTGCGTGGCGCACTGCGTGGCCAGGGTGAGGACGTCCTCACTGAAGCAGACCCATTCGGGTTGGTCGGCGTTGACCGGTTGGTTCACCTGGACCATGGTCCTGGTCGGGTTGACGCGCCCCTCGACGAAGCCGAGCTGGATCCCCTCCGCCTCCGACAAGGGCAGCCCCAGGGCGAATGCCCGGCCCGACACCACCGCTGCGGCCGCCCGACGACGGGCCGCCTGGTCGATCAGGTTGAGGGTGCCGATCTCGTCCTCGGGACCCCATCGTCCCCAGTTCCGGACCCGGGCGGCCATGTCGGTGAAGACGACGGGCACGGGCACGCGCGCGACCTTACCGCCGGGCCCGGTTGTCCCCAACCGGGCGGGGGGCGATACTGAACGGGCGAATAAAATCGCAGCCTCAGCTCAGGGAGGGATTACCAATGACGACGGTGCGCGCGGCGGTCTGTACGGGACTCAACGAGCCCTGGAAGACGGAAGAGATCGAGATCGACCCTCCGGGCAATCGCGAGGTCCGGGTCAAGATGGTGTGGTCGGGCATGTGCCACTCCGACGAGCACCTGCGCACGGGCGACATCAGCCAGACGCCCGAGGTGCTCGAGATGATGGGCGTGAAGTCCATGTTCCCGGTGGTGGGGGGCCACGAAGGGTCGGGCATCGTCACCGACGTCGGGACCAATGTCACGCAGGTCGCAGAGGGTGACCACGTCGCTGTGTCGTTCATACCCTCCTGTGGGACGTGTCACTGGTGTGCCTCCGGACGACAGAACCTCTGCGATCTCGGGATGATGACGCTGGCGGGCGGCATGATCAGCGACGGCACCTACCGCTACCACCTGGGTGGCGAGGACCTGAACCGCATGGCCCAGCTGGGGACGTTCGCCGACGAGATGGTGGTGCACGAGAACTCGCTCGTTCGCATCAACCCGTGGGACAACATGAAGGCGGCCGCGCTCATCAGCTGCGGCATCGCCACGGGCTTCGGCTCGGCCGTCGACCGGGGCAAGGTGAGGCCGGGCGAGACGGTCGTGGTGATCGGTTCCGGTGGTGTCGGCTCCGGTGCCATTCAGGGTGCCCGCATCGCCGGGGCACGCAACATAATCGCGGTGGACCCCGTGCCCTTCAAGCTCGAGAAGGCCAAGGAGGTCGGTGCGACGCACACGGCCCCGTCCATTCTCGATGCCCAGATGATGCTCCCCGAGCTCACCATGGGCCGCAATGCCGACGTGGTCATCCTGACGCCGGGCGTGCTGAAGGGCGAGCTCATCGCACAGGCGTGTGGGCTCGGCTCCAAGGACGCCCGCATCGTCGTCACGGCCATCGCGCCCTTCGATCAGATGGACGTGCAGCTCAACCTGTTCAACCTGGCCATGTTCAATCAGGCCATCCTCGGGACGGTGTTCGGCTCCCAGAGCCCACGGGTGCAGGTGCCGAACCTGCTCAACCTCTTCGAGGCCGGCGAGCTGAAGATCGACGAGATCATCACGCAGGAGTACTCACTCGACCAGGTCCAGCAGGGCTACGAGGACCAGGCGGCGGGCACCATCGTGCGCGGCGTCGTCAAGTTCGACGGCTGAGGTCAGCCGAGGTGACGGCTGAACCCCTCCGGGATCACCAGGTCGTCGGGGCTCAGCTGCGACACGGAGGAGTGCCCCAGCCCGAGTAGCGCGGACTCGAAGCCGCTGCGCAGGATGTCGAGCACGTTCTCCACCCCGGCCTGCCCGTTGGCCGCCAGCCCCCAGAGTGAGGCGCGGCCGATCATGACCGCCTTCGCTCCCAGCGCGACCGCCTTGACGGCGTCGCCGCCCCGCCGGATGCCTCCGTCCAGGAGGACGTCGATCTGGTCGCCGACTGCGGCGGCCACCGCGGGGAGAGCGCGGATGGTGGCGGGGGTGCCGTCGAGGTTGTTGCCGCCGTGGTTCGACACCGAAATGGCGCTGACACCGGCGTCGACGGCGCGCTTGGCATCGTCGACGCGGCTCACGCCCTTCAACATGAAGGCGCCACCCCACTGCTCACGCAGCCAGGCCACGTCATCCCAGCTCGGCGGCGGCGTCCCCATCCACTCGCCGTAGGCGCCGAAGAACGTCGGTCCGGGCTGGCCCTTGGCCACCATGTTCGGCGTCGTCAGGTCCGGATACTTCCCGGTGCGGGCGAATGAGAGCAACCAGCGCGGGTGGGCCAGGGCCTCGGGCGCAAAGCGCGCCATGGCGCGCAGGTCGACCGTCTCGGGGATGGTGGGACTGCCCCAGTCCCGCCCGTGCGAGAAGGACCAGTCCAAGGTGGCGATCAGGCCGACCGCACCGGCCGCCCGGGCCCGCTCCACCCGCGCCGCGATCTCGTCCCGCGTGCCGATCCAGTAGATCTGGAAGAAGGTCTGCGGGTTGGCCGCCACGACGTCCTCCACCGGCATGCTGGCGAAGGAGCTGAGGCCCATGGCGGTGCCGCGGGCGGCGGCGGCGGCGGCCATGGCGACCTCGCCGCCGGGGTGCACGGCCTGGACTCCGGTCGGGGAGATGACGACGGGAAACGAGATCTCCTGTCCCATGACCTTGGTGGCCAGGTCCCGGCTGGGGGCCAGACCCGCCACATGGGGGGCGAAGCCCAGCTCGGAATAGGCGGTGATGTTGTCCTCGAGCGTGAGGCCCCGCTCGGAGCCGGCGATCAACGCGCCGTAGACCGACTTGGGCAGGCGCTTCTTGGCGCGCCGCTGCGCTTCCGCCACCGTCTCGAACCACTTGTTTGCCATGACCGAACCTCTCGTCCCACCCCTACCTATCCTGGAGGACGTCCTCTGAAGTACTTAGCTTGCGTCACGTAGGGGGACCGAGAGACTCTACGCGCTGGGCTGGAAACGCCCCACTTCGGGCAGGCTGGGCAGCACGGACATAGGGTCGGCGTCATGCCTGAACCTTTCCCCCTTTCCGCGGAAACCAAGGCAGCGCGGGCATCGAGCTTCGGTGGCGCAGCCTCCTTGTACGAGCGTTACCGACCGGGGCCTCCCGTGGACGGGGTGGAGTGGGTCCTTCCGCAACGGGTGGGGACGGTCGTCGACCTTGGGGCCGGTACGGGGGCGCTCACCCGGCTGTTGGTCGGGCGGGCCGATCAGGTGGTGGCCGTGGAGCCCGATGACCGCATGCGTGCCGTACTGGCCGAGGCGGTTCCTGGGGCGCGCGCGGTGGCGGGTCGAGGCGAGGCCATCCCGCTACCCGACGGCAGCGTGGACGCCGTGCTGGCCTCGTCGTCGTGGCACTGGATGGACACGGTCCCGACGCTGCGGGAGATCGCCCGGGTCCTCGTGCCGGGTGGTGTCGTCTCCGCCATGTGGTCGGGCCCCGACCCCGACTCGGGCTTCATCGCGCAGGCGCAGGCGCTTCTGGGTGGTGGCAATGGCAGTGGCGTCGGTGGCGATGGCAGTGGCAGTGACAGTGCCGCAACGGCGATGGGTATCGACGAGCAGAGCCAGGCCGAGCTTTCGGCGGCGATGAGCGACCAGAACAATCTGATTCAGGCTCTCGAGATCCCGCCGGGGCTCCCGTTCGACCGGCCCGAGCAGAAGGTGATCACCTGGGATGTGGCGCTCAACGCCGACGAGCTGATCGGGCTTCTGGGCACTTTCAGCTGGGTGATCCTGATGGTCGACACGGCGCGGGAGCGGCTCTTCGAGACCGCGCGCCGGGTCCTCAAGGACGCGCTCGGAGTCTCGGGCGACGTGACGGTCGACGTCGGGTACCGAGCCGAGGTGTTCAAGGCGCGCCGCCAGGACTGACACACCCGAGCCGGGTTCCTACGATTGATCCGTGCCCATCGTGCTCCGGTCAGCGACAGCAGAAGACTTCGAGGCCGTACTGAGGTTCTGGCGGGAGGCGGCAGAACCGACGTCCACCGATTCGGCCGAGGCGCTCGCCGGCCTGTTGCGCCGTGATCCGGGGGCACTGCTCCTCGCCGAGGAGGATGGTCGCATCCTGGGGTCGGTCATCGCGGGTTGGGACGGCTGGCGGGGCTCCATCTACCGCCTGGCGGTCAGTCCGGGCCAGCGCCGGCGCGGGCTGGGCGAAATGCTCCTGGGAGCCGCCGAGGACCACCTGCGCGAGCTTGGGGCGCGTCGCCTGCATGCGATCGTCGTCGGCTCCAACGACCCCGCCGTCGCCTTCTGGACGGCGACGGCCTGGCAGCATCAGGACGGGCAGCTCCGCTTCGCCCTGGGGTAGACGCGTCCTCGTCCGGCACTCATGCCGGCGAAACGAAGCGGTCGAGATCGTGGACCGCGGGCCGCCCGTACATGGCGTCGATCTGCGCGAGGACGCGCTGCATTGGCGGGCTGTACCCGTCGTCGGTGTTCACGACGATGCAGGGGCAGTCGAAAGCGAGGGGATCGGAAAGCTCGGACTGGAGCTCCTCGGCCAGCGCGAGGAGTTTGCCCAGCCGTGCCTCGCCGCAGAGGGGATCGGCGCGCATGCGGCGCTCGAAGCGCTCCAGGGCGTGCTCGCTGCGGCAGTGGACGTTGACGAGCACGGACCGGGGGGCGAGGCGCCGCGCCACGTCGGGCTCGCTCACGCCCCGGTAGAAGGTCTGCTCGGCGACGAAACTGACGCCGAGATCCAGCCAGGTCTCCATCGTCCTGTAGAACGGTTCGACACCGGGTGCTCCGAGCTCCATGGCCCGGTTGCGAGTGCGCCAGATGCCATGGACCAGCTGGTCCTTGTGCAGGACGGGCACGTCCAGACCGGCGGCAAGCGCAATCGCAAGGGTGGACTTGCCCGATCCCGGCGCTCCACTCACCAAGACGGCGAGGGGTAGACGACTCGTGGCATTGCCTCCGTCCTCCATGATCGGCTGGTCAGCCCTTCGCTTCCGCCGCAGGTGGCCGCAACGAATCACGGAGGGCCGGGGATGACCAGACGCGGGAGCGCCAGGCGACGCGGGGGATGAGAGGCACCAGTGTTCGCTCCCGCACGCATCCGACCCAGACGCCCGCGCCATAGGCGACATCGTCTGCGGAGTGCACGGCGACGGCGCGCACCGGGTCGACCCCCTGCCCGTCGCGGGTCCATTCGGCCAGAGCGGGGACGATCAGGGCCAGCGCTGCCACCGTGCGCGTCCGGCGGAAGGCCAGCCCGAGCACGAGCGCCGGCGACCAGGCACGCGTCAACGAAGCGAGGGTCGGGAGCGCCGCACGCGTCGTACCACCACCGGCGATGTGTGTCGCCACCATCACGGGGTCGCGCACGAGCCCGCGCAGACGGTGCGCCAGGATGGCGATGGACGCCGACAACGCGGCCAGTGCGAGGACGGGCTTTCGGGCCAGCACGAGAACCCAGACGGCCAGCGACCAGCCGGACAGGTGGGCCGGAGCCACTGATTCCCCGTGCCTTCGGGCCAGTGGACCGGCGGTCGTGCCGTAGAACATCCGGCGGGCCAGATACGCCCCAAGCGTCGGAGGACGCTCATGAGCGACGGTGCTCGACGGGACGTAGCGCACCTCCCAGCCGGCGTCGTCCAGGCGCCACACCAGGTCCACGTCCTCGCCACCCCGCAACGCAGGGTCGAAGAGGTCGGAGCCGGTTGCCACGTCGGCCCGGACCAGAAGGGCCGCGCTGGGTACGAACGAGATCCGGCTCCCGGGCCGCACCGGCCCCGCCCGGGTCCCGCGGTCCAGCGACGCACTCGCCGCCTCGTAGCGCGCGGGTCCGCCCGTGCGCACAATGCGCGGCGCGACGGCAGCCACGAGCGGGTCGTCGAAATGGCCGAGCAGTGGCTGCAGCCAGTCACCGGTCGGCAGGCAGTCCGAGTCCACGAACGCAACCAGTTGACTCCGGACCGCGGTCAGTCCTGCGTTGCGCGCGCCGGCCGGGCCGACATTGATGGCCAACCCCACGAAGGCTGCGCCGTGCCGCTCGGCGATCTCCTTGGTCGCGGCGGCGTCGACCGACGCATCATCGACAACGATGCACGCCAACCCCTCGAGCGCGAGGAGCAGTCGCTCGAGCTGAGCGGGCCGGTCGCGCACCGGGACGACGACCGTCACGTCGTCGGGGCCCAAGTCGCCCCGGGCCGTCTCGGGGGCGAATGCGCCGGCGGACACCAACCGCCGAGCCAGCAGCTGCGCCGGGCGACGCGGCCCGACGGCGCCACCGTCACGCCACCGCTCCACCAGCCGGTGAGCCCGTTCGGATATCCGGAAGAGTCGCAGGGGGCTGCCACCCAGCAGAACGGTCCCGCCGTCGAAGTCCTGGGTTGACGCGTCTTCGGTCAGGGTGAAGGAACCCGGGAGTGGCACGGTGGCCCGGGCCGGCGCTTCTCGCAAGGGAGACGGCATCCCGGACGCTCTGAGCTGGGCCACCGCACAATCTTGGCAGTCCGGGACCAGAGATAGGCTGGGCCCGTGCCCAGAGGAGGTCGGGATGCTGGTTGAGGACCAAGACACCCAGGACGTCGAGGAGCTGTCAGAGGAGGACGTCGACGAGCTCTTGGTAGAAGAGGTTTCCATCGACGGGATGTGCGGCGTCTATTGAGCGTGACCGAGGCGCAGCCCGCACGGGCTGGGTTCGCCGTCGAGCAGGCGTGGCAGCTGAACCCCCAGGTCGCGTTGCGCGACGAGTCCTTCGGGGCCCTCGCCTACCACTACGGCAACCGCCGGCTGGTCTTTCTCAAGTCGCGCCGCCTCGTCGAGCTGGTGTCGGCGCTGCACGACTACCCGAGTGCGGCCGAGGCCATCGCCGCGCTCGTCCCCCAAGCTCAGCACGACTCCTACACCCGGGCGCTGGCCCGGCTCGCTGCCTCGGAGGTCATCGATGCCCGCTGAGAGCGCACCGCTGCCCCTCAAGGACCGGTTCAGCCGGGGCCTCGACGCACCGATCTGCCTGACCTGGGAGCTCACCTACGCCTGCAACCTGGCCTGCGTGCACTGCCTGAGCTCGTCGGGGCGGCGCGACCCGGCCGAGCTCAGCCCGGCCGAAGCCCGCGGCATCGTCGACGACATGGTCGCCCTCAAGGTCTTCTACGTGAACATCGGCGGGGGCGAGCCCATGTTGCGCCCCGACTTCATGGACCTGGTCTCTTACGCGGTCGAGCGCAAGGTCGGGGTCAAGTTCTCCACCAACGGGACCCGGCTCAGCGCGGAGCGGGCCCGCCAGCTGGCCGCCCTCGACTACCTCGACGTCCAGATCAGCATCGACGGGGCGACCGCTGCGAGCAATGACGCCGTGCGCGGCGAGGGCTCCTTCGCCGCGGCCCGCGCCGCCATGGACAACCTGGCCGCGGCGGGCTTCGGGCCCTTCAAGATCAGCGTGGTCGTCACCCGCCACAACGTCGCCGAGCTCGACGCCCTGGCCGCCATCGCCGACTCCTATGGCGCCCAGCTGCGCCTGACGCGCCTGCGCCCCTCGGGGCGTGCCGTCGACACCTGGGAGGAGCTGCACCCGAGTGCGGCACAACAACGCACCCTCTACCACTGGCTGATCGAGCGCCCCGGTGTGCTGACCGGTGACTCCTTCTTCCACCTCTCTGCACTGGGCGAACCGCTCGACGGCTTGAACCTGTGCGGGGCGGGCCGCGTCGTCTGCCTCATCGACCCCATCGGCGACGTCTACGCCTGCCCCTTCGTCATCGACCGCCAGTTCCTCGCCGGCAACGTGCGTGACGCCGGAGGCTTCCCGACGGTCTGGCGCCACTCGGAGCTCTTCACCTCGCTGCGTGAGCCCCAGAGCGCGGGCGCCTGTGCCTCGTGCGGCTCCTTCGACGCCTGCCGCGGCGGCTGCATGGCGGCCAAGTTCTTCACCGGCCTGCCCCTCGACGGCCCCGACCCCGAATGCGTGCACGGGCACGGGGAGACCGCGCTCGCCGCGCTCGAGGCCCGACCCCGGTCCGCCCTCGGGCACTCCAAGGTCCGAGGCGACGGGACCCCGGTTCCGGTGCCCACGCCCGTCCGCTTCCGCTCGCCGGCCCGCGCCTGAGCGAGTGGAGCTCGCCGGCGCCACCTGGCTCCAGGTGGAGGAGACCGGGGGGAGCACGGTGTTGGCGGTCCCATTGGGCTCGCTCGAGCAGCATGGCCCGCACCTCCCGCTCGATACCGACACCCGCATCGCCGACGCGCTCGCCACAGGGTTGGCGGCGCGCTGTGCGGCCGTCGCCGTGGCGCCCGCCGTGGCCTATGGCGCGAGCGGGGAGCATGCCGGCTTCCCGGGAACGCTCCTCATCGGCCATGACGTCCTGGCTGACCTCCTGGTCGAGCTGGTGCGGTCTTCCCGCCGGTCCTTCGCCGGCGTGGTGTTCGTCAACGCCCACGGCGGGAACGAGGAGGCACTGGCAGCGGTCGAGCGCCGAGCCGCCGCCGAAGGCGACGACGTCCTGGTCTGGCGCGCCACGACGCCCGGCGGAGACGCGCACGCCGGCCGGACCGAGACTTCGTTGCTGTTGGCCATCGACCCCGCCGCGGTACGGCTGCATCTGGCCGAGCCCGGCCGCACCGAGCCGATCACCACGTTGCTGCCTCGGCTGCGCGCCGAAGGGGTGCGACCGGTATCGTCCAACGGCGTGCTGGGCGATCCGACGGGCGCGAATGCCGAAGAGGGCCGCGCGCTGCTTGACGACCTGGTGCGTGACCTGGCCACCGCAGTGGCCCGGCACTGGACGCTGTCGTGAGTCCGGCTGCAGTCGTCACGGGTGCCGCCCGCGGCATCGGCGCCGCCACCGTGGACGGTCTCGTGGCCGCCGGGTGGCAGGTCGTGGCCGTGGACCGCTCCGCCGACGATCCGGCCCTCGATTACGCGCTGTCGACCAAGGCCGAACTGGAGGAGGTGGCTGAGCGTCATGGCGCCTCGGTGCGCACGCTGGTGGGGGACGTCCGCAGCGCGTCGGACATGCGCGCCGCCGTGGAGGAAGCTGTGACCCACTTCGGGGGCCTGCAGGCGGCCGTCGCCGCGGCGGGCGTGATCAGCGGCGGCCCGCTGGCGTGGGAGGTGCCCGACGCCCAGTGGGACGTGCAATTCGATGTCAACGTGAAGGGTGTGCGACACCTGGCGGCCGCCGCGGTGCCGACACTGCTGGAGGCGCCCACACCGCGGCAGGGGCGCGTCGTCGCAGTGGCGTCGACGGCCGGACTGCTCGGGCTGCCCCGGCTCAGCGCCTACAGCGCGTCGAAGCACGCGGTCATCGGCTTCGTGCGCTCCTTGGCCGCCGACCTGGCCGGCAGCGGCATCACGGCCAACGCGATCTGCCCGGGCTCGACCCGCGGGCCGATGCTCGATGCGTCGGCCGCCGTCTACGACCTCCCGTCGACCGACGAGTTCGCCAGCCACCATCTGCTGCAGCGCCTGCTCGAGCCGGCGGAGCCGGCGGCGTTGATCACCTGGTTGTGCGGCCCGGCCTCGTCGGGCCTGACCGGTGCGGTCCTGCCGGTCGACGGCGGCATGACGGCTTCATAACCAACGACAGGAGAAGACGCTCATGGCCGAGTGCACCCATATGGACCAGATCGCCGACGTCGATCCGCAGACGCCCACCGGGTGCGGGGAATGCATGAAGATCGGCGGCACCTGGGTGCACCTACGCCTATGCCTGTCCTGCGGGGAGGTCAATTGCTGCGACTCCTCACCGAACAAGCACGCCACCCGTCATTTCCACGAGTCGGGCCACCCGCTGATTCAGTCCTTCCAGCCCGGCGAGGACTGGGTCTGGTGCTACGTCGACGAGCTCGCCGTGGAGCCGAGTTAGACGCTCTGGCCGTAGGTGGTGTCGCGTCGCTCCGTGCGGCTCGACCCGACTGCGTCCACCGCTCGGCGGAGGTCGGCCACCAGGAGGGGGACGGTGGCGGCGCTGCCGGCATGCACCGTGGCGTGCAGCGAGTCCGGCCGGTTCTGGCGGTCGAGGTACCAGCCCTCCGCCGCCAGCCGCTCGCCCACGGCGAAGATGTCGAGGGCCTCGGGGTCACCGGCCCCGAACGCCAACACCGTGGCCGGAGGGTCGCCCCGCACCTCGAGCCCGTTGATCGACGCAATGCCGGACCGCAGCTCCAGGGCGGCGTCGTGCGCCGTTCGCGTGAGCTCGAGGTAGCCCTCGCGCCCGATGTGCATCAGCGCGGCCCAGGCGGCGGCGACCGGTCCTGCCGGCCGGGTTCCGGCCATGGCCGTCGAGGCGTAGAAGCCCCCCAACCAGTCGGTCGTCACGAACAACTGCTTGCGGGCCAACTCGTGCGTCCGGTACAGGATCACCGACACGCCCTTCGACGCGTAACCGTATTTGTGGACGTCGGCCGACATGGAGGTCACGCCTGGCAGTCGGAAGTCGAACGGCTCGTCCAAACGGCCGAGCTCGGCCAGGAAGGGGAGCAGGAAGCCGCCCATGCACGCGTCGACGTGGCACAAGATGTTGCGCTCCAGGGCCAGCGCGGCAATGTCGGCTATCGGGTCGAGCACTCCCTGGGGGTACGTCGGGGCCGAGCCGACCACCATGATGGTGTCGTCGGTGCAGGCGTCGGCCAGCACATCGGCCCGGACGCGGAAGTCCGCGTCGACCGGCACGCGCACCAGGTCGACGTCGAAGTAGTCGGCCGCCTTGGTGAAGGCCGCGTGTGCGCTTTCCGCCGCCACCACGCTCGGCCGGACGATCCCTCGGTCGCGCCCGACGTCACGGGCCGTCTTCACCGCCTGCAGCAGGCTCTCGGTGCCACCTGAGGTCAGGTAGCCCTCGACGGCACCCCCGGAGGCAGGATCATCCGCACCGAGCAGCGAGGCGGTATTGGAGACGATGTCGTGCTGCATGACACCGATGCTCGGGAAGGCCAGGACGTTGAGGCCGTTCTCGGCGCTGTAGAGCGCCAACGCATCGGAAAGGAGTTCGTGTACGTCGTCGCCCGCCGAGTAGACGAGGCTGAACACGCGACCGCCCCGCCAGTCTTGATCGTCCTGCTTCATGGTGATCAGCTTCTGCATGACCTCCCCGCGCGGGAGGCCGTGCGCCGGCATGGGCGTGTGCGGAAAGGTGGCCATCCACTGTTCTTACTCCAGTCGGGCTCCGTCATCCACGGAGGCTGCGCCCGGCGGTGCAGACGACAGCCACTCGGTGTTGGTTCTCGTCACATCGCGCAGCCGGAGCGTACGGTGCTCCCATGGCCGACCAGCGTGGAAGCAGCGACCCCGAGCGACGTGACTTCATCGGAGCGATGGCCCAGCATCGAAGGCTCCTGAGGCGGTGCATGCGCGGGCTCTCTGAGGAGCAGATCCGTCTGCACCCCACCATCAGCACGCTCAGCATTGGGGGCCTGGTCAAGCACGTGACGCTGGTCGAGCGGAGCTGGACCGACTTCATCACGCAGGGCACCTCGGCGATGGCCGGGGGCGATGCGGCCAGCTTCGCCGAACACGCCACCACCTTCGACCTCACCGACGACGAGACGGCAGCAGCGCTTCTCGCACGTTATAAGGAGACGGCCACGGCGACCGAGGAGTTGATCACGACCCTTCCATCCTTGGACATCGCACACCCGCTGCCTGAAGCACCGTGGTTCGAGGAAGGGGCGTCATGGTCGGCGCGGCGCGTGCTTCTGCATATCGTTGCCGAGACAGCCCAGCATGCGGGTCACGCCGACATCATCCGCGAGACGATCGACGGCGCCAGGTCGATGGGCTGAGTACCCGTCCGCCCCGCCTGCTCGGCGACGCCGCACTCAGAGCAGGACCGAGGCCGGGTCCGTCGTTATGAGCTCCAGATGATGGCCTGGGGTTCGGTGTAGGCCAGCAGCCCGTAGTCGCCCCCATCGCGCCCGACACCCGACATCTTGAAGCCACCGAAGGGTGCGTCGTGGTTCCGCTGGGCGGTATTGACGCCGACGTGCCCCGCCTGCAGGCGCTTGGCCACCCGCAGCGCACGCGCGCCGTCCTTCGAGAACACGTAGTCGTACAGGCCGAACTCCGTGTCATTGGCGATGGCGATGCCCTCCTCCTCGTCGTCGAAGGGGATCATGGTGATGACGGGTCCGAAGATCTCTTCACGCGCCACGCGCATGCTGTTGTCCCCGGTGATCAGCGTGGGCGCCACGTAGAAGCCGGTCGGCAAATCGGCCGGGCGCTCGCCGCCGATGACGATCTCGCCGCCGTCCTCGATCGCGGTCTGAATGTGTGCCTCAATGCGCCCCCGCTGCGCCGCCGAGATCACCGGCCCGATGATGGTGGCGGTGTCGGTGGGATCGCCCACCTTGAGGTAGCCCGCCATTTGGACGAGCCCGTCGCGCACCTGATCGAACAAGCTGCGGTGCACCACGGCCCGTGTCGGCGCGGTGCAGATCTGCCCGGAGTGGAAGGACCAGGTCGAGCCGATGCAGCCGATGGCGCCCTTCACGTCGGCGTCCTCGAAGACGACACAGGCACCCTTGCCGCCGAGCTCGAGCAGCGTGCGCTTCATGGTTCGGGCCGCCTGCTCACCGATCTTCACCCCGACCTGCGTCGAGCCCGTGAAGCTGACGCAGTCCACCTCGTCGGAATCCACCAATGCTGCGGAGGAGGCCGGACCGTTGCCGTTGACCAGGTTGACGACCCCGGGCGGGAAGCCGACGTCGTTGAGGATGCGAACGAGCTCCACAATGGCGAGCGGATCCTGAGGCGCCGGCTTCACCACGACGGTGTTGCCGGCGGCCAAGGCAGGCGCCACCTTGCCCGCCATGTTGACCATGGGGAAGTTGTACGAGGTGATGCAGGCCACCACGCCAAGCGGCTGGCGATTGACCATGCCGCCGATGATCCCGCCCGGCGCCAGCGGCGTCGCTTGCGCGGGCTGGGGGAGCAGGGGTGTCTGGAGCACACCGCGCGGGTCGCGGGCGTAGCGCTCAAAGCGGTCGGCGGCGACCGGCACCTGCATGCGGGAGCCGACGGTCGCCGTCGCCCCGGTCTCGGCGATCACGAGTGGCAAGAGCTCGGCCGACTTGGCCCGGATGGCCGCCGCCGCCTCTCGCATGAGGGCACCCCGCTCGTCGGCCGACCAGGACGCCCAACCTGGCTGGGCCTCCTTGGCCGCGGCGGCGGCAGCCAGTGCGTCGGCCGCGCTGGCGTTGGGAGCCAGCCCGACGATCTCCTCGGTAGCGGGGTTGACGATCTCGTAGGTCCCGTCTGACGCGTCGACCCACTTGCCCCCGATCAGGAGCTGGTGCTCGTTGCGCTGGGTGGTCTCGGCCATGTCTGCTCCCGACTCGGGTGCCGCCAGCCGATCTGACGGCGCGTCACATTCAACCCCGCCCGGACGGGGGTCCGCCAAAGCCGCAGTCCACGACCCAAGGCCGCCAGCGAGGACGGGGCAGCAATGGGTCCGGGATGGGTTCCTGAGAGGGCCCTGAGCACGGGCCAGGAAGAATCCGCTCATTTATGACTTTTGTCACTTCGCAAGGTCATAGGACCTGTGGGATTGTCTACATTGGAAAACGTCCTCGGGGGAGTGAACGGAGTCGGTCATGAGTAGGCCCGCCGCAAAGGTCCCTACCCCCGCACGCCTTGGCGAGGGAGCTCCGACCAGCGTCGCCGCCCAGTCCGTCTCGGGAATCGTGGGGAAAACCATCCTGGGCAGCGCCGACGTGGCTCGGGCCCGGGAGCGCCGCCGCATCGCGCGCCTTCGACGCCTGGTCGCGGTCGCCGCCCTCGTCCTCGGCTGGATCGTCATCCGCCGGATCAGCGGGCACGGCATCTTCCCCACCGTTCACCTGCCGCACGGGCTGGCCACCATCGTCCCGATCATCCTCATCATCTGCATGCTGGGCGCGGTCATGTTGGCCCCGCTGCTCGCCGCCGGTCGCTCACCACACACCCTGATCCGACCCGGTGAGACCCAGGTGGGCCTCGAAGACCTGGTCGGCATCGATCCCATCAAGGCCGAGGTGGTGCGCTCCATCAATCTGTTCCTGGCCCATCAGACCTTCCGTGACGCCATGGGCGGTTCGGCCCGGCGCGGCGTGCTCTTCGAAGGCCCACCGGGGACGGGCAAGACCTTCGTGGCCAAGGCGATGGCCAAGGAGGCCAACGTTCCCTTCCTGTTCGTGTCCGCCTCGGCCTTTCAATCGATGTACTACGGGCAGACGAATCGAAAGATCCGGTCCTTCTTCAAGCAGCTCCGCAAGCACGCCCGCAAGGAAGGCGGCGCCATCGGTTTCATCGAGGAGATCGACGCCATCGGTGCCACCAGACGTGGAATGGGTGGCAGCGGCGGGACCGAGGGTGTCTCCGGTGTGGTCAACGAGCTGCTCGTGCAGCTGCAGTCCTTCGACACCCCTACCCGCGGCCAGCGTGTCGCCTGGGCCTGGATCGATCTGCTCAACCGCTACCTGCCTGACGGCAGCAAGCTGCACAAGCCTGCTGTCGTGCCGGCCAACGTGCTGGTGGTCGGCGCGACGAACCGCAAGGACGACCTGGACCCGGCGCTCATCCGCCCCGGTCGCTTCGACCGCACCATCTATTTCGGATTGCCGGGACGCCGCGCCCGGGCCGACATCGTCGCCTACTACCTCGGCAAGAAGGCGCACGCCGCCGATCTCGACGAGCACGGTGCGGTCGACATCGTCGCCGGCATGACCTTCGGTTACTCACCGGCCGCGCTCGAGCGGCTCATGGACGAGGCGCTCGTCATCGCGCTGACGCACGGTCGTTCGGCCATGACCATGTCCGACGTGGCCGAGGCCAAGATGCTGGTCGAGCTCGGTGTCACCGACGAGACCATCTACACGCCGAATGAGCGTGATCGCGTCGCCACGCATGAGGCGGGGCACGCCACCGTGGCTTACTTCGTCGGCCAGACGCGCCAGCTCGACGTGCTCTCCATCGTGAAGCGCCGTGACTCGCTCGGCCTGTTGCAGCACTCGGACACCGAGGAGCGCTTCACCAAGAGCAGCGAGGAACTGCACGCGCTGCTGCAGATCGCCATGGGCGGCATGGTGGCCGAAGAGCACTGGTTCGACGAGGTGTCGACCGGTCCGGCCTCCGACCTGGCTGCCGCCACCTCCATCGGCGCCCAGATGATCGGCGCCTGCGGCATGGGTACCTCGCTTATCTCGGTCGCCGCGGCCGGTAACGGCTACCTCGAGGGCAGCCTGGTCGACAAGGTGCTCGGCGACAAGGCGGCCCGGGCCGAGCTCGACGCGCTGCTCATGGGGAGTTGTGACACGGCCAAGGACATCGTGACCACCCATCCCGAGGTCGTCGAGGCGCTGCGTGACGCCCTGCTCGAGCGTGACGAGCTCGTCGGCTCCGAGATCACCGAGGTGATCGAGGCGGCCCTGGAGGCGCCCGACCCGGCTGAGATTTCCGAGATCCGCCCGCCCCGCTTGGCCGGCGGTCGCGCCTGATCCACCTCATTGCCCTGGGGCGGCCTTTCCGCCTCCGAGCAGACGCAGCACCAGCCGGCCGAGCCGGCCGGGCTGCTTGGCGGCCCGGGCCGCCTTGGCTTCGGCCTCGCGGTCCTTGGTGAGCGGGCCACCGAGGCGCCAGTAGCGGCGACCCCCGCCGCGGTAGGACACGTAGTCGGGGACCGGTGGCAGGGGACGCTTGGGCTTGCGCCGCTGCTTCCGGTTTCCGCCATTGCTCACTCGCCGAGTGTGGCGCAGGAATGACTCCGCTGCTGCGTCGGAGCCATCGATACGACCTCCCGTCAGCGCTGGCGCGGCGACTCGAACCTCGAGCCGGACCCCGGCCCGGTCACCGACCTGACGGACGAGCCGGACCCGCCCTCTTGAGCCGAAGGAGCGAACGCCTCAGCCCGACGCTCCCGACCGACGACCGGCCGTGACCCTGGTCCAAAGGGGCGAAGGGCGCGACGTCATGACCCGGCCCGTCGGGCCGCAAAAGGTCAGCTCCTCGTTGGCGTTGCCGGTCATGGTCCAGCCTTTGCGGTGCACCACACCGTGGTGATGTCGGCACGTGAGAGCCAGATTGTCCAGGTCGCTCAGACCCCCGAGTTTCCACGGCACGATGTGATGCACGTCGGCGAAGGTGACGTTGGCACAGCCCGGGAAGCGACAATGTCGGTCTCGGCGCCTGACCTCTCGGCGTTGGGCACCGGTCGGGAAGCGCCGGGCCCGGCCCTCGTACATGGTGTGCCCGACGTCGTCGTCGACCGCTATGGCCAAGGTGCCCTCACAGGCGAGCTTTCGCACCGTCTCGGCGTCGATCAGCCCATCGTGCTCGAGCTCACCCGCCAGCTCGGCGGCCTCCCCTGACTCTTCGACCAGGGCGCCGAGCGCCACGTGGGCCACGACGAAGAACGGGCTGGCCGTCTTCGCCCCGTTCGAGGTGCCGGAGGCACTCTTGCGGATGACCTCTTTGAAGGCGTCACAGAGGCGCTGGTCCCAGCGTGTCTGGCCCACCGAGGGGTTCTCGCCTGCCGAGGAGACCTCGTCTTCAGAAGGGATCTCGCGGGCCACGGCCTCGAGACAGGCCTTGGCCTCGGCGTAGGACTCGGCGGGCAGCTGGGCCGTCACGGTGCGGAAGGTGTCGTTGAAGCGCAGGTAGCGCCGGTCGTGCTCGGAACGGGCCCGGGCACAGCGTCCGGCGGCCTGGCGCTCGGCCGCCTCGCGCTCGGCGGTCGTGCGGGCGATGTCGGCCAGCTCACGCACCGTGCAGGCATTGGCCTGCTCGCACAGCGGCGCGTCGGACTCGGGCGTCGCCACATCGGCCAGCACGCGCACCTTGTCGAAGGAGAGCGCCCCCCCGCAGAGCGCACCCACCAGGTGGGGGAGGTTCCAGGCCACCTCGCCGACATGGGCGAGCGCCCGGGCCGTCGGTGCCGAGACCCCGAAGCGCTCGGTGGTCCAGGCCTCCACAGAGGTCGCCCCCTCGTCGCGAAAGCCCTGACGCCGGTCGAACTCGCCCAGGCGGACCAAGATCCTCCCCTGGGCGGCCGTCATCTGGCGGAAGTCCTCTTCGAGACCGGCGGCCAGCTCCTCGTTGGACTCGGCCGCCACGGCACCGATCAGGTCGGCACCGCCGAGGCCGCCGAGGCCACCGAGGCCACGAGCACCGGCGGCGTTGCTGAGGTCAATCGCATTCTCGGCCATCGACAACAAGAACGGTCGGGCCCGTCCAGAGCGACGCGCCCATCATGAAAATTTCTTAGGCCGGCGGCGGTGTCGTTTCCAGCGCCGCTGCGATGGCGGCGCCAGTCGGCCTCGAGTTGAGATAGGGCTCGGGCGCGTGAGCGTGGTGCCCGTTGTCGATCACCAGCTCTTCGACCCGCGGCCCGAAGTGGTCGCTCAGGCAGGTCTCGCAGGCCTTGTCGTTGAGTGCGCGCACGTTGACCCAGCGCTGAACCGAGCCCGGCCAGACACCCAGGCCGTCGACCGCAGCCGGTTCCAGACTGTTGAAGACCATCGGTACCGCCAGCGGCGAGCCCAGCGTGACGAAGGTGTGGACTGGCCAGTCGTCGTGCAGCGCCAGCGTCCCATAGGAGAGGACCGTGCCCAGCGAGTGGGCCACCAGGACGCGGGTGTCGTCGGAGATCTCGGCTTCGATGCGGGCGCGCAGCTTGTCGTGCAGGTCGGGCTCCGTCAGCATGGCCGTCGCCAGGTCGACGGTGCGGTCGAACGTCGCCTCGCCGGCCGCCTGGGCGAGCCCCGCGACGGCATCGCCGCCCAAGTCCGCCAGCATGTCGGCCACGCCGGCGCGTGACTGCTCCAGCTTGCGATCCGCAGCAGTGCCGGGATGGTGGCGGAAGAGATCGCCGTAGAAGCAGACATCCACGTCGTCGGCGTCTATCTCCACGCCGTGGTGCCAGAGTCCGTCGCGCACGGCCGGCAGCCAGCGGGCCTTCAGCTCGTTGGGACCCCACAGCTCGTTGAATGCTCCGTGGACGATGACGATGCGTGCCATTTCCGGTCAGCTTGTCAGGTGCGCCGTGTCGTTGTAGCCGCGGATGATCCAGCGGTCGGGCGTCACCACCAGGCGCGAGATGGAAGCGTTGTCGGGGCCCACGAAGGCGAAGGGAGCCGAGTCGCTCGCCTGCGCCAGGATCTCTCCGATGGCTGCGCCGTGGCTGAAGGCGACCACGCGGCCGCCGGGGTGGGCGGCAGTGATGCGCTCGATCGCTCGGCGCAAGCGGCCCCCGAACACTTCGCGGGACTCAGCGCCGGGGATCACATCCCAGCGCTGCTCGGCCATGACCTGTGCGAAGACGGGGTCACCGTCGGCCGACTTCATGCGCAAAATCCCGCCCTCCCACTCGCCGAGGAACACTTCCCGCAGGTCCGCCTCGACCGCAGGCGTCATTCCACAACGGGCCACCAGGGGAGCGGCCGTCTGGGCCGTGCGCTGCAGGGTGGTGACGTAGAGCGCGTCGAAGGGTTCTTGGGCCAGGCGCAGACCCACCTGCTCGGCCTGGTGGCGCCCCGCCTGCGAGAGCGGTGGGTCACCCTGGCCCTCGACGAGCTCGAAGGTTTCGCCCTCCAGTGAATCGGCCGAGGCGCCGTGGCGAACGAGCCACACCTCGGTGGAGCCGGGAGGGCCGACGTAGGGCCGTTGGCTGAAGCTGCGGGGCGACGTCACCGGCGCCGAGTGTAGGGAATGCTCAGCGCGGTGCGTGCAGCTCGGGAGGGCCGTGATCGTCGTCGTCCTCGACCACGTCGGCGTCAATGATGTTGGGATCGTCCGCGTAGGGCGCGCGCCCTCCCGTTGAAGCCTGTCCCTGACCCGGCCCCCATCCGGCAGGCCCTGGGCCACCCTGTCCGGTGAAGGTGGCGAAGAACGCACCCGGAGCCTGGGTGAACTGCACCCGCAGCGGCCGCCCCGCGTCGGGTCCGAGTTGGGCCCACAACGGCTGGGCGCGGCGGTAGACCACGTAGTTCTGCACGGCCAGGGTCACGCCCAGGTAGAGGAGGAAGCTCGCCCCCTCGAGTCCGGCCGCGCCGGCGTGGCTCTGCGCGTTGTCGCCGACGAAGTGGATCAGGAGGGACACGAGCCACAGGGCCATTGTGAGGGCGTTGCCCTGGCGCAGCACCCAGCTGCCGCCCGACCACACCCGCATGGAGAGGCCCCGCAATATGCCGAAGCCCAGCGCACCGACGAGCAGGGTGGCCAGCACCCACAGCCACGCGCTGGAAGAAACGTGGTGGTTGCCCGCGTAGGACAACATCTCGAAGAGGCCGATGACCCCGATGACGACCGGGAGGCGGGGCTGGAACATGCGCGGCACCGGCCGCACCCTGACCTGGCGCAACAGGACGAGGACAAGAATCAAGGCCCCCAGCGCATACGAAAAGAACGACATCGCCATCAAGCCTATGGCTGCGACCGCCTCAGTTGTTCAGCAGGGCTCCCACTTCGACGCCGAAACGGGCCGTCTGCTCGCAAAATTCCTCCGGGCTCCGGGCCATGAAACGCACCTGCAGGTGGTTGACGCCCATGTCGATGAGCTCGCGCAATGACGAGGCCACCTCGTCCGCTCCACCCGACAGCACCCAGCCCGGCAAGTCCCAGCCCGAGCCGGCCGACGTGAGGTAGATGGGCTCGACGATGGTGCCGATGTCGATCGGTGCCCCACCCCGGAGCTGTTCCCGCAACTCGCGCAGCCGGACTACCTGGCCAGGGAGGTCGCGACGGCGTGTCCCCTGAGGCAGCCAGCCGTCGCCGAAGGCGGCCGTGCGCCGGATGGCCGCCGGGGAGGAGCCGCCGATCCAGATGGGCGGGCGGGGCTGGCGTACCGGCCGCGGCGCCACCCCCAGGTCCTTGGCGGGGAAGCGCGGCCCGGGGAGCTCCGGGAACTCGTCCGTGAAGGCGCGGGCCAGCGCCGAAACGGCCTCGTCGGTGTGGCGTCCCCGCTCGGCGAAGTCTCCCGTCAGAAGTTCGTACTCCTCGGGCACGTGGCCGGCGCCCACGCCGACAATGAGGCGCCCACCCGACAAGTGGTCGATCGTCGACAACTCCTTGGCCGCCCGCAGTGGGTGACGCTGGGCGAGGATCAGCACGTGGGAGAGGAGGTGGGTGTTCGTCGTGACGGCGGCCAACCAGCCCAGGGTCGCGGTCGTGTCGTACCAGATCGTGCCCATCGCGTCGGCCAGCCGGCGCGGAATGGCGGTGTGGTCGCACACGCCGAGATAGAAGAAACCGGCCTCGTCCGCCACGCGGGCGATGCGGGCCAGCTCGGCCGGACCAGCCTCCTTCTCCCAGTCGGCCACGTACAGCGTCGACTGGGACTGAATCGGGAGCTGCATGCCGTAGACGACCTCCCCTTCGGGGACGGTGCGCACCACGTCGGTCGGGAAAAGGGAAGGGTCGGTCATGGACGGGGCTCCCATCGAGAGAAGTACGGCGTCATGTCGTCGCTCCGGCGTAGACGGCCAGGGCGGCCGCCTGCGTCGCCGGGGTGCCGAACGTGGTCGAGTGCAGGCGGGAGCGCTTGAGGTGCAGGTGCAGCGGCACCTCCCACGTGAAGCCCATGCCGCCGTGGACCTGAATGGCCGACCGGGCGTTTGCCAGCGCCGCCTCGTCGGCCAGGAGCTTGGCACCGCGGACGGCGCGGTCCACCACCTGGTCGGGGGAGCAACCGGCCACCGCAGCCTCGGCTTCGACGACATCGGGTGCATCGGCCAGGCATGCCGAAGCGTGCACGGCGGCACGAGCCACCTCGGCGCGTACGAGCATGTCGGCGCACATGTGCTTTATGGCCTGGAAGCTGCCGATGGGCGTGCCGAACTGCTGCCGTTCCTTGGCGTAGGCGGTAGCGAGGTCCAGAGCCGCCGCGGCGTGGCCCACCTGCAGCGCCGCCGTGAGCAACGCGCCGTCGCGCCACAACGCGCCGTCATCGTCGGGCACCGGCTCTCCGGCGAGCGGGGCGTCGACACGCCACAGCGGCGTCAACGGGTCGAGCGGCGCCTCCACGCGCGTCGCGCCCGCAGTGCCGACGGGAGCGAGCAACCGTGCCGCCCCGCCGCCCCGCCCGCCGCCAGCCTCCCCGTCGAAGACGAGCAGCGCGTCGAGCGCCGCCAAATGCTCCACCAGCACAGGCCCGGACCCGCTGCAGTGCACGCCCACCGAAGCGCGCCCCTCGGCCGCGCCCTCCACCAGCCCGGCGCGTGCCGCCAGGAAGGTCCCGACCAGCGGCCCTGGTAGCAGGGCGCTCCCCAGCTCCTCGAAGACGACGACGGCCTCAGCCATGGAGAGGCCCGTGCCGACGGGCTCGGGCAGGGTCAGTGCGAACACGCCCGTCTCGCCGAGGGCCGCCCATTCGTCACGGTCGATGGTCACCGCGTCACCTTCCCGGGTCCGCAGGTGCTCGAGCGGCAGCCGCCCCGCCACCATGGCCCGGATGCCCTCGGCCAACTCGCGCTGGTCCTCGCCGACGCGGAAGTCCATCAGCGCCGCGCCTTGGGCAGTCCGAGGATGCGCTCGGCCACAATGTTGCGCTGCACCTGTGACGTGCCGGCCGCAATGGTCAAAGAGATCGACTTGAACCACGCCGCCAACTGCTCGGCGTTGCCCAGCGGCAAACCGTCGGGCCCCGTCAGCGGGTCGGCGCACAGCGCGGCCCGGTCCAGGATCTCCATGGCCAGGTCGCCCAGCGCCTGGGCGTGCTCGGAGAACGAGAGCTTGAAGACCGATCCGCCGATCCCTGGGATGCCGGTCTGCGCCGCCTCCGAGACGTTGCGCTTGGTGAGCGCCCACAGCGCATCGAACGCGGCCACCAGGTGGCCCAACCGGCGCGCCACGCCGGCATCGTCCAGTGCGCCGACCCTCCCCGCGACCTGAGCCAGCTCGCCGAGGAGGCGCATGCACTCGAGCAGCTCGCCCACGAAGGCTGTGCCGCGCTCGAAGGACAGGGTGACCATGGTCACGCGCCAACCGTCGTTCTCGTCGCCCACGCGGTTGGCCACGGGCACCCGCACTTCGTTCAAGAACAGCTCGGCGAATTCCGTCGTCCCGGCGATGGTGCGCAGCGGCCGGATCTCGATTCCGGGCGCGTCCATAGGCATGATCAGCCAGGTGATCCCGCGGTTGCGCTCCTCCCCGGTGCGCACCAGCAACTCACAGAAGTCGGCCACCTCGGCGTGGGATGTCCAGATCTTCGACCCGGTCACGACATAGTCATCGCCGTCGCGCACCGCCCGAGTGCGGAGCGAGGCCAGGTCGCTGCCGGCGTCGGGCTCGCTGAAGCCCTGGCACCACACCTCTTCACCGCGCAGGATGGCGGGCAGGTAGCGCTCCTTCTGGGCCGCCGTCCCCTCGGCAATGATGGTCGGGCCGGCGTGCAACAGCCCGACGAAGTTCACGCCTACGTAGGGCGCGCCGGCCCGCTCGCACTCCTCCTTGAAGATCAGCTGCTCCACCGGCGACGAGCCGCGCCCGCCGCCCTCGGCGGGCCAATCCACGCCGGCGTAGCCCGCTTCGAACAACAAACGTTGCCAGCGCAGGTCGTAGGCCCGACGGGCCGGCCAGTCGTCATGGGGCGGCGGTGCGCCGACGCCCGGCAGCGTGGCCGCCAACCAATCCCGCAGTTCCTGGCGGAAGGCCTGCTCAGGCCCGGTGTAGCGGAGGTCCATGCGTCAGGGGTCAGACGTCAGGCAACAAGAGGCCGCACAAGGCAGCATCGCAGCACCGGGGATCAAGCCGGGAGGTCGAGGCCGAACAACTTGATCGCGTTCCCGCGCACGATCTTGCGGCGCTGCTCGTCGGTGAGATCGGCCATCTGTTCCTCGGCGATCTCCCGGGTCCGCGGCCAGGTCGAGTCCGAGTGCGGGTAGTCCGACTCGTAGGTGATGTTGTCCTCGCCGATCTCGTCCACCGACTTCAGCCCGTGGGCGTCGTCGAAGAAGCAACCCCACACGTGGTCCTTGAAGTAGCTGGAGGGCTTCTCCGGCACGATGTCGGCGACCCCGCCCCACCCCCGGTTGTCCTCCCAGACGCGGTCGGCTCGCTCCAGAATGTAGGGAATCCAACCGATCTGCCCCTCCGAGTAGGCCACCTTCAGGCCGGGAATGCGCACGAAGACGCCGCTGAACAGATAGTCCACGAGGGAGAAGGTGGCGTTGGTGTGCGTCAGCGTCGAGCCGACGGCGGGCGGCGCATCAGCCGACGTCGACGGCATCTTCGACGACGACCCGATGTGCATGTTCACGATGGTCTCTGTCTCGGCGCAGGCCTGGAAGAAGGGATCCCAGTAGTGGTCGGGGTCGTGCACGCTCGGCAGCCCCAGGAACGGCGGGATCTCGCTGAAGCAGACGGCGCGCACGCCGCGTGCCGCGTTGCGCCGCACCTCCGCCGCCGCCAGCTCGGCGTCCCAGAGCGGAATGAGGCAGAGCGGGATGAGCCGGCCGCCCGAGTCGCCGCACCACTCCTCGACCATCCAGTCGTTGTACGCCTCAATGCACAGCAGTCCGAGCTCCTTGTCCTCGGCCTCGGTGAAGGTCTGGCCGCAGAAGCGGGGGAAGGTCGGGAAGCAGAGGGCGGCCTCAATGTGATTGGCGTCCATGTCGTCGAGGCGCGGCTTCACCTCGTAGGAGCCCGGGCGCATGTCCTCGTAGGTGACGCCCTTCATGGTCACCTCGTCGCGGGGGACACCCACCGCGGAGTCGACGCGCAGTAACGGACGCTTGAGGTCCTCGTAGTACCACCAGTCGACCGGCACACCTTCGGAGCCGGGCTTGACCTTCAACGACCCGCCGCGGTACTCGACCTCGGGCATGGGCGCGCGCACAATCCGCGGCCCCACCTCCGCGTACTTGGAGGGGAGGCGGTCCTGCCACACATTGGGCGGCTCGACCACATGATCGTCGACCGAGATGATCAGCGGCAGGGGCTCAGGCATGGGCATCGAGCGTAGCCCGCACCTGACGGGGCGTCAGATGCGCGAGAACAGGGGCGGGTTGGCTAGAAGACCTCATTGAACAGGTCGACCATGGCCTGCCAGGACCGGCGGTCGGTCGACTCGTCGTAGGCGATGCCGGGGAAGGCGTCCGGGGAGGCCAGCGGGTTGGTGAAGGAGTGCACGGCGCCGCCGTACACATTCAGCTCCCAGTCGACCCCGCCGGCCCGCATCTCCTCCTCGAAGGCCCGCCGCTCCTCGGCATGCACCATGGGGTCGTCGGCACCGATGAGGGCCAGCACCTTGCCCGTGATGTTGCGCGCGTCCTCGGGGTGCACGGTCGACAACCCCGAATGGAAGCCGACCACCGCCTTGAGGTCGGCCCCGCCGCGGGCCAGCTCCAACGACAGCGTGCCGCCGAAGCAGTACCCGATGGCCGCCAGCCTCCCCGTGTCGGTGCGCGGCTCGGCCCGCAGGATGTCGAGACCAGCCGTCCCGATGGCATACGCACGCGGCGGGTCGCTGCGCAGCGCGCCGATGCGGCCCATCATTTCGTCGCGATCGGTGATCGGCTTCCCGTCACCGTGGTAGTCGAGCGCGAAGGCGACATAGCCGAGCTCGTCGGCGATGCGCTGCGCCCGACCCCGCGCGTGGTCGTCGAGCCCGGGTCCCTCGTGGCAGACCAGCACGCCGGGGCGCGCGTCGGTGCCGTCGGGCAGGGCGAGGGTGCCGATCATGGTGCGGCCGTCGGCTTCGTAGGTGATGTCGCGGGTGGTGGCCATGGGTGCACCGTATCGCCCGCCCGTTGCACGCCATACTGGCGGCAGTGCGCGGGAACCCTGGTCAGCGGCTGCAATTGGGATTGATGGCAGCCCTGGTGGCGCCGATCGTGCTGGCGGCCTGCGGGTCGGGCTCCCCGACGCCGACCTCGCCGCGCCGGTCGTCGACCACCACCACGACCGCCGCCGCGGCCGCGTCCACCACGACGACCACGACGGCCAGCACCGGCCCGCTGCAACTGGGCGCGGCCATCGCGCTCCCGTTCTCGGCCGACCGGGTCACGGCGGCGGAAAGCCCCGACGGCGCCGTGTTCGCCGCCCCCCAGGACCCGAGCAGCCCGTCGGCGGCGGTGGCCTGGGTGGTCGACGGCAACGGCCCCGCCGAAATCGCCGAGCACGTTCCGACCGGCATCGCCGCCGTGGCGGCCGACGCCACCAACTTCTACGTGGCGACCTATGCGACCTTGTTCGCCTACAACCGCACGAGCGGGAACCAGGACGGGCAGTGGACGATGCCGTCGGTACCCACGTCGAACAGCTCGAACAACGATCTCGTCGCGCTCGCGGCGGCCAACGGCTCGGTCTTCGTTTCGGTGACCCGGGGCAACACGGTCAGCGTGTACAGCCTCAACCCCGGGGCCGCCGCGGCACCGCACCTCGTCGTGACCGGGTTGGGTGACGCCATCGGATCCGACGGCTCCATCTACTACGAGCGGACCGATCACCGATTGGTGGCCCGGCGCCCCAACGGCGCCATCGCGCTGGGCCCCGTGCTGGCCGACAAGCCGAACGGCCTGGGCGGCGGCGTGCAGTACCTCGACGTGATCGCCGGCGGGGCCGTGTGGGTCAGCGAGCCCGCCGGCCAGGGCCTCGATGCGACCTTCAGCACCTACGACGCCGCCACGCTCCACCCGCTGGGGTCCTTCCAGGGCTCGGTGACGAGCGTCGTCGTGGACTCGACGGCAGGCGCCCTGGCGCTCGAGTCGTCCGGCAGCAACCCGGCCTGTCCGCAGGCCGGGCCGTCCACACCGACGGCATGCGTGTTCAACATCGTGCCGCAGGGTTCAACGAGCAACGCAGTGGGCGTGGGCTCGGCCGTCACGCTCATCGGTCCCCAGCCCGCCGTGATCGCGTCGGACACCAGCACGGGCCAGTTCGACCTCTACCGCCTGTCGTGAGTCAATACGACATGGAGACGCCCCCGTTGGGGCTGAGCAACTGTCCCGTCACGTAGCTGCTGGCGTCCGAGGCGAGATACAGCACGGCGTAGGCGATCTCGGACGTCTCCCCGACGCGCCGCAGCGGGGCGAAGCGCGCCATCGGCGCCAGCGTGGCCGCCTTGGCCGCCTCGTTCACGGTGCCGTCGGGGTTCGTGTAGTAGCGCGCCGTCATGTTGGTCGGGATGAAACCGGGAGCCACCGAGTTGACGCGCACGCCGTGCTCGCCGACCTCGACGGCCATCGACTTGGTCAGTTGGGCCACGCCCGCCTTGCAGATGGCGTAGGGCCCGACGCCCGGCGCGGGAGCCAGGACGGCGGCGGAGGTCATGTTGATGATGGAGCCGCCGCGCTGTGCCACCATCACCTTGCCGGCGGCCTGACATCCGTACAGCACACCCTTGAGGTTCACCGCCAGAATGCGGTCGAACTCGTCGGGGTCGAGGTCGATGATCGGGCTGTCGATCATGATGCCGGCGATGTTGCACATGACGTGCAGCCCGCCGTGGCGCGCCGCAATGTGCTGCACCAGTGTCTCCGCCGCGCCCCGGGCCGCCACGTTGAGCTCCGCGCTCTCGGCGCGGCCACCCTGGCCGAGGATGGCCGCTGCCGTCTCCGCTGCGGTGGCGCTGTTGATGTCGGCGCAGACGACGGTGGCGCCGGCGCCCGCCAGCACCTCGGCCGTCGAGCGCCCGATGCCGCTCCCTGCCCCGGTGACGAGGGCCACTCGCCCCGTCAGGTCGAACGCGTTGCGGACACTCTGGGGCGTTTCCATCGGCGCACCCTATGCCGTGACACCCTCCAGCGCGAGCAGTGCGCGCTTGACCGGCAGCCCGCCGCCGTAGCCGCCGATCCCGTTGCTCGCCAGCACGCGGTGACAGGGCACGATGATGGCGATCGGGTTCCTCCCGTTGGCCTGCCCGACGGCCCGGGGGCCCCTGGGCCGGCCGACCCGGCGGGCCAGCTCGCCGTAGCTGATGGTCTCGCCGTAGGGGATGCGCGACAGCTCGGCCCAGACCTCCCGCTGGAACGGCGTGCCGTCGAGCTCCATGCGGAGATCGAACTCGGTGCGCTCCCCGGCGAAGTACTCCTGCAGCTGCGTCGACGCCTCCTTCAGAATGGGCGACTCCTCGTCCCGCCGTCCGAGGCCGGCATCGTTCGGGAGCCGGAGCCCGATCAGCACGTCGCCGTCGCCCTCCAGGACGATCTGCCCGATCGGGGTCTCCATCGGCAGGGTGGCGGTGAGGTTGGTTGTCATGCGGCACGTCCTTTCGTCCGTCGGGTGGGGAGTTGCGGGGTGATCGTGGCAGCGGCGGGCATCGCCCACAGGTGGGCCATGGCGTAGCTGCGCCAGGGCCGCCAGTGGTCGGTGAGCTCGCGCAGGTGCGCCGAGTCGTCGGGGAGGCCGAGCGCGGCGGCCGCCCGCCGGATGCCGAGATCCGTCGGCATGAAGGCGTCGGGGTCGCGCAGCGCGCGGCATGGCGACGTACTCCGCCGTCCAGGGGCCGATACCGGGGAGCGCGACCAGGGAGCGGCGCAACTCGACAGGGTCGGCGCCGGGGTCGATGACCACGTCGCCCGTCTCGACCGCGTGGGCCAGTGCCACCAGGGCACGGCGCCGGCCCGCCGGCATGGCGAAGGCGCCGGGTTCGCGGCCCGCCAGCTCCATGAGCGCGGTCGGTGTCGGGAAGAGGTGGGTCACCGCGCCGACCGGTGCGGGGAGGAGCTCGCCGGCCGCGTGCACCAGCCGTCCGGCGACCGTGCGCGCCCCGGGGACCGAGACCTGTTGCCCGATGACGGCGCGCACGGCGAGCTCGAAGCCGTCGGCGGCGCCGGGGACACGGCGTCCCGCGTTGCCCCGCACCAGCGGGCCGACGAGAGGGTCGTCCCGCAGGGCCTCCCAAATGGCGACGGGATCGGCATCGAGGTCGAGCAGCTGGCGGCAGCGCGCCACGGCCGTGTGCAGGTCGCGCAGGTCCGACAGGACGAGCTCGCCCTCCACGTAGGCCGGCCCCGCGGGACCCTCTGCATCGGGCGCGCGCAGCGTGACGATGCCGTGCCCATGGGGCAGGCGCAGGCTGCGCGTGTACGAGCCCCCCTCGAGCTGCTCGACTCCGGGCAGGGCCCGCAGCCCGAGGAACTCGAGTACCGAGGCAGGGTCGAAGGGCCGCCGGCAGGGGAGGCGGAGTCGAATGGCCTGGGTGGCTGGTTCCCGGCGGGCCCGTGCTCCCTGTGCAGTGCGCGCCGCCCGGGCGCGCAGCCCGCTCGGAGTGTCGGCGAACGTCTGGCGCACGGTGTCGTTGCACTGGCGCACGCTGGAGAAGCCCGCGGCGAAGGCCACGTGAGCGACCGGGAGGTCGGTCGTCTCGAGCAGGACGCGGGCCGTCTGGCTGCGCTGGGCCCGGGCCAGCGCCAGTGGCCCGGTGCCGACCTCGGCGGTGATGAGGCGGTTCAGCTGGCGGGTGCTGTAGCCGAGGCGGTCGGCCAGGCCCTCGACGCCCTCGCGGTCGACGACGCCGTCGCGGATGAGGCGCATGGCCCGTGCGACGGCGTCGGCCCGGATGTTCCATTCGGGCGAGCCCGGCGTGGCGTCGGGCCGGCAGCGTAGGCAGGCGCGGAACCCGGCCTGCTGGGCGGCCGCCGCAGTGGCGTAGAAGCGCATGTTCTCCCGCTTGGGCGTGCGGGCCGGGCAGCTCGGGCGGCAGTAGATCCCGGTGGAGGTGACGGCGCAGAAGAACTGCCCGTCGAAGCGGGCGTCCTTGCTCTGCGCCGCTTGGTAGCAGCGGTCCGGGTCCTCAATCACGGGTGCCAGCGTGGCACGTGGCTGTGACCATTACTGGCGGGAATCGGACATTGCCGTCGAGGGCGGAATTGCGCGGCGAATTGACCGGCGCTGTGAACCCTGCCCAAACGCCGAACCTATCGTTGGACCATGCCCGAACCTGAGGTCTTTGACTGGGACGAGTGGGAGAACGGCAAGACGTACCAGCTGTCGAATGACGAGCTGGTGGGCGCCTTGCTGAGTGAGGTGAGTGCACTGCGGCGACGGGTGAAAGCCCTGGAGGATCGCCCGCAGGAGTGACCGCGGAATGACCGCGGCGTAATCGCGACCGACGCCGACGCCGACGCCGTCGCGTCGTGGCCCGCGCCGATCAGCCCGTTCGGAGCTGGGCCAGCACGAGCCGGCGGTGGGTGGCGGCGTCGCCCCAGGACCGCGACAGCGCCCACGCCTCCTTCAAGAAGAAGTGGAGGTCGCACTCCCACGTGTACCCGATGGCCCCGTGCACCTGCAGGGCGACCCTCGCCGCCAGGTCCGCCGCGTCCGAGGCCATGGCCTTGGCCATGGAGGCGTCGTGGGAGAGCGTGGGCTGCGCCGTGGCCAACGACCAGGCGGCCCGGTAGGTGGCGGGCCGGGCGAACTCGAGCGCCACCCGCGCGTCGGCCAGCAGGTGCTTGACGGCCTGGAAGCTGCCGATCGGCTTGCCGAACTGGTGGCGCTCCTTGGCGTAGGCCGCGCTCAGCGCCAGCATGCGCTCGGCCAGCCCGACGAGCAACGCCGCGGTCCCGGCGGCGGCGCGGTCGGCCAGCAGCGACACCGCGGCCTCCGCCGCCACGCCGTAGGCCAGCAGCGTGTCCGCCGCCAGGGGCCAGTGCACGGTGGACAGATCGCGCGACGGACTCAGCGCGGGCGTGCGGAAGGCGGTCACCGAGGCCGCGGGCACGGCGTGGAGCTGCCAGCCCGAATCGGGGTCGCGGACCGCCAGCAGCAGCAGCTCCGCGTCGCGGGCGCCCGCGACACGCGGCGTGCGCAGGGTCCCGTCGGCCGCCACCTCCGTCGGCGACACCAGGCCCCCGGGGGTGACGTCGATGCCGCCGACGGCGACACTCACGTCGTCGCGCACCACGGCGGCGAGCGCGGCCGCGGCGGCGGGGTCGGGCAGCAGTGCGGCCAGCGTCGGTGCCGCCAGCGCCGCCGTTTCGAGCAACGGCTCGGGCAGCGCGGCCCGGCCCGCCTCTTCGAGCACCCCCACCAGATCGACGTCGCTCAGGCCCAACCCGTCGGCGGCCTCGGGCACGACGAGAGCGGGCGCGCCCAGCTCGGCCAGCACGGCCCAGCGGTTCTGCGACTGTGCGACCCGGCCGTCCTCGTCCGCCAGCGCGAAGGCGCGCAGCGCGTCGGGCGTGCATTCGGTGTCGAGGACCGTGCGCACGCCCTCGCGCAGCGCCTCCTGCTCCTCGGTGAATGCGAAGTCCACGATCGTCCCGCTGCCGGCTCAGCCCCGGGGCAGCCCGAGCAGGCGCTCGGCCACCACGTTGCGCTGAATCTCGTTCGTCCCGGCGTAGATGGGCCCCGCCAGAGAGAAGAGGTAGCCGTCGAGCCACTCGCCCGGCGCGCCGGCGTCGAGCAACTCGGCCTCGGGCCCGAGCAGGTCGAGCGCGGCGGTGTGGATGGCCACGTCCGTCTCGGACCAGAAGATCTTGTTGCAGCTCGCCTCGGGGCCCACCGCGTGGCCGCGTGCGACCCGCGAGGCCGTCCAGTACGTGTGGAGCTTGTAGGCCTCGGCGTCCATGTGGGCCTGCGCCACCGCGTCGGCGGACGCGGTCGGGCCGCCGCGCGACGCGTACAGCTGGACGAGGCGGTCGGCTGCCTCGGTGTAGCGAGCCGGCGAACGCAGCGAGAGGCCGCGTTCGGACCCGGCCGTCGCCATGGCGACCGACCAGCCCGCACCGACCTCGCCGAGCACCTGGTCCTCGGGCACCTCGACGTTGTCGAAGAAGATCTCGGCGAAGCCCGTCTCGCCGTCGATCTGGGGGATCGGGCGCACGGTGACGCCCGGGGAGTCCATGGCGACGAGGAAGTAGGTCAGGCCGCGGTGGCGCTCCGCCTCGGGGTCGGTGCGGAAGATGCCGAAGCACCAGTCGGCGAAGGCGCCGCGGCTGGCCCATGTCTTCTGTCCGTTCAAAATCCAGTTGCCGTCGTGCGCCGTGTCACGTGCCGCCCGCGAGCGGATGCCGGCCAGGTCGCTGCCCGCGTCGGGCTCTGACCAGCCCTGGCACCAGATCTCGTCGCCGGCCGCCATCGGCGGCAGGTAGCGCGCCTTCTGGGCGTCGGTCCCGTACTCGAGCATGGTCGGCGCCAGCAAGAAGATGCCGTTCTGGCTCACCCGCTTGGGCGCCCGGGCGCGGTAGTACTCCTCCTCGAAGACGAGCCACTCGAAGATGCCGACGTCGCGCCCGCCGTACTCGGTCGGCCAGCTCACGACGGACCAGCGGTCCTCGAACATGGTGTGCTCCCAGGCGCGGTGCGCCTCGAAGCCTTCGGCCGTATCGAGGGAGGGGAGGGGGTCGGTGGGGACGTGCGCGGCCAGCCACGCCCGCGCCTCGGCCCGGAAGGCCTCCTGCTCGGGACTGAAGGTCAGGTCCATGACGCAGGGAATCTTCCACAGCGCCCGCGCCGGTGCCAACGACGACGGCGATGGTGACCAGGTTCAGGCGGTCGGCGGGGCAAGCGGCCTGTGCTCGACGAGGGTGCGCACGAAGAAGTCGACCACCGCCGCGCCCACCGCCGCCTCCGGTGGGACCTCGCCCACGGTGTCGAACTCGTGCCCCCCGTCGACGACGGTCATCAGCTCGTGCGGGACGCCGGCCAGCCCGAGGTCCCAGGCCAGCTCGTCGGACTGCTCCGGATAGACGATCTCGTCGTTGTTCGAGTCGAGGATCAAGAAGGGCGGGTCGCCCTTCCTGACGTAGGTGGTGGGGCTCGCCTTCCTCAGGTCGGCGCCCAGCTGCCGGCTCGGCACGCTGCCGAGCAGCGAGATGAAGCTCTCGGCCACGAGGACGGCGTCCCCCTGGTCCCCCATCGTCAGGAGGTCGCTCGGGCCCGCCATGTCCACCACCGCCTGGACCGTGCTCGACTCATTGCGGTAGGCGCCGATGTCCCAGCCGGCCGAGCGTCCGGCCGTGCCGAGGAGGGCGACGAGGTGACCGCCCGCGCTCTGGCCCCAGGCCCCGATGGCGACCGGGTCGATGTGGAAGTGCGCGGCGTTGGCGCGCAGGTACCGGATGGCGCACTTCACGTCGACGATCTGGTCGGGCCAGTGGCCGCGCGGGCCGAGGCGGTAGTCCAGGCTGACCACGACGAACCCGTGGGCCGCCAAGGCCGGTCCGATGCGGTCGATGATGAAGCCGCCCGTGTCGTAGTCCCCCGAGACCCAGGAGCCGCCGTGGACGTAGACGGCGGCCGGGGCGGGACCGTGCAGGCTGGCGGGCTCGGTGATCCGGGCCTGCTGGTCGTTGCAGTAGCGGATCGTCACCTGCTGGCCGGCCGCCAGGTCCCGGGTCGACGACGTGGCGGTGGCGGTGGCGGCACCGGCCGCGGCGTCGGCGTCGGCGTAGGGTCCGGCACCCGTCCCGGCCGGCGCCCCCAGGCCGAGAGCGAAGACGATCCCGCAGCCCCAGCCCCTCCGCACGGCCCTCATCGTCGGTGGATCGGGTCGTGTCCGCCGTCCCGCCCCCGCCCCCGGAAGACCCGTGTCTGGCACCGGATCTGATTCGGAGTCAGAATTGGCCCCTTATGCCCAACGCCGTGATCGTCGACGCCGTCCGTACCCCGGTGGGCCGCCGCGGGGGTCGGCTCTCCGGATGGCACGCCACGGACCTGGCCGCCCAGCCGTTGGCCGCCCTGCTGGCCCGCAACGACCTGGACCCCTCCCTGGTGGAGGACGTGATCATGGGCTGCACCATGACGGTCGGGGAGCAGGCCATGAACATCGCCCGCAACGCCACCCTGGCCGCCGGGTTTCCCGAGTCCGTCCCCGGCACCACCGTCGACCGTCAGTGCGGCTCGGCCCAGCAGGCCATCCACTTCGCCGCCCAGGCCGTCATGTCGGGCGCGATGGACGTGGCCATCGGCGCCGGCGTGGAGTCGATGAGCCGGGTGCCCATCGGGTCGACGACCGAACCCGGACCGGGCGAGGCCTACGGCCCGCTCTACAAGGAGCGCTTCGAGCTCATCCATCAGGGCGAGTGCGCCGAGGAGATCGCCCGGCGCTGGAAGATCACCCGCGACGACATGGACCAGTTCGCGCTGCGCTCGCACCAGCGGGCGGCCCAGGCGGCCGACGAGGGCCGTTTCGCCGACGAGATCGCTCCGCTCGAGGCGCGGGTCCATCCCGACGTGCCGGGCGCGGCCGAAGTGACCGGCCTGTTCTCGGCCGACGAGGGGGTACGACGCGACACTTCCCTCGAGAAGCTGGCCGGCCTCAGGCCCGCCTTCTCCGAGACGGGGAGCGTCACGGCGGGGACGTCGTCGCAGATCTCGGACGGCGCCGCCGCCGTGCTCATCATGAGTGAGGAACGGGCGTCGTCGCTCGGTCTCACACCCCGGGCCCGCTTCCACACCTTCGCCGTGGCGGCCAACGATCCCCAAATCATGCTCACGGCCGTCATTCCCGCCACCGAACTCGTGCTGAGCAAGGCCAAGCTCTCGCTCGACGACATGGACGTGGTGGAGATCAACGAGGCCTTCGCCTCGGTCGTCCTGGCCTGGGAGCGCGAGTACCGGCCGGACATGGCGAAGGTGAACCCCAACGGCGGCGCCATCGCCATCGGCCACCCCACGGGATGCTCGGGGGCCCGTCTCATGGCGACGCTGCTCAACGAGATGGAGCGCACCGGGGCGCGCTACGGCCTGCAGACGATGTGCGAGGGCGGCGGGCAGGCCAACGCCACCATTCTGGAGAGGCTCGGCTGATGACGACGACGCGGGTGCCGGCGATCGAGGGGTGGTTCACGACCGGCGAGGACGACGGCGCCGGCGCGGGGCCGGCGCTGCTCGGCTCGCGCTGCACCGAGTGCGGCACGTACGCCTTCCCGGCCGAGGCGCGCTACTGCGGGAATCCCGACTGCGGCTCGACCACGTTCGAGACGGTCGAGCTCTCCCGGCGGGGCCGGATCTGGTCGTACACCGACGCCCGCTACCAGCCGCCGGCGCCCTACGTGGCGGCCGACCCGTACGTCCCGTTCTGCCTGGCCGCGGTGGAGCTGGCGGCGGAGAAGCTGGTCGTCATGGGTCAGGTGGTGCCCGGCGTGACGGTCGACGACCTGACGGTGGGCGACGAGGTCGAGCTGGTCATCGACACCCTCTACACCGAGGACGGCTGCGACTACCTGGTGTGGAAGTGGCGTCCGGTCGGCACCGGCGCCGGCGCCGGATCGATTGGCGGGGAGGCCTGAGCATGTCCGACGACAAGAAGGTGGCGGTCCTCGGTGCCGGCATGCACGAGTGGGGCAAGTGGGGGAGGCCCTTCGTGGAATACGGCTTGGCCGCCGCCCGCGACGCCATGGCCGACGCCGGCCTCGGTTGGCGCGACATGCAGTTCGTGTCAGGGGCCGACACCATCCGCAACGGCTACCCGGGGTTCGTGTCGGGCGCCACCTTCGCCCAGGCGCTCGGCTGGACCGGCGCCCGCGTCTCGAGTGTCTACGCCGTGTGCGCCTCCGGTGCGGTGGCCATCGCCAACGCCCGCGCCCAGATTCTGGCCGGGCTGTGCGACGTGGCACTCGTGGTGGGCGCCGACACGACGCCGAAGGGCTTCTTCGCCCCGGTCGGCGGCGGGGAGCGCAAGGACGACCCGGACTGGCTGCGCTTCCACCTCATGGGCGCCACCAACCCGACCTACTTCGGCCTCTACGCCCGCCGGCGCATGGACCGCTTCGGCGCCACCGAGGAGGACTTCGCACAGGTCAAGGTCAAGAACGCGCGGCACGGCCTCGCCAACCCCTACGCCCGTTATCGCAAAGAGGTCACGGTCGACGAGGTCCTGGCCTCGCCCATGGTGGCCGACCCGCTGCGCCTGCTCGAGATCTGCGCCACCTCCGACGGTGGTGCGGCGCTCGTCCTCACCTCCATGGAGTTCGCCCGACGCCACGCCGGCGGTGCCGGGCCGCTCATCACCATCGACGCCGTGTCCACCGTCACACCCACCTTCCCGAACACCGTGATAGAGATGCCGAACTTCTCGACCGACTCGGCCGCCGCCACCGGGTTGCCCGAAGCGGCAGGGGCCGCCGCGGGCTTCCGGCCTTCCATCGCCACGGCGGCGTACGCCGAGGCCGGGATCGGCCCCGAAGACGTCAGCCTGGCCGAGGTCTACGACCTCTCGTCCGCCCTCGAGCTCGACTGGTACGAGGACATCGGGCTGTGCGGCGAGGGCGAGGCCGAGAAGCTGTTGCGGGACGGCGCCACGACGATCGGGGGCCGGGTGCCGGTCAATCCGTCGGGCGGCCTCTCGTGCTTCGGCGAGGCCATCCCGGCCCAGGCCATCGCCCAGGTGTGCGAGTGCGTGTGGCAGCTCAGGGGCACCGCCACGGGCCACCAGGTCGAGGGGGCCCAGGTGGCCGTCACCGCCAACCAGGGTCTCTTCGGGCACGGTTCGTCGGTCCTCTTGAGCCGCTGAAACCCTGGTAGCGGGAAAGTTCGGGCCCGTTGGCCCGCATCGTGTGTGAGCCGGAGGGTTTCGGGTATGGGCAGGGCTGACGCCGCACGCGGGCGTTGCCTGCTTAGGCTGGCGAACGCGTGAGTCGTCTGATTTCGGGGTCGGCGCGGAACGGCCCCCGGATTGGAGGAACCACTGCATGCTGGCCACTGATGCGACCCAACTGCGTGACGACGAGGCGCGGCGAAGAGGAGCTGAGAACCCAATGCCGGACCAGAACGACGACCGGAGCGGGACCGGGTCGGACGAGGTGCTCAAGGCCCTCGACGAGTTGGAGACCGTGCTGCGGGAGAACGCCGAGAGCGAGCGCCTGCTGGCGCAGCGCATCGCCGAAGTGCGTCTGGCCCGACAGAACGGCCGTGAATGGAAGGGCATCCTCGGGGACGAGGACGATCCCGGCACCGTCCAGCTGGTGAGCACCATCCTGCGCCGCCAATCCGAGGCCAGCGGCTATCTCCGCCGCGAGCTGGTGGTGGCGCTGCGGGGCGAGGGGCAGAGCATCCCGAGCATCGCCCACCTGTTCGGCGTGACCCACCAGCGGGTGTCCAACCTGCTGCGCCGGGTGGCCCAGGGCAACGCGGCCGCGGCAGCGAGGAACGGCGACAGCGCTTAGGCGTTCCAGCGCCGCAGCACGGCGTCCGCCTCCGTCATGACGGCGGCGATGATGTCGGCCACGGGCGGCAGCGACTGAATCACACCCACGACCTGACCGGTCGGCAGCACGCCGACGTCGGTCCGACCCTCGACCAGCGCGGCCTTCGTCATGACGGGCGCGTTGGCCGCCATGACGACCTGCGACCACGTGAGCTCGTTGCCCTCTTTCATGGCGCGCCCCTCGCGGAGCAGTGACGTGAGGGACGCGCCCGTCTCCTGACGGAAGCGGTAGGCGCTGTGCAGCGCGCGCGGCAGGGCGCGCAACCACGACTGGGACTCCAGGTGGTCGACCAGGTCGGTCCGCACGACCCTCTGGGGGGCGCCGTCGACCTTGGTCGTCACCACGGTGCCGGTGACCGGCGTTCCGAGGTAGAGCGCCTTGACGGCGTCGGGCACGCGGCTCTCGGCCGAGAGCAGGAAGCGGGTCCCCATGGCCACGCCGGCGGCGCCGTAGGAGAGGGCGGCCACCAGGCCGCGCCCGTCGTAGAAGCCGCCCGCCCCGAGGACGAGCACGCGGTCACCCACGGCGTCGACCACCTGGGGGAGCAGGAGCGTGGTGGGGACGGTGCCGGTGTGCCCGCCCCCCTCGCCCCCCTGGGCGATGACGGCGTCGACGCCCCACTCGGCCACCTTCTCGGCGTGGCGCCGGGCGCCGACGGTGGGGATGACGAACAGGCCCGCCTCCTTGCAACGGGTGACCAGGGCCGGGTTGGGCGCCTGGGCGAAGCTGGCCACCCGGGCCCCGGTCTCGATCATCAGCTCGATGCGCTCGTGGACGTCGGCCACGTCGGTGCGCAGGTTGACGCCGAACGGCCCGTTCGTGCGGCTGCGCACCTCGGCGATGGCCGCCGCCAACTCGGCCAGGCTCATGGTGGCCGAGGCCAGAATCCCGAGCCCGCCCGCCTCGGTGGTGGCGGCGACCAGGCGCGGGCCGGCCACCCAGCCCATGCCGGTCTGGACCAGCGGGTAGCGGATGCCGATGCGCTCGCACAGCCCGGTGTGGAGGGCGGGGTGCAGGGGCGTCGGCGCGCCGGCCGCGGCGTCGGCGGTCAGCTCTTCACCTCGCGGTCGCGTGACGAGCCCGGATCGAGCTCGTTGCGGATCAGGTCGAGCTCCTCGGGCGTGGGGAGGCGGGTCTCGCCCACCTCGCGCGGGATGGTGAGCTCGAACCCGGTGGCGGCCACGATCTCGTCGACGGTGACGCCGGGGTGGTGCGAGCGCAGCCGCATGGTGCGGTCGCGGGTCTCGAAGTCGAACACGCCGAGGTTGGAGACGACTCGGGGGATGGCGTGGAAGCGGGTGGCACCCGGGCCGGCGGCGGCGGCACGGGCGTAGCCCACGCCGCTGACCACGTCGACCTGTTCCACGAACGTGCGCACGGTGTGGTCGGGCACCCAGTAGCTGGTGGGATGGTTGACCGAGTTGCCCGGGGCGCCCCGCACGCCCACGAGTTGCACCTTCGGCTTGGCGTGCGGCCCGATGGCCGAGATGTTCTGGTTCCCGGTGCGGTCGATCTGGCTCGCCATCATCATCATGTTGCGCCGGCCGGACCACACGACGTCGAAGACGCTGCGGTACGGCATGGCCGCCTCACGCACCAGGTCGTCCGGGCGGGTGGCGATGGGCGGTGCCCCGAGCATGAGCGCCGCCTCGCCGTCGGTGAGGACGATGTCGGGCGAGAAGGTGCGCTTGGCCAGCCGGGCCCCGAGGGCGGGAATCGTGCCGAAGGGGCTGACCATGACCTCGCCCGCCCCGCGCCAGACCTCGGCGCAGGCGATGACGCAGGATTCGGCCCGGGTGACGCCGTGGTCGCTCACTGTGCCCATCTCATCGCTCCGCCACGTGAGCCCGGTACTCGTCGTCGCCGACGAAGACGTAGCGCGAGGAGAATGCTTCCCACTCGGCGGGGTCGGTGGCCGACGACGCGTACTCCTTCTGGAACTGCTCGTCGCGCCCGTAGTCGGGGGGGTTGGCGGTGAAGTGGGCGCCACCGGGGGACTCGGCCACGCCGTCGACGAGCATGCGGTGGATGGGCACGCTCGCGATGGGACGGCCCTCGTCGGCCAAGGTGCCGTTCTCGACGATGGCCTCGGTGGTCATGAAGCGGCGCTCGGCCGCCCCGAGGAAGAGCGGGTCGAAGAAGACGTCGGGGCTGAGCACCTGGCCGTTGCCGGCGGTGTCGGCGCGGTTGGTGTGGACGATGGCGGCATCGAGGTGCAGGGCCGGCATGGCGACCAGCTCGACGTCGGCGTCGGCCGCGTCGGTGAGGTACGGGTGGCCGGCGCCGTAGGGCGAGCGCACCAGTTGCAGGTCGGGGTTGAAGGTGAGGACGTCGGAGCCGAGCCCGGCCCGGGTGGGCAGGAAGGGGACCCGCCACGACGCCGCCTGCAGGCCGAGGAAGAACATCCCCTCGTCCACCTCCATGACCTCGACCCGGCCGTGCTGGCGCGCGGCGCGCCAGTGCGGATCGAGCGCGATGGAGTCGAGCGTGACGAAGCCGCAGACGACCTTGCGCACCTTGCCGGTGGCGCAGAGCAGCCCGACATCTGGGCCCCCGTAGGCCACGACGGTCAGGTCGGTCAGGTCCGAGCGGCAGATGGCGCGCACGGCGGCCATCGGCTTGCGGCGCGAGCCCCAGCCGCCGATGCCGATCGTCATGCCGGAGCGGAGCTCCCCGACGATGTCGTCGATGGTGGTGCGCTTGTCGCTCATTGGGAGGTGTCGGCGTCGCGCTTCTCGACGAAGGCGGCGCGCTGCTCGTCGGCGACGCCCCGCACGTGCAGCTCGTAGGTGAACCCTTGTTCGAAGCGGTAGCTGCGCTTCACGTCGACGGGGTCGATGCCGTTGAGCGACTCCTTGGCCCGGCGGATGATGGTGGGGCTCTTGGTGGCGATCTCGGCGGCCAATTCGAGCGCGGCCGCCCGCAGGCGGTCCGGCGGTACCACCGCGGCCACCGAACCGTAGGCGGCGAGCTCGGCGGCGGTGATCGGTTGCGCGGTGTAGACCATCTTGCGCATGGCGTGCTGGGGGACCAGCCGGGCCAGGTGGGTGGCGGCCCCGAGCGCGCCGCGGTCGACCTCGGGCAGCCCGAAGGTGGCGTCCTCGGAGGCGATCACCATGTCGGCGTTGCCGGCCAGCCCGATGCCACCACCGAGGCAGAAGCCCTGCACGGCGGCGATCACGGGGACCTCGCAGTCGTAGACGGCGGCGAAGGCGGCCGCGCAGCCCCGGTTCACCCCGACCAGCGCCTCGTCGCCCTTGGCGTTGATCTCCTTGATGTCGACACCGGCGCAGAAGCCGCGCCCGGTCGCCCGCAGCACGGCGACGCGGTTGGAGGGCACCCGGCCCGCGGCGATGAGCGCGTCGGCCAGCTCGAACCAGCCCGCCACATCGAGCGCGTTGACCGGCGGGTGGTCGATGACCACCTCGGCGATCCCGTCGTGCTCCTGGATCACATCAATGGGCATGGACGCCGGGTTCTCCTCGGTTCCGGCCCTGACGCCGCGTCAGAAAGCCTCAGGGAACTTAGGCCAGCGTGCCGTGGCCCGGCCAGCGCGGACCGTGGCGGGGCCGGGCCGCCCCGGGGACGGTGCCGTAGGGTTTGCCCGTGACCCAGCCCGATTACGACTTCAGCGAGCGTGTCGTCGTGGTGACGGGAGGGTCCCGTGGGGTCGGGAGGGGGATTGTGGCGGCGTTCGCCGCGGCCGGGGCCCACGTCGTGACCTGCGGGCGCCACGAGGCCGCCGTCGAGGGGGCCGTCTTCGTCACGGCCGACGTCCGCAAGCCGCCCGAGGCCGAACGGGTCATCGCCAAGGCGGTCGAGCACTTCGGGCGGCTCGACATCCTGATCAACAACGCCGGGGGCTCACCCCACGTGCTGGCGGCCGATGCATCGCCACGCTTCGTGGAGGCCATCGTCAATTTGAACCTGCTGGCGCCGTTGTGGTGCGCCCAGTCGGCCCACAAGGTGATGGCCGTGCAGGAGGACGGGGGCGCCATTGTCAACGTGTCCAGCGTGTCTGGGATGCGCCCGTCGCCCGGGGCCTCCGCCTACGGCGCGGCCAAGGCGGGCCTCATCAACCTGACGGCGACCCTGGCCGTCGAGTGGGCACCGCTGGTGCGGGTCAACACCGTCACCGCCGGGCTGCTCGACACGGGTGCCGGCGACGACTTCTACGGTGGGCCCGAAGACATGGCGCGGGCGGCCGCCACCGTGCCCATCGGCCGCATGGGCACCCCCGCCGACGTGGCCCAGGCCTGCCTCTACCTCTCGAGCGATGCCGCCGCCTTCGTCACCGGGGCCAACCTGGTGGTGCACGGGGGCGGGGAGCCCCCGCCGTTCCTGGAGGCCGTGGCCGGACCCGATTGAGTGTCCTCTTGGAATTGGCCGATTAGGGGCATACGGGGGGTCAGCTGCTAAACAGAGCAGCCGTGAAATTGGCGGTCCCCACCGAGACCCGTCCGGGAGAGCGCCGCGTGGCCCTCGTCCCCGACGTGGCCAAGAAGCTGGTCAGCGCAGGCTGGGAGGTCTGCGTGCAGTCCGGCGCCGGACGCGAGGCCGCGTTCAGCGACAAGGCCTATGCCGAGGCCGGTGCCACGGTCGCCCCCGACGCGGCGGCGACGGTGGCGGGCGCCGGGCTGGTGGTGCGGGTCAACCCCTCGAGCGCCGACGACGTGGTCGGCCTGCCCGAGGGCACGGCGCTGCTGAGCTTCTTCGGCGTGGCCCAGGCCGCCGACGCCGTGCATGCGCTGGCCGCCAAGAAGGCGACCGTCTTCAGCTTCGACCTCGTGCCCCGCATCAGCCGCGCCCAGGGCATGGACGCCCTGAGCTCCCAGGCGACGGTGTCGGGCTACAGAGCGGGGCTGAGCGCGGCCGAGCACCTGGCCAAGTTCTTCCCGATGTTCATGACGGCGGCCGGCACGGTGCCGCCGGCCAAGGTGCTCGTGATGGGGGTCGGCGTGGCCGGCCTGCAGTCGATCGCCACGGCGCGCCGTCTCGGCGCGGTCGTCAAAGCCTTCGACGTGCGCGCCGCGGCCAAGGAGGAGGCCGAGAGCCTGGGGGCGGTCTTCGTCGACACCGGCGTCTCGGCCGAGGGCGCCGGCGGCTACGCCCGTGAGCTGACCGCCGAAGAGCTCGACCGTCAGCGCGCCGCGCTGGCCGAGGAGGTCGGGCGCTCCGACGTCGTCATCACCACCGCCGCGGTGCCCGGACGCAAGGCCCCCGTGCTGGTGACCACGTCCATGGTCGAGGGCATGGCCGAGGGCGCCGTCGTCGTCGACATGGCGGCGGACCAGGGCGGCAACTGCGAGCTGACGGTGGCGGGCGAGATCGTCGACCACAACGGCGTGCACGTGGTGGGGATGGCCAACCCACCGTCTGGCATGCCGACGCACGCCAGCTTCCTCTATGCACGCAACGTGGCCAACGTGCTCGGGCTCATGGGGCCCGAGGGCACGCTGGCGCCGGACTGGGACGACGAGATCGTGGCCGGCATGTGCGTGCTGCGCGACGGCGTCGCGGTGGCGCCCGCCGCGGTCGAGCTGCTGGGCGGCACGGGCGGGGGCGGCGGGACACAATCGCAAGGAGCACCGTCGTGATCGCTTTGCTGGCGCAGTCGACACCGACCGGGGGGTCGACGACGGGGATCGTGGCCTATCTGACGATCTTCGTCCTGGCGGCCTTCGTCGGGATCGAGGTGGTGTCCAAGGTCCCGAGCATCCTGCACACGCCCTTGATGTCGGGCTCCAACGCCATTCACGGCATCGTGCTGGTGGGCGCGCTGACCGTCATGGGCGAGGCGCACGGCACGCCCCAGTTGGTGCTCGGCTTCCTCGCCGTGTTCCTGGCCACCCTCAACGTGGTGGGTGGCTTCGTCGTCACCGACCGCATGCTCGAGATGTTCAAGTCCAAGCCGGGCGGGCGGTCACCGCGAGAAGGCCAGGCGCAGGCGGCCCAGGCCCAAGATGCGCCAGCCCACGACGCCGGGCCCGACGCGGGCACGACCGGGGGCGCCGCCTGATGCTGGCCGTCTCGTTCACCCTGACGACCGCGCGCGACCTGGCGTACCTGATCGCCATCGCCGGCTTCATCGTGGCCCTCAAGGGCCTGAGTTCGCCGCGCCACGCGCGCCTGGGCAACCTGGTCGGCGCGGCGGCCGCCACGCTCGCCATCGCCATGACCTTCACGCTGCCCACGCTGCGGCACTCGGGCAAGAACCTCGTGCTCGCCATCATCGCCATGGTGCTCGGCGCCGCCATCGCCGTGCCGGTGGCCCGCTTCGTGAAGATGACCGCGATGCCCCAACTGGTGGCCATCTTCAACGGCGTCGGTGGTGGTGCGGCGGCCCTGATCTCCATCATGGAGCTGCTCCGCCTGCATTCGTTCGGCCTCCAACCCGCCGTCTACGTCACGGCCGAGGTCCTGCTCGGGGTCCTGATCGGCTCGGTGTCCTTCTCGGGGAGCGCGATCGCGTTCATCAAGCTGCAGGAGCTGATCACCGGGCGACCGATCACCTACCCGGGCCAGCAGGTGATCAACGCACTGGTGGGACTCGCCATCGGCGTCATGATCATCCTGGCGCTGGTCACGGGGAACATCGCGTTCGTCTGGGTCATCCTCGTGCTCTCCCTGGTGCTCGGTGTGATCTTCGTCCTCCCCATCGGCGGCGCCGACGTCCCGGTGCTGATTTCGCTGCTGAACTCCTTCACCGGCCTGGCCGTGGCGGCATCGGGCTTCGTCCTCGACAACGCGCTGCTGATCGTGGCGGGCACCCTGGTCGGGGCCTCGGGCATCATCCTCACCCGCTTGATGAGCAGCGCCATGGGCCGGTCCCTGCCCAACATCTTGTTCAGCGCGTTCGGCTCGGTGATCACCGCCACGGGCGGCGAGGCGGGTGACGCGGCCCGCCCGGTGCGGACGGGCACGCCCGAGGACGTGGGCGTGCTGCTCGCCTACGCGCGCAAGGTCGTCATCATCCCGGGCTACGGCCTGGCCGTCGCCCAGGCGCAGCACACGGTGCGCGAGCTGGCCGACGCGCTCAAAGAGCGCGGGGTCGACACGTTCTTCGCCATCCACCCCGTCGCCGGCCGCATGCCCGGGCACATGAACGTGCTCCTGGCCGAGGCCAACGTGCCCTACGACGAGCTCAAGGAGATGGACGAGGCCAACCCCGAGATGGCCACGGCCGACGTGGCGCTCGTCGTGGGCGCCAACGACACGGTCAACCCGGCGGCCAAGTCCACCCCGGGCAGCCCCATTTACGGCATGCCGATCATCCACGCGGACGAAGCCGAGAACATCATCTTCCTCAAGCGCTCCATGCGGCCCGGCTTCGCCGGCATCGACAACGACCTGCTCTACGACCCCAAGACGACCATGCTCTTCGGGGACGCCAAGGACACCCTGCAGAAACTGGTGGCGGCGGTCGGCGAGGCCTGAGCCCTCGGCATCCCGCTCTCAGTCGGCGCGGACGGCCACGCCGATGACGTGGGCCGAGCAGCCCACCATGGTGGGCTCGGCTTCGCAGAGGGCGAGCGCGCGCAACAGGTTGGCGGGGTCCTGCAGCCGGCGGTCCAGGTCGCTCAGCAGCATCCCGAACCCCTCGACCGCCACCAGCGCCGTCATCCGGAAGCCGGATTCTTCGAGCTCCGCGCCGATCTCGTCGGCGCGGTGGAAGTAGCCCCAGAAGGCCCCGTCGCGCACCAACTCGTCGAACTGGCTCAGGCCGGTCTCAATGTTGAGGGCGAAGGTCTCGAACATCCCCGGCTCGTCGAGCAGGTCGCGCTGCGTGGCATCGAGCAGCCACGCATGCCGGCAGACGACCTCGGCGACGAGCACACCGCCGGGGCGCAGCACACGGCGGGCCTCCGCCAGGGCGCGCCGGCGGTCCTGGGCGAGCGGGAGGTGGTAGAGCGGCCCCATGAGAAGCGCCGCCTCACAGCTGTCGTCGGCGAGCGACAGCTCCCTGGCGTCGCCCAGCTGCACCTCGAAGGCCCGTCCTCGTTCGGCGCGTTGCCGGGCCGCATCGACGTGGTGTTCCAGCGGATCGACGAGCACGACGTCGTAGCCGGCGTCGGCCAGATGCGCCGCGTGGGTCCCGGGCCCGCCACCCACGTCGGCGATGCGGCCCGAGGCCGGCAGGAAGCGACGCAGGATGTCCCACGTCCGGAGCCGCGTCAGGACACCACGCGCGCTCTCCCACAGGCGGGCGTCTTCGTCCGTGCTCTCGTAGTAGCGGCGTACCCGGCCATGGATCTCCATTGCGCCTGAGTCTTGTCGCCCGGGGCCCCGCCAGGCACAACGGTGTGGGGGACGGCAAGCACGACCGCACCCGCGTTGCACCCGGGACCGTGAGTTTCCGAGGTTCCGACCCGTTCCCCCAGGGATGGAGCTGGCCGACAAGCTGGCCCACCTCGTCAGGAGGGGAGTGCCGGCGGGGGTGGGGAGGAGAGCTGCGAGCGCGATCGCCCGGGTCCGTACGGACGCGCCCGTTCTGCGGGGGCGGGCGCTGGCGATCTCCGGGGCAGCGTTCTGTCTCGTGATGATCTGCGTGGGCTTCACCGTCGGCATGAGCGGCCAGGCCAGTCCCAAGCCCGACGACTCCGGGGCCCACCACCCCCGGGTCGACACCAACCTGGCCGACAGCCCGGGCAACGCGTCCCTCGAGCAACTGGGCGCCACGGCGTCACTGGCGCTGGCGCCGGCAACCGCACCGCCGACGGCGGCCCCGGCCACGCTGACCGACCAGCCGCCACTGGCGGCACGCGAGAACTTCGCGTTCGCGCCGTACTGGACACTGGCCCAGTCGCCCATGTTCGACATCACGGGCCTGTCGACGCTGGCTTACTTCTCCATCGACGTGAACGGCAACGGCACGCTCGACGAGAGCGGCCCCGGCTGGAACGGCTTCCAGAGCCAGGATCTGGCCGACCTGATCAGCCGGGCGCACGCCGGCGGCGAGCGCGTCGTGCTCACGGTGACCGACTTCGGCCAGAGCTCACTCGACGACCTGACCTCGTCCGCCTCCGCCCCGGCCACCCTGTCCGGCGCGCTGATCCCGCTGCTGCAGACCAAGTCGCTCGACGGCGTGAACTTCGACTTCGAGGGCGAGGGCAGCGGTGACCAAACCGGCCTCACCAACCTGATCACCGCCGTGGCGGGGTCCCTGCGGGTGGCCGACCCGCACTGGCAGATCACCATGGACACCTACGCCTCGTCGGCGGGCGATCCTGGCGGCTTCTACGACATTCCCGCGCTGGCGCCGGCCGTCGACGCCTTCTTCGTCATGGACTACGAGCTGAACCTGGCCGGCACCGCGTCGGCCGCATCGCCGCTCACGAGCGGCATGTTCAGCGGCCAGACCACGCTCGCCCAGTACACGGCGGCCGTACCGGCATCCAAGGTCATTCTGGGCACGCCGTTCTTCGGCATCGACTGGCCGACGAACAACGGGACGATGGCGGCGACGGCCACGGGCGGCGCGACCGACATCCCGGACTCGCAGGCCGCGGGCAACGGGCCCGAGTACTGGGACCCGGTGACCGATACGGCGTGGACCAGCTATCAGGTCGGCGGCCAGTGGCACGAGTCGTACTACGAGGGCGAGAACGGGCTGTTCGACGTGGCGCAGTTGGCGACGAAGGACGGCGCGCGCGGCGTCGGCATCTGGGCCCTCGGGATGGAGAACGACGGCGCGCAGATGATCGCGGCGCTCGACGGGATCTCGCCCGGCGCTCCGCCGGGCACGGGGCCACAGTCGACGTCCCCGAGCGCGGCGGCCGCGGCCGCCCCGGCGCCCGGACCGGGCGCACCGCCGCCAGCCGCCGCAGCCCCTGCGCCCGCGGCGACCACCACCACCGGGTCCGGGGGCGGTCCCGGCTCCCAAGCGGCGACGCCCGCCGCGGCGCCTTCCACCACCACGACCACGGTCGCCTTCATCTCGGGCGTCTACAACGGCGCCACGGTCGAGCTGACCCCCGTCGCCGCGAGCGGGGTGCTGGGCCTGCTGGCGGCAGGGACCCTGACCGACTTCCAGACCAACGTGGCGGCCTACGCGTGTCTCAACGGGTCGACAATGAGCGTCTACGACAACGTCAACGGGAAGCAGGTCGCCGAGGCGATCACGCCGACGAACTGCATCGCGCAGGACTTCCAGCTGCCCTGACGCCCTGACCCCTGACCCCCTGACCCCCTGACACGGCGATCCACAGGGCCCCCGGTAGCGTAAAGCAGGGCATGGACGGCGACGCGGGCACCCACGACGAGGAGGCGGAGGAGCACGGCCGTTTCCCTCTGGCCGTCCGCTCCCAGCGGGTCCTGCAGATCATCCTCGGCCTGTTCTGGATCCTCGATGCCGCGCTGCAGTTCCAGCCCTTCATGTTCGGCAACGGCTTCGTGCAGAACAACATCCTGGCCAACGCCAGCGGGCAGCCCTTCGTCCTGGGCGATTTCATCACCCACATCGGGAATTTCGTGGCGCCCGACATCGCGGTGTGGAACACGTTCTTCGCGCTGATCCAACTCTTCATCGGCGTCGGCCTGCTCTTCCGGGTCACGGTGCGCCCCGCACTGGCCGTGTCGTTCGCCTGGGTGCTCGGAGTCTGGATCGTCGGCGAGGGCTTGGGCATGCTCCTCACCGGCACGGCGAGCGCCCTGACCGGCGCCCCGGGGGGCGTGCTCCTCTACGGGCTCATCGGCCTCATGGCCTGGCCCCGGCCGCCCCGCCGCTGGATCGACTGGAGCGACCGCCCGGCGGGCGTGGCCACCTCGGCCGCCGCCCAGGGAATCGGCCGCACCATCACTCCGTTGGCCGTATGGGCGGGGTACTGGTCGTTGGCCGCCGTCCTCTTCCTGTTGCCCGCCAACCGGACCCGCACCTCCGTCCAGAGCGCCATCACGGGCATGGCCGCCACGGTGCCGGGCTGGTACGCCCACTTCCTCACCACCATGGCCAACCTGTTCTCGACGACCGGGACCCAGACGGCGTGGATCCTGGCGGCCATTTCCGTCACCATCGGGCTCGGGCCCCTGGTGGCCCGTCGGCCCGGCTGGTTCCTGGCGGCCGGCGCGCTGCTGTCGCTCCTGATGTGGATCGCGGGACAGGGCCTGGTCGGGAACGTCTTCACGGGCTCGGGCACCGACCCCAACACCGGCCTGCTGGTCATCCTGCTCGCGGCGGCGATGGTCCCGACCTTCATCGCGTCGAAGGAAGCCTGGCGTTCGCCGGCCGGCGAGATCCTGCGTCGCAGCCCCGCGTCGGCCGTGCTCGGCCTCGCCGCGCTCGCCGCCGCGCTGTTGCTGAGCGCCAGCTATCCCGCCGTGGCACCCGAGTCGGCCAGCAGCGCCATGAGCGGCATGGTTATGAACGCGAGCAGCACGTCGGGCTCGGACTCGGGCTCGGGCACGCCGTCGGCCACCGCCAGCACGTGCGTGCCGCACCAGACGGGCCTCAAGATCTCCGGGCTCGACCTGAACAACACGCCGTTCATGATCATGAGCGGCAAGAACGGCATGGATATGAACGGGGCCGACGCCAGCGCGGCCGCCGGGTTCAACACGACGACGCCCGGCTGGCACTACACCGGCACCAGCATCCCGCAGGCCGAGGCGAGCCAGCTGTTGCAGGACGGCAACAACGGTCCCAACGACATACACATGGCGGAAAGCGGCTGCGCCCCCAGCTTGACGGCGGCCGACCAGATCGGTGCCGTGCAGTACGTCCAAGCGACCAGCGCAGCAGTGTCCGGCTACGCGACGCCGGAGGCGGCGATGGCCGCCGGGTACGAGCCCGCGTCCCCGACGGACTATCCGGTCGTCGTCTACGTGAACCCGACCATCGTGGCGGCCAACGCATCGGCGCAGCGGACGCTGGACCCCCAGCACGTCGACGGGCTCGTCTACGTCACCACGCCGTCGGGCGGCGACGTGCTGGCCGCCGCCATGTACATCCTTCCCGCCACCGAGACGAAGGTCCCGATGCCCTACGGCGCGCTCGTGCAGTGGCATCGCCGCACCCAGGCGTGCGGACCGGCCACGCCATCGCCCACCATGCCTTTGGACATCACCGGGTTCCCCCCGTGCGCCCCTGGGACCGTGCTGCAGCCGACCCCGTACGTCTCCCTGGTGTGGCAGGTCCCAGTGGCCGGCGGTCCGCTCGCCATTCAGCCGCCGGACATCCAGATTGTGGAGGCGGCTGTCATGCAGCAGAGTGGCACCTCCGTTGCTTCCCAAGGATGAGAGGCGGCCGACCGTTTCCACCTCGCGACTGATTCGGCGGGGTTGCACCTCCCCGTAGCGTGGTGAGCATGGCGGCTTCCCCCGATGTCACCGAGCGGGCCCTGGCCCTGGCGCGCATCGACCTCTCGCCGCCGCACCGGCCACCGTCGTGGTGGCGGGTGCTCGTGGCCACGATCCTCTCCGTTGTGCTGTCGTTGGCCGCCGACGCCGCTCTGGTCGCCATCGGGACAAGCCTGTTCCCGTCCACGAAGGGCTATGCCCACTTCCAATTCCACGACTACGCCAAGCTGACCGTCATCGGCGTGCTCATCGCCTGCGCCGCCTGGCCGATTGTGGCGCGCGTGAGCTCAGCGCCGCGCTGGCTGTTCTTCCGGCTGGCCATCGTCGTGACCCTGGTCCTCCTGCTCCCCGACCTCTATATCTGGCACCAGGGGCAGCCCGCGAAGGCCGTGCTGGTGCTGATGACGATGCACGTGGCCATCGCCCTCGTCACCTACAACCTCTTGGTCCGCCTCGCCCCCGTAGGGGCCGCTGCACCGTCGCTCGACTAGCGAGGTGCGATGACGTCGACGGCCGCCAGAACGTCGGCCGGGGGGCGCCAGTTGCCCGCGGCGACATTGGCGGCGATCTGCTCGGGGCGGGTGGCGCCCGCGATGACAGAGGCCACGGCCGGACGCTCGAGCAGCCAACCGAAGGCGAGGTCGAGCACGCCATGGCCGTTGCGCCGCGCCAGCTCGTCGAGCGCAGCGACGGCGGCCAGGCGTTCGTCGGTGAGCTGGCTGGCGGCCCGATCGCCCATGCCGGCCAGCCGGGTGCCCTCCGGAGGCGGCTCGCCGGCCCGGTACTTGCCGCTCAGCAGGCCGCTGGCCAAGGGGAAGTAGGGCAGGAACGCCACGCCGGAACGATCGCACCAATCGAGGACGCCGTCCTCGGGCTCTCGGGAGAGGATGTTGTACTGGTTCTGCACGCTGACGAACCCGGGGCTGCCGACCGGCGTGGCCGCGGCAGCTTCGGTCAGCATGGCGACAGTGAAGTTGGAGCAGCCGAACTCGCGGATCTTGCCCTCGGCGACGAGCTCGACCAACGTGCCGATCGTCTCGGCGATGGGGGTCTTCGGGTCCGGCACGTGCTGCTGGTACAGGTCGATGCGGTCGGTGCCGAGGCGGGTCAGGCTGTCTTCCGCCGCGGTGCGTATGTACGCGGCGGACGCTCCGCCCTCATGGCCGTCGTAGGGCGCGCCGAACTTGGTCGCGAGCACGATCTCGTCCCGGCGGGAACCGAGCGCCTCGCCCAGATAGGTCTCGCTCTTGGTCCCGCCGTAAATGTCGGCGGTGTCGAAGAAGTTGATGCCCGCACTGAGCGCGGCATCGACCACGGCCGCCGTCTCCTTCCGGCCGATGCGCATGCCGAAGTTGTTGCAGCCCAGGCCGACGTCGCTGACCTCCAACGAGCCGATCGTGCGTGTCTCCACGGGATCCTCCCTCCTGGCGGCCGGTCTCCTGCGGGCGGACCGGGTCGGCAGTACTGTACCGGGCACTTCAGGTTCGGGAACCGAGCGCGACAAGGAGGCAGCAATGGCAGCAGGTGCAGTCGACGTGACGATCGCAGCGACGCCCGACGAGGTATGGGCGAAGGTGGGCGATTTCGCCGGAGTCGCCGCGTTCTTCCCGGGCATCGAGTCCTTCCGCCTGGAGGATGACGACCGCATCATCGGCATGTTCGGCATGGAGATCCGCGAGCGGCTCCTGGCCCGTGACGAGGAGAACCGGGTGCTCACCTACTCGGTCGTCGACGGCGTGCCCATCGAGAGCCACACCGCCACCGTTTCGGTCGAACCCGACGGCGCAGGGTCCAAGGTGATCTGGGCCTACGACGTCACGCCCGACGAGATGGCACCGATTTTCGGGGACACCTACAAGGGCGCACTGGCTGCGCTGGAGAACGGCTTCTCGTAGAACCGGCCCGGGGTGCGGGAGCACTACGGCACCTCGCCTACCCTGAGCCGGTGAACCCAGGGTCGGCGGACGCACCGGCTGGTGCGACACACCAGGTGCAGGCAGAGGCGAGACAGACCCCGGCGCCGCGCCCGCTGACCGAGGACGTGCCGCGGATCTACCCGCGGCGGTTGCCCGATCCGACGCACCGCGAGTTGCTGCGCCGCAGCCGGACCATCGCCAAGGTGGTGGCGATCCACTTCACCCCGACGGCCTTCCGACAGTTGCGCACCATCCGCCAGGGACCGCTCCCGGCGGCCCAGCTGGCCCGGCCGCTGCGCAAGAGCTTCCAGGACCTCGGCGGGACCTTCATGAAGTTCGGACAGATCATTGCGTCGTCGCCGGGCATGTTCGGAGACGACGTGGCCGACGAGTTCCGCGCCTGCCTCGACACGGGACCCCCGGTGCCCTTTCCCGACGTGCGCCAACGGGTGGAAGAGGACCTCGGCCTCCCCCTGCGTGACGCCTTCGCCGAGTTCGAGCCCGACCCGATCGGGACGGCCTCCATCGCCGTCGTCCACCGCGCCCGCCTGCGGGACGGACGGACGGTGGCGGTCAAGGTGCTGCGACCCGGCATTGAGCACACGGTGGCCACCGATCTCGATCTCATGCAGCCGTTGCTCGAGATTTTGGTGCGCCAGACCGGTGACCAGATGGCCGGCTCCACCCTGCAGCTGCTCGACGGCTTCCGGGTGCAGATCGGCGAGGAGATGGACCTGCGCAACGAGGCGCGCTCCCTCCTGCACTTCCGCCGACTGCAGAACGAGTTCGACCTGAAGCTGATGGCGGTGCCCGAGCCCTACGTGGAGCTCTCGGGCCGCAACGTGTTGACGATGGAGTTCTTCGACGGGGTCCCCATCGACGACCTGGCCCGGGTGGCCGATCTGGGGTTCGATCCCACCCCGCTGGTGCAGGAGGTCATGCGGGCTTTCTTCCTGACCACCGTGCGCTGGGGCGCCTTCCACGGCGACGTGCACGCCGGCAACATGATGTTGCTGCGCGACGGGCGCATCGGGGTCATCGACTGGGGGATCGTCGGCCGGCTCGACCCGTCGACCCACCGCTTCTTCATTTCGCTGCTCTCGGCCGCCATGGGGGACGAGACGGCCTGGCCGGTGGTGACGAAGCACATCACCGACGTCTACGGGCCCGCCATCGGCGTGGCCGTCGGCCTGTCCGACGACGACCTCACCGCCTTCATCCGCTCCATCATGGAGCCGGCGCTGACCCGCCCCTTCGGCGAGGTCAGCCTGGCGGGGATCATGCAGACGATTCAGCTGCAGATGGCGAAGGCCCAGGGGGTGGAGGCCCACCAGCGCAGCGTGCGGGCGATCCTGCGCCGGCTGCGCACCCAGCGCAAGGTGCGGCGCATGGCGGACCGGTCCGGCGGGCTCATGTCGGAGTTCGACCGGGGCACGTTCCTCCTGGCCAAGCAGCTCATGTACTTCGAGCGCTACGGCCGCATGTTCGTCTCGGAGGTGCCCATCCTCAACGACCGGGCCTTCATCGAACAGCTGTTGGCCGGCGTCGACATGTCCAGCCTGGGCTAACGGGCCGGACCTGGCACGAAACTGGAATCTGTTCTAGTTTCACCCCGGGCCTGCTGGAGGCCCGTGGATTGGGGAGGTGCCATGGCAGAGGAAGCGGTGATCTACCGCGCCGACCACGTCCTGGAGTACCCCTACGTGCGCTCCGTGGGCCCGGTGGTCGGGGCTTTTCTGACAGGGTTGCGCGACGGCAAGGTCGTCGGCATCCGGGGCACGGGCGGACGGGTCATCGTCCCGCCGACAGAGTACGACCCCGAGACGGGGGAGGAGACCGACGGCATCGTCGAGGTCGGGCCCGAGGGCGCGGTCACCACGTGGTCCTGGGTGGCCCACCCGGCACCCAAGCACCCCCTGCAGGAGCCCTTCGCCTGGGTGCTCGTGCAGTTCGACGGCGCCGACACCTCCTTCCTGCACGTGCTCCCCGCCGCGAGCCCCGACGAGGTCTCGACCGGCATGCGGGTGCGGCCCGAGTTCGCCCCCGAGGACGAGCGGGTCGGACACGTCAAGGACATCAGCCACTTCGTGGCGGTCGGAGGTGCGGCGTGAGCGAGCGCGAGCCGGTGACCATGATGGCTGCGACCACGCGCCTCGACTTCAATTTCACCGTGGGCGTGGCCATGAGCAAGAACCTGCACGGCTACGAAGAGGGCAAGTTCATCGGGCAGCGCTGCCCCAAGTGCAAGAAGGTCTACGTGCCCTCGCGCGGCTCGTGCCCGACCGACGGCGTGCCCACCGACGAGATCGTCGAGCTGCCCAACACCGGCACCGTCACCACCTACTGCGTGGTCAACGTGCCCTTCGCGGGCCAGTCGATCGAGATCCCCTACATCTGCGGCCAGATCCTGCTGGACGGCGCCAACCTGTCGTTCATGGGCCTCATTCAGGAGATCCCGATCGACGAGATCCGCATGGGCATGCGGGTCGAGGCCGTGTGGGTCCCGCCCGAGGAGTGGGGACCGACGTTGGCCTCGGTCAAGTATTTCCGTCCTCTCGACGAGCCCGACGCCGACTACGAGACCTACAAGGAGTACCTGTGAGCGAGTTCCCCGGGCTCGTCTCGGGCCACCGCCCTGTGGGTGTGGTGTCCTTCGCGCAGTACGACAACGTGCGGCGTGAGGACGCCCGCAACGAGGTCGAGATGCTCATGCCGGTGGTGGCCGAGGTCTTCGGCAACATCGGCATCACCAAGGACGACGTCGGCTTCATCTGCTCGGGGTCGACCGACTACCTCATCGGCGGGCCGTTCTCCTTCGTGGCGGCGCTCGACGCCGTCGGGGTTTGGCCTCCCCGGGCCGAGTCGCACGTCGAGATGGACGGCGCCTGGGCCCTCTACGAAGCCTGGGTGCTGTTGCAGGAGGGCGAGATCGACGCCGCCCTCGTCTACTCCTTCGGGCGATCCTCCATGGGCCACCTGGGCGAGATCATGTCCGTCCAGCTCGACCCCTACTACCTGGCACCGTTGTGGCCGGACCCGACGTCACTCGCCGCGTTGCAGGCGCAGGCGATGATCGACAAGGGACTGGCGACCGAGGCCGACTTCGCCGCCGTGGCCAGCCGCTCGCGGCGTTCGGCACTTCTGAACCCAAAGGCCCAGATCGCCTACGACCGCACACCGGACCAGTTGCTGGCCGAGGACTACGAGGTGGCGCCGCTGCGGCGGCACGCACTGCCACCCCTCACCGACGGCTGCGCCGCCATCGTCCTTGCCGCCGGCGACCGGGCCTACGAGCTGTGCGAGCGGCCGGCCTTCATCACCGGCATCGACCACCGCATTGAGACCCACTCGGTAGGCGCCCGCGACCTCACCCGGTCGCCCTCGACGAAGCTGGCGGGGGAGAAGGCCGGGGTCGGGGCCAAGAAGGTCGACATCGCCGAGCTGCACGCGCCCTACGCCCACCAGGAGCTGATCCTGGCCGAGGCCCTGGGCCTGGCCGACGGCGTCGACATCAACCCCTCGGGTGGCGCGCTGGCGGCCAACCCCATGATGTCGGCCGGGCTCATTCGCATCGGGGAGTCGGCGCAGCGCATCTGGTCGGGGAAGGCCGACCGGGCCGTCGCCCACGCCACGTCGGGGCCCTGCATGCAACAGAACCTCGTCTGTGTCCTGGAGGGTGTGTGATGGCAGAGCGTTGCGCAGTCATCGGAGTGGGCCAGACGGTGGCCAAGTCCAAGCGGGAAGACGTCTCGATCGCCGGCCTGGTCCGCGAGGCCGCCGTGGCGGCCCTGGAGGACGCCGGCCTGACGTTCGCCGACATCGACGCAGTGGTGGTCGGCAAGGCTCCCGACATGTTCGAGGGCGTCATGATGCCCGAGCTCTACCTGGCGCCGGCGCTCGGTGCCGTCGGCAAGCCGATGTTCCGGGTGCACACCGCCGGCTCGGTGGGCGGCTCGACGGCCATTGTGGCGTCGCACCTGGTGGCCTCGGGGATCCACGAGCGCGTGCTCACGGTGGCCTTCGAGAAGCAGAGCGATTCGGACGCCATGTGGGCGTTGTCGGTGCCGCAGCCCTTCTCCGCCCCGCTCCTCGCCGGTGCCGGCGGGTACTTCGCACCGATCATCCGGGCCTACATGTACCGCTCCGGCGCGCCACGCGACATAGGGATGATGGTGGCGGTCAAGGACCGGCTGCACGCCTTGAAGAATCCCTACGCGCACCTGCACCTGCCCGACATCTCCATGCAGATGGTGGAGGAGTCGATCATGCTCTGGGACCCGTTGCACTACCTCGAGTCGTGCCCGTCCTCGGACGGGGCGGCGGCCATGGTCATCGGATCCGAGAAGGCCGCCGGTGCGGCGACGGCGGCGACCGGGCGGCCACCCGCCTGGATCCACGGCATGGCCATGCGCTCGGAGCCCACGATGTTCGCCGGACGGGACCAGGTGAACCCCCAGGCCGGCCGGGACTGCGCCGCCGACCTCTACGGCCAGGCCGGCATCACGAACCCGCGGGCCGACTTCGACATGGCCGAGGTCTACGTGCCCTTCAGCTGGTACGAGCCGATGTGGTTGGAGAACCTGGGATTCTGTCCCGAAGGCGAGGGCTGGAAGCTCACCCAGGCCGGTGCAACGTCGATGATCGAGGGCGGGGACATCCCGTGGAACTGCTCGGGCGGCGTTCTGTCGTCCAACCCGATCGGTGCCTCGGGCATGCTCCGCTTCCTCGAGACCGCACTGCAGGTGCGCGGGATGGCGGGCGAGCACCAGGTGCCCGACGCCCGTCGGGCCCTCGGCCAGGCCTACGGTGGAGGGTCCCAGTTCTTCGCCATGTGGGTCGTCAGCGCCGACAAGCCCTGAGGCGAAGGGCCGTGCCGATATGCTCGGCGGACCAAGCCAGCCCTGACCAGGAGGTCTCCGTGAAGGTCGTCGTGGACTTCGACGAGTGTGCCAGCAACGCCGTCTGCATGGGAATCCTGCCCGAGGTCTTCGAGGTGCGGGACGACGGTTACCTGTACGTGCTCAACGAGAACCCGCCCGAGGAGTTCCGCGAGCGCCTGCGCGAGGCGGTCAACGGCTGCCCGACGGGCGCCATCTCCATAGAGGAAGACTGACGGCGGGTCTTCCAACCACACTCCGCCGGCGCTCGGGGTGTCCCACATGACCGATCCGACCACCCCACCCCGGGCGCGCTTCGCGCCATCACCCACCGGGTACTTCCACGTCGGCAGCGCGCGGGCGGCGCTCTTCAACTGGCTGTTCGTGCGCCAGCACGGGGGCACGTTCGTCCTGCGCATTGAGGACACCGACGAGGAGCGCAACCGGCCGGAGTGGACCGACGGGATCATCACTGCCCTCGACTGGCTCGGCATGGCGCCCGACGAAGGGCCGTACTTCCAGTCGGCGCAAACGGAGCTGCATGCCACCGCCATCGAGGCGCTGTGGGACAGCGGCGCCCTCTACGCCTGCGCCTGCACGAGGGAGGAGATCGACGAGCGGACGCGGCAGCGGGCGGCGGACGGGGACCCGACTCCGGGCTACGACGGGCATTGCCGGGACCTCGGACTTCCCCGCGGCGACGGACGGGCGCTGCGCTTCCGGACGCCCGACGAGGGCGTCGTGGAGGTCCACGACCTGGTGCGTGGTGACGTGGAGTTCCCGCAGCGGGCACTGGAGGACTTCATCTGCGTGAAGGGGAACGGCAAGCCGCTGTTCGTGTTGGCCAATGCGGTGGACGACCGCACCATGGCGATCTCGCATGTGATCCGGGGTGAGGACCAACTGCCGACGACGCCCAGGCAGATCATGCTGTGGGCCGCGCTCAACCGAGCCGAGGGCGTGGACCTCGCCCTGCCGGCGTACGCCCACCTGCCGTTGCTGGTCAACGAGCAGGGGAAGAAGCTGTCCAAGCGACGTGACCCCGTCGCCGTGGAGATGTACCGCGAGCAGGGCTACCTGCCGGCGGCCTTCCGCAATTATCTCGCGCTGCTCGGCTGGAGCCCGGGCGACGAGGAGATCGTGCCCCTGGACGTGATCCTGGAGCGCTTCCGTTTGGAGGACGTGCAGCGGTCGCCCGCGTTCTTCGATGTCAAGAAGCTCTCGCACATGAACGGCGTGTACCTGCGCGAGCTCTCGGTGGACGACTTCGTGGCGGCGGCCCGACCGTGGGTCGACCCGGCGCCGGGGGAGTGGGCTCCGGGAGGCTGGCTCGACCCCGACACCGGTGCGCCGGCCGTGTCGCCGCCCGCCTGGGCGCCGGAGCGCTACGACGCCGGCGTCTTCGCCGCACTGGCGGCGGTGACCCAGGAACGGGTCACCGTGTTGGGCGAGGTGCCCGAGCTCGTCGACTTCCTCTTCCTGCCGGATGCGCCGGACGACCCCGACAGCTTTCAGAAGGCGATCGCGGGCGACGAGGGCGCGGCGCAGATTCTGGCCGCCGCCCTGGCCGCCTACGAGGTGTGCCCGTGGGACAAAGAGGCGCTGCACGAGGTGACGCTGGCCATCGCGGAGGGGGTGGGGCGCAAACTGGGCAAGGCACAGGCCCCCATCCGGGTCGCCGTGATGGGGCGGACGCGTGGCCTCCCGCTGTTCGACTCGCTGGCCGTGCTCGGCCGGGACGAAACGCGCCGCCGCTTGGCCACCGCGCTGGCTCGCGTGACACCTGACCCCTGATGCTCTTCGCTCCGCTCCGCTGGGCGCTGCGCATTGCGGCCCTCGTCGTGGCGGCGATCGTCCTCTATTTCGGCGTCACCCTGGTGCAGGTGTGGCTGACCTCCCGCCAGTACGACCCGCACCCGGCCGGTGCGATCCTCGTCATGGGGGCGGCGCAGTACGACTGCGTGCCGTCGCCCGACCTGCGGGCGCGCCTGAACCAGGCGGCGACGCTGTACCACCAGGGCTACGCCCCACTGATCATGGTGACGGGCAACAAGAAGCCGGGAGACAAGTGCACCGAGTCGCAGTCGGGTGCCATGTATCTCGAGCAGATCAAGGGCGTGCCGAGCTCGGCGATCCTTCAGGCGGGTGGCGACGACAGCTACCAGAACATCTCGGACGCGCGGGCGGCACTGCTGGCTCACGGGGCCAAGGTGGTGCTCGTCACCACCGACCCCTTCCACGAGGACCGCTCCATGGCGATCGCCACGGACCTCTCGCTCACTCCCTCACCCACGCCCACGCAGTCCTCACCCATCACGGGCTGGTCGACCGTGCCCTACTTCGTGAAGGAGGCGATCGGCGTGGGGTTCGGCCGCATCATCGGCTACAACCACCTGGAGTGGTTACACGACGCGTGAGCGGTAGTGGTCAGCCGGCCGTGGTCGTGGTCGTGGTCGAGGTGGACGCAGGCGGTTGTGGCGCCGTCTTGAACGTGATCCGTACGACGGTTCCCAGCCCCTGGGCGGTGCCCACGCCGATGACGCAGGTGGCATGGCCGACCGTCCCGCAGTAGCCGTCGCCGATGATCCCGGTCGTGAGGCGGTAGTGGGAGCTGAATGTGCCCTTGGTGCTGACCCGTAGGGCCTGGGCGTGGGTGATGTCGCAATGGGGGGTGTCCGTGCTCGGGTCCACCCGACCCCGCACGACGGCAGTGCACTCCGTGACGAACCAGGTCTGGGGCTTGCCCCCGGAGGATTTCGGAAGGCCATGGCCGCTGACGGTCACCATCTGGCCCGTTTTGAGGCCCTGGCTGGGCGTCACCTTGACGAAGAGGCCGGACGTCCCGGCCTGGGCCGGCAACGCAGGCACGGCCACGCCGACCGCCCCTGCCAGGGCGACAAGCGTTGCGGACCACCGATGCATGCCGACGACCTCCGAACCCGCTCCCGAGGAGACCCGGGCGATGCATCTTTCCACCGGGCACCCCGCGATACAACGCGCCCCTGCCCTGTCAGCTGGGCGAACTCCCGCCATGGGCCTCTCGGCTAATCTGACTGCCCATCCATTCGGGGGTGGTGTAATCGGCAACACGACTGGTTCTGGTCCAGTTATTGAGGGTTCGAGTCCTTCCCCCCGAGCACCGGCGTCCTCCATCTGTGTCGTGGAGATCACCGCTCGGCCCCATCGTCTAGAGGCCTAGGACACCACCCTCTCAAGGTGGCGACACGGGTTCGAATCCCGTTGGGGCTGCTTCAAATTTCCTGGTCAGAGAGTTCCATCTCGTAGCTCGATTCCACTCTGTCCATCCAGGTGCCCATCGTGCCCGGGAGTTGATGGGCAGGGAGTGCGCGCGGAGTTCCCTGATGAAACGGGCCGTGCTGATCCTGGTGTCTCCACCGCTAAAGAGTGGCGACGGACTGGATGTCGGCAGCTCGACGAACCTCAGCCAGGGCGACGACTATCCGTGCTCGAGGGTGGGGATGAAATCCTACATAAGTGACCACTGTCGTAGTAGGATTTCATACGCATGCCCACCGATTCCGCGGTCATCGACAAGATCCGGCCCCTGGGAGCCATCTTTCGCGCCCGGGACGCCATCGGGCACGGGATCTCATGGCGTGACCTCTATCAAGCTCCGCGACTCGGGTCTTCTCATCGAGGTGTCCCGCGGCTCTTCCAGCTGCGAGAGGCGGCCGGGATCGACCAGATCGACTTCGTGGTGGTCTGCGCCCGCGCCCCAAGGGCATGGTCTGCTTGGGCTCCGCTCTCGCTCATTGGGATCTGAGCGACGAAATCCCCGACCCGGGTGGACCTGGCCGTTCCGGCAGGGAGCCACCGCCCGGGCATCGACTATCCACCCACCGCGTCCACGTCTTTGGAGCGAGCAACTTCAGACTTGGCCGCATCGAGGTGGCGGTGGGCCAGGACCTTGGCTTTCGCATCACTGACCCCGAAAGGACTGGTCGTCGACTGTTTCCGACAGCGACATCGCATTGGGGTGACCTCGACATCGCCGGTTTGCGCCGGTACCTTCGCCGTTCGCGGGCCCGACCGGCCGCGTCCTCGAACTGGCGGAGGAGCTACGTGTTCGCACACCGATCCTCGAAGCGATGCGGGTGCTGCAGGAATGAGCCCGGTGCTCAAGGCAGCGGACGCGCGGCAAATGCGCTAGCCGACTGAGGTCTCCAAGAAATATCCCGAGATTGCACGAAGGTCGATGGACCCGCGGATCCCGCGAATCCCGCAGATTCTGATGTCGAGGGCCGATTTCCTAGTTGGGATGGGCGGTGTTTCATCCCAATTCGGACCGACTGGCGAACCGTTCGGACGAGTTGGACCGAACGAATAGGTCGTCTGACAACCCAAGGCGCGCAATCTCGCGCGCTCCGTCACGGGAGAGTGCAGGTCGGGCCGGTCTTCAGTTCGACGCGGCCGTGACTATCTCCGGCGACGAGATCGGGAGCGTCGGAGCTCAGGGCACCATGACCAACTTGCCGATGACCGACCGGTCCGCAAGGCACTGCAGAGCGGAAGGGAGGTCGGCGAAGGGAACATGGGCGGAGACTGCGTTCTGCAGCCGACCCGACGAGACGAGGTTGGAGAGCTCGGAATGGATGGCATCGAGCTCGTCCCGGGTGTAACCACCGGCGAATACGCCGGTTAGCGACGTGTTCGTGACGACCAGGGTCTGGGTCTCGATCCGGGGCCAGGACCCGCTTGCGAATCCGACGGCCAGCAACCGACCGTGGCGAGCCGAGGCGGTCGCCGCCTCTTCGGCGACGGGCCCGCCAACGGGGTCATAGACGGCATCAACCCCGTGGTCGCCTGTCAACTGTCGTAGGCGGCCGGCCAGGTCGCCGTCTCGATGGTTGATGGTCTCGTCCGCGCCGAGCCCCCGGCAAAACTCGGCCCGGGCCTCGTCGCTGACGACAGCGATCACCCGGGCGCCGAGAGCCCGGCCGAGCTGCACTGCGGCAATCCCACTGCCTCCGGCCGCTCCGAGCACAGCGACCCACTGGCCTGGTTCGAGATGACCACGGTCGACCAGACCCACCCATGCGGTGAGGTGCGGTATCCAGAAGCCGGCGGCGTCAATGTCGGCCAGGCCGGGTGGAACGCTGAAGGACGGTTCGGCGGGAGCCAGACATTCGTCGGCGAACGAACCGTGGCCCTCCATGAAGCTGGTGATCGACATGACCGTCGTCCCGAGGTCCATGTCGACGTCTGGACCGACAGCACTGACGACGCCGGTGACCTCTTGCCCGGGAGTAAAGACCCCGGATGGCGTGAGTGGGTAGGTGTGACGGCACATGAGCACGTCAGGCAGGCCGATGCCCGCGGCGGTGACCCGGACACGGATCTGGCCCGGGCCGGGCTCTGGGGTGGGGACTTCGATGAGGCTAAGAACCTCCGACGGCTCTTCCGGCCGATCGACCCGCCACGCTCGCATGAGGCCTCCGCTCCTTGTCGACGATCTCCTCGTGCCGAATGTCATAAATGCCAGAACCTCCGGCGCCGGCTCGCTCCGGCCTTTCTGACCGGCACGTCATTTTGTCTCCGAGCGGAACCTGGTCACCGCCGCATGGATCAGAAGAACTGCGACATGGGAACAGCCCGTTGAGTTGCCCATCCGCTTGCCCAACTATTCGTCCAGATTTGGCCGAACGCAAATGACGGGCTGGACGGCTACAACGCCCTGAGCTGGCTCGAATAGAACCGCTCAAGACCGCCCGGACGGTCCAACTCGCTCCCTCGAGGTGGCGAAACCTCCCCACGGGGGCGCGCTGGCTCAGGGTGCCTCTGGGATCACGGGGCGCCACGATGCACCTCAGTAGTAGATGACGCCCGGCACGCCACCACCGGCCGCGATCCTGGCGCCGTCGATCGCGACGCTCTTCGGCGAGGCGAGGAACGCAACGACATAGGCCACCTCCGAGGCGTCGATCATCCGCCCGACGAGGTTGTTGGCGGCGCGGGCGGCCGCCTCTTCGCTCGTTGCCTCCGTGCGGGTGGCACCCGGGTGAACGGTGACGACGTTGATGCCATGGGGTGCGAGCTTCATCTGGCAGCCGTCCGCACGTTGACGACTCGAGGGGGTAGCCCCTAGTCCCGAGCTCGCCGTCACTTGGTGGTGACACCTATGGCTGGGATTCGGTTAGCCACCTGACCTTCCTCTTATGGGAGCGTGTCAAGTGCTTCTCGGTCGAGTTCCAAATCTGCAGCGCCCAGGTTCTCCTCCAAATGCTCTAGTGAGGACGTTCCGGGGATGAGCAATACCGTTGGGGCCTGCTGAAGTAGCCAGGCGAGCGCAACTTGGGCTGCCGTTGCGCCCAGTCGTTGAGCCGTAGCCTCGACGGAGGCTGCACGAAGAACTGGCTTCTCAGGATTGAAGGCCGAGCCCAACGGAAAAAACGGGACAAAGGGAATGCCATCCGACCGGCAGGCGTCTAAGACATCCTGTCCGGAAGTGTCAGCCAAGTTGTAGGGATTTTGCACGCAGGCGATGTCAATCAAAGATTGCGCGGTCCGGTACTGCTCCAAGTCGACGTTGCTGAGTCCAATCCGTCCGATCAGGCCCTCTTGACGCATGGCTTCCATTGCCTCCAGTTGATCGGTGAACAACACGTCGGATTCAGGATGTCGACGCAGGTTCACAACGGGGATCTGATCCAAACCAAGAGATACGAGGTTGGCTTCGACTCCGGCTTGGAGTTGATCAGGTCGTTGAGCGCCGTGCCATTGGCCCTTATCGTCTCTTGCCGCCCCGACCTTGGACACAATCACCAAGTCATCCGGATAGGGAGAGAGCGCCTCCCGCAGCAACTCGTTGGCCACGTCGGGTCCATAGAAC
>CAWAPQ010000009.1:0-81774 GCA_963783965.1 uncultured Acidimicrobiaceae bacterium | reverse complement strand
TGGAGCTGATCGTGTGGGTGCCGAAAATGTCATCCGACCTTCTGGCGAGGGACGATGCATATCGAGACCTGTCGTTTCCCACCGCCGTACGACGGTTGACCATCTAGTACGACCAAGAGTGGGATCGTGCGTCTGCGCCGCTAGGACATCCTGAAGGGTCCAAGAACTTGAGGATCTCTATGAGCTGGGTCGATGTGCTTCGGCTCCTTCAAGATCGCACCCACGGTGGCAGAGCCGAGAGATCGGTAGGAACATTGGTGAGAAAGGAGCAGTCTGGATTTGCAGGGAGTACCGATCACCCCTGGTCAAGCCGTTGCCCCAATAGTTGGACCCTTCAGGTAGAGGAAGGAGAGCGCCACGAGCGGCGAGCCTCGCCGAACTCGCCGTGGCTGGTCAAACCGCTGGACGAGTAAATGGACCCTTCAAGGCCAACGTCTGTTCAAGGACGTGGACACTTTGCTTCTTGAACGTTTGGCCGAGTCGTATGCTTGAAGAGTTCGTAGGGGAGCCCGCTCAGTCCCCCACGACCCGGAGCCTCAGCGGCGTTTTCGACGGCTATCCGCCTTGGACCGCGATGCTGTCTCGGAGACGTTGAACCATCGGTCCAACTCATCCAGCATTGACTCGATGATCGGATACAACTCGTCGGCGATCTTGGACTGGCTCTGTCCTTTGCGAGTGCGACTACCGGACTCCCTGATGACTATCTGCAACACACCTGCCAGAGCCATCCCCTGCAGCTTGGCGATCTCTGGCGCAATTTCGGTGGTCTCGGCGATTGCATCGGAGATGACGGTGGCTTGCCGCTCGCCCATCTCCAGGACGAAGCGATGGACCGCAGGGCTCATGGCCGCCCAGTCTCCGAATTCGCCGCGCCACTGGTTGCGTGGGATGTTACGAATGTGCTCGAACTGATCCAAGACGAAATCCCGAACAGCAGCTGAGGGAGTCATCCCCGGAGGGCGGGAACGAATCAGATCAGATAGTCGGTCCCGAACCAGTCGGTCACGATCCAGGACCAACTGTTCTTTCGTTCAGGGAAGTGAGTTGTAGACCGTCTGCTCCGCAACTTCAGCCTCCCGGGCCACGTCACTTACGGCAACCTGCTCATAGCCTCGTTCGGCGAAGAGTCGGGCAGCGGTGTCGGCGATGTGTGGGTGGGTGCGGGCCTTCTTCAAGTTCTCGCGCGGTCCAGGGTCAGGCACGCGGCCACTTTACGCCAACACGCCATAAAATTAGAGCACGCCCTCTTTTAACGTGGATCCAGCGCCGGCCTCTCGGGTGCGGTTGAAGTCCTACGGCCCTTCGCGGGTGGCCGGACCAAGGTAGACTCGAAAGCAAACATGGATTAGACACCGAACTTAGTGTAGACTCCATGAATGTTGGGTATCTCCACCATGGGTGGCCTTCGACGGCCATCGCGATCGACCTGAGGGCGACGGCGGGTGATGTCGAGAGGACTGGTCTGTCGGAGTTGAACGACAAGGAGAGGAGTCCTCGTGACTACCGCAACACAAAAGCAGAGCCGGGACCGATCACCTGCTGGCGCTCATGACAAGGGGCGACAACCTCTTCAACGCGCGGGAGTGGCAAGAGCTGGACGTCGTCCACCACCCAGACATGATCGCGTACATCACCGGGAGCGCGGGATCCCCTCTACGGCAGGGAGGCTCACGGGCGAGGCGATGCAGCAGCTCGTCCGGATGTTTCCCGACGTCGTCGTGCATACGCCGTATCCGATCCAGTTCGGAGGCGACGATTGGATCACTGTGGTCACCAATGTCGCCCGGACGTTCGCCGGGGAGATGGCGCCGAGCCCGACGGCACGGCGGTGCCCCCCCGACGGGAAAGCCATTCGACCTCGGAATTCACCCAGACCCAGCAAGTGGGAGGGTCGCCGGCTGATCGTGATTTCCACGTTATGGGATTCTGCCGTCATGAACAAGCAGATCGGACTTGCGCAGTAACGCAGGAGGCCGGCTCGCCGGGCCACATGCCGCACGACCGGCGGGCATCGCACAAGAAGACAATTGAGATCCGCAACATGGACACCGCTGCGAGCGAACACACGATGATCGCTCCTGAGTCGACCAGCACCCTGCGGGAGTTGGACAAGCACATGCTGCCCCGGCCTTCGAGGATCTGCTGTCCAAGGATGTCACAGAGGGCGGGGCGCTCGTCGTGGACTGGGTGCACGTCCTGTGCCAGGGCGCCCGCCCAAGCCCGCCTGGAGACGCCCTTGTGTTCTTGCTACTGGCTCGGCAGCGAGTGCGCTAGCCCGAACCATGGAGCACGCGCTGTTGTCGAAGCGGGTCATGGCGCAGATCCGGTCCCCGGTGAGGGTGGGCGCGTAGAGGCCCGTCCCGTGGCGGATGCCGGCCGGAGGGCGCAAGTAGGCCCCGAACGCTGGCTGGCCGTTGGCCCGCGTCGGCACGAGGTCGAACCGCCGGCCGGCATCGAACAGGCTGGCGCAGAAGCGGGCAACGACGTCGCGGCCCTCGTATTCGAAAGGCATTGGCGGCATCGAGATGAAGACGTCGTCGGTCAGCAGGCCCACCAACGCGCCCAGATGGGCCGACTCCCATGCAGGACGAACTTCACCACGAGCGCATCCTCGGTGGGTGAGCCGGCGACGGGAGGCGGCTCACGGTCGACGGTCGGCGCGAGCCGGCGTTGCAGGCTGGCGCGGGCCCGCTTGAGGGCGCTGTTGACCGATTCAGTCGTCGCTTCCAACATGCCGGCCACCTCGCTCGTGTGGAATCCGAAGACATGGCGCCAGACAAGCACGGCCAACTGGCGCGGCGGCAGGACCTGCAAGGACGGTCACGAAGGCCAGCGAGACGGATTCGGTCTGCTCGTAGCGGGCCTCGGGGCCGAGCGGCATGCCGACGGCGCCCCAGAGAAGGGCATCGGGATGAGGCTAGAAGCCGGGCGACCTCGCCGAGCGAGGTCGTCTCGGGCGGTCCAACCTTGGGCACGTCCCACTCCTTGGCCGGGCGTCGGCTGGCCACACGACGCACGTGGGGAGCACCCGGTTGGTGGCGATCCGGTACAGCCAGGTGCGCAGCGAGGCACGTCCCTCGAACCCGCCGAGGCCTTGCCAGGCGGACAGCAGCGTGTCCTGCAGGGCATCCTCGGCGTCCTGGATGGATCCGAGCATCCGGTAGCAGTGCACGTGGAGCTCTCGACGGTACGGCTCGGTCAGCTCCCGAGAACGCGTCAGCGTCCCCGATCTGCGCCCTAGACATCAGGTCGGCTGCCACCCACTCTCCTGCCACCTTCTTCCCGAGTCTTGTCGCACTCCCATCCTGTGTAGACGCCGGCCGGGGCACGAACTCGGCAGTAGCCGGGCGCCCAAATTTCCGATGGCACGGCATCTACATCAGTGGCTTCCAACAACACTAAGATAAGGAGAAGCGAAATGGGAAAGATCGTGATGACGGTCAGCGAACGTGTCGCTCGATGGAGTGGTCCAGGACCCGGACGGGGAGGAGGGCTTCAAACTGGGCGGCTGGTTCGTGGAATTTGGGGGAAAGGACCTCGAAGCCTGGAGCAAGGTCGCGCCGACGAGGCGCTGGGCGCCGAGGCCTGGCTGATGGGTCGGCGGAGTACGAGTTGTTCGGCTCGCGGGGGCGCCCGGAGTGGCGAGCGCGCGGACCGGGTGGACGCGATGCCCAAATACGTCGTATCCTCGACGCTCGAACATCCCGTCTGGAAAAACTCGAGGGTTCTGAAGGGCGATATAGTGACGGAAGTCTCGAGGCTGCGGCGGGAACTGCGGCGAAATCGTCGTCTCTGGGAGCTATCAGCTCGCGCGCCGCTGATGAAGCACGACCTGGTCGACGAACTGCGGTTGGTCATCTTCCCGGTTGTGCTCGGGATCGGCGAGCGCTTCTTTGGCGAGACCGGCGTCACGAAGCCCATGCGCTTGGTCAACACGCAGACCCTTGGCGAGGGCCTCGTCTTCCTCACCTACCAGTTTCTGCATCAGGGGCGCTTAACAAGCCGAGCGGCGATGGCGGCCAGCGAGAGGCTTCTTCGGGGCACCGCCCGACGCAGGGCGGTGCCCAGCCACGCACAGGGTTACACCACACCGACCTCCTCGGTCGCATTTGACGTTTGAGTCAGTGATGCCCCCGTACATGCCGGCACGGGGGGCAGGTACTTGGCGGTAGCTGGGGCGTAGCCGGTTGTGCAGCTGCTGTTGGCGCGGCTCGGCGAGAAACTCGACGCGCCGCGGCCCGCCTCGTAACGCCGACCTACTACTCCGATACATCCTTCAAGGCTTGAGTGGATGCAGGATCGTGCGTGGCAGGCCGAAGCAGGCGAACAGGCTCTTGTCGCCGAACCGCGTCATCGAAGAGACCTGGTCCCCTGCGATTGTCAACACGATGATCCCGCTCGCTCGATAGACGTCGGCGTTGGGGTCCTTGCGGTAATAGCCGAAGGCGGGGTCGTTGTTGGCTCTCGTCGGGACCACCTTGAGGTCCTCGCGCCAGAACGCCACCCGCTGGAGGAACTCGGCGATGGGGCGCGGACCGTGGAACTCGAAGGGCTCGGGCGGCATCGTGAGCCTGGCGTCGTCGGTGAGCAGTGCGACGACGCGATCGAGATCGCCCTGCTGGATCGCGTCGACGAATCGATCGACGACCTCCGCTTCGTGGGGAGATCGGGGAAGCGTCACGCGATCGGGACCGCTTGAGGGTTGCAAGCCGGCGCGGGCCCGCTGGAGCGCGCTGTTGACCGACGCCGGCGTCGAGTCGAGCATCTCGGCGACCTCGGCCGCCGAGAAGCCGAGGACGTCGCGCAGGACCAGAGCTGCTCGCTGCTGGGTCGGCAGATGCTGGAGGCCGGCCACGAACGAGAGGGCGATGGACTCCCGCGCGTCGTAGCGAGCCTCGGGACCCGGCTCGACGTCTTCGATCAAGGCGTCCGGGTATGGCTCGAGCCACCACGGCTCGTCCGAGCGCGCCGCGCCGGCGAACGGTGAGCCCGAGTCGACCACGGCGGTGACCTTCGGGCGGCGCGACGTGTCACGGAGGTAGTTGAGGCACCGGTTGGTAGCGATGCGGTACAGCCACGCCCGAAGCGAGCGCCCGTCGAAGCGATCGAGTGCTTGCCATGCTGACAACAGCGTCTCCTGGAGTAAGTCCTCGGCGTCCTGGAACGATCCGAGGATCCGGTAACAGTGCACGTGGAGCTCCCGACGGTAGGGGTCGGTGAGCTCGGCGAAGGCGTCGCTGTCGCCGGACTGGGCCCGGGCCAGCACCGAATCGGTCATCGATTCCGCTTCCTTCCATGTGAGACCTCCTGGAGGTTGCAACACCATGCGTGCCGCAGATTCATCGCTCAATCCGGCTGCGGCTCGGTGTTTCAACTGTCGTAGGACCCGACACCGACAGGAGACTCACGATGGCCCTGGTCAGCCCCCATTCAGACCCCGCCGAGGATCGACGGCGGACTCCGTCTCCCCCTCACCTGCAGCGCCTCCGCGGACCCAAACGGCGCGCGACGTCGTCTCCGAGCCGGCCGTGCGGCGCTGGCGGGCTTTCGCCCTGCTGGTCGTGGCGTACTTCATGACCATCGTGGACCTCACCATCGTCAACGTGGCCCTGCCGACCATCGGCGCGAAGCTCCACTTTCCCGAGTCCGACCTGCAGTGGGTGGTCACCGCCTACGGCCTGACCTTCGGCGGCTTCCTGCTCCTCGGCGGCCGGGCCGCCGACCTGCTCGGACGTCGACGCCTGCTCATGGTGGGCCTGGCCGTCTTCTCCGCCGCCTCCCTGGCCTGTGGGTTCGCCACCTCGGACACCTTCCTGATCGTCATCCGCGGGATCCAGGGCTTGGGGGCGGCCATCGTGCTGCCGGCCGCCCTGTCCATCGTGATGAACATGTTCCCCGAGGGCGCCGAGCGCAACAAGGCTCTCGGCATCTGGGGAGCCATGGGAGCCATGGGGGCCACGGTCGGGCTGCTCGCCGGCGGCCTGCTCACCCGCTACGTCGGCTGGCAGTACATCTTCTTCCTCAACGTGCCCATCGGGGCGGCCGCCCTGGCCCTGGCGCCCAAGGTCGTGCCCGAGAGCAGGGTGAGCGCAGAACGGCGTCGCTACGACCCATTCGGGGCGGCGTCCATCACCTCGGCGCTGGTGGTCCTCGTCTATGCCATCTCGCAGGCGCCGCAGGTCGGTTGGGCCGCCACTCAGACCATCGCCATGCTCACCGTGGCGGCGGCCCTGCTCGTGGCGTTCTTCGTCATCGAGACCCGAGTCGAGGCCCCGCTGCTGCCGCTGCGCCTGTTCCGCCTGAGCACCGTTGCCGGGTCCAACGCCGTCGGGTTCCTGCTCACCGCGAGCTTCTATACCTTCATCTTCATCGGCACCCTCTACATGCAGCAGGTGCTCGGCGTTCTCGGCCCTGAAGACCGGGCTGGCCTGGCTGACCGCTTCGGTGACCGCTTTGGCCTTCGCCGGGCTGTCGCAGAAGCTGGTCACCAAGACCTCGCCCAAGCGGGTCATGGTCTTCGGCATGGCTCTCATCGGAGCCGGCATCCTGTGGGCCACCCGGATTCCGCCGCACGGGAACTTCTGGCAGGACCTGGCCGGACCGTTCTTCGTGGCCGGCATCGGCGTCGCATTCGCCTTCATCCCCGTCTCGATCGGCGCCTTGACCGGCGTCACCGAGGGCGACGCAGGAGTGGCCTCCGGGCTCATCAACACGTCCCAGCAACTCGGTGGCGCCATCGGAGTGGCGGTCGCCTCCTCCATCGCCGCCTCTCGTTTCCACACCCTCGTCCACCACGGCTACGCACCCGCGGCCGCCCTCACCGGCGGCTTCACCTGGGCCCTGTGGGTCTGCGGCCTGACCGCTTGGTCGCCATCCCGGTGGCGTTCGTGCTGATCCGGCGCGCCAAGACGGCCAAGGCGGTGGCAGGAGCACCCAGCAACGAGACGTCGCCGGGCTCCGCATCGCTGACCTCGTGGGATGGACCCAATACGTCGCACCGACGTCAGTCTCGGCAGCCGAGCCGGCCCTTTGAGCATCCAATCCACCGTCGCCGTAACCAACAACCAACCAGAAAGAAGGAAAGAATCATGTCTGTTCGCCAACTCGCAGGAACAACTGCCGTCGTCACCGGTGCAAGCCGGGGTTTCGGGCGGGCGATCTCCGTCTCGCTCGTCGAGCGCGGCGCCCATGTCGTGGGTGTTGCTCGCAACCAAGAGCTGCTCGCCGAGCTCAAGGAACAGCTGGGCGACGCTTTTACCCCCGAGGTCGCCGACGTGGCCGACCCGGCCGTGGCGACGCAACTGATCGCGGACTATCGACCCCAGACCGTTGTGCTCAACGCCGGCGCGACCCCTCCGATCGGATCGCTTCAGGAGCAAACCTGGGAGACGTTCAGCACCAACTGGAACGTGGATGTCCGACACGTCTTCCACTTCACCCAAGAGGTCCTGAGGGCGCCCCTCGAACCCGGGTCGGTGGTTGTCAGTCTGTCCAGCGGGGCCGCATTGGCGGGATCGCCGCTGAGCGGCGGCTACGCGGGAGCCAAGGCCACGATCAAGCTCATCAGCTCCTATGCCGGGCTCGAAGCCCAGCGCCTTGGAGCGGACATCCGCTTCGTGTCCGTCCTGCCTCAGCTGACGCCGGCCACCGGTCTCGGGAAGATCTACACCGAGCGCTACGCCGCTCTGGCCGGAGTGAGCGACGCGCAGTTCCTCGCAGGCCGATTCGGCGGGACTCTCAGTGCCGAGCAGGTGGGCGAGAGCATCGCTGACCTGGCCGCGGACGACTCCTACACGGACCCGGCGTACCTTGTGAGCACGAAGGGGCTCCAGCCTGTGGAATGAGCCTTCAGCCGAAACCCTGTGTCGCCGAGCACGACGCGCACCACGCGCCGTTGGAGAAGTGCACCGCCCATCTAAAGTACCTGCAAAGAGGGGCCGATCACTTTGAAGCGGGCCCGGGTGAGGACGCGCTGGGTGCCGCCGTTGGCCCAGGTCGGCATCGTCCAGACCTTCCAGCCGGTGACCCACCAGCGGGGGAGCAGGCCCTTTTCGGGTGACGCTCTCTTGATCGACGGCCAGCTGTTCTCCTCCCATCTGCCCGAAGAACTGCGTGACCTGCCTGCCCCACCGCGAGGCGCCCCGGAAGCCGAGAAGGTCGCATATGAAGCGAAATTCAACCAACGGGCGCGCTGGCGGCTGGTCCGCCATGCCGGTCCCGACGTCGATGGGGTCACGCGGTGGCGCTGTCCTTTCTGTGCCGGGTTGCTACGAAGCCGTCAGGTCCCTAAGACGATGCGGGCATCTCGGAACTCGCCTCTTGTGCACCTTCGCGAAGGGTCCTCGAGCTGCTGCTCGGGAATCCTGTCGGTTGCCCCGGTGGAGCTCCCCTTGGCGCAGCGCATTCCCTACGGCACCACCGCCTGGCGCATCTCGATGGGAAGGCGCCAGGTTGTCGAGTCTGTGAACGCGGCGCTCAAGGGATCCTTCGTGGACCTGAGCCGGGGATTTTTCCGAGTCTTCGGGCGGGTGAAAACATCCGTCCTGCTTGGCTTCACCCTTGCGGCATTCAACCTCGATCGGATCCGATCGTTTCGGGCCAAGCATGGCCTCGAAGAGGGCGAATCGGTCCAAGACGTCGCCGGCGATCCTTCTCCCAGAAAGAAGCGTCGTCTCGGGACCTGGGCCCAGATAGTCGAAGAGAGACCACAGGCACCACCCGCCGCCCCACGTCCATAGGTCCTTCATTCGCCTGGCGAAGTGCCACACACTGTCGCGCCCGAGGGGACTGAAAGAGAGGCGTCAACGAGAAACCGCCGGCCCTTTGGCCGGCGGTTTCGTCATTCATGGGATGGCGGACGAGTAGTGAACTCGTCGCCACCTCCAACGGGGCACTTTCATGAACACTCGACGTGCTCTTTCATGAACATGCCCCCTTGGAGGTGGGGGGCTCGAACCCCCGTCCTCCGGAGCCGCAATAGGCCTTCTCCGAGCGCAGCCGGCATCAGGTTGTCGGGGGTGGCACTTCTGCCGGCGGGCAGTGCCACCCCGTAACCAACGAAAGTTTCCTCAATGATCAGTTGGTGTGAGCCATTGAGTAAGCCCTACTGAATGACGCCCAAGATCCGATCCGTAGGGCGGGGACCGGCTGGACGTCGCTACTTAAGCAGCGATCGCGAGCTGAGGCTCGGCGTTTGTTTTTGGTTCCGGCTCTTTAACGTGGTTCCGGAGACCACGGCTCGCTTCTCCTATCTTGACGACCGAAGTCGAAACCAATCACCCCCATGTCTGGGACTCCACTGATCACTGTGATCAGACCAACCATTCTAGGGGGTCATCGCCCCGCAAGCGGACGCCAGCTCAGGCCCCAGCGCTACTCGCCGTTCCAGTGGCCCCTCTCCTTGGAGGCCCGGGCCGCCTCGCGTTCGGCATCCCTGGCCATGATCACGTTGCGCTTGTCGTAGAGACGGCGTCCCTTGGCCAGGGCGAGCTCCACCTTGGCCTTGCCGTCACGGAAGTACAGCTTGGCCGGAATGAGCGTCAGGGACTGCTGCTGGGTCTTGCCCATCAGCTCGTCGATCTGGGACCGGTGGACCAGCAGCTTGCGCTTGCGGTCGGGATCGTGGGCCCCGAAGCCCGTGGCGTACTGCCAGGGCGGGATGTGGAGCTGGAAGAGCCAGAGCTCGCCGTCGTCCACCCGGGCGTAGGCCTCGCTCAGCTGGGCTTTCCCCTCCCGCAGCGACTTGACCTCGGAGCCCTGCAGGACGATGCCGGCCTCGAACGTCTCGAGAAACTCGTACTCGCGGCGGGCGCGCCGGTTGGTGGCGACGGTCCGGTCGCCACTGCGGTCCTCGCGGGCGGCGGCCCGCTTGGCGATCTGCTTCTTCGCCCTGGCCATAAGGGGTACGAGGGTACCCTTCGTGGGTGCTTCGCCTGACCCGCGCCATCTACATGGAGATGGTGGCCCATTGCCTGGCCGGTCTGCCCGACGAGGCCTGCGGCCTCCTGGTCGGGTCGTATGGGGGGGACGAGGCGACCCACCTCTTCGTCACCGCCAATGCCGCGGCCTCGGCCATGGTCTACGAGATCGATCCGAGGGAGATGTTGCGGGTCGACCGGGCGGCCCAGGGCCTCGGGGCCGACATCATGGGCGTCTTCCACTCGCACACGCACACCGATGCCTACCCGTCGCCCACCGACGTGGCGCAGGCGACCGATCCGGGCTGGCACTACGTGCTCGTCTCGCTGCGGGACACCCAGCCGGTCGTGCGGAGCTACGTGATCCGTGACGGGGCGATCACCGAGGAGCCGGTCGAGGTGCCCGCCCTGCAGGCCCCGGGGTCGGAGCCGCCCGGGTAGGGGCCAGGCCGGGCTCCTTGTAGAATCGTTACCGAATCAGTCAACATTCAGTTCGGCTCGCCCGCGGGTGGCCGGAGCATCGTCCGACATTGAGCGAGGAGGCCCCGTGGCCGTCGAAGTCCGCCTACCGACCGTCCTGCGCAACCAGGCGGGGGGGTCCTCCGTCGTCAGCGTGGACGGCGCCACCATCGGCGAGGTCCTCTCCAAGCTCGTTGCCGAGTACCCCGGGATGGCGGGCCAGGTCCTGACCGACGAAGGGGCCCTGCACAAGTTCGTCAACATTTACGTCGACGACGACGACGTGCGCTACCTGCAGGGTCTCGACACGCCCGTCGCGGACGGCGCCGAGGTGTCCATCCTGCCGGCCGTGGCCGGGGGCTGAGGCTCTCCGGAGCGCACCCACCATGGCGTTGTACCCCACGGTCCTGGACCTCATCGGCAACACACCGATGATCGACATCAGCACGCTCAGCCCGAATGCCGCGGCGAGCATCTTCATGAAGCTCGAAGGGCAGAACCCCGGGGGATCGGTCAAGGACCGGGTCGCGCTCTCGCTGGTGGAGGACGCCGAGCGGGCCGGCGTGCTGGTCCCGGGCAAGCCGGACCAGGTGCTGATGGAGCCCACCTCGGGGAACACGGGCATCGGCCTCGCCATGGTGTGCAAGGTCAAGGGCTACACCCTCAAGGTGGTCATGCCGACCAACGTGTCGGTGGAGCGCCGCCAGCTCCTGGAGCTGTGGGGGGCGGAGATCATTGAGTCCCCGGGCAGTGAGGGATCGAACGGTGCGGTGCGCATGGCCCGGGTTCTTGCCGAGGAGCACCCCGAGTGGGTCTTCCTCTACCAGTACGGCAACCCGGCCAATCCCAAGGCGCACTACGAAGGGACGGGGCCGGAGATCCTGCGGGACTGCCCGGGCATCACCCACTTCGTGGCGGGGCTCGGGACATCGGGGACCCTGCTCGGCGTCGGGCGCTTCTTGCGCGAGAAGCTCGGCGAGGCCGTGCAGATCTGGGCTGTCGAGCCCCCGGCGGGGGAGCTGGTCGACGGGCTGCGCAACCTCGACGACGGCTACATCCCGCCCATCTTCGAGAACCTCGGGGGTGCCGAGCTGCTGGACCGCAAGACGGTCGTGCGGCCACGCGAGTCCATCGAGTGGACGCGGCGCCTGACCGAGGTGGGGATCTTCGCCGGCATCTCCACCGGAGCGGCCCTGGCCGGCGCGGTCAAGTGCGCGGCGTCGCTGCCCGAGGGTGAGCCCGCCTCCATTGTGGTGGTGTCCGCCGACGGCGGGTGGAAATACCTCTCCACCGGCGCCTGGACCGGCGATCTCGACGAGGTCACCGAGCGGGCCAAGGAGATCATCTACTTCTAGCGGCGGTTCCATCGGGCTGCGAGCTCAAGACGGGGCGTCGGGCGGCCGATGACTGCAGCAAAGGAGCGCGGGCGACCTGGCAGGCACGAGCCGGGCCTCCATGCCTGCGGCACCGCACATGCACTCACCACGTCACCACGGCAACCTCGCAGTGCGCAGGGCCGAGGTCCGCTCCCTGACGCGTGACGAGAAGTCAGGACTCTCGTCCTTCTCGGACGTGGAGCTGACCGCCAAGCCGCTCGTGGCATTCGAGGCGCCCCCAGCGGACACCGCACCGCCCGTGACGTGGGAATCGAGCAGCTCCTGATCCACGGTGTCGCTGACGAGTCCACCGCTCAAGTGGAGCCGGGATCACGCCGACAATGGAGACACAAGGAGAGCGGGCGGAACCGGCGACTCGAGCCGCGGCCTGGAACCCGGCGCGAACCATCATGAGAATTCGACGTAAGGAAGACAGCCCCTCGGAGCCCACCGGCGACACGCTCACGCTCGAGCGTGAGGACGGTCCGGAGCTGGGTCCGTTCTCGGGGACCGATGCGGCCGAAAAGCCGTTGGTGGCCTTCGAGGCACCTCCGGTCGACACGACCCCCACCCGCATGCGCCTGGGACAGGTGCTGGTGTCACGTGGCGTCGTGACGGAGTCTCAGGTTGCCGCCGCGCTCAAGGCCCAGGCCGAGTCGGGAAGGCGTCTGGGCGAGGTCCTCGTCGACATCGGTGCCCTGGACGACCGGGGGCTGGCCGACGCATTGGCGGACTTCTTCGGCATGCCGGTCACCGACCTCCGACGCGACACGCCCACGCCGCAGGCGCTGGCGCTCGTCCCGGCGGAGATCGCCCGCGAGCACCTCGTCATCCCACTCCGAGTCGACGACGACGGGCTCCACGTGGCCGTGGCGCAGCCGAGTGACGACCTTCGCTTCCTGTTGTCCGACATCAGCGGCCAATCGGTCCGGCTCTCGCTGGCGCCCATGACCGACATCCGCTGGGCGATCGACCGCAGCTACCAGGCCATCGACAGCGTGGGCCAGCTCGTGCAGGCGTTCGAAGCGGTGGAGACCACGCGCAAGCGTCCCGTCGTCGAGTCGGACACGCCCACGGTCGTCTCCGAGAACGCGCCGGTCGTGCAGGTCGTCGACAACATCTTGACCCAGGCGGTGCGCGACCGGGCCTCCGACGTGCACATCGAGCCGTCACAGGACGTGATCTACGTGCGCTTCCGCATCGACGGTGCGCTCAAGGACGTGCTGGAGCTCCCGAGCGCCATGGGCGTCGGGCTGGTCAGCCGGATCAAGATCATGGCGGAGATCAACATCGTGGAGAAGCGCCGTTCGCAGGACGGCCAGTTCACCAGAACCATCGACGGGAAGGACACCGACGTCCGCGTGGCCACGGTCGCCACCATTTGGGGCGAGAAGGTCGTCATGCGGATCCTGGACAAGAACCGGTCGGTGCTGCGCCTCAACGATCTCGGGATGCCGACAGACACGCACGAGGCCTATTCCAAGCTGGTGCGGGCTCCATTCGGCATGGTGCTCTGCGCCGGCCCCACGGGAAGCGGCAAGACGACGACCCTGTACGCCACGCTCACCGAGGTCAGTGACCGCGCCCGCAACGTCATGACGATTGAGGACCCGGTCGAGTTCGTCTTCCCCAAGATCAACCAGATTCAGACCAACGAGCAGGCGGGCCTGACCTTCGCCACCGGGTTGAAGTCGATTCTGCGCCAGGACCCCGACGTGATCCTCGTCGGTGAGATCCGTGACGTCGAGACGGCCCGCATCGCCGTGCAGTCCGCTCTCACGGGTCACTTCGTGCTCTCGTCCCTGCACGGGAACGACTCGGTCTCGGCTCTGCACCGCTTCCTCGACATGGGGATCGAGTCCTTCCTGATCGCCTCGTCCGTCATTGCCGTGGTCGGTCAGCGCCTGGTGCGCCGGATCTGCCCGTCGTGCAAGACCTCCTACACGCCGACTCAGGAGGAGCTCACCTTCTACGAGGAGAGCGGGGGCGAGCCGAAGACGGAGTTCTGCATCGGCGCGGGGTGCAACTACTGCGGGCACACGGGCTACCTCGATCGGATCGGCCTCTACGAGCTGCTCCAGATGACCCCGGAGATCAAGCGCCTCATTGTGGGCTGGGCCACGCAGGACGAGCTGCGCCGGCAGGCGCAGAAGCAGGGCATGCGCTCGCTGCGCGACGAGGCGCTCAACCTGGTGCAGCAGGACACCACGACGATTGCCGAGGTGATCCGCAGCGTCTACGGCATGTAGATCGGTTCGGCGCCCCGCTCAGGGCGGGCGCGCCGCGTGACCTGCTTCAGCGCTTGGCCAGCTCGCAGAGCTTGGTGACCGTGTTCCAGTTCCTGGTCGTGCTGACGACGCCGAGTCGTCGCTCCAGGAACGTTCCGGTGTACTTGGTGTGGGCATAGCCGTCGGGCGTGTGCACGTAGACCTCCCTGCGGTCCACGACGAGCTCGTCGCGGCCACTCGCTGGGACGTTCAACGCGTCGAGGGCAGCTTTGGGTGGCACGGTCGCCAGGAAGGTCACGTGGTGGCGACCCGGGTCGGCCCCCGCCTTGGCGTACGGGCTCGACGTGCCCACGCGCTGCAGGTCGGCCACGCTTCGGATGAGAACGGCCGGCGAGTCCCCGAACTCCTCGGCCAGACGCTGCTCAATGGCCGTGGCGATGCCGGACTCGCTCTTGGAGCCCGTTGAGAAGAGGACGTTTCCCGTCTGGATGTACGTCGTCACACCGGTGTACCCCAGGGCGTCGAAGGCGGCGCGCAGCTCGTCCATGGCGACGCGGCCGTGGCCGGCGACATTGACACTCCGGAGCAGGGCCACATAGCGGGGCACCTGCGCAACTTACCGGGATGCCACCGACGACCCGTCCCCGTCGGGTGGCGATCGCCGCAGGCTGAAACGGTCCAGGTCGACCTCCGGCTGGCGGCCCTCGGCCAGGTCCGCCAGCAACTCCCCGAGAAGCGGCCCGAACTTGAATGCGTGGCCACTGGTGCCGCACCCGACGACGACCCGGCCGACCCGGTCGAGCACGAAGTCGGCGTCGATGGAGTTGTCGTAGACGCAACGTTCCGTGGCCACGGGTTCCGGGTCGAGTGAGGGCAGCAGGCGCGCCACCGCGTCAATGAGGTGGGGGAGGAGCGCAGGGTCGTCCCCTCCGAGCGGGGCGGGGTCGGAGGGATCGAAGGACTCGAGCGCCGGGCCCGGCGTGTGATGGGACACCTTGTAGGTCTCGGCGTGCGGTCCGCCGCCCGGGACCGGCAGGCCGTAGAGCATGTCGTCGTCCCATTCGATGAAGACCGGCGGCATGGCACCGGACGTTCGAGGCGCGAAGTAGGCCACCTGGGGCAGCGAGGGAGGGGCCACCGCGGCGGTGGGGACGTCGACGAGCCCGAACGAGGCCGGGCCGGCACAGGCGACGACGATGTCGGCCCGCAGGGAGGTGCCGTCGGCCGTCTCGACGGTGACCGAGCCGGGTTCCTGGTGGAGTGCCGTCACCGCGCTCGCCGTACGGAGGTCGAAGTCGCCTGCCTCCACGAAGGCGCGGAGGCAGGCGTCGGCCGCCAGCACGCCCGAGTCCGGTTCCACGAGCACCGTTCCCTTCGTGGCGATGCCCGGGAAGCGACGCACCGCCGCCGCGGCCGGGACCTGCTCGACGGGTGCGCCGGCGGCGGCAAGGGCACCGGCGATGGCGCGCACCGTCGGTTCGTCGCCCAGCGTCACCTGGCCGGTGACGTGGAGGAGCTGCCGACCGGTGGCCGCCTCGAGTTCCCGCCACCGAACGCCGGCCAGCACCGCCATCTCGACGTAGTGCGGCTCGGGATAACCAAGGCGGAAGATGCGCGCGTCACCCTTGGAGCCCGAACGCTCGTGGCCGGGCGCCCCGGCCGCCTCCAGGACCGTCACCTTCCAGCCCCGACGGGCCAGGGCCCACGCGCTGGAGAGGCCGAGCAGCCCGGCGCCCACCACAATGCAGCGGGGGTCGTCGGGCACGGACCTCGATCATAGGAACGGGCCGTGCGAGACCACGTTCCGCAGGGGCCCGGCGGTACGCTCAGCGGCAGTGACCAGCGGGATGGAGGTGTCGACGCCCCCGGTGCCCGACCCCGGTCCCGGTGCTGTCGAGCAGCCTGACGGAGCCGGTCAGCCTGACGGAGCCGGTCTGCCTGATGGATCCGACGAGAAGGACGCCCCGCCGGCGCCTGACACCGGCGCCGCCCGACGGGTCCTGCACACCGTCGGCTTCCACGTCGCGGCCCTCGCCGCCTTCACCGTGCCCGCGGTCGTCGTGTGGTGGCACGTGTGGTCGGGCCATCCGGCGTCGGCGCTCACCTGTGGCTGCGGTGACCCCGCCCAGGAGGTCTGGTTCATGGCCTGGCCCGCGTGGGCCATCAGCCACCTGCACAACGTGTTCTTCTCGGGCGCCGTCAACGTGCCCCACGGGGCCAACCTCCTCTCGAACACGTCGGGGCCGCTGATCGGCGTCGTCATGGCGCCGGTCACGTGGGTCTTCGGTCCCGTCACCGCGACCAACGTCGCGCTGACCCTGGCGCCTGCCTTGAGCGCCTGGGCCTGCTTCGCCGCCGTCCGGCCGCTCGTTCGCTGGAAGGCGGGCGCGGTCCCGGCGGCGCTGGTCTACGGCTACTCGTCGGCCATCGTCACGTCGCTCGCCTTCGGCCACGTGTCGGTGACGGTGCTGGTCATCCCGCCGTTCCTGTTCACGACGCTGTACGAGATCGTGATCCGTCAGGAGCATTCCGTCCGTCGCGACGGACTCCTTCTGGCCGTCCTGCTGGTCACGCAGTTCTTCATTTCGCCCGAGATCCTCGTGATGTGCCTGCTCCTGGGAATCCTGGGCCTGCTGGCGGTGACGGTGGTGGGCTGGCGTCAGGCGCGGGCGCGTTCGGGGCACGCCCTGCCCGCCCTGGGGCTCGCCGTCGGCGTGACGCTGGTGCTGCTGGCGTATCCCACGTGGTACGGGTTGGCCGGGCCCCAGGCGGTGACCGGCGTGCTGTTCGCACTGGCCCCGATCACGGGGGTCCCGCTCTCGGGGCTCCTGGTGCCGGGGCGGTACGGCGCCCGCGCCAACGGGTACATCCGGTTCGGTGGCTACCTGGGTCGCAACGGGCCGCCGGCCGACTTCGTGGGATGGGGCGTGGCGCTCACCGCGGTGGGCTCCCTCGTCTTCGCCCGCCGCCGCCTGCTCGCCTGGTTGCTGGTGTTCCTGGCGGCCGCGACGCTCTGGCTGGCGTTGGGCGCGTACCTGATCAGCGGACCGGCGTGGCTCGGGCGGCCGTGGCTGCCCTGGCGGGTGCTGGCGACGTGGCCTGTCCTGAAGGAGATCCTTCCGGATCAATTCGTGCCCCTGCTCACGCTGTTCCTGGCCTTCCTGCTCGCCGTCGGCCTCGACGCGCTCCACGACGTGATCGGACGCCCGGCGGCCTTCATGACGCGGTACAGGACCGCGCTCACCGGCGCCGCCACCCTGGCCGTCGCCGTCGTGGCCGTCCTTCCGGTGTTCCTGACCTTCGGGACACCGCTCCGGGTGGTGCGGGTGCACACACCGCCGTACCTGCGCGCCGCGGGGGCGCCGCCGGCCGGTCACGTGGTGCTGACCGTGCCCTTCGCCGTCTCGGGCTCGACGCAAGCCATGCTGTGGCAGGCGATGCAAGGCATGCGCTTCCGACTGGCCGGTGCCGCCCTGAAGACCCCCGATGCGACGGGAGCGCCGATCGGCTCGGGGGCCCCGGGGTCGGCCCGGCGGATCCTGACCGATCTGACCGTCAGCGGTCAGGCGCTGCCCGCCGGCACGCGAGCCCAGCTGGCGATGGTCCGGAGGGCCCTGCACTCCTGGCAGGTCGATCAGGTCGTCATCGCCGGCGCCAGCCGCGACCCGGTCTACGCGTCGGGGTTCTTCACCGCCACGCTGGGCGTGGCGCCCGTCTACGAGGGCCGGGCCTGGGTGTGGACGCTGCAACGGGGAGAACGGTTGGCGCAGCCCGCCACCGGGAGCACCCTGTCGTCGTGCCGGGCCTTCGCCGCGTCGAGGAGCGAGCGCCACAGACCCCTGGCCATGTCCCACTGCGTCCTCTCGGGCACCGGCAGCGCCTGAGCGCTGCTCGGCGGTGACGCTCTCGGCCGCAGTCGGGAGGGCTGGCCCGGGCGGTCCTAGTCTCTCTGGTGTGCAGCCCATCCTCCACCTGTCCATCCCGGTGCGTGACATCGACGAGGCGCGCGACTTCTACGTGCACACGCTCGGGTGCCAGTCGGCCCGCGCCCGTGCCGGCTTCACCGACGTGTGGTTCTTCGGCATGCAGATCACGCTGCAGGACCGTCCGGAGGAGGTGGCCGGCCTGACGGCGGAGGGGTCGCGTCATTTCGGCGTCACGCTCGGACGGGACGACTTCGACGCCGTGGTCTCCCGGCTGTCCGCCTGCGGTGTCGAGTGGTTGGTCCCGGTGTCGACCGACGACCAGGGCGAGCCCACCGAGCAGACGAAGGCCAAAGTCGCCGACCCCAGCGGCAACGTGGTCGAGTTCAAGACGTACCGCGACGTCGACGCCGCCCTGGAGATCTCGACCCACTCCTATCCGGAGGCCTTCGCGCACGGGAACTGAGTGCTCTCTTGACGTCGTGATGAAGGGTGCAGCAGTAATCTTCCGGGACTCACGAGTGGGCCGCCCGTAACGACGCGAACAGGAGACTTCAATGAAGCTGTACTTCGACGACGCGGACTTCGACGGGCAGCTCCAGCGCAGTATCGGCAAGGCCGACTCGGGGATGGCCAACGTCGGTGAGTGCCTCGCCATCGCCCAACAGATCACCCCGGGTGATCGTGACAGCTGGTATCAAGCGTGGTCCGGGTTCGCCAGCGGGCTTGTCCAGCAAGGTCAGACGGCGCTCACCGCGGGCCATCGAGTGAGCGCCCGCAGTCTCCTCATTCGAGCTTCCGAGTACTACCGGCAGGCGTTCTTCTACCATCGAGACGATCTCGACGGCAAAGAACTGCGGACCGCCTACGGTTCGAGCGTCAAGGCATTCCACGACGCGCTGCCTCTTCTCGACTACCACGCCGAAGTGCTCGGTGGCGACGTGTCGGGCTATCTCTTCGCGGAACACCCCGAAAAACCGTTGCCGACCCTTCTCCATATCGGAGGGTACGACGGCACCGCCGAGGAGCTCTACGCCTCAGTGGGCGCCGCGCTCGAGCGGGGCTACGCCTTCGCAGCAATCGACGGTCCGGGTCAGGGCGCAATGCTCTACGACCGGCGGGTGCCAATGCGGCCCGACTGGGAGGCAGTGGTCCCCGCGATGGTCGATGCATTGACCAAACACCCTGCGGTTGATCCCGAACGGATCGTCCTCGTTGGTCGGTCCTTCGGCGGCCTCGTCGCCCCCAGGGGGGCATCGGGAGAGCACCGCTTGGCGGCCATGGTCGTGGACCCCGGTCAGCTGGAGATGGCCAGCGCGGTCGAGAAACGCCTGGGAGACCTCGCCAAACATTTGGACGACCCGGACGCGGACGGCCAATTCGACTCGCTGCTGACGATTCCGGCACTCAAGGCGTTTCTCGCGCCGCGGATGCTGACCCATGGGTTGACCAGCGTCCGCGCCTACTTCCAGGAACTCCGCCGATACACAAACGAAGGGACGGCTGCAGCGATCACTTGTCCGAGCTTCGTGACCGATAACGAGACGGACACCGTCTCGGTGGGTCAAGGCAAGGAGCTGTTCGAACGACTGACCTGTCCGAAGGCGTTCCGGCTGTTCACGAAGGCCGAGGGCGCCGAAGGCCACTGTGAAGGCATGGCCCCTGCCGTTTTCTGGACCGCCGCATTCGACTGGCTGGACGAACTGCTCGCTTGAATCTCGAGCTGGCCGGACGAGGCGTCGCTCCCATTGTGCCGGGCCCGTTTCCTTCGTCGGTGACGAGAACCGTGCGTCTCGCCACGTGCGCACAGGGGGTGCCCTTACCGCCAGGTGGAGGCAGGTCCGCCCCGAGAAGCGTCCACGTCAGAGGGACACGCAGGTCGCCCACGGAAACGGAGTGGCCTACGGTGTCTGCGGTGGCCGGGCGAAGAGCGGAAACGAGAGGAGTGCAGTGGGAGCACAGAATGTGAGCGGAGACCCCCGCACGGCGCGCCAGGACGGGCGCGCCGTCGACCAGTTACGGCCCGTGCGCTTCGATCGTGACTACACGGTGATGGCCCCCGGGTCGGTGCTGGTGACGTTCGGGCAGACCAAGGTGCTGTGTACCGCGTCCGTCGAGGAGAGGGTGCCGCCGTGGATGCGGGGCACCGGTCGCGGGTGGGTCACGGCCGAGTACTCCATGCTGCCGGGCTCGACGCCCGAGCGGGCCTCCCGCGAGGCGGCCAAGGGAAAGCAGTCGGGCCGGACCCAGGAGATCCAGCGGCTGATCGCCCGCTCGTTGCGGGCCGTGTGCGACCTGGTGACGCTGGGCGAGGTGCAGATCACCGTCGACTGCGACGCGCTGCAGGCCGACGGTGGCACCCGCACGGCATCCATCTGCGGTGCCTACGTCGCGCTGCACGACGCCTGCACCCGCCTGGTCCAGGCCGGGACGATCAGCACCCACCCCCTCACCGACTCGGTGGCTGCCGTCTCGGTCGGGATCATCGACGGGGTCCCGATGCTGGACCTGCCGTACGTGGAGGACTCCCGGGCCGAGGTGGACATGAACGTCGTCATGACCGGGGCCGGGCGCTTCGTCGAGGTGCAGGGCACGGCCGAGGGCATGGCGTTCACCCGGGGCGAGCTGGACACGCTGCTGGGCCTGGCCGAGGGCGGCATCAAGGAGCTGACCGGCATGCAGGCCGCCGTGCTGGCCGAGGCGCCACCGCGGCGGTGAGCGGGCCCGGTGGTACCGGGCCGCTGCGGCTCGTGCTGGCGTCGGCCAACCCGGACAAGGTCAAGGAGATCGTCGCCGTGCTGTCGGGCTCCTTGGCGGTGGAGCTGTTGCCGCGTCCAGAGTCCGTCCCCGAGGTCGTGGAGGACGCCGACACGCTCGTCGGCAACGCCCGCCTGAAAGCGCACGCGCTGGTGGCGGCGACAGGAACGGCGGCGGTCGCCGACGACACCGGGCTGGAGGTGGACGCCCTCGGGGGCGCTCCCGGGGTGTTTTCCGCCCGCTACGCCGGAGAGGCCGCGACCTACGCCGACAACGTGGCGAAGCTGCTGGGCGCGCTGGCGGCCCGCGCCGACGGCGGCGGGGCGCGGCGCGCCTCCTTCAAGACGGTGGCGCTGGCGGCCTTTCCCGACGGTTCGGAGGTGTGGGCCGAGGGCGTGTTGGCGGGGACCATCGCCACGGAAGGGCGGGGGACCAACGGCTTCGGGTACGACCCCGTCTTCGTGCCCGAGGGCGGCGACGGGCGCACCTTCGCCGAGATGCGGCCGGAGGAGAAGGACGCCGTGTCGCATCGTGGCCGCGCCTTTCGGGCCCTCGCCAGCGCATTGGCCCGGCGGTTCGAGGCGTCCTAGCCGGAGGCGTTGTCACATTTCGGTGACGTCAGGTGTCTAACCCTGCAGACACACGACAACCGAGGAGGATGCGATGACACCCCGCATGACCAACCCAGCCCTTTTGCTCCCCGACGCGCTCGAGGCGGCGCTGGCCCTGTCGGCGTCGACCGCGAAGGGCGACCTGCCACAACACCTGATGGAGCTGGTCCTGCTCCGGTCGAGCCAGATCAACGGCTGCAGCGTCTGCGTCGACATGCACACCAAGAGCGCCCGCCGCGACGGCGAGAGCGACGAGCGGCTCCACGCCGTCGCGGCGTGGCGGGACACGACGTACTTCAGCGACGCCGAGCGCGCCGCGCTGGCACTGGCCGAGTCCGTGACCCGGCTCAGCGACCGGCCGGACCCTGTGCCCGACGAGGTGTGGGACGAGGCCGCCCGCCACTTCGACGAGGTGGCGCTGGCATCGCTGCTGGTGACGATCGGCCTCATCAACTTCTTCAACCGGGTCAACGTGGCGACACGGCAAGTGGCGGGGTCAGTGCCGCTGCCGGCGTGAGTCGGAGGGCGGCGAGGGGAATCAGCCGGCGAAGAGCACCGCAGCGAGTCGGCGGTACTCCTCCAGCGGGAAGGCCTGGCGGTCCGCCACGACCTGCATGCAGACGTGGTCTGCTCCGGCGTCGTGGTGGGACCGGACGACGGCCGCCAGCGTCTCGGCGTCACCCCAGGGGATGACGGCGTCGATCAGGCGGTCGCTGCCGCCGCCCTCCATGTCCTCGTCGCCGAAGCCGAAGGTGCGCAGGTTCTCGGTGTAGTTGGGCAGGCCGAGGTAGGTGCCGGCGTAGCCGCGGGCCAACGCTCTGGCCCGGACCGGGTCCGTCTCCAGGACGACGGCCACCTCCGGCGCCAGCAGGGGACCGGGCCCGAGGATGCCCCGGGCGCGCGCCGTGTGCTCGACCGGGACGAAGTAGGGATGGGCGCCGGCGGATCGGGCGGCGGCCAGCTCGAGCATGCGGGGCCCGAGGGCGGCCAGGACCCGCCGCTCCGGCGGCACCGTTGCGTCGAGCGCGTCGAGGGCGTCGAGGTACGCCACCATCTTGGAGTAGGGGCGGGAGTAGTCGCCGACGGCGACGGCGTGGCTGGCCCCGATGCCGAGCAGGAAGCGACCGGGGAAGCGTTGCTCGAGCGTGGCGACGCCCGGCCCGATGTCCTCGGGCGCACCGGTCCAGATGCTGACGATGCCGCTGGCCACCGCCACGTGGTCGGTCGAGGCCAGCAGCTTCTCGAAGTGCGGCGAGAGCCCGGGGTCGAAGCGGCCCGAGGACCACAGCGTGCCGTAACCGAGGGATTCGAGCTCGGGTGCCACGCTGCGGTCGGGATCGTCGGGATGCCGCCATGAACCGCTCCACCACACGCCGATGCGACCCAGGTCCATGTTGGGCACCGTACCGGGACGCGTCGCCCCTGTGCGCGGCGGGTCGACCCCGGCTACTCAGTCCAGGTGGAGGAGTCGGGTTGCCGTGCCGCCGAGGTAGGCCTCGGCCGCCGCGTCGGAGAGAGGCAGATCCCGGGCGGCGGCCACGGCCCGCTCCATGGGGAGGAAGGGATGGTCCGACGCGAAGAGGACGCGACCCAGGCCGCGCGTGGAGTCCATGAACGAGACCAGCGCGGGGTCCATGTACTTGGCCAGGTAGGCCGAGTTGGACAGGTAGAGGTCGGGCCACTTCAACATGTACTGCATCAGCAGGCCCTCGTAGGGGTGGCCCATGTGGGCGCCGATCACCGTGAGCCCCTTGAAGTCGATGAGCACGTCCTCGAGGAGCTCGGGGTGCTGGCAGGCCGAGCGCACGCGCGGGCCGGGGATGCCGACGTTGATGGACACGGGGAGGCCGAGCTCGGCGCACGTGGCGTAGACGGGGTAGTAGAGCTTGTCGTTGAGCGGGTACTGCTCCACCAGCGGCGTGACCCGCACCAGCACGACGGCGGGATCCTCGGCCAGGGCACGCAGCCGCGTGACCTGCTGCACCGGCCGCTCGGCGCGATCGACCGTCAGCGCGACACGCAGGCGGTCCGGGTGGGCGGCCACCGCGTTGAGCAGCGGGCCGGTCTCCTCCGACGCGATGCCGGCCGCCAGCACGCCGACGTCGACCCCGCTCTTGTCCATGGCGACGAGCACGTGCTGCAGCGTGGAGGAGGACGAGAGATCACCCCCCAGGAGCTCGGGGATGCCTTCGTTCCCGGCCTGGCCCATGAAGGCGGCGGCCGCCTTGCCGCTCAGCGCGTTGACCCAGAGGTCGACGACCGTCACGCCGGGTCGGTGGCGCGGGGCGCCGGCGTCCCGTCGGAGCCGGCAGCCTTCGCGGCGGCCTTGGCCTTCGCCTTGCGCAGGTAGCCCACGCCCATGGTGAGCGAGTCCTTGATGAGCCGGTCGTTGTCCTTGGAGATGAAGGCGTGCACGCGCTTCTCGAACAGGGCGCGCAACAGCGGGTTGAAGGCGTGGTAGCTCTCGGAGAAATGGACCCTCGTCGTCCCGTTGCCGATGTCCTCCAGCCGGGTATGGCCTTCGGCCTCGGAGAGCAGCGGGCGCCCCACCGCGTTGTACTTCCACGAGACGTTCGGCTTGACCTCGGTGAGCCACTCCCAGGACTGGCCCTTGCCGCCGGTCAACAGGTACTTCGGGACCCGGAAGGTGCAGTGGCGGATCAGGCCCTCCCCGATGGCGTCACCGGGGTGGAGGATGTCGATGGTCACGTCCCCCGTCTCGGTATGGGGGATGCGGGCCCAGAAGAGCTGCCACAGCTCGTCCACGCTGGCCTCAATGTCGACGTAGTAGTGATGCTCTTGCACCGGCTCACCCTAACCGCGGACCTGACGCGGCTGTCAGGTCCCGGGGTGCCGCGTCGTCGTCGCCGCAACGGCGCTCACGAGGGCGGGAACGGCGTGCCGTAGCGGTTGAGGTGGGCCTTCTCGGGGAGCGGTTGGCGGCGCGGCGGGCCGAGCGGCTTGGCCAGGTGGCCGAGCGGGATCACGGCGACCGGCACGACCTCGGGCGGCAGGCCCAGGTGATCCGACAGCTCGCTCCCGCCGAGGACGGGCAGCGTCGTGAGGGTCGATCCGAGCCCGAGCGCATGCGCGGCCAGCAGCAGGTTCTGCACGGCCGGGAAGACGGAGGCGTCCATGGCCTTCGCATAGGTCAGCCGGGTGTCGCCGCACACCACCACCAGCACGGGGGCGGCGGCGACGCCGCCGGTGGCCCCGTCGTGGACGTCCTGCAGGAAGGCGGGGGAGAGGCGTTGCTCCTCGAGGGCCCTGGCGCCGCCCTCCCAGATGCGTTGGGTCAGCGCGCCGATGGCGGCGCGCAGGGCGGCGTCGCGTACGACCACGAACACGAACGGCTGGCTGTTCTCCGCGCTGGGCGCGTGGGTCGCCGCGGTGAGGATGCGCGCCACGGTGGCGTCGTCGACGTCGTCGGGGAGGAAGGAGCGGGCGGCCCGCTGGGTGTGCACCACCTCGAAGAAGTCGGGCATAGCGGCCGATGGTAGCGATGTCGGGGCCGGTGCCCGCCCCGCGCGGGCGGATTGGGTGCCGCTGAGGCGACCCCGCTACCTTGGGCGCTGCCGCGGCCCCGGGCCGGGGCCCGCCGGGACCGAGTGCCTGAGACGGATGGCGGACGGGGAAGGAGACAGACGGTGGCAGACGAGGACGCATCCCTCCAGGAGGTGCTCAAGAGCATCATTGGGCAGCCGACCGGTACGTCGAAGGTGGTCGTGGAGCGGGGGCCCGTGCAGCACTTCGCCGACGCCCTGCTCAGCACGAGCCCGATCTACCACAGCCCCGAGGCGGCACGGCAGGCCGGCTTCGACAACATCCCGGCGCCGCCGACGTGGCCCTTCGCCATGGAGTTCTCCGGCAAGTTCGCCGAAATCCAGCCGAAGGACAACCCGACCGGCAACCCGCTGATGACCGCCATGGGGCCGCTGATGGCCAAGGGCGGCCTGATCCTCCACGGCGAGCAGGAGTTCCTCTACCACCGGCCCATTCAGGTGGGCGACGTGTTGATCGGCGAGGGCGTCATTTCGGACGTGTACCAGAAGGAGTCCAAGGGGCGGACGATGACCTTCATCTGCTCGGAGACCCGCTGGACCGAGGAGTCGACGGGCGAGCCGGTCGTGACGGCGCGCACCAACCTGATCCACCGGGCCTAGGCCAGAGCGAGCGACGGGAGATCGAGACGATGGGTGAGAAGACACTGTCCTTCGAGGACGTGCAGGTGGGGGACGAGGCGCCGGTGATCACGCACACGCTGACGCGAACGGACCTGGTCAAGTACGCGGGGGCGTCGGGGGACTTCAACCCGATGCACCACGACGAGGTGGCGGCCCAGAAGGCCGGCCAGCCGAGCGTGTTCGGGCACGGCATGTTCTCCATGGGCCTGTTGGGCACGGCGCTGACGGACTACGTCGGCGTCGGCAACGTCACGCGCTACCAGGTCCGCTTCGCCGCGGCAGACCTGGCCCGACGAGGTGCTCTCGTCGAAGATCGTCGTCACCGCCAAGCGCGAAGAGGAAGGCAAGAAGCTGGTCGACCTCGCCGTCACCCTGTCCAACGGCGACGGCGAGGACAAGCTGGTGGGTGAGGCCACGGCCGCGTTGCCCTGACGCTCCGTCGGCGACCGGCCACGCCGGTCTTTCGTCAACGGCCGGACAATTCACTTCGTCACCCGCCGGGTGGATCCCGCCCCGGCCGCCGGGCGGTCGAACGACCTCCACCCGCAGCTGGCGGCGCAATTGGGGGCGATTGCTTCGGGCCCCGGGCCCCACGAGCGGCGCAGGGGCGACGGCTCGGCGCGCGACGGAGCCCCGGCGCAGCCGCTCCCGGCCTGGCGGAGGGTGAGGCCGAGGACCGCGGGGCCGTGCGACCCCCGTAGTCTTGGCACCCATGGCCCACGGCACGGCGGTGTCCCGATGAGCGTCGTGGACGAGCGCGTCCGCGATCTGGACCACGCCGTGGCGCTCGGCCGGGCCCTGGTGCACAACCTCGAGCAGGTCGTGCTCGGCAGCGCGGAGTCCCTCCGTGCCGCCGCGGTCGCCGCGCTCTCGGGTGGCCATCTCCTCATTGAAGACGTGCCGGGCGTGGGCAAGACGGTGTTGGCCCGCGCGCTCGCCACGTCCCTGGGCGCCGAGCTGTCGCGGGTCCAGGGTCACCCCGACCTGCTCCCGTCCGACATCACGGGTGTGTCGGTCTTCATGCCCGACACCGGCACATGGGACTTCCGGCCCGGGCCCGTCTTCGCGCACGTCGTGCTGGTGGACGAGCTCAACCGCACGCCGCCCCGTACGCAGTCCGCGCTCCTCGAGACGATGGAGGAGCGCCAGGTCAGCGTCGACGGCCAGTCCTGGCCGTTGCCCCAGCCCCACTTCGTCATCGCGACGCAGAACCCGCAGTCGCAGCGCGGTACCTTCCCCCTCGTCGAGAGCCAGCTCGATCGGTTCGCCATGGCCACACCGATTGGGTACCCGGACGCCGCGCAGGAGGTGCGGCTGGCCCTCCACGGTGGGGGCACCTACGCCCTGGCCGATCTGCGCCCGGTGTGCACGCCCGAGGCATGGGGTCGCGCGCAACGGGCGACCGAGGACGTCGCGGTGCACGAGACGGTCGCGGCGTACGCGGTCGAGCTCTGCCGGGCCAGCCGCACGGCGCCGGGCGTGCATCTCGGCGCCAGCCCCCGCGCCGCCATCTGGCTCATCCGCGCCGCGCAGGCGCATGCGGTGCTCCAGGCGCGGTCCTTCGTGGTGCCCGACGACGTCAAGGCGGTCGCCGTGGCCTGCCTGGCCCATCGCATCCTCACCGTCGAGGCCGACGCCGGCGCCGACCAGTCGGCCGCGGTGATCGGACGCCTTCTCGAGACCATCCCCGCGCCCAGGCTGTGAGCCGCTGGGCGCGGCCCGCCCGACCGCGGGCGCCGATCGCCGCCGCCGTGCTCATCACCGGCCTGTGGTGGCTGGTCGCCCACAACGCCGGCTCCGGCTGGGTCCAGGTGCTGGGGGATCTCGTGTTCGGCGCCCTCCTGGTCGGGATCGTCGGGCCCTTCGTCGCGGTGACGCGGGCCAGCGTCGCCATCCGCAGCGCGCCGGGTGACGGCATCGCGGGCTCCGCCGTCCCGGTCTTCGTCGTGTCGCGCCGCCGGGTCCGGGTCCGCCCGGTGTCGCCGCCCGGCCCCGAGTCGTTCGTCGGGCCACGCGGGCGGCACGGGCCGGTCGACGAGGCCGTCATGCTGGTGCCGGCCGGCCGCGGCGTCCACGACACGGTCGAGCTCGACGTCGCGTCGGCGGCGCCGTTCGCGTTGCAGTGGTGGACGCGACGCGTCACGCTCCCGCTCCCCTCCGCGCTCCACGTCTCGCCCCGGTGCGGCCGGGCGCAACCGGTGCCCCTGCGTCCGGACGAGGGGACCGGGGACATGCTCGAGCGGCCGCGGTCCGACGAGGGTGTGCCCCGCGGCGCCCGCCCCTACGTGCCGGGCGACAGCCGGCGCCTCGTCCATTGGCGCGCGACGGCGCACACCGGGCGGATGATGGTGCGGGAGCTGGAGCAGCCGGGGGCCGAACCCGTGACGATCACCGTGGAGCTGCCCCGGGACCCCGACGCCGCCGAGCGGGTGGCCGAGGGCGCCCTCGGTTCGGTGGTCGCCCTGCTCGAAGGCGGTGCACCCGTCGTGCTCGGGACCACCGAGGTGTCGGGCCCGGTCCTCGGTGCGGTGGCCGACCGACGCAGCGCCGGGCGTCGTCTCGCCCGCGCCGTCCCCGGCCCGGGCGGTGGCGTCGGGCCGTGAGCATGCTGGAGGCGGTCCGCCGGGCCAACCAGCCGGGGGTGCCCGAGGATTCGATCCGGTTGCGGGTCGCCTGCCTCGGCGCCGTGCTGGTGGCCATCGCCGCCTGCGCCTCCCTGCAGGAGATCGCCTGGACGTGGGCGATCGGCGCCATGGCCCTCGTGTCGGCCGGCACGGTGTTCTCGCACGCCACCCGGGCCCGGCCCCCGGCGTGGGTGAAGATCCTGGTGGCCCTCGGCGCCCTGGCCGCCTGCGTCTGGTTCTTCCACGCGGTGAGCGCGCCGGCGGGTGGCATCACGTCCATCATCAACCCGTTGACGGCGCTGCTCGTCACCGTCCTGGTCGTCCACTCCTTCCACGTTCCCTCTCGCCGCGACCTGCTCTTCACGATCGGCGCGTCGGCCGGCCTCATGGCGGTGGGCGGCGCGCTGGCGATCGACCTCCGTTTCGGGCTCTTCGTCGTGGCGTGGGCCAGCTGCTGCCTGTGGGGCCTCACCGAAATGTGGACCTCGGCCAGCGGTGGGGGCCGCCTCTCCGCGACGGGCGTGGTCCTGGCCCTGGTGGCGTCGTCGACGGCCGCGGCGGCCGTCTTCCTCGTCCTGCCGGCGCCCGTCGTCTCGTCCCGCGTCTCGTTCATGGCCCGGGCCGGTGCCGGCGGCTCGGTGGGTGTCCCCGGCGCCCTGGCCGGCGACTCCGGTGTCGCCGCGCAGCTGTCCCGCGCCGGCACGCCGGCCGGGCGGATTCGCGTCGGCGGCTATCTCGGCTTCGCCGCCAGCCTCAACACGGCCCTGCGGGGAGGCCTGAGCAACGCGCTCGTGATGCAGGTCAGGGCGCAGCGCCCCTCGTACTGGGTGGGGGAGACCTTCGACACGTGGCAGGGCCAGAGCTGGACGGCGTCACAGCCCGTGCCGCGGCACCCCTTGCGCCAGAGCTCACCGTTCGACCTGCCCATCTCCATCGGGAGCGTGCCCTTCGGGCAGAGCGATCTCCAGACCTTCTACATCGCGAGCCCGACGGCCAACCTCGTGTTCCACGCCGAGAGCGCGCAGGAGCTGTGGTTCCCCGCCGGCAAGATCTACGTCGCCGGCGACGGCACCGTCGTCTCGCCCATCGGTCTGGGTGCCGGGTCCATCTACACGGTCGACTCGCAGGTGAGCACCGCCACCCCGGCGGACCTGCGAGCGGACGACAGCCCGTTCGCGCTCCCCCCGGACATCGCGCGCCAGGAGGTGCAGCTGCCCCACACCTACCCGCGCGTGCTGGCCCTGGCCCGCGCCGTCACCGCCCACGACACCTCGACCTACGCCAAGGTGCAGTCGCTCATCCACTGGATCGGTACACACACGCACTACTCGGAGGACATCCCGCCGCTGCCGGCGGGCGCGGACACCGTGGACGAATTCCTCTTCGGGAACCGGACCGGCTTCTGCGAGCAGATCTCCACCTCGCTGGCCGTGATGCTGCGCTCGCTCGGCATTCCCGCCCGCGAAGCGGTCGGCTACGTGCCCGGAGGCTTCAACCCCATCACCGACCTCTATCAGGTGCATGCCAACGACGCGCACGCCTGGGTCCAGGTGTGGTTCCCCGGCTACGGCTGGCAGGACTTCGACCCGACGGCGGCCGTGCCGCTCAGCGCCCCCAGCCCCGGCTCGACGGCCCTGCACGACGTCGCGTCCGCCCTGCGCCGCGTGCCCCTGGTCCCGGTGGCGGTGGTGCTGGTGACGGCCGGCCTGGTCGTGGTCCTCGTGCGGTGGCGCCGGTCCCGGCCGGCGACGTGGGCCGAGCGGGTGGCGCGCCGCACCGAGCACGCCGGCCGTCGCGCCGGCCACCCGCGTCGACCGTCCGAGACCCTGACGGAGTACGCCGCCCGCCTCGACACCCTCTCCGGACCGGAGGCGTCGACGTTCAGCCGGCTCGCCCTGTCGGTGGAGGCCAGCGCGTACGGAGGCCACGATCCACCGCCCGAGGTGCAACGCGCCATGGTCGAGGAGGCCAGGCGCACGCGGCCGCCCCGACGCGGCGCCACCGCGGCCGACGCGGTTGCAGCGGCACCCGCCCCGCCCGTCGCGGTGGGCTCGGGTTCGCGGGACTGACCGCGCCGGGCGCAGCGCGGGCGGCCCGGCCGGCTGTGCTCAGGAGGCTTCGAAGCGGAGGGGCAGCCGCGCCGGGCCCCAGATGCCGAAGGACGAGGGCTTCCACTCCACCTCGCCGTCGCGGGCGAGTCCGGGCAGGCGCCGGGCCAGCAGCGGCAGCGCCTCCTGCAGCTCGGCCCGGGCCAGCGCCGCACCCATGCAGAAGTGGATGCCGGACCCGAAGGTCATCTGCGCGGTGCCGCGCTCCCGCGTGATGTCGAAGGCGTCGGGGTCGTCGAAGGCCTCCGGGTCGCGGTTGGCTCCGGCCAGTGAGGTGGCCACCAAGGTGCCCTGGGGGAACAGCACGTCGCGGTAGACGACGTCCTCGGCGGCAAAACGCGCCGTGCCCCGCACCGCGCCGAGGTAGCGCATCGATTCCTCGACGGCGCGACCGGCCAGCTCCGGCCGCTCGGCCAGCAGAGCCCACTGGTCGGGGTACTCGGTGAAGAGGGCCACCGAGCAGGCCAGTTGGTTGCGGGTGGTGTCGGTGCCCGCCATGAGCACCGCCTGCGCCAGCATGGCCATTTCGTCGGTCGAGAGCCGGTCGCCCTCCTCCTCGATGGCGATCAGGTCGCTCAGGAGATCGTCGCGGGGGTCGGCCCGGCGTGCGGTGATCATGTCGCTCACGTAGTCCGTGAGCTCCTCGCCCGCCCGCGCAATGAGCGGCAGGTCCTCGGCCAGGTTGTTGTTGAAGATGCGGAAGATGTCGGTGGCCCAGCCCGAGAACAGCTTCCAGTCCTCGGGTGGGGCGCCGAGCAGCTCGCAGATGATCGGGATGGGGTAGGGGTCGCAGACGTCGGCCACCAGCTCGCACTCGCCCCGCGCCACAATGCGGTCGACCAGCTCACCCACCACCCGCTGCATGGTGGGCCGCAGGCGGTTGGCCGACGCCGGCGTGAAGGCGGGCGCCACCAGCCGGCGGAGGCGGGCATGGCCGGGGCCCTCCATGGTGAGGATCGACTCGCCGCGGCGCTCGCCGGCCAGGGAGTCCGCGAGCTCGGGTGCCTGTTCGATCATGGACAGCGCCGAGTGGAAGCGCTGATCGCGCAGGATGGCGGTGACGTCCTGCAGCCGCGTCACCGTGTAGCCCAGCTCGGAGCGGGCCAGCCAGTGCACGGAGCGGGCGGCCGCAATGGCGTCGACGGCCTCCTGTCGCTCCAACCCGACCGTGTCGAGGAAGGGCAGGTCCAGCTCCGAGACCAGTTGTGGCATGAGCCCCCGTCGTCCGCGTGCCCGCACGGTGTGGCGCGGCACCGCGACGAGGTTAGTGGAGCGGCGCCGGCGCTCCGGGGGTCGGAGCGGAGGCGGGGCTCAGGTCGTCGGTTCGGCCTTGAGGGCCGGGTGGCGCCTGGCCATGAGCGGCACGAGGATCGACTTGGGCGCCAGGTGGGCCAGCCCGGCCCCCACGCGGTTGGCCGCCCCCGGGATCACCACGGTGCGTCCCGCCGCCAGCCCCTCGACCGCGGCGCGGGCCACGTCGCCGGCCGGGATCCACATGATTTTCGGCAGCGTCTCCGCCGCCTCCTCGTCGGTCATGCCCGCCACCTCGGCGAAGCCCGTCTCGACGGGCCCCGGGCACAGGGTCGTCATGCTGACACCGCTGCCGCGCAGCTCGGCGGCCAGGGCGCGTCCGTAGGAGAGCACGAAGGCCTTCGACGCGCCGTAGGCGGCCTGTCCGGGCAACGGTTGAAAGGCGGCCGTCGACGCGGTGTTGAGCACCGCGCCGCGGTGTCGGGCCACCATGCCGGGCACGAACAGCGCGCACAGGTCGACGACTGCTTCGACGTTCGTGCGCACCAGGGCGAGCTCGGCGGCGCGGTCGGCTTGGGACAGGTGGCCCATCGTGGTGAAGCCCGCGTTGTTGACGAGGATGTCGGGCGTCAGGCCGCGCGCCTCCAGCTGCGCCGGGAGCTCGCCGCGCGAGTCGGCGTCGGTGAGATCGGCGGCGATGACCTCGGTGCGGACGGCGTGCGCGCCGCGCCAGCTCGTCGGCCAATGCCCTCAGCCGGTCCTCGCGCCGGGCCACCAGGGTCAGCCCATGGCCGCGCCGTGCCAGCTCCCGCGCGATCTCCGCCCCGATGCCCGACGAGGCACCGGTGACGATCGCGGTCGTGTTCTCAGTGGGTGTCGGCAGGGCCATGGAGAGAGCGTAGGTGAACGCGTGCTGACGCCTCCAATGGGGGGGTCGGATCACACCGATGTGAAGCTTGCGTGACGGAGAACCGCCGGACCAGGGACTTCGCGAATGCCCAGTTCGCGTGGGGTTCACACGGCGGGAGAGCGGGTGGATACTTGAGGCAAGCGAGCGGCAAACGGAGCACCCGCCGTTGCCCCGAGTGGAAAGGAGCTGCCGATGCAATCGACAGGCTCGACCGAGGAGGCCGATCCGCCGGGTTGAGGTTGCGTCACCGATGTTGGTTTCGGTGGCGCCCACGAGCAGCCCGCTTGGCGTGACGTCCGGCGTATGAATGAGGCCGCGTTCGCGCCGGTGCGTGTGCCGGCCGGCCGACAAGGCGGCCCCCGCACCCACTGCGCCGCAGGCGAGAGCCACGGGACTGCACAACGAAATCACGAAGTACTACAAGAAGCATCAGAACGAGTGAGGACCGGCCGGGAGGCCGGTCCTTCTCGCGGTGCCCGGGGACGGCGGATCGTGCGGTGATGCGCCGGGCCGTGCCATGGTGGGGCATGCCCGGGACGCGCCTGCCGATGTTCCCCCTCTCGGCCGTTCTCTTCCCGCACGCGTCCATGCCGTTGCATGTGTTCGAGCCGCGCTACCGGGACCTCATGCGCGACTGCCTGGCGGGCGACGCCCGTTTCGGCATCGTGCTGATAGAGCGGGGCTCCGAGGTCGGTGGCGGCGACGAGCGCAGCGCCCTCGGCACCCGCGGCGTCATCAGCCGGGCCGCCGAGCTGCCCGACGGGCGCTGGGTCCTGGAGATCACGGGGGAGGCGCTGATCGTCGTGGAGGAGTGGCTGCCCGACGACCCCTATCCGGTGGCGCTGGTGCGCGACGCCGCGGCTGCGCCGGCACCGGGGGACGCCGGCCCGCTGGTGGGCGCCGCCGCGCCAACGGGTCCGCCGGGCCCGGGCCCTGCTGGCGGAGCAGGGTGGCGCGCCACCGCTCGCGCCCGACCTGGCCCTCGACGGGGGAGGGGACGCCGATCTGGCCTCCTGGCAGCTCTGCGCGGCAGCCCCGCTGAACGCCTACGACGCGCAGCGCCTGCTGGTGGCGGACGGCGCGGCGGAGCGTCTGCGCCTGCTGGCCGAGTTGATGGAAGAGCTCGAGCTCGATCTGCAGCGCATGCTGCGGGCCCAGTGAGATCTGCAGCGCATGCTGCGGGCCCAGTGAACGGAGTCGTCCATGCCTGACACCGCCCCCGAGGCGGGTGTCCGCCGCCGCAACATCCTCTTCATCACGACCGATCAACAGCGCTACGACAGCCTCGGGTGCAACGGCGGCACGGTGGCCCGCACGCCCGTGGTCGACCGGCTGGCCGCCGAGGGGATCAACTACCGCCGCGCCTACAACCAGAACACGGTGTGCATGCCGGCCCGCTCCACCATGCTGACGGGCCAGTACGTCCGGACCCACGGCGTCGTGGCCAACGGCATCCCGCTCCCGGTCGACGCGCCCTCGGTGGCGCAGTACCTGCACGACGTGGCGGGCTACCGCACCGCCCTGCTGGGCAAGGCCCACTTCGAGCCCGGCTTCGACCCCACCAACCAGTTCGAGGAGAACGCGCGGGTGGCCCGGGGCGACACCGGACCGTGGCGCGGGTTCGAGCGGTCCGCAGCAGGCCATGCACGCCGCGGCGTGGGGCGAACCACCCGATCGCGCACTACGGGCGCTGGCTCAAGCAGCACCACCCCGAGCACCTGCACAGCTTCGCCGGGCTGCTGCAGGCGGAGCCGGGGGGCGACACCGCGGCGCCCGAGACGAAGAACAACCCCATCCCGCGGGAGTGGTACCACACCGACTGGGTGGCGGACCTGACCGTCGAGTGGCTGTCCTCGCTCGGCGCGGACGGAGCCGTGGTTCTGCTGGATGTCCTTCCCCGACCCGCACCACCCGTGGGACCCGCCGGCCTCGGAGCTGCCCCGGGTGCCGTGGCAGGACCTCGACCTGCCGCCGGGGCACCCCGGCTCCGACGAGGCGGTCCGCGCCGTCCTGGCCACGAAGCCGCCGCACTGGCTCGGGTTCTGGGACGGCAGCTTCTCCAACATGGAGGGCGGGCCGGCCGCCTTCGTGCCCTCGCGGCTCACGCACGACCAGATCCGCGAGATCAACGCCAAGGTGCACGTGATGAACGAGCTGATCGACGAGGCCTGCGGCCGCGTGCTGCAGACGATCGCGCAGCGGGGCTGGCTGGCGGACACCGACGTCATCTTCACCACCGACCACGGCGAGATGCAGGGCGACTTCGGCCTCCTCTACAAGGGCCCGTACCACACGGACGCGCTGATGCGGCTGCCCTTCGTGTGGCGGCCGGCTGCTTCCGCCGGCATCGTCCCGGCGGTGGTGCACGATCCGGTCGGCCAGGTCGACCTGGCCCCGACGTTCTGCGCCATCGCCGGGGTCGACCCGGCGCCGTGGATGCAGGGCCGCGCCCTGCCGCACGACGACGGCGACCCCCGGCGCGAGCGGGCGCTGTGCGAGTGGGACAGCCAGTTCCCCGGCTACGGCATGCACCTGCGGACCGTCTATCGCGACGGATGGCTGTGCACGGTCTACGAGCCCTCCACGGCGGGCCAGCCCAACGGGTTGGAGGAGGTCTGGGGTGACGACGTCCTCACGCCGTGCCCCGTCGTGTACGAGCAGTCGGCCTCCGGCCCGGGGGGCGTGGCCATCGCCACCGGGGAGCTCTACAACGTGGACGCCGACCCCTACCAGTTCGACAACCGCTGGGACGATCCGTCCCAGCGGGCCCAGCGCGACGAGCTGGTGGCCGACCTCTACGCCAGCCTGCCCACCGAGGTGCGCTCCCTCAAGGTGATGGCGCCGGCCTGATCGGCGTCCTCACACCGGCACGCCCGTCGTCGCCCGCTCAATGGCCGTCCACCCGCTCGACGCCTCGCGGCGGGCGTGCTCGGCGGCGTGGCCGCCCCGGAGACCGAAGAGCCGCTTGGCCAGGAGGAGGTAGATCACGACGGCGAGGTTGATGATCAGGGCGATGATCTTGAACACGCTGATCCCGTTCGTGAGCTCGTAGACCTCGAAGGGCACCAGCGCCGTGGTGGCGATGAACGTCAGGTACTCGGCCCAGCGCTTGTTGAGCCACAGCCCGACCGCCTCGGCCGCCTCCAGTGCGGCGAAGGCCAACAGGACGATCCCGAGGATGCGCAGGTGCGTCGGGGAGTACTTGAACGCCCGGCCGAAGTAGCCGAGGAGGCCGCGCGCCTGGGAGGCGCCGGGCGTCCCGCCGGCCAGATCGTTCATGATGTTCTGGTAGTCCTGATGGAGCGCCTGGTCGTGAGCGGCGAAGGTGAACAGCGCGATGGCCAAACCGGTCAGCACCACGAAGTGCAGGCGCGGTCGAGGGCGATGAGGCGCAGGACGTAGCGGTCCCGCAGCGCGGCGCCGCGCAGCGGCAGGTGGATCTCGTCCCGTGCCTCGACTCCGGGGCGATCCGGTTGCGCCGGTTCCGCCTGACGGACCCAGTCGTCGCAGCGGAGACAGCGGTACCACCGCGCGCTGCCGTCCTGGCGCACGAGCAGCGCATCGTCGGGCGTGACGGCGACGGCGCCCAGGCCGACCAGGACGTGGCCGGACCAGGCGCAGGTGAGGAGCTCGTAGCGGTTCGACGGTCGGCGGCGGCCCGGCACGCCGTCAGGTTAGGCAGGCCCCCCGGGTCGGAGCTGTGACCGGGGCCGGGGGCAGGCGGTGTCCGGCCACGCGCGCTCCCTCACTCCAGCCCGGGCAGGACCGCATCCAAGAAGCGCTGTGGTGCCTCGACCATGGGGTAGTGGCCGACCCCCTCGAGCCGGATCGCCGTGGCATCCGGTCGGGCCGCCACCAGCGTGTCCACCATGGAGGGGACGGCGATGGGGTCGTCGAGCCCCCAGACGACGTGGAGCGCCGAGGGGTCGGTCTCGATCGCACCGGTGAAGCGGCGTTCGTTGGCGCGGCGCTCCTCGATGTAGCGGATCAGCCGGGGCAACAGGAGCTGGCCGTCGTCGTGGACCACCTGGGCCGCCGCCGGCGGGACGGGGTCCTCGGGCCACCCCTCGGGGACCGCCGGGGTCAGCGGGCTGAACGTCTCCCGCAGGCTGCGCGTGATGGAGGTGGCGTCAATCGGGATGCCGGGCGCGAGCAGCTCGTCGGGCAGGCTGAGCAACAGTTGCTGGCCGTTGGTCAGGTGGGCCTGCGCAATGTAGATGCTGCCGTTGGTGAGGACGCGCTGCGTCACCTCGACCGGCCACGCTCCTTCCGCCCGTCGGGCCAGGAGCTCGCCGCCGACCGTGTCACCCATGTCGTGCGTGAGCAGCGCGAGTCGGTCGATCCCCAACGCGGCGACGAAGGCGGCGGCGACGTCGGCCTGCAGCGCCATGGAATAGGCGCGGTCGGGCTTGGCCGACAGTCCGTACCCGACCATGTCGAGGAGGAGGACGCGCCGTCCCGCCCGGAGGCCGTCGAGCACGGCGGCGTAGTCGAAGGACGACGTGGGGAAGCCGTGGAGGACGAGTAGCGGCGCGTGGCGTTCGGCGCCGATGGACGGCGCGTCAATGGTGAAGACGCGCTCGCCGCAGAACGTGCGGTGCGTTCCCGTGGCCTCCCAGCCGTCGCTGGTGGCGATCGTCATGTGCCGGCCAACTTCGCCACGACGGGAGCGAGGGTCTCCCAGGCGTCCGACTCGATCGACCAGTAGGAGATCCCGTACTCGGCCCGGCGCCATTCGAGCTCCTCGGCCATCTCGTCGAGCGTCCCGATCAGCGCCAGCGGCACGTGCAACGCGTCGGCCGGGTCGATGCCGAAGGCCGGTGCCATCTGCGCCGCGAGGCCCTGGGCGTCGTCGGTCACCAGGACGAAGCCGATCAGTGAGTTGAGCTCGAGGTCGGCAAAGCGCGTCCCCGCGGCCTCCCGCACCCAACCGATCTTCGTGCGGGTCCGGTCGGGGGTGGCGTCGGAGGCCGTCTCCGCGCCGCCGGTGCCGTCGCGCAGGTTGACGTTGATGCTCACGATGTCGGCCTGCCGGGCGGCGAAGGAGAGCACCCGCTTGCCGCCGCCGCCGATGATGAGCGGGGGACCGGGCCGCTGCACGGGGCGGGGTGTGAGGGTGTGGCCCAGCACCTCGTAGTGCTCCCCGTGGAAGTTGAACGGCCCGTCGGTGCGCAGCAGTCCCTGCACGACCTTGACCGCCTCCTCGAAGCGCGCCACGCGCACGGCCGGGTGGTCGTAGGCCAGCCCGGCCTCGTCGTAGTCGCTGCGCATCCACCCGGCACCGAGGCTCATTTCGAAGCGGCCGTCACTGAGGACGTCGAGCGTGGCCGCCTCCTTGGCCAGCACGAAGGGGTGGCGGTAGTCGTTGCCGAAGACCAGCGACCCCATGCGGAGCGTGCTGGTGGCCGCGGCCACCGCCGCCAGCGCGGGCACGGGCGCGAGCTGGTCGCCGAAGTGGTCGGGCATGAGCAGCGCGCTGAAACCGAGGTCCTCGGCCTTGCGGGCCTGCTCGGCCCAGGAGCGTGCGGAGCCGTCGGGCGCCGTGCTCAGTTGCGCGGCGAAGCGAAACCTGCGGTCGTGTGCCATGCCGCCATGTTGCCGCACATCGGCGCGGCGTGCGTCAGGCACCCCGCCGGTTCGGATCAGGATCGGACGCTCACGAGCCGTTCCGGAGATCGGGCCACACGAGCACGCCCCCCTGGCGTTGGGGCGGACCCAGGGCCCGGGTGAAGAGCTTCGTGGCACACGCAGCGCCCGGCGCGGTCGGGACCACGGCCACCGTCTCGGTCTGCCATCGCCGCAGTTGGGTCCGCACGTCCGCCGCCGGGAAGTCCACCGACGCGGCTCCGCCCTCGCACTGGCCCAGCACGGTGGCGAGCGGGGAGGGATCGCCGTTGAACGTGTTGACGCCGTTCGCGCCCGGAATGACGGCGAACCCGCCGGGCTGGCGGAACTGCATGTTCGCCATGGCCTGCCACAGCATGGAGGAGTCGTCGGAGGGAGTGGCGAGCGGGTAGACGAGGGCGGCCGAGCCGGCGGGGAGGGAACGCGCACCGCCGGTGAACCACGACGGGACGGCCGCCGACGCGGACTGGTAGGGCCAGGCCGGCAGGAGCGGCACCAGAATCACGACAGCGACGAGGCCGGTCAGCGACGCCGCGCCGAGGTGGCCCAGGCGGCCGTCGGCCGCCACGGCCCGATGGATGGCGTCGAGGATCAGCGCGAGCAGCAACGCCGCGAAGAGCCAGAAATACGTGATCCACCGCGCAGCCACGCTGCTGTTCAGCAGCGGGAGGTGCTCAATCACGATGAACGGCAGCGGGATGCCGGTCCGGTGCCCGTCGACGTGGAGATGGGAGCCCATGGACATGAGCAACGCGATCGCTCCCATGGCCGTGCAGAAGAGGGCCAGCCGCCTCCGTCGCAGCAAAATGCTGCCCGCCACCAGTGCAAGCAGGAGCGGGACGCCGAGGTACGAGCCGTTCTCAATCGGCGAGTCGAAGACGATGTGCCATTGCGAGTCCCGGAGCGCCACCAGCGAGTCGCCCAATGGGGCGTGGCCGAGGGTGAAGTGCTGGTCGATGGTCGGCACGACCAGACCGACCGGATCGACCGAAATGGACGCGATGGCAGGGGCCGGTTGGGCCGGGCCGGTGATGTGATGGGGCCCGGCCACGGCGAGCCATGCGCCGTAGCCGACGCCCAGCGCGACGACGACGACCGCGCACCCGGCGAAGGTCGCCAACCGCCTCCGGTCGAGCGGCACGTGCTTCCGACAGCACCACGCCGGCGCCGAGGACCGCGGCGATGCCGGTCATGACGGCGAGCGAGGCGAAGGCCTCGGTCGAAACGTAGAACTGGACCACGAAGCAGAGGCCGACCGCAACGCCGGACCAGACGGGGGAGGTCTCGTCCGATCGGAGGAACCGGTCGACGAAGAGGATCACCAATGGCGGGACGGCCTGGAACAACAGGAAGATGTGGCCGTTCGCCGTGGCCGCCGTGAACGGGGAGAAGCCATAGGCCAGGCCCCCGACGAAGGCGGCGGGCCACCAGCGCACGTAGCGCCGGGCCATGACGAAGAAGCTCAGAGCCGAGGCGAAGATCGACAGGTCGACCATCACGTTGAACGTGGCGATGGGGCCGAACAGCACGGTGATGGGGAAGCCCAAAATGCCCAACAGGGGCATGGTGGTGTTGTCCATCAGGTTGATGCCGACCGGCGCGTTCAGCCAGTCGTTGACGAACGGGTTGTGGCCGTGCAGGAGGACCCAGGGCGTCTGGGCCAGGAACCAGATCTCCTCGGAGACGTCGTTGCCCCCCGATGTCTGGATCGTGTGCCCGATGCCGTGGGCCCAGGCGCTCCGGTTGGCCAGGACCGACAGGGCCAGATAGACGACGGCCACGCCGGCGGTCACGTGCCACGGGCGGGCTGTCGCCCGGCGGGCGTGCCGGGGGCGGTCTTCCGCCGCCTCCTGCGTCAGCACGGCAGCAGTGTCACTCACGAGGGGTGGAGCGACGACCGGGCGGGAGCCGTCTGCATCGCTGGGCAAGGTAGCAGTCGCGACCGGCGCCACCGTGGGCAGCGGTCAGGGTCGCCTCACCGGCACCGCAGCCCGACGGGCCCGGTCTCGCAATGAAGGTGTCGTCCGGCCTACAGGAAGCTGAAGTCCGGCACCCCGGAGCTGACGCCCTTGAAGAGGTCCCCCTTCGCGGCGACCAGCTCTTCGGGTGACCAGGCGGCGTCGCGCGTGACCTGGCCGACCGCCTTGAAGGCGCTCACCGCGTAAATGTTGCCGCCGAAGACGATGAGGATCTGGCCGGTGATGTCGGCCGAGGCCGGCGCGGCGAGGAACGCCGCCACGTTGGCGATGTTCTTCGGGTCCCAGGCGTCGAAGCCGTCGGCGCCGGCACTCATGCCGTCGCCGCCGAAGATGGTCTCGGTCATCCGGGTGCGCGCACGGGGCGCGATGGCGTTGGCGGTGACTCCGTAGCGGCCGAGCTCGCGGGCTTCCACCCACGTGAGCGCGGCGATGCCGGCCTTGGCGGCTGCGTAGTTGGCCTGCCCGGCGCTGCCGTACAACCCTGCCTCCGAGGAGGTGTTGATGATGCGGCCCGTGACGTCCTCACCCGACTTGGCCCGGTTGCGCCAGTAGACGGCGGCGTGGTGGGTGGCGGCGAAGTGGCCCTTGAGGTGGACCCTGATCACGTCGTCCCAGTCCGACTCGTCCATGTTGAAGGACATCTTGTCGCGGAGGATCCCGGCGTTGTTCACCAGAATGTCGAGCGAGCCGAACGTGTCGATCGCCTGCTCCACGACGTTCTTGCCACCGGCCCACGAGCTGATGTCGTCGCCGTTGACCGCCGCCTCGCCGCCCTGGTCCTTGATGAGCGCCACCACTTCCTCGGCCGGGTGCGCGTCCTGCGAACCTTCGCCGTGCAGCCCGGCGCCGACGTCGTTGACGATGACCCGGGCGCCCTCGGCGGCCAGCACCAATGACTCCTCGCGGCCGATCCCTCGTCCTGCGCCGGTGACGACCGCCACCTTGCCGTCGAGCAGTCCCATGGTGATGCCTCCCTGTGTCGGTCCACGCGCCGGACCGGCCGTCCCGGGTGGGGAGGCCGGCGATGGGGCCCATGGCCGCCGCGGCGCGCCAGCAGTGTGGCCGATGGGCTCGTTCAGGGGCAAAACCGGGACAGCGCCTCGGCGGTGACCAGGCCGATCAGCGCGGTTGTCTCCCCGCGCGCCCTGGCCCGGCCGAAGCGGGCGGTCAGGCTGACCACGTCCAGGCCGGCGGGCGGCGAGGCCAACACGGACGCGTCGGCACCCCCTGCGACGCACAGGACCGGCAGCGCGTTGCCGCGGAGGCCACGGGCGCGGGCCAGTGCGAGCACGCCGCCCGGCACCTTGCCGTGAAAGGAGGGCGGGTCGACGTGGCCCTCCCCGGTGACGGCGAGATCTGCGTGCTCCATACGTTCGCCCAGGCCGACCAGCTCGGCGACGAAGTCGAAGCCGGGCGCGATGCGGGCCCCGAGCGCCACCAGCCCGCCGGCCAGCCCGCCCGCCGCACCGCCGCCCGGTACGGCGGTGACGTCGACGCCCGTCTCGCGCCGGTAGCGGTCCGCCACCGCGACGAGTCGTGCGCTGAGCTCCATCACCTGCGCGGGTGTGGCGCCCTTCTGGGGACCGAACACCCGGGCGGCGTCGCCGAAGCGTGTCGTCACATCGCAGGCGACGACGAGCTCAATCCCGCGCAACGCGTCCGGCGAGCCCACCGCCTCGAACGCGCCGAGCCCACCGTCGGTCGTCGACGAACCACCGCAGCCGATCACAATGCGCCGCGCCCCCGCGTCGCGGGCGGCGAGGAGCAGCTGGCCCACGCCGGCCGTGGTGGCCCGCACCGGGTCGTCGCGCCGCGGCCGCGGCAGCAGGGCGCGACCCGCCGCACGCGACATCTCGACGACGGCCGTCAGTGGACCGCGCCCGGGAACCTGCGCCAGGAGGCGCCACTCGGCTTCGACCGGGGCGCCCAGCGGGCCCGCGACCGTGGTCGTCTGGGCCGCGCCGCCCAGGGCCAGCAGCAGGCCTTCGCCGCCGTCGGACATGGGCACCTCGTCCGCGGTCCAGCCGGCCGCTCGGGCCGCACCGGCGATGGCGGCGGCCACCTCGCCGGCCGACACGGTGCCGCGGAATTTGTCGGGTGCCGCGACGACGTGGGGCACGCCGACGAACCTACCGGGTCTCGTGCCGGCGACCGGGGTGCGGGCGAGAGGACTCGAACCTCCACCCCCTCGCGGGGACCGGGACCTAAACCCGGCGCGTCTGCCAATTCCGCCACGCCCGCAGCGGCCCCGTCATGGGGGGTGAACAGGGAGTGTACGGCGGTGTGCCTACGGGTGCCCCCTCCGCCCACTAGCCTCATCGCCATGAACAACGCATCTGAAACCCCCCGCATCACGGCCGCAGGGGCCGATCTCGAGTCCAGCGGCCGGGTCTTCCAGCAGCTCCTGCAGGAGCGCATCGTCTTCATCGGCAGCGCCATCGACCAGTCCACCGCCAACCTGGTGTGCGCCCAGCTCGTCCTCCTGGAGGCCGAGAACCCGGAGAAGGACATCTCGCTCTACATCAACTCGCCGGGCGGCTCCGTCACCGACGGGCTGGCCATTTACGACACCATGCAGTACGTCCGGCCCGATGTCTCGACCATCTGCGTCGGGTTGGCGGCCAGCATGGGCCAATTCCTCCTCTGCGCCGGCGCCCCCGGCAAGCGCTACGCCCTGCCGCACTCGCGGATCCTGATGCACCAGCCGTCAGGGGCGATGCAGGGTCAGGCCGCCGACATCGCCATCCAGGCGGAGCAGATCATCTACCTCAAGCGGATGATGGCGGAGCGCATCGCCTTCCACACCGGGCAACCCCTCGAGCGGATTGAGACGGACTCGGACCGCGACCGCTGGTTCACGGCGGACGAGGCCTGCGAGTACGGCTTCATCGACAAGGTCATCGACCGGTCGACGGCCACGGCGGCGGCAGGGAACAAATAGACGTGGCAGTCGACGTCCCGGCCTCCTCGTCGGACGCAGACCGGCGATTCGAGGAGGACACCGAGCTACGGGTAGCCGATCGCTCGCCGGTCGCGGCGGAGGCGGCCGGCGCGAGCCGGAGCATGGCCCGACGGGGCTCGGTGACGCGCGTCGTCACGCCCACCATCAGCGTCCGCAAGCGGCTCCATGAGATCTGGTTGTCGCGCGAGCTCCTGATCTACCTGGTCCGAACCGAAATCAAGGTCAAGTACAAGAACTCGGTCCTCGGGCTTGTGTGGTCCATGGTCGCGCCGGCCATGACGCTGGCCATCTACTTCTTCGTCTTCTCCATCCTGCTGGACAACAAGATGCCGAACTTCGTCATCTATCTCTTCGCCGGGCTGCTCTTGTGGAACCTCTTCCAATTGGGCCTCCTGACCGGTACCGGCGTCGTCGTGAACAATGCGGGGATCGTCAAGAAGGTCTCCTTCCCCCGCGAGATCCTCGCGCTGGCGGCGGTCGGCTCGGCCTGCGTCTTCTTCTTCTTTCAGGCGATCGTCATGGTGATCTTCATGGTCGATCCTGCGGTCTGCGCCCGACCCGGCCTACTTCCCGCTTCTCATCCTGGCCCTCATTGCCGGGGTCATCCTGGCCTCGGGCCTGGCGATACTGCTGTCCTCCATCAACGTGTACCTGCGCGACACGCAGCACCTCATTGAGGTCGTGCTCACCGCGTGGTTCTGGGCCTGCCCGATCGTGTACTCGTACCAGACCGTCGAGGCCAAGCTGGGCCCGCGCGGCCTGACCTGGATCTACCTGCTCAATCCCGATGACGCCGCTGGTCCTGGCCTTCCAGCGCTGCCTCTACAACAAGCCCATCGTGATCATCTCGGGCAAGGTGACCCCGGTGCTGCCCCAGCACGGGTACCTCTGGTACGCCGTCCTCGTCGGCGGCCGTGCTCGTCCTCGGGGTGGTCCTCTTCCTCGTCGCGCTCGCCACCTTCGGCCGGCTCGAGGGCAACTTCGCCGAGGAGCTCTGATCGCGTGAGCGATTTCGCAGTCGACGTGCGCGACGTCTCCAAGCGCTTCCGTCTGGCCCACGGCCAGTACAAGACCGTCAAGGAGCGCCTGATCCACGGGGGCAAGCGCAAGTCCACCGAGGACTTCTGGGCCCTCGACGGCGTCTCCCTGACCGTCCGTGAGGGGGAGACCGTCGGCATCCTCGGCCGCAACGGCTCGGGGAAGTCGACCCTGCTCAAGTGCATCTGCGGCGTCCTGCAGCCCACCTCGGGGGAGGTGGCCGTGCGGGGCAAGCTGGCCGGCCTGCTGGAGTTGGGAGCAGGCTTTCAGCAGGACCTGACCGGCCGGGAGAACATCTACCTCAACGGCTCGCTGATGGGCATGCCCAAACGCGAGGTGGACAAGGTCTTCGACGCCATCGTGGACTTCTCCGAGCTGGAGGAGTTCATCGACGGTCCCGTCAAGTTCTATTCGTCCGGCATGTACGTGCGGCTCGGCTTCGCCGTCGCCGTGAACATGGACCCCGACGTCCTGGTGATCGACGAGGTCCTGGCCGTGGGTGACGAGCGCTTCCAGCGCAAGTGCATCGGCCGGGTCAAGGAGTTCCAGAAGGAGGGTCGGACCATCCTCCTGGTCACGCACGCGGCCGACACCGTGCGCAGCATCTGCGACCGGGGCGTGGTGCTCAGCCACGGCCACCTGGTGGGAGAGGGTGAGCCCGGCGAGGCCACCCGCATTTTCCGTGAGGGCCTGATGGCGGAGGGTGCGGGCATGGCGGTCGCCGACCCCAAGCTCGTGGCGGTCCCGGCGAAGCCGACGTCCCTCGGCGCCGACGCCATGCCCGACGCCGAGCGGCCGGTCCGGTTCCGCTCCGTTCACCGGATCTTCTCGGGCGACAACAGCGTGCCGTACATGAGCACGGGCGACGACCTCACCATCAGGGTGGAGTTCGAGGCGCTGTACCCCACGGAGGACGTGGTCTTCTCGCTCGAGATCTACGACGCCGACCGCAGCCTGCTGATGCGCACCGACACGTCCATCATCGGCATGCCGATCGACGCGCCGCGCGGGGTGAGCGTCATGCACTTCGGCATCGTGCAGATGCCTCTCCTCGACGGCACGTTCTCGTTCTCCGTCGGGATCCAGAGCCGGGGCGGCATCCTCTACGACTGGCAGGAGGAGGCGGGGACGTTCGAGGTGATGAACCCGGGCAAGACGACCGGGATGCTGCGCATGGACACCCACGCCGCGCTCATCTCGAGCGAGAGCGCTGCCGATGCATCTGCCGCGCTGGCCTAGCCGGACCGCGAGAGTCGCAACATGAGTGACACCGACGACGTGCTGCCGGCCGATCCCCAGGCCTACATCGCGCAGGTCATGGCGGAGATCGCCGACGAGGTCCGGTTGCGCCGGGCGTCGGGCGACCTGCCGCCCAAGCTCGAACGCGAGCTCGACGAGCTCTTCCTGGCCCATTCGCCGGTCGCCGGCCGCGGCGGCGACCTGGGCGACGCGCTGCGGATGGTCGACGCGGCCACGTTCATCGACCCGGTGGTGCCCGTCGAGTCCGAGCGGGCGGCCGGTGCCGCCGTCAAGAAGGGCATGCGGTCGCTCCTGCTCTGGTACGTCGGGTGGCTCACCCACCAGATGAGCCAGTCGGCCTCCGCCGTCAGCCGCGCCCTGCACATTGTGGACGATCGCCTGCAGGACCTGGAGCGCCAGGTGGAGGGCCAGCGGGTGCCCGCCGCCGGCGTCGTCGCGTTCCCCGCCCTCGAGCGGGCCGACGCCTGGTGGGTCGAGCCCGCTGCCGCCGCGGTGGCCAAGGCGCCCGGGCGAACCCTGCATGCCGCCTGCGGTGACGGCTGGCTGGTGCGGCGCCTGGTGGCGGCCGGTGCCGATGCCTACGGTGTCGATCCCCGCGCCCACGTCATGGACGCGGCCGAGCTCGGTGGGCTCGATCTCCGCAGCGAACCCGTCGGCGCGCACCTGCGCGCCGTGGCCGCCGCCGGCCTGGGTGCCATCGTCCTCAGCGGCACGGTCGAGGGGATGGCGGCGGCAGAGCGCACCCAGTTGCTGGCGACCATCGGGAGCCGCCTGGCCCCGGGCGGGACGCTGGTGGTGCACTCGGTGACCCGGCAGGCCTGGGAGGCGGCGGACTCGCCGCCCGAGACCGACCTGGCCGCCGGCCGGCCACTGCGACCCGAGGCGTGGTGCAGCCTGCTGGGACAGAGCGGGTACGAGGCCGTCGCGGCGTCCGGCCCGGGCGGCGATGACTTCCTCGTCACGGCGGTCCGGTCCGCCATCTCCTCGCCGTACGCGCCCGCGGCGCGGTGAGCACCGCCGCCGGGGGGCCGGTGGCGGTGCACCAGTTCATCGCCACCCTCAACCCGCACGACGCCACCGGGACCCATGCGTTGCAGCTGCGCGACGCGCTGCGCGCGGCGGGGTGGCGCTCGGAGATCTTCGCCGAGGCGATCCACGACGACCTGGCGCCCGAAGCGTTCAAGCACTGGATGTATCCCGAGCATGCCGCACCGGGCGACGTGGCGATCTACCAGTTCACGACGTCCTCGGCGGTGGCGGGCTACCTGGCCGAGCACGGCCTGCCGCTCATTCTGGACTTCCACAACTTCACCGGGCCCGAGTACTTCGCCGGCTGGGAGCCCCAGAGCGTGCAGCGCGCGGCTGCGGCGGCCGACGAGCTGGCGCTGCTGGCCCCCCGGGCCCTGCTCGGCCTGGCCAAGAGCCGGTACAGCCGGGAAGAGCTCCGGCGGGCGGGCTGCCGGCGCACCGCGGTCGTGCCGGTCCTGGCCGACTACGGACGCGTCACCGCCTCCCCGGACGTCCGGGTGGCCGCCGAGCTGGCCCGGCTCAGGGCCGACGGTGGCACCGACCTCTTGTTCGTCGGACGGATCGTGCCCTCCAAGGCGCAGCACGAGCTCGTCAAGGCCCTGTGGGCGTACCGCCGGCTCTACGACGGGAAGGCCCGCCTGCACCTGGTGGGTGGCACGTCGAGCTTCGAGTACACCAAGGCCCTGCAGGACTTCGTGCACGACCTCGGGCTGGCCGCCGCGGTGCGCCTGCCCGGTGAGGTGTCGGACGCGGCGCTGGCGGCCTACTTCGGAGCCGCCGACGTCTACCTCTCGCTGTCCGCCCACGAAGGGTTCGGGGTCCCGCTGGTGGAGGCGATGGTGGCGGGAGTGCCCGTCGTCACCCGCGGCGCCGGTGCGGTGTCGGACACGGTGGCCGACGCCGCGCTGGTGCTGGCCGCCGCCGACCCCTCCTACATTGCGGCGGCCGTGCACCGCGTGTGCACCGACGACCGGCTCCGGTCGACCCTGACGGCCGCCGGGACCCGTCGCGCCGCCGAGCTGTCCAGCGGCGCGGTCGCCGCCCGCACCGTGGAGGCCGTCGCAGCGGTCGTGGGGGCACCGTGAGCCCGAAGGTGGCCTTCGTCACCCCTCGCTACGGCCCCGAGATCATGGGCGGCGCCGAGACGGCCGTGCGCCAACTGGCGGAGCACCTGCGCGCCCTGACCGACTGGGAGGCCGAGGTCCACACGACCTGCGCGCTCGACGCCATCACCTGGGCCGACGTGCTCGAGCCCGGCACCACGGACATCAACGGCGTGACCGTGCACCGGCATCCGTCGGCGCACGGCCGGCTGCCCGACTTCTACGGCCTCGACGGGACGGTCCGCCTCGCCCCTCGCCTGGCGACGCGGGAGCAGGGGGAGCGGTGGGTCGACTACAACGGTCCGGTCTCGCCCCAGCTGGTCGACGCGGTCGTGGCGTCGGACGCCGACGTCGTCGCCTTCTCCCCGTACCTCTACCACCCGACCGTGGCGACCATCGGCAAGGTGCGCGTGCCGGCGGTGTTCCACCCGGCGGCGCACGACGAGCCCGCCCTCTACCTGCCGGTCTTCCGGGGCACCTTCGGGGACGCGGACGCCTTCTGTTTCTACACGGCCTCCGAGCGCATGCTCGTGGAGCGGATGTACCGCATGGCGGAACGCCCCCAGATTGTGCTCGGCCTCGGTGTGGGCGAGTCCGAAGCGGCCGGCCGGCCCGGCCGCGAGCTGCTCGGGCTCGGCGACCGCCCGTACATCGTCAGCGTCGGGCGGGTGGACGAGCACAAGGGCTCCAAAATGCTCGCGTCCTACTTCGCGACCTACAAGGAGCGGCATCCCGGACCCCTGGCCCTGGCGCTGGTCGGGCCGGTCTCCTACGAGCTGCCCCCGCATCCCGACATTGTGGTGTCGGGTGCCGTCAGCGAACCCGACAAGTGGGACATCATGCGCGACGCCCTCGTCTCGGTCTCGCCGTCCGCGCTCGAGTCGTTCTCACTGGTGGTGATCGAGGCCTGGGTCGAACAATTGCCCGTCCTGGTCAACGGCTCCTGCGGGCCGACCCGGGAGCACTGCGAGCGCTCGGGCGGGGGGTTGTGGTTCTCCTCCTACCCCGAGTTCGAGGCGGCGCTCGAGCGACTCGTGTCCGACGCCGACCTGCGCGCCGAACTGGGACGGCGGGGGCGGGTCTTCGTCGACCGGCACTTCCGCTGGCCGGTGCTGGTCACGCGCTACGACGAGTTCCTCGGCACGGTCGTGGAGCGCGGCCGGGGCACGCCCGGTCTCTTCTGAGGCGGGCCCGGCCGAGGCCGGATCAGAAGACGGGCCGGCCCACCACGGTGTACATGCGCTGCGCAATGGCATCGGTGCCGATGTCATGGGCCAGGTGGTGGCGCTGCGCGTGCATGGTGGTCTCGGTCTGCCCGAAGCCGAGCCGGGCCAGCATGGAGACGACGGCGCCCGGGTAGATCGACCACCAGTTGGTCAGGTGGTGCTCGGCCGAGGGTGAGAAGCGCATGATGTTGGTCTCCGGCGGATCGAGGTCGTCCTGCAACGGCTCCGTGACGATCATGGTCTCCGTCGTGCGCTGCGCCGCCTGCGACAGCGCACCCCACGGCTCGCGCAGGTGCAGCAGGATGGCCCCGACCACGGTGACGTCGAACGTTCCGAGATCGGCCGGCATGTCGTAAATGCTCCCCTGCACGAACTTGGCCGACGAGCCCAGGGTGCGGTGCAGGTACCACCAGGCGTCGTGGTTGCGGTCGATGGTCTCCTGCATGGTCTGCAGCCGTGCCTCGTAGAGGTCCTCGCCCTTGACCGGGAGCGTGTCGATGGACACGTCGAACCCGACCTCGAAGGAGACCACCTCGGCCCCCATGCGCTCCATGTAGAAGGTGAGGGCACCGGTGGCAGGTCCGAGCTCCAGGACGCGCTTGCCGGCCAGGTCGACCCCACCGAGGTACTCGGACTCGTGTCCGCGCAGGTCCCACACGCCCGGCAGGACGCGGCCGTCGGGGAGCTCGAAGGCGTGGTACCAGACGAAGTCGGTGAGGTCGGCCCCTTCGCGCCGTTTCGACATCGCCGCCTGGAAGGCCGGGTCGAGCTGGCCCAGGTAGTCGCGCGGTGGGTAGGTGGGAAGCAGGGGGCCGCGGGGGGCTGCTGCGGTCGGGGCGGGCGGGCCGGAGGGCCCGCCCGCGGTGTCACGTCGCCGGAACATGGGCCGTCACTCTAGGCGAGCGATCCGGGCCGTCCCGGTGGCGCGGCGCGGCGGCCCGGCTCCTAGAACCCGTCCATCCCCACCATGGGCCTGTTGAGATGCTGCCCGCCCATTGAGCCGCGGAACGGTGCGTCGCCGTAGGAGAAGATGCCGCCGTCGGACGCCACGAACCAGTAGCCCTGCCCGTCGCCGGTGGACTGCATCGCCACCACCGGTTGGTTCAGATGGATGGAGCCGGTGGAGCCGTAGAACGGCGCCCCGAAGGCGAAGATGCCGCCGTCCGACCCGACGAGCCAGTAGCCCCCGGTCACCGGATCGGGTGTGATGCCCACAATGAAGCCGTTGAGATGGACCCCGAGGGAGGGGATGTCGCCGTCCGGTGTGGCGTCCCCGTACGAGAACACCCGGCCGGTCGTGCTCACCTCCCAGTAGCCGCCGCCGTCAGGGGTGGCCGCCACCCCGACGATGGCCTGCCGGGGCACGGACGCGGCGGAGCCGTAGAACTGGGCGTCGCCGTAGGAGAAGATGCCGCCGTCCGACGCCACCAGCCAGTACCCCCGGCCGTCAGGGGTGGCCGCCATGCCCACCACCGGCGCGTTGAGCGTGAGGGAGCCGGTGGAGCCGTAGAACCCGGCGTCGCCGTACGAGAACACCCCTCCGTCCGACGCCACCAGCCAGTAGCCGCCCTGGCCGGGCACCGCCGCCATGCCCACGACGGGTTTGTTGAGGGCGATGCTCCCCGTGCTCCCGCAGAAGTCCTGCCCGAAGGCGAAGATCCCGCCGTCGGAGGCCACGGTGAGGTACCCGTTCTGCGCCGCTGCGGGGCGATCGCAGGCCCCGGGGGCGTTGCCGCCCCCGACGAATCCGGTCAGCGCGGCGTCGTGGTGGAACTGCGGCCACCCGCCCGCCGCACTGGCGTTGGCCGCCGACGACCCCTGGACCTCGAAGTGCTGCACGATGCCCTGCACGTAGTTGGCGCCGTTGGGCTGGAAGTACCCGGCGACGGTGATCCCGATGGACCCGTTGGGATCGGGCGTGATCAGCGGCGCGTTCTGGAAGCCGTAGGTGGCTCCAGTGGGGAGGACGCCGCCGCTGCTCGTCCCGTCGTCGACGTGGGCCACCTGCAACCCGCTGGGGCCGTCGAGGATGAAGAGGCCTTGCGTCGTGGGCACGACCACGTCCTGGGCGCCGCTGCCGGAGAAGTCAGCCGTGGTGACCGAGCCCAGGACGTCTCCCGGCACCTGGACCTGCCAGATGGTCTGCCCCGTGGCGGCGTCGAGCGCGTACACACCGCCGCTGCCGGTGCCCTCGACCACGGCGAGCTGCCCGTTGCCCTGCACGTCGGCCAGCGCGGGGCTGCCTCCCGTCGACCCGTTGAGGGTGTCGCTCCACACCTGGCGGCACTTGGTGTCGAAGACCTTGACGGTGTTCTCGTCGCCGGCACCAGGGTAGAAGGTGCCGGTCCCGGTGGCGATGCCGTAGGCGCCGCCGGGGAGGATGGGCCCGACGGCGGGGGAGGAGTCGACCTCCTCGTTCGTGTTGGCGCTGCAGATCAGTCCGCCGTGGTCGTTGTAGATCCGGACATGCCCGCCGTTGGAGTAGTGCGTCCCGAGGGCGGACCCCTGCGACGACGCCCCGCCGACGGCGAAGTCGTCCGAGCCGGTCCCGTAGAAGTCGCCCGCCGCCGCGGTGGAGAACACGCTGTCGGCGGAGAACTGCGGCCACCCGGTGGCCGGCGCGCCGTTGGCGGGGTTGAGCGCGTACGTCATCTGGCCCAGCGAGCCGCCTTCGACGAGTGCACCTCCGTTGGCGATCGGCAGTGATGCCTGGACACCGCCGTCGGGAGCGTCGTCGGTAGCGGGATTCGTGACGACCTGGTTCCAGACCTCCGACCCGTTCGACGAATACGCGTAGTAGCCGCCGTCCACCGGCGAGGCCGCGTTGCCGGCGCCGAAGTAGAGGTCGCCGTTGCCGACCGAGGCGGTCGAGTCGACGGGCGGGCTCCCCGGGACCTCGACGCCGTTGACGCCCGTCGCCGGCGTGCCACCCGCTGGATTGCTCAGGCAGCCTTGGCCCGAGCCGACGCTGCTCCCCGTCCCGCTGCCCCATCCCGGCAGGACCGCGCCCGTTTGCAGATCGAGGCCGTACAGCGCGCCCTCACGGTCACCGACTTCGACGCCGGGAGTCCCGGCGTCGTTGAACTCCACCGGTGATGCCTCCGCGACGCCGCACGGCGCGTCGTTGAGGATGGTGCCCCTTCCGCCGTTCCACGTCTCCGAAAGCGTCAGCGGAGCGGGTGCGCCGGACACCTTCTGCGGGGTGACCGCCACGATGGCGACGCATGCCCCCGTCACGGCGACGCCGGCCAAAGTGCATCGGATCGCCAAGCTGCGCGCGTTCTTCACGTTGGTCCGGTTCCCCTGCTTTCCTACCGCCAAGCGGTAGAAGGTAGTCCTTCGCGACGACCCGGAAAACCGCGGGGGTCCGAGGCGGAAGGGGCATCGCCGGTAGCATCGGGCGCCATGTCCGCCGGTATTCCTCCAACGGGCGCTGCTGATCAGTCGGGTGAACTGGGCGAGGACGCGCACCCGACGCCGGCGGACCAGGCCCGGGCTGCGGCGGCGTTGCACGACGCCTTCACGCGATTGTCACCTCAGGGCAGCGACGCCTGGAACTTCCTGGCCGCGTTCACGCACCTGGGCGATCGCTACGGGCCCTACCATCCGGGCGCCTCCGCCCTCTCCGACGCCGTGGCAGCGGCCCACGGCGATGCCCGCCGGGCGGGACCGCTGGACCGCCTGCGCCCGAGAAGGGACCGCGCCGGACGGACGCCCGACGGCGACAAGACCGATCTCGAAGAGGCGATGGGACACGTCGTCGAGGCGTTCCGGTTCCTGTCGGCGCGCGTCGAGACGCTGGAGGCCAGGCTCGCCGCGCAGGACAGGCCGGTGGACGGTCCGGCCTGGCTCGTCCCGGCGCGGGAGCTGGGCCCGCTGGCCGGGCCGGTGGCGGCGCACGTGCTGGCCCGCACGCCGGGAGGTGTCATCGTCCATGCGGACTGTGGCGACGGCGACCTCCTGCATGCGTTGCGCGAGCGCGGTGCGGAGGCCCACGGCGTAGAGCCGCGGGGCGCGCTGGCGCTGCGCGCCATCGAACACGGGTGCTCGGTGACCATCGCCGAGGCGTCGGAGCACCTGGCCTCCCGTGCCGACGGGACAACAGGCGGGATCGTGTTGAGCGGTGTGGTCGACCGCGTGCCGCTGCACGCGTTGCTCCCGCTGCTCGCGCAGAGCCGGCGGGCGCTCCGGCGGGGGGCGCCACTCGTCGTGATCTCCGAGCCCGTCGCGTCCGTCGACGCGCGAGAGGCGCCCGCGCTGGACCTCGTTGACGGGCGCCCGCTCCACGAGGCGACCTGGGAGATGGTGCTGCAGCGCGCCGGGTTCGTGGAGGTCGCGCCACTGCCCGACGGGACCGGGGAAGACCGGCGCATCGCCCTGTCGGCCCGCACGCCCTCGTGAGCGGCATCCACCACTTCGTCCCCGTGCTGCACCGAGGCGACGCGGTGGGCCGCCACACCCTGCGCCTGCGCGACGCGACGCGGCGCCGCGGCGTGCGCTCGGAGATCTTCGTCGACACGGTGGATGACGAGACCGCCGGCGAGACGGTGCCCGTCCTCTCCTATCCCGACAGGGCGGAGCCGGGCGACGTCGTCGTCTACCAGTTCGCCACGGCCTCGGCCATGGCGCCGTGGTTGGCCGGCCGGCCCGAGACCCTGGTCGTCAACTACCACAACGTCACGCCGCCCGAGCTGATGGCGCCGTGGGACAACCACCTCGCGCTGGGGCAGCTCCGGGCCCAGGGCGACCTGCGCCTGCTCGCACCACGCGCCGCGCTGGCCGTGGCCGACTCCGTCTACAACGAGGCCCACCTGGCTGCCTCCGGTTTCGTGCGGACGGCCGTGATCTCGCCCTCGGCCGCGCTGCATGCCGGGGTCACCGCTGCGCCGGCGCCCCGGCCGGCGCCCGCCCGGGGCGCGCGCTGGTTGGCGGTCGGGCGGGTGTCGCCCAACAAGGCCCTCGAGAGCACCGTCGCCGCGCTCGCCGTGGCCCGGGCCCACGGCGATCCCGGCGCAACGCTCCAGTTGATCGGCAAGCCGGCCACGGACTCCTACGTGGCGGCACTGCACCGGTACGTGGCCGACCTCGGGTTGGCCACCGCGGTGGAGTTCGCCGGCCATGCCAGCGATGCCGCCGTGGCGGCGGCCTACGCGAGCGCCGATGTGCTGGTCGTGACGTCGGAACACGAGGGCTTCTGCGTGCCGGTCGTCGAGGCCATGGCGGCGGGCGTCCCGGTGGTGGCGTTCGATCAGGGCGCGGTGCCCGAGGTACTGGGCGGTGCCGGCGTTCTCGTGTCGGACAAGGATCCCTACGCGCTGGCGGCGGCCGTTGCCGCGCTGCTGCGGGACGCACGCCGCCGCGACGACCTCGTCGCGGCGGGCCGGCAGCGGCTGGCGGTGCTCGATCTCGGTGCGGCTGCCGACCGTTTCGTGGACCTGCTGGTCCCGCTGGCCACGCCCGCCGCCACGCCGTCGTGACGGGCATTCACCAGTTCGTCCCGATGCTCCACCGCGCCGATGCGGTCGGACGGCACACCCTGCGCCTGCGCGACGTCCTGGTGGAACGGGGCGTCACCTCGCACATTTACGTGGAGATGGACGACCCGGCGACGGCGTCCGAGACCCGCCCCTTCGGCCGGTACGCCGAAGAGGCCGAAGCGGGCGACGTGCTGGTCTACCAGTGCGCCACCGCCTCCGCCATCGGCCCCTGGCTGGGGCGCGCGCGGAGACCCTCGTCGTCAACTACCACAACATCACGCCTCCCGAGTACTACGCGCCGTGGGACAACGGCATGGCGCGGCACCAGCTCCTGGCCCAGACCCAGCTGCGCGAGCTGGCGCCGCGCGCCGCGCTCGGTCTGGCCGTGTCCGCGTTCAACGAGTCGGAGTTGCGCCAGGCCGGCTTCCGGCGCACGGCTGTCGTGCCGCCCGCCGCCGCGGCACCCACGGACCGGCACGTCGGGGCCACGGCGGCCAACCGGGGGACGACCGCGGTCGCCTCGGGTGCGCGCCTCATCAGCGTCGGGCGTCTCGCTCCGAACAAGGCGATCGAACTGGCCGTCATGGCGCTCCTGGTGGCCCGGGCGCACGGCGACCCGGCGGCGACGCTGCAGCTGGTCGGACGTCCGGTCGTCCCCTCCTACACGGCGGCGCTGCACCGTCTCGTCGACGACATGGGCCTGCACGACGCCGTGGTCTTCCGCGGCGCGCTCAGCGACGCCGGGCTGGCGGCGGCCGTGGCCGAGGCCGACGTCTTCGTGCTGACGTCGCGCCACGAGGGCTTCGGCGTGCCCGTCGTGGAGTCGATGCTGCTGGGCGTGCCGGTCGTCGCCAACGAGGCCGGTGCCCTGCCCGAGGTCGTGGGCGACGGCGGCCTGTTGGTGGATGCCGAGGACCCGTATGCGGTGGCCGGCGCCGTGTCGCGCCTGCGGGCCGATGCGGAGCTCCGTGCGACGCTGGCCGACGCGGCGCGGCGCCGCATCGACGCCCTCGACCTCGCCTCGGCGGGCGACAGGGCCGTCGAGCTCATCTCGGCACTCTCGACTCGTTCCTGAGCGCCCGACGATCCACCCTGGGCGGAGACGGCGTCAGTAACCTCTGTCCGCTCTGACCGTGTGGTGTGGCCCGAAGGTGGGGGAGTGGCTGCAGGGGCCGTCGGCGTTCAGCCGGCGCCGACGGCCTGCTGCACCAGCGCAACGAAGCGGCGGGTGGAGGCGCCGAGGTCGAAGCCGGCGGCCCGCTCGCGTCCGGCGGCCGCCAGGACCCCGCGCAGCACGGGATCCTGCAGCACCCGGCCGACGGCGGCGGCGAACGGCACCGCCGCCTTGTCGGGCAGGATCAGCCCGGCGCCGCCGACCGTCTCGGGCACCGCGGTGACCCCGTAGGCGACGATGGGGACGCCGTGGCCCATGGCCTCGGCCAGGGGCACGCAGAACCCCTCGTGGTCGGAGGCCATGACGAAGACGTCGGCCGCCCGGAAGTAGGCCTCGAGCTCGGCGCCGCTCACCGAGCCGGGGAGGTGGACGACGTCGGACAGCCCCAGCTCGTCGATGAAGGCGCGCAACGCCGGCTCGTAGGTCTCCCCGAGGGGCGAGCCGACGAGATGCAGGCGGGCCGCCGGGTCGTCGGTGCGCCGGAGCACGTCGAGCATCTTGACGAGATCGTGCGGCGCCTTGTGCGGTGAGATCTTGCCCACGTAGAGCAGGTCCGCCCCGCCTTCGCGGTCCTTGCGACGGGCCAGGGCATCGGCCAGCGTGCGATCGGGTTCGTCGCTCTTGGACCGCATGTCGATCAGCAGCGGGACGACGGCGGTCCCCTCGTACCCCAGCGTGCGCAGCTCGGACTCGTTGAAGGCGGAGTCGGCGACGGCGAAACGGCTCTGGGGCGCGAGGCGCGCCAGCTGCGTCCGGCCGAGCGCGACTTCGTAGGCGACGGCGGGCTCCCAGTCGCGCAGCAGTTCGGCCGGGGTGATGTTGTGGTAGTTCACCAGCTTCGGCTCGGTGCGCGCCGCGAGGATGTCGTAGACGGGGCTCCCGATGGACGCTTGATAGAGAAGCCAGCGGTCACGGCTGGCCCGGCCGAGCTCGATGACCGGCTTGCCCTCGGCCTGCACGTCCTGGGTGTAGCTGCCGTAGAAGATGTCCGAGTCGATGCCGGCGGCGCGCAACCCGTCCCGCAGATGCAGGCTGTGCACGCCGATGGCGTCGCGACTGGCGAGGGACGGAATGACCTGGTCGACCCGCACGGCCGTGCAGTGTATCGGCGTCGCTGCGCACCCCGATTGCCGCTGCCATGCACCAAATGGGGCAGGTCGCGCCGGTAGCCTTGTCGCATCGTGTTGGTCCGAACTGCTGTGGCGCGCCCCCGTCCGCCGCGTCGCCAGACCTCCAAGGCGTTCGGTGCGCTCCTCCTCTCGCTTGCCTTTGCGGTGCCCACCGCGCTGCTCGGCCTTGCCTCTCCCGCGGCGGCCGACCTCAACGCGCCGGACCGGGCGTCCGTGCCGGCTGAGATCAATGCCTCCGAGGCGCATGCCCTGCCGGGTGACGCCACCAACGTCCGCATCGACATGACCGAGAACGACGGCCTCGATGTGATCGTGGCCGCCTCGGGGGGCGCCGTCTCGGCGCCGGGGGTGCCGGGTGCGGCGGCCGTCCGGTTCCAACAGGCCGGCGGGGGCACCTGGGACGTCGAGACCGGCGGAGGGTGCGGCGGTCCCTGGAGCGCTCCGGTGCTGACGAATCAGACGAACCCCACGGCATCGCCCGTCGGCGGCCTCCTGACCCTCTGCGTCGCGAGCGGCAGTCCGACGGTCCACGGCACGTTCACCGCGATGTACAACTCGCTCGGCCAGGCGCGGTCGGTCAACACGTTGCCGCTCGAGCAGTACGTCGCCGACACCGTTCCGGGGGAATCGCCGTCGAGCTGGGCGAGTCTCGGCGGCGCCGGACCCCAGGGGATGAACTGGGGCTTCCAGGAGCTCGAAGCCCAGGCGGTGGCCGTCCGCTCGTACGTCCTGGCCAACCTCGGTGGCTACGGCGGCTACGCCGACACCTGCGACCTGACGTGCCAGACCTACCGCGGCACCCAGTACGAGACGCCGACGAGCATCGCGGCGGCCAACGACACCGCCGGGCAGGTGATGGTGATGCCGGGCGGCCAGATCGCCACCACCGAGTACTCCGCCTCGACGGGCGGCTACACCTCGAGCTCCAACCAGCAGTCGCCCTTCGCCGCCGTACCCGACGACGGTGACGCAGTGACCGCCGGTGGGGGCAACCCCAACCACAACTGGTCGACGACGGTCTCGGCTGCACAGATCCAGAGCGCATTCCCCCAGATCGGCACCTTCCTCCAATTCAACGGACTGACCTCGGACCCCGGCCAGCCGTACGACTTTCCCCACGGGAGGGTTGCCACCATCACCCTCGTCGGATCCCTGCAGCAGATCACCGTTCCGGGGACGGAGTTCTATGTGAACCTCGGGCTCAAGTCGGACCTCTTCGTCCCCACATCGCAGGTCGGCACGACCGTCACCATCGTCGGACAGGGCTGGGGGCACGGCATCGGGATGGGCCAATGGGGCGCCCTCGGCTACGCCATCGGTCAGGACCACGGGGACGGCAACTGGACGTACAGCCAGATCGTGAACCACTACTACGGTCCGGCCACGCTGCAGAGCCTGCCGGGTGGGACGAGCCTGGTCGGCGACCAGCCCAGTGGCGGGGTCGGGGGCTACTGGATCAACGCCTCCGACGGGGGCGTCTTCAGCTTCGGCAACGCGCAGTTCTACGGCAGCACGGGCGGGATGCGCCTCAACCAGCCGGTGGTCGCCATGGCCTCGACGCACGACGCCGCGGGGTACTGGGAGGTCGCCAGCGACGGCGGCGTCTTCAGCTTCGGCAACGCGCAGTTCTACGGGAGCACCGGGAGCATCCGCTTGAACAAGCCCATGGTGGGCATGGCAGTGACGCCCAATGGCGGCGGCTACTGGTTGGTGGCCTCCGACGGCGGGATCTTCGCCTACGGCAATGCGCAGTTCTACGGCAGCACCGGGAGCCTCAAGCTCAACAGACCCGTCATCGGCATGGTGCCCACGCACGACGGCGGTGGGTACTGGCTGATCGCCTCCGACGGCGGGCTGTTCGCCTTCGGTGACGCGGGGTTCTACGGGTCACTCGGCGCCGCGCCACCTTCCACGCCGATCGTGGGCGTGGCCCCCTCACCTGACGGCGGCGGCTACTGGATGCTGGAGGCCAACGGCACGCCACACGCCTTCGGGGACGCGCTGTCCGTTGCGCTCTCGGGCAACTCGCCCGCGCTCTCGACCATGAAGAGCCCCATGACCGGCCTCATCCCCGACTTCTCCGGGCAGGGGTTCGACGCCGTGAACGGCAGCGGGCAGGCCTTCGCCTACGGCGACGCGCCCTACTTCGGCGACGTCACCACCGCGGTGCCCGGCTACGCAGGCCACGCCGTCGGCATCGCCGTCACACCTGGCTGAGCCGCTCAGTGGGTTGTCTCGGTCACCTCAGAGAGCCGAGGGAACCGGCGCAGACGGCCGAGAGGGCCCAGGCGTCCGGCGTCCACACCGTGGTCCGCCGCGTTCATCAGACGCAGATCACCGCGGCTGTTGCCGTAGGCCCACAACACCGGCTGCTCCCCTCCGGTGTTCGACAGCAGGCCGCGCGCTCGGAGGTGGCCGACCAGGCGGGCGTACTTCTCCGCGCCCCGGCAGTTCTTTCCCTCGTAGCCGCCGGTGAGCAACCCGCCGCCGCCGACGGCCAGGCGGGTGGCCACCACGCCGTCGACGCCCAACTCCTCGCCGGCCGGGCTGACGTAGCACTCGGGTGACGCCGACACAATGACCGTGTAGTGCCCCTGCCGCCGGTGCCAATCGAGACGCCGCCGGGCGTCGGCGCGCAGGTGGCGCTGCAGGTGGCGGTGGGCGAAGACGGCCGAGCGCCGGTCGACCTCCGTCACGGCCAGGCCGCCGAGCAGGCGGGTGAACAGCCGCTCCTTGACCTCGTCGGCCGCCGTGCCGCCGGTGATCGCCGCCCGCAGGAGGGCGGGGGAGAGCCGGACCACCGCCCGCAGGACCGGCCAGACGCCGCGCAGGCTGACCAGGAAGGGCACCACGCTGCCCCCGTCGACCAGGGTGCCGTCGAAGTCGAAGGCGGCGACCGTCGGGCGGTCCGGCGGTCGCCGTCCGTTGGCGGTGTCGTCAGTCGAGTGCAGCGCCACGGCGGCCGGCACCTCCCGCAAAGCGCAGCGCTCCTTCGAGTGTCTCCCCGCTGCTGACGACGGCTCGCCCGCGGCGGGCCTCCCCGACGGCGGCCTCCTCCTCGGTCAGCCCCCACTGCTCCAGTGCGCTCATGCGGTCCGAGCGCAGGCAGGTCTGGGGCAGCGCGGCCAGTTGCTGCGCCAAGGCCACGGCCGCGGTCCGGGCCTGGCCCGGTGGGACGACCCGGTTGGCCAGGCCCATGGTGAGGGCCTCGGGGGCCGAGACGGCGCGTCCGGTGAGGATCAGGTCCAGCGCCCGCCCGTGCCCGATGATCCGCGGGAGCCGGACCGTGCCCAGGTCGCACAGCGGCACACCGAAGCGACGGCAGAAGACCCCGAAGACGGCATCCTCGGCGGCAATGCGCAGGTCGCACCAGAGTGCGAGCTCAATGCCCCCGGCCACGGCGTAGCCCTCGACGGCGGCGATGACGGGCTTGCCCAGCGTCAGCCGGGTGGGGCCCATCGGTCCCGGACCGTCGTCGGGGATGGGCCGGCGGTCCCCCTCGGCCACCGCCTTGAGGTCGGCGCCGGCACAGAACGTCCCCTCCGCCCCCGCCAGGACGGCCACGGAGCGGTCGTCGTCGGCGTCGAAGGCCAGGAAGGCCTCCCGCAACTGGTCGGCGCAGACGCTGTCCACGGCGTTGCGGCGCTCGGGGCGGTTGATGGTGAGCACCGTGACCGGGCCGTCGTGCTCGACGACCAGGGAGTCGGTCCGATACGGCCGATAGGACCCCGAGGAGGGCTCGTCGGGCACGGGTTCGGGACTCACAAAGGCATTCTCGCACGACGCACCGGGGTGGCCGCACATTGAGTTCACGCTCGTTCCCAGGTGAGGGCACCTTTTCCGCGACCCGACCCGGGCGGGGGAAATATGACCAATCATGTCGACAATTGGCGGAACACCCGGTAGAGTCACAGTCCGCACAAACGGACCTTCATCATTTCAGGAGGAGCACAATGGCAGTACGACTCGGGGACACCGCCCCCGACTTCACGGCGGACACCACCGAAGGCACCATCAATTTCCACGAGTGGTTGGGTGACAGCTGGGGGATCCTCTTCTCCCACCCCAAGGACTTCACGCCGGTCTGCACGACCGAGCTCGGCGCCTTCTCCAAGGCCAAGCCCGAATTCGACAAGCGCAACGCCAAGCTGATCGGCCTCTCAGTGGACTCCGTCGAGTCCCACAAGGGCTGGGCCGGCGACATTCAGGAGACCCAGGGCTCCGCCCTGACCTTCCCGCTGATCGGTGACGAGGACCGCAAGGTGGCGGACCTCTACGACATGATCCACCCCAACGCCGACAACACCCTCACGGTGCGCTCGGTCTTCATCATCGGCCCGGACAAGAAGGTCAAGCTGACGCTGACCTACCCGGCCTCGACGGGACGCAATGTCGACGAGATCCTGCGCGTGCTCGACTCGCTGCAGCTGACCGCCGACTACTCGGTGGCCACGCCGGTCAACTGGACCGACGGTGACGACGTCATCATCGTCCCGGCGCTGAGCGACGACGACGCCAAGGGCCGCTTCCCGAAGGGCTGGAAGGCCCTGAAGCCCTACCTGCGGGTGACGCCCCAGCCCAACCGCTGAGGAGGCCCGCCCGCCCGGCATGCCGGGCGTGAGAGTGGAACGTGCCGGCCCTCGTGGCCGGCACGTTCGCGTCCGGGTCCTCGTCGGTGGGGAGGCCCGACGCCTGTACCCTGCCTGTGACAGCCGTGCGACACCATGGCTCCCCGGAGCCAGCGAAGGAGTGGACGCCACATGGCCGTCATGGCAGAACCCGAAGTCTTCCAATTGGCCGATCAGGCCCTGGCCCAGGTGGTGGCCCAGATCGCCCCCGATCAATGGGAGGTCATTCTCCCGGCCAGTTTCACCACCCGGGTCCGGCCCGAGCCGCCGTCGCTGCGGACCCTCGTCAACTATCACGCGTACGACGACGCCTGGGTGCCCGACATGCTGGCCGGGCTGACCATGGACGAGGCGGGCTCGGACAAGTTCGACGGGGACCTCCTGGGCGAGGATCCGGTGGCGAACTTCGAGGCCATGGTGGACCGCGCCTGCGCGGCGGCCGCGGGCGTGACGGACCTCGACGCCATGGCACACCTGTCCTTCGGCGACTACGCGGTGCGCGAGTACTTCTGGCAGATCAACCAATTCCGGGCCTTGCGTGCCCACGACATCGCCCGGGTGATCGGCGTGGACCCGGAGCTCCCGGCCGGGCTCGTGCAGGGCCTCTGGGACGAGCTGACTCCCCACGTCGAGGAGTGGCGTGCCATCGGCGTGTACGGCGCCGCGGTGCCGGTCCCGGACGATGCACCCTTGCTCCATCGCCTGCTGGGGCTCACCGGGCGGGCACCCGATCCGGCCTGAGGCGCCGTCGCTCAGTCTTCGGTGGGGACCAGCTCGTCTCGGAGCTCTCGCTTCAGGACCTTGCCCTGCGGGTTCCGCGGCAGGGGCTCTGAGCGGAACCAGATGTGGGTCGGCACCATGAAGCCGGCCAGCCGGGCCTTCACGTGCAGCCGGAGCTCGTCCGCGGTCACCTTGGCACCGGGACGGAGGACGACGACGGCTCCCACCTCCTCGCCGAGCGTGGGATGGGGCACGCCGATGACCGCGCAATCGGCAACGGCCGGATGCTCGAACAAGGCGGCCTCCACCTGGACCGAGTACACGTTTTCGCCACCTCGGATGATCATGTCCTTGGCGCGGTCGACGATGTAGATGAAGTTCTCCTCGTCGAGCTGTGCCACGTCGCCGGTGTGCAGCCAGCCTTCGGTGAAGGTCTTGGCGGTCTCCTCGGGGCGGTTCCAGTAGCCGCGCACCACGTTGGGCCCCTTGATCCACAGCTCGCCCCGGACGTCCGGCCCACGGGGGATGGTGTCGTCGGGCTCGGCGCCGGCAAAGTCCTCCGGCACTACGGCCACGTCGCAGACCGGGACGGGCGGGCCCACGCTGTCCGGCTTGGCCACGTAGTCGCCGCCGGAATTCATGGAGGTGACCGAGGACGTCTCCGTCAGCCCGTAGCCGTTGGAGGGCTGGCCGATGGGCCAGGCGGCACGGATGCGGCGCACGAGGTCGGGGGGCGCCGGCGCACCGCCATAGGACACGCCGCGGATTGAGGAGGTGTCGTACTTGGAGAAGTCGGGCGAGTCGAGCACCTGCATGACCATGGCCGGCACGCCACCGAAGGTGCCGATCCGCTCCCGCTCAATGAGCTGGAGCGCGCGCTCGGGGTCGAAGTGGTGCATCATCACGAGTTTCCCGCCGGCCGCCAGGTTCGAGACCATGACCGAATGGCAGCCCGTGGCGTGGAAGAGGGGCACGGAGAGGAGGAAGGCTGCCTGCGTCTTCTCGCCGGTCGGCACCAGGGCGGAGCCGAAGCGGGTGGCCCCGCGGGTGTTGATGAAGAAGAGGCTCATCAGGTTGGTGCCCATGTTCCGGTGGGTGCCCACCGCGCCCTTGGGACGACCGGTGGTGCCCGAGGTGTAGAAGATGGTGGCGTCGTCCTCCGGATCGATGGTCAGGTCGGGCGGCACTGCAGCCTCGTCCACGTCGCCCAGCGCCAGGGGGAAGGGCCATTCGGCCACCTGCGCCCGGCCGCCCGGCGGCTCGTAGACGGCCAGCGGCGCCTTGGGCTCGGTGCGGTGCTCGTCGGCCACAATCACCGCGCCGAGGTCCGACAGGCCGCCCAGGAAGGGGCGGATCCGCTCGGCCCGCTCCGTGTCCACGAAGGCCACCTTGGAGCCCGAGTCCTCGAGGCCGTAGCGCAATTCCTCACCGCTCCACCACGCGTTGAGCGGCACGACGATGGCGCCGGCCAGCGCGGCCGCCCAGAAGGCCATGACCCACTCGGGCAGGTTGCGCATGATGATGGCCACCCGGTCGCCCTGCTCGATACCGAACGTGTCACGCAGGCGGTGCGCCAGGGTGCAGGCGATGCGGTAGTGCTCGGCGAAGGTCGTCCGCTCGTCCTCGTAGACGAGGAAGACGTCGTCGCCGTGGCCGAGCGACATGTCCATGATGGCGCGGAGCGACGGAGGCGCGTGCTTCCACGTCCGCGTCGGCACGCCGCGGATGGACAGCTCCTCCATTTCGAACAGCTGCCCTGCGGCGGTGAGCTGCTCGTTCGCCTCCGCGATGGACATCGACGGCGCGTCCTTGCCGGTGGTGCTCACGTGTGCTCCTTCTCGCTCGTCGCGGCGCGGTCGAAGATGGCGGCGCGGTAGTAGGCCAACTCCGCCACCGACTCGCGGATGTCCTGCAGGGCCCGGTGGCCTCCCAACTTCGGGGGTGCGGCCTTGTAGACGTCGGGGAGCCAGCGCCGGCAGAGCTCCTTGATGGTGGAGACGTCGACCGAGCGGTAGTTGAGGAAGTCCTCAATAGAGGGCAGCTGATCGGCCAGGAAGCGGCGATCCGTCCCGATGGAATTCCCGGCCAGGGGGACCGTGCGGGCCTCGGGAATGTGCGATTGGAGGAAGGCCAGGGTCTGCGCACCGGCGTCGGCCAGGGTCAGCGTCGACTCCTCCATGGCGGTCAGGAGACCCGAGCGGGTGTGCATGGTGCGGACGAAGTCGTCCATGCTCGCCAGCTGCGCTGGCGAGGCGTGCACCACCAGGTCGGGGCCCTCTTCGACGAGTTCGAGGTTGTCGTCGGTGATGAGACAGGCGATCTCGACGATGGTGTGGCGCGCCGGATCGAGTCCCGTCATTTCGAGATCGATCCAGGCCAGCATGCGCGGGCATGCTACCGGCCGCCGTGGCGGAGGGAGGCTGGCGCCAGTCCTTGTAATGTCCGGCGATGCTGCCCGTGCCACTCCAGCAGCTCGACCGCGAGCTGCCCGTCCCCGGCTACGCCCGTGAGGGTGATGCCGGCGCCGACCTGATCGCCACCACGGACACGGCATTGGCATGCCGGGGCGGGCGCGCCGTGGTGCCCACCGGGGTCGCCATCGCCATCCCGAACGGCTACGCCGGCCTGGTGGTGCCGCGCAGCGGGCTGGCGGCCCGGCACGGTCTCACCTGCTTGAATGCCCCCGGGCTGATCGACTCGGGCTACCGGGGTGAGATCCAGGTGATTCTGGTCAACCACGACCCCGAGCACGACTACACCGTCCGCCGGGGCGACCGTGTGGCGCAGCTGGTCCTGATAAAGGTGGAGCAGGCAACCTTCCAGTTGGTAGGCGAGGGCGGGCTCGAGGACTCGCAACGGGGGAGTGGCGGCTTCGGGCACACGGGCACATGACGGGCGAGCGCGGAGGCGCTAAGAAGGGGACGGTCATGCAGTCACTCGTCGGCATGGATGCCGCCTTCCTCTCTCTGGAGACGCCCACGACCCCGATGCACGTCGGTGTCGTGCTGGTGCTCGATCCCCCGGAGGGCACTCGCTCGTTGTTCTCACCGTCCACCCGCTACGCGCAGATTCGCCGGGTCATTCAGCAGCGCCTGCACCTGATCGCCCCGCTGCGTCAGCGTGCCCTCCGGGTGCCGTTCGGGCTGCACCACCCCGTCTGGGTAGACGATCCCGACTTCGACCTCGACGATCACCTGAGCCGGGCCAGTCTCCCGTCGCCGGGCGGCATGCCCGAGCTCGAGGCCTTCGTGGCCGGCTTCATGAGCCGCCAACTCGATCCGGACCGGCCGCTCTGGGAGATGCACCTGGTGGAGGGGCTCAAGGGAGATCGCACGGCGTTGGTGGCCAAGGTGCATCACGCCATCCTCGACGGGGTCAGCGGTGCGTCCGTGCTGGCCGCCTTCCTGGACCTGACGCCGCGGACCCGCATTGTGGAGTTGCCGCCCGAGTGGAACCCTGCACCGCTGCCCTCCAACACGCAGATGCTGCGGCACGCCGCCTCGTCGCTGACCCGGCAGCCGGGTTCGACGCTCAACGCGCTGCAGGCCGGAGTGGAGGCGGTCGCCGATCTCGGCATGCACAATCGCGAGCTGGCCGGCCGGGGGGAGCAGTCACCTCCGGGGTTCTTCGCCGCGCCGCGCACCTCGTTCAACGGCGCCGTGTCGAACCGCAAGCGCTTTGCCGGCCTCTCCGTTCCGCTCGAGGACGTGAAGCTGGTGAGCCGCGAGTTCGAAGCGACGGTGAACGACGTGATCCTGGCCAGCGTCTCGGGCGGACTGCGCCGCCTGTTGGCGGCCCGCCGGGAAGAGGCCGAGGGATCGCTGGTGGCCATGGTCCCGGTCTCGACGCGGGCCGAGGGGGAGTCCGAGGAGCTGGGGAACCAGATCTCCGGCATGCTGGTCTCGCTGGCCAGCGACATCGACGACCCGGTGGCCCGCCTCGACGCCATCTCAGAGTCGACCCGGGTGGCCAAGGAGCAGGAGAAGCTGCACGGGGGACGCTTCCTGGGGGACCTGGCCCAGATCGCTCTGCCGGCGCTGGCCTCCCGGGTAGCCCGGGCCATGGCGGGCACGCGGCTGTTCGACAAGATGCGGCCACCGTTCAACGTCACGGTGTCGAGCGTGCGGGTCCCCGACGTACCGCTGTTCCTGGCCGGGAGCCGGGTCACCGCCACCTATCCCGTCGGCCCCATGGCCGAAGGCATCGGCATCAACGTCACCGCCTTCTCGTACCTCGGGCGGGTCTACTTCGGCCTGCTGGCCTGCCGCCGCCTCCTGCCGGAGCTCGACGAGGTGGCGGTGCACATCGACGATGCGTTGGGTGAGCTCGTCGCGTGCGCACTCGATGCCCGGGGAGCGACGGCCTAGACCCCTCCTGTGGCCCGGCCCGGGGGCCGAGAGGAGGGCGGGCGGGCCGCCAGGTGTTCCGGCCCGCGCCGCCCGTCCCCTGTCGTGGTGACGGTCTCGGAGCGGGGGATTACGAGCCGGACGTGGACGCGCTGCCCGAGCCGGAGAGAGGCGGAGCTCCTTCGGGCGGGGCGCCGGATCCCGACGGAGGCGTCCTGCCGGTGCCGGATGTCGATCCGCTTCCCATGTTGGGACAGTTCTTGGAGGAGCCTGAACTGGAGCCGGAGCCGGTCGGGGAGCTCGAAGAGCCCGTCCCGGAGTTCCCGGAGCCGCTGCTGCCGGTGTTCGAGCTCGACGAGGGTGCGGTGGGCGGGGACGAGCCCGAACTGCTGCCCGAGTTGCCGGTCGTGGTGGACGTGGTCGCCGCATTGGCGACCAGCGCGCCACCGGCGAGGAGTCCGGAGGTAAGGGCGCCGACGGCCAGTACGTTGCGCAGGCGGATCTGCATGGTTGCTCTGCCTTTCGTCAGTTGGGACGCCGGCCCGTTCGGACCGGTATCACAGACGATGCGCCTCAAATCTGAGTGCGACCGCAGGATGACGTAGGCCGGTGCGAGGAGTCAGACGACGAACGCGTGACGATGCACAGGAAGCAGCGAAGACGACGCACAGGGGGCACGGCGCCGGCGTCCAGGTGGAGGACAGTTACGTCAGAGGGACCGCAATGCCGCGACTCCCCATGGCTCAGGCCTTGGTGGCGCGCCAGCAGTAGGAGCGCATCGGGACGTCAATGGCGTCGAGCCCGACGAAGGCCTCGTGCGTGTCGAGGAAGCGGTTCATGGCTTCGAGATGCGCGCGGCGGGTGGCCTCGTCCATGGTGATGACCGCGCTGTACGTCGCGGACAGCGCCACGAGATCCGCCTTGGTCATCGCCCTGGTCCATCGAAACAGCTTCGTCTCCGGCTGGAGGAAGGGACTTTCGCCACCGGCGTCGACACTGACGAGATGCCGCCTCCTCCGCCGACCGTCCTCGTTGGTCTTCTCTTCCGGGCTGAAGATGATGCCGCCTGCCCACAGTGATCGCATCCAGTCGACCGAGCGGTCCGGTCCGGTCCAGACGAGCGCCAGTCGGCCGGCCGGGCGCAACACCCTGGCGACCTCGGGGATTGCGCGTGACTCGTCGACCCAGTGCCAGGCCGACTGGGCGATGACCACGTCGACAGAGGATGCCTCGGCGGGGATCTCCTCCGCTTGACCGGCGAGGACCTCGACACCCGGGTCAGCCGCGGCCAGGACGGCGCGCATGCGGTCGTCGGGCTCCACCGCCATCACGTGGTCCACTCGCTCGGCCAGCCGTCGCGTCAGGAGGCCCGTCCCGGCTCCGATTTCGAGGACGTCGGTGGCATCCGAGGGAAGAAGCCAGTCGAGCGCTTCGGCCGAGGGGGCTGACCGGAGACGGTTGTACTCGTCCGCCACCGCGCCGAAGGAGCGACTCAGGATGGCGGTGTTCTCGTCCTGGCGCATGACTGTCAATGTAGCGAGACACCGAGTCCGCTCGCCCTCGGCGGGGACCGATGACCTCGGGGTTCTTCCGGTCCTGGTCGACGACCCCTGCCCCTCCGCTTGGCACGTTGATGGCGAGGTAATGTGGTGGCTCCACGCGGAAGTGGCGCAGTGGTAGCGCATCACCTTGCCAAGGTGAGGGTCGCGGGTTCGAATCCCGTCTTCCGCTCCAACGAAGTCCCTGGTTGAGATGATTTATTGGGTCTGCCCCGCGCCTCATCCTCTCCTCAAGCTACTAACTCGCTCTACTGATGCGATCGTCGACACCCGATCGTCGACTTGCGATCGTCGACTGTGTTCGACACCTCATCAAACGTTTCCCATGGATGACGCGCGATCTGATCAGCGACGTCGCCGAACCCCTCATTCACCGGGGCTCGCTCGCCCCGCTGACCGCATTCAGCCCTTGTTCGCTGCCCGCTGGCGCTCGAGACGATCCAGAAGTTGGTCCATGGCGAGTGACGCCTCGTCCTGAGCAGTGTCAAAGCCAGCGGCCTGGTCGTACGCCATGGCGAAGGCGAGACCCTGAATCGTTGGTGCTACCAGCGATGGGGGATAGGCGTCACGATCGATGCCGTATTCGTCCAGCAGATGATCGAGCGCTTCGATTTGCAAGCGCCGGGTCTCTCGGGCAAAGGCAGCCACCTCGACCTGAAGGGCGGGGCGGTGGTTCGCCGCCGCGGTGATCTCAACCAGCAGTCTGCTTCCTCGACGATCGGATGCCAGACGCCACCACGCCCGAAGCGGTTCGGCTGACGACAGGGCCTCGGCCATCAATGCCAGGTTGACCTCACCTCTCCGACGCACAGCTGCGATGAACAGGTCGTCGATGCTGCCAAAGTGGTAGTGCACTTTGAGGCCCGTTTCGGTCTCCAGCCGCCTCGAAGTCACGGCGGCGTACCCATCACGCAGCATGATCTGTTCGGCCCCATCGAGGAGCTTTCGCCTTTTTTCGGGCGTGGCCGCCCTGAGACGTCTGGTCGACCCGGGAGCCGGCGACGTGGAAGCGGAGCGTGCAGCCATTGAGCTAGAGCATATGGTCCGCTATAACCGCTGCCGTACGATGGTTAGTGGAGGGCCAATCCCAGCCCTGGACTGGGTGGCTTGACACGGCTCTACCTCTAAGTTAGAACGAATGCTCTAACTTCAGAGAGGGCGGCCGATGGTTGTCAGTGATACCCACGTCTACTTCGACCCATACGACGTCGATATCAACGCCGACCCCTATCCGACCTATGAGCGCCTTCGCGAAGAGGCGCCGATCTACCACAACGAGCGGTACGACTTCTGGGCGCTGGCTCGGCACGAGGACGTGCAGAAGGCGCTGGTCAACTGGGAGGTCTTTTCCAGCAGCCGAGGGGATCTGCTGGACGTCCTGCGGGCGGGCATCGAGGTGCCTACCGGCGTGGTGATGTGGGAAGACCCGCCGGTCCACACCACACATCGCGGGCTCCTCTCGCGGGTCTTCACGCCCAAGCGAATGGCGGTCCTCGAGGAGCAGGTGCGCTCCTATTGCGTTCGCTGCCTCGACCCCCTGGTCGGAGGCGACGGCTTCGACGTCATCACCGAACTGGCGTCAATGTTGCCCATGCGCGTGATCGGAATGCTCCTCGGTATCCCCGAAGAAGACCAGATCGCCGTGCGCAACAAGACCGATCGCGATCTGCGTACCCGGCCGGGTCAGCCGATGCGCATCGAGCAGTCCGAAGTGGTCACGGGAGAGATGTTCGCCGACTACGTCGAGTGGCGCTCGCAACACCCGTCCGACGACCTCATGACGATGCTGCTCAACGCCGAGTTCGAAGACGAATCGGGGGTGACGAGGACCTTGAGTCGCCAGGAGGTTCTGACCTACACGTCCGTCTTGGCCGGCGCCGGCAACGAAACCACCGGGCGGCTGATTGGGTGGCTCGCCAAAGTCTTGGCGGATCATCCCGAACAGCGTGCGCTGATCTCCGCCGACCGTTCTCTCATTCCGAGCGCGATCGAGGAGACGCTGCGCTTCGAGCCCACGGGTCACGCGTCGGCCCGCTACGTCACCGAAGACGTCGAGTACTACGGCACGACGTTGCCTGCGGGGAGCGCGGTTCTCCTCATGATGGCTTCGGCCAATCGAGACCCCCGGCGCTTCAAGGACCCTGCCTCCTACGAGGTCAGGCGCACAGACGGCCAGCACATGACCTTCGGCTACGGCCTGCACTTCTGCCTGGGAGCGCACCTGGCCCGGCTCGAAGGTCGCGTGGCGCTCGACGAGATCCTGAACCGGTGGCCCGAGTGGGATGTCGACTACAGCGGGATCAAGTTAGCCTCGACATCCACCGTTCGTGGATGGGAAAAGATGCCCATCGTCGTCCGATGACTGCGTCGGATCCGCTCATCATCGTCTCGAATGACACGCACATCGGCCCGCGGCTGGTCGAGGATCTCCGTCCCTATTGCCCCTCGAAGCACCTCGAGGAATTCGATCGCTTCGCGGAGAGCATGGCGTCGGAGCGGGCAACCTTCACCACGATGCTCGAGGGCAGTGGGTATCTCGACCACCCGAACTTTCGGACTCGTGGTCACTACGAATCTGCGGCTCGTCTGGCTGACTACGACTACGACGGTGTGGCAGCGGGGGTGATCTTCCACGGCAGCACGAACATGGAGCCGATCCCCTTCGTGCCCCAGTCGTTCGGCGAGACCGTTCCCAAGCCCGACCCTGAGATGGCGGCGGTGGGGCAGTCGATCTACAACCGCTGGCTGGTCGACTTCGTGTCGCAGGCACCGCACCGCCACATCGGGCTGGCCTATCTCCCCCTCTTCGATCTCGAGCGGGCGGTCCGCGAGGTGCGTTGGGCGCACGAGCACGGACTAAAGGGCGTCAACTTCCCTGCCATGCGAGATGGCGAGTTGCCCGAGTACAACCGCCGGCGCTGGGAGCCGTTCTGGACAGCGTGCGAAGAGCTCGAGATGCCGCTCGTGACCCATGTCGGGGGAAGGACCAGTGCCCGCTACTCAGGCCTCGAATCCATTGCCCTCATTCAGCTGGAATCAGCCACGCTGTCGCAGCGAGCCGTACCATGGATGATTTTTGGCGGGGTCTTCGAACGCCATCCCGCCCTCAAGCTGGTCATCACCGAGACTCCTGGCAACTGGGTTCCGGCGATGGCGGCCGAGCTCGACGCCATTCGGGCCTTCTACGAGTTCAAGCGGGACGAGCCGCTGAACAACGCGCTCTTGCAGCAGGTGCGGCTTCGCCCGAGCGAGTACATGGCTCGCAACGTCTTCTTGGGTGCCAGCTTCGCCTCTCCCTACGAGGTGCAGCAGGCGACAGAGCATGGCCTCAGCTCTCAGGTGCTCTGGGGGTCGGACTATCCCCACTTGGAGGGCACGTTCGTGTACGACGAGGACCGGAAGGTCTCGCCAGTGACCCGTCTGGCGCTCCGTCACACCTTCAGCGATACCCCCGCTGCAGATGTTCGGCGCATGGTGGGGGAGAACGCGATCGGCCTCTACAACCTCGACCCCGTCGCCCTCTCGCGTATCGCATCCGAGATCGGGGCACCGAGCATTGAAGAGCTGACGACACCGATTGAGCGGGTGCCCGAAGGGGCGAGCGTCACCGCATTCCGTGTCGGCGCCGGGAGCTGGAGCTGAAGCGTGCGATTCCTCGGAAGCGCAGGACGAGCATGAATCCTAAGGGCCGATCGGCCATCGTGGCCGGTGGCGCCGGCGGTTTGGGCAGTGCGACCGTTCGTCGTCTGGTGGGAGTCGGCGTCGGAGTTGTCGTCATCGATCCCGACGCGGAGCGGTCTGCAGAGCTTCGGTCAGAGCTCGGCGACTCGGTCAAGACGATCCTCGGTACCGCCGAAGATGACCAGGCTGTATCGGAGGCCATCACAGTCGCACAGTCGCTCGGGATATTTTCGATTGCGGTCAGTGCGACTGGTGTCCTAATCAGAAGTCCTCGCCTGGTCGACGACGAGGGCACCCCGATCTCTAAGGACATCCTGAAGGCAAATCTCGATGTCCATGTTGTGGGACCGTTCAACCTGGCCCGACTCGCGGCCGCCGCCTTCGCCTCGAACGTGCCCGACGAAGATGGGCAGCGTGGCGTCATCGTCCAGACCGCCTCCATCAGCGCTTTTGACGGACAAGAGACCATGGTGCCCTACGCCGCGGCCAAGGGAGCCATCGAATCCATGACGCTCCCGATGGCTCGGGATCTGGCTCCGATAGGAGTTCGGGTGTGTGGGATCGCACCCGGCTCGTTCCTCACGCCGTTGACGTCGTCGCGCTTCGTTCAGAATCTGCTCCTCGAGGACATCTTGTTTCCAAGGCGTTTGGGTAATCCGGATGAGTACGCCAGCCTCGTCGAGGCGATCGTCCGGAATCCCTACATGAACGCGGAGGTCATTCGCCTCGATGCAGGAGCGCGGCTCAGCATCGCGATGGGACCGAGATCTGTATAGCAATCGCCGAACGGTGCGAACCGAGTCGAAAGGAAGAATAAATGGGAAAACTCGATGGCAAGGTAGCGTTCATCACCGGCGCTGCTCGCGGGCAGGGGCGGAGCCATGCGGTACGACTTGCCGAAGAGGGCGCCGACATCATCGCAGTTGACATCTGCGGGCAGTTGCAATCCGTCGGCTACGAGATGTCGACAACCACCGACCTCGAGCAAACGGTCAAAGAGGTCGAAGCGCTCGGTCGACGGATCGTCGCCAAACAGGCCGATGTCCGCGACTACCCGGCCCTCAAGGCTGCGCTCAAAGAAGGAATCGACGAGCTCGGGCCGGTAGAGATCGTGCTTGCGAACGCGGGCATCGGGCCGGGTGGGATGGCCTCAAATGAGCAACAGTGGGACGAGGTCATCGGCGTGAACCTGACAGGTGTGTGGAATACCGGCCGAGCAGCAATCCCGCAAATGATCAAGGCAGAGAAGGGCGGCGCCATCGTCTTGACGAGCTCGACCGGTGGGCTCACTGGGGCGCCTATCGACGCCGCTGGGATGATGGCCTACACGGCGGCGAAACACGGTGTTATTGGTTTGACTCGGTCTTGGGCCAACTCGCTGGCGCCGCACTTCATCCGGGTCAACAGCGTTGCCCCCACCACTGTTCGCACGCCGATGGCTGGTGGTGGCAACGTGGCTGAAATCATCGAAAACGTCCCGCAGCTCGCCGGATCGCTGCTGAATGCGATTCCGGTCGAGGCGGTTGATCCGATCGATGTCTCGAATGCGATTGCGTGGCTGGTGTCGGACGAGGCGCGCTATGTGACGGGATCGGTGATACCGGTCGACGCGGGCAACATCAATCGGCGCTAACGCCCAAGAAAGGCACTATGACGGTACAGGCCACAATCGAAGAGCTCGGTGCTCGTCCCGGCGAAGGCGAGACCATCTCGGTCATCGACCCGGTGACGGAGCAGCCGATCGCGACATTTGCTGACGGTGGCGTGACCGCCGTTGTGAGTGCGGTTGCTCGGGCCCGCGAGACGTTCGATTCGGGCGTCTGGCACCAGAAGCCGCAGACCGAGCAGGCACAGGTGTTGTGGCGCGTGGCAGAGCTGCTCGAGGTTCGAGCAGACGAGATCGCCCAGCTCGACTCCTTGAATACAGGAATGCCATTGCCTCAGGCCCGGCGGAACATTGCCGCCGCTATCGAGTTTTTTCGCTACTTCTCTGGCTGGTGCACCAAGATTAATGGAATCGCACATGACGTCCGGATGACCGGCGGACTTTCGGGTCTTGATGCGTCGGTGCACGCGTACACGATCAAAGAGCCCGTGGGTGTGGTCGGGCTCATCGTCCCGTGGAATGGCCCGGCGTTCAACGCTGCGGCCAAGCTTGCGCCCGCCCTCGCCGCTGGCTGTAGCTGCGTGCTCAAGCCGGCCGAGGAGACGCCTTTGTCGGCGCTGATCTTCGAGCAGGTCCTCGCTGAGGCCGGCGTGCCTGATGGCGTCGTGAACCTTGTGAACGGCTACGGACACACCACCGGTCAGGCTCTCGTCAATCACCCCGACGTCGACAAGATCGCCTTTACAGGTTCGACAGAAGTCGGCAAGCTCATCGTGCAGTCGGCAGCCGGGAACCTAAAGCGGGTCATGCTCGAATTGGGTGGCAAATCCCCCGTGCTCATCTACGACGACGCCGAGCTTGACAAGGCGATTCCCGCCGCAGCCATGGGAATCTTCATTCACTCGGGACAGGCCTGCGTCGCAGGCTCCCGCGTGTTCGTGCAACGGGGCGTCTATGACCAGGTGATCGAGGGTATCGCGACACTCGCGGGCAAGATCCGGCTCGGGGGTCCGAACGACGGCAAGGTCCACAGTGGGCCGATCATCAGCGAACGCCAGCTGAACCGGGTCATGGGGTACATCGACGAAGGCAAGAGCGATGGCGTCGAGGTCGTGACGGGGGGCTATCGGCTCGAGCGCACCGGCTACTTCGTGCATCCTACGGTGCTCGCCGGGGTCAGCCAGGACATGCGACTGTTCCAAGAGGAGATCTTCGGCCCAGTCGTTGCCGTCACACCGTTCGACGATGACGACGACGTCGTCGCCATGGCGAACGACTCCACCTACGGCTTGGCTGCTTCGGCCTGGACGAGGGACGTCTCCCACGCCCACCGATTGGCAAAGCGCCTCGACGCGGGAACCGTCTCGCTCAACTGTCAAATGATGTGGGATCCCGCCATGCCGTTCGGAGGCTTCAAGCAGTCCGGCTGGGGTTATGAAAACGGCCAAGAAGGCCTCGAGGGCTACCTGAAAAACAAGACCGTTTGGGCGCAACTATGAGGTGCGTCCACACGGACCAAAGGCAGTGTTTAGGCCCGTGCAAAGGATTGCACCAGCTGAGTGTTCCGTGCCAGACTTGTTCGTCCGGCAGGGCTCGGTTCGATGCAGTCGAGATCGTGCGGACTAGGGCGAGTAATCGCCGGGGGAGGAGACCATGAGTGTGAAAATGCTGCGTTCGAGGGGCGTTGCCCTCGGGTTGTCGGCTTTGATGGCGGGCACTGTGGTCGGATTGGCGACGTCGGCCACTGCCGCGCCCAACTCGGCAGTCACGTCGAAGACGGTACAAATTGGGCTCCCCTACATCGACTTGTCCACGCTTGGTTCGGTGGGCGTCAAGTTGAACCAGGGCAGCTATCCCAACGCGTACAACGCACTCGTCGCCAACATCAACGCGCACGGCGGGATCAACGGGCGCAAGCTCAGCGTGGTCTTCGGCAGCGTGAATCCGACGAACACCACCTCGTCGCTGGCTGTCTGCACGAAGCTTACGGAGGACACGCCTGTGTTTCTCGCCATGTCGCCGTACATGCCGAGCTGCTACTTGGTCGACCACGAAACTCCGACGATCAATGCGACGCTCCCGAGCGCAGTGCCCAAGTCTGCCGCCCAGAATTTCACCTTGACGCCTCCTCCCACCGCCTACGACCCGCTGCAGCTTTCCGTCTTCGCAAAGATGGGCCTGTTGAAGGGAAAGACGGTGGGCATCATCGGTGCGAAGCAGAACGATGTCCAGGAGGTCGGTGTCGTGCAATCGACGCTGAAGAAGCTCCACGTCAAGGTTGCCCAAGTCGGCATCACGACGGCCCAGCCCTCTGATCAGGCCGCCTTGGACCAGCAGGTGACGGCCTTCGTCCAGAAGTTCCAATCATCTGGCGTGAACGAGGTGATTGCGGTCGGCTCCTCCTCGGGGACATGGCCCGTCGCCCTGACGAATACCCAGAGCTCCTACAACCCTCCGTGGATCGCGACCTCGGAGGTGACAATCTCCGGCACTCTCAACAGCGTGGCTCCGCAGTACCTGAAAGGGATGATCACTTCGACGGCGACGCCGACCTCCGTTCAGGCCTGGACGGACCCACTCATTCAGCAATGCGTCAAGATCATCAAGAAGGCGTATCCTTCCACCACCATCTCTGCGCCCGGCAGTGCGACGGACCACAGCTACGTGGCTCCCGAGTCCGCCTGTCAGAACCTGGCGATGTTCACCAAGATCGCTGGCGCGGCCGGGAAGAAGCTCACGGTGGCGTCCTTCACCAAGGCTGGGTACGGGCTTCGCAACATCACATTTCCAGGGTCGGGCGGCCCGGTGTCGTTTGGGCCCGGACAGTCCTATGCGATCGGGCCCGTCCACGTGGGGAAATACAACAGCGCAACGAAACAGATCGAGATCTCGGCCAAGTCAGCAACCTCCTAGGGAGATTGGCGGACGGCATGATCTCGTCGATCTACACCGACTCATGATGCCGAAGACGTCCAAGGCGCCGGAGCGATGACACGCCCAGATCCAGCCGACGTGGTCGGAGGTAACGGTGATTGAGCAACCCAATGATCTGGAGCGGGTCGGCGGGGAGGCCGACCCGACGACTCTGGCCCAGATGGTTGTCGATCAGTCAGAGGAACGTCTGCATGCGGACCGGGATGACGGAGAGATCGTGCTCCCGGAAGATGCGCTTCCCGGCACCCGCGAGGAACGTACGGCGTTCCGCACCGGCTTAAAGCGTGCCGGGTCGCGAAGTTTCATCATTCTGGCGATCATCGTCTTTCTTGACAATCTGCAGGGTTCCGGCCTCTCCACGCTGGCGCCGAACATCCAGTCCTCGCTTCATGTGAGCTCTGGAACGATCGTGTTTGTGGCAGGTGTCTCGAGCGGATTCCTGGTGCTAGGGATCGTGCCGCTCGGTTGGTTGGCAGACCACTTTCGGCGACCACCGATCATCGGTATCGCCACTGCCGTGTTCGGCGTGATGGTGTTCTTCACAGGATTGGCCAGCAACATCTTCACGTTCTTTCTGGCCCGATTCGGCGCAGGTGTGTCCCAGGCGTCGACCTCGTCCGTTCACACGTCTCTTCTGGCGGACGCCTACCCGATCAGCCTTCGAGGACGGATCTTCTCGGCGATGGGGATGGCAACTGGCCTCGCTGGGGCTCTCAGCCCGCTTCTGGTCGGCGCAATCGCGTCGGCCTTCGGGGTGAATGGATGGCGCTGGGCCTTCTTATTGCTGTCGCTCCCGATCGTCCTCGTGGCGCTGTTTGCCTTTTTCGTTCCAGAACCGCCGAGGGGCCAGTACGAAAAACTCGACGTGCTGGGCGAGATCGTGGACACCAACCCGGTGCCGCCCTCACTCGAGGCGACCTTCGTGCGCATCTGGAGGATCCGCACGATGAAGACCTGTCTGGTGGCCTTTTCGGCTCTGGGCTTCAGCCTCTTCACTGCACCAGTGCTCGGCAATCTCTTTCTCCAGCAGCACTATCACCTGGATGTGTTTAAGCGTGGGCTCGTCGGCACTGCGGCGGGCATCGGCCTGATTGCGGTGCTGCCCTTTGCCGGCCGGTACTTCGACCGTCGGTACCACGAAGACCCTGCGAAAGCGCTGTCGCTGATCGGTAAAGCACTGCTACCAGTCGCTGTACTTGTGCCGCTGCAGTATTTCATGCCGAACGCGGTGCTCTGGGCGGCCTTCAGCATCATCGTGTCGATTCTGCACATGTCCGCGTTCACGATGATCGGTCCCGTTATCTCCTCGGTGGCTCCGTATCGTCTCCGCGGCATGACAGGCGCCGTAAGCGGGCTCTACCTCTTCTTTGTCGGAGCGATGGGAGGGGCCATCCTGTCGGCCGGCCTCGACAGTGCGTTCGGGCCACGAGCAGCTGTTTTGATCATCACGATTCCGGCAACCGTCGTGGGCGCGACCATGATCATCCGGAGCAGCCATTTCATCCGGAACGATCTGTCGCTTATCGTCCTCGAACTCCAGGAGGAGCGCGAGGAGACCCGTCGCCAGGCGGCTGACCCCGGATCGATACCAGTGCTGCAGCTCAATCACATCGATTTCAGCTATGGGAATGTGCAAGTCCTCTTCGATGTCGGATTCGAGGTGCAACGCGGCGAGGTCCTGGCACTGCTCGGGACAAACGGCTCCGGCAAATCGACCGCACTCCGAGTGGCGGCCGGACTGACCCCAGATCGAGGAGTGGTGCGCCTCAACGGACGTGACATCACCTACACCACAGCAGAACAGCGATCGCGTCTGGGCCTCCATCTGCTTCCGGGGGGACGCGGCGTCTTCGGGGAGATGACGGTTGCCGACAATCTCACGATTGGCGGTTTCAGCTATCGATCCGACAAAGAGGATCTCCGGCGGCGAAAGGAGCGCGTGCTCCGTCTCTTTCCCACACTGGGCCGGCTGCTCTCTCGTCGAGCCGGCTCGCTCTCGGGCGGAGAGCAACAGATGCTTGCACTCGCCATTGCCTTGCTGCATGACCCAGAGGTTCTCATCATCGATGAGCTGTCACTGGGTCTGGCCCCGATCGTCGTCCAAGAGCTGATCGCGGTGGTTGAGCGGCTCAAGGCGGACGGCGTCACCATGATCATCGTCGAGCAGTCGCTCAATGTGGCTGCGGCGATCGCTGACCGTGCGGTCTTCCTCGAGAAGGGCCAAGTGCGGTTCGAAGGAGCCATCGCCGATCTGATCGAGCGCGACGACCTGGCCAGGGCCGTGTTCTTGGGCGGGGAGATCTCGAGCTAGTGCTTGCCGTGGGGTGGGTCAACGGCCAGATCGTGTTCGACGGTCTGGTACAGGGCCTGGCCGTTGCCATCATTGCCACGGGAATCGTGCTGATCTACCGCGCCACGCGGATCATCAACTTCGCAGTCGGTGCGATGGGACTCGTGGGTGCAGTGACGTTGTCCTTGCTGACGATCCAGTACCACGTGCCGTTCTGGGCAGCGTTCGCGCTCGCTCTGGTCATCGGACTCGTGTTCGGCGCGGTCATGGAGATCGCGGTCGTTCGGCGCCTGCGTACCGCCCCTCGGGTGGTGGTCTTGGTGTCGACCATCGGAATCGCCGGACTGGCACAGACGATTGCGGTTGAGATACCAGCTCCGACTGATACCAGCGCGCACTACCCGAGCGCGTTCGGCGGCACATGGAACGTGAGCGGTGTGACGATCCACGGCTCCGATCTCTCCATCTTGATTCTGGCGCCCCTCGCCATTCTCGCCCTGTCCTGGTTCCTCGACCGCACGACACTCGGGAAGACCGTGGCTGCGTGCGCCACCAATCCTTGGCTTGCTCGTCTCTCCGCCGTCTCCCCAAAGTTTGTGTCGACCCTCGTATGGACGCTCGCCGGAGGGCTTGCCACCCTCTCCCTCGTGCTCATCGGCGGAGCGACCTCGACTGCCGCAGCCCTGGGGAACCTTGGCCCTCAAACGCTCTCCGAGGCGCTGGCAGCAGCGGTGATCGCGAGCTTTCGGTCGATCCGCATTGCGGTTGTTGCCGCCGTCGCGATTGGGGTGATGCAGAGCGTCCTGACGTTCAACTACATCACGGTACCCGGCGTCACGAACGTCGTGCTCTTGATCATCGTGTTTGTCGCCGTGATCTTTGCGAAGCGGGAGGATGCCGAGAGCTCCCAGGTCTTTGCGTTCAGCCCTCGGGTGCGACCCATCCCGCAACGACTGCGGAGTTTCTGGTGGGCACGGAACCTGAACAAAGCGGGGCTGCTCGGGCTGGGTCTCCTTGCGGTATTGCTCCCGCTCATCGTGACCCAACCGTCTCGACAGCAGCTCTTCACAGCGGTTCTTGCCTGGGCGATCTGTGCCTCCTCCTTGACGGTACTCACCGGTTGGTTGGGGCAGCTGTCGCTGGGGCAGATGGCCTTCGCGGGACTGGCCGCCCTCTTTGCCGCCCGACTCGTAAGCGAGGGTGTCCCCTTCTGGGTGGCTATTGCTGTGACCACTCTGGCGTCCGGACTCCTCGCCCTGGGGATGGGCATCGGGTCGTTGCGCGTTCGAGGCCTGTACTTGGCCGTCGTGACGTTTGTCTTCGCTTTTACTGCGGAGCAGTACTTCTATTACCTGCCCTTCTTTTCCGGTCAGTCTCCCGACGGTGCGAACGTTCCCTTTGTCCCCGGTCACCTCTGGTTTCTCTCGTTCTCCGGACAGCGGACCTACTACTACCTCGTGCTGGTGGTGCTGGGCGCAGTCCTCTGGCTGCTCAGTCGATTCCAATCGAGCGGTGTGGGACGGATCATCAAGGCCGTGCGCGATAACGAGAACGTCGCAACTGCCTATGCGATCCGCCCGGTCTGGGTGAAGCTCAAGGTGTTCACGCTCGCGGGCGCTCTGGCCGGACTCGGCGGGGCATTGTTGAGCGGCGCCTATGCGAACATCCCGTTCGCACAGAGCTTCTACCAGACCAGCGATTCTTTGAACCTTGTCGCGATGGTGGTGATCGGTGGCATGGGTTCGATCAGCGGCGCAGTGCTCGGGGCCATCGTCGTGATCGGGATACCTGCAATCGATCCGAACAACGCGGCCCTTGGTCTCCTGAGTTCGAGCCTCGGGCTTCTCATCATTCTCCTGTACTTCCCAAGAGGATTGAATCAGATCGCGTACTCGGCACGGGATGGCCTTCTGGCCTGGGCCGATTCGAGATTGGGGGAGCGCGTCGAGGAACCCCGCCGGCCCCTGTCCGCCAGGACCCGCCGGCCACGCGAGGTTATGGGGGGAGGTGACCCCGCGCTGGTGATTTCGGATCTCAGCGTGACGTTCGGTGGCCTTGCCGCCGTCGATGGGGCCAATGTCGATGTCGGTCGGGGCGAACTGGTGGGTCTCATCGGTGCGAATGGTGCGGGGAAATCGACCTTGATGAATGCCGTGGGTGGATTCGTCGAGGCCACGGGTTCAGTTGCTCTGTTCGGGCAGGAGCTGGTGGGCAGTTCGTCCTATCACCGTGCTTCCCTCGGATTGGGGAGGACCTTCCAGAATGCCCTGCTCTTTCCTGAGCTCACGGTCAGTGAGACATTGCTGATTGCCATCGAAGGAAAGGCAGGGGTCGGCATGTTGTCGACTGCGTTGTCACTTCCGCAGGCGAGGCGTCAGACGAGGGCGGCGCTCGCCGAAGCGCAGGAGCTGATGGATTTCCTCGGACTCGGTCGTTACGCCGACCACTACGTGTCGGACCTTTCGACCGGTACGCGCCGAGTGGTCGAGCTCGCCGGGCTCCTGGCCCTGAACGCGCGGGTGCTCTGTCTCGATGAGCCGACGGGCGGACTGGCGCAACGTGAAACAGAAGCATTCGGACCGCTCATCACCTCCATCAAGAGCGAGCTGTCAGCCTCGGTGTTGCTCATCGAACACGATATGAACCTGATCATGGGCATTTCCGATCGGGTCTATTGCCTCGAAGCTGGGCACGTGATCGCCCAAGGGCATCCCGGGGAAGTTCGCAACGACCCCAAGGTCATCGCCAGCTATCTCGGCACGGACGAGCGCGCCATCATCCGAAGCGGCAGCGCATCCTCCGCTGACCAAGGTTCCTCCTCGCTTCCTGTCTCGAATCCCAAGCCGCTTCTGACATGAGCGCGGCCTGCTTGTGGAATCGCGACTGGGCGGCTCTCGTCGTCGTGGAGCTGCGTGGTGGCTCGATCTCTCCCTGCGTGAGCGACGCCAGCGACGTGCGGCGTTGATGCCCGCGCCACTCGACATTGCGCCGTCCGAGCTGCGCGTCGAACACCTGGGGAGCGGAATTCTCGGCCTCGGGGTCAGGGCGCCTCGTCTGTCGTGGAGGCTCCCGGATCAGGTCACCCGGCAAGAGGCCTACCAGATCGAGATCAATGGGAAACCGAATCCACGCGTCGTCAGTGATGCCTCTGTGCTGGTCCCGTGGCCCGGCCAACCGGTTGCATCCCGTCAGGACGTGTTATGGCGTGTGCGGGTGTGGAGCGAGCACGGCGAGAGCCCCTGGTCTCCTGCCGGGAGTTTCGAAGCGGGCCTCCTTGAGGAGAGTGACTGGAGCGCCCACTGGATCGAACTCCCCGGCGATGGCCGCCAACCTCTGGTGCTGCAAAAAGAGTTCCCCTTGGAAGGAGCACCCACCCGGGCACGCCTCTACGCGACGGCTCATGGCATCTACGAGTGCTTCCTCAACGGTCAGCGCGTGGGCGATCTGGAACTGACTCCGGGGTTCACCAGCTATCCGACCCAGCAACTGGTCCAGGCCTACGACGTGACGGCGCTCCTGGTCCAGGGGTCGAACCGATGGGAGGTCGTGGTGTCCGATGGCTGGTACCGGGGCCAACTCGGTATGCGTCGTCGAACGGACGGGTACGGAGACGCGCTGGCATTTCTTGGTCAGCTCGAAACCGACGGGTTGACCGT
>CAWAPQ010000008.1:0-252264 GCA_963783965.1 uncultured Acidimicrobiaceae bacterium | reverse complement strand
GCCCGCAGCCGGTGGGAGAAGGACACCCCGGCCCACTCCCCGTAGAGATCGCCGTCGAAGTGGAGGAGGTAGGCCTCCACCAGGACCGCAGCAGTGCCCGGCTCGTAGAAGGTGGGTCGCCGGCCGACGTTGATTGCGGCCGGGTGGAGAGAACCGTCAGCCCGCCGGAAGTGCCCGGCGTAGACAGCATCGGCCGGCAGGGCAATGTCGTCGGCCACGGAAAGGTTGGCCGTCGGAAAGCCCAGCTCAGGGCCGCCCCGGCCGTCGCCGTGCACCACGGTGCCCCGCACCTCGTGGGGGCGCCCCAGGAGCCGGGCCGCCCCCTCCACGTCGCCCTCGGCCAACAGGGCCCGGATGCGGGTCGAGGACACGGCGTCGCGCCCGTCGCCGGTCAGGCCCACCCCGACCACCTCGAAGCCGTAGTCGGCGCCCAGGCGGCGCAGCAGCTCGACGTTGCCGCGGCGGCCGTGGCCGAAGTGGAAGTCCTCCCCCACCACGACCAGTCGCGCCGACAATTGGTCGGCGAGGACCTCCTTCACGAAGTCCTCGGCCGACTCCTCGGCCCGGGCCAGATCGAAGGGGATCACCACGGTGCGGTCGATGCCACATTCGGCGAGCAACTCGAGCTTCTGCTCCAGACCGGTCAGCTGTTTTGGCGCGGAGTCCGGTCGCACCACCGCGGCGGGGTGGCGGTCGAAGGTCACCACCACGGTGGAGAGTCCGGCCGCATCAGCCCGTGCCGTCAGGTCGCGCAACAGGGCGCGGTGCCCCAGGTGGACCCCGTCGTAGGCCCCGATCGTGACGGCGGTTCCCTCACCGGGCGGCATCGCGACTGAGGGTAGTCGGGCGTCCGTCACTCGCCGGTCGATCCGGTCGGCCCGGTCGATCCGGTCGATCCGGTCGACCCGTTCTGCCCGGCGGGCCCCGCTGGCCCGCTCAGCACCACGGCCGGCCGGATCCGGTCGCTGCTGGTGGCCTCGTAGACGGCCAGCAGCTCCCCGGCCTCGTCGAGCATGGCCCAGGGACCGTCGCCGGTGGCGCCCAGGGGGACCCGGTCGAGCGGCAGCCCGGTCCGAATGGCGGCGGCGGCCTCCGGGGCGACGCTCACGGCGTCGAGGTCGCGCATGGCCTGGGCCGGGGTGAGCACCTGGTCGGGCCCGATGGCGTCCAGCGTGTGCATGTCGGCCGCGCCGAACGAGCCGATGTCGGTGCGCCGCAGGTTCGCCACATATGCGCCGCCACCCAGCAATCGCCCGAGGTCGTCGGCCAGCACTCTGATGTAGGTGCCCGACGAGCACACCACCTCGGCCCGGTACACCCCCAGGCGGGTCGGGTCGGGGTCGGGGGCGGTGTCGAAACGGGTGACGGTCACGGTGCGGGCGGGGCGCTCGACCTCAACGCCCTGGCGGGCCAGCTCGTGGAGCCGCCGACCGTTCACCTTCACGGCCGACACCATGGGCGGCACCTGCTCGATCTCGCCGGTCAGCTCCGCTGCGGCCGCGGCCACCGAGTCGGGCGTGACGTGCGACATGTCGTAGGTGGCGAGGACCTCACCGGAGGCATCGAGCGTCGACGTCGCGGCGCCGAGCACGATGTCCGTGGTGTAGGTCTTGGGCAGCGCAGTCAGGAAGCGCAGCAACCGCGTGGCCCGACCCAGACCGACCAACAACACCCCGGTGGCGTCGGGATCGAGCGTGCCCGCATGCCCCACCCGGCGCTGGCCGAAGACACGGCGGCAACGGGCCACCACATCGTGCGAGGTCCAGCCGGCCTCCTTGTCGATGACCACCAGGCCGGTGACGCTCGCCGGCTGCGGCTCCAGGTCCGGCTCCGACGCACGATCAGTCACCAGCGCCGCCTCACGACTCGTCGGCCTGGGACTCCCCATCCTCCCCATCCTGCGCAGCCTGCGGATCGTGCAGGCCCCGGAGCAGCTCCTCCACCCGGGAACCCGCCGCGATGGCCGGATCGGCCCGGAAGGTCAGGCGGGGCGTGCGCTTCATCGTCATCTGGGCGCCCACGGTGCGCTGCAAATGAACCCGCCGCTCCTCGAGCACCAGCGCGGTCGCCTCTTCGAGAGTGGCCAGGTACACGACGGCCGTCCGCATGTCGGGTGCCGCGTCGACCGAGGTCACCGTCACCATGGGCAGCTCGTCGGCGTCGGCCAGCCGCTCCAGCTCTTCGGCCAGCACCTGGCGCAACACCTGGTTGACCCGCAAGGTGCGCGGGTAGGTCGCCGTGCGCCGTCTCACAGCCACAACCTCAACTCCTCAGATCGGTGCAGCTCGACCCGACTCCGTCCGACCAGGCCGGTGCCGAAAGGAATCTCTGAAACTCTGAAACTCGAATCAGGTTCGGGCGATCTCGCGCTCGTCGTAGGTCTCAATGATGTCGCCGTCCTTGAGGTCCTGGAAATCGGAGAGCCCGATACCGCACTCGAAGCCAGCGGCGACCTCGCGCACGTCGTCCTTGAAGCGGCGCAGCGAGTTGATCGCGCCCTTCCAAATGACGGTGCCCTCCCGCAGGAAGCGCACCTTCGAGCCGCGGGTGATCTTGCCGTCGCGCACGTAGCACCCGGCCACGGCGCCGATCCGCGGCACCCGGAAGACCTCGCGCACCTCGGCCTCGCCCGTGACGACCTCCTCGTAGACCGGGGAGAGCAGGCCGAGCATGGCCGCCTCAATGTCCTCGAGCAGCTTGTAGATGATCTCGTAGGTGCGGATCTCGACGTCGGACGACTCGGCCAGCTCACGCGAGCGCTTGTCGGGGCGCACGTTGAACCCGATGATGGTGGCGTTGGAGGCCGCCGCGAGCTGCACGTCGTTCTCCGTGATGCCGCCGATGCCGCGCAGGACGAAGCTCAGCTTCACGTCGTCGCGCTCCAGGCGCTTGAGCGAGTCCGTCACGGCTTCGAGCGAGCCCTGCACGTCCGCCTTGAGCACAATGTTCAGCGTCGCCGTCTCGCCCCGCGAGATCTGCTCGAAGAGGTCCTCCAGCTTGGCCCCCGCCCCCGCCACCGGCTTGTGGCCCGACAGACGGAATCGCTGGACCCTGGCCTCACCGAGCGTGCGGGCCCGGGCGAGGTCCTTGGCACCACGCACCTCGTCGCCGGCGTGCGGCGGCTCCGAGAAGCCCAGCACCTGCACCGGTGTCGAGGGCAGCGCCTCCTTGATGTGGTCGCCCCGGTCGTCGACGAGCGCCTTGACCTTGCCCCACGCCGGGCCGGCCACGACGGGGTCGCCGACCCTGAGGGTGCCCTGCTCCACGATGACGGTGGCCACGGGGCCGCGGCCCGCCTCGAGATTCGCCTCGAGCACAACGCCCCTGGCCTCGCCCTCGACGCGTGCCGTCAGCTCTTCGACCTCGGCGACCAAGACGATCTGCTCGAGCAGGCTGTCGATGCCGGTGCCCTGCAGCGCGGAGACCTCGACGACGATGGTGTCGCCGCCCCAGGCCTCGGGCACGAGCTCGCGCTCGGACAGCTGCTGCAGCACCCGTGTCGAGTCGGCTTCGGGCCGGTCCATCTTGTTGACGGCCACGATGATGGGGACGTCGGCCGCCTTGGCGTGGTCGATGGCCTCAATGGTCTGGGGCATCACACCGTCGTCGGCCGCCACCACGAGGATGACGATGTCGGTGGCCTCGGCACCGCGGGCCCGCATGGCGGTGAACGCGGCGTGGCCCGGCGTGTCGATGAACGTGATGCGGTGGTCGTTCCAGACGACCTGGTAGGCACCGATGTGCTGGGTGATGCCGCCGGCCTCCCCGGCCACGACGTCGGTCGAGCGGATGCGGTCGAGCAGCAGCGTCTTGCCGTGGTCGACGTGGCCCATGACGGTGACGACCGGGGGCCGGGGCCGCTGGTCGGAGTCGTCCTCCTCGTCCTCGTCCTCGAAGTAGCGGGCCAGGAGCTCCGCCTCCTGCTCTTCGCCCGGGTCGACCAGCCGCACGTCGGCGCCGATCTCGGCCGCGAAGAGCTCGATCATGTCGTCGGTCAGCGACTGCGTCGCCATGACCATCTCGCCCTGCAGGAGCAGGAAGCGCACGATGTCACCGGCGCTGCGGTTGAGCTTCGGGCCGAGATCGCGAGCCGTCGAGCCGCGCTCGATGATGATCTCACCGTCGGGCACGGGTGCCGTCGACGGCTGGTACGTGGTGAGCTGCGTGGGCTCGAGCTCCTCGAGGTTGCGCCGGCGCCTGCGGGCCCTCCTCTGTGGGGGTCGCCGCCCCGGCATGCCGCCACGTCCACCCGGCGGCGGGGCACCACCCGGCGCTCCACCACCCGGACGACCGCTGAAGCCACCGCCACCACCGGCGGGACGGCCTCCGTAGCCGCCACCGGACGGGCCGCCGGTTCCGGCGGGACGGCCGGCACCACCGGCGGGTCGCCCGCCGGTGCGCTGCGGGTAGGAACCACCAGGACGGGAGGGAGGCGCGCTGGGGCGACGCCCACCCATGCCGGGCGGTGGTGGGATGGGACGGCCACTCGGGCCGAGCGGCGGCCGTGATCCCGGCGGTGGGGGCACGGGCCTGCCCGAGGGGCTGAGAGGTGGGCGCGGCGCGGCGAGAACGCTCGGGTGCGGCAGGGGCTCCGGGCGCCGCGGTGTCCGCTGGCGCCTGGGCCGCCGCAGGTGCCTCGGCTGCGGTGGTCGATTGGGCCGCCGGCGCGGGTGCCGCCGACGGACCATCCGACGGCGGTGCTGACGGTGGGGCTGCCGATGGAGCCGGAGCCGGGGCCGCCGCTGCAGGGGCCGGCGCTGGGCGCGTGGTAGGCGGAGCGGACTGGGCCGGCCGGGCGGCGGCCGGAGCCGAGGCCGGGGCGGCCGCAGCCGGGGCCGGCGCGGGACGACTGCTGCTGATCAGACGGGGCGAACGGGCCGGAGCCTCGGCGGCCGGTGCCGACACCGGACGGGCCGGCGCCTTCTTGACCGGAGCGCTGCTCGCGGCCGCGCTGCTCGATACCGACGTGAGCGGTCGCTTCGCCGGCGCCTCGCCGGCACCGCTCTCGTCCCCGCTCCCGGTGGGAGCAGCGGACTTGGCGGCCTTGGTGGCCTTGCCCGCCTTCTTGGCGGCAGCGGGCTCGTCGGGCTGGACCGGGCGGCGCAGGCCCTCGGCGTCGGCCTTGCGGCGGACGCGGTCGGCCTGGGCGTCCTCAATGGAGGACGAGTGGCTCTTGACCCCGATCCCGAGGGAAAGGGCCAGCTCCAGCCCCTCCTTGTTGGTGAGGCCGAGCTCTTTGGCCAGCTCATAGACGCGGATCTTCTTCGGCAAGTGGTTCTCTTTGTCCTTGATTTGTCTCGGGGCAAGGCGTCAACCCAGCCCCCTATCCTCGCACATCAGGTGCGGGGCGCTCCCACGCCTCACCCAGGTGTGCACACAACTGCTGCAGGCTCTCGGCGTCGATGGACGCCGAGAAGGCCCGTTCAAAGCCGTGCCGGCGCACCGCTTCGTCCAGGCAGCCCGGGGAGTCCCGGCACAGCCAGGCACCCCGCCCCGCTGCATGCCGGTCCACCGACAGGGCCCCGCCCGGAAGCCGGACGATTCGGATCAGCTGGTCGGCCGGCAGGGCGCTCCGGCAACCGACACAGGTCCGTGTCGGCGCTATGCCTCGGCCTCTTCTGACACCTCGGTGGTCACGACGACCTCCTCGACGACGACTTCGGAGGCAGGCTCGCCGGCAGGCTCCGTTTCGGCACTCCCGGTTGCGGGCTCGGCCGGCTCCGCCGGAGCGGCCCCGTCGGTCTCGCCGGACCCGGAGGCGGGTGCCTCCGTCGGATCCTCGGCCTGGTGGGTCCATTCCTCGGCCGACATGGCCTCGCCGCCCTCGGCCGGCTTCCACACCAGCTCGCCGCTCTCGTCCTCGACCCACTCGCCCTCGGCCCAGTCCTGCTCGCCGTAGCCGCCGGCCTCTTCCTCGGCCAGCTGGGTCTCGCTCTTGATGTCGATGCGCCAGCCGGTCAGCCGCGCCGCCAGCCGCGCGTTCTGCCCTTCCTTGCCGATGGCGAGGGAGAGCTGGAAGTCACTCACGATGACGGTGGCGGTGCCGGTCTCCTCGTCCAGGCGCACCTCGCGCACGCGGGCGGGGGCCAGCGCGTTCTGGATCAGCTCGACCGGGTCGTCCGAGAACGGGACGACGTCGACGCGCTCACCACGCAACTCGTTGGTCACCATGCGCACCCGCGAGCCGCGGGCACCCACGCAGGCGCCGACCGGGTCGACGTTGGGGTCGTTGGACCACACGGCGATCTTGGTGCGGTGGCCCGGCTCGCGGGCGGCCGCCTTGATCTCCACCACACCGGAGCCGATCTCGGGCACCTCGAGCTCGAAGAGGCGCTTGATCAGTCCGGGGTGCGTACGGCTCACGACGATCTGGGGGCCCTTGGTGGTCTTGCGGACCTCGACGATGTAGGCCTTCAGGCGCGCCCCGTGCTCGTAGCGCTCGTAGGAGACCTGCTCGGCCTGGGGCAGCAGGGCCTCGACCTTGCCCAGGTCGAGCAGGGTGTAGCGGTTGTCGGTCTGCTGCACTATGCCGGTGACGATGTCACCCTCCCGCCCGGCGTACTCCTCGTACTTCATGTCGCGCTCGACCTCACGGATGCGCTGCAAAATCACCTGCTTGGCCGTCTGCGCGGCAATGCGCCCGAAGTCGTCCGGCGTGTCGTCCCACTCGCGGACGACCTCGCCCTCCTCGTTGAGCTCCTGCCCGTACACACGGATCTCGCCCGAGTCGGGGTCGATGGTGACCACGGCCTCCTCGGCCGCGTCGGGGCGGCGCTTGTAGGCCGCCACCAGCGCGTTGGCCAGAGCGTCAAGCAGCGTCTCGACCGAGATCCCCTTGTCGCGCGCGATCTGACCCAGCGCGTCCAGGAATTCGAAGTTGGTCTTGCTCATTGCCGCTTCACCCTCTCGTTCTTCGCGTTCTTCGCGTTCTTCGCGCTCTTGTGCTCGGGCCCCCACTCGAACACGGTCCGCGCCCGCTCGATCTGGTCGTAGGCGACCCGCAGCTCACCCTCGGGCACCTCGGGACCGACCAGCGTGCACCCTGTTTCGTCCGCGCTCTGGAGCGTTCCCGTCACGCGCCGGACGTCGGCCGTCCCGGAGTGAATCCGCACGGTGACCGTCTCGCCCAGGGCCCGGGCGAAGTGCTCGGGCGTGCGGAGCCGCCGCTCGAGCCCGGGGCTCGAGACCGACAGCGTGTAGCGGCCCGGTATGGGATCGATGTCGTCGAGGGCCGCCGAGACGTCCCGGGTGGCCTCACCCAGCTCGTCGAGGTTGATGCCCCCCTCGCGGTCGACGAAGACCGTCAGCTGGGCCCCGTGCATCTCCACGTCGACCAGGTCCAGGCCGCGCGCCTGGAGGATGGGCGACAGCGCGTTCGTGAGCGTGTCGGTGTTGCTCGGCATCGCTGCCACCTCCTCTCCTGGTCTCGGTCCTGGTCATCGTCCTGGTTCTGCCCCCGCAAAGCGAAAGCGTGGGCCGCAGCCCACGCTTCAACGAGGTACTGATCTTCAAAAATGGACAGCAGAAGGGATTATAGCAATTCCCGCACTAATAGGACCGGGCGACGACGGCCACGAGATCGCCCTCCGGGTCGCCCGGCTCGGCCAGCGACCCGTCGGCCCGCTGCAGGCAGCGGATGGAGAGGGCGTGCTGGGCCAGACGGTCCTCGCCGTCGGCCCCGAGCGCCGCGAGAGGGACCCGGGCGAAGCCGACGGAGGCCGCCTCGGTGGCCTCCTGGAGTGAGGCCGCCTCCACCGTCCTGGCGTCGCGGGCCGCGGTGGCCTCCGCCAGGAGGTCGGGCCCGACGGTGTCCAGGATGGAGCCGACCGTGGCGCCGACGGTGCCCAGGGCGACGTTCTCCTTGTGCCGGCGGTGGCGGGTGACCACGGTCACGTTGCCCTCCGCCAGGTCGCGGGGGCCGATCTCGACCCGCACCGGGACGCCCTTGAGCTCCCAGGCCACGCTGCGCCGGCCGAAGCTGGTGTCGGTGCGGTCATCGAGGCGGACCCGGTGCCCGGCCGCCGTGAGCTCGGCGCGGAGCGTCTCGGCCGCCGCCCCCACCTCGGGGCTGTCCTTGACCACCAGCAGCACCACCTGGGTCGGGGCCAGCGCGGGCGGCAGGCGCAGCCCGAAGTCGTCGCCGTGGCCCATGATCAGGCCACCGATGAGCCGGGTGGACACCCCCCACGAGGTCTGCCACACGTACTCGAGCGAGCCCGAGTCGTTGGCGAAGGTGATGTCGAAGGGCCGCGCGAAGTTCTGCCCCAGCTCATGGCTCGTCCCCATTTGCAGCGCCTTGCCGTCGCCCATCATCGCCTCGCACGTCCAGGTCTGGGTGGCCCCGGCGAAGCGCTCGCGCGCCGTCTTGTGGCCCGTGAGCACCGGCATGCTCAGGACGTCGACCATGGTCGTGCGGTAGACGTCGTGCAGGATGCGCAGCGCGTAGGCGTGCGCGTCGCCTTCGGTCGCGTGCGCCGTGTGCCCCTCCTGCCACAGGAACTCCCTCGTGCGCAGGAAGAGGCGGGGCCGCAGCTCCCAGCGCACGACGTTGGCCCACTGGTTGATGAGCAACGGGAGATCGCGGTGGCTCTGCACCCACTTGGAGAAGAAATGGTTGATCACCGTCTCGCTGGTGGGGCGCAGGACGATGGGCTCGTCGAGCTCCTTGCCGCCGCCGTGCGTCACAATGGCGAGTTCGGGTGCGAAGCCTTCCACGTGCTCGGCCTCGAGTTTCAGGAAGGCCTCGGGGATGAAGAGCGGGAAGTACGCGTTCTCGGCGCCGGCCTCCTTAATGCGGCGGTCGAGCTCGGCCTGCATGAGCTCCCAAATGCCGTAGCCCCAGGGCCGGATGACCATGGTGCCGCTGGCGGGGCCGTTGTCGGCCATCTCGGCGCCGGCGATCACCTCTTGGTACCAGCGCGGGAAGTCCTCTTCCCGCGTGACGATCGCACCCTTGGCCATGGGTGCGCAGGCTAGTGGTCGGTGTCGTTGTCGCTGTGACGCCGGATGATCTCGATCTTCTCCGCGGCGTGGTTGGGATCGGCGCCGGTCGCGTCGATGAGCGCGCGCCGGTCGGCCTCCGCCTCGGCCTCCGCGCTCGCGTCGGCCTGTGCGAGGCGCGCCTCGACGCCCTCGGCCACCAGACGCTCCGCCTCGTCGACGAGCGCCTGCACCATGCCCGCCTCGGGCACGACGCGGATGATCTTGCCGCGGATGAACAGGTGGCCCTTCTGCTTGCCGGCCGCAATGCCGAGGTCGGCCTCGCGGGCCTCGCCGGGTCCGTTGACCACACAGCCCATCACCGCCACCTGGATCGGCAGGTTCAGCTTCTCGAGCGCCTCCTGGGCCTCCTTGGCCACCGCGATGACGTCCACCTGGGCCCGGCCGCACGACGGGCAGGCGATGAGGTCGAGGCCCTTGCGCTCCCTGAGGCCGAGGGACTCGAGCAGCTGGCGGCCCGCCCGGGCCTCCTCGACGGGGTCCGCGGTCAGCGAGAAGCGGATGGTGTCACCGATGCCCTCGGCCAGCAGGGCGCCGATGCCGGCCGTGCCCTTGACCAGCCCGGCCGGGGGCGGGCCGGCCTCGGTCACGCCGAGGTGCAGCGGGTGGTCGAAGGTCTCCGAGGCCAGCCGGTAGGCGGCGATCATCAGCGCCACCGAGGAGGCCTTGACGGAGATCTTCACGTCGGTGAAGTCGACCTCCTCGAAGAAGGCCAGTTCGTTGCGCGCCGACTCCACCAGCGCCTCGGGCGTGGCGCCGCCGTACTTCTTGTACAGCTCAGGGTGCAGCGACCCCGCGTTGACCCCGATGCGGATGGGCACGCCGCGGTCGCGCGCCTCGGCGGCCACCTGCTTGATCTCGGCCTCCTTGCGCAGGTTGCCGGGGTTCAGGCGCAGGCCCTGCACGCCGGCCTCGAGCGCGGCCAGGGCCATCTCGTGGTGGAAGTGGATGTCGGCCACGATCGGCACCGGCGAGCGCGGGACGATGTGGGCCAGGCCCTCGGCCGCCGCCTCCTCGTTGCACGTGCAGCGCACGATGTCGGCGCCCGCCGCCGCCAGCGCGTAAATCTGGGCCAGCGTGCCGTCCACGTCCGCCGTCTTGGTCGTCGTCATGGACTGCACGGTGACCGGCGCCCCGTCACCGATGGGCACGCCGCCCAGCGTGATGCGGCGGGTCGGCCGGCGGGGCGTCAGGAGTGTCGGGGAGAGCTCCACGGGGTCAGCGCAGCTGCAGGGGGTGCGTGATATCGAGATAGATGCCCGCGAAGACGAACACCAACAGGAAGGCGATGAACAGCGCCGCCACGGGGAACAGCTTCGTGATGTCGGCCCGGTAGTACGGCTGCCCGCGCCTGGTCCGGATCCACTCGTAGGCCGCCACGGCGACGTGCCCGCCATCGAGCGGGATCATCGGCAGCATGTTCAGGATCGCGAACACGACGTTGATGGCGATGAGGAGGACCAGCACCGAGGCCAGGCCGGCCTGCTCGGACTGCGCGCCGAGGTTGGCGATGCCGAGGATGGACACCGGCCGCGGCGCCGAGCCGGGGTTGTTGACCACGGACTGCGCATCCTTGGAGTTCGTCACCTGATGGAAGACCGACGACAAGCCGCTGGGCGAGAAGGTCTGTCCCAGGCCGGTGATCTCCTGGTGCGTGATGCTCCACATGTCGGACAGCGCGGCGCCCGGTGCCGACAGCGTGGCGATCGGGGTGGTGGCGGTCGAGATCTCGACGCCGAGGTACCCGCGGTTGGCCAGGGGTGCCCCGTCCACCTTGATGCCCTTGCCGTTCTCGGGCGTGGCCGTCAGGTGGATGAGCTTGCCGTCGCGCTCGACCCCGAGCGCGAGCGGCGTGCCGGCGGACCGCTTGATGGCGTCCGTCATGGAGTTGGGGTTGGTGAACTTCTTCCCGTCGATGGAGACGATGGTGTCCCCGACCTTCAGGCCGGCCAGCGCGGCGGGCGTCGTCCGGCCCGGCCATTGCTCGAGGGAGCCCACCTTGTAGTTGTTCGTGGCGTGCCCGAAGCTGAAGACGAGGATGAGGGCGAGGACGAAGGCGATGAGGAGGTGCATCACCGATCCGGCCGACGCCACGATGATGCGCTGGTGGAACGGCTGCTGGCGGTAGGCCCGGGCCTCGTCCTCCTCGGGCACCTCCTCGGTGGACGTGAACCCGACGATCCGCACGTACCCGCCGGCCGGGATGGCCTTCACGCCGTACTCGGTCTCGCCCCGCCGCACCGACCACAGCCGGGGGCCGAAGCCGACGAAGTACTCCGTCACTTTCATGCCCGCCCGCTTGGCCGTGATGAAGTGCCCGAACTCGTGCAGCATCACGATGGCGAAGAGAATCCCGATGAAGAGCAGCAGGTAGCCCCAGCCCAGGGCGATGAACACCCCCGTGATGACGACGAGGGCGACGACGAGCTGGACCACCCGCTTGGGGTTGTTGTCGTCCGGGGGCGGACCCGGCTCGAGAGGCGGCTGCGCCGCCGGCGCCTCCTTGGTGAGCGTCATGGCAGCCTCAACGCTACCGGCCGCCACCCAGGTCCAGGCGTCGGTCCAGCGCCAGGCGGGCGCGGGCCCTGGCTTCGGCGTCGGCCGCCAGGACGGCGTCGACCTCGTCCACCTGGTCCTCCACCCACCCCGCCATCGTCTCGGCCACCACGGCGGCGATGCCGTCCCACGGCAGCGCGTGGCCCAGGAAGGCCTCCACGGCCACCTCGTTGGCCGCGCTGAGCCAGGCCGGGGCGGAGCCGCCCCGCCGGCCCGCCTCGTAGGCCAGGTCGATGCAGCCGAACACCGCGCGGTCGGGCGGCTCGAAGGTCAGGGTCTGGGCACCCGACCAGTCCAGCGCCCCGAACGGCGTCGCCACGCGGTCCGGCCAGCCGAGGGCGTAGCCGATGGGCAGCCGCATGTCGGGGTTGGACAGCTGGGCCAGCGTGGACCCGTCCCGCAACTCGACCATGGAGTGCACGATCGACTGCGGGTGCACCACGATGTCGATCCGGTCGTAGCCGATGCCGAACAGCTCGTGCGCCTCAATGACCTCGAGGCCCTTGTTCATGAGCGTCGACGAGTCCACGGTGATTTTGGGCCCCATGGACCATGTCGGATGGGCCAGCGCGTCGGCCACGGTGACCGCGCCGAGCCGTTCGGCCGTCCAGCCGCGGAAGGGTCCGCCCGAGGCGGTGAGCAACAGCCGAGCCACGTCCGTGGTGGCGTGCACCGCCGCCAGGCACTGGTGCACGGCGCAGTGCTCGGAGTCCACCGGGATGATCTCGGCCCCCGGGGTGCGGCGCGCCTTCTGCACGACCGGCGCACCGGCGATCAGGGACTCCTTGTTGGCGAGCGCCAGGCGCTTGCCGGCCTCGAGCGCCGCCATGGTCACCGGGAGGCCGGCGAAGCCCACCACGGCGTTGAGCACGACGTCGGCGCTGCGGGCGGCGGCCACCATCCCCTCCTCGCCCACCATGACCTCGGTGCCGGCCGGGACGCCGTCACGCACCTCGGCGTAGCGGCCGGGGTCACCGATGACCACCAGGGCGGGGCCGAAGGCGGCCGCCTGGGCCAGGAGCTCCTCGACCGAGCGCTGGGCGGCCAGCGCGTGGACGCGGAAGCGCTCGGGCTCCGTGCGGATGACGTCGAGCGCCTGGGTACCGACGGACCCGGTGGAGCCCAAGAGGCTGACCGTGCGCATCAGCGGGTCAGCTCACCCGAGGTGGATCGCTTTGACCACGAAGTACGTGGCGGGCATGACGAAGAGCAGTCCGTCGACCCGGTCCAGGATGCCGCCGTGGCCGGGCAGCAGGCGGCCCATGTCCTTGAGCCCCAGATGGCGCTTGATCATGGACTGGCTCAGGTCGCCCAGCGGCGCCACGATCGCCACCACCACGCCGTAGAGCGCGGCCTTGCTCAGCGTCCACGGGTGGATGAAGTGGACGACGATCACGGACACGAGGATGGCGGCGACGGCACCACCGATCAGTCCCTCCCAGCTCTTGTTGGGGCTGATGGACGGCGCCAGCTGATGGCGCCCCATGGCTGCGCCGACCAGCAGCGAGCCCACGTCGTCGGCCACCGTGACGATGACGGCGGCCAGGACGAAGGCGATGCCGTGACGGTCGGGGAACAGGTTGGGGTTGAGCAGCAGCGCCGCGAAGGACCCGAATGCCCCGACCCAGACGAAGACGAAGACGGTCGAGGAGATGCCCGACACCGGCTCCGCTGCGGGTTCGACCCGGGCCAGGTACCAGATGAACGCGCCTGCGACGAGCAGGACGATGACGAGCGGCAGCGCCGCCACGCCCTTGTTGTAGGTCTCGATCAGGAGCGAGAGGACCGCGACCAGGCCGAGCAGCGTGGCCGGGTGGTACTGCGCCCGCCGGAAGGCGGCGTACGCCTCGGCCGTCGCCAGCAGGACGACGATGCAGACGATGACCATGCTGGCGACCGTGCCGGCGGCGAAGCAGGCCAGCGCTATGGCGCCGAGCAGCACGCCGGAGCCGATGGCCACCCGCATGTCACGCCCGGCCGTCCCCGCCGTGTTCACGTTGCCGGTACGGACGTTGCTGCCGTTGCTCCGGCTGGAACGGGTGGCGCGCGTCCTGGGCTCGGGCGCCCGGGGTGGTGTCAGGCGCGAGGCGGCGGCGGCTGTGGCGCTGGCGGCGATGGGGACGGCCGCCCGCGGCACGCCGTTCTGGAGCTCGTACTCCGGCTCGTAGTCCGATTCCTGCAGCGCGACGTGTTCGGGCTGGTGGACCGGCTCGCGCTCCGCCAGCGGCTCGTACGCGGGCTCGGGCTCGGCCTCGGGCTCGACTCGAGGCCGGTCTCGGACCCCAGGACCGGTTCTGCCCCGAAGCCCGGCTCGGGCGGGATCACCAGCGTGTCGTCGGACTCGAAGTGCCAGGGCTGGCGCTCGACGTCGATGTCCTCGCCCTGTTCGCCCAGGAGAGCGCCGACAGCCGGCAGGTCGTCCGAGAGCATGGAGGGCTCGAAGACCTCTTCCTGGGCCTCCCAGTCCGTCTCCTCCTCGCGCCACGTCGGGGGCGCCACCGTCTGCTCGTCGCCCGTGCTGGTGTCGAGGATGGCGGGCACCTGCCCCGTCGGCGCGTCGTTCCAGTGCGGCAGCTCAGGGTGGTCGTCGACGACCGGCCCTGTCACCTCGCGCACCGTGTCGCCCGCGGGCTCGGCGCCGATGATGCGCACGCGCCCGGAGTGGTAGCTCGGCGGATCCTCCTCGATGGCCTCCGTGTCGGTTCCGGCGTCGTCGTCCAGGTCGTTCAAGAATTCTTGAAAGTCATCTGTGTCGTCGGGCATGGCTCGCTCCTCAGACCTGCAGCAATTCTTGCTCTTTATGGGCGAGGAGCTGATCGATCGCCGCGACCTGGTCCTGGGTGATCTTCTCGATGTCCTTCTCGACGCGCTCGAGCTCGTCGGTCGAGAGATCACCGTCCTTCTGCAAGGCCTCGAGCTCGTGCCGCCCCGCCCTCCGTAGGTTGCGCACAGCCACTTTCCCCTCCTCGGCCTTGTGCCGAACGACCTTCACCAGCTCCTTCCGACGCTCTTCTGTCAGCGGCGGAAAGGCCAGTCGGATCACGGTGCCGTCATTGGTGGGATTGATTCCCAGGTCCGAAGCCATGATGGCCTTTTCGATCGCCCCAAGCGAGCCTTTGTCGTAGGGGGAGATGACCAGGAGCATGGCGTCGGGGACGCTGAAGCCGGCCAGCTGGCGCAGCGGCGTGGGCGTCCCGTAGTAGTCCACCATCAGCGGCTCGAGCAGCGCCGAGGAGGCCCGGCCGGTGCGCACGTTGCTCATCTCGTGGCGGACGTGGTCGATGGCCTTGGCCATCTTGTCCCTGGTGTCATCCTTGACCAGGGCGGCGAGGTCGTCGTCCATCAGCGGACCAGCGTACCGATCTCTTCACCGCTGAGGGCACGAGGGATGTTGCCGGGGACCATGAGGTCGAAGACCCGGATGGGCAGGTTGTTGTCCTTGCAGAAGGTGATGGCGGTGAGATCCATCACCCGGAGGTCCTTGTTGATGACCTCCATGAAGGAGACCTCTTCGTAGCGGGTGGCCGTCGGGTCCAGCTTGGGGTCGGCGCTGTAGACGCCGTCGACCCCGGAGTGGGTGCCCTTGCAGAGCAGCTCGGCCCCGATTTCGGCGGCCCGCAGCGCGGCCGGGGTGTCCGTGGTGAAGAACGGGTTCCCCATGCCGGCGGCGAAGACGACGATGCGGCCCTTCTCGAGGTGGCGGATGGCCCGGCGCCGGATGTAGGGCTCGGCCACCTCGGCCATGGAGAGCGCGCTCGAGGACGCGGGTGGGCTGGTCCTGCTGCTCGAGCGCATCTTGGAGGGCCAGGGCGTTGATGACCGTCCCCAGCATGCCCATGGTGTCGGAGGTGGCACGGTCCATGCCGCCGCTGGCGCCCGTGGTGCCGCGCCAGATGTTGCCGCCGCCGACGACGACGGCGAGCTCGAGACCCCCGCCGTCCATGGCGCGGGCCATCTCCTTGGCCATGCGCTCCACGGTGGCGGCGTCGATTGTCTCGTCGGAGGCGGCAGAGGCCAGCGCCTCCCCCGACATCTTCAGCACGATCCGACGCGGTTCTCCCACGGGCAGCAGCGTCAGGCGCCGATGACGACCTGCGCGAACGAAACGATGCGGGCCGAGCCCAGCATGCCCGCGATCGTCTGCTTCTCGTCACGCACGTAGGCCTGATCGAGCAGCACCCGCTCCTTGAACCAGCCCGTCAGGCGGCCCTCCACGATCTTCTCCATGGCGGCCTCGGGCTTGCCCTCGTTGCGCGAGATCGTCGTCAACGTCTCCCGCTCGGCCGCCACGTCGGCCTCTGGGACCTCGTCGCGGCTCAGGTACTGCGGCTTGGTGAAGGCGATGTGCACGGCGATGTCGTGCGCCAATTCATCGGTGCCGCCCTCGATGACCACGGCCACGGCGTTGACGCCGCGTCCCGCCTGCCGGTGCAGGTAGGTGTCGAGCAGCTGGCCGGGCTCGGCGACCAGCCGGCGCACCCGTCCGATGGAGATGTTCTCCTTGAGCGTCGAGCGCAGCCCGTCGATGGCGTCGTCGAGCTCGGCCGCGGCGTCCTCGCCCTTGGCGGCGACCAGCGCGGCGAGCTCGTCGGTCAGGGCAACGAACTCATCGGCCTTGGCCACGAAGTCGGTCTCGCAGCGGAGCTCGACGACGGCGGCGGCGTCACCGGAACGGGCCACGGCGGCGGCGCCTTCGGAGGCTTCACGGTCGGCCCGCTTGGCGGCGCCGGCCAGTCCTCTCTCACGCAGCAATTTGGCGGCCTCCTCCAGATCCCCCCCAGTCTCCTCGAGGGCGTTCCGGCAGTCGAGGATGCCGGCGCCGGTCATCTGGCGCAGGGCCGACACGTCCTTGGCGGTGTAGCTGGCCACGATCAGGCCACCTCTGCCGGCTCGGGGCTGGCGGTTGCGGCCGGCGCCGGGGCCGGGCTCGGGGCCGGGCTTGCGGCGGCGGCGGCGGGGAGCGGCGGGTGCCGCGGCCGCGGCAGCGGCGGCCTGGGCCCGACGGGGACGCGGGGCCGAGGACGGGCCGCTGTCCTCGGGCGGCGGCGGAGCCAACTTGCGGCGGTGCTCGGCGATGAAGCGGCCCTCCACCACGGCGTCGGCGATGACCCGGCACATGAGCGAGCCCGAGCGGATGGCGTCGTCGTTCCCCGGGATCACGTAGTCGATGACATCGGGGTCGCAGTTGGTGTCCACGACCGCCACGACCGGCAGGCCGAGCTTGCGGGCCTCGGTCACCGCGATGTGCTCCTTCTTGGTGTCGATGACGAACACCGCGTTGGGCAGCCGTTCGAGGTTGGCGATACCGCCGAGGTTGCGGCTCAGCTTCTCGAGCTCGCGGGTGTGCTGCAGGGCCTCACGCTTGGGCATGCCGTCGAAGTCGCCGGCGGCCTCCATGGTCCGCAGCTCCTGCATGCGCTTCACCCGGCCCGACACCGTGGCGAAGTTGGTCAGCATGCCGCCCAGCCAGCGTTGGTTGACGTAGGGCATGTTGCACGCCTCGGCGTACTCGGCCACGGGGCCCTGGGTCTGCTTCTTCGTCCCCACGAACAGGATCGTGCCGCCGTCGGCCACGAGATCCCGCACGAAGGAGTAGGCGGACTCGACGCCGGTGAGCGTCTTGCGCAGATCGATGAGATAGATCCCGTTGCGCTCACCAAGAATGAAGCGCTTCATCTTCGGGTTCCATCGGCGCGTCTGGTGGCCGAAGTGGACCCCGGCTTCCAGAAGCTGTCGCATGGAAACGACGGCCATAGTTTGACTCCTCCAGTCGGTTGCTCCCCTGGCGCAGCGTCGCCCGTTGGCGACGACCGTGGAACGCGCGCAGGTGATGTTGGTCGGTACTGCCACCCACCCTCTGGTGGGCCGGACCATGCTAGCCGTTCAGCGGGCCCTCAGGCTCGGGAGACCTCAGGCCCGGGGGTGGGTCTCGCCGTAGACGGCGCGGAGGCGCTCCTTGCTGACGTGGGTGTAGACCTGGGTGGTGGCCAGGCTGGCGTGGCCGAGAAGCTCCTGGACCACCCGCAGATCGGCCCCGCCGTCGAGCAGGTGGGTGGCGTAGGTGTGCCGCAGCGCATGGGGATGGGTCGGCGAGGCGGACCGACGGTCGAGGATGCGCCGCACGTCGCGGGGCCCGAGCCGAGCCCCGCGGCGGTTGACGAAGGCCGCCTCGGCCGGGCCTTCCATGGCGTCACGCCCGTCTTCGAGCCAGGCCCGCAGCGCCGTCACGGCGGCGTCGTGCACCGGCACCCGCCGCTGCTTGCTCCCCTTGCCCAGCACGGTCACGGTCCGCCCGCGCAGGTCGATGTCGCTGCGGTCGAGGCCGCAGAGCTCGGAGACGCGGAGCCCGGCCGCGTAGAGCAGCTCCAGGATGGCCAGGTCGCGCCGGTCCACCGGCGTCCCGGTCGGGACGTCGAGCAGGGACGTCATCTCGCTGCTCGAGAGCACGCGGGGCAGGCGTCCGCCACCGGACGGGGCACGCAGCGAACGGGCCGGATCGACGTCGAGGCGACCCTGCCGGACCTGCCAGGAGAAGTAGCAACGCAGCGCCGCCGCCTTGCGGGCGATGGTGGCGCGGGCCAGCTTGCGCGTGCCCAAGGACGCCAGGTACCGACGCAGGTGGAGGCGGTCGACGCCCTGCGGGCCGTCGACGTCGCTTCGGGACATGAAGTCGGCGAAGCCGGCGAGGTCGCTCAGGTACGCCTTGCGGGTTGCCGCGGCCCGGCCGCCCAGCCAGGCGGAAAACCCCGGCAGATCCCAGTCGGCCGACACGTCGGCAACCGTACCGCCCCCACGCAGGGGATCCTGGGCACTAACGTCGCCCGAGAACCTTCGGGGGGTCCGGTGGGTTCGTGAATGGAGGACCGATGGTCTCGAGATTTGATCGTCGCTCGGTGCTGCTGGGTGGAGCAGCTGCCGCGGCGGGTGTGGCGGGCGCGGGGGCACTGGGCCTGGGCCTGGACGGCATCGCCGGCGCCGTCACGAACGGCCCCGACCGCAACGGAGTGTCGAAGAAGACCCCCAAGAAGGGCGGCTCCCTGGTCTTTGGCGTGGACGCCGAGGAGTCCGGCTTCGACCCGACCCAGGCGCGCTTCGACGAGGTCGGCGTCATGTACGCCCGCACCGTGTTCGACCCGCTGACGATCATTCTGGCCAACGGGGACTGGGCGCCCTACCTGGCCGAATCCGTCGTGCCCAATTCCTCCTACACCGCCTGGACCGTGACCCTGCGCCCCAACGTCGTGTTCCACGACGGCACGCCGTGCAACGGCGCCGCGCTGCTCACCAACTTCCAGGCCCAGGCCAAGTCGCTGCTCACCGGCGTCGTCCTCAGTCCGACCCTGGTCTCGATCACCCAGACCGGCCCGCAGGCCGTGACGATCACCTTCAAGGAACCCTGGGTCCCGTTCCCCTTCTACCTCGCCGGTGGCATCGGTGGCCAGATCGCCTACATGGCGGCACCGTCCATGCTGGCCAACCCCAATGGCACGTCGCACCCGGTCGGCACCGGTCCCTTCGTCTTCAAGGAGTGGGTCCCCAACGACCACTTCACCGCCACGGCCAACCCGAACTACTGGCGCAAGGGCATGCCCTACCTGTCGCAGATCACCTACAAGCCGATCCCCGACGAGTCGGCCCGCGCGGAGGCGCTCAAGTCGGGCACGATCGACCTGATGATCACCGACACCCCCCAGATCATCACCCAGTTCCGGGGCAACCACAGCTACTCGTACATCGACGACAGCACGCACGTCGCCGGCGAGCCCGACATGAACTGCGTGCAGCTCAACTGCCTGGCCGAGCCCTTCAACGACGCCAACGTCCGGCGGGCGGCCGCCATGGCCATCAATCGACAGCAGTACGCCAAGGTCATTGACGAGGGCGTCCTCCCGGTGAGCAACGGCCTGTTCGTCGCGGGGTCCCCCTACTACTCGACCACCAAGTACCCGGCCTACAACCCGGGTGCGGCCTCCAAGCTGGTCAAGGCGGCCGCCAAGGCGAAGGGCGGGCCGATCACCTTCTCGTACGGGTCGACCAACTCGCCGGCGGCCATCCGCGCGGCCCAGTACCTGGAGCAGGCCTGGGGGCAGGTCGGCTTCCAGGTCAAGACCAACATCGTGCAACAGAACGACACCATCAACAACGCACTGGCCGGGAAGTACCAGGCGCTGGGATGGCGCCAGTTCGGTGCGGTGGACCCGGACCTCAACTACATCTTCTGGAGCACGACCACGGTCAGCTCCGGGGCGTTGTCCATCAACATGGCCCGGAACGCCGACCCCACCATTGAGAAGGCCCTCCTCACCGGCCGGGCCAGCACCGACAAGAGCGAGCGGGAGACGGCCTACCAGACGGTGAACAAGCGCCTGGCGCTCGACCTCCCCTACCTGTGGACCGACCGCGCCGTCTGGGCCGTCATCGGCGACCCGACCGTGCAGAACTTCAACAACCCGACCACGCCGAACGGCCAGCCGGCCTACGGCATGATCGGGGGCTCCATCTGGCCGACCCAGATCTGGATCAGCTGAGCTGGGGGCTGATGAGCGGACGCATTCTGGTCGTCGAGGACGATGAGCGCATCAGGTCGTCGATGCGCCTCGCCCTGGAGGGCGAAGGCTACGAGGTAAGGGACGCCGCCAGCGGCGAAGAGGGTCTCGACATGTTCGCCGAGGCACCGCCCGACGTCGCGCTCATCGATCTCATGCTGCCGGGCATGGACGGCTTCGAATGCTGCCGCGCCCTGCGGCGCAGTAGTGCCGTGCCGATCATCATCGTCACGGCGCGCTCGGACACGCACGACGTCGTGGCCGGTCTGGAGGCGGGAGCCGATGACTACGTCACCAAGCCGTTCGTGGCCAAGGAGCTGGCGGCCCGCATCCGGGCCCTGTTGCGGCGGGCCCGGCCGGCGGAGGAGGAGCCCGGGGCGCTGACCTTCGGCGACCTCCAGCTGCTGCCGGAACAGGGGGTGCTGCGGCACCTCAACGGTGAAGAGGTGCACTGCACCCGGACCGAGTTCCGCCTGCTCTGCGAGCTGGCGGCCAGCCCCAACAAGGTGCTCAGCCGCGAGCAGCTCCTGGACCGGGTCTGGGGGTACGACTACTTCGGGGACGGCCGTCTGGTCGACGTGCACATCCGTCGCTTGCGCACCAAGGTCGAGGTGGATCCCGCGGTGCCCCAGCACATACTCACCGTGAGGGGCATGGGCTACAAGCTGGTGCCTTGACGTGAAGCTGGGCATCGGCGCCCGCATCACGGCCGTCTTCGGTCTCGGGGCGCTGATCCTCTCCATCCTGATGGGTGGGCTGTCCTACTTCACGGTGCGCCACTTCCTGCTGGCGGGCCGGGAGTCGGCGGCGCAGCACCAGGCCTTCAACAACGCCGTCCTCGTGCGCAGCGACCTGCTCCAGGGGACCAAGCCCCAGAAGTACGTGTCCCTACTGGCCAGCATCGACTCGGGCTCCGACGCCCATTCCGTGCTCTACCACCACTCCAAGGCCTATGAGTCCTCGCTCTCGGTCAGCGCGTCCATCCCGGTGCAGCTGCGCAAGGACGTCCTGGCGGGGACGGCGGCCACGCAGACCTACCGCACCCCCGACGGGACGGCCGAGATCGGGGTGGGCGTCCCGATCCCGTCGGTCCACGCCTTCTACTTCGAGGTGTTCGACCTCTCCGACCTCGACCACACGCTGCGGGTCCTCGGCCTGACTCTCTTCGTCGCCGGCGTGGTCACGACCCTCCTCGGCACCGGTCTGGGCCGCTTCGCCAGCGTGCGCTCGTTGCGGCCGCTGACCGACGTGTCCCGCGCGGCCAGCGCCATCGCCGGCGGCGATCTCGACACGCGCCTCGACACCGACGCCGCCGATCCCGACCTCGAGGGCCTGACCAACTCGTTCAACGCCATGGTGGACCAGCTGCAGGAGCGCATCGAGCGGGAGGCCCGGTTCAACTCCGACGTCAGCCACGAGCTGCGGTCGCCGCTGACGACGCTCGCCGCGGCCCTCGAGGTGCTGGAGGCCGACCGCGACGACCTCCCGGTCCGCTCCCAGGCGGCCCTGCAGCTCCTGAGCGACGACCTCCGGCGCTTTCAGCGCATGGTGGGCGACCTGCTCGAGATGTCCCGGGCGGATGCGGGCCCCGTCGACATCTTCCTCGAGGAGGTCAACGTCTCCGAGCTGGTGCAGCGCTCGGTCGAGACGGGCTTCGGCCACATGGTGAGCCACGGCCCCGGGGGGCCGCCGGCGGTGCAGATCGACCCCGCCGTGCGCTCGTGGCGCGTCGGCGTCGACAAACGCCGCTTCGAACGTGTCATGGTCAATCTCATGGAGAACGCCGACCACTACGGGGGCGGCGCCACCGCCATCGCCGTGGGACCGGGCGACGACACGCAGGTCGAGGTCACGGTCGACGACGACGGGCCGGGCATCAACCCCCTCGAGCGCCTGAAGATCTTCGAGCGCTTCTACCGGGGCTCGGCCTCGGGGAAGCGGGGCACCGGGACCGGCACCGGGCTCGGCCTGGCGCTGGTCGCCGAGCACATGCGCGTCATGCACGGCGACGTCCGGGTCGAGTCGTCCGACAGCGGCGGCGCCCGCTTCGTCCTCACCCTGCCCGTGGTGGACGACGGCGCCGAGCTCGGAGACGAGGAATGAGGCGGCGGCTGACGCGGCGCCTCCTGGTGCTGTTGCTCCCGATCGGCGCCATGGTGGCGGCCGGCTGTGCCATCCCCACGCAGGGCTCGCCCAGCACCATGGCGCCGTCGAAGGTGCCGTTCAACCTCCTCGACCCGCACCTCCCCACGACCACGACCACGCTGCCGAAGCCGACATCGCTCGTCCCGGTCAAGGTCTTCTTTCTCAACGCGGGCAACGAGCTGACCTCGGCGCAGCGCGTGGTGGCCGCGCCGGCGCCTCTGACCGCCGTCATCACGTCCATGCTCGCCGGGCCGACGAAGGCCGAGACGACGCAGGGCCTCACCACCGCCATTCCGAGCAACGTGTCCGTGCTGTCGACGACGGCGCAGGCCGGCATCGTGACGGTGAACATGAACGCGGCCTTCGGCGCGATCACGGGCACCAACATCGAGCTGGCGGTCGGTCAGGTCGTCGCCACCGTCGGCGCCGAGAACGGGCCGACGACGGGGGTGCTCTTCGAGATCGACGGGCAGCGCATCAGCGTGCCCATCGCCAACGGCTCGCAGGTGAACTCGCCCGTCTACCTGTACGACTTCCTGTAGTGCGGCGGGTCGCCGGCTGCAGGCCCGCGCCAGCGGGTGGGCTCAGCCGGCGTCCTCGACCTGGCGCCGCCATTCCACGCGTGGCGCGCCCGACCACAAATGCTCGAGGTCGTAGTAGTCGCGTGTCTCTTGCAGGAAGACGTGCGCGATGAAGTCGCCGTAGTCCATGAGGACCCAGGTGGCATCTTGGAGGCCCTCGACGCGGACGGGCGCGATGCCGTGCGACTCCTTCACCCCGCGCTCGATCTCCTCCACAAGGGTTCGCACGTGGCGCGTGTTCGGCGCGCTGGTGATGACAAAGGCGTCGACCACTCCGAAGAGCTCGGCCATGCCGAGCACCACCGTGTCGCGCCCGAGCTTGGCCTCGGCCGACTCCGCCGCGGTCGTCGCGGCCGGCGGCACCTCGATGTGCACGTCGACGCCTGGGGTCAATGCAGCAACTCCAAGATCACCACGGTGCCGGCGAAGGAGGCGGCGAGGACCGAACCGGAGGCGACGGCCCAGCGGCGGCGCGAGCGACGGGCCACCATCTGCCCGGCCCGGCGTTCCGCCCGGCGCTGCGCCTGTGCGGGGAGCGCGCCGACGCGGGGACTGTCCGACAGCTCCGTCCATCCGGCCGGCATGGCGCTCATTCAGGGCACAGCGTACAGAGCGCGGCGGCGGATGCAACGGATGACCGGCTCGGGGACCATGCCGTCGACCGGCCGGCCCGCCGCCAGGCGCTCCCGGACTTCCGAGCTGGAGATCGGCACCTGGGGCCCGAAGACCCATTCGGCCCGCCACGCAGGGGGAACGTCCGGCACGGGGCCGGTCGGCCGGGAGACGATGGCCAAGGTGACGAGGCGCTGGAGGTCCTCCACGCGGTGCCAGGAGCCCAGCTCGGCGACCAGGTCGGCCCCGACGACCAGGTACAGCTCCGTCGGAGTGCCGCCCGCCTCCGCCAGGATCTCCTCGGCGGTGTCCACCGAGTAGCTGGGACCGCCCCGCTCGATCTCGATCGGGCTGGCCTCCGCCCCGGGGATCTCCCGCGCCAGGGCCTCGGTCAGCGCGTAGCGGTCGGCCGCAGGGGTCACCGCCCGCTCCCCCGACTTCTGCCACGGGTCGTTGGCCACGACGAGCAGCAGCCGGTCGAGCCCGAGCTGCTCCCTGACGGCGCGCGCGGCGGCGACGTGCCCGTCGTGCGGCGGGTCGAAGGTCCCGCCGAAGATCCCGACGCGGAGCGGACGCTCAGGTGCCGGCAAGTTCGGCGATCACCGGCGCCAACGCGTCCATCTCCGGCTCGTGCACGACGATGTAGCTGAACCCGAGCTCCTCGCGGCGCGCCCGCAACTGCTCGGTGATCTCCCCGACGGTGCCGATCAGCGCGAGCGGCGCGGCGCGCAGTTGCTCGGGCGTCAGGTCGAACAGTGGGGCGAGCGACGCGAGCGCCTCGGACGCATTCGGGACGACCTGCACCGCCACCGTCCAGCACTGCAGCTCCAGGTCGCCGGCGCGCTCCCCCGCCGCCTCCCGCACCCATCGCACGCGGTCGGCGTACTTCTCGACGACCGACTCGGCCGCCACCTCGGGTCCGACGTAGCCGGCGTTGAGGCTCGGCACGATGCTCACGATGTCGGCGAACTCGCCGGCCAGGCTCAGGACGCGGCGGCTCCCGCCACCGATCACGAGCGGTGGACCGCCCGGGGTCGTCGGGACCGGGGTCCCGGCAACGTCGGTCACCTGGTAGTGCTCGCCGGAGAAGCTGGCGCTTCCCTCGCGCCACATGGCCCGCATGATGGCCAGGCTCTCGGCCAGACGGGCCACGCGCACCGACGCCGCGTCCATCGGGATGCCCGACTGCTGGTAGTCGGTCGTCATCCAGCCGGCCCCGAGGCCGAACTCGAAACGACCTCCCGTGACGATGTCGAGCGTCGCCGCCTCCTTGGCCACGAGGACGGGATGCCGGAAATCGTTGTCGAGGACGAGCGTGCCCACTCGCAGCGTCGTCGTGGCCTCGGCTGCCACCGTGACGGCGATCATGGGGGCCCATTGATCGTCGAGGTGGTCCGGCACGTAGAGGGTCGAGTAGCCCAGATCCTCGGCCTTCCGCGCCAGGTCACGCCACGCAGCGGGGGATGCCGCGTTCGACGCCTGCAGGGCAAAGCGGAAGGCGGCCATGGGAGGCGATCCTACGGCGTTAACCTGGTGCGGTGACGAGCCCCGCTGTGCCCTCCTCGTGGAGCCCCGCGTCCTGGCGCAAGTTCCCCGCTGCCCAGCAGCCGGAGTGGCCCGATGCGGACGCCCTGAAGAAGGCGGAGGCGCGGCTGGCCACGGTGCCGCCGCTGGTCTTCGCCGGTGAGGCTCGGTACCTGACCGGACAGCTGGCCCAGGTGGCCAACGGCGACGCCTTTCTGCTGCAGGCGGGAGACTGCGCGGAGTCCTTCGACGAGTTCAACGCGGACGCCATCCGGGACAAACTCAAGATCATTCTGCAGATGGCCGTGGCGTTGACCTACGCCGCCGGCGTGCCGGTGGTGAAGGTGGGTCGCATCGCCGGGCAATTCGCCAAGCCACGCTCGGCCGGCACCGAGCGGATCGGCGACGTGGAACTGCAGTCCTTCCGCGGCCACATGGTGAACGACGAGGCCTTCGAGGTCGAGGCACGGACGCCCGACCCCGGGCGTCTGGTGGCCGCCTACCAGCAATCGGCGTCGACGCTCAACCTGTTACGCGCGTTCACCAAGGGAGGGTTCGCCGACCTGTCCCAGGTGCACCTGTGGAACCAGCAGTTCGTCGCCTCGTCCAGCGAGGGCCAGCGCTACGAGCGCATCGCCTCGGAGATCGACCGCGCCTTGCGCTTCATGGCCGCCTGCGGCATCGATCTCGGGGCCGAGGAGGGGCTGCATCAGGTGGACTTCTTCACCAGCCACGAAGCCCTGATCCTGCCCTACGAGGAATGCCTGACCCGCGTCGACTCGCTGACCGGCGACTGGTACGACTGCTCGGCGCACATGGTCTGGGTGGGCGACCGCACCCGCCAGCTCGACGGCGCCCATCTCGAGTTCGTGTCGGGCATCAACAACCCGGTCGGCGTGAAGGTGGGACCGCACTGCAGTCCCGCAGAGGTCGTGGCGCTGTGTGAGCGATTGAACCCCGATCGCATCCCCGGCCGGCTCACGCTCATCACCCGTCTGGGATCCGAGCACATCACCGCGCTGCTCCCTGCCATTGTGCGGGCGGTGGAGGCCGAGGGCCATGCCGTGGTGTGGGCCTGCGACCCGATGCACGGGAACACCTTCACGAGCGAAGGCGGTCGCAAGACGCGGCACTTCGACGACATCCTCTCCGAGCTGCGTTCCTTCTTCGACGTCCACCGCGACGAAGGGACCTGGCCCGGCGGGGTGCACATCGAGCTGACAGGAGACGACGTGACCGAATGCCTCGGCGGGGCCGAGGAGATCTTCGAAGTCGATCTCGATGCCCGCTACACCACGACGTGCGACCCGAGGCTGAACGCCAGGCAATCGCTCGACCTGGCCTTCCGCGTCGCGGAATTCCTGAGAAGTTGATCCGCCGCCTCGTCTTGGCCGTGCTGGTGACGGCGCTGCCGTTGCTGGCCCTGGTCGCAGTGGCGGCCACGACCTCTGCCCCACCGGCGGCGGCGGCCACCGCCACGCCGGCCTACTGGTTGGTGGCATCCGACGGCGGCATCTTCAGCTTCGGCGGGGCTCCCTACTACGGGTCGACCGGCGGCATGGTGCTCAACAAGCCCGTGGTGGGGATGGCAGCCACGTCGGATGGCGGCGGCTACTACCTGGTGGCCTCCGACGGGGGCGTCTTCAGCTACGGCGACGCCGTGTTCTACGGCAGCACGGGCAGCATCAGGCTCAACCAGCCGATCGTCGGCATGGCGGTCGTGCCGGGCGGTGGCGGCTACTGGCTGGTGGCCTCCGACGGGGGCGTCTTCAGCTACGGGACGGCGCAGTTCTTCGGCAGCACCGGTGGCATGCGCCTGAACAAGCCGGTGGTCGGCATGGCGGCCACGCCGAGCGGGAAGGGCTACTGGCTGGTGGCCTCCGACGGCGGCATCTTCAGCTACGGCGACGCCGCCTTCTACGGCAGCACGGGCAGCCTCGCGCTGAACAGGCCGATCGTCGGCATGATCACCGGGCCGAACGGCGCGGGCTACTTCCTCGTCGCTTCCGACGGCGGCATCTTCAGCTTCGGCACGGCCCCGTTCTTCGGCTCGCTGGGCGGCCAGAGCTTGAAGCACCCGATCGTGGCCGCGGCGGCAACGCCGTCGGACAGCGGGTACTGGTTCACCGATACCGCGGGACTGGTGTCGAACTTCGGCGCGGCGAACTACTACGGCTCCGCGCCCGCGAACCTGTTCAGACCCATCGTCGGCATGGCCGAGGCAACCGGGAGCACCGGTGCCTTCATCGGAGGGACGTATCCCTCGGGTTCCTACGGCTACGACATCAGCAAGTTCCAATGCGGCAGCCTGCCCGGGGGGGACCATCAAATCAGCATCGTGCAGGTGGACGGGAGCTCCTCGGCGAACGTCAACACGTGCCTGCCGACGGAGCTGGCCTGGGCCGGTGGAGGGCTCAACCTCTACACCTACCTGACCTACGCCACGTCGACCACGAGCGAGCCCGGGTGCAACGGCGACACCTCCTGTAACGCCGGCTACCAGGCCGGGATCCACGCCTATACCGACGCCTTCAACGCCGGAGCCGGCTCCCCTGCCACCCCCTGGTGGCTCGACGTCGAGAACAACAGCCCGGCCATCGGGGCCTGGTCGTCGACCCTGCAGGAGAACGCCCTGTTCGTGCAGGGCGCCCTCAACGCCCTGCACGAGACCGAGGGCGTCGCCGACGTCGGGATCTATGCCAGTCCCGGCGTCTGGAACACCATCGTCGGAAACTACGCGCCCTCGGTCCCCTACTGGATGGCCGACTACCTCTCCAGCCCCAGCGGTCCCGGATCGTGCGCTGACTACTCGAACTGGGTGGTCAACCACGGGGCGCACCTGCCCGGCCCGCCGCAGATCGTCCAGTATTTCAGCGGCCCGGTACCGGGCAGCTCGGGCAACTACGACGACGACTACGCCTGCTAGCGGCCGCCCGGACCCCGACGAGTCGGCGTCCGGGGACGTCCGCTTCGAGTGGCGGGCGCCATTTGCAAACGCAGACCTCAATGCCCTCCACGCGCAGGGCTTCGCGCACCTCGTGCTCGACATCGACTGGCGGGCCCAGGTCGAGCGACACAGCCTGGGCTGGGTCAGCGCCACGGACGGCGGCCGCCTGGTCGGCTTCCTCAACGTGGCGTGGGACGGCGGGGTCCACGCCTTCGTCCTCGACACCCTCGTCGAGACCTCCCGGCGACGCAGCGGCATCGGCCGTGGGCTCGTCGCGGTGGCCGAACGCGAGAGCCGGGCCGCCGGGTGCGAATGGCTCCACGTCGACTTCGAGGAGGAGCTCCGCGACTTCTATGTCGGGTCGTGCGGGTTCACCCCGGCATCGGCGGGCCTCATCGCGTTGCGCTGAGCAGCAACGCCCGGAGCCGCTCGCCGTTCTCCTGCAACGAGTCACCGCCCTCGACGACGAGGTCGATGTCGCCGGGCGTCTCCCACGACTCGCGGGCGCGCGCCACGTGGGCCCAGTCCAACTCGTACCAACCCGGGATCTGGCGCTGCCGGCCCTCCACCCGCGCCCGGTGCAGCTCGGCGTCGTGGCAGGACGTCATGACCACGAGGCTCTCCGCCCCCTCCTCACGCGCCACCTGACGGGTGCCCTCCACCTCCGGCGCTCGGGCCACGCCGTCGAGCACGACCGAGGAACCCAACCTGAGCTGGGAGCGCGCCAGGGCCCACAGCAGGGACCAACCGACACCGCGGTGCCCTCGCAGTCCCATGCGGTCCAATGCCTCCTGCAGCTCGGGATAGGGCCGCAGGCCGCTCATGGCCCAGTCGTGACCCAGAACCGGCGCCCCGAGGGTGCGTCCCGCCTCCTCGGCCATGGTCGACTTCCCGGTGCCCGGCAGGCCGGTGATCAGCACGAGGTGCACGGCCGCCCATTCTGCCGGGAATGATGCTTTTGGCCCATGAGGTCCCCGGTCCGATCCCGTAGCGTTGATCGGGCACCGTCGGGCACCGTCGGGCGCCGGCCCGACGGGTGGGAGGGGGAGCCGATGAGCATCCACAGTGCCGCGTTGCGTGCGCTCGGGCGTCGGGGAGCCACCGCAGCCGTCGCCGTCGTCGTCGCCGCAGCGGCGATCGTGTTGGCAACGAACTCCAACTGAGCCGCGCCTGATCCGCCCGGACGCGCTCACGCGCCCGGCTGCTTCTCCCACACCGACACGTGCGAGGTGCTCTCGCTGGTGAACGGCTCACGGCTCCAGCCGCTCCAGCGCTCGCGCAGGCGCATCCCGGCGATCCGTGCCATGAGGTCGAGCTCGGCCGGCCAGACATAGCGGAACGGCATGGTGAACGTCCCGGCCCGCCCCCCGGCGACCCAGTAGTGATGGGTGACGCCCAGCTGCTGGGCTACGTCGAGCGTGTCGAAGCCCACCCGGTCCGGCGTGACCAGGAACGGCAGCGTCGACTCTCCCGGCGGTAACCGCCGCAGCGGGGGCACCATGACTTCGACGACGAAGCACCCGCCGGGCTCGAGATGTCGGCCCACATTGACGAAGCACGCCACCTGGTCGTCCTGGCTCGTCAGGTTCTCGATGGTGTTGTACACCAGGTAGGCCAGGCGGAAGGTCCCGTCCACCGCCGTCGAGGCGAAGTCGCCGATCGTCACGCCGACGGCGTCACCGCCAGGCTTCGCCCGCAGCTGCGCCACCATGTCGGGCGAGAGGTCGATCCCCTGCACCGGCACGCCACGCGCCGAGAGCGGCAGCGCAATCCGGCCGGTGCCGATGCCGAGCTCGAGCGCGGCGCCGTCGCCTGCCAGCTCGGTCAGGAAGTCAACGGTGGCTCCGACGACGGCCGGATCGAACCGCTCGGGCGAGTCGGCGTCGTACGTGGCTGCGGTCGACCCGGCAAAGTAGTCCTTGCGCACAGGCCCCAACGATGCCGCTCCGGCGAGCTAGCTGGTCTTGACGACCAGCACGGCGCAGTGCGCACCGTGGGCCACCGAGTTCGGCACGCTGCCGAGATAGCGGCGCTGCATTCCCTTGCTGCCCACGACGATCAGGTCAGCCCCGACCTCGACCGCGGTCGCCAGGATCACTTCGTCCGGGTTGCCCTGCGCCCCGTGGGCCTCGGCGACGAGGCCATCTCCGAATTTCGTGACGGCGTCCTCGCCCACGGCCAGGGCGCTCTCCTCGGCCAGGGCCTGGCCGACGCCGGTGTCGACCAGGGCTCCACCCGAGGCGGCGCCCATGCCGGGACGGGGGGGACGAAAGGCCGTCACGATGTGCAGAGCGGCGCCCAGCGCACGGGCCAGCTCTGCCGCGGCCTGGACCGCCTTGTCGGCGGTGGGCGAGCCGTCTGTGCCGACCACCAGTGTCTTGTACATAGCGTCGTCCCCTTTCGCCGGAGGAATCAGCGTACCCGGGTCGCCCCGAAGCGCCCCGTCTCAGTCCGCCAGCGCGCCGTAGGCAGCTTCCCAGAACTCCACCACGTGCGCCGGCGGCGCGGGTGAGGTCATCGCCCGCGTCGACAGCACTATCGCTGTCAGCCCATAGTCGGGATCGGTCGTCCACAGGGTCCCCGTGCCGCCGTTCCAGCCGTACCCCGACGGCTCGGGCGGCCCGGCGCGTGTCGGGCCCGCCGCCGCCATGCCGTAGCCCCACCCGCCGTGCTCGCCGAGGAAGATCGGGGCCGAGGCGCGCTGGGCCTCGGTCAGGTGGTCCCGGGTCATCGCCTCGACCGATGCCGGTGACAAGATCTCCAGCTCTCCATGGCGCCCCTTCGCGAGCAGCATGGAGACGAAGGCCCAGTAGTCATCGAGGGTCGAGACGAGCATGCCGGCCGCGTTGGCCATGGCCTGCGGCTCGTTCCACCAGCCGCCCGAGGGCGGGTCGAGGACGCCGAGCCGGCCCGCCTCGTTCGGGATGTACGCCGTGGTGAACCGGCCCTGCTCGGCCGCCGGCACGCTGAACCCGGTGTCGACCATGCCCAGCGGGTCGAAGAGGCGCTCCCGCAGGAACACCTCGAGCGGCCGCCCGGTCGCTCGCTCCAGCAGGACACCCAGTACCTGCGCGCCCGTGTTGTAGCGCCACTGCTCCCCCGGCTGATCGAGCAGCGGCAGCGTGGCGAAGCGGGCGATCCACTCGTCGGACCCGAAGGACGGGGGCGGCCATGGTGGCCCGAGTGTCTTCAGGTCCAACTCGGCCTCCGCCGCCTGAATCGGATACGTCCCCGGCATGGCCATGATGACCCCGAAGCCCAGGCGGAAGGTCAGCAGGTCCTCGACCGTGATGGCCCGCGCCGCCGGGACCGTGTCGTCGAGTGGGCTTTCGAGACTGCGCAGGACCCGCCGGTCGGCGAGCTCGGGCAGCCACGCGTCCACGGGATCGGAGACGGACAGCACGCCGTCGTCCACGAGGACCATGGCGCCCGCGGCGGCGATCGGCTTGGTGAGCGAGGCGATCCGGAAGATGGCGTCGCGTTGCAGCGGCGCCGGGTCGCCCAGTGCTGCATGGCCGAGCACCTCGACGTGGATGTCGTCGCCGCGCGCCAGCAGCGCCACCAGTCCGGGCACCTCTCCGCCCTCGGTGTGCGCGGCGAGACGGTCGTGCAAGCGGCGCAACCCCGCGGCGTCCAGGCCCGCGCTCACGTGCCTGCGTCCGTGTTCGGTGGGGCCGAGCACGCATGGCATGCACCGGAAGCTACTCCTCGAGAACTCCACTGCCGCGGTGCGGACTTCCCGCAACCGGCGGCGCAGCCGAGCGGTAGCGTGTCCGCATGGCGGCGTTCGCAGACGTCGAGCAGATGATCGACCGGTTGCCCGAGGTGACGGAGGGGGCCCGGCACGGCAACCGGACGTGGTTCGTCGCCGGCAAGGCTTTCGCCTGGGAGCGCCCGTTCTCCAAGGCAGATCTCAAGCGCTTCGGCGACACGACCCCGCCCGACGGCCCGATCCTCGCACTCTGCACCGCCGACCTGGCCGACAAGGACGCCCTGCTGGCCACCGGCGCCAAGGGCTTCTTCACCATCCCCCACTTCGAGGGCTACGCCGCCGTCCTCGTGCAGCTACGGGCGGCCACCAAGAAGCCCCTGCGTGAGGCGATCGAGGATGCCTGGCTTGCCTGCGCGCCCGAGCGCCTGGCCCGTGCCTTCCTCGGCGACGCCTGAGCCGGAACCTGCGCTCGAGCCCTGGTGCGGCGCCCGCGGCACGCCGCACCAGTCATTGAAGCGCAGCAGGATGAAGCGGTTCTCCGAAGGCACCCACTCCCACTCGGTCATGGAGGCGTGCACAATGCGCACCCAGCCCCTCCGGTAGGTCTCCGGGGGCACCTTGAGGAAGGCGATCATGGTCGCCTCGATCACCCCGGCGTGGACGGCGGCCACCACCAGCTCGCCCGGGTGCTCCTGCACGATGTTCCGCACGGCACCCGAGGCTCGGGCCACGAACGACGTCCAGCTCTCGCCCCCCGGTGCAATGGGGACGCTCGGGTCCTTGTCCCAATCGGGCACCCCGTAGGTCTCGACCAGTTCGGTCCAGTCCATGCCGTCGCTCTCGCCCGGGTGCACCTCGGAGAGGTCGGCGCGCTGACGCACGGGCCCGAGGGCGGTCGGGCCGGGGCCCACGACGGGCCGCAGTCGCTCCGCCGTCTCGACCGCCCGCGGCAGGACGGACGAGTACAGGGCGGCCGCCTGCCGGAGCTCGCCGCTCTCGAACAGGCGGTCGGCCAGCGCGGCGACCTGCCGACGCCCGAGGTCGGTCAGTCCCGTACAGCCCTTGGGGCCGCCGATGACGTGGTTCAGGTTGCACTGCGCCTCACCATGACGGATCAGCACCATCCTCGTCGAGCCCTCCTCGGGGGGGAAGATCCGCAGGACGCCCGCGTGGGCGCGCTCGTCTGCAACCTCCCCCGACGCGCCGCCCTCGTCGGCCTGGCTCACGCCAGGTTTCCGACGAAGTGCTCCAGCTGCCGCAGCGTCCGGCACTCGACGACGTCGTCGCAGTGGGCGGCGTACTCGCCCACAATGGAATCGCCCGAGCCCCAGTAGTCCCGTGGCTCGGGGTTGAGCCAGTAGACGTGGCGGGCCCGGGCCTGCAGGTCCTCGAGGACCCACGACTGCGCCGCGTGATAGTTGTTCCGGGCGTCGCCCAGCACCATGACGCTCGAGCGCGAGGTCACCTGGTCCCCCCAGCGCCGGTGGAACTCGGTCAGCGTGTGCCCGTAGTCGGAGTGCCCGTCCACCCAGATGACGTCGGCCTCCAGGTTGATGCGGGCCACCGCCTCGGCCGGGTCGACCACGCCTTCGAAGAAGCGCGTCACCTCGTCGATCCCGTCCACGAAGACGAAGCTGCGCACCTTGGAGAACTGCGACGAGATGGCGTACACCAGGTGCAGTGTGAAGCGGGCGAAGCTGGCCACCGAGCCCGAGATGTCCGCGATGACGAAGATCTCCGGCTTGGCCGGACGTGGATGCCGGAAGCGCGGCTCAATCGGCACACCGCCGGTCGACAAGGAGCGCCGCATGGTGGCCCGGAAGTCCAAGGGGCCCTTGCGGCCGTGGCGGCGCTTGCGGGCCAGGCGGACGGCCAGCTTGCGCGACAGCGGCTGCAGCACGCGGTGCAGCATCGCCAGCTCCTCGCGCGTGGCGTGCATGACGTCAATGTCCTCGGGCAGCGGTTTGCGCACCGAACGGGCCAGCGCCTCCGCCCCCCGGTCCTCGACCAGGCGCCGGCGGATCTCCGTCTCGACCGAGCGCCGGAACTTCTCAATGCGCGCCTTGAACTCGTCGGCGGCCAGGCGCTCCTCCAGATCGGTCAGCGAGCCACCGGCAGCGCCCGCCTGGGCCTGCGCCATCAGACGCTCCAGCACCGCATCCAAATCCAGGTTCCGCAGCGTGCGGTACAGGTAGTAGGTGCCGCCCACCGGCCGCCCGGGCTCCATGCCGGCGTAACGATCCACCGCGTTGCGGGCCACCATGTTCATGAGGCCGGCATCCGCCGAGAGCAACGACTTGAAGAGCATCTCGGCCAGCTCCTCGGGCGTCATGCCCTCGCCGCCCCCGCCGCTCTGCCACGACCGTCGCTGGCCCTGCGCACCGCCCTGCCCGGACTGCTCCCCGCTGGCCTCGTCGCCCTCCTCGCCGCCCTCCTCGCCCTCGGCGCCGGCACCGCCCGTCCGCACGGCGAAGAACACCTCGAAGGCCGTCTCGAAGGCCCGCCAGTGCGAGGACGACTTCACCAGCGTGGCCGCCAGCGCGTACTTGAGCGCCTCACGATCCTCGAGCGGGATGTGCTTGACCGCCTCCGCCGCGTCGAGGTGCTCCGTCAACGAGACGGGCAACCCCGAGCGGCGCAACTCGGTGACGAAGCCGGAGAGCAGGTCGAGCACGGGCTCAGCTCGGCGAGGCCGACAGCAGCTCCTTGGAGGCCCGCTCAATGTCGGCTTGATACTTCAACAGGATGTGCAACGTGTCCTTGGCCCCCGCGGCATCGATGGTCTCGACGCCCAGCAGCACGAGGGTGCGGGCCCAGTCGATGGTCTCGGACACCGAGGGCGCCTTGCGCAACTCGAGGGTGCGCAACGACCGCACGATGCGCGCCACCTGGTCGGCCAACTCCTCGCTGATGCCCGGCACCTTGGCCCGTACGATCTCGCGCTCGCGCTCGAGGTCCGGGTAGTCGATGTGCAGGTAGAGGCAGCGACGCTTGAGCGCCTCCGAGAGCTCGCGGGTGTTGTTGGACGTGAGGAACACCATGGGCAGCTGCGTGGCCCGCACGGTCCCGAGCTCTGGGATCGACACCTGGTACTCCGAGAGGATCTCGAGGAGCAGCGCCTCGGTCTCGAGCTCGACGCGGTCGACCTCGTCGACCAGCAGCACGACGGGCTCGGTGGCCCGGATCGCCTCGAGCAACGGCCGGGTCAGCAAGAAATCCTCCGAGAAGATGTCCTCCTCGAGCTCCGACCAGCTCGGGCCTTCCTCCTCGGACTTGCCGTGCTCCCCCGCCTGGATCCGCAGCAGCTGCTTGCGGTAGTTCCACTCGTACAGGGCCTTGGACTCGTCGAGCCCCTCGTAGCACTGCAGCCGGATGAGCCGGGCGTCGGTGAGCTCCGCCACCGACTTCGCCAGCTGGGTCTTGCCCGTCCCGGCCGGACCCTCGACCAGTACCGGCTTGGCCAGCCGGTCGGCGAGGTACACGACGCCGCTGATGGACTCATCGGCCAGGTAGCCGACCTCGGCGAGGCCGCCCCGCACCGCGTCCAAGGACTCGAACCGGGGGGGACCGCTTTCCGGCAGGCCCAACGCTGCGTTCCTGTCGCTCACCGTCGCACCTGCCCGTCACCACGCACGATCCACTTCAACGTCGTCAGCTCCTTCACCCCCATCGGTCCACGCGCATGGAGCTTCTGGGTGGAGATGCCCACCTCTGCCCCAAGCCCGAGCTCTTCACCGTCGACGAACCGCGTCGACGCATTCACCAGCACCGCCGCGCCGTCCACCTCGGCCACGAAGCGGTCGGCCACGGCGACGTCAGACGTCACGATCGCCTCGGAATGTCCCGAGCTGTACCGAGCAATGTGCTCGATCGCCTCGCCCACGTCGTCGACCATCCCGATCGCCACCACCGGTCCGAGGAACTCGGAGGAGAAGTCGCTCTCCAGGGCCGGCACCGCAGTCGGCACGTAGGACCGCACCCTCTCGTCGGCCCGGATCTCGACGCCGGCCGAGGCAAGCGACTCCGCCAATCGAGGGAGGAAGCCCGCCGCCACCGCCGAGTGCACCAGCATCGTCTCGACCGCGTTGCAGACCCCGAATCGGTGCGTCTTGGCGTTGACCGCCAGGTCATGTGCCATGGCCAGGTCGGCGGCGCCGTCGATGTAGATGTGGCAGTTCCCGTCGCCGTCGAGGACGTAGGGCACCGTTGCGTGCTCGATCATTGAGGCAATCAGCGCCTGCCCCCCGCGAGGAATCAGGCAATCGATGAAACCGCGCAGCCGCATGAAGGCGGTGGCCGTCTCGTGCGACGTGTCCTCCACCAGGGCGACCGAGTCTTCGGGCAGACCGGCCTTGACCGCGGCCTGGCGGAGCAGGGCGACGATGGCCCGGTTGGAATCGATGGCCGACGACGAGCCCCGCAGGAAGGCGGCGTTGCCGGACTTGAGACAGAGACCGGCGGCATCGCTCGTGACGTTGGGCCGGTTCTCGTAGATCACCCCGATGACGCCGAGTGGGACCCGCACCCGCGAGACCCGCAGGCCGTTGGGCCGCACCCAGCCCTCGGTGATCTCGCCCACGGGGTCGGGCAGCCCGGCCACCTTGCGCAGCCCTGCGGCCATGGCCCTCACGCGCTCCTCGGTGAGCCGAAGCCGGTCCCGTGCGGCCTCCACCATGCCGGCCGCTTCCGCCCGCTCGAGGTCGCCCTTGTTGGCCTCGACCAGCGACACCCATTCCTCTTCGAGGAGGTCCGCCGCCAGCCGCAACGCCTCGTCCCGGACCGAGCTCGGCGCCCGCGCCACCACCCGGGCGGCCGACCGGACGCGGCCCGCGAGCTGCTCCAATGCGGGCGAGGTCATCGGGTCAGGTTACAAGGACCAGATCATCTCGATGGACGACGACCTGGCTGCGGCGACCCATCCACTCGCTGGCCTGCTCCGCGTGCACCCGGACCAGGCCCTTGGCGAAGACCACGCCGTCGGGCCCTGCGATCTCCACCGCATCGTTGGGCCGGAAGGCGCCGGTCACCCCGGCGACCCCCGCGGCCAGCAGCGAGCGCCCCCGCCCGGTCAACGCCAGACGTGCGCCCTCGTCGACGGCGAGGCTGCCGCTCGACCCCAGTGCGAAGGCGATCCACAGCTTGCGGGCCGAGAGCCGGCTCTTCCGCGCCCTGAACACGGTGCCGACGCCGGCCTCGTCGGTCAGGGCAGCGGCCAGGACCCCCGGCCGGCTGGCGTCGGCGATCACCGTCTGTACGCCCGACCAGGTGGCGATCTTCGCCGCGGCCAGTTTCGAGGCCATGCCACCGCTCCCCATGGCGGTCCCCGGCCCACCCGCCAGGGACTCGAGTTGCTGGTCGATCTCCACCACTTCTTCGATCAGTGATGCCTCCCCGTCGCGGCGAGGGTCGGCCGTCAGGAGGCCCGGCGCGTCGGTGAGCAGGACCAGGAGCTGCGCACTGACCAGGTGCGCCACCAGCGCGGCCAGCCGATCGTTGTCGCTGAAGCGGATCTCCTCGTCTGCTACGGCGTCGTTCTCGTTCACCACCGGGACGACACCCAGATCGGCCAGGTGCCGCAGGGTCCCCCGGGCGTGCAGGTACTGCGTGCGGTGGACGAAGTCGAGCGGAGCCAGCAGCACCTGCCCGGCCAGGACGCCGTGTGGCTCGAAGCCGTCCTGCCACATCCGCATCAGGCGGTGCTGGCCCACGGCCGACACCGCCTGCAGGACGGCCGGGTCCGAAGGCCGCCGTTGGCCCCGATCGAGCGCCTCCCATCCAGCCGAGATGGCGCCCGAAGACACGACCACGACCGTATGCCCCGCGGTGCGCGCCGACGCCAGCTCTCCGCACAGCCGGCTGACCGTCTCGGTGGTGACCGAAGACGAGCCGACCTTGACGACGACGATCACCGGTCCTCCCCCCATGTGAAGGTCATGGCGCCCACCGTGATCTCGTCCCCGTCGCGCGCACCCGCCCGCGCCAGGGCGCGATCGACCCCGAGTCTCCGCAGGCGCCGCACCACTTCGGCCTGCGCCCCTTCGTCATTGAGGTCGGACAGGGCTACAGCCCGCTCCGCCGCGCGGCCCTGCACGATCCATGCGCCCGTACCAGCCCGCTGCACGGACACGCCCTCCGCCACGGGTCGGTGCACGACGATCTCGCTCGATGACGCCACGGCCGCCTCGGCACGCGCCTCTTGGATAAGCGGTGCCACCCGTTCGACCAACGCGCCGACGCCGGCGCCGGCCGCAACGGAGAACACCATGTCGCAGACGCCCTCCTCGTCCTCACCGAGGTCGCACTTGCTCCCGACCACGATCCGAGGACGTTCCAGGAGCTCGGGCCGGTACGAGCCGAGCTCGGACAGCAGGATCCGCCTCTGCTCCGCGGGGCTCACCCCGCCGGCATCGGGGGCGCCCAGGTCGAGCAACACCACCAGAACCCGGGCACGCTCGATATGACGCAGGAACTGGTGTCCGAGACCCTTCCCCTGCGCCGCCCCTTCCACCAAGCCGGGGATGTCGGCCATGACGAACTCGGTGCCGTCGCGCGTGCCGCCCACCCGGACCACCCCAAGATGCGGTTCGAGGGTGGTGAACGGGTAGTCCGCGATCTTCGGCTTGGCGGCGGACACCGTCGAGATCAACGTCGACTTGCCGGCATTGGGGAAGCCGACCAGGGCCACGTCGGCCATCAGCTTGAGCTCCATGTCCAGCCAGAACTCCTGCCCCTTTTCGGCCTGCTCGGCGAAGGCCGGGGCGCGGCGGCGGTTGGAAAGGAAGCGAGCGTTACCCCGACCGCCCTGTCCGCCCTCGGCGACCATGAAACGGGCGCCCTCCACGTCGAGGTCGCACACCACGGCGCCGCTGCGATCACGTACAACGGTGCCGACCGGCACCGGCACCGCCAGGTCCTTGCCCCGCGCCCCGTGCCGCTTGGACCCCGAGCCGTGCACGCCGTCGGTCGCACGGCGAAAGGGGTGATCCCGGAACCCGAGCAACGAAGCCTGGTTGGAGGAGGCGACCAGCCACACGTCGCCGCCGTGACCGCCGTCTCCGCCGTCTGGACCGCCACGGTCGACGTGAGCCTCCCTGCGCCATGACACCGCTCCGGCTCCCCCATCGCCGGCGCGCGCATGCAATTGGGCCTGATCGACGAAGCCGGGCATAGTTGGCCAGCTTACGAGTCCAGGGCCGACCCATGGACGTGTTCTGCGAAGCGCGCGCCCTGCGCCGGAGAGTTCCCTGTCGCAGCGGAGATGCCGGGATCTCTCGAGCCGGGCTCCGGCTGCGCCGATCCGACGCCGGTGATTACGACGCGAGCAGGCGACGAGCTCGCCGGCCGACCTCTGCCCGAGCGCGGTCGCTGTCGACCGTTGTGCAAAGGCCGTGCTCGACAACCTGCGTCCCGCCCACCCACACGTCGGTCACCAGGTAACCGGCGCCCGCCCAGACGAGGTGACCCAGAAGCTCAGCGTCACTGAGCGCCGGGGTGAAGCGGGCATCGTCTATGCGCAGCCGGATCACATCGGCGGGCCGCCCCACCTCGAGGGCTCCCACGGGGAGCCCGAGGGCCTCTGCGCCACCGCGTGTTGCGAGCCGAAGCGCCGCAGCAGAGGTCAGAACGTCTGGGTCGCCGGCGACGGCGCGTGCGAGAAGCGGAGCCAGCCGGAGTTCGTCCCAGAGGTGGAGGTCATCGTTGGAGGCCGGGCCGTCGGTGCCGAGGCCAACCCGGATCCCACGCTCGAGCAACGCGCACAACGGGGCGATGCCCGAGCCCAGCTTCCCGTTCGAGCCCGGACAGTGCGCGACGGCGACATCGTGCTCGGCGAGCAACGAGAGGTCCGCGTCGTCGAGCCAGACCGCGTGCGCGGCGAGGACCCGACCCTCCAGGATGCCCTCCGAGGCCAGCAGCGCCGGTGCGCTCATGCCGTAGCGCCCCTGCACGCTCTCACACTCAGCCTCTGTCTCGGAGAGGTGGATCTGCAACACCGCCTGCCGTGCGCGCGCCTCGTTGGCAATGGCCCGCAATCCTTCCGGCGGCACCGTGTACGCGGCGTGCGGCCCGAACCCCATCTGCAGGCGCTCGTGCTTGCCCACCGTGGCGTCGACCACCTCGCAGGCATCAGCCAACAACGCCTCCCAATTGCTTCCCGGGCCGGCGTCGGGCACATCGAAGATCGCCGGCGTGTAGAGAGTACGGATGCCGGCCTCGAGTACCGCTTCAACCACCGCGTTCGGGTGCCGGTATTGCTCACACGTCGTGGTGACACCGTTGCCGAGCAGTTCAGCGGCACCCAGCAGCATCCCCCAGTACACATCCTCGTCATGGAGTCGCGCCTCGCGGGGCCAGACGGACTCCTGCAGCCAGCGCTCGAGCGGAAGACCGTCGCCTGCGCTGCGTACCAACGTCATCGGCGAGTGCCCGTGGCAGTTGACCAGTCCCGGCATCAGCAGGCCGCCCAGCCGGCGGACATCGGTGCCCGGCGACGGCGGAACCTGCCAAGGATCACCCACCCACGAAATGACGCCGTCATCGATCTCGACGGCACCCGGAGCGAGCACTGTCCCCGCACTGTCCACGGTGAAGACGGCGTCGGCCTCGAGCCGAACGGTCATGGAGCGCCGACGTACAGCCGGTCCGAGAGGTCACGTGAGACCCGAATGGACTCGTTGCCCCCCTCGACCGTCACCTCTACCGTGCCCTCAGGATCGCGGTTGCCCACGTGGGCGACGACCCCGGGAATGAAGCCACCGTCGTCGAGCAACGTCAACGAGTCGAAATTGAGCTCAACCTCTTCGCTGATACGCACCAGTTGCACCCGTTCACCGGCGTCGACCTCGGCCAGTGGCCGCACCGGCGTCGAGGGAGCCGGGGAGTGGGAACCTGGGATCGGATTGCCGTGCGGGCACGTGGCGGGGTCACCCAGAAGCTCCACCAACCGGGCCTCGACCGCGTCGGAGATGACGTGCTCCCAGCGACCGGCCTCGCGATGCACCTTGTGCCACTCGAGCCCGATGACGTCGACGAGGAGCCGCTCAGCCAGGCGGTGCTTCCGTACCACCTTCTCGGCCAGGGCCTGTCCGCTGTCGGTCAGCGACAGGCGGCGGCCATCCCGCGTCACGTAGCCGTCCTCGCGCAAGCGGTCCAGCATTTCGGAGACCGACGGAGCCGATCGACCAAGCCGCTCAGCGATGCGCGCCTGAATCACCGGCACGCCTTCTTCCGACAGGGACAACATCGTCTCGAGGTACTCCTCGACCGGGGGGTGGTATTCCTGCGGTTGATGTGTCTCGCTGCCATGCTCAGTCATGGCAATGGCCGGGAGACGGTGGTACGTCGAGCGCGGGGTTGCGGTCGAAGAACCCGGATGGCAGCAGCGTGAAGCCGGTGTACTCGACCGGCATGACCGGCCAATCCTCTGGTCGCGGAATGTGCGTAACGCCAAAAGAGTGCCAGAGGACGATGTCGGTATCGACGATGGAGCGGTCCTCGGCCGTCCAGGTCGGCAAGCCGGCGTGGCCATGGTGCTGATTGGGGTAGTCGCCCGCCGCGCGCCGCTCTTCCGGATCGAACGGGGTGACCCAGAGGTTGTGGGCCGCGAACGTGGCGCGACGTCCCACGCTCGATGTGGGATCGGCCAGCAATGTCGGCGTCGCTCCAGGCAACAGCTTGTAGGCGGTCGGCGCTCCCACCGCGTTCCGATGGGACCGATTGGCGATCCGCCAGGACCGGCTGCGCGACGCGTCGACATCCCTCCGCGCGGCGAGTTCGCTCTCCAGCAGCGTCACCGAGGTGCCGAAGGCGTTCCCCCAAGGGTTTTCCGCGCTCCCCGGAGAGCCCGTCGGCACCGCGTCAACCTCGTAGACCTCGTTGTCGGGGCCATCGACTTGCATGTCGAGCCGCACGTTGAAGAGGTGCTGGTGGTAGGGCGCGGCCAAGCCGGGGGCAATCATCCTGGCGTGGTCTCCCGGATCACTGCCGTCGACTGCCATCGTGGACATGATGCCGGTCAGCTTCACCTCGAGCTGCATGGTGCCATCGAGGTAGAAGTACCAGTAGAAGCCGTACTCGTAGTTCCCTACGGTGGCGATGGAGCTCACGACCAGCCGGCGTGAACGCCGCACCTCGGTGCGTCCCGACACCATGTCGACATGCTTCCAGAGGATGCCGTAGTCCTCCTCGTGCAAGCAGATGGCGTTGGGCCGCGTACGCGGCTTGCCGCGCTCGTCGGCGAAGACATCGTCGAAATACCGGATCTCACCGAGGCAGTCGCAACCGAGGGTCAGAGAGTTGGCCATGCGGCCCAGTCCCCATTCGCCGGCGTCGAACGCGCTCTTCCAGGCGTGCATCGGTCCGGGATGCCCATAGGGCACGACCATCTCGCTCACCGAGGCCCGATAGACAATGGGACGGATCCGCCCACCGTCTTCGTAGCCGATCGTCCACAGCACCAGACCCTCCAGCGGGTCCATGCCGATGCGCAGCGACCATTTCTGCCAACGAATGAGGTTCCCGACCACCTCGAAGCTCGGCCCCTCTGGCTGGACGATCTCGAGCGGCTTGAGGTCGGTGCGCAGAGGCCCATTGTGTTCGGGGTAGTAGCTCCCATGCTCGGACGGGAAGGGCACCACCCCGAGGTCGAGCACTTCGAGAACCTCACCCCGACCCATGTCGACGAAGGCGAGCAAGCCCTCGAGCGGGCGCGCGTAGCCGTTGTCCTCCTTGGATTCGCGCAGATAGGCCAAACAGCGCGTGATGCGCCGGCCTTCTTCGTGACCGAGCCCGAAGGTGCCGGCCGGCCAAGGGTCGATCTGCACCAATGACTTGTCGACGATGCCACGGCGATCGAGGGCGGCGTTCCACTCCGGGTGCTCGTGCAGCGCCGCCAGGACCAGGATCGACTCCTCCATCTGCAGCGGGGGGCGGACATCGCGGACGATCTCCCAGCGGTCGATCTCACGCCTGGTGACCGACACGATGACCTCGACCACGTCGGACTCCGGTCCCTGCAGGAGGACCAGGCGAAGGCGACGGTCGACCACCACGTCCTCACCGGCGTCCACGCTCCACACCATTTCCTTCGGGGGATCGCACAGCCCGATGTAGGCGAAGCGCAGGGCCTCGTTCGGGATGTCGGCCCGGCCACTGGCGAAGACGATTTCACGGGCAGCGATGATCTCATCGCCGGTCACGGGTGCCAGCGGGTGAACGTGAGGGGTGGCGGGCGATGAGGGCATGTGCGGCTGATGTTAGGCGCCGCCGCGTGCATGACCCTCTACGATCGGCCCATGGAGGCTGCTGCCGACCGGGCGGCGCACAGCGCCCGGGAATTGGCCCGCCGTCTGGGAGTCGAACACCACGACGTGCTCGTGCTCCTCGGGAGCGGTCTGTCGGGGGCGGCAGAGCTCCTCAGCGCCGGTGCGGAGTCAGTATCCCTGGACACCGTGCCCTTCTTCCCGCCCTACACCGCAGGAGGGCATCGAGCCCAGGCGTGGTCCGTCCGGCAGAACGGCCTTCGGATCCTTGTCCTGGGCGGACGGTGCCATCTGTACGAAGGACTCACACCCGTGGAGGTCGTGCACCCCTTACGCACAGGGATCGCCATGGGCTGCCGCACCGTGATCCTCACTGCCGCGGCCGGCGGCATCCGTGACGACCTCCCCACCGGATCCCTCATGGTCGTCGAAGACCACTTGAACCTCACCGGGCGCACCCCGCTGATCGGCCCCGAGTTCGTCGACATGGCCGACGCCTACGTCCCTCGACTCCGTACCGTTGCCCTGACGAGCCCGGAGCCCGCTGCGTCCGTCCTGGCCGCTCGAGCCGGCGTCTACGCCCAGCTCCCCGGTCCGCAATTCGAGACCCCGGCCGAGATCCGCATGCTGCGCGCGGCCGGTGCAGACGTCGTGGGGATGTCGATGGCCCTCGAGACCGTCGCCGCTCGGCGGGCCGGGGCCGCGGTCCTCGGGCTGGCTCTGATCACCAATCCGGCGGCGGCGGCCAATTCCACGATCGACGTCGGGGACATCGCCGACGTCGGAACGGCCGCCGTGCCCGCCGTGGCCACGATCGTGCGTCACGTCGTAGGCTCGCTTGCATGACGGACCCTGTAACGCCGACCGGCGTGGACCATGTCGCCATCAATGTTAATGACGTGCCCGGCGGCATCACCTTCTACACCGAGACGATGGGTCTGGTACAGAACTTCACCCGTCCCGATTTCGGGTTCCCCGGTGCGTGGCTCGACACCGGGAGCGGACAACAGATCCATCTGATTGAAGCCACCGTGCCCACCAACGTGGGCCAGCATTTTGCTCTCACCTTCGACGACCTGGGCGCGGCCGTGGCCGAGCTCCGGGCGCGGGGGCTCCAGGTCACGGATCCGGTTGACGTGGGGACGACAGGTCGCCTGCAGGCCTTCACTTCCGACCCCTGGGGAAACGGGATCGAACTCCATCAGCGCGCCTGAAATTCGGCGCGTGGATCCTGTTCAGTCGGTGAGGACGCTCACGTGCTTGCGACCGCGGCGCTCGCCGAACTTCACGACGCCCTCTGCGGTGGCGAAGAGCGTGTCATCGCCACCACGTCCCACGTTGACCCCGGGATACACCTTGGTCCCCCGCTGGCGCACGATGATCGAACCGGCGGTCACGGCGGTGCCGTCGAAGCACTTCACACCGAGGCGCTGCGCGTTCGAATCGCGGCCGTTGCGGGTTGACCCGCCACCCTTCGTCTTTGACATGGTCTTGCGCTCCTGAGCTTCAGCCCGCCGCGGTGATGGCGGTGATCTCCAGCGTGGCGTAGTGCTGGCGGTGACCCCACCGGCGACGCTGGTTCGACTTGTTCTTATAGGTCATGGCATTGATTTTGGGCCCTGTTTCGGAGCCCACGACCTTGGCCGTGACCGTGGCACCGGCCAACTGTGCCGGAGTGGCCAGCACCGTTGCGCCGTCCACGACCAGGACCGGCTCGAGCGACACCTCCGCGCCGACGGGCTGCCCGAGCAGCTCCACGCGAACGCGCTGGCCCTCGGCCACACGCTCTTGCTTTCCTCCGGACCTGATGACGGCATACATGAGTGCGAGATCCTAGCGCAGGACCGAGTCGTCCAGGGTCACGCCCCGGCCGCCGCAGACGGCGCATTCGGTCGACAACGTCTCGAGCAGGCCCTCCGAGACCCGCTTCCGGGTCATTTCGACCAATCCCAGCTCAGAGATGTCGAAGACCTGCGTTCGGGTCTTGTCGCGGGCCAGCGCGTTGCGCAGGGCCGCGGCCACCTTGTCCCGGTTCTCCCGCACTTCCATGTCGATGAAGTCGATGACGATGATGCCTCCGATGTCCCGGAGCCGGAGCTGACGGGCGACCTCCTCCGCTGCTTCCAGGTTGTTCCGGTAGACCGTCTCCTCCAGATTGGTCTTGCCCACGTTCTTCCCGGTGTTCACGTCAATGACGGTGAGCGCCTCGGTCCGTTCGATGATCAGCGAACCTCCCGACGGCAGCCAGACCTTGCGGTCGAGGGCTTTGTGCAGTTGCTCATGGACGTGGTAGCGCTCGAAGATCGGCAGCCCCTCGACCTCGGGGTCGTAGTACTCGACCCGGTCCGAGAGCTCTGGGCTGACGGCCCGCACGTAGTCCCGCACCTGCTCGAAGAGCGCCTGGTCGTCTATCACGACGGCCCGGTACTCCCCGTTGAGCTCTTCGCGGAGGATCCGGACGGACAGCTCCGGCTCCCGGTAGAGCAGCCCGGGGGCGTCGGAGCGCTTGGCCTCGGCTTCGATCATGTTCCACTGCTCGAGCAGGGTCGTGACATCGCGCTGGAGCTCCTCTGCCGAGACGCCCTCGGCAGCGGTGCGCACGATCATGCCGTGGCCGGCGGGCTTCACTTCGTCGATGATCCGACGCAGCCGGCGCCGCTCGTTGTCCCCGAGCCGCTTCGAGATGCCGAAGGCGCTCGAATTGGGCACCAGAACGGCGAAGCGGCCAGGCAGGGAGACCTCCTGGGTCAGGCGGGCACCTTTCGCTCCGATGGGGTTCTTCGTGACCTGGCACAGGATGGTCTGGCCGGCCTTGAGGACGTCCTCAATCCGCGGCTGCTGGGAGGCGCCGCCCTCGATGTCCTCCCGGTCGTAGCGCACGTCGCCTCGGTACAGCACTGCGTTCTTGGGGATCCCGATATCGATGAAGGCTGCTTCCATGCCGGGCAGGACGTTCTGGACCCGGCCCCGGTAGACGTTGCCGTCGATCTGGTTGGTGTCGTCGGCCGACCGGGAGACGTAGTGCTCCACCAAGGAGCGCCCCTCCAGCATGGCGATCTGGGTCATCTCTGGCTGGACGTGGACGCAGACCAGGTAACGACCCACCTGCTTCGACTTGCGATCCCTTCCGGAGCGGCGCCGACTACGGGCCCGCTTGCCGTCGCCCAATGGCCCAGCGGACTCTTCTACGGCCGTCCCACCATCCGTCGGGATCGTGGCCTGGGGTCGCTTGAGCGGCACAACGGGGGCTGCCGCCTTGGGTGGCGGAGGTGCGGCGACAACCGGCGCGGGCCTGGTGTCCCCGATCTTCGGCTTCGGCCTGGGCGCAGCCCGCGGCCCTTCCGGGGGGCTACTGCCTCCGCTGCCCCCCGTTGGCTCCGGGGGGTGACCCTCCGGGCTCTGGCTGAATTCCGTCTCGGACATGAGGGAAAGCCCTCCTCGCGTGCTGTGTCGCGTCGCCATCGGTCCCGGGCTCGCCCACAGGGAGCGGCTCGAACCGAGCGCCATCGTGTTCGATCCATTGATGCGTTCGACAGGCCCGTCCGGGTACCGCGGGGGCACCCAGGGCCGCTACCAGGTCACCAGGGCGGACACCACGCGGGTGCGTAGCCAATTCCGCCCGGAGATGACCGTTGGGGCTGGTCAGGGACAGTGCCCGGATGGCCGGACGGATGTCGTCTTCGGTTTGACGACCCTTCCGCTCCCGCCTGACGGTGAGCATAGGAGCAGCGAGCATCTTTTCCACCCGCTCCTGCAGCTCCTGATCCCGCACTCCGAGCACCTCCAGCTCCCAATCACACGATGCTACCTCCTGCTGAAGCGAACCCTCCGCTTCTCCGATGAGGGCCGCTGCCTCTACCCCGATCCCTTCGGGGAGGAGTGCGCTCAGGGCCGCGGGCAGGTCGGCGAGGGGGATCTCCTCCGGCGCGGCAGCTTCGAGGCGCAGGTCGAGGTATTCGCCGAGGGATTCGCAGCCCGTGGGCAGAGCCAGGCCAAAGCTGAGGAGCGGGTGGGGAGAAAACCCCTGTGAGTAAGCCAACGGAAGCCGACTGCGCCGCAACGCCCGCTCCCACATGCGGGCAACGTCCCGGTGACTGGTGAACCGGACCTTCCCTGCCTTGGTGAACCGCAGGCGGAGGCGGCGCTGGCCCTCAGGGAACACGGCTGACCAGGCGCACCGGGATCCGGTCCCCGACGCTGAGGTCCTGGCCCGTGCCCTGGCTCCCGCCGGCGGGGGGGAGCGGCGATGCCACCACGTGCTCGAGCCCGAACCCCGTGCAGGCGCCGCAGTCGTAGCAGGGGGTCCAGCGGCAATCCTCGACAGCCACACTGGCCAGTGCGTCCTGCCAGTCGTCCCAGAGGAAGTCACGGTGCAGGCCCGCCGAGATGTGGTCCCATGGAAGGGCCTCGTCGCCCTCGCGGTCCCGATGACACACCTCTTCGACGCTGAGCCCCTCGGCGGCGAGGGCGTCCTGCCAGAGCGACAGATCGAAGCGCTCCGACCATTCCTGGAAGGTCCCGCCCGCTCGCCACACCCGCTCGATCACCGCACCCATCCGCCGATCACCTCGGCTGGCCAAGCCCTCTGCCACGGACGCCGCCGGCTCGTGCCAACGGATCGTGAGACCGCGGGTACGCCTCGCGGCGTCGCGCAGGAGGGCGACCTTGCGCTCCAGCTCGGCGACCGTGTCCTGACCGAACCATTGGAACGGCGTGTGAGGCTTCGGCACGAAACCACCGACAGACGCGGTCACGGTGACGCCCTTGTGGTACTTCCGGCCGATCTCGACACAGCGCGTGCCGAGCTCCGCGATGCCCAAGACGTCCTCGTCGAGCTCGGTCGGCAGGCCGATCAGGAAATAGAGCTTGATCCGGCGCCAGCCCTGACTGAAGGCAGCATCGACGGCACTGTAGAGATCCTCCTCCGTGATCAGCTTGTTGATGACCGTGCGCATCCGCCACGTGCCCCCCTCGGGGGCGAAGGTGAGCCCGGTCCGGCGCACCTTCTGTATTTCCGCCGCCGTCCCCACCGTGAAGGCGTCCACCCGAAGCGACGGGAGGCTCACCGACACCCGACCGCCGTGATCAGGGTCGTCCACGATGTCGCGGACGGTGTCCTCAATGCCCGAGAAGTCAGCCGACGACAGGGAGGTCAGCGCCACCTCGTCCTGGCCGCTCCACTCCAGGCCGCGTTGCACCATTTCGCGCACCTGGGCAGCTGGGCGCTCACGCACGGGCCTGGTGATCATGCCCGCCTGGCAGAAGCGGCAACCCCGCGTGCAGCCGCGGAACACCTCGACGTTGAGGCGGTCGTGCACGACCTCGGTCAAGGGGACGAGAGGACGGGCGGGATAGGGCCAATCGGCCAGGTCGCTGATCGTCCGTTTTGCCACTTCCGCGGGCACGCCCGGCGCCACCGGAACGGTCGATACAAGGCGCCCGTTCTCGTAGGACGGGGTGTAGAGAGCCGGCACGTACACCCCATCGAGCGCCGCCAACGCATGGAGCACGGTGGTCCGGTCGCGCGCTTCTGCGGAGGATCCGGCCAACCACGCCGCCAAGACCTCGTTGATCTCGCTGACGACCTCCTCGCCATCACCGAGAACGAAGGCGTCGACGAAATCGGCCAGCGGCTCGGGGTTGAAGACACAATGGCCGCCCGCTACGACCAGCGCGTCAGCGCCACCCCGGTCGACGCCGTGCAATGGAATGCCGGCCAGATCGATCATGTTGACCAGGTTGGTGTAGACGAGTTCGGCCGAGAGGTTGAAGGCCAGCACGTCGAAGGACGATGCGGGCAGGTGTTGCTCCACGCTGAAGAGCGGCACCCCGGCCGCCCGCATGGCGGCCTCCATGTCCACCCAGGGGGCATAGGCGCGCTCGGCCAGCGCATCCGGGCGCTCGTTGAGGATTTCGTAGAGGATCTGCAGTCCCTGATTGGGCAGGCCGATCTCATAGGTGTCTGGGTAGAGCAGCAGCCAGGCCACGGTGCCCGGGGCATGCTCGGGGTAGACCGATCCCTGCTCACCCCCGATGTAGCGGGCCGGCTTGGACACCGTGGGCAAGAGGCGCTCGATCTGCGGCCAGAGGGTCTCCATTCGCACCAACCCTACGGGACGCTCAGCCTCCGCCCGTTGAGGTGGAGGTCGTCGTGCCCGAGCCGCCCGTCGCCCCCGAGTTCGGCACTGCCGTTGTCGTCGTCGCAGGCGTTCCAGCAGGCGGGATGGTGGTCGGCGCTGTCTCGCTCGCCGGACTGGCCGGCGTGGGCGTCTTGACGGCGCCGTTGATCCCAGGATGGGCCACGATGTAGTTGAAGATGTTCCGCACCAGGGGCGCGGCGGCCTGCGCGCCATAGCCACCCTGGTCGATGACGGCGAGGACGAGGTACTGGGGATTCGGGTTGGGCCCGAATGCCACGAACCAGCTGTTTGGCTCAAGCTTCTGGCCCGCTGGGCCTTGGTTGGAGGCGGTACCCGTCTTTCCGGCGAGATTCCACGAGGCCGGGAAGCCCTGGAAGTCCTGATAGGCCGTCCCGTTCCTGCTCGAGATGACGCCCTCGAGACCCTGGAGGATGGCGCTATAGGTGCTCGGCGAGATCGGGACCTTCCCCGTGACCTGGGGTTCGATCTTCTTGATGATCTTCCCGCTGAGCGGGTCGACGATCTCGGAAGCTACCTGGGGGGCGTAGCGGGTGCCTCCGTTGGCGAACGTCGAATACGCCTCCGCCTGCTCAATGGGCGTCAGTATCGTCTCGCCCTGGCCGAAGGCCATTTCGATGTTGTCCCCCGTGAACCACGATGCGGCGTAGGGAAAGGCCTTGGGCGCATCGGCGTGCAGCTTGGCCCTGGTCGCCTTGCTGTCGACACGTCCCTGCGCTTCGCCGGGGAGATCGACACCGGTGATCGTCCCCTCCCCGTACGCGGTCGCCTCCTCTTGAATCGGCGTCTGGCCGTACTTGGACTGTTGCTCCCAGAACATCTCACCCAAGTTGTAGAAGAACGAGTCGCTCGACACGGCCAGTGCGCTCGACACGTTGTAGGTCCCCTTGGGGTCGCCGGGGTCATCGCTGAGCGTGCACCCGGTGTCATTGTTGACCCCGGGGCTGGGGCAGCCTTGGATTTTGAAGGTCCCCGAATCCACATACGGTGTCGTCGGCGAAATCAGGCCATCCTGCAGGGCGGCGGTCGCCGTGACGAGTTTGAATGTCGAGCCGGGCGTGTATTGGCCGTCAATGACGTTGTTGTTCTCGGCTCCGCTCTGTTGCAGCGCGTTGAAGTTCGCCGTTGAGATTCCGCCCACCCACTCATTGAGGTCGTAGGTGGGGAACGAGGCCATGGCGTACACCTGGCCGTTCTGCGGGTTCAGAACGATCACGGCGCCGTTCGGCGCCGGCGGTCTCACGCCACCATCAACCTGGTCGGGCGTGTTGCGGTCGGCCAGGATCTGCGCCTGCAGGTCGTTCTGTGCCTCCTGCTGCAGGCCGGAGTCGATGTTGAGGACAACCGTGTCCCCGATCTGCGGTGCGGTGGAGCTCAGCGTGCCCACGACATTGCCGCTGGCGTCGACCGAGAGCGCCTGCCGTCCGGGCACGCCTTTCAGGTAGGGCTCATACTGGGCCTCGATCCCCGAGACGCCGATCTGGCTGGCCTGGCTGTAACCATCGTCGGGGTGCGCGGCGAGGTAACTGCCCGAGATTGCACCCAGATACCCGAGGACGTGGGTGGCGGTCGTCCCCCCCTGGGGATAGGTCCGTTGCGCCACGGTCTGCACGCTGACCCCGGGGTACTCCGACTGGTGGGTCTCGAGATATTGGACCGTGGCCTGGGAGACGCCGACCGCAATGGGTGCTGGTTGGTAAGGACCGTTCTGGTTGGAGGCATGCAGGATTGAGGCTTCGACCTGTGCCGGGGTCTGACCCACCAACGCCGCAACCATGGCCACAATACTGGGGGTCTGCTTGTGTTGGATCTGCAGGAGCAGGTCCTCGTTGAGCGCGAGCAAGATCTCCTCTTGCGAGTTGTTCGTCACGAGGACCGTGCCGTCACGGTCGACGATCTCGCCGCGGGGGGCGGCCACACTGACCACGCGCACTTGATTGCGGGTCACTGCCGCCGCATAGCTCTTCCCCTCGACGACCTGCAGCGTCCAGAGCCGCAGTATCAGAACGCCGAAGAGGAGCAGGACGACGATCCCGACGATGCGCAGGCGAAGGTTGGGGCGGGCCTCCTCCTCCTCCGGCGAGCCCACGATGGAGGCCACATTGACGCTCTTGCGCGGCCGCATCCGCGGCCCACGGGCGTTTCCCCGCCAGGCACTCTGCTTCGCCGGGCGTGTGGAGGGCTTGGGGTGCAGCCGGTCGCCGCGGATCGGATGGCGAAGGGTCCGCTTCACCAGATCCTGCTGTCGGCCTGGGCCGGAACCAGTGAGCGGCGGTTGCTCTCCCCGGCCAGGGCCCACCGCATCAGCCGGCTGACAGGCAGGACGAGCACCACACTCGAGATTCCGACGACCAAAAGCAGAGAGAGGAAGTTCACCTGAACCATCTCACCCTGTCCGAGGATTGCTCCGAGCACGGCGAACAGCATGTCCGCTCCGACGGTCCCCGCGACCGCGGCCACGGGCTTGAGCCAGGTGGCGCGGGGGTCTGCGGCCGTCGTGAGGGACCCTGTGGCGTAGCCCAACACGCACCCGACCAGGGCGGACAGGCCGAAGGGCGTGGGCAGCACGAGGTCGAACGCCAAGCCTGCCCAGAAACCGACGATGGCCCCCGTTTCGGGGCCGTCGAGGAGGGCAGCTGTGATCGGCAGCAGCCAGAGCAGGTCCGGGTGGGCCCCACCGATTCGCAGGGCCACCATGACGGTCTGCTGCACCATCAGCGCAATGAAGATGACCAGCGCCACCCGAAGCATGGAGCGCCCGGTCATGTGTTCGGCACCCACTGCACGACGTCGACGTAGGCCAGCTGGCTGAGGTCAGCCGCGGGGTCCACGTGAATCGTCTCCTGGCTGGCCCCGGGCGCGGTATGGAAGGTCCGGACGGTGGCAACGGGAATGCCCGGGGGGAAGGCCGCCGCATCGAGGCTGCTGGTGAGCATGGGCTCGCCCTTCCGCAGCGGCGTGCGCGGCGCGACGAGGTCCGCCGTCATGGAACTCGACGGCCCCTGCCCGTCGACGATCCCCGTGGCTTGGTTTTTGCCGAACATCACACCCACCTTCGATTGCCCGTCTGTGACGAGGCGGACGACGGAGGTGTGATGGAAGGACTGGATGACCTGACCGACCAGACCACCGGCACCGACGACGGGATAGCCGACGTCGACGCCATCGGCACGACCCTTGTCAAGGGTGATCGTCGCGGTGAAGTTCGACGAGTACTCGTCAATTGTCTCCGCGGTCACCGTCGGCAACGACTGCAGGAACGGCAGGTTCTCCAGCGCCGTGATCTCGCGCAGCTGGTTCTGCTCGAACCCCTTTTCCAGCTGCGCGGCGCGCAGCTGACCCAATGTGCGCTGCAGGCGCTCGTTCTGCGCCTGCACGGATCCGTAGTTGAATGCGCCGGCAAAGAAATTCCCGATCGGGCTGATGATGTCGAGGACTCCCTGTCGCAGGGGCGCGTACACGTCGTTGGCGACCGACTTGACCCCCGACGTCAGGCTGTGCGTGCGTCCGTTTTGGTCGAGCGAGATCAGCGAGAGCGAGAGAACGACGAGGACGATCACCGTCAGGGTACGGCGAGACCGCCTGGACCGGGCCACCCAGGAGAAACCGGTCGATCGATCAGCGAGTGGAGGTGGTGATCAGCACCCGCTTCAGCGCTTCGAACTCTTCCAGGCACTGGCCGCTACCGATGGCGACGCAGTTCAGCGGATCCCTGGCCACGACGATGGGCATGCCCGTCTCATGCTGCAGGCGAGACTCGAGTCCGTGGAGCAAGGCGCCTCCGCCGGTGAGCACGATCCCCTGCTCCATGATGTCCGCTGCCAGTTCCGGTGGTGTCCGGTCCAAGGTCACCTTGACGGCGTCGATGATGGCGGACACCGGCTCCTCAATGGCCCGACGGATCTCTTCGGTGGAGACGACGATCGTCTTCGGGAGACCGCTGACGAGGTCACGACCACGGATCTCCGCGTGCAGCTCTTGCTCCAGCGGATAGGCCGACCCGAGGGTGATCTTGATCTCCTCTGCAGTGCGCTCTCCGAGCGCGAGGCTGAACTCCTTCTTGACGAACGACACGATCGCCTCGTCGAGCTCGTCACCACCGATACGCACCGACTGACTCGTGACGATGCCACCGAGAGAGATGACGGCAACCTCTGTCGTCCCGCCGCCGATGTCGACCACCATGTTGCCGGTCGGCTCGTGCACGGGGAGGCCGGCCCCAATGGCCGCGGCCATCGGCTCCTCAATGATGTAGGCCCGGCGTGCCCCGGCGTACTCGGCAGCCTCCATCACAGCGCGGCGTTCCACGCCGGTGATCCCCGAAGGAACGCAGATCACCATGCGCGGCTTGGCGAAGCGCCGCTGGTGCACCCGGTGGATGAAGTAGCGAAGCATCTTCTCGCAGATCTCGAAGTCGGCGATGACACCGTCCTTGAGCGGCCGGATGGCCTGGATGTTCGACGGCGTCCGGCCGATCATCCTCTTCGCCTCTGCCCCCACGGCGAGCGGGCGCCCGTCCTTGATGTCGACGGCCACCACGGAAGGCTCGTTGAGCACGATGCCACGGCCGCGGACGTACACCAGCGTGTTGGCGGTTCCGAGGTCGACAGCCATGTCACGACCAAGGAGGGAAAGGCGATTTTCGGCCATAGTTGAGGCTCTCCCGAGAAATTCCGGATGATCGCCGGCGAGAGCCGGCGACCGTGATGGTGCGCCCACAGGCTATGGGACAGCGGGGGGGTCCACAAGGCGGACGCCGCAGAATGCCCCTTCGGCCTGCAATTACACCGGCGTTGGCGACCCGCGCCCGAGACTCAGGCGGTGGCCAACCCCGGGAAGAAGAGATCGATCTCCCGTGCCGCCGACTCGTGGGAGTCGGAACCGTGCACCAGGTTCTCGGTCGTTTCGATCCCGTAGTCACCACGGATGGTACCCGGGGCCGCTTCGGCCGGGTTCGTCGTGCCCATCATCAGGCGCACCACGGCATAGGTGTCCTTCGGTCCCTCGACCACCATGACGAGGGCGGGCGAGCGTGTGATGAAGGCCACCAGGTCCCCGAAGAACGGCCGCTCAGCGTGTTCGGCGTAATGGGTCTCGGCCAACACCTGGGGAATTCGACGGAGCTCGGCGGCCACCAGACGCAAATTCTTGCGCTCCAGACGGCTCAGTACTTCGCCGGCCAGGCCTCGCTCGACGCCGTCGGGCTTCACAATGACAAGGGTGCGGTCCACGAAGGGTGGAGATTACACAACCTCGGGCACCGGCCAGACCGCGGTCAGCGACCTGCGTCCTCCCAAGGGACAGCGGCCGCCAACGCGTCGGCGCGCGCGGTGCCGACGACGTAGAGCGATCCGGCCACGACGACGAGTCCGTCGGCGTCCACCATGCCGCGGGCCTGGTGGAGCGCATCGGTCACATTCGGTTCCTCGTACACCGTCAAACCCAGGGCGCGACCCGCCTCGGAGACCGCCGCGGCAGGCATGGCGCGCGGCGAGTCCGGTTCGCAAGCGATGACCGCGGAGACACCGACCGCGGCCATCGGTGCGAGCATGGCCGACGGATCACGGCCGGACAGCATCCCAACAACGGCCACCGTGTCCCCGTCGACCGCGAACTCCTCGACCAGCGCGTCGGCCAGCGCCGCCATGCCCGCAGCGTTGTGCGCGCCGTCGACGAGCAACAAGGGTCGTCGGCCCAAGACCTCGAGACGACCCGGCACGCGCACGGCCGCCAGCCCCTCCTCCACCACATCGTCGGCGAGCGGATTCCCGAAGAAGGCCTCCACCGCCGCGAGCGCCACCGAGGCGTTCACGCCTTGGTGGGCACCGTGCAGCGGCACGAGGACGTCCTCGTAGCGACCGCCGGGGGTCCACAACGTCACCACGCGCCCACCGACAGCGACCCGGTTGGACGCACAGCCGAAGTCGCGCCCTGCCACCCACACCGAGGTTGCCCCGACCTCGAGCGCCCGCCTGGTCACGATCTCCACCAGTTCCGGGGCCATCTCCCCCACCACGACCCGGCTCTCCGGCTCGATGATGCCGGCCTTGTCCGTGGCGATCCCCTCCAGGGTGGGGCCAAGGACGTCCGTGTGGTCGAAGCTCACATTGGTGAGCACCGCCACGTCACCCTGCACCACGTTCGTGCAATCCCAGGTCCCGCCGAGACCGACCTCCACCACCATGGCGTCGACCGCCTCGGTGGAGAACCAGGAGAGTGCGGCGGCAGTGAGCAGCTCAAAGCGGGTGGGACGCTCCGGCAGCAACGGCTCGAGGAGCGCCAGCTCCGTCAGCACATCGGTCAGCGACGCGTCGTCGATCGGCTCTCCGTTGTGGGCCAAGCGCTCCGCCACCGTATGGAGGTTCGGGCTCGTGTAGGTGCCGACGGTCAGGCCCTGGGCCATCAGCAGCGACGTCGCCATGGCCGACGTCGACCCCTTGCCGTTCGTGCCCGTGATGTGGATGGAGGGAATGGACTCCTGGGGCTCTCCGAGCAGAGAGGTCAGCGCGTACATGCGATCCAGGGTGGGCACGGCGCGTCGGCGGGGCATGTTCGATTCGAAGTCGACGTGGCCATCGAGCCAGGCCACGGCCTCGGCCACGCTGTCAAAAGGTGGTGCCGCGGGGCTCGCCACGGACGACCGTTCCGGTTCGGTCAGGAGGCGGCGCGGCGCGATCGGGTCGACTTGACCGGTGCGCCTCCGAGCGGCACAAGCGTCGGTGCCACGCGATCGAGCACCACCGAGCGGTCGACGACGCACTTGCCCACGTCGGTCCGGCTGGGCAGGTCGTACATCACGTCGAGCAGCACCTCTTCGAGGATGGCTCGCAGGCCGCGGGCGCCCGTGCCACGCAGCAGCGCCTGTTCGGCGACTGCCTCGAGCGCGTCGGGCGTGAACTCGAGCTCCACGTTGTCGAGCGCGAACACCCGCTCGTACTGGCGGGTCAGGGCGTTCTTGGGCTCGACGAGGATCTGCACGAGCGCCTCTTTGAACAGCGGCGACACTGCGCTGACGACCGGCAGCCGGCCGATGAACTCGGGGATGAGACCGAACTTGATCAGGTCCTCGGGGAGCACGTGACGCAGGATTTCGCCATCCTCCCGATCCTTGCGGTGCACCTCGGCACGGAAGCCGATGCCGCGCTTGCCGATACGAGACTCGATCACCTTGTCGAGCCCGGCGAATGCGCCACCACAGATGAACAAAATGTTGGTCGTGTCGATCTGGATGAATTCCTGGTGAGGATGCTTGCGTCCGCCTTGCGGCGGTACGGAGGCCGTGGTGCCCTCCAGGATCTTCAGCAGCGCCTGCTGCACGCCTTCACCCGACACGTCACGTGTGATGGAGGGGTTCTCGCTCTTGCGGGCGATCTTGTCGATCTCGTCGATGTAGATGATGCCCGTCTCGGCCCGCTTGACGTCGTAGTCGGCGGCCTGAATCAGCTTCAAGAGGATGTTCTCCACGTCCTCGCCGACGTAACCGGCCTCGGTCAGCGCGGTGGCGTCGGCGATGGCGAAGGGCACGTTGAGCATGCGAGCGAGCGTCTGGGCCAGGAGGGTCTTGCCGCATCCGGTCGGGCCGAGGAGCAGGATGTTCGACTTCGCCAGCTCGACACCGTCCTCGCCCCCCGGAGGGCCGGCCTGCACGCGCTTGTAGTGGTTGTAGACGGCGACGGACAGGATCTTCTTGGCGTACTCCTGCCCGACGACGTAGTCGTTGAGGAAATCGAAGATCTCCCGCGGCTTCGGCAGGTCCTCGAAGCTCAGCTCGGTGGACTCGTCACGCTCCTCCGCGATGATGTCGTTGCACAGGTCGATGCACTCGTCGCAGATGTAGACACCCGGTCCGGCGATCAGCTTCTTGACCTGTTTCTGCGTCTTGCCGCAGAAACTGCATTTGACGAGATCCCCGCCCTCTCCGAACTTCGCCACCAGATCGCCTCTCCCGTCCGTGCCAGCTCGTCCTACGCGGCGCCGATGGCCTCGAGTGGCGCCACCGTCCGCGCTGTGATGACCTCGTCGATCACGCCGTAGGTCACCGCCTCCTCCGCCGTCATGATGAAGTCACGATCGGTGTCCTGCGCCACCTTCTCCTGAGTCTGGCCGGTGTCCTCGGCCAACATCCCCGAGAGCAGGTCCCGCATACGGAGGATCTCCCTGGCCTGCAGCTCGATGTCACTGGCCTGCCCCTCGACACCGCCCCACGGCTGGTGCAGGAGGATCCGTGCGTGGGGCAGGGCGAAGCGCTTGCCCTTGGCCCCGGCCGCCAGCAGCACCGCCGCCGCGGATGCCGCCTGCCCGAAACAGAAGGTGGAGACATCCGCCTTGATGAACTTCAACGTGTCGTAGATGGCGAACAACGCCGTGATCTCGCCACCGGGTGAATTGATGTAGAGGTGGATGTCCTTGTCCGGCTCCTCTGACTCCAAGAAGAGCATCTGGGCACAGACGAGATTGGCGACGACATCATCGACGGGAGTGCCGAGAAAGATGATGCGCTCACGGAGCAACCGCGAGTACAGGTCGTACGCCCGCTCGCCCCGGTTGGACGACTCGATCACGGTCGGAACCAGATAGTTGTAGGCCTTCATCGGGTCCCCCGCACTCTGCATCTTCACTCGCTCTCCTCGCTCTGCTCGACTTCGCCGTCTCCCGAGGCATCCACTTTGAGGTCGTCCCGTGACATCGGGTTGCCCTCTTCATCGAAGAGATCCACGTGGTCCAGCAGCCACTCCAACGCTTTGCCTTTGCGCAGCTCCGAGCGTACCGCGCCGGTCCGGCCGGCCGTGTCGAGTTGGCGGCGCAACTCCATCGGGGTCGTCCCCATCCGCTCCGCCATGGTGACTATCTCGGCCTGGAGCTCCTCCTCACTGAGCGTGAGCTCCTCCGCCTCGACCAGGGCCCGAAGGGCCAGGTCGGCCTTGACGGCAGCCAGGGCGTCCACCCGCACGGCGCCCAGCAGCTCATCGGGTGTGGTGCCGGTGGCCTGGAAGTATTCGGCCAGCCCCAGCTTCTGGGCCTCCAGGCGGTGCTGGAGGTCGTGGAGGCGCTCGTTGACCTCCGAATCCACCAGGACCTCGGGCACGACGTCGTCCGTGACCAGCTCGGCCAGGGCTTCGATGGTCTTCTGGCGCAGTGCCATCTGGCTCTGCATCAGCTTCACGCGACCGATGCGAGTTGCGATGTCGTCACGCAGCTCGGCCACGGTGGCGAACTCTGAGCTCTCGGCGGCCCACTCGTCGGTGGGCTCGGGCAGCTTCTTGATCTTGACCTCTTTGACGAGGACACGGAAGGCCACGTTCTGATCAGGCTCGTTGGGGTTCGCCGCGTCGAAGGCGAGGATGGCGCCGGCCTTGGCGCCGTGCAGCTCGGCGTCGAGCTCGGGGACCACCGTGCCCGAGCCGACCTCGTAGAGGTAGTCGTCCACACCGACCACCTCGGCACCGGAGGCGTCGTTGCCGTGGAGATCGATCGTCACCTGGTCGCCGTCGATGGCCGGACGGCCGACCACCTCGAGCTCCGCGTCGTTCTCGCGCAACCGGTCGAGTTGGCCCTGCACCTCTTCGTCACTCACGGAGAGTCCCGGCAGGGTGACATGCAGGCCGTCGTAGCCCGGAATCGCAACGATGGGCCGCACCTGCACGACGGCGTCGAAGGACACGGCCCCGCTGTCCTCGCCGCCGGTGATGTCGATCTCCGGTTGGGCAATGGGGTCGAGCTCGGTGTCGACGACGGCGCGGGCGTAGAAGTCGGGCAGCGACTCGCGTAGTGCCTCGGCACGCAGTGCGCCGGCGCCCCCCATGCGGGCCTCGAGCACCTGGCGCGGCACCTTGCCGGGCCGGAATCCCGGCACCCGAACCTGTTGGGCCAGCGCGCGCACAACGTCGCCGAGCGCTCGATCGAACTCGGGCTCGTCCACCTCAACACTCAGACGGACGAGGTTTCCCTCCATTGGCTCTGCTGTGGCACGCATCACGAGCCGATCACTCTACCGGCCGCCCCGTGGCCTGGGCGCACGGCCAGTGGCGGGCATGCGTGCTGGGGGATGGCGGGCAGGTGTCCCGCTCAGAACATGAAGTTCATGGCGTCCAGCACGGACCGACCCACCAGGTCGTCGCCGTCCACGCCGATGCCGCCCGCGGCCTCGACCTGCGCGGCGGTGGCCCGGCCGCAGCCGAGACGGGTGAAGTCGATGCTCGAGAGCGAGAGCGTCACCGTGGGCGCCACATCGTCACCCGCCGGCCCCGCCCGGGCCCCCTCCACGGCGATCGTGAAGGTCCGCGCGTCGCTCCCGGGGCCTGTCACGTCGAAGCGGACCGCCGTGCCGTCGACGCAGGCCGCCTTCTTGCCGACCACGAAGGGCATGGCACCTTGGATGCGCCCCAGTGCGATGGCCGAGGCGGCGTTGCCGCTGCCGCCGGGCCGGTCGAGCGCGCGACGGACATCCTGCTCGTGGACCCAGCTGTCGTAGACCCGCGCCGTCATGAACTCCGCATGGGGAACCTGGCCCATGGGGCTCCAGCCGACCTCGGCCCAGTCGGCGGCCGTCAGCGCGTCGAGTTGGGCCAACCGGGTCGTGGTCACCGCCACGAACTCCGCCCGCACGGCCGGACCGGGCAGCCGCCGTCGGACAGCCACGTAGGGCTCGTTGGACGCCGCGAAATCATTCTTGACGTGCTCCCCGAGCGGTCCGGTCCACTCGGGAGCCGGCTCTCCCATGATCGCCTGCTCGATCCCGATGAGGTGGGAGAGCTGATCTTTGACGTCCCAACCCGGGCACTCGGTGGGCAGAGCCCACTCGTTCTCCGAGAGCGCGGAGCAGACCTCGGCCAGGGACGCCCACGTCTCCGCCAGCGCGGCGCGGTTCCGCATTCCCTGCCGGACCCAGTCAGTGTCCTGACCTGCACCGTTGTCGCCCATGTGTTCGACCCTACCCCCGGATCGTGCCTGGAGTCGCCTGACCATCCCCCAATCTTCGGAACCCCCCCACTACGTTCGACACCCGTCCAAGGCCATCACCGACCGAAGGAGTTGCCATGGCGAACTACGAGGGGTACTGCGTGAAGTGCCGAGAGAAGCGGGAGTTCGACGGCCAGGAGGTAGAGCTGGCCAACGGGCGCCGTGCCGCACAGGGCACCTGCCCGATCTGCGGGACCAAGATGAACCGCATCCTCGGCAAGGCCAAGGTCTGAAACCCCGCCGTTGAGGTAGGGCACGCCAGTCGCGGTGAGCGGGCCGCCGGCTGGCGTGAAACCATGGATCCCGTGCACGAACTGATCATCAAGGGTGGGACGCTCGTCGACGGAACCGGCTCGGCGGCGCGTGAGGCGGATGTCGCGGTGGATTCCGGCCGCATCACCGATGTGGGCACCGTCCAGGGCGGCGCCACCCGGGTCATAGAGGCCGACGGTCTGCTGGTGACCCCCGGTTGGGTCGACGTGCATACCCACTACGACGGCCAGGTCACTTGGGACTCGGAGCTCGCCCCGTCGTCGTGGCACGGCGTCACGACACTGGTCATGGGCAATTGCGGGGTCGGGTTCGCCCCCGCCCGACCGGATCGCCACGACTGGCTGATCGGGCTCATGGAAGGCGTCGAGGACATCCCCGGCACGGCACTGGCCGAGGGGATCGAGTGGGAGTGGGAGACGTTCCCCGAGTATCTCGACGCGCTCGAGAAGCGGCGTTGGACCGTGGACGTCGGCACCCAGGTGCCGCACGCAGCCGTGCGGGCCTACGTCATGGGAGAGCGCGGCGCCCGCAACGAGGCGGCCACGGCCGAGGACATCGAGGCGATGCGGGCCATCGTGCTCGAGGCCGTCCGGGCCGGCGCGCTCGGGTTCTCCACCTCGCGCACCCTGGGGCACCGCGCCATCGACGGCGAGCTGGTGCCGGGGACGTTCGCCGCCGAGGACGAGCTGTTCGGCCTCGGGTCCGCGCTGGGCGAGGCGGGCGCCGGTGTCTTCGAGCTCGCCCCGCTGGGCTCGGCCGGCGAGATGCTCGAGGACGCCTGGCAGGAGGTCGACTGGATGCGCCGGCTGTCGGCGGCCATCGACCGTCCCGTCTCCTACGTCCTGCTGCAGGCCGACGACGACCCCGAGCTGTGGCGCAAGCAGCTGGCGGCCTCGCTCGAGGCCTGCGCCGAGGGTGCCCGCCTGTTCCCCCAGATCGCGGGGCGCCCGACCGGGATCTTGTCGGGGCACCACACGACGCTGTGCCTGTTCTCCGACTTCCCGGCGTACGTGGAGCTGCGGGAGCGCTGCGGTTCCCCCGGTGAGCTGGCGACGGCGTTGGCCGACCCCGACGTGCGGCGGTCGATCGTGTCGTGGGCGCCCTCGTCGCCGGCCCAGGCCGACGCCATGACCAAGGCCTACGACCGCACCTTCATGCTCGGCAACCCGCCCGACTACGAGCCGGGCCCCGAGCGCTCGCTGGCCGGCATGGCTGCGGCGAGCGGGCGGTCACCGTTGGAGGTCGCCTACGACGAGATGGCGCGCGACGGCGGACAGGGTCTGCTCTACATCCCCATTCTCAACTACGCCCTGGGCGATCTCGATCACGTGCACGACATGATGCTGCACCCGCAGGGCCTCCTCGGGCTGGCCGACGGCGGTGCCCACACCGGCACCATCTGCGATGCCTCCATGCCCACCTTCATGCTCACGCACTGGACCCGCGACCGCAGCCGGGGCGATCGGCTCCCGCTCGAATACGTGGTGAAGAAGCAGACACACGACACGGCGCGGCTCTACGGCATGACGGACCGCGGCACGGTGGAGCCCGGTGCGCTGGCCGACTTCAACCTGATCGACTACGACGCGTTGACCCTTGGGGCACCGTTCGTGACCAATGACCTGCCGGCGGGCGGCCGGCGGTTGCTCCAGAAGGCGTCCGGGTACGTGGCCACCATCAAGGCCGGGACGGTGACGTTCGAACAGGGCGAGCCCACCGGCGCCCTGCCGGGCCGCCTGGTGCGCGGCCCCCGCTGAACCCAGCTGGCCTCGCAGCTCCACTCCCCCACTCCCGCCCTGCTTCGCCGGGGCCCGCGGCACGGCAGACTGCACCTGGTATGGAGGCGCCCCAGACCCAGTACGCGCTGCGTGACGGCATCCATATCGGCTACCAGATCTGGGGCGGCGATCAGCGGCCGGGTGAGAGCGATGCGGTCGGGCTGCCCGATGTGCTCGAATTCAACAGCGGGCTCATGATCTCCATCGACGAGACCGTCGACGAGCCCAACTGGCTCCGCTACACCGAACGGGTGGCGGACTTCTCCCGCCTGATCCGCTTCGATGCCGGGGGCCTCGGGCTGTCCGATCCCCTGCCAACCGGCACGAATCCCTCCATTGAGGGCTGGGGCCGCGACGCGCTGGCTGTCATGGACGCCGCCGGCTGCGACCGCGCCGTCATCCTCGCGTCTGCCGGTGGGGCGATGCCCGCCCTCTGGCTTTCGGCGACCCACCCCGAGCGGGTCACCTCTCTCGTCCTGGTCAACGGGACGGCCCGCGTGGGCCACGCCGAGGACTACGGCTTCGGCGCCTCCGACGAGGAGGTGGCCGCGGGGTCCGGGATCGAGGGTTCCATGACCGAGGACGGCATCCCGCGGGACATCGCCATCTTCGCCCCGAGCCTGGCCCACCGGGTCGGCTTCCGCGAATGGTGGGGGCGGGCCGCCCGCCGCGGCGCCAGCCCGGCGACGGCCATGGCCTTCAACCTCGTCACGTTCTCCGCCGACGTCCGTTGGTGCCTCCCGTCCATCACGTGCCCGACGCTGGTGTGCGCGCGCGTCGACAGCTACGCCAACCTGAGCGAGCACGGCCGCTACCTCTCCCAGCACATCACCGGTGCCCGCCTCACCACCACGACCGGACCCGACATCCTCCCCTGGGCCGGTGAGTTCGACTCCATCGTCGACGAGATGGAGGAGTTCGTCACCGGCGCGCGCGGCGTGCATGCTGCGACGCGCCTGCTCGCCGCCGTGCTCTTCACCGACATTGTGGACTCGACCGTGCGCGCCGCCGAGGCGGGCGACCGCCAGTGGCGCGCCGTCCTCGACGAGTTCGACGTCAACGTCGGGCGGCTCCTGGCCCGCCACGACGGCACCCTCGTGAAGAACATGGGCGACGGCATGCTGGCTCGCTTCGACGCTCCGGCGCAGGCAGTCCGCTGTGCGCAGGCCATGGTGGACACGGCCCGCACTGCGGGCCTGCAGTTGCGGGCCGGCCTCCACGCGGGCGAGGTCGAACTGCGCGGCGACGACATCGGCGGCCTGGCCGTGCACATCGCCTCTCGAGTCTGCAACCTGGCCGGACCGAGCGAGGTCCTCGTGACCGGCACGGTGCGCGACCTGGTCGTCGGATCGGGCATTGTCTTCGACGACCGGGGCAGGCACAACCTCAAGGGCGTGCCCGACGAGTGGCAGGTACTGGCGGTGGAGCGGGCCTGAATCGTCAGCGGGCGAGGCGGCCGACCAGCGACGAGGCCGCCGTCACGCCGACGGCAACGGAGAGCGCCAGCACGCCGAAGTCGAGCGGAAGATGCGCCGGGGTGGAGATGAGCAGCCCGCGTAGGGCGTCGACCTCGTAGCTGAGCGGGTTGATGAGGGCCAGCACCTGGAGCCAGCCCGGCATGATTTTGATCGGGTAGAGCGCGTTGGAGGCGAAGAAGAGCGGCATCGTGATCATCTGCCCGATGCCCATCAGGCGGTCCCGCTTGAGGACGACCCCGGCCACGGTCATGGAGAGGCAGGCGAAGAAGGCGGAGCCCATCATGACGATGACGAAGGTGCCCAGGATGCGCAGGGGGTTGAGGGTGAGGGCGACGCCGAGAATGAACGACAACACCAGGACGACCACGACCTGCGCCAGGGCACGGATGCCGGCGGCGAACGACTTGCCGAAGATGAGCGCCGCCCTGGGCGTCGGCGTCACCAGCAATTTGGTCAGGACCCCGGCGTCGCGCTCCCAGATGATCTGGATGCCGTAGAAGATGGCCACGAACAATCCGGACTGGGCGATGATCCCCGGCGCCAGGAAGTCGAGGTAGGGCACGCCTCCTGTCGGGATGGCGTGAATGCGCGTGAAGGTCTCGCCGAAGATGAGCAGCCACAGGATCGGCTGCACGGCCCGGGTGAAGATCTCGGTGCGGTCGTGCCGCAGCTTCTGGATCTCGACCAGGCAGAAGGTGGCGACGCGGTTCGGGAACTGGCGCCAGACGGCGGGATCGGCGGTCCGGGTGTCCTCACCCCACCCGGCCAGCGGTGCGTCGAGTCGTACGGACTGCACGGATACCTCCCTTCCCCTCCCCGTCCCGTCCCTGTTCGAGCGAGTTCCCCGTGTGGTGGCGGAAGACGTCTTCCAGCGAGGCGTCGGGCCCGAGCGCTGCCTTGAGCTCCGCCGGTGTCCCCAGCGCCCGGATATGCCCGAGATGCATGAGGGCCAGGCGGTCGCAGAGCACGTCGGCTTCCTCCATGTAGTGCGTCGTCAGCAGCACCGTCATGCCGGTGGCGTCGCACATTTCGCCCACGCGCTCCCACACCCCGTCGCGCGCCACGGGGTCGAGGCCGACGGTCGGCTCGTCGAGCACCAGGAGGGAGGGGCGGTTGACCAGTGCCTGCGCAAGCTCGAGGCGGCGCACCATGCCGCCGGAGTACGTCCCGGCCATTCGGTCGGCCACGTCGCTCAGGCCCATCACCTCGAGCGCGTCGGCCACGCGTTCCTTGCGCTCGGACCGTGGCACGTCGAAGAGGCGTGCGAACCACGAGACGTTCTCGCGCCCGGTCAACGCCGCCTCAATTGAGAGCTGCTGGGGCACGTACCCCAGCCGACGCCTGATGGCCATGGCGGAGCGTCGCAGGTCGAACCCGAGCACCTCGGCCGAGCCTTCCTGGACGGGAAGCAGCGTGTTGACGACGCGGATGGTCGTGGTCTTCCCAGCACCGTTCGGCCCGAGGAGGCCGAAGACCTCGCCGCGCTCGATGCGCAGATCGATCCCGTCCACGGCGACTTTGTCCCCGAACCGGTGCCGGAGCCCACTGACGCGCAGGGCCGGCACTGCGGACCCGGGCCCCGCAGAGCCGGCGGGCTCAGCCATGGGTCCCGCCCCGCTCCATTTCGCGCTGCAGCTTCAGGAGGACACCGACGGTGCTGCGGAGGCGGCGCTGGTCGTGGACCGGCAATGCCCGCATCGCCTCGACCAGCAGGCCCATACGGCGATCACGGAAGGCGCCCATCTTCCGCCCGAGGTCCTCGGCCAGGTCGAGCCGGGCCACGCGCCGGTCGGCCTCCTGGCTCCGGCGCACGACGAACCCCGCGTCGACGAGCTGTCGGACCAGGGTGCTCACGGTGTTGGGTGCCAGGTTGAGCTCTTCGGCCACCTGGTTCACCGAGACGCCGGGGCGGCGGCGCAGCAGCCGCACCAGCTCGAGCTGCGACCCCGTGAGCTGGGACAGCTCCTCGGGCCGGCCGGCCTGGCGGCGCCCGCTGCGTCGAATGGAACCCATGGCGGCCAACAACTCGTCCGCCAGGAGGTCGAAACCGAGGTGCGACTGGCGCGACACGGCCGACCCCGAGTGCCTGGGTGGTCTCTCTGTGACGGCACGGGCGGGCACGCTCCGAATAATACCTCTGTGACAGAGGTATTAAACGTCGGGGCGGCGGGGCACTGTTTGAATGGCGTCCATGACCCTTCTTGCCTTGGGAGCCGAACGGCCGCGGATCCACCCCGATGCCTACATCCACCCCCATGCGATCCTGATCGGCGAAGTCTGCGTGGGCCCGGGCTCGAGCGTCTGGCCCGGGGCCATCATCCGCGCGGACAACGGGCCGATCGTCATCGGTTCCCGGACGTCGATTCAGGATGGTGCCGTCATCCATACGCAGGCGCTGAAGCAGACGCGGATCGGCGACGACTGCGTGATCGGGCACCTGGTGCATCTCGAAGGGTGCGTCCTCGAGGACCTCGTGCTCATCGGCTCCGGCGCGGTCGTCCTCGAAGGCGTCGTCTGCCGCACCGGTTCACTCGTGGGTGCCGGGGCCGTCGTCCCCCCGGAGACGGAGATCCCGTCCGGCGCCATGGCGCTCGGCGTCCCCGCGCGCATCCGGGAGGGCGTCGTGAGCCCGGACTCCGTGCGGATCAACGCCGATGCGTACTCCACGCGGCACCTCCCCCAGCATCGCGACGGCAGCCACGAGGTCTCGCTGGAGGAGTGCCTCGAGCCGTGAGACCCGGCGACGCCGGTCCGCGCGTGAGGGTGGAACTGGGACCGATCCGCCGGTGGGCTCGCTCGCACGCCGGTCGACCTGCTTCTTCCGACCGAAACCGAGAGCCGTTCGAGGCATCCGTTGGGGGCTTCGAATGCCCTGGTCAGCCAAGTAGCATTTCGAACGAGACACACGGGATGTAGCGCAGCTTGGCAGCGCGCCTGCTTTGGGAGCAGGAGGTCCGGGGTTCAAATCCCCGCATCCCGACCAGCTGCGGCTGGTGGACGCGTGCCGCGGTCCGTCACCCCTCCTGCACCTCTCCGTGGGTCACAATGCAGCGTGACCGAGACCGGCGAGCCCGATCCACGTGCGGCGCCGGGCGGGCATGTCGTCCTGTTGACACTGGCGGCGGCCCAATTCCTCATGACCCTGGACACATCGGTCATGAACGTCGCCATCGCCACGGTGGCGAAGGACGTCGGAACCACGGTCACGGGGATCCAGTTCGCCATCACCCTCTACACGCTGGTCATGGCGGCGTTCATGATCACGGGCGGCAAGATCGGACAGATCATCGGGCGCAAGCGGGCCTTCATGATCGGTTGCGTCATTTACGGCTGCGGGTCGGCCACCACCGCGCTGGCCAAGTCACTCCCGGTCCTGATCATCGGTTGGTCGGTGTTGGAGGGGCTCGGCGCCGCGCTCATCATGCCGGCTGTGGTGGCGCTGGTGGCAACGAACTTCGGGCGTGCGGAGCGCCCGCGTGCGTACGGGCTCGTCGCCTCGGCGGGCGCCGTCGCCGTGGCAGTGGGCCCGTTGGTCGGTGGGCTGTTCACGACCTACGCCAGCTGGCGCTGGGTCTTCGTGGGCGAGGTGATGCTCGTGCTCGGCATTCTCGGTCTCTCCCGACGAATGGCCGACTCGCCGGCTGTTCCCGGCGTGCGCCTCGACCCGGTGGGCACGCTGCTCTCCGCCGCCGGCCTCGGCATGATCGTCTACGGCGTCATCCGCTCGGGCACGTGGGGCTTCGTGCAGCCCAAGCCAGACGCACCGCACTGGCTGGGGATGTCCCCCGTCGTCTGGTTGCTCCTCGGCGGTGGTGCCGTCCTGGTCCTCTTCGCGGTCTGGGAGAGCAGGCGGCTGCACCACGGCCAGGCCGCACTGCTCGACCCGCAGATGCTCAAGCTGCCGCGGCTCCAGGGGGGCCTGACCTCGTTCTTCTTCCAGTTCACGCTGCAGGCCGGCCTCTTCTTCGTGATCCCGCTCTTCCTGTCGGTGGCCCTCGGACTCTCGGCTGTGGCCACGGGGGTACGGCTCCTCCCGCTCTCGGTCACGCTGCTGGCCAGCGCCGTTGGCGTGCCCAAGCTCTTCCCGCACGCCTCGCCGCGGCGAATCGTCCAGATCGGCTTCGGTCTGCTCTTCCTCGGCATCGTGGCGCTTTTGGCGGCGTTGGACGCAGGGGCCGGGGCGGACATCGTGACCGGGCCGCTCCTCCTGGCGGGGCTCGGGATCGGCACCCTCGCCTCGCAGCTCGGCGCCGTCACCGTCTCGGCCGTGCCCGACTCGCAGAGCGGCGAAGTCGGCGGTGTGCAGAACACCGTCACGAATCTCGGCGCCTCCATCGGTACTGCGCTCTCGGGCGCCATCCTCATCGCCGTGCTCACCACGACGTTCCTCGGATCCATCGCCTCCAACCCTGCGATCCCGAAGGAGTTGGCTTCGAAGGCGCAGGTCGAATTGTCCGCCGGCATCCCCTTCGTGAGCGACGCCGATCTGAGCGCAGCGCTGCAGAAAGCGGATGTCCCACCGGCGGCCGCGCAGGCCGTCGTCGACGAGAACGCGCAGAGCCGGATCAACGGGCTCAGGGCCGCCTTGGCCGTGCTCGCCCTCATCGCGCTCATCGCTCTGGCGTTGACGCGCCGACTCCCCATCCGCCAACCCGGGGACGAGCAGGCGGATGAATTACTGCTCCACCCGCAGCCGAGCTGACCAGCGGGGACGCCGTCCCGCCGGCGGGACGTTCAGCTGCGCCGCAGTGTCACGCTGCACCAGGCCCGCTTGCGACAGGCCGGGCAGGTCATGCGGTGGTCGAAACGACGGCGGGGCAGCCACACCCCGAGTGGGAACTGGAAGATCAGCATGTCCAGCACGCCGACCCGCGAGGTCTGCCGGCACCGCGCGCACTCGACGGTGAAGCTGCCCCGTTCGTCGAGGGGATTGCCGGACGTCAGCGCCAGGCTGTCGGGTTCGGGACGGGCGCCCGAGAACAGCGCCCGCTTGCCCAGCGGAAGCGCAACCGTCGCGCCCGCCCCACCCGGCTCGTCCGGGCCAGACTCCCCCGTCGACGGGACCCAGAACAGGGCCCGCTTGCCCAGGGGATCAGGCGCCCGGTCGCCCCGCGCTGCGGCCATGTCGCTCAGGCGGTCTGCATCGCGTCGTACACGCGTGTCGAGAGCGCGCGGTACGCCACCGCTCCCGGCGACATCGGTGCGTGCTGCAGCACCGATTGTCCGAGACCCGGTGCTTCTGCGAAACGAACCGACTTCGGCACAGACGGCTGGAACAACGGCAGACCGTACCGATCCTCGACCTCGGAGAGAACCTGGCGGGAATGGGTCGTGCGGGCGTCGAACATCGTAGGGATCACGCCGAGCACCCGCAGCTTCTCGTTGGCGAACTGGCGGACGTCCTCGATCGTCTCGAGGAGCTGGCCGACGCCCCGGTGGCTGAGGGCCTCGCACTGCAAGGGCACGATGACCGCCTCCGCTGCCGTCAGCCCGTTGATCGTCAGGACCCCGAGGGAGGGCGGGCAATCGATCAGCACGGCGTGGTAGTCGTCGAGCACCGGTATCAACGCCTGTGCCAGGACGTGCTCACGGCCCGTTCGGGTCAGCAGGTGCACCTCGGCGCCGGCCAGGTCGATCGTCGCCGGCACGAGGCTCAGGCCCGGCACGTCGGGCACGGGCTTGACGACGTCCGCCAGGCGGGCCCGGCGAACGAGGACGTCGTGGAGCGACGCGTCGAGTGCATCAGGATCGAAACCGAGCGAGAAGGTGAGGCACGCCTGAGGATCGAGGTCGACCACGAGCACGCGACGTCCCTGTTGCGCCAGGGCCACTCCGAGCGACTGCACCGTGGTCGTCTTGGCCACGCCACCCTTCTGGTTCGCCACGGCAATGACCTTGAGCATCGCCGGAGTCTAGGACCGCCTCGGCTCTTTTCCCAGGGGGAATAGTCGGCCCCGGGGGCGATTCAGCGGTAGGCCGCCTCCTGGAGGCCGACATCGGTCACGAGATTGCCCAGGGCCAGGTTGACGTCGTTCAGGTGGAAACCCCACTGGGGCCCGAGGGAGGCCGAGACGGTTGGACGCGGGTCGCCGGACCCTGGGGTGGCCGTCACCTGCAGCCAGGATGCCCCACCGCTCTGCTGACACTGCGCGGTGTACAGGCCCGGAAAGGTCACCCACGGTGTCAGGACCCGGACGCCCGGCGTCGGCGAGGTGACGCTGAGAAAGAACGGCTGCAAGGCACCCACCCGGGACGAGAACGTGACCGGATTCACGCACGCCACCTGTTGCGACCCGGCGCTCCCCTGACCGGAGAGCAGGCTGACCCCCCGGCCGGCGCGGCCGAAGAGCGAATTGGCCGGAGGTGTCGATCCGAAGGACGAGTAGGCGATAACGCAGCCGGTCTGGGAGGCCCGTCGACAGGTCGGGATGTTGCGGAATGTTCCTCCGACGTCCCGGCCCGGGGGGACCTGCACGTTGCCCCCAAGCAGGACGGCGGACACCATGCGCCGTCGCAGGCTCGGCGAGGGGTCGACCTGGGTCTGGAGGAGCCTGATGAGCAAGGCCGCGCCCTGCGAATGCCCGATGAAGATGATCGGCCGGCCTCGGTTGTCGTGGGCCAGGTAGTCCTTCCAGGCGGACAGCAGGCTGATGTACGCAGTGGCCACCGAGGTCACTGTGGCGTGGGCCAGTCCTGCCCTCGTGACCTGGCGGTACATCGGGGCCCACACGGTGCAGCGCTGGGAGAAGCGGGACGCCTGGACGATGGCGGCGGCCGTCTCGGCCGGCTGCACGGTCAGGTCCGCGTTGGCCGTGGTCTCGGTGGAGACCGTCGGGTACACGTAGAAGCAGTCGAAGCGGCGGGTCGTGGGCGAAGCCGGGGAGAGTGACGGGCTCGTCGCACCCTTCGCGGTCACGGCAGTGGCCGCGCGGCTCGAAGTGCACGGGTCGGCGGCTTGCGTGGGGCTGCACAGCCACACCGTGCTCGAGGCCGCGTGGAGTGCGCGGGGGGCGGCACCTGCGCCCGGCGGGAACACGGCGACCGCACCGGAACCGACCGCGAGCGCCAGGCAGGCAGCCCTGAGCGTGCGTCCGGTGGCGCGTCTCCCCATGGCCACATCACTCTAGGAGTCCGGGGTCGTGCAGCCCTGTACAGGCGCCGAGGAACGCCCCGGGCGCGGGCGCGCATAGGGTCTTTCGGGGACAATCGGTGGTGCGGATCCTCTGTCCGACCGCCCTCCGCCCCGCCTGCCCACCGAAGAGCTGAAAGAGCACATGGCCGTCGTCAGCATGAATCAGAAGATCGCCGTCGGCATCGTGTTCGTCTCAGCGATGTTCATGAACATCATGGACATCACCATCGTGAACGTCGCGCTTCCCACAATCGGCCGCGACTTCCAGATTCCGCCGACCGCCGTCGACGGCGTCGTGATCGCCTACCTGGTCAGCCTGGCCGTCTTCATCCCGGCGTCGGGCTGGTTGGGAGACCGCTTCGGCGGGAAGCGGGTTCTTCTCACCGCCATCGTCGTCTTCACCCTGGGCTCGGCGCTCTGCGGCCTGGCCCAGAACTACCCGGAGCTCGTCGTGTTCCGGGTCGTCCAGGGTGCGGGCGGCGGCATGATGGCTCCCGTCGGGATGGCCATGCTCTTCCGGGTCTTCCCCCCGGCCGAGCGGGTGCGGGCCGCAAGCATTCTGACCCTCGGGACCACGGTCGCCCCCGCCGTCGGTCCGGTGCTCGGCGGCTTTCTCGTCACAAATTTCTCGTGGCGCTGGGTGTTCTTCGTCAACGTGCCGATCGGCATTGTGGCAGTCCTCTTCGGTGCTCTCGTCTTGGAGCGGACCGCTGCGATCGACGCGGGCCGCTTCGACGTGCCGGGCTTCATCCTCGGCGGTGCCGGGCTGGGGCTCTTGATGTACGGCGTCTCGGAGGGCCCGCTCCAGTCGTGGTCGTCGATCGCTGTCGTCTCCACCTGTGTGGTCGGAACGGTGCTCCTGGTGGTGTTCGTCCTGGTCGAGTTGCGCACCACCCGTCCCATGGTCGATCTGCACCTGCTCCGAGAGCGGCTGTTCCGCTCGACCAACTGCGTCATGTTCCTGGCCGCCGCTGCCTTCTTGGGGATGCTGTATCTCATTCCGCTCTATTTCCAGGACGCGCGAGGGCTGTCTGCGCTGCAGTCGGGCCTCTCCACGTTCCCCGAAGCGATCGGCGTGATGATCGGCGCACAGTTCGCCAGCAGAATCATCTACCCGCGCGTCGGGCCCCGCCGCCACATCACCGCCGGGCTGCTCGGTCTGGCCGCGTGCATGCTCGTACTGACGCAGATCACCGTCACCACGAACCTCTGGTTCATCAGGGGCCTCATGTTCGTGGTGGGGTGGATGATGGCGCAGGTGATGGTCCCGAACCAGGCGGCGGCCTTTGCGATGATCACACCCGAGTCGATGGGCCGGGCCTCGACGTTCTTCAACACGATGCGCCAGGTCGGGAGCGCGACCGGAGTCGCCGTCCTCTCAACGGTGTTGATCGGCGCGGGCGCGGCCCATGGCGCGGGTGGCACGTCGTCCCCCGACATCTCGGGTTACCGCTTCGCCTTCCTGACCGCGGCGATCTTCGCCCTGGCCGCCGCCGCCTTCTCGCTCACCATTCACGACAGCGACGCCGCGGAGACGATCGTGCGACGCGTCCGCCGGCCCGCTCCGGTCCCTCGCACAGAGATCCCTGTGCCCGAGGGCAGCCCGGCATGACCGCGGTGGAGACGGTGTGTGTCTTCTGTGGCTCGAGCCCCGGAGCCGATCCGGTCTTCACACTGGCCGCGGAGCGCTTCGGTGCCGCAGTCGCCGGGCGCGGACTGGAGCTCGTCTACGGCGGCGCATCGGTCGGCCTGATGGGCGTGGTGGCCGATGCCACCCTCGCTGCGGGTGGACGGGCCACAGGCGTCATCACCGAATCGCTGGCGGGGCATGAGATCGCGCACGGTACGCTCAGCGACCTGCACGTCGTGAGCACCATGCACGAGCGCAAGGCGCTCATGTCCGAACTGTCGGACGCCTTCGTCATGCTGCCGGGTGGATTCGGCACCTATGAGGAGTTCATGGAGTCGGTCACCTGGGCCCAGCTCGGGATCCACGACAAGTCGTGCGGCATCCTGAATGTCGACGGGTTCTTCGACGACCTGCTCGCCTTCGTGCGCCACGCCGTGGCGCAGGGCTTCATCAAGGCCCGCCAACTGGACGCCCTTGTCATCTCCGACGACGTCGATGAGCTGCTGACCGCGCTCGTCAGCGCCTCGCAGGATCAGGTCGCCGCCCGGTAGAGGACGCTCGTCCCCGAGGGACCGGCCGGAATCAACGCGAACACGTCGAGCCCGACCGCCGCCACCTGAGATCCGGTGTCCGCGTCGTTGCACGCTTCGGGCGGGGCCTGGAGAGGCTCGGACGGGTGCGACGAGCCCGTGGCGGCGTCGACCTCGACGAGTTCATACGCACCGCCGCACCGCCGCGGCCAGGACATCGACCAGAGATGCCCACCCCGTGTCGAGACCAACGGGTAGTCCCCGGTGAGCTCGGTGGCTGACCGCACCACGACCTTGCCCATCCGGTTGACCGCGACGAGGTGCGTCCGAACGGATGGGCGCTTGCCCGCGCCGTAGTCGATGATGCCGGCCCACACGGTGTCGCCCACCGCGGAGACCCAGAGGGTGGCGCTCAGGTTCGGTCCCGACGACACCGTGGTCCCCTCCCCCGGCGGGTTGTGCACCCACTCGATCGCCGGGGATCCGCCAGGGCCCCCACCGAGCCACAGCCCCGCTTCATTGGCGGCCGCTGTCGGGAAGACACCGCCGATTTCGGGCGGGTCCGTCACGGTCGCGGTCACCATGCCGTTCTGCGGCGCAATGCGCACCACTTGCGCCCCGGCGCCCATCTGGTACCCGTAGAGCCACAGCGCGCCGTCGCCGGCCACGAATGCCGTGTGGGCGATACCGCTCCCCACGATGGTCATGACGACGGGCGCCAGGGCCCGGGTTTGTCCGGTCGCCGGATCGAAGACGGCGAGGCGCATCTGCCGGGAGGCCGCGGTGCCAGGCACGAAGTCGGACATCATCAGGTAGACCTGACCGTCCAACGCGGCGAGCCCCGTCGGACACGCGGGCAAGGGGTAGGACCGGGTCGCCATTGTGGTTGGCGTGATCGCTTCGAGGCCGCAGTCCGTGAGCAGACCAGGTGAGCGGGAGCCGAGGACCCACACACGATTCGCGGCGGCGGTGAGCTGCATCGGGACGAACGGAGCCTGAAAGTGCAAGGTCGTGAGCTCCGGTGCGTGGCGGGGCACACGGGCCGCACCGGCGCCGACCGGTGCAACCGCACCGAGGGCACAGACCACGAGGAATGTGGCCCAGGCCAGGCGCCTCCGACCCGACCGTCCGCTCACACCGCAGCGGACCATTCGATCAGTGGCGGCCGCACCGCGGCACAGCGCGGATGGCCCCTCTCGTCGGTGAGGCCCAGACGGCCTACCAGCAACCCCCCGATCACGGCCCGGCGGAGGACGTCGGAGGGCACGCCGTCGAGCATGAGCTTGGCGCGACGGAACATGGTGAACCGCCCGCCCGCCTCCACCACTCCCCAGGACAGGTAGATGAACCTCCCGTCGGGACCGCCCTGCAGGAACGGGCCCTGCAGTCTGACCCCGGAGGCCCTGGGGGCGGCGGTGCAGTCGAGCTCCCATTCGACGCCGGCCGCATCCCCCCGCACCATCCCCCACAGCTCATCGGGCTTGTTCCGCCGTTGGACGGCGACGTGGATGTTGGGATGGCCGTCGGGGTAGTCGGGACCCGGCCCGCAGGAAGACCCCGGGAGGTCGTGCCCCTCGATCCGGATCAGCACCCGTTCAGTCTGCCGCTTGCGGCGCCCGCCGACTCAGGCGGCGGCGGGAAGCAGGAGCACATCGCGGAGCTCGTCGGTCTCGCCCCAGTCAGCGAGGAGATCGGCCACCGAGGCGTACGCCTTCTGGGCGCCAGTCGCCTTCTCCAGGAGCGAAGCCGTGTAGCCGAGCTTCTCGAAGTACCCGAGGTAGTCGGCCACCGTGGTGCCTGAGACGCGGCGCAGCATCTCGTCCTTCAGCTCTGTGGTCACCACCGGGCGATCACGTTCGATGATGCGCGCTGCTCCCCGCACGACCCGGCCCTCCGCTCCTTCGACGTCCATCTTGAGGAACCCCACTGGACCGTCGACCAGGTCGTCCAGCCGGAAGGTCGGGACGATCGTGCCGGGATGGGACAGCAGATCCCCGCCATCGATCAGGCCTCCGTTGGACCCGACGTGCGTCGAGTAGTACGCCCAACCGGGAGTGGCGTCGGCCGCGACCGGCAACAGCTCGACGTTCGTGGTCTTATTCAGCCGGAGCGAGGACAGCAGCAACCGGCAATTCTCGGAGTTGGGCTCCAGCGCGACGACCCGGCCGGACGGACCGACCAGCCGCGATGCCAGCAGCGCGTAGTAGCCGAGGTTGGCACCGACGTCGACGACGGTCATTCCCTCGCTGCAGAACTGCTCGAAGACTTCGGTGAGGTGCGACTCGTACTCACCCGACAGGAGCCCGGGCGTCACGGCAGCGTCGGCCGCATCACAGAACAACTCGACGCCCCCCACCGTGCAGCGCACGGCATCCTCGCCCGCCAGCTGCACCGAGAAGGAGGTGGGCGCGACCTGGTGCTCAATGCTCCCCAGCATCCGGCGGATGGTCGAGACCCGGGCCAGGTCTCCCGCGGCCGCCTTGTCGAGATCCGGGCGGAGCTCGTCGGGCAGCGTCGGGTAGAGCAGCGCCACGAGCTGGTCATAGGTGATCCCACGCGGGGCCGGAGCCGGCAGAGTGCCGCCGAGTCCGTGCACGACGCGATCGCGCAGCGGCTTCAACCTTTGTCTGACGGCGTCCTGCCACCTGTTCTGCGCTTCGACCATTTCGGCCCACGGTATCCGCTGGCCGGAAGGCCCGGTCGCTAGTGTCTCCATGAACCGAGCCAACGGAGGAAGCGTCGTGCCCGCTGCAGAGAGGATCGCCGCCAGCCGGACCGTGGCCGCCACTCCGGCGCAAGTATTCCGGATCGTCACCGACCCCGCCATGCATGTCGAGATCGACGGGTCGGGCATGCTGGAAGCGGCGCCCGGGGCGCGGCGGGTGGAGGCTACCGGGGACGTGTTCGAGATGGCGATGGACCGGGAGGCGCTCGGCGACCAGCCGATGGGCAAGTACACGTCCGTCAACACGGTGACGCGGATTGTGCCCGACGAGCTCCTCGAGTGGAACGTCGGTTTGCCCGGGCAGGGCCCGTTCGGCCACGTCTACGGCTGGGAGATCACCGCGGTCGGCCCGGACGAGACGACCGTCACCAACTATTGCGCGTGGCCCGACATCCCCGACTACGCCCGCGAGCACTTCCCGATCGTGCCCCTCTCCATGCTGGAGAAGTCGGTCGACAACCTCGCCGCGCTCCTTTCCCGCGAAACCTGACCACCGGGTGGGGGCAGGCGGGGTCTCCCGCCCGCTCCCTGAAGCCGGGACTCACGCGTCAACCGGAACCGGGTCAGTCATCAGCCGGGATCCGCTCTTGCCCGCACTGGTGTCGCGACGTAGAAACACCCCGGGTTCCGGACTCCGGAGTCGCCCCCCTCCACTTCGAATCGCCGCCGGTGGCTCATGGTCTTCGTCCACTCCAACCTGAATGGAAGGTCCGTTCGGCACCCCGGTTGCCATCGAAGACGGCCCGCCGGGACGACGCTGGCCTCGGGTCGCTCTCGCGAGATCAGAGCCGCCTGCCCGTCCGCGACGTGATCAGACTGCCCTGTTGGCCCGCCAAACCAATGGTCAACTCCGAGCTAGCCGGATATGATATCAGTCACCGCAGTTCCGGAAGACTCAGGAGACGACCATGGCGCAGGACAGTCCGATCTACTACGAGCCGTTTGACCCCGAATGTCATGACGGGTTGTTCGCCACTTATGCCCGGATGCATCGGGAGGAGCCCGTGCGCCAGTGCGAGTCGGGTTTCTGGACTGTCGTCAAGCTCGATGACGTCAGAACCATCTACAACCGCACGGACCTCTTCTCGAACCAGCCCAACGGCAGCGAGACGATGCGGCCTTCAGTGGACATGGAAAATCCGGAAATAGCTGAACGTCTGGGTCCGGTGTTCGATGCAATGTTGCTCGACAGCAGCGAACTGCTGTCGTCCTCGGTCATCGTCGGCTCGGACCCTCCTCTGCACACGCGCATCCGGGCCAGTGTCAGCCGGGCGTTCACGCGGCGTCGGATCGAAGCCTTGAAGGGTTTCATTGAGGAAGAGGTCGCCCGCTGCCTCGAGGGCATCGACAGCGCGGCCACCTACGAAGTCAACGAGGACCTGGCCAGTCAGATACCGCTCAGGGTCATGACTCGACTGTTCGACTTGGACCCATCTGACGACGTGCGGTTCAGGGCATGGGCGTACGCCATTGCCTCGCAGCTCAACGCAGAAGACACTCGAGGATCGGCGGCGTGGCTGGAGACGCACTACAAGTTGATCTCCGAATTTGCGGCCTACTTCGTGCCGCTCATGGAAGAGCGGGCGAAGAACCCGGGCACCGACGTACTGAGCGACATCATGGCCGAGGAGACCGACGCCCTGAACGCATCGGAATCCGTGCTGTTCATTCTCACACTGCTGGGCGCGGGGATTGAAACCACATCGAATTTGATCGGCAATGTTGTCGTGGAACTCTTGCGGCACCCTGATCAACTCGAGATGGTCCTGGCCGACCCCTCTCTGGTCGACGCTGCCATTGAGGAATCGCTCCGGTACGACTCGCCCTTCCAATTCAACTTTCGACAGGCAAAGGTCGACGTTGAACTCTCCGGTGTCACGATTCCGGCGGGATCGGTCATTCTCAACATGATCGGCGCTGCCAACCACGACCCCGATCACTTCGTCGATCCGGACACGTTCGATATCACACGTAAGGGGCCGAACGTCGGCTTCGGACTGGGCATCCACTTCTGCTTGGGTGCGGCCCTCGCGCGGATGGAAGCGCAGGCAGCGCTCAGAGGAATCCTTCCGTACCTGCGTGATTTCGCCCTGGACGAAGACGGGATCGTCGACCGGCAGAACCTCCTCATCTGGGGTCGCGAAAAGGTTCCGCTGGTTCGACGGGTGCCCGCCGAAGTCGTCGCCTGAGGCCCCACTCGGAAACGTGGTTTCGGCCACGTGCCGTCAGCTTTTCGCAACTGCCTGAGTGCCCACGTCCCTCAGACGAGGCAATTGTCCCCCGCTTCGCCCGTGCCACGACGTGCCCCTCGAGAGAGGGGCTGGGTTCGCTCGATATCGTCCGTCAAGATTCCGACCCTGGTCGCCTCTGATGATCGTAAACTGAGTGGCTTCCGGATGACCCCGTAGTTGGGCTGATTTGTGGGTGCACGTCCTCGACGGTAGGAGGCGCTCACCGCGTCGCCGTTAAAGCGGTACACCTGAAAAGGAACAGTGGAGTAGTTACTGTGTGACCGTAGTCGTGTCATCCGAGTGAGTTCGAGGGGGCAGTGCGTCGTTTCGGGACGTTGATGATCGCCGCGGCCGGGTTCCTGGTCGCGCTCACCGCGGGGGTCATCGGATCCTCGGCCCTGGCCGGAGGCGTCACCAGCCCGCCGACCGTCGGCGCCACGTCTTGGACCAACGCGAACGCGCCGTCGGTGTCAGGGTCAAACCGGTTGACCGCAGTCTCCTGCACGTCGTCGACCTTCTGCGTCGCGGTCGGCCAGCAGGACAGCAGTGCCGGGGACGGGGCGTTGGCCGAACAGTGGAACGGTTCGTCCTGGGTCGTCGTTCCCATCGAGAACACATCGGCGAACAGCGCGGAAGGGCTCAACTCGGTGTCGTGCGTCGGGCCGCTCTTCTGCATGGCCGTCGGCGATTCGGGTCTCGCCGAGACGTGGAACGGGGTTTCCAACTCCTGGATCCTGACTCCGGCCGTGGTGCCGGGGGGCGCGACGTCCTCCGCCCTCTACTCGGTCTCATGCGTCTCGCCGACCCTGTGCGAGACACTTGGCAGAGACGTGGCGGGTGGGGTCAGCTCCGTCTTCGCAAACCAATGGAACGGGACGTCATGGTCGGCGGTGTCCGCGCAAACGCCAGCGGACCTCGGTGCCCCCCCTGTTGAGGCGACGGGCATGGACTGCGTCACTGCCACGGACTGCCTGGCGGTGGGCGACACGAGCGCCGGCTCCACGAACCCTGTCCCCTTCTCGGAACAGTGGAACGGCTCGTCGTGGACGCTGATCCCCACTCCGGCGGCGTCCGGTTCGGGCGTAACCGGCAGCTACCTCGCGTCCCTCTCGTGTGTGGGCGCCTCTTTCTGCGAGGCTGTGGGACAGACTCTTGGTGCCACCAACCAGAATCTGATCGAGAACTGGAACGGCTCGCAGTGGGCGATCGTCACGAGTCCCGACACCTCGCCAACACAGAATCAGGGGCTCACGGCCGTCGACTGCTTCAGCCAGACAACGTGTAGCGCGGTCGGCTCGGCTGCAGCCACCACGGGACCGTCGCCCGCCAGTTTGGCCCTCGAGTGGAACGGCAGCTCGTGGTCGATAGTGGGCAACACACCCAACCAGGGCCCCACCTCCACCGCCCTGACGGGTGAGTCATGCCTGACGGACTGGGCCTGCGTCGCCGTGGGCGATTCCTTCTTGGTGGCGCCTTTCACGCAGGGCGCAGTCATCATGTCCGCGCCCATCGCCCGCACCGGCTACCGCTTCGTGGCCTCCGACGGCGGGGTGTTCAACTACGGCCCCGGGGCTCCGTACCTCGGTTCGATGGGCGGCCAACACCTCAACAAGCCCATTGTGGGCATGGCGGTCATGCCTGCGGGCGACGGCTACTACCTGGTGGCTTCTGACGGGGGCATCTTCAGCTACGGATCGGCCCAGTTCTACGGCTCGACGGGGTCGCTCCGCCTCAACGCGCCCATCGTCGGTATGGCGGTGACCGGGGACGGGGCGGGGTACTGGCTCGTAGCCTCCGACGGTGGGATCTTCAGCTACGGCGACGCCCAGTTCTACGGGTCAACGGGATCGATCCACCTCAACAGGCCGATCGTCGGCATGGCGGCCACCCCTGACGGCAAGGGCTACTACCTCGTCGCCTCCGACGGGGGCATCTTCAACTACGGCGACGCCACCTTCTTGGGCTCTGCGGGTTCGTTGACCCTCAACAAACCCGTGGTGGGCATGAGCGTGCCCACGTCGGGGGGTTACTACCTGGTCGCCACCGACGGCGGCATCTTCACCTACCCGACGACCGGTGGTCCCCCCTTCTACGGCTCGACCGGGTCGATCACGCTCAACAAGCCCATCGTGGGGATGACGGCGGTCCAAGGCGGCTACTACCTGAGCGGATCCGACGGCGGGGTCTTCACCTACCCGACCTCGGGCGGCCCCGCGTTCTACGGATCGACGGGGTCGATCGGCCTCAACGCTCCGATCGTGGGGATCGCCGGGTAGCGCGCGCCTGACACTCCAGCAACAGCGCGTTGACGAGCAGGACTCTCAAGTCCTGCGAGTTGCTCCACTCCGTGGAGGGTGACTTCACTGGCCGTCTCAGTTGTTGGGCCGACTGGACTCACCACCTTGGTCGGGACGCCCCAGATACTCGACTCGACGACGTTCGACGAGCTCCTTTTGGGACCCCGGTCCCCCGCCGCCTGGCCGGCGCCGTCGCCGGGGCCCGACCGACCGGGGCCGACCGCGACGCACCGGAGCGGCAGCACGGGGCGGGGCGCGCCCCACCCGAGAAACGGGGCGGCCGAGCGGCACGGAGGCGAGAAGGCGGGGCTTTTGTGCGAGAGGGAGAGAGTGAGCGCGGGGCGTGGGTTAGCCGGAGATCTGCGGGATGAAAGAGGGGGCGTTTCGCACCAAGAAGTCGCCCTCTATCGCCCGGCAGAATGTGGACTGCCTCGCCGGAAGCGTGCACGAGAGCAGAGACACACGTCAACGCTGTCCGTGTCGCCGTAGGCGAGCTGCGGGTCACCACGGCCCGACCGACGTCAACGACCTTCCAGATCCCGAACCAGCATCGCTCACTCCGGGAGGGTCACTGAACGGCAAGGTGGCCCAGAATGCCGCCAACGGGCGACTGATGGCTTCAGGATGGTGCGCCTCAGGTCAGTCTGCTGCACCCCGGTCCGCGAACGGGGTCAGGGGTAGATGGCTACGCCCGCACCATCTGAGAGTTCGGCCTGCATCCCATCGTCAGCAACGACCCAGGCGAAGGCCTTCAGGTCATCTCGCACCATGCCCTCCGTAACGATCCTCATGAGGGGGTCGACGATTGAGCGGAGTACCTCCTGTTCATCCGAGACTCCAGGGATAAGTTCGATCGCAACGCACAGTCTCGGTTCTGCAACTCCGTTCTGACTCGTGGAAATCCAAGCCCTCCGCACACTCGAACATCCGCGAACCTGTCTGACGAGCAGACGAAGAGTCCGTCCCACGCATGGGACAGCGGGGGGCAGAGCAAGTCGATTCTCATCAGCAGGCATTTCGTAGTCCGATCAGTACCTGGGAACGGCTTTCCTTTGCCCATCGTCAGGTGTCCGACTGAAGGGCTATGCAGCGACGATGCCTAGCCCCAAAGCGCCGCAGGGTGGCGCCCAAACCCGGCGTGCGGAGGCTGGTTCTGAACCCGTCTGAATCCGGATTGGGCCTAGTCGCCAGGCGGCCATTGCTGCAGAGCCCACATGTTTCCATCCGGATCGGTGAAATACGAATAGAGGACTCCGCCCATATCGTCGACCTCGCTGAGCTCGATGCCACGTTCGGTCAGAGCGGTCCGGGCCGCAGTCATGTCGTCCACCACGAGGTGAAGGCCCTTGATCAAGCCTGGGGGCATGTCGGTGATCGGGCCCATCCCTGTCCCGAACACAATGGCGCAGCTTGAGCCTGGCGGCGTCAGCTGTACAACCCGCATCGTGTCTGTGATCTGGGTATCGTGCAGATTCCCGAATCCGACCTGCTGGTAGAACGCTTTCGCCCGGTCCACATCGGACACTGGGATGGGTACAAGTTCGAGGCGCATATCCGGCACTGCGGGCGCATCTGCCATTGACTCATCCTCCTGTGGTTACGTCGTTCTAACTCCTGTTCACCGCTCTTATCACAGCGGAGCCCCGTCGTGGAAATGCCCCGCTGTCCCGGTGTAGAGGGCCAGGGTACCTTGACGCGTCGCGGACCTAAGGGAGTTGCTGGTGAGACGACGGGAACGCTGGAAGAGTCAGGCAACGCCACATCCGGCGCATGACGAGACCATCGAAGCCTCGTTCCCCGCTATCCGGGGTCGCGAGCGCAAGGGAGGGTTTGATTCGATCGTGGTTGTCACGAACGAGCGGATCGCACTCTTCGACGCCAGACGTGGCCAGATACCCGACGCCATCGGATTCTTTCCTCGCTCCGTTCGGCTTGGGCCTCCTCGGGGACTCCTTTGGCGTTGTCCCGTGCTCGATGTTCAAGTCAGTTGGACGTATTTCCGAGAGATTCGAGCGGCCGACATGGCTTTGGATGGGCGAAGCAGGACGTGACCCCATTTTCCCAGCTCGAATCCGGCAGCGTACGGGGGCACGTCGTCGCTAAAGCCGCTCTCCAGTGGTGGCTCCGTGCCAGAGCCACCAGCGTCCGAGACCAAAAAGATTCCGAGTCCCAGGCGTAGGCGATCGGGCAGCCTGAGAACGAGCGATTCCGACGATCCCAGCAATAAGGCATGCTGCACTCAGAACCGCGGCCTCACTGCAGTCTGGTTCCGGCCCTTTCGCGAACGGCTTTACGGGCCCAAAAAGCGGTGCCACCAATGATGACCAATCCGGCGAGAACAACGAGCACGTTATTGATCTCGTCGTCTGCGACCTCATGGGGATCCGCCGGATCGGTTTGCGCGTAATAGACGGTTACAGTGCGAAGCCCTGACTGCGTAGCGATCTCTCCGGGATTCGCCCCCCGCAGCACCGCATGGATCTGATGATCACCATCGCGAAAGGCCACCTCGTAATTGCAGCTGTCTCCCCCTTGGGGATCCTGATCACAACCAAGTTCTCGTCCGATGGCGGCAACGGCGTGGGGGTCTTTGATCAATGGGTACCCCCGATAGGCGCCCCAGGCGACGAGGGCCAGACCGGCCAGGAGCGAAACCAGCACCCACCACCACCGTGATCTTTCCTTGACCACTGCAGACATGACCTAGATCGAAGAGTCCGAAGTCAAACGTGCCCCCATGACGCCCTCCAGTATGCGTCAGGCAACCCGTTCTCTGATGATCGCTCACCCTGGCGTGGCGAAGTAGCTGGACAGGGAGGCCCAGACCAGCGCGATGATCACGAGCCGTACTGCGGTTGTCTGGGACGCTGCGAAGAGGTACGAGAGGTGCTTGAACCCTTGGTGGCCGACCGCGCCCGATTGCAAGGCGACAGTGACCCAGAGACGCAACTGAGCCGTCGGTGGCTGGTCAACGCGCTCATCTGCCTCGGAAATGAGGATGGTGCGCGCGAGCTACTCGTCTGTCTATTTTGCGGAGCGAAAGCAAATGGAGGCTGGTGCAGCCCTAAACGCAGGGAGAAAGCAGAGCAGTATTGGCAAACGGTGACGTCCGAGGACATGCCCGACTCGTGCCGCCGTCCCGGCGTAACGGGGCATCTCCCGGTGTGTCCAACCAATAGTTGCAGGGGATGCACAAACTCCAGCAACGGTTGCCCGATGGTTACCGGCTCGGACTCCGTCGAACGGGCATGGAACTGGCGGCGAGGCAACAGAACGGGGAGCGCGCGACCTCCGGCACATTGGTGATTACCCAGCATTCCTCCTTCATTTGTATGGATTCCACGAACGCAAATAGCAGTAGCGTCACAGCACCATTCACCACATCATGTAGAGATCGGCGGAACGGAATGACGCTCAAGGTCGTAGGTGCTGGTGTGGGTCGGACGGGCACCCATTCTTTGAAGATTGCCCTCGAGCAGTTGTTGGGCGGCCCGTGTCATCACATGATCGAGGTCCTCGGAGATCCGACTCAAGCACCAGGCTGGATCAGCGCTATCGAAGGCCGACCCGTTGACTGGGCAACGATGCCTGCTGGCTATGTTTCCCTTGTCGACTGGCCCGGGTGTTCATTCTGGCCCGAACTGTCAGCCGCCAACCCGGACGCGCTCGTATTGCTTTCTGTACGAGATCCAGAGTCGTGGTACCGCAGCGCATCCAACACAATCTTTCAGTCTTTTGACAGGGTTCCGCCGGAGCTGGCGCCGTGGATGGCTGCTGTCGTTCAGCTGCTACGCGATCGCTTCAGCGATTCGTTCGACAATCCCATCGCAATGATGGATGCCTACGAGCGGCACAACGAGGCGGTTCGACAAAGTGTTCCGGGCGATCGCCTGTTGGAATGGTCCGCGACAGACGGATGGGATCCCATCTGCGACCGGCTGGGCCTGGAAGTGCCGAGTGAGCCATTTCCAGTCACAAATACGACTGAAGAGTTCCGCGCCATGGTAGGGATGCCGGCGATCTCCTGACCCGTTCGGCGGGCACGCGCCGCCCCAGGGTGACTGCATCTGCCGGTCAGTGGCAATTCGATGAGTGCCCCACTCCCGGACTGGGGCACCTGGTTATCGATCGCAAGCCCGAGGGGAGCTACGAATGTCCTTCGTACGTTTGCTCCCGATTGGCGTCGTTGTACATCTCTGAGACGATCAGCCATGCCCCGTCGGCTTGGCGTTGCAGGACCCGAAGGGAGTGGTTGTCCCTAGCTTCGATCTCTCCTCCACCTACCAACTTCTGCCCTTCGACCTGCAAATGAGCAGACACCAGTACCACTTCGGGTGTGAGCACCCGGAGAGCGGTCTCGGGAGGAGCTTTCAACGTTCCTGCGTTGAAGTTGTCGTCCGAAAAGAGGCCACGGAGATACTGCACGATCTCTTCCTCGCCCCTCTTCACGGTTCCAAAAGCATTCACCCAATCAGCGTCGGAGGTGTAGATACCGACGAGCTTCTCGGCATCACGCTCCCGAAAACCGGTCATCAGCGAGATCAGCGTTGCGCCGATGGCGTCCTGGTCGGCCTGGGGTAGGGGTGAAATGTCACTCTCGTCACCCGCAGGGGTCATGTCATCTCCGTTCGGTCGCCGAGTGGCGGTGGCAGGTGCCCAGGCTATGCCCCGGTCCGGCCGTATGGGATGGCCCATAAGCAGTCGGATACTCCGCCGCTCTTAGCCCCGGGGGGCGAAGAACTCAAGTGCGATGTTGTCGGGATCTCGAAACGACAATGCCGAGTAGTAAGGCGTGTCCACGATGCCACCGTTGGGGATGCCGAGTTCGTTCAGACGGATTTCCCATGCCTTTAACTCATCGCGGTTGGCACAGCCGAAAGCCAGATGATCGAGCCCCGGCCGCCGCTCGTTGAACGGCTCAGTGCTGTCCAAGTCAGGGAACTGAGTTACGCCGACGATTGTGCCGCCGGTAAGCCAAGCGACGCGCTGGAACGGACCTATGTCCTCGTCAAGGATTGGGTCCGAGCCGAACAGATCCTTGTACCAAGGGACACTCCGTTCAAGGCTCGTGACCGTTAGCGCCACGTGAGTAATCGCAGGGAACTCAGGCATCTCTTTTCTCCCCTTCGCACCTCGTGGACGAAGCGAATGCTACCTCTTTGGCTGGCAACTCTCGGGGAGTAAAAGCTATCTGGCAGCACCGGTCGCCGTGCTAACCGAGGCCCCAGTCTCGGCGTACGGGGAGAGGTGTATGTACCTGACCCTAGGATGCGACCCGTGCCTGAACCAAGGCCACTTACCTTTTACGTGCCTCTCCTCATCGAGTTTGTCATGGACTCCGCCACACGCCGACAGCGTAAACTTCCGACGTTTTCAGAGGTGGTTGTGATTGAGGAGCAGAACGGTGAACGCATGGGATCTTGGTAGCCGATCTCACAATTCGAAGCAAGATTCCGCCAGATTCTCGACGTCACGGACCGTAGTTGGGTCAACGCTTATTGCGAGCGAGTTGAAGAGGGCCGATTTTGGATCGTCGTGGGATACCTCACCACGGAGCTTGGCAGACCGCGTACGTGGACGAGTGATCTAATCTCGGTGAACCTCAGCGGACCGTCGCTGCGCTGGTTCGAAAGCCTCCCTGAGGCCACCACACCGTAAGGCCGGGGCGCCTCAAAAGTTAAGGGGCAGTCTCACATTCGCACGAGTCAGCCCGGGCAGACGAAGTCCGGCTGGCTTTGTCAGGCACCTCGTGCTCCGCCATGGCGGCCGAAGACCGGCTCCTACGGGGCGTGCACTTCAAACTTCGTAGCGAAGTGGCGCTCAGCGTCGGCCACAAAGCCATCACCCGGCGTGTTGGACTGATCGGACCCATATCTTGGGAACAGCTCTTCAAAGCCACCGGGGCTGAAAACGACCAACAGGGTGGCCTCGGAGTCAGAACTATTGCAGTACCCGTGCCGCGTTCCGGCAGTCACCCGCACGACATCGTCTGGGCGAAGCGTGAAGACGGCATCTCCGAGCAGGAAGTCGATCGAGCCGTGACGAACGATGAAGACCTCTTCGATCGCAGCGTGTTTATGCGGGCCAAATCTCATGTCTCCCGCTTCTGACGACTTGAACCGAGGGGCGACGTTGATTTCCATAATCGAATACGCGCCGCCTGTCTCAGCGCCCGAAATGATGATTCGCCCATTGTCAGGGGCATCCTCGAAAGTCCGCCCATTGTCGGCTCGGACGACCAGATCGTCATTCACGAGGTCGAACCCTAACCGTGGTCCTGCATGCAGCGGTACGAACTGGCGCGGGAGTAGACACGACAGCCACGCTCCAGGGCGATGGCCCAGTCCCGGCAGCGATTCGGGGCTACCCCGGATCTGCGAACGACCGGCGTGCCAAAATGCTGGTCGCCGCCACACCCGACCCCGAGGACCCATCGTGGCACCTAACAAGAAACAGTATGAGGCGTGGAATGGTGGCGAGTCGGTGCACTACGTCGACCACGCTGACCGCTACGACCGCCAACTCGCGCCGTTCACCGAGGCGCTGCTCAGACAGGTTCGACTGACACCGCATCGCTCCTTGCTTGATGTTGGTTGCGGATGCGGCGCACTTACCCTCGCAGCAGCTCGCATCGCCGACGCAGCGGTTGGTATCGACATCTCCGCGCCACTGACCGAAGTCGCGTCTGAGCGTGCCTCCACAGCGCAGATCGACAACGTCGAGTTCGTCGTCGCCGACGCCCAGACCCACGCCTTCGCTCCGGGTACGTTCAACCTCGTTGTCAGCCAGTTCGGACTGATGTTCTTCGATGACCCCGTGGGGGCATTCTCGAACTTGCGAAACTCGCTCGCACCCGGCGGTCGGCTGGCGTTCGTCTGCTGGCAGGGCCTTCCCGCGAACGAATGGCTAACTATCATCGCCAACCAGGTGGCGAAGTGGGTCGAGATCCCTGAGTTCGGCGGCCTTTCAAAGGGCCCCGGGATGTTCGCCCTTAAGGACAAGGACGAGACGACAGCGCTCCTCGAGGCGGCGGGGTTCGCCGATGTGACATTCGAGTCGCTCGACCCGACCATCGTCATCGGCGGAGGCGGCACGGTCGACCAGTCGATCGAGTTCCTACTCGGGATGGGGATGGCTCGAGGTCTGGTCAGCCTGGCGGGGCCAGACGCTCATAGCGAGATGGTCGAGGCTGTCCGCTTGTCCCTCACGGAGCACTACGAGCCGGGGGTGGGTGTGCAGTTTGGGGCAGGCGCATGGATGGTCATAGCGTTCACCTAGCGCCTCGGCTGGGAAGTGCCGCACAGCCGGCAGCGTACGGGGCAGTGTGCGGCTCTATGCGCTCGGCAAGCGGTATCGGTATCCCACCCCTCGGATCGTCTCGATCGGACCATTTGGCTCAGTCCAGCCGAGGTCGTGTTTGAGGCGAGCCAGGGCGTACTTCATCCGGTCGCGAGCCACCCAACTCCGGTCGGCTCAGGCGGCCAAATCGATCAGTTGTTCCGGGCTAAGTGCTTCGCCCTGGTGGCTGATGAGGACAACGAGCACGTACGCGCCGAGCTCCGGGGACTCAGCGTCTTCCATCTCCTCGAGCGGGCTTCGGCCCATCGACCCGGAGTTGAGCGCGACATTGTCTCGCTCACCAAGCTCAGCCTTCGGATGCTGGCCCGGCGTGCCATCACCCTCGAAGAAGAGATCTCAGACATCGACGCCATCCTCAAGCCCTTGGTGCGCTCGGCGGTTGCGGGCGCCGAGGGCAGACCGTGCACGTTGTGCGTCAGTTGTCTGATCTCACTTGTGTTGCAATGCGGATGTAATGCGTCTGTGTCATGCTCCCCCTGCGTTCGGAGGGAGCGCTTGCGGCGATCCGTCGCTGCCGAACCGGGAGGGCAGTCTCGCGATGCGTTTCTTTCGCTCATGTGTTCTATTCGTAGCCGCCACCGGGAGTGTGATAGCGGGCGGGTCTCTGGCACTTTCGGGTGCTGTGGCTCCCGCCGGCGCGACCCCGGCCGGGATCACAGTGCACTGTCCGACCGACAACTTGCAGGATGCGATCAATTCCGCGCCCGCCGGCTCGAGGCTCTTGCTCGACGGAACTTGCACGGGGAACTTTTACATCACCAACAACTTGACGTTGTCCGGCCCCGCGATACTCGACGGTGGCAGCGTTCCGACGCAGTTCGGAGCGACGCTCAACGTCATTTCTGGAACCGTGGTTCTGAACAACCTGGTGATCCAGCACGGCGTTGGTATCGACAACCTTGGGGGTGGCATCTGGAACAGTGGTCAGTTGACCCTGAACCACTCGACTGTGACGCACAACACCGCGAATGCCATAGGCGGCGTGTTCAACATGGGTCAGTTGATCCTGAACGGTTCGACGGTGTCGAATAACACCACCACAGGCGGGAGCGGCGGCGGCATCTTCAATTGCGGCGCCAATCCTGGTTTCCAGTCCTTTGGCCTCTGTACGGGTGCGCCCGGCAGCCTGACCCTCAACTACTCCATCGTCTCAAACAATGTCATAGGTGGGACCGTTGGTGACGGCGGTGGCATCTCGAACGACCCACAAGCGGTCATGACGCTCAACGGTTCGATCGTGTCGGGTAACACCGCTGGCGGCAACGGCGGTGGGATCGAGAATCAGGGCACGGCGACGCTCAACATTTCGACCGTATCGGGTAACACTGCTGGAAGCGGGGGTGGGATTCAGAATAACGGCACGGCGACGCTCAACGGGTCCGCAGTCTCGAACAACTCCTCAACTGGCGGATCGGAGTTCTTCGCCGGCGGTGGGGGGCTGTCGAACGGGCTGTCCAACGCCGGCTCGACGACACTCAACTATTCCCTCGTGCGAGACAACAGTGCCGCATTTGTTGGCGGAGGCATCTTTGCTGGAGGGGGTCCGATGAAGATCAACCACTGCATCGTGACGGGTAACTCCGCGTTTACTACGGGTGGCGGAATGTTCGTGTGGGACGGACCAACGACGGTCGCTTACAGCACCTTTTCCAACAACTCCGACAATGCCGTCGCCCAGGGCTTTGCCCCCGACAACCCGGCAGGCGTCTGGGTCTCCCCACCCGACTACCTCGGCCTCGGCAACAACCCGACCTTTACAACGACGCACTCCACGTACAGCTGAGGCGGGCGACAGAGTGAGCAGGGGTTGCGGCGGCGCACGCCACCCCTGATTTCGCACTTTGGATTTGGCAAGAGGGCACCGGCCCGTCAGCCAGCGAATGCTGACACATAACCGGCAGCGTACGGGGCACCCTCTGGCTTGCTCGTCATCGACTTTCTCCGGGATGGTCTATGGGTGTCGCCAGGTGAGCAGGTAGCGCGATAGGAGCGCTAAGGATTTAGGTTTTTCGCAGTAACACGAGAGGGGGCGCCATGAAGCGATTCGCAACCATCACGGGGATGGTGGTCTGCCTGCTGGGTGTGGCCACCATCGCTCAGGCGTCCACGCATCACCCGAAGGGCATAACTCAGGCAAAGGCCGCCAAGCAATACCTGGCTGACGTGGCCCCGTCAAACGCCCTCCCCCAATCGACCAAGCCCCCGGCCTACGCCGCGGCGGTTGACAAGTTGGACACGTTGCTGCTCAGCCAGCGGTGGCCCTCAGGAACCCGTGCGGACATTAAGGCACTTGTGGTGGCTGACGCCGCCGTGGTCGGAGACTCCAAGGCGTTTCCGAGTTCCAACATTCTCAATGGGTCAGCCCTCAACGACACGACCCAGAAGGATCTGGAGGCCGATACGACCGCTGCCAATATCGTGCGGTCTGACCTCGGGCTGCCGCCGGTCGGGGGTGCTGAGGCTGTTGGATGGAGTCTCTTTGGTCTTTGGACCGTGACTGGCCGATGGGAGTTAGCTGGCATCGTCGTGATCGCCCTCGCTGTAGGCGTCGCCATGGTCCTCGCGGCGCAACGTCTCCCAAAGCAAGAGCAACAGTCAAGGCACAAGACCCTTTTCAGCGTCGCTGGATGGCTCGTGGGGATCTTGCTGCTCGTCGACATCGTCTTGGTCGTGGAGGGCATCGCGCACATCATCTGGCCTAACTTTGTGGATACCGGTGGCTGACGCATAGTCACTGCCCAGGTCATCCCCCATCGAAGGGGAAGGCAGAAGGGCAGGAAGTAGACGCTGCTCTCGCGCCCGCACGAGGTGCGACCGCACCGGGGCATCGGGCGCACGATACCAGCGGCGGTCTATGGCGCACGGGAGAAGGCCCTGCCCTCTCCGTCATTCGTCAAGGTGGGAGAGAGACGGCTGCGCTTTGACCGGGTGGATAAAGCCGGTCGGATCACGCTTCGCCACCGGGGACGGCTTCACCACATCGGGATCGGGAACGCCTACGCGGGCTGGCGGGTCGCCATGCTCGTCGACGGCCTCGACATCGAGGTCGTGGGATTCGACGGCTCACCCCTGCGCCGCCTCGTCCTGGACCCGACCAAGGACTATCAGCGCATCCCCTGAGCAACAGCAACAGCAACAGCCCAGGTCTACGCTGCGTCCCAGACGTCGGTGCTCGATGTCTTGAGACATCACATTGGCGCCCCCGGCAGGAATCGAACCTGCGACCATTGGATTAGAAGTCCACTGCTCTCTCCGCTGAGCTACGGGGGCACGCAGCGCCGAACAGCCTGACATAGCCGGTCGGACGCACGTGCGCATCTCCGGCTGCACCGGCCGGCGGCCCCTTGCCGGAGATGCCGAAGGACGCCCGGGAGGTGTGCCACACTTGTGGCCCTCGGTGGGCGTAGCTCAGTCGGTTAGAGCGCCAGGTTGTGGTCCTGGAGGTCGGGGGTTCGAGACCCCTCGCTCACCCCCAAGCAGCCGCGCCTCCTCTCGGTGAGGGGAGGCGGCGGAGAGAAATTTGGCGCGGCCAGGGAGGTTCGCAGGGTGAGTGCTGCGCAGAGTGACCGCACGGTCCTCGTCACCGGCGCGTCATCGGGCATCGGGGCCGAGCTCGCCAAGGAGCTCGCCCGGCGCGGGAACACCGTGGCGCTGGTGGCCCGGCGGGCCAATCGGCTCGATGCTGTGCTCGAGGAATGCCGCGCCACCTCGCCCGCCTCCGAGCGCTGGGCGGCCGATCTCTCCGACCCCCAGGCGGCGGCGCACCTGGCCCTGCAAATCTGGGACCACTACGGCGGCCTCGACGTGGTCGTCAACAACGCAGCCGTCCCGATGCGCCGCCACGTCACCCGCCTGACGATGGACGAGGTCGAGCGGACGATGCGAATCAACTACTTCTCCCCCGTCGCCATCTCGCTGGCCCTGCTGCCGCGCATGCTCGAGCGCAGCGCCGGCATGATCGTCAACGTCTCGAGCCTCGGTGGGCGCCTGGGCATCACCGCCGAGGCCGCCTACTCGGGGTCGAAGTTCGCACTGGCGGGCTGGAGCGAATCAATGGTCGTCGACCTGGACGGCACGGGTGTCGACGTGAAACTCATCATTCCGGGCGCCATCGACACGGAAATCTGGGACCAGCCCGACAACGACGCGCCCCTCTACGACGGGCCCAAGGAGCCGCCGCACATCATCGCGGCCGGGATCGCCGACGCCATCGACAGCGACGTGTTCGAGCACTACCTGCCGGATATGAAGGCGATCATTGAGGCCAAGACGTCCGACATCGACAGCTTCATTGTGGGCATGCGCGGCTTGGGCGGTCCGGAAGGCACGGGACAGTGAAAGCCTTGCTCTTCGGCGCACCGCCGAACGAGGAGGAGGTCCGGCCTGCCCCCGAAGACGACTTGGAGACCATGCTGGCCGGCATTCCCTTCGGCCTGCACGATATCGACGACGCCCGCCTCCTGCGCCCGGACTGGGTGGTCACACGGCCGATCCTCTCGGGCATCTGCGGATCCGACGCAAAGCTCGTGCTGGGCGACTTCAACACGGGCGACATCGACAACCCCATGGCCGCCTTCTCCTCGCTCCCCCACGTGCCCGGGCACGAGGTCGTCGCCGAGGTCGTGGCCCTCGGCCCCGAGGCTCGCGGTCTCGACGTCGGCCAGCGCGTCGTCCTCAACCCGTGGTTGACCTGCGCGCCACGCGGCATCGAGCCCCTGTGCCCGCCCTGCCAGGCGGGAGACCTCAGCCTCTGCTGGAGCTTTACCAAGGGCGACCTGGGGCCCGGCGTGCACGTCGGGGTGATCACCGGCGCGCCCGGCGCCTGGGCCGAGCAGCTGGCGGCCCACGACTCCATGTTGATTCCCGTGCCCGACGGCATCTCGAACGAGGCGGCCGTCCTGGCCGATCCGTTCTCGGTCTCGTTCCACGCCATCGTGCGCCACCCGCCGCCAGCGTCGGGGCGGGTCCTCGTCTACGGCGCCGGCGCCCTCGGCCTGACCAGCGTGGCCATCCTCAAGGCCTTGTACCCAGGCGTGGAGGTCGGGGTCGTCGCCCGCTTCGAGGCCCAGCGCGAGATGGCCCTGCGCTTCGGGGCGGACGCCGTCTTCGCCCACGAGCCCCGACTGCAACTCGTCGAGGCGCTGGCTGACTGGTCGGGCGCCGTCCTGCACGCGCCCTTGGACGGGCTCCCGGTGACACATCCGGGGCACATCGACGTCGTCTACGACTCCATCGCCAAGGCCGAGACCCTCGAGGTGGGGGTCAGGGTCCTGGCCGAACGGGGCCGGCTCGTCTACACCGGCGTGGCCACGCCCCAGCGCTGGGAGTCCACCCCGATCTACTTCAAGGAGCTCACCATCGCCGGGTCCAACGCCTTCGGCATGGAGGACTTCGAGGGCCGACGCCTCCACGCCATTGCGCTCTACCTCGAACTGGTCCGAGACGGCAGGCTCGACATCACGCCGATGCTCACGCACCGCTTCGGGCTCGAGGAGTGGTGGCCCGCCCTCAAGGCCCTGGCCCGCCAGGACCGCAGCGGCGCCCTCAAGGTGGCGTTCACCCCCAACGGGTAGGAGCACCCGCTCCGGAACCCCCGGCGCGTCTGCACTCCGGTTGTCCCGGTCGGCGCAGCCCAACTGGCCCCGCGCCTCAGCGGAACGTTGCTTCAGACGCCGACGGTGACGACGAGGGAGTAAGGGCCGAACGTCAGCGTCGATATGCCCAACGAGGCGGTGAGCGCGTCAGGGCCCGACCCGGCGGCACCTGCTCCGACTGTGACGCTGCCGGCACTCTGACCGGTCTCGTGGATCGTCGAAGCCTGGGTCGTGCTGTACACGGCAGGGCCCTGGCCGGCGGTCTCGAACGTGACCGACAAGGTCACCCTGCCGCCGGCCCCGACTCCGGACACGTTGCAGGTCGAGCTCGCGCTTGGTGGCCCACACGACACCACGGGGCTCCCGGAACTGCCGGGTGCGAGTGCAATGCCGAGTCCGGCCGGCGCTGCGGTGATCGTCTCCTGCTGGCTCGCGGACGCGTAGCCCGGGGCGGCGGCGCCAATCGTGATCGTGCCGATGGCCGTCGACCCGTACCAGAACGTCGCGGCGCTCTCACCACTCGGGATGGTCACGCTCGTCACCGCCGTCGACGCGAACTGCGTCGCACCGAAGGTCGCGCCCGGACTGCTGGTCAGGTTGACCGTCAGCGCACCACCGGACGTGATCGGCACGCCGGAGCCGCTCTGGCGTCGTACCGTGATCGGGCCGAGGTTGGGCACGCCTGACGTCGCACCCGAGACGGGTGGAGAGCTGAAGACCAGTCCTTCGGTGGCAATCGTGAGCGTGAACTGCTGGGTGTCATCAGGACTCAGCCCGTTCGTCGCGTCGATGCACACGGTGTAGGTGCCGGCTGCGCCGGCGCCAGGCGTGCCGGACAGCAACCCGCTGCTCGAGAACGTGATGCCCGAGGGCAGGGTGGAGGGGCTGCACCCCGGGAACGCCACGTTTGCGAACGTGGGGGCAGGACTCCCTGACGCCGTCGCCTGGAAGGCGTCGGCGCTGCCGACGGCGAACGTCGTGGAACTCGGGCTGGTGATCGTCGGGGCTCCCGTGCCCGTCGGGGGCTGGGTGCCCGTCGGGCCCGAGCCGGCCGGAGCCGCGCCGGCGGTCGTGCCGGAGAATGGTGCGGTGGGTGCGCTCGCCCAGAGCGTGCTGACGTCGTAGTAGACGGCCTCGACCTCGTAGGAGTAGGTCGTGCCCGCCGTCAGCCCCGTGTCCACGCAGGACGTCGCCGCGGTCACCACGGTGATCGTCTGGTCGCACATCCCGCTCGAGTCCTTTGCGTACGGCCCTCCGGGTGTCGCGCTCCGCAGGACCAGGTATCCGCCGCCTTGGGGCAGTGCGGACGACACACCCCAGGACAGGGTCAGGCTCGTCGCGGCGGACTGGGAGGTGGCGCCTGCGCCGGGCATCTCCAACGTCACGGCCTGAGCCGTCCCGGTCCCGGTTCCCGAGGTCGTGGTGTAGGCAAACGCCGCAGTACCCGAGGCGAGAACGAACCCGCAGACGAAGAGCAGGATCGGACTCCGGAGGCGCCGGACGCGGCCGCCCTGCGCCCTTCCGTGCCGGGGCCTCCGGGAGGAGGCGGCGCCGCGATGGCCGAACCGCCGCACGGACGTGGCGCACCGACCGATGATCCCCCTCCGATCGCTGGCGCCGTGAAAGTGCCGCCCCCGGTTCATGAGGATGCCCCCGACAGCGTGAAGGTCACGGTGAAGGTCACGCCCTGGCACGTCCCGGGCGCATCCGGGGCCAACTGCACCAGGTCGGCGATGGATTGCTCCCCGCTCGTCCCACCGGGGGCCACCGTGATCGGGGTCGGAAGTGCGTAGGGCAGCGTCCGCGCAATCGTGACATCGCTGTTTGCGCACAGGTCCGTGTTGTCGGAGACGACCGTTGCGCCGGACCTGACGCTGTCAAAGGTTGCTCCAGCCGATGCGGCGTTGTGGACCGTGAAATATGCCGTTCCGGCACTGCCCGGGAGCAGGTCCGCCTGCCCGGTCGTTGCCGCAACCGCTGCGGCAACAGGGCTTCCCGCGGTTGTCTGACCCGCGCCACCGCCCTGGCTGTTGATGAAGGCAAAGGCCGCCCCACCCCCTAGACCTGCCGCGAGAGCGCCCGCCGCGGCGCCGGTGATGGGGACGAGGCCCCACCGACGCGTGGTGCCCGAGTGGGCGCCCTGGCGCTTGGTGCGACGAGGCCGCCACCGCGTTCCGGGGGCGGCCTCGCGCCCGGAGGTCAGGACACCGGCCTCGAGCTCCTGATCCGGGGCACCGCACGCAACGGGTACCGCTTCCAACCGCTGCGTACCGAGCTCCGGGGTGGCCGAGGGCTTGGCTTCGCTGGCATGCAGCGCCCGCTGTTCGACCACGAGGAAGGGATCGCCCTCCTTGACGTGCGCGCCATGCAACTGGTCTCGTACGGCCTCGCGCCTGATGGCGTGCGCACCGAAGGGTTCGCCAAGAGGGACCTGACTCCTCATGACGTGGGCGCCACGCGCCCATTCGGCTGCGGTCTCTCCCTGCATGACGTGAGCGCCCCGGGGCTCCTCCAGCCACGGCGGCACGAGGGCCAGAACCGGCTGGCGCTCGGTGGCAGCGAGAATCAGGTCCTCCTGGCCGGCATGCTCGCTCCGCCGTCTCATCGCGTCACGGTCGTTGTACGCATCGGTGCGCTCGGAACGAGCCGCCGGGACGAAAGAGCTCTGCGGGCCGCGGCCAGAATTGCCCGCGTCTGCACGCCAACCTGCAGAGAACTTCGCTCGCTTCAACGTCTCTTCGTTCATCTCGCCGCCGTCTTCACTGTCGTCGTGATTTCCCGACCACTTCGAGGCATCTCGCGGCCATTGGCCGGGCCACGGAGCGCAGGCTCCGGGCCCGGCCTTCCGGCCGAGTCGATCAGGTGGTGCAGCGAACCGATGCCGCCACCCCACCCGGTCGCGATGGCGCCTCTACGGTGTCTGCACCGCCAGCGTCAACGGCTCACCGAGACAGGCACTCTGGTCGAAACCGGTGCTTGACCAGTGGAGAAGCCCCTCGCCTGGCAACGGAATGTTGTGGCTCCCGGGCTGAACGAGCACACCAGAACTCCCGTTTTGTGGGACCGGCGTGTTGGTCGAAGCACCCGAGGGGCTCGGAGTCAGCCAGAACTGCGACTGCAACTCGTCGATCACGCTTTGGCAGCCGGGGTTCGACGAAGAGACGGGCCCGATGCCGCTGAAGACCGACGCCGAGATCGTCTTGATGAGGCATGCCTGGGTGCCCGAGTTCGACGCATCGAAGTCGATCAAAGCAGGTGCTCCCCCCGGAGTGAGAGCGGGACCGGGATCGAAGTCGACCGACAAACTGACAGGGCAGGGACCAGGCCCTGCGGCCGTTGTCGAGCCGGACCCAGTGCCGGACGCACTGCCTTGCACGACGGCGAACGCAACACCACCGCCTACGAGAAGCGCTGCGACGACGCCAACCGCCGCAGCCTTTTTAGTCATGAATCGTTTCATTTTGGTTGCATCTCCTTGTTTGGTTGTTGCTTATGGGCACATCCCCTGACCGCCACCCCCAGCTCCCATTTGTTGCGGAGCCCCGATTCGCGCCTATTCGCCAACGCCTGAACAACTCAACGTGCAGATGAACGACTCGAAGTGCAGATGAACAACGCTCGATCCACATCTGAACTACGCGACGACAACAGTCGTTCTATTCCTTTGACGTCCCCTTCGCAAGGGGGGTACGGCTCCGCCGGAGCGCGTTTGGCATGTCCTTTGTAATTACGGATGTGTCACTTGCACGGCGCGGGAGCAGCGTCAGGCACGAACTGCGTTTCCAGCATGGTCTTGCCTTCTGCGGACAGCGGGTAACGGACCACCCGACTTTTTTGCGCCGAACTGCAGACGCGCGCACCGCGCTGGCGGGTCATGACGGAGGACGATCTCTTTGTCGGTCATTCCGACAGGGCCACCGACGCCACGCGCGAGGGCTTGCGGATGTTCAACATCCGCTCGCACTCGCAAACCCGATAAATGCGCTATTTCCGCCGGAATTTGAGCAGTCGCCGGCGACTTACAGGATCCTCGGCGGTCTGCGAAAGTCGCCGCGGCGGTGCACCCGCTGACCGCGAGTCCCGCTCGATGCGCCCCGCGCTCGCGGCGGCGCGTGCGATCTATGCGCCCGTACCCAGCTCGCTGAACCGCTGGTAGCGCTCGTCGGCGGCACGCACCCAGGCGGGATCCGGCTCGATCGTCCGCCCCACGGCCGACCAGCTCACCGAGTCGTCCAGGGACGTCTCGAGCCCAGCCGCCAAGCGGGCGAAGTACGCCGCGCCGAGCGCCGCACCCTCGGGGACGGCCACCGTCTCGACCGGCAGGTTGGTGGCGTCGGCCACTGCGGCCATCCATGCCGTCACCCGCGAGCCGCCCCCACTGGCCACGATCCGCGTGGACTTCACCCCGGCGCGCTCGAGCATGCGACGGACGACGAACCCGCTCGCCTCGTAGGCGGCCCGCTCGAGGGCCTCGGCACCCGACCCGATGTCCAGCCCGTAGACGTTCGAGCGCAGCGTGTGGTCCTCGAAGGGCGTCCGCTCCCCCCTGACGTAGGGCAACCAGATCGGCACGCGACCGGGCTGCCCGAGGCGCGGCTCGAGGCGCTCTCGGTCCGGGCCGGGGCGCGGCGTCCCGCGCAGCAACTGGCGGGCCCAGTCGACGAAGAGGGCGCCGGCATTGCTCGGACCACCGATGAGGTACCGGTCCACGGTCGTGCTCGGGTAGCTGATCAGCCCGTCGGCCACGAGCCATTCGTCGCAGACCGCCCAGCAGATCAGTGTCGCCCCGAAAATCACCAGGACGTCGCCCGGCTGCGTCGCCCCGGACACGATCTGGTCGCAGAGGGCGTCGATGGTGCCACCCGTGATCACGGCGTCACTGTCCGGCAACGTGCCCGCGGCCTGGCCCATGGGCACCACCATCGGCATCTGTGCCTCGGAGACGCCCATGGAGCTCAGCAGGTCGGTGTTCCATCCCTTGTGGGTGTGCAGCATTCCCAGCGAAGCGGTGACACCCGTGTCGACCGCCGGCAGTCCCGAGATGGCGTTGGTGGCCACGGCCTGGCAGGGCCAGTACCCCCGGGCATCAGGCACCTCGGTCGAGGCCCAACGGAGGAAGCCCTCGGCGTCGGGCATCGTCCCCGGCATGCGGACGGCATCGTCGGCCGTGGCGCTGGGGGCCCGGCCCTCGCGGTCGCCGTAGAGCAGGCCGGGCAGCACCGGCACCCCTCGCGGGCTGACTGCGGTCATGGAGGGGACCATGGAGGCCACCGCGACGCCGGCCAGCGTGCTCCCGTCCTCGTGGAGCTGCGCCGTCACCTCCTCGAAGGCCTTGCGCGGCCCGGATCGCCAGGCCCGCTTGGCGTCGTGACGCAGCACGTCGGGCTCGGGCGCCACCACGCTGTGGGGCACTCTGCTCCGGGCGACGACCTCGCCGTGGGCATTGACGGCCAGGGCCTTCACCGACGTCGTGCCGACGTCGACGCCGACGGTGACAGGGCCTCCCGACGACTTCATGAATCTGACACGCGTGTCATGATCCGACATTATGGACGATGTCCGCCCGACAAGGAGAGATCAACCGACATGACAGGTTCCCGCCCGAAGGCTCTGGTGACGGCCGCTGTGAGCGGTCCCGGCCTCGACCTGCTCCACCAACTGGCGGATCTGGTGCTCGATTCCTGGCTGGACCAGCCCTCTCTGCGCATCTACAACGCCGCGCAGCTGGCCGAGCGAACGGCCGCCGAAGGCGCCAACATCGTGATTGTGGAGAGCGACACGTGCGGAGCAGACCTGTACGAGCAGCCGATGCTGGCTGTGTGCAGCTGCCGCGGTGATCCCACCAACGTCGATGTGGCGGCGGCCACCGCTGCCGGGGTGCCCGTCCTGCGTGCTCCGGGGCGGAACGCCGACGCCGTGGCGGAGCTCGCCGTGGCCCTCCTGTTCGCGGCCACCCGCGGTGTGGTCCCGGCCGACCGCGACGTGCGAGAGGGCGAGATCTACCGGGACGGGAAGATCCCCTACCAGCGCTACCGGGCCTGGGAGCTGAACGGCCGGACGGTCGGTCTGGTCGGGCTCGGCGCGGTGGGGCGCGCCCTGCGCTGGCGCCTGCGCGGCCTCGGCATGGACGTCCTGGCCTACGACCCGTACGCGCCGGACGCCACGAGCTCCTTCGAGGAGCTGCTGGCCAAGTCCGACGTCATCTCGGTCCACGCGCCCGTCACGGCCGAGACCACGGGGATGATCAACGCCGATGCCTTCGCCAAAATGCGCGACGGGGTCGTCTACCTGAATACGGCCAGGGCCAAGATCCACGACACGGACGCACTGGTCGCCGCGTTGGCTTCGGGGAAGGTCGCCGCGGCCGGACTGGACCACTTCGAGGGCGAGCACCTGGCGACGGACCACCCGTTGACCACGTTCCCCCAGGTGGTGCTGACGCCACACATCGGCGGCGCCACCTACGACACCGAGTCCAACCACACCCGGACGATCGCCGAGGACCTGTGCCGGCTCATGGCCGGGGCGCGGCCGTTGCACATCGTCAACCCCGAGGTCCTCGCCTCCTGACGTGGCGGCTCGTCAACCGACCATCGTCGCCACCTCCATCGGATTCCAGGCGGACGGACCGGATCCGGCCAATTTGCGGCCGGGCCCGTCCTATCGGCTGGCCGCCGACCTGGCCCAGGCCGGCGCGCACCCCCGCATCTGCATCATCGCCACCGCCGTGGGTGATGACTCGTCGCGGCTGGCGGCGGCGCACAACGCGTTCTCCAAGCTGGGATTCATCAGCTCGCATCTGACCCTGTTCCCCATGCCGAATGTGCCGGACGTGCGGGCGCACCTCTTGGCCCAGGACGTGATCTGGGTGGGCGGGGGGAGCACCGCCAACCTGCTGGCGCTCTGGCGCCTGCACGGCCTCGACGTGGTGTTCCGCGAGTGCTGGGAGGCGGGCGTCGTGCTGAAGGGCGTGTCCGCCGGCTCGCTGTGCTGGCACGTGGGTGGCACGACCGACTCGTTCGGCCCGACGTTGGAGCCGGTCACCAACGGTCTGGGCTTCCTCCCCTGGTCCAATAGCCCGCACCACGACGTGGAGGAACAGCGCCGGCCCCTCATCCACCGTCTCATCGCCGAGGGCACCCTGCCGGACGGGTACGCCACCGAGAACGGCACCGGGCTCGTCTTCTTCGGAACGGAGCTGCAGGACGCCTTCACCGAGGTGGAGGGGAAGGTGGCCTACGCACTGAAGAGGGACGGCACAAGTACCCGCGAGGAAGCACTGGACACCCGCTTGCTCTAAGCGCCCGCCTTGGGGCCGCGCTCGTCCCGCTGCGAGCGGATCTTCGCACCCGCCTCGCGCAACCGGCCCCGCATGCGACCGAGTTCGGCCACTCCCCGCGTCATCACAGGCATGGCTGAGATGAGTGATCGATCCAGCCGGCCGCCAGTACCGATCAAGAGCATCGCCATAGAGCGGCGCTCCGGAAGCATCTCCAAATTGATCTTGTTCTCCGGATCCGTGCTCGAGTCAATCCAGCTGGCGTCGGTTTCCTTCAGGAGGACGTCCATGACGGCCTCCAAGAGCAATGCGCCCGGTCCGTACTTGGAATAGGCATCGTCGTAGGCCGTCCTGTAGAGGAATATTCCCTCCCCCGCGCGCAGGCAGTAGAGCATGGCAATGGACGTCTCCCCCACGTTCACCGCGATCACGATCACCCGGCCTGCCGAGGTCCACCACTGACACCAATCTCGAAACCAGGCGACCTTCGCAGGATCACGCGCATACGCGGTGCCATCGCCTCGACCCTTCCAGCCCGAAGCCTCCAGCCTCAGAAAGTCCGCCATCGCCTCGGGATCGTGTGTCCGATCCACGACGCTGACTTCGCCTCCAAAGTCCTTCTCCAACCCGCGACGCCGGCGTGCGTTCGAACGACGCCTGTCCCCGGTGAGAGGGTTGTCCCACTTCCCATCGCGGGTGACCATGCCGCGCACCCAGGACTCCTTGGTGAATGTCGGCATTTCTCTGGCCTCAGCCTCCCGACGGAGCGACTCGATGACCGATCCATTCTCGACGATGCGCGTCAGCGAGAGAATTCCAGGTAGTTCGCCTCGCTTTGCACCGAGCCCAAGCCGGTCGAGGAGCGCACCGACAGCTTCATCGACACAGGCCCGATCGACCAAAGGCGTGGACAAGAGGGAAATCATCGTCGGATCCCCTCGCGTCGTCATGGTCGGCCGCGGGGGCATTCTCGGGTGCTCGACACCCACAACGGGGAGGACGGCACGAAAGTCGGGTCCCTCCCGAACAATGAGAAGGCGCGCCTTCGAGTATCCCTTGAAGTGTCGACTGGCAAGAGTCAGGAATCCCGGCTCAAAGGAGGGATTGGGCTCTATCGCCCTCTCAGCCAGAGCACTCCACGCCCGTTCCTCCGAGGGCTGGAGGTCCTGGATGTAGCTCAGTCGCGCTTCCATGGGACGAGAAGAGTAGATGCCGGATGCTCAGCCGGGTTGAGGCCCAGCCGGCCCCGAGAGCGGACGGCGCGGCGCCGACACGTGATCATGTTCGCCCGCCGTCGGCCCGACGCGGGCCCGGTGCTGCCGTGGAGGTCGAGCGGGCCCGCTCACGGGTAGAAGACCCGACAACGAATCGACTCTTCAGCATGGCCGAGCAGGACGCCGGCCTCCCACGCCATTGACCATCCCCACGAACTCTGCTTGCGCAAGGCGACGGCCACTGCCGAGCGGACGGAACCCGCCACATTGCGGGATGTTCGCCGCCGCATCCCCTGCGACCGATAGCGCTGGTAGAGCCAGATGTGCGAACGGGCGTACCCGCGGGCTTTCTGAAAGGCCGCCCGGCTGGAGGGCGGGCGCCGCACACGCATCACCGCGTCGAGCTGGCGTCCGAAGCTGGCCCCGAGGCCGGCCGCCCTCCAGGTGTAATCGATGTCCTCTGCGGACATCAGGCCTACGTCGAAGAGCCCAACCTGCTGGCACACGCTCGCCCGCATGCCCACGATGCACCCGGGCAACGCCTTTCGGAAGTTCCTGTAGACAGGGATCCCGTCGTTCGTCGCCATCTCCTGCGCGGCGTACCAGGGGTTGAGGGCCTTTGTGTCGTTGTAGGCCCCGACCACGTCAAACCTCTCAAGGGCCTCTGACATCTTCTGGACGTAGCCCTCCTGCGCCTCGTCGTCTGCGTCCACGAAGACGATATGGTCACCGCGCGCCGCGGCAAGGCCCCGGTTGAGGGCGCGTGACTTCCCCGGCTCAGCCTCCCGCAAGAGCTGGAAGTTGGGCAGCCGTGTGTCGAATTTCGCCGCCGTGGCGTCCGACCCATCCGTCGAGCCGTTGTCGATGACGATCACCTCCCACGGAAATGAACACGACTGGCGTTCGAGTGCCTCCAACTGATTGCGGAGGAACGGCTCGCCGTTGCGCACGGGCAAAATGACGCTCACCCGAACGGACCCGTCAGCGCTCATTCGCTCGCTCCGACGGGTTTGGCGTCGGTGTCCTTCTCTGCCGGAAGGGGCGCCTCAGCCGTCATGGCCAGCAAACGGGCCAGTCGAGGCCTGCACCACGTGACGGATTCCAGCGGAGGGGCCTCGTCCCCGAAGTCGGCCTTGTAGGACTCGTCGCCCACTCCCAGGTCGGCGATCTGGCATCCCGCACGCGCGCCGGCGGCCAGTGACTCCACGAGAACGGCGATACCGGGGCCGAGCGGGGACCATTCGCGGTCGAAACCCACTATCCAGCAACTCATGGTGGTCCCGGCGATCGCGGCCATCGTCGCCCCGATCACCTGGCCGTCGCGTTCGAGAATCGAGAGCGCGAAATGACCCGGGACCGAGAGGTCGAGCGCCGTTCCGATCGCGCTGACCATTCTGTCGTCGAACTCGTAGCCCTCGCCACCCCGATCCTCTCGGCGCCGCAGGTAGAGCGACTGCAAGCGAGGGAGCCATTCCATGATCTCCCCGGAGTCCACGGCCGTGAAGAGTCGAAAACCCTGCTCTTCGGCACGACGCCCTTGGCGCTGGACCTCCTTCCTGAATTTGCGGTCGCGCTGGTGGAGCCAGGTCTCAATCCCTGCGTCGATTCTCGTGGCGCAGGAGGTGTACCGGGCCGCGTCAGTGGCGACCCAGTCGGGTCCGCCGAGACGCCCTTGGAAGGCGGCCGCCCACGGCGAACCCTCCGGTAACCAGAAGATGCTGGCGAGATCGACCATCTCCGAGTGAACGGCGAAATCTTCCACCACCGCATCGGCTATTTCGCGTCCACGGTCTGCCCGTGCGATGGGCACCGTGCCGTACATCATGTTCGTCGTGGGAGGCAGGAGCCGCATCCGCCCACGCGCCATTGGCTCGGCGACGAAAGGGAGCACACCAATGACCTCCGGACCGTCGGTGGCCACCCAGACGCGCAATTCGGATTCTGCACTCATCATGTGCCGGGCCCAGGCCGCCACGATCGACCCCGCCGGCGCGCGGCTGGGAGACGCGGACGGAGAGCGCGTCCCAGCCCTTGACGAAATCCGTCAGCCGGTCGACGTCGGTAACCAATTCGATGTCCACGGCGAGGGCCAGTATAGGCAACGCTCCTGATCAGAACGGTGAACTCGCCCGATTGTCGACGCGCACTCGTCGGTTGCGTCGCCGCTGCAGGGTCAGATCAGACCGTGGTGACTCACGCGCCCACCCCGGCCCAATCCGACCCTGCGTGGACCGTGTCGGTGTCGTGGCCCGAGCGCAGGACCCGTCCGGGTGCAGCGCCCGTGAAGTCCCCGTCGCGCACGATCTCGGTCCCGTTGACGAGCACGTGCCCGACTCCCACCGCGTCGGCGTAGAGGCGACTGGCCCCGCCCGGCAGGTCGTCGCGCGTCCGGACGACGCCATGGCCGATGGCGGTCGGATCGAACACGACGACATCGGCGAAGTGGCCGGCCACGAGGCGGCCCCGGTCGCGCAGACCGTAGAGACGGGCCGGGACGTCGGTCAGGAGCTGCACCGCCCGCTCCCAGCTGAGCAAGCCGCGGGCCCGCACCCCGTCGCCCAGCATGGAGGTCGAGTAGATGGCGCCGCACATGGTGTCCAGATGCGCACCGGCGTCGGAGCCACCCACAATGGCCCGCGGGTCCTGCCACACCTCGGCGCGCAGCGCCCAGTCCGACTCCGATTCACCGATGGGTGGCCGCAGACCCGTGCGGAGTCCATCTGCCACCACAATGTCGAGGAGCGCGTCGAAGGGTTCCAGGCCTCGCTCCTGCGCCACTTCTCCCACGCTCCGGCCTTCGGCGCCGGCGTTCTCGGGCGCGAAGGTCTCGTCGATGATGAGGCGGTCCCACACGGCGAGATGCCGCAGGATCCCGGCCTCGTCGGACTGCGCGCCGGCGTCGAGGCGACGACGCGTCGAGGGGTCCGAGAGTGCGGCGATGCGCTCGGTCGGCGGAAGCGCGAAGACCTCACGCCACCCCGGGAGGCCGTCGAGGATGGCGCCGTGCTCGAAGCTCAGCCGTATCTGCATGGTGTGCGGCAGCGTCAGCGCCAGGACGGTCGCCCCCCGGGCAGCGGCGGCGGTCCCTGCGGCCAGTTGGCTCCAGGCCCCGTCGGGGTTCATGGCCGAGACGCCCAGCACGTTCCAGTTGACCGGGCGATCCGACAGCAGCGACATGGTGGACAGGAAATCGATGTCCGCTTCGCTGAATCCGTTCAGGCAGCCCGCGACGATCAGCTCGACGGTGGTGCCCTCGTGCTGGCGCACGGCGCCCGCCAGGCGTTCCATCTCCTCGCGGCTCGCGGCGCGCGAGGGAACGGGCTGGCCGTCTCCGTCGTTGTGCGTGTGGACCTGGGACGTCGAGAAGCCGAGCGCCCCCTCCCCCAGCGCCGCGTGCAGCGCCGCCTCCATGGCGTCGAGGTCACCCGCTTCGGCGGCGCCCCCGACGGCACGCTCCCCCATGACGAGCCGGCGCAGGGTGGAATGGCCCACCAGGAAGCCGGCGTTCACGGCGATACGGCCATGGAGCCGGCCGATCCACTCGCCGAAGGAGCTCCAGTCCCACGGCAGTCCCGCCTGCAACGCGGCGAGGGGCATGCCTTCGACCCGGGCCATCATGCGCGAGATGTAGTCCACGTGCTCCGGCGCCAATGGTGCCAGCGAGAACCCACAGTTGCCTCCGAGCACCGTCGTCACGCCGTGGAGGGGCGACGGGCTCGCGGTGGGGTCCCAGAAGAGCTGCGCGTCGTAGTGCGTGTGCAGGTCCACGAAACCCGGCGTGACCAGCATTCCGCTGGCATCGATCACCTTGTCCGCACCGTCGCAGTCCACCTCGGGTCCGACGGCGGTGATGCGCTCGCCGTCGATGAGCACGTCGGCTCGGACCGGTGGCGATCCCGTGCCGTCGACGACCGTTCCGCCCCGCAGAGCCACCGTCACGCCGGTTCCCCCTGTTCTGCCGGGCCCGGACGGCTCACGCGCACGCGTTGGCGGGCGAACGCCTGCATGCCCTCGGTGCCCAGTTCCACCCCGAACCCCGACCGCTTCCAGCCCCCCATCGGTGCGTACATGTCGATGGCGGACAGGCCGTGGGCGTTGACGAAGACGGTCCCGGCCGACAACCGCGCTGCCACGTCGGCGGCCAGCGTGGGGTCGTTGCTCCACACCGATGCGCACAGGCCGTAGGACGTGTCATTGGCGGCACCAACCGCCTCCTCAATGTCGTCATAGGGGATGACGGGCAGGGCCGGGGCGAATTGCTCCTCCCGCACGATGCCGGAATCCGCCGGCGGCGCGACGACCAGCGCAGGCGAGACGAAGTACCCCCCGGATCCCTCGTCCTCTGGACGCATCCGGCCCGGCCGCACGAGCACCGCACCCGCGGCGGCCGCCTCGGAAAGGAGTGCCTCCACCCGGTCCCGTGCGGACGCGGTGTGCACCGGGCCCATGGTGACGCCGTCGGCCAGGCCGTCGCCCACCACCTCGGTGGCCAGCCGGCCCGCCAGGGCATCGACCGTCTCGTCCAACCGGTCCCGGTGGACATAGAGCCGTTTGATCGCCATGCAGACCTGCCCGCTGGTGACGAAGGCCGCCTCGACGATGCGATCGGCCAGCGCAGGCTCCCCGGTGACGTCGGGAGCAAGGATGGCGGCGTCGTTGCCTCCGAGCTCCAGGACGACGGGCCGGGTCGTGGCGGCCGCGGCGGCCATGACGGCCTGGCCGGTACCCACGCCGCCGGTGAAGGAGACCATGTCGACGTCGGGATGACCGACGAGCGCAGCGCCGAGCGCCGCTTCGGGACCGTTGACCACATTGAGGACGCCGGGAGGGAGGGCCTCAGCCATGGCGGACGCGACGAGGAGCACGGTGCCGGGACAGGTGGGCGGGGCCTTGACGACCACCGTGTCGCCGGCCAGCAGCGCCGGCAGCACCTTGTTGGCCATGACCGACACCGGCCAGTTGAAGGGGAGGATCGCCGCCACGACGCCGTGCGGGACCCACTCAATCCGGGTGGCGCCCCCGCTGCGTTCGAGCGGGGCGAGCGCTTCGGCCACGAGCGGAGCAAAGGCCGCCGCCATGCCGCCCATGGTGGCGGTGTCGAAGATCGATTCGAGGTGCGTCTTCCCGTGCTCGCGGGTCAGGAGGCGAGCCAGGTCGCGGCGTTCGACGGCCGCCACGCCCGCGTCGGCGGCGGCCACCACCCTGGCCGCCCTCTCCTCGGAGCCCAGCGCAGCCCAGCCCCGTTGGGACCGGCGAGCCGCGGCCACGGCCTGATCGAGCTGGGCCGGTGTGGCGGACGGGGCAAGGAGCACGACCTCCGCCGGGCGGGCGGGGTTGGTGACGGCGTACGTGCCGGCCCCGCCAGCCACCACCTCGCCGTCGATCAGCAGGCCCACGCCGGTGATGACGTCATCGATCTGTGTGGTCATGCACCCCCCAACCCGGACAACCTTTGCTGACGATAGTGTCATCCTCCGGTGGGAACCGTCGAGACAGGATCCGCCCCGGACGGGGCCACCTTGCTGCCCGACCCCGAGCCCCGGTCGATCCTGATGCCGGTCATCTCGGTCGACGACCATCTCATTGAGCCTCCGGACCTCTTCGAGCATCGCCTGCCCGCCGCGCTCGCACCCGAGGCCCCGCGCGTCGTCGAGCAGGACGACGGGACCCAGAGCTGGATCTTCGAGGGGCGGCACTATCCCAACGTCGGGCTCAATGCCGTCGTCGGCCGCCCGCGGGCGGAGTGGAGCATGGAGCCGGCCCGCTTCGACGAGATGCGACCAGGCTGCTACGACATCGACGCCCGCATTCTGGACATGGACCGTGCCGGCATCTGGGCCTCGTTGTGCTTCCCGTCGCTCGTGTCGGGGTTCTGCGGCGCGGTCTACTCGCGGGCGACCGACAAGGACCTGGGTCTCGCCTGCCTCCGCGCCTTCAACGAGTGGCACCTGGAGGTCTGGGCGGGGACGTATCCCGACCGCATCATCCCGTTGCAGCTGCCGTGGCTGGCCGACGTGGACGTGGCCGCCGTCGAACTCCGCGCCAACGCCGCCCGGGGTTTCAAGGCGGTCAGCTTCCCTGAATTCCCGGCCCAGTTGGGTCTGCCCTCTCTCTTCAGCGGCGCCTGGGACCCCTTTCTCGCCGCCTGCGAGGAGACCGCGACCGTCGTCTGCCTGCACACGGGCGCGTCGTCCTGGGCTCCCCTGCCCTCACCCGATCCGCCGTTCGAGCTCCTGCCCACCCTGTTCCCCGTGAACGCGCTCCTTGCGGCCGGTGAATGGCTGTGGTCCGGCGTCCCCCTGCGCTTCCCCGACCTGCAGGTGGCGCTCTCTGAGGGCGGCATCGGCTGGGTCCCGATGCTCATGGACCGGGCCGACTACGTCCTGGGCCACTCTGCGTCGGGCACCGAAAGCACCGCCTGGCCCTCTGACCTCCTCCCGAGCGAGGTGCTCCGGCGCAACTTCTGGTTCTGCTCCATTGACGACCCGTCCGCCGTGGCGCAGCGACACGTGATCGGCCTCGACCACATCATGGTTGAGAGCGACTACCCCCATGCCGACTCGTCGTGGCCCGACACGCAAGCCGTGCTTGCCGCGACCTGGGGCGCGCTGCCCGACGACGAGTTGCGCGCCGTGGCCGGCGGCAACGCCAGCCGGCTCTTCCGCCACCGGCTCCCATTGGTCGACGACTGGCGCGTCCCCACGTCGTGACGGCTCGCGGGGACGCTCCGCTCCCGCCACGCGCCGGCCCCGTCGTCGACGCCGATGGTCACGTCGTCGAGCCCGAGTCAGCCTGGGCCACCCTGCCCGACCGGTACCGGCCGCGCATCAGCGCAGACCACGGGGGCTACGAGCACGTGGTGATCGGCGACACCGAGGTCCTGGCGGTGCCGCTCGGGACCCTCGCTCGCCCCGGCTCCACGTTCGACGACCCTGCTTCTTTCCGCCCCCTGGCCGACGCGCAACCGGGCGGATGGGACCCGGTCGCCCGCCTGCACGACATGGACGGCGAGGGCATTGACCAGGCCGTGCTGTACCCCACCATCGGGTTGTACTTCTCCGTGGTGGAGGACCCGGCGACGGCCGTGGCTCTCGCCGGCGCGTACAACGACTGGTTGGCGGGCTACTGCGCCGCCGATCCACGCCGGCTGTTCGGGACGGCCATGCTCCCCCTGCAGGACCCGGAGGCTGCGGCGCGCGAGCTCCGCCGCGCCGTCAACGAGCTCGGTCTCGTCGCCGGGTTCGTCCGACCGAACCCCTGCCTCGGGCGTTCACTCGCCCACCGCGCCTACGACGTGGTGTGGGAGGCCGCCGAGGAGCTCGACGTGCCTGTCGGCATTCACGAGGGCAGCTCGGTGATTGTGCCCACGCTCGGTTCGGACCGCCCCTTCAATCCGCTGGTGCTCCACGCCGTGTCGCATTCGTTCGAGGCGATGCTCGCCTGTGCCCAGCTGATCGCCTTCGGGACACTCGAGCGGCACCCGGCGCTGCGCCTGCTCTTCCTGGAGTCATCCGGTGGCTGGGCCCCCTTCTGGCTCGAGCGCCTGGACGACCAAGCCGACTCGTTCGGCCGCTTCTGCCCCGACATGGTGGAGCGCCCTTCGGAGTACTTCGCCCGGCAGTGCGCCATCAGCTTCGACGTCGACGAGCACACGCTGCCGGCGCTGCTGCCCTTCGTGGGGCAGGACCACATTGTGTGGGGCAGTGACTACCCGCACCATGACGCCGTGTTCCCCGGGGCGGTCGACGCGATCCGTGCCACCGTCGCCCCCTGCACCACCGCGGCGCAGGTGCACGTCGTGGGACTCACGGCGCGTCAGCTCTACCGGCTTCCGTCCCGGCGCACCGGGCTGGCCGGACTCGTCGACGATTACTTCACCGCTGTGACCGCTCAGGAGATCGACCTGGTCCGTGCGCTCTTCACGCCGGACGCCGTCTTCGAGAGCGGGGACATCCGGTTGGTGGGCCTCGATGCCATCTGTGGCTACTACGCGTCCAACACCTTCACCTTTGCGGACTTCCGGCCCGTCCCGGGGACTCCGACCTTCGAGGGCACCCAGATCGATGTCGACATCGACGTCCACATCGGAGGGACGCAGAACGCCGTGCACGACGTCTTCGAGACGGACGGGTCACGCATCACCGCGCTGCGCGTCAGCGGCTTCGAGGAGGCGCTGGGCGCGGCACGAGGCTGAACCCGGCCCGACGGCGGTCGGAGCGGTTCAGGCCGGCTGCGGCTGCGGGCCCCGCAGGAGGCGGCCCGGCCGCTCCCCCGTCGCCTCGTCGTGCTCCCGCACGATCACGCCCGACTTGACGGTCGCCACGTAGCCCCGGGCTCGCTGTACGAGCCGCTTGCCCGACGCCGGCAGGTCGTAGACCATTTCGGGGGGTTCGAGGGCGAGTGCATCGTGGTCGATGATGTTCAGGTCCGCCAGGTAGCCCGGCGCCAGCAGGCCCCGATCGCGGAACCCGTAGAGCTCCGCCGTCCGACGGGTCTGCAGGTGCACCACGGTCTCGATCGGCAACTGCTCGCCCCGGGTGCGATCGCGGGCCCAGTGGGTCAGCATGAACGTCGGCAGGCTGGCGTCGCACAACACACCGCAGTGCGCGCCGCCGTCGCCCAGGCCGAGGACCGTGGCCGGGTGCACGAGCATCTCGCGCACCGCGTCGAGGTTGCAGGCGGCGTAGTCGAGCAGGGGGAGGTAGAGGAGCTCCCTCCCGTCGCGCCCGAGCATGAGGTCGTAGAGGACCTCGTCGGTGGTCCGGCCCTGCGCCGCGGCGAGCGCCGTCACGCTGCGTTCGGGCGCCGGCTCGTAGTCGGGCGGGTCGCCCAGCGGGAACAGCTTGTGCAGGTTGGCGCGCAGCAGCTGCACGAAGCCACCCGGGCTCGGCTCCTCCGCCAGGATGGCGGCGCGTACCTCGGGCCTGCGCAGGCGGGCCACGCGTTCGGCCAACGGCAGGTGGGCGATCTCCTGGTACGCCCGGTGGTGCGCGAACGGGTGGGTCACCGACTGGAAGCCGACCATCAGCGACGTCGGCTTCCCGGCCACCTGTGGGACCAACCAGGCCCCGCGGCGGTTGGCCGCCACGCCGCGATCGATCCATTCGCGCCACAGGTCGGGTGCGAAGTCCGCTTGCAGCACCTGATAGGTGACCGGCACGCCGGCGCGCAGGGAGATCTCCGACATCCAGGCGAACTCGTAGTCGAGATCCCGCAGGTCGCTGGCCAACGAGAAGACGCGGTGCCCCGCCTTGCCGAGGGCCTCGCCGATGGCGATGAGCTCGTCGGCCGACGCGGTTGTGCCCGCCGCCAACTCGCCGTCCTTGGCCCGGTGCAGCACGGTGCGCGTCGTCGACGCGCCGATGGCGCCGGCCTGGACGGCCTCGCGCACGAGTGCCGCCATTTCGGCGATCTCCTCGCCGGTGGCCGTCTCGTTGGCCCGGCCCTCACCGAGCACGTAGGCGCGCAGGGCGCCGTGCGGGATGAGCGACGCCACGTCGAGCACGCGGTCCGTGCGCTCGACCTCGTCGAGGTATTCGCCGAAGGTCTCCCAGTTCCAGTTCATGCCCTCGGCCAGCGCCGTGCCGGGGATGTCCTCGACGCCCTCCATCAGTTGGATCAGCCAGGCGCGGTCGGCGGCGCGGGCCGGGGCGAAGCCGACGCCGCAGTTGCCCATGACGACCGTCGTCACCCCGTGCCAGCCCGACGGCGAGACCTCGGGGTCCCAGGTGGCCTGCCCGTCGTAGTGCGTGTGGATGTCGACCCAGCCCGGCGTCACGAGCAGGCCGTCGGCGTCAATGACGCGCCGGGCCGGTCCGTCGACCTCACCCACTGCGGTGACGACGCTGCCGTCAATGGCGACGTCACCTTGACGGGTCGGCTGCCCCGATCCGTCGGCGATGGTGCCGCCGCGGATGATCAGGTCGTGCATGTGGTGCTCCTCCCCAGGGCGAACCGACGTGTCCCGCCGGCGACCGGTCCGGTGGCCGGACGGCGGTCAGCTACACCCAGCTTCGCAGTTTTTCGACCATGGCGACAGGATCAGCGCCCACCGGCGTGACGTTGAGATGGGTGACCCCGGCCTCGGCCATGGCCGCCACCCGCTCCTTGATGTAGGACTCGGGGCCGCAGAGCGATGTCGCCTCGAGCAACTCGGCGGGCACCAGCGCCGCCGCCTCCTTCTTCTGGCCCGAGAGGTAGAGGTCCTGGATCTCAGTGGCCTCCTTCTCGTAGCCGTAGCGACACGCCAGCGCGTTGTAGAAGTTCTTGCCCTTGGCGCCCATGCCGCCGATGTAGAGCGCCGCCGCGCCGCGGCCGAGCTCACGGATCGGTGCGACCTCGTCCTCCTCGCCGATGGCGAAGATCCCGCCGGCGGCGATCTGCAGCGTGCCGAGCGAGGGGTCCCGCTTGGCCGCGCCGGCGGCGAGCGAGGGGCCGAAGACCTCCTTGGCCTTCTCGGGGAAGAAGAAGATCGGGAGCCAGCCGTCGGCCACCTCGGCCGTCATGGCCACGTTCTTCTCGCCCAGCGCGGCCACCCAGATGGGGATGCGGGGCCGCACCGGGTGGTTGATCAGCTTGAGCGCCTTGCCCAGCCCGGTTCCCTCGCCGGCCGGCAGAGGGATGTGGTACGCCGCACCCTCGTGGACCAGCGGCGCCTCGCGCGCCCACACCTGGCGGCAGACGTCGATGATCTCGCGCGTGCGGGTGAGGGGGCGGTCGTAGGGCACGCCGTGGAAGCCCTCGATGACCTGGGGGCCCGAGGCGCCCAGGCCCAGGACGCAGCGACCGCCCGACACGGCATCGACGCCGGCGGCCGTCATGGCGATCAGCGTGGGTGTGCGGCTGTAGATGGGAAGGATGGCCGAGCCGATCTCGATGCGCTCGGTCTTGGCGGCGAGAAATCCCATGAAGCTCGGCGCGTCGAAGCTGTAGGCCTCGGCGACCCAGACGACATCGAGCCCGACCTTCTCCAGAGCCACGGCCTGGCGGGCCGACTCCTCGAACCCGCCGGCGTAGTTCAACGTCATGGACAGCTTCACACGGCCTCCCTTTTCTCGGTCCTGCCGCCGCAAAAGAGTGTACTCAACTCTCGGACGGTCTGGCCCTAGCATCGCAGGGGTGACGGGAGAGCGGATCGACCTGGTCCTGTTCGACCTCGGCGGCGTGCTGATTCAGCCCGGTGGCGTCGGACCGATGCGGGCCCTGAGCGGGATAGAGAGCGACGAGGCGTTGTGGGCCCGCTGGCTCAGCTGCCGCTGGGTGCGCCGTTTCGAGGCGGGCCAGTGCACCCCCGAGGCGTTCGCCGCCGGCGTGGTGGCGGACTGGGGACTGGACCTGGACCCGGCCGCGTTCCTGCAGGAATTCGGCACCTGGCCCGAGCCCCCGTTCCCCGGCGCGCTCGAGCTCGTCGGCGCGGTGCAGGAGAGGGTCCCGGCGGGGTTCCTCTCCAACATGAACTCCTTCCAATGGGCGACCAACTACGAGGCGATCCCACTGACCGACGCCTTCACTTTCCGCTTCCTCTCCTTCGAGCTCGGGCTGGTGAAGCCGGACGCCGCCGTCTTCGACGCCGTGGCGGACCGCCTCCCGGTCCCCCGCCGGCGGGTCCTCTTCCTGGACGACAACGTCATCAACGTGGAGGCCGCTGCACAGGCGGGGTTCGCGGCCCGTCATGTGCGTGGGGTGGCGGCCGCCCACGACGCGCTGACGGAGGCCGGCGTGCTCGGGACCTGACGCGGCGCCGGCCCGGCGCCGGTTGGGAGCGGCCACCGGGCCTGTGCCAACATGCCGCCATGGTTGCCAACGGCCCGATGCTCCGTCTCCTGCCGCGCCTGGACGACGACGTCACCTTCTTCTGGACCTCCGGCGAGGACGGCGTGTTGCGCCTGCTGCGCTGCAATGCCTGCGGGTTCTACATCCACCCACCCGGCCCCGTCTGCCCCCGCTGTCTCTCGCGTGACGTGGCGCCCCAGGCGGTCAGCGGGCTGGGCCGAGTCGAGACCTTCACGGTCAACTACCAGCAGTGGATCCCCGGGAGCGACCCCTACATCATCGCCTGGGTCTCCATCGACGAGCAGCCCGACCTCCGCCTGACGACGAACCTGGTCGACGTGGAGCCCGAGGACGTGCGCATCGGCATGCCGGTGCGGGTGCTCTTCGAGCACGTCGAGGACGTCTGGCTCCCGCTCTTCACGCCGGTGGAGGTGGCGTCGTGAGCCCGCGTCCGACCGAGGAGCCGCTGGAGCGGCGTGCCATCATCTCGGGCATCGGGCAGTCCGACGTGGGCCGCCGCCTGGGGCGCTCCGACCTCGACCTGACCGTCGAGGCGGCGCTGGCCGCCATTGCCGACGCGGGGCTGACGCGCGACGACATCGACGGACTCTCGACGTATCCCGGCATGGGGGCCGGCACGCCGGGCTTCGGCGGCCCACCCACGCCCGAGGTCCAGGACGCCCTCGGACTCTCGCTCAACTGGCACGACGGTGGCGGCGAGGGACCGGCCCAGATGCGCGCCGTGATGGCCGCCTCGCTGGCCGTCGCGGCCGGCCTGGCCAAGCACGTGCTCGTCTACCGCACGGTGACAGAGGGCTCCGCCCAGGGAACGGGCGGGCGCCAGCCGATGGGTGGCACGGGCGGCGGCGGCTCGGTCCCCCGCTTCGGCAGCTTCATGCAGTGGTCGCTCCCCTACGGCGCCGTGTCGGCGGCCAACTGGCTCGCCATGGTCGGTCAGCGCCGCATGCACGAGTTCGGGCTGACGCGCGAACAGCTGGGGCAGATCGCCATCAACGCTCGGCGCAACGCGGCCCTCAACCCAAAGGCCATCTACACGGACCCGATGTCGATGGACGACTACCTCGCCGCGCGCATCATCACCACGCCCCTGTGTCTCTTCGACTGCGACGCGCCGTGTGACGGCTCGACCGCGGTCATCGTGTCGCACCGCGACGTCGCCGGCGACCTCGACCATCCCGCCGTGCACATCAACGCATTGGGCACCGCGCTGCGGGGACGGCCGAGTTGGGACCAGTTCGACGACATGACGACCATGGCAGCGCGTGATGCCGCCGCCTCCATGTGGGAGCGCACCGACCTGAAGCCGACCGACGTGGACACCGCACAGCTCTACGACGGCTTCAGCGTGCTCACCATTGTGTGGCTGGAGGCCATGGGCTTCTGCGGCCGCGGCGAGAGCGGGCCCTTCATTGAGGGCGGCGCCAACATCGCCCGCGACGGGCTGCTGCCCCTGAACACCTCGGGGGGCCAGCTCTCGGGCGGGCGCCTCCACGGGTTCTCCCTCATTCACGAAGCCTGCGTGCAGTTGCGCGGGGAGGGCGGCGACCGCCAGGTGGTGCGGCCCGGCGGTCGGAACCCCGAGGTGGCCGCGGTGGCCAACGGCGGCGGACCCATCGCCGGCACCATGCTGCTGACCCGCGGCATCCGCTGATTTCAGCGTCCCGATGTGGGGGCTGGCATGAGGTGTCGACCTCTGGTCGAAGGTGACCTTGAGACTCCTTGCCCTGGTTGATCTCTTACTCTGAGGTAGAGATCGAGGTTGAGAGTTGAGGGTTCAATCCACTTGCGCCGGCTCGGGACTGGTCCCGGCCAGGTGGTGCGCCGCACGGGCCGCCAGGGCCACCAGCGTGAGCGTGGGCCCGTAGCCGCTCGAGGTGACGAAGACCGAGGAGTCAGCGATCACGACGTTGTCCAGCGAGTGCACCCGACCCCAGCGGTCCACCACGGAGGTGTCCGGGTTGTCCCCCATCCGGACCGTGCCCATGACGTGGCGGCTCTCGGGAATGGGCGTCGTGCCCATGCCGTGGTACGAGACCCCCGGGGACGAGGTGTGCATCACCCACTCGGCGCCCATCTCCTCCAGCACGGACTGCAGGATTTTGCCGTGGTACTTCGACGCGGCCAGCTCGTGGTGCCCGGGCTGATACGTGACCCGCGCCACGGGGAAGCCCCGGGCGTCACGGATGGAGGGGCTCAGATCGACCGTGTTGGTCGCGTAGGGCAGGTCCTCCCCCTGCATGATGAAGGCCCACATGCGCTCGCGCAGGTTCGACTCGCGCATGGCCTGGGCATGATGGCGCCCCCAGGGCGAGTGGCGTGCCTCCATGATCGGCAGCCCTCCCCCGCTGTGCTCCACCAGCCCGCCGCGGAACCACGGGAGGCCGGCTCCCGCCGCCGCCTGGCGTGTGCGGTCGTCCTGCACCATGGCGTCGTCGTGCACGTGGGTGACCGACCGTCCCTTGTGGGGATGCAGGCGCAGAGTCGGGAAGTGCCCCACGACGATCGTCTGGAAATGGACCATCAGGTACTTGCCGAGGGCAGGGTGGTCCAACCCGGAGAGGAGAAGGATGCGCGGCGTCTCGATGGCGCCGCCCGCCACCACGACCATGTCGGCCTCCCTGGTGTGCGCCACCCCGTCGGGACCGATGAACTCCACCCCGGTGGCCCGCCGGCCCTGCGTGATGATCCGGCTCACGTACGTCTCTGCCATCAGCTCAGCGCGTCCGGTCGCCATCGCCTTGGTCAGGAGCGCCACCGGGTCGCCCTTGGCGTGAATCGGGCAGCCGAAGAAGGCACAGAACCCGCAGTTGTTGCAGGCCGGGCGACCGTCGTAGGCGATGCTGTTCGCAGCGGTCGGCGCCTCGTAGGGATGCAGGCCGATCTTCTCGGCCGCAGCAGACGACAGCACCGCCCCGTACATCGGTGCACCGGGCGGCATCGGGTAGGGACCGGACCGCCAGGCGGCAAAGGGGTTCGCGCCCTCCCGCCCGGACACGCCGATGGCCCGCTCGACCTCCGCGTAGTACGGCTCCAGCTCGGCGTAGTCCAGCGGCCAGTCGTCGACCGCGGCGCCGTCCTGCGGCCCGTAGGTCGAGAACAGCCCGAAGTCCTCCTCGCGGAAGCGCGGCACCTTGCCGTCGGCATGGGTCCCGCCACCACCCACGGTCGTGGGGATGGAGTTCACCTCGCCCACGTGCGTGTGCTCGCCCTCGTCCGCCGAACGGCGGAACGCCCGCGGCTCGACGAGGGGGTCGGGACCGAGGAAGTAGCGCGACACGAACTTGATCTCGTCGTTGGAGTAGTCGCCGGCGGGCCGGGTCAGATCGTCGGGGTCGAGCAGATGGTTGCGGCCCTTCTCCATGATGACGACGGACCAGCCGGCTCGCGTCAGCACCTCGGCCGCGGTGGCCCCACCCGGCCCGGACCCGATGACGATGGCGCTGGGGCTCATGGCTGCGACACCTCGGCGTCGGTGTAGCCGCGCGGCTGCACGTCTCCCTCGTAGTCGATGTAGTCCCAGCCGACCGTGTCGCGGTTCCCCCCGTACTCGGGCGCCCCGTACATGCCCTCGCAGCAGTGCTCCCACAGGAGCTCGGTGAAGCCTTCGTTCTCGCGCAGCCGGCGGCGCTGCTCACGCCCGTCCACCTCGGTGAAGTCGGGTCCCAGCGCGGCCAGACCCTCCCGGTACCGCTCCTGGAGACCCACGACCGGACCGTTGAACTCGCGCTCGGGCCTCCCCTGGGAGCCCTCGAGCCGCATGCGCCAGGCCAGCTCGTCGAGGGCGGACAAGCGGTGAAAGGTGGCGAAGCCGGCCACGCCGCCCTTGCGACCCGAGCTCGGACCACCGGCCCAGATGCGGGGAGGGTCGAACGAGAACGCCCCCAGGAAACCATCGATGTAGTCCGCCACGCCGGCCTCTTCCGCACCGGGCGTACCTTCGCCGGAGGGCAGCATCTGCGCGCAGGCGGCCCGCAACGTGGCGTACTCGTGCTCACTCAGCCAGATGGGCATCGGGCAAAGGTAGCCCGCCCCGACCCCATTTGCTGACGCCGCTGTCAGGTTAGGATCGTCGCCCACGTGTCACCGGGGGGCGGACCGGGATGGCCCAGGAGGGGCTACCGGGTCGGCGTCGCCGTCGGGGGGACCTTCACCGACCTGATCCGCGTCACGCCCGACGGATGACCGCGCCGCAGGCCTCAGGCAGGTTCGGAGGGTCTCCCTCGGGTGTCGCCATGCGTCGTCGCGGCGGATCCGGCATGGTGTCCGGACTCGGCTTCGGGAGGATGCAGCGCGCCGACGCGATGAGCGAACCACAGCAGGGCGCGCTCGCCCTCGTCGAGGACCTCGCAGACGAGGTTGCCCGTCTCGCTCGCTCCGAGGTCGACGAAGCGGCACCAGTTGGTGAGGAGCCGGAAACCGGGCCCCCGGTAGTGCCGCCCGGCGATCCGGAGCGGGGCCACGGGCACGCGCAGCGCCCACGCCACGAGCCCACCGGCGATCTCGGGGAACGCGGCGCGATGCCGCAGGATGTCCGAGTACTGGCCCGTGACGACGTCGGCCATGTTCTCCAGCGCGGCGGAGCCGGGCTCGAAGTAGCCCGAGTGCGCCGCGACCGGCGGGTGATCCGGTGCGTTCGTGTCCATCCGCGTTCCACCGAACCTCGGCGAGGCCGGCGACGCCCCGAAGACGCCCAGTTCGGCGATGGCGTCGCCCGGCGCCTGCTCCGAGAAGAAGTGTGACTGCTCGAGATGGAGCTGGCGCAGGCCGTCGACCGTCATGCCCGGGCTGCCCGCCACCACGACGTCGGTGACCTCCAGCCCGGCGTCAGCCAGGGCGGCACCGACGACGATCGACCCGAAGCTGTGGGCGACCAGGGTCAGCGTCTGCGTGGACTCCAGGTCGAGCGTGGCGATGAACTCGGTGAGGTCGTGGGCGGCCGTCGCCAAGTCCTCGTTGCACTCGATGGACCCGGCCGCAGCGGCCATGACGTCGGCGGGGTTGTCGTAGCCCTTCCACAAGACGACGGCGGTGTCGGTGCTGGCCTCGTAGAGGTTGAGGGCATCGGGAATCCAGTCGTTGCACAGATTGATGCCATCGCCGACTCCCGGGACGACCACGGCCACGTGGTGCGCCGTCTCGAGATCGCCGAAGAGCAGCGCGTAGTGCTGCAGCTGCGGGCGGTACACCAGGATGTCCGCACCCGAGGACAGGAGCATCTCGAGCAACGTGATCCGACCTTCGTCGCCGTCGAGGGTGGCGCTGGCGAGGTCCATTCTGGCCGCGGCGAGGTTGGTGGTGGCCCGACGGGTCAACAACTCCTTTCCGCGCATGAAACAGGTTACGTCGCACCAACGCTCACCAGGGGTATCTCGCTAGCCTGGCGTTCCATGGGTGAGGCGCTCGCCATCCTCGCGGCCGTGCTCTTTGCTCTCGGCACGGTGCTGCAGCAGAGGGGCGCTCTCTCCACCGCGGCGACGGGCGACGACCCGCGATTCCTCCTGCAGATTCTGCATCGCCCCGTCTGGCTGGCCGGCACGCTCCTGCAATCCAGCGGCTGGGTCGTGCAAGCGGCGGCGCTCGACCGCGGGTCGCTCGTCGTGGTCCAGTCCCTCACTGCGCTGAGCCTGGTCCTCGCGCTCCCCCTCGGCGCGCTGTTGACCCATCAGCGCGTCGGCCGGCGCGAGGTGACGGGAGCCGCACTGACCGTGGTCGGGATCATCTTCTTCGTCTCGGCCGGACAGCCGCAGGGAGGAACGACCCATCCGGGAGCCTCGGCGTGGTGGTCGGCCTGCCTGATCACCGCCGCACTCGTGCTCGTGCTGTTCGTGGTCGGCCGGAGCCGTACCGGCGCCCCGAAGGCCCTCCTCTTCGGTGCCGCGGCAGGACTCGGGTACGGATTGCAGGCGGCCGTGACGAAGACGTTCGTCACCCAGATCGGCGGCGGTGTCGCTGCCCTCCTCACCAGCTGGACGATCTACGTGTTGATCCTCTCTGCTCTCAGCGGGTTCGCGCTGCAACAGTCAGCGCTCAAGACCGGCGTCCTGGCGCCCGCCATGGCGTCGAGCAACTCGGTGACCCTTTTTTCGAGCGTGATCCTGGGTGTCACCGTTTACGGCGAGACACTCTCGAAGAGCGGCACCGGCCACGCGGGGTGCACCGTCGCCGGACTCGTCGTGGCGGTGATCGGTATCGCTCTTCTCGCCGGTTCCCAGGAACCCGCGGCGACGACGGGCCCCGCCATCGCCGCCTGACGGCGGCGCCGCACACCGTGTCCGACGCGCTGCTAGCGCGGCAGGCCCAGGATCCGTCCCGCGATGATGTCTCGCTGCACTTGCGACGTCCCGCCGGCGATGCCCGCCGCCTTGCTCCACAACCATTGCCGGGCCCACGGGCCGGCTTCGGAAGATGACGGGTCGCGGCCCGAAACGAGGAGTGCCGCGTCCGACAGTCCCTGCGTCATGGCCGTCCACGTCAGCTTGATCCAGCTGGACTCCGGCCCCGGCTCCTCGCCCCGCCCGAGGCGGGTCAGGGTGCGCAGGTTGTGCAGGCGGAGCACGTTGAGATCGATGTACGCGCTGCGCCAGCGCGTCGGCCACCAGTGGGTCCTCCAGCGTGCCGTTGCCCCGGGCCTCCTCGTACAGGCGGGCCAGGTAACCCTCGTGCACGACCTGTTCCTTGAACGGGAAGTTCGTGCCTCGCTCGTGCGCCAGGGTGGAGCCGGCCACCGTCCACCCCTGCCCCTCGATGCCCACCACGTGCTCCGCCGGCACGAAGACGTCGGTCAGGAAGACTTCGTTGAACTCGGCGTCGCCCGTCATCTGCACGAGTGGGCGCACGTCGACCCCGGGGTCGGACATGTCGACGATCAGCGCGGTGATCCCCTGCTGGGGCCGTGGCGCGTCGGCGTCGGTGCGGGCCAGGCACAGACCCCATGCGGCGAACTGGGCGTAGGAGGTCCAGACCTTGCGGCCCGTCACTTCGAAGCCGCCGTCGACCGGCGTGGCACGCGTGGAGAGTGAGGCCAGGTCGCTGCCGGCGTCGGGCTCGCTGAAGAGCTGACACCAGATCTCCTCGGCCGAGAGGATCGCCGGCAGGTAGCGCAGGCGCTGGTCCTCGGTGCCGTGGGCCAGCAGCGTCGGCCCCACCAGGTTGATGCCCACCCGGTTGACCGGCTGGGGAGCCTGGGCCCGGGCGTACTCGCTCTGGTACAGCGCCACCTGTACCGGCGTGGCGCTGCGGCCCCCGTACGAGCTGGGCCAGTGCACGCCGACCCAGCGGTCGGCGGCGAGGGTGGCCTGCCACTCCCGCCCCCAGGCGACTTCGTCCGCCAGGTCGACAAAGGCGGGCGGGCGACGCAGGTGCTCGCCCAGCCACGCCCGGAACGAGGCCGCGAATTCCTCGTCCGCTTCCTTCAGCGCGAGATCCACGCCGGCTCCCTCCACAACATCGGCGTCACGATACCGGGGTCCAGGTATGGTGCCCTGCCGTGACGGCCCGCCTCCGACCGACCTGGGTGCCCGAGCAGGCACGGCGCTACCGGCGGGCCGGGGGGGCCTGGGACGTCCCGACCCTGGACGCCCTGCTCGGTGCGCACGCCGGCGAGATCGTCGACGGTGCCACGCGGCTCTCGCCCGCGCAGGTGGACGCGCTGGTGGCCACGATCGCGGGCGGGCTGCGGGCCCGGGGCGTCCGCCGCGGCGAAGCCGTGGCCTGGCAGGTCCCCAACAGCCTGGCGGCCGCCGTCCTGACCCGGGCCTGCTGGCGCATCGGCGCCGTGGCCGCACCCGTTCTGCACACGTTCGGCGCGGCGGACGTCGCGGCGGCCCTCGGCCAGATCGATCCCGCCCTCGTCCTGGAACTCGATCCGACGGCGTTCTCCGACCCCGCCGCGCTGGCCGACGCCGTCGGTGGCGCCCCGATCCCGGCCGGCGCCGTCACGAGCCAACCCTCCGACATCGCCCTCGTCCTCTTCACGTCGGGCTCGACGGGCGTCCCAAAGGCGGTGCTGCACACCCAGCGCGGGTTGAGCTGGAAAGCCTCGTTGATGGCCCGCGTGCACGGGCTCGGCCCCACCGACGCGGTACTCATGCCGGCGCCGATGGCCCACATTTCGGGGCTGCTCAACGGCGTCCTCGTGCCGGGTGCGGCCGGTCTGCGCTCGGTCCTGGTCCGTCGCTTCGATCCCGAAGAGGCCCTGGACCTGGTGGCCCGCGAGCGCATCTCCTTCCTGGCCGGCCCTCCGACCTTCTTCATCGCGATGGCCCGGGCCCTGGCGGGACGGCCCGGCACGGACGTGTCGACGGTGCGATTGGTGTCGAGCGGCGGGGCGTCGGTCACCCCCGCCTTCGTGGAGGACACGGCGCGGACCTTCGACTGCCGCGTGAAGCGCACCTACGGCTCGACCGAAGCCCCGACGGTGACCACCAGCACGGACGACGACCCGTTCGAGAAGGCCCGCGACACGGACGGGCGCGCCGTCGGTGCAGTCGAGCTCCGCATCTCTGACCCCGAGACGGGGGCCCGTCGCGCCACCGGGGCGCCGGGTGAGCTCTGGGTCCGCGGACCCGAGATGTTCGCCGGCTATGCCGACGCGGCGCAGACCGCCACCGTCATCGCACGTGGTGGCTGGTTCCGCACCGGCGACCTGGCCACACTCGACCACGACGGCTGGGTGCGCATCGTCGGCCGGCTCAAGGACGTGATCATCCGCGGCGGCGAGAACATCTCGGCCTCCGAGGTCGAGGCCGCGCTGGAGGCACACCCCGACATCCACCACGCGGTCGCCGTGGGCTATCCGGACCCGCTCATGGGCGAACGGGTCGCGGCCTTCGTCGAGTCCGCTGCGCCCTTCGATCTCGAGGAATGCCGGCGGTGGTTCGCGGCGCGGGGCGTCGCCAGGTTCAAGACGCCCGAGAGGGTCGAGCGCCTGGACCACCTGCCGTTGCTCGGTTCCGGCAAGCCGGACCGTGCCGCCCTGCAGCGCCGCGCCGTCGCCAGCTGACCAGCACGGCCCGGCGGTCCCGCGTCGCCCCGGATGCCGCGCTGCCGCAGGGGCCCGCACTAGCTTTGGCGCGTGCCTCGCCGCAATCTGATTCCGCTGGTGCTGCTGGCCGTCCTCGGTGTTGGTGCACTGGGCTTCGCGGTGCTCGGCGCCTCGTCGGCCCCGAGCGGCGCGACCCTCACGGTGCAGAACGGGTCGGTCCGCACCTTCGGGACACCGACCGGGTCGACGGCCTTCGCCATGGACCTCGTGAACACCATCTCCGCCGGCGGATCGAAAGGGACGGTCAGCCAGGTGCGCCAGGTGGTCCACACCCCGTCCGGCCGCATGTCGGTGTACCAGGAGGTCGGGTCGAGTTCGAAGCTCATCGCGGTCCTCACCCCGTCCGCCGTCGCCTGCAGCCTCAGCACGTACACGGCCATCGTCGGCGGGTCGACGCCCTGGACCAAAAGCGGGGCCGCCTTCGTCCGCACCGAGACCCTCGCCGAGTACGACGCCCGTGTGCCGGCTCCGACGGCCACCTCCTGCGAGCCCCGCTCCAGCAGCGTGCGGGGATCGGTCAAGGAGCGGGCCGCCGTGCGGGCGGGCTACCTGATCGGGGTTCGCCTCACCGTGGTGGTGCCACCACAGGCATTGGCGAACGGCCAGCGCGCCGCCAGCGGCGTGGAGAACCAGGCGCTGGTCGTGCTGGAGATCAACGGCACCCGCACGGCCGCACTGCACTCATAAGCCGGGCTCAGGTCACGAAAGCGACTGGCCCGCTTCGAGCCGGGCCCGCAGAATCGTGGCGATGCGCTCGCGGTGTGCGGCGGCGTCGCCGTAACTCACCTGGTCGAGCTGTGCCCGCTTCAGGTAGAGGTGCATGTCGTGCTCCCACGTGAACCCGATGCCGCCGTGCACCTGGAGGCCTGCGGCCATGACACGCCGCGACGCGTCAGAGCACCAGGCCTTGGCCATGCTGGCCGAGAGCGAGCCCTCCTCGTCCCCGGCGGCGGCGCACCAGGCGGCGTAGTACGCCGTCGAGCGCATCCCCTCCACGTCGACCAGAGCGTCGGCCAACATGTGCTTGACGGCCTGAAACGAGCCGATCGGCTTGCCGAATTGCACGCGGTCCTTCGCGTACTGGACGGTGAGGGCGAGGACATGGTCGGCGGCGCCCAGCATCTCGGCGCTGGCCAGCGTGGCGGCCCGGTCGACCAGCCGTGCCGCCGCCTCCCCGCCGCCGAGGAACCGCGCCGGCGTGTCGTCGAAGGTCAGGACACCGAGCTCGCGCGTGCGGTCCATGGCCGACAGCGGGGCCGGGCTCCCCTCGGCGCGTAGGTCGACCCCGTAGACACCATCGTCAGCGATGACCACAGCCACATCGGCCGAGGGGGCATAGGCGACCGGGGGTGTCCGCCCGCTGAGGCGCGCCCGGCCCTCAGGACCGGAGACAGTGAGACCGTTGGGGCCCGGCGCGGCCGCCACGCAGCCCACGGCATCACCCAGTCCCAACGCCTCGCGCCATTCCTTCGTCGCCGCGTCGGCCCGCGCCTCTTCTCCGCACAACGCGCCGAGCGCCACGATGGTGGGGAGGAAGGGTGCTGCCACCAGGCGGCGCCCGATCTCCTCGCAGAGCACGGCGAGCTCGACCATGCCCAACCCCAGCCCGCTCTCGTCCTCCGGCAGCTCAATGGCCAACCAGCCCTGCTCCGCCATGGCCGACCACACGGCCTCGTCGTACCCTGCCGGCGCGTCCGTCGCGTCACCGGAGGCGGTGCCGGCGCCCGGGAGCGTGCCGACGATCACGCCAGGCCCGACCCGGGCCCGCAGCGCGTCGGACCCGGCCATCTTGTCGAGGAGCGACACCGCGGCATCACGGAGGGCCTGTTGGTCGCCGGAGAGGTCGAAGTCCACGGCGGGGCAGTCTACGGTGACCGCTGACACGGGTGTCACCTCGCGGGGCGGCTGTGCCATGCTGCGGCGGATGGATTTGCATGCCACGGCTGAGCAGGAGGTGCTGCGAGCGTCGTTCCGGACCTGGTTGATGGAACACCTGCCCTGGCCTTACGGCGTCGGCCTCCCCCCTCGCTTCGACGACCTGTCGGAGACCGTCGCCTTCGGAAGGCGCTGGCAGGCCGAGCTGGCCGCCGACGGCTGGGTCGGCCTCACGTGGCCCGAGGAGTACGGCGGTCGGGGCCTGGGGGCGCTCGAGAACTACGTGGTGATTGAGGAGCTGGCCCGGGCCCGGGCGCCAGAGCTCGTCGGCCGCATCGGCATCAACCTGGTCGGCCCCACCCTGCTCGCCCACGGGACGCCCGAGCAGAAGGAACGCTTCCTGCCCCGCATCCTCTCTGCGGCTGAGTTGTGGTGTCAGCTGTTCAGCGAGCCGGACGCCGGCAGCGACCTGGCCTCGCTCAGCACCCGCGCCGTGCCCGTCGAGGGCGGCTACCGGGTCAGCGGGCGCAAGGTCTGGACCTCCTACGCCCAATTCGCCGACTGGGGCCTCTGCCTCACCCGCAGCGACCCCACGGCGCCGAAACGCCAACAGGGCATCACGGCGCTCATCATCGACATGCACGACCCGGGCGTGGTCGTGCACCCGCTCGTCCAGTCGACCGGCGAAGCGGAGTTCAACGAGGTCGAGCTGGACGACGTCTTCGTGCCGGTGGATCGGCGCGTCGGCACCGAGGGCGAGGGGTGGGGTGTCGCGGGCTCCACGCTGGCGCACGAGCGCGGCATCAATCCGCGGCAGCTTGTGATCCACACCCAGCTCATTGAGGAGTTGCTGCGGTTGGCCGAATCGAACGGGAGCTTCGACGACTGGCGACTGCGTCAGTCGTTGGCCCAGGCCGCCACCGAGGTGCGACTCTTCCAGCTGCACAACTGGCGTTCGCTGACCCGCCTCGCCAAGGGTGAGGCACCGGGTCCCGAGGGCAGTGCCCTCAAGCTGTACTGGAGTGAGATGTCCAAGCGGCTCCACCAGACCGCGCTCGACGTGCTCGGCTCGGCCGCGCCTCTCTGGGAGGGGGCGGAAGGCAACCCCGCCGACGGCGCCTGGCAGCGTTCGTGGCTGTATTACCAGGCGTCGTCCATCTTCGCCGGGACCAACGAAATCCAGCGCACGCTGGTGGGCGAGCGCGTCCTGGGACTCCCCCGGGGTTGAGCGTCCATGGGCGACGCAGGAGGATGAGTGAGATGGCAGAGAACTTCGAGACGATCCTGTACGTGGTGGACGACGCGGTGGCCACCATCACCATGAACCGGCCGGACGTGGCCAACGCGCAGAACTCCACGCTGATTGACGAACTCGATGCGGCCTTCGACCTGGCCGACGCCGATGACGCGGTGCGGGTCGTGATCCTGGCCGGAGCAGGCAAGCACTTCTCCTCGGGCCACGACTTGAAGGCCCTCGTGGCCGGTGACGGGGACGACCCCTGGGTCGCGCTGCGGGAGACCCCCGAGGGCAAGTTCCACCACGAGAAGGTCATGTACTACGACCGCTGCCTGCGCATCCACGATTTCCGCAAGCCGACCATCGCCGCCGTGCAGGGCAGCTGCGTCGCGGCGGGCCTGATGCTGGCCGCCATGTGCGACCTCATCGTCGCGGCCGACGATGCGGTCTTCTCCAACCCGGTCCTGCGCCTGACCGGCGCCGGCGTCGAGCTCCTCGTCGAGCCCTGGGAGCTGGGCATCCGCAAGGCCAAGGAGTTCCTCCTGACCGGCGACACCATCGATGCCCAGGAGGCGTGGCGCCTCGGCCTGGTCAACCGGGTCGTCCCGAGAGCCGAGCTCGAGGCCCGCACGCGGGAACTGGCTGACCGTGTCGCCCTCGTCCCCCCCGTCACGGCCCAGACGGTCAAGGACAGCCTCAACCAGACCGGCACCCTGATGGGCAAGCGTGACGCGCTCAAGTACCACTTCATGGCGCACCACTGGGTGCACAACTCGGCCACCGCGCTCAACGCGCTCGCGGCGCGCAAGGAGAAGGGTTCCATGCGCGACGTCATGGCCGAGCGCGACCAGGGCCACCCGGAATGAACGATCCGTCCAGCGGGCCGCTGGCCGGCATCCGCGTCATCGACGTCGGGACGCGGATTTCGGCGCCGTTCTGCGCCGGCTTGTTGGGCGAGCTCGGCGCCGACGTGATCAAGGTCGAGCTGCCGGGCGAGGGAGACTTCATGCGCACCATCGGGCCGTTCATGCCGGTGGAGGAAGGACAGGACTACTCGCTGTTCTGGGCGGTCGAAGGTCGCGGTCGGCGCGGCGTCACCTGTGACCTCCGCACGCCCGAAGGCAAGGAGCTCTTCAAGCGTCTGGTCGCGACGGCGGACGTGCTGTGCGAGAACTTCCGCCCCGGCACCATGGAACGCTGGGGACTCGGCCCCGACGAGCTGCCCGAAGAGCTCGTCTACGTACGCATCAGCGTCTTCGGGCAGACGGGGCCGTACGCCCCCCGCCCCGGACTCGATCGGCTCGGCATCGCGTTCGGTGGGCTGCTCAATCTGACCGGCGACCCCGATCGCCCGCCGGTACGACCCGGCGTCACGGTCTCGGACTACCTGACCGGCACCTTCGCCGCCTTCGCCGCCGTGGCCGCGCTCTACGGCCGGGACCAGGCGGACCAGGGTGGCGACGTCATCGACGCACCGCTGTACGGCTCAATCCTGCGCATCCTGGAGTGGACGCTGGCGGGCTACGACCGTTTGGGCATCGTCCGTCAGCGCGAGGGCAACCGGCTCTCGCACTCGGCGCCCCTCGACAACTATCCGACGGCGGACGGCTCGTTCATCTGCATCGTGGCCGGCTCGGACGCCAACTTCTCGCGCCTCTGCAAGGCGATGGCGCGACCCGACCTGGCCGAGGATCCGCGCTTCGCCACGTTGGCGGATCGGGCGGCCAGGAGCGGCGAGATCAACGGCATCGTCGCCGACTGGACCTCGAGCCTGCCCGCCGCGGACATCACGGCGCGCTGCGTGGAGCACGACGTCCCGGTCGGCACGGCGTACAGCGCCGCTGACATCTTCGCCGACCCGCACATGGCCGCCCGCGGTGACCTCGTGGCGATCGACGATCCGGTCATCGGTCCGGTGCGCCAGCAGGCACCGTTTCCGCGTCTGGCCAACAGCCCGGCGGCCGTGCCCCGGGGGGCGCCACGCCTGGGCGAGCACAACCGCGAGGTGTGGTGCGACCTCGTCGGGCTCAGCGAGGACGAGCTGGACGACCTCGGCGCCCGCGGCGTGGTGTGACCGCCGAAGCCGACTGCACGGCCTCCTCCCCCGGGTCAGCTGGGAGAGCTGACGACCCGCCCGAAGTAGGTGGCCCCGCCGAAGGTGAAGATGCCGCCGTCCGCCGCCGCCATCCAGTACCCGTTCGTGGCGTTGTCGGCCGCCATCCCCACCACCGGCGCCGCCAGCGTCATGCTGCCGGTGCTGCCGTCGAAGGGCGCCTGACCGTAGGTGAAGATGCCGCCGTCGGAGGCCACGAAGCGGTAGCCCTGGCCGTCCGGTGACGCCTCCATGCCGACGATCGGCTTGTTCAGCCGGATGCTGCCCGTGCTGCCGTAGAACGGTGCGTTGTAGCTGAAGATGCCGCCGTCGGAGGCCACTTCCCAGTAGCCACCTGTCGCGGGGTCGGCTGCGATGCCCACGATGGGCTTGTTGAGGGGCTTGCCACCCATGGAGCCGAAGAACGCCGCATCGCCGAAGCTGAAGATGCCCCCATCGGCCGCGGCCATCCAGTAGCCCTTGCCGTCCGGCGTGGTGGCGATGCCCACGATCGGCTTGTTGAGCCGCAGCGAGCCCGTCGAACCGTAGAAGGAGGCGTCACCGAAGCTGAAGATGCCGCCGTCGGTGCCCACCATCCAGTAGCCCTGGCCGTCCGGCGTGGGTGCCATGCCCACGATGGGCGCGTTGAGCTGGCCGCTGAGCGAGCCGTAGTTCACGGCGGAACCGAAAGCGGAGACCGTGCCGTTGGCCTGGACCTCCCAGTACCCGGTCCCGTCGGCCGTCGGCGCGACGGCCACGGTGCGCGAGCCGGACTGGGCCGCGCCGGCGAGCGGGCCCCAGCTGGCCGTGATGTCGGTCGGGGGTGCGCACGAGCTGACGACAATGGCGGCAATGGAGCCGGCGGCGTAGCCCGACGACGAGAAGGCCGCGCCCATCGAGAGGACGGGTGGGCCGGTCGGGCAGCCGGCGAACTGATGCAGAATGATGTCGCGGTGGCCCCAGCATCCGGAGGGGTTCGACGCGCTGCAGGCCGAATTGGACGTCGCCGAGCCGCTGAACCCGTCGTCGTACATCCAGTAGTAGTCGGCTTCGAGGACCGAGGTGAGGCCGCCCGCCCAGATCGATCCGCCGAACGTGATGGGGGCGCCGCCGGTCACCGTGGACGGGAAGCTCGGGTCGGTCCCTCCGTTGGCACCACCCTGCGCGTACCCGTCGAGCTGTGCCGTGATGTATTCGATCGGCTGCTCGCCGCGGTCGATTCGCTCGTCGTTCACGACCGTGAGCACCTGCTGGTCGAGCGGCAGCGCACCGAGAGAGGACTCGGAGACGTCCATGGACCCCACGCCCTCCTGGCTGCGCGCGTCGTCAATGGACGTGAGCCAGTCGGGATTGTCCGGGGCGACGTTCGCCGAAGGATTTGCGGGCGGCAGGATGCCGGCGGCGGACGCCGGTGCACTGGAGAGGCCGGCCGCGAGCGAACCCATGACCATGGCACCGATGGGCAGTAGAAGTGTTGTGATGCGACGACGGGCACTGCGCTGCACGCGGTCTTCCCCCTCTTTCCCGCTCTTCGTTGGAGGAGGTATCGGAAGGAAGTGCCGAAAACCAAATGCATCTTTTCGACGAAATGTCCGCTCTTTGCCCAGGTCCATGCGCGTCACGGTGCCGTTCGCGCACTTTTGGGGGCGCGTTGTCGCAACCGTCTGCGCCGTGAGTTGCGCCACCGGCGTCGTGCCTGCGACGCGGCGTGCGCCGGGAACGGCAACCGAGCGGCCACCGAACGGCAATGACCGCGGCCCGGTCATTGGCGGCGTGACGTCTCCGAACGTCTGGTGCGCGTCGATCAGCGCCGCGTCATGTCGCTTCCGGGCCTCGGCATCGCCGGCCCGGACTACGTCAGCGCGTCAGCCCCGGGGGAGGCCGAGCACACGCTCGGCGATGATGTTGCGCTGGATCTCAGAGGTCCCGCCGGAGATGGTGCCGGCGAACGAGCGCAGGTACTGCAGCGCCCAGGCTCCGTCGTAGAACGAGCCGTTGGCGCTCTCCTCCACCCGGTCCGCGTCGAACCGGGCCAGGTCCCACTCGGTGAACCGGTTGGGGCCGGGGCCGTCGAGGTCGAGGCCCTCCAGGCCGAGCGCCTGCTGCGCCAGCTGGCACGCCCGCTGCTCGCCCTCGCTCGTGAAGAGCTTGAGCACCATGTGCTCGGGCGACATCTCGCCCCGGCTCGCCTTGGCGAAGCCGCGGTAGCCCAGACAGCGCATGGCCGCGGTGTCGGTGGCCAACCGGCCGATGGCCTCGGCCAGGCGGGGGTCGTCGCCGAGCGTGCCGCCGTGGCCGTCGGGTCGCGCCGCCAGGCGCACCAAGCCCTTCAGGGTGCGCTCCATCTTCGACACGTTCATGATCCAGAGCATCCCGCGCTCGTGGCGGAGCGAACCCTGGCTCACCGCCCACCCGTGGTTGAGGTCGCCGAGCAGGTTCTCCTCCGGCACCTCCACGTCGGTGAAGAAGACCTCGTTGAAATCGGCGTGGTGCGGGTCGGTGAGCTCGGGGAGGGGCCGCGGCACAATGCCGGGCGAGCGCATGTCGATGATCAGCGCGCTGATCCCGCGGTGCTTGGGCGCCTCGGGGTCCGTGCGCACGTAGCAGAGGCAGAAGTCGGCTTCGTGGGCGCCCGAGGTCCACACCTTCTGCCCGTTCACCACGAAGTGACCGTCGCGGTGCTCGGCCCGCGTGGTCAGCGAGGCGAGGTCGCTCCCGGCGTTGGGCTCGCTCATCCCGAGGCACCAGGTGATCTCGCCCTTGAGCGTCGGGACGACGTAGCGCTCCTTCTGGTCGTCGGTCCCGTACTCGACGATGGAGGCGGCGCAGATGGAGAGGCCCTGGGGATTGAGCGAGCGCGGCGCCATGCGCTCGGTGATGACCTCGTAGTAGGCCATCTGCTCCTCCGGCGGGGCGTTGCGGCCCCCGAGCTCGGGCGGCCACCCGGGCACGAGCCAGCCCGCCTCGTACATCTCGCGCTGGAAGGTGCGGGCCCAGTCGGGCAGATGGGCCGAGGACCGTCGGGGCTGCGCGGCCACCACCTCGGGGGCCGGCAGGTGCTCGTCCAGCCACGATTCGAAGGTGCGGCGGAACTCGCTCAGCGTGTCGTCGGGGGCGAGGCGCATGGCCAACTATGACACGGGCGTCAGTCGTCCAGCGAGTCCCCGTCGTCCTCCTCGGGCGCGCCCGCCGCGCCCTGCTTGTAGCCGCGCCGGGCGGCCGGCAGGGCCTGAATGGCCAGCACGATCCCGAAGGCCGGCTGGGTGAGGAGGATCGAGCCGGAGATCTCGTCCCAGGTGGCGCCGACCTCGGCCGCCAGCCGGGCGTGACGCTGCACCCCACCGGGCTGCCGGGCGATGACCGTACAGACCATGCGGATGAGCTCGTGGGTCTTGCGGTCGGGCGCGCGCAGCGAGTCGATGGAGGCCATCCACGCGTTCTGGGCCTGCAGCACGCCCGGCGCCCACTCGCCGAGGAAGCGCTCGGAGGGAAAGGGCCACACGTCGTCGTCGACGTTGACGTCCAGCTCCTCGTCGGGATCGGGGCCAGAGCTCATCGCGGGGTCATGGTACCGGCGCGCCGCCGCTTCAGGAACCGGGCTCGGGGTCGCGGGGCTGGCCGAGGATGCGCTCGGCGATCACGTTGCGCTGCACCTCGCTGGTGCCACCGGCGATCGTGAGGCAGCGGGTGGAGAGGAAGCCCTCCTCCCAGCGCTGCGCCGCGCCATCGAGCACCGCGCCGTCCGCGCCGTAGAGCGCCATGCCCATCTCCTGGACGCGCTGCTCGTGCTCCACGCCGAGCAGCTTGCGCACGCTCGAGCCGCTGCCGGGGTCCACGCCCGACAGCGTCCGCAGCGTGGAGCGGTGGCCGAGCAGGGCCACCGTCTGCGCCTCGGCGATCAGATGCCCGAGCCGTTCCTCCATGCTGGGCGGGCCGGGCTCGCCCCGCTCGCTGCGGCGCGCCAGCGTCCGGGTGAGCGACTCGACGCCGGGTCCGAAGGAAGCGCCCGTCGACATGGAGACGCGTTCGTTGGCCAGCGTCGTGCGCCCGATGCGCCAGCCGTCCCCCGGCACGCCAACGACGGCGTCGTCGGGCACGAACACGTCATTGAAGAAGACCTCGTTGAACATGGCTGCGCCGGTCAGCTCGCGCAGCGGCCGGATGTCGAGGCCGTCGGCGTGCATGTCGACGACGAAGTAGGTGATGCCGGCGTGCTTGGCCGCATCGGGGTCCGAGCGGGCCAGGCAGATGCCGAAGTCGGCCGTCTGTGCGAGCGACGTCCACACTTTCTGCCCGTTGAGGACCCAGCCGCCTTCGACCCTCTCCGCCTTCGTGCTGAGCGCGGCCAGGTCGGACCCCGCGCCGGGCTCGCTGAAGAGCTGGCACCAGTTGAGCTTGCCGTGCAGCGTCGGGCGGACCCAGCGCTCCTGCTGCTCGGCGGTGCCGTGCGCGATGAGGGTCGGGAGCGCCCAGGCGCCGACCGCCAGGTGGGGGCGCGGCACACCGGCGGCCGCCAACTCCTCGTCGATGACGAGCTGTTCGAGGGGCGAGGCGCCCCTGCCCCACGGTGCGGGCCAGTGCGGCATGATCAGTCCCGCCTCGGCGAAGGCGTCTCGCCGGTCCGCCTCCCCCGTCGCCGCCACCTCGGCCACGACCGCACGGATCTCCTGACGCAGCGACTCGGCTTCGGCCGGCAGGTCGGCCGCCAGGTTGCGCCGGGCGCCGGCGATGGCCAGGGCGGCGACCTCGTGCTCGAGCGCGCCCACGTCGCCGCCGGCGAACAACTGGAGGTTGGCCATGGCCCGCTTCAGGTAGAAATGGGCGTCGTGCTCCCAGGTGAAGCCGATGCCCCCGAGGAGCTGGATGCACTCCTTGGCGCAGTGTGCGGCGGCGCCCAGCGCCACCGCGCCGGCGATGCGCGCGCTCAGGTGGCGATCGCGTGACTCGTCGCCGTCCTCGTCGCTCTCACTCCAGGCGGCGGCGGCGTCCCAGGCCACGGCGGCCGTCTGCTCGACGGCGACCAGCATGTCGGCCAGCGCGTGCTTCACCGCTTGGAACTGGCCGATCGGTCGACCGAACTGGACGCGCACCTTGGCGTACTCCGAGGCCGTGTGCAGGCACCAGCGCGCGATGCCCGCGCTCTCCGCCGCGGCCAACGTCAGCGCCAGGCCGCGCACGTCCTCGTCGGACACCATCACCTGCTCGCCCTGCAGCAGCGTGACCGGGTCGATGGTCAGCTGCCCCACGGCGCGGGTCCCGTCGATCCCCGGGAGCGCCTCGACGGAGACCGCGCTCCCCAGGGCGTGCCGATCGAGCACGAGCCATGCCGTCCCCGACCCGTAGTCGAGAGGGACGAGGACCAGGCGGGCGGTGGGCAGCCCGAGCACCGGGCGCACCGCACCGTCGAGGGCCAGCGCGCCGTCGTCCACCACCCGCCAGGGGTGGGGCGTGGCGCCCTGGGCCACGGCGGCCGTGATGGAGCCGTCGGCCAGTCCGCGCAACCACTCCGGCGGGACACTCGCCGGCCCGCGCGCCGTGCGGGCCAGCGCGGCGGAGACGAGGACCGTGGAGAGCAGCGGCCCGGGGAAGAGGGCGTACCCGAGCTCCTCGAGCACGACGGCCAGCTCCGCCAGCGTGAAGCCCTGCCCCCCCTGCTCCTCGCTCAGGTGGAGGCCGAGCCAGCCCTGGGCGGCCATCTTCTCCCAGGCGGCCGGCAGCTCCTCCGACCCGGTGGTCTCGGCCACCTGGCGGGGCACGGTCGCCGGGCAGTGCGTCTGGGCCCAGCGCAACGCCGTGGCGCGCAGCGACTCGTGGTCCTCGGTGACGGCGATGGGCATTACGTCTTCTCCTCCAGCGAGACCTCGGCGCCGGCGCGCCAGAGGGAGATGGCTCCGACCGGGCAGCCCTGCGCCGCGACGAGGAGCCGTTCCTCGTCGGTGGCCGCGGCATCGACCACGACGGCATGGCCGTCGTCACTGAGCTCGAAGGTCTCGGGCGCCCAGAAGACGCAGTTCCCCGACCCCATGCAGCGGTCCCAGTCGATCCTGACCTCCAGGGCCGGCGCCTCGTCCGCCGTCACGCCGCCCGTCCGCTGGCCGCCGCGTCCCGCCGCGGGTTGGCTCTGTCGCCCATACGTCTGAAAACTAGCCCCCGGGAGAGAACACCACGGGAAGCGAGAGCGGCGAGCGGAAGGCCATTCCCTCTATGTGCGGCGGTTCGGCGTCGGGGTCCAACGTGAAGGGACCGAGGCGGTCGAACAGGGTATTGATGGCGATCCGTGACTCCATGCGGGCGAGATGCATGCCGAGGCAGACGTGCACGCCGAAGCCGAAGCCCACGTGCTGGCGCTGCGCACGGAACATGTCGTAGCGGTCCGGATCGGCGTACTTGCGCTCGTCACGGTTGGCCGCGCCGATCAGGAGCGCCAGGTCCGCCCCCTCTTGGATGGGCACCCCGGCGAGCTCGGTGTCGCGGGAGGCGCGGCGCAGAATCACGGTCACCGGCGGCTCCCAGCGCACCACCTCCTCGAAGGCGGAGGCGAACAACGAGCGGTCCTGGTACAGCGCGTCGAACTGCGCCCGGTCCTGCAGCAGCGCGTAGAGCAGGCTGCCCGAGGCGCGGTAGGTCGTCTCGACACCGGCCGGCAGAATCAGGCGCAGGAAGGAGAAGATCTCCTCGTCGTTCAGGTGTGTCCCCTCGACCTCAGCCTGCACCAGGTCGCTGATGAGGTCGTCCCCCGGCGCGGCGCGGCGCTCGGCCATGATGTCGGCGAAGTAGTCGCGCAGAGCGGCCGACGCGGCCACACCACGGTCCCAGTTGGCCGCCACGCTCGTGAGCTCGAGGGCCCAGCGCTGGAACTTGGGGTAGTCCTGGCGCGGCAAGCCCAGAATCCGGGCGATCACCTGCACGGGGAAGTTGAACGTCACCGACCGCACGAGGTCGGTCCGGCCCTCGTCGATGAAGGTGTCGATCAACTCGTTCACGACGCGCGCGACCAGGTCCTCCTCCCAGCGCTCCAGCATTTTGGAGCGGAAGCTCCCGGCGACCAGGGTGCGGATGGCGCGGTGCTCGGGCTCGTCCATCTCCAGCATGGTGCGGCCCATCACCATGCCCACGACCTCCCCGTAGACGGCCGAGGAATAGGTCTCGTTGTCACGCAGGACCTGGACGACCTCGTCGAAGCCGAAGACGGTGACGGGGGCCGGCCGGGAGGGGTCGGCGATCTCGGCGCCCTCGCCCAGGTCGATCGGCCCGACGTGCACCGGGCACTCCCGCCGCAGCGCGTGCAGCGCGGGGTAGGGGTCGCGGATCGTGCCCCCGACGACGTCCTTCAGTTCGTAGGGGTCGAAGGGGACCGCCGTTGCGTCGGCCGTTGCACTGGTTCCTGGCATGTCGTTCCTCCACCCCTAGCTTCCGGGTGCCGCACGGGGTCGAAGCGCACTCTAGCAAACGATCGTTTGGGAAGCCGGGCATCGTGGACGGCCGTAGGCTCGGGTCGGAGCTGATGGGCCATCGGGGCGATGATCCCGAGGTCAGAGGGGAAAATGTGCCGAAGACGACCATGGAGACGCAGGGTGATCCCACGCAGCGGGCCGGGGGCGGGACGGGTGAGGGATCGGCGACCCGCCGCCGGATCCTCCAGATCGCCCTGACCCTGATGGCCCAGCGGGGCGTCGACGGGACCAGCATGCGGGACCTCGCCTCCGCCGCGGGCCTCAACGTGGCCTCGCTCTACCACTACTTCCCGAGCAAGCGGGACCTGCTGGAATCGGTCCTGATCGAACAGGGGTTCCTTCCGATCCGGCCGGCACCGGACGACGGCGAGAGCCCCGAGACCGAACCGCTGACCCTGGCCCAACTCCTGGCCGAGATCATGACCTCTATGTTCGAGGTGGAGGACTTCGTGCGCCTCATGGTGGGCGAGGCGATGCGCGGCGAGGAGACCGCCCGCGCCGTCGGGGTCGACCTGTTCGCCTCCTTCGAGAAGAGCATCGAGGGCTGGGTCACCAGCAACCGTCCCGACCTCACCGAGGGCCCGGGCGCCGCCGCGGTGGCGCGGCTCCTCAGCGCCATGGTGGTCGGGATCTTCATCCAGCACGCCGCCGACGTGTTGGGCGAGGAGGGGGATGACCTCACCGCCCTGTCCCTCGACCGGGCCCGCGAGGCGGCGTCCATCCTCCGGCCACAGGACTGAAAGACGCGGTGCCCGACGTCACCCCGACCACCGCGCCGACCGCTGTGGCCTCCGCCACCTTCACGGTGCCGGCCGAGAAGGTGTGGGCCTACCGCCTCGACTTCGCCAACCTGCCGGAGTACAACCCCGACGTGACCGGCGTCCGGCGCGTCGCCGACGGCGCCGGTCACGATGCGCACGGCGCGGGTGCCCGCTACACCTTCGGCCTCGCCGACCCCCGCCGGCCCGGCAGCCACGCGCCCATTGAGCTCTGGACCGTCGAGGCCGTCGCGCCGACGCTGGTCGCCGCCGGGATGTCGGGCGGGAGCGATGCCTACGAGGAGTTCGTGGTGCGGCCGCTCGACGACGGCGGGTGCGAGGCCACGCTCACCCTGTGGGTCACCCTCCCCGACGGCCTCGCCGAGGACGTGCGTGCCGCCGCTGCCGCGGGCAGCCTGGACTCCATCAGCAAGGAGCTGCGCCTCATGAAGCAGGTGCTCGAAGCGGGCGCCGTAATTGCTGTAGTGGGCGTCGGCGTCGGCCAGGCGCTCGGCGAGCCGGGCCAACATCTTCACGCCGATCGCCGGCGTCGTCATCAACATCGACCGGAACTCGCGCGCGTCGAAGACCAGCAGCTCCATGTCCGTCTCCGCCACGACGTCCGCCGTGCGGATCCCACCGTGCAGGAGGGCCAGCTCGCCGAAGTACCCACCGGTCGTGAATTCCGCGATTTCGCGCTTCCCGACCCGGCACGATGCGATGCCGGAGAGCACGAGGAAGAACTCCCGTCCGGCGGAGCCCTGGGCCGTCAGAACCTCGTCCTTGTCGATGCTGACCGGGGTGCCCATCTGGGCAATCGATCGGAGCTCGCTCTGCGAGCACCCGGAGAAGAGTGGGACCGCTTTCAACAGATCGATCTGCTGCTTGGGGATCCGATGCCGCATGTGACCACCTGCGCTGGGCTTGTATTGCTTGGGAACGCCGGTTGGAGCGTAGCGTCCCCAACCCCCGACTGCCGGATTCTTGGGTTGGCGGTGGCTCACCCGCCGTCCCGCAGGCGCTGGCGCAGCACGAACTTCTGGATCTTGCCCGAGGGGGTACGCGGCAACTCGTCCATGATGCGGATCTCCTCGGGCCACTTCTGGCGGGTCAGGCCCTCCGCCTGCAGGTGCGCCCGCAGGGCATCCATGTCGGGGGGATCGCTCCCGGGCTGCATGCGGAAGAAGGCGCAGCCGTGCTCTCCCAGGCGCTCGTCGGGAGCGGCCACCACCGCCACCTCGGCCACACCCTTGATGTGCGCCAGGAGCTGCTCCACCTCCGCGGCGCTGACGTTCTCACCACCGCGGATGATGATGTCCTTCACCCGGTCCGTGATGGTCAGGTACCCGTCCTGATCGATGATCCCGATGTCGCCGGTGCTGAACCAGCCATCGGCGTCGATGAACTCGGCGTTCAGCGCGGGATCCGTGTACCCGGCGAAGCGGTCCGCTCCCCGGCTGAGGATCTCGCCCGGCTCCCCCGCGCCGACGTCGTTGCCGTGCTCGTCGACGGTCCGGATCTCGACCCACTCCATCGGCCTGCCGTCGGTGTGGATCCGCTTCTCCTTGGGCGCGTCGTGCTGGGACCCGGTGATGGAGGGGTGCTCCGTCGAGCCGTAGGAGCGCACGAGCGAAATCCCCAGCTCGTCCGCCCGCTCGGCCACCGCGTTGGGGATGGGTGAGCCACCCAGTCCGACGTAGCGCATGAGCTCCACGTGTTCGGGCCCGAACCCCGGAGAGTCGAGCAGGCTGGTGAAGAAGTACGTCGACCCGCTCCCGGCGGCGATGTGCTCTTCGACCATGGCGTCGAGGACGGTGGGCGGGTCCCAGCCGTCGATCATGTAGATGGGCCGCCCGCTGTAGAGCGGGCACAGCAGCCCGCCCAGCATGCCGATGGCGTGGCCGACCGGGGCACCCACGAGGCTGGGCAGGTCGCGCATGGACTGGTGGTCCGAGAGCTGCCGCACCTCGCAGCCCAGGGTGCGGTGCGTGTGCACCACCCCCTTGGGGTCCGCCGTCGTGCCCGAGGTGTAGCCGATGAGCGCCGGGCCGTCGGGATCGACGTGGGCCGGCCCGCCCACGGGGTCCGCGGCGCGCAGATCGTCGAAGGGCACGTAGCCGGACCCGTCGGCGATGTCGCCCACCACCACGACGTGCTCCAGCTTCGGGAGGCCGTCGCGCACCGTCGCCAGGTCGGCCAAGTAGTCGCGTTGGCCGATGCGCGACACAATGAGCAACGCCTTGGCCCCGCTCTGGCGAAGGATGAACCCGAGCTCCTTGGGACCATAGAAGTGCACGATCGGCACCAGGGTCACGCCGAGCATGCTGCAGGCGTAGAAGGTGATGGCCGCCTCGACCCAGTTGGGCAGCTGGAAGGCCACCATGTCACCGGGCCCGAGGCCGAGTGCGCGCAGTCCGCCCGCCACCCGCAGCGACTCCTCGTAGACCGCGCCGACCGTGCCGCGGTACGGGTTGGTCGGCGACCAAATCCGGAAGGGCCGGTTCGGGTCCTGCAGGAGCGCGTCGCGCAGGAACTCGCCGAGCGTGCGGTCGTCCCAGGCACCCTCGGCCAGGTAGCGCGCGGCCAAATCGGCCGGCATCGGGCGGAGCTCGAACGTCGTCATGCTGATTCGATGAAGAGGGTCGCCAGCCGGTGGCGCTGTGCTCCGGCGCCGCCGGCCAGCAGATCGTTCTGCTTGACCCGCTTGAAGAGGAAGTGGGCGTCGTTGGCCCAGGTGAACCCCACGCCGCCGTGCAGCTGGATGTCGTCGCCGGTGACCCTGACGCCGGCCTCCGCCGCGTAGCTCGAGGCCATGGCGGCGGACTGCGCCCGCTCCGGCGACTCCGTGTCCGAGGCCCAGGCGGCGAACTGGAAGCCGGCCCGCGCCATCTCCACCTGCTGGAACATCTCGACCAGGCGATGGCGCACCGTCTGGTAGGTCGCTACGGGCTTGTCGAAGACGATTCGTTCCGATGTGTAGGCGATGGCCTCGGTCAGCGCCCGATCGGCCGCACCGACGGTCTCCGCCGCCAATCCGATGGCCATGTCGTCCTGGGTCCGCTGCCACAGCCCCGCCTGGCTGCCCGACGGGCCCAGTGGGACGACGGGCGTGTCGTCGAGCACGAGCCGGGCCAGCTTGCGGGTGGGGTCGAGCGAAGGGACCAGCACGGCCTCGGGCGACTCGAGCAGGTACGACCGCACACCCTCCTCGCTGCGCGCCACCACGATGACCCAGTCCGTCGAGTGGCCGTCCATCACAATCGGCTTCTCACCGCTCACGACCCATTGCGCCGCCTTGCGGCGGGCCCGGGTGCGCACGGTCTGGAGCGGCTCGCCGTGTCCCTGCTCACCGAGCGCGACCGTGCCCCGGCGCGCGCCGGAGGCCAGGTCGGCCAGCAGCTCAGTGGCGCCGAGCGCACGGGCGGCCAGCGTGGCCGCCACCGCGGACGAGAAGAACGGTCCGGGGAGGGGAATGCGTCCCATCTGCTCGAGGACGACGCACATTTCGAGCAGGCCCGTCCCGCTGCCGCCGTATTCCTCGGGCACCAGCAGTCCCGTCCACCCCAGCTCGGCCAGCGTGGACCACAGCGCCGGCGTCACGCCGTCGGGCTCGTCGGCCAGCTGGCGCAGCACGGCGGGCGGGCACTCGCGCTCGAGCGCACCGCGTGCCACTTCCTGCAGTGCGAGCTGCTCGTCGTCGTACGTGAAGTCCACGGCCTCCCCTACGTCTCGCTCGGTGCCGCGCCATTCCCTGACACCGGCGTCAGAGTACACGGTGGTCGGATACCCTTCCCCTCGTGGATTTCGCCCTTGCACCCGAGGATGAGAAGTTTCGCGACGAGTTACGGGCCTGGCTCGACGAGAACCTGCCCCCGTTCCTCGAAGCCGAGGCGCTGGCCGACGACGCCAGCCTCTCGGGCGAAGCCAGCCAACAGCGTCGCCAGAAGTGGCAGCGCAAACTGCACGAGGGTGGGTGGGCCGCCATCCACTGGGGCCCCGACTACGCGCAGGGCCGCACCATCAACGCGATGCAGCGTCTCCTCTACTCGGAGGTGATGGCCGAGTACCGCACGCCTGGAACCTTCAACACGAACGGGATCTGGCAGATCGGGCCGATGATCATTCAGTGGGGCACCGAGGAGCAGAAGGCGCAGTGGTTGCCTTCCATCCTCGAGGCCGAGGAGCACTGGTGTCAGGGCTTCAGCGAGCCCATGGCGGGCAACGACCTGGCCAACCTGCGGACGACGGCGATCTACGACCCCGAGACCGACGAGTACGCGGTCAACGGCTCGAAGATCTGGATCTCCTCCGCGCACCTGGCCACCTGGGGCCTGTTCCTGCTCCGCACCGACCCGACGGCCATAGAACGCGGCAAGAAGCACGAGGGGATCACGGCCTTCATCCTCAACCTGAAGACACCGGGCATCGACGTCCGGCCGATCCGGGACATGGCCGGCGAGGAGCTCTTCAACGAGATCTTCTTCACCGACGTGCGGATCCCGGCCAAGTGGCGCCTCGGCGACGAGGGCGCCGGCTGGATGGTGGCGATGGGCACCCTGGGCTTCGAACGCGTCGGGATCGCCTCGCAGATCGCCATCCTTGCCGCCGACCTGCGCGCCATGGTCGAGGCCGCCCGCAGCGTGAACCCGGGCGCGCTCGAGGACCCAACGCTGCGCGACCGCATCGCCAAGGTCTGGACCGAAATCGAGCTGGCCCGCCTCCTGTCGCTGCGGGCCCTGTCCAAAATCATGAAGGGCGAGAAGAACTGGCCCGAGGTCCCCTTCGCCAAGCTCTCGTGGTCGTCGATGGCCCAGACTCTGGCCGAGCTGGCCGTCGACCTGCTGGGACCCGCCGGTGCGTTGGCGCGGGGCGGTCCCGACGCGGTCGACCGGGGGAAGTGGACCCGCCTCTACGCCTTCCAGCGCTATTCGACGATCGGCGGCGGCTCCACCGAGATCCAGAAGAACATCATCGCCGACCGCGCCATCGCCATGCCCGGCAAGTCGCGCAGCTGACCCCGCTCCGACCCTTGCCCGCCGATCCCCGCGCCACCTGCATCATCGGCGTCGCCCGCCGTACCTGGCACACCTCCGACGCACCCGACGGCGCACCCGAGCCGCTCGCCATGTGGGAACAGGTGGCGCGTGAGGCTGCCGCCGACACCGGCGCCGCCAACGTCCTCGCCGCGCTCCAGAGCATCGACGTCGTCTACTCGCAGTCGTGGCAGTACGACGATGCCGTGGCCCGTCTGTCCGAGCGCATCGACGCCTCACCGGCGCGCCGGCGTTACTCGGGCATCGGCGGGTCCGTCCCCCTCGTGTTGGCCACCGACGTCGCCCGAGAGATCCGGGACGGCCGACTCGACCTGGCGTTGATCGCCGGCGCCGAGGCTCTGGCCACCGTCCGGCGCCTCAAGAAGGCCGGCGAGAAGCCCCAGTGGTCCTTCCGTCCGGCGGAGAAGCGCCCCTTTCCGATGGACATGGACTTCGACCCCTCCGAGATCACGCACGCGGTGTTCGAGGCCTATCTGACGTTCGCGCTGTTCGACAACGCCCGCCGGGCGCACCTCGACCGGGATCTCGACGCGCACCGGGACCGGCTGGGCCGGGTGCTGGCACCCATGACGGCCATCGCGGCAGCCAGCCCGCACGCCTGGTTCCGCGTCGCCCGCTCCCCCGGCGAGATCGTGACGGCGAACCCGGACAACCGCATGGTGGCGTACCCGTACACGAAGCTGATGACGTCGATCATGGACGTCGACATGGCAGCGGCGCTGGTGTTGGCCAGCGCCGCCAAGGCGGATGCGCTGGGCGTCCCTGAGGATCGGCGGGTCTACCTGCGCGGCGCTGCCTACGCGGAGGATCCCGCGCACGTGGCGGGCCACCGCGAACTCTGGCGCTCCCCCGCCATGGCCGCCGCGGCTGGCGGGGCGTTGGCCGGCGCCGGCATCGGGGTCGACGAGGTCGCCCATCTCGACCTGTACTCGTGCTTCTCCAGTTCGGTGTGCTTCGCGCTCGATGCACTCGGCATCAGCGAGGACGACGGCCGCGCCGTGACGCAAACGGGTGGGTTGCCTTACCACGGTGGCCCGGGCTCGAACTACGTGACCCACGCGCTGGCCGCCATGGTCGAGACGCTCCGCACCGAGCCCGGCTCCTTCGGCATCACGAGCGGGGTCGGCATGCACATGCAGAAGCACGCCTACGGCGTGTGGTCGACAGATCCGGGAGCCGGCGTGCTGACCGACGCGGAGCCCTCCGTTGCCGCCGAGGAGCCGCTGGCCATCGTCGAGGCGCCCGATGGGGTGGCGACCGTGGCGAGCTACACCGTGCTGCACGGCCGCGACGGCGGTCCCGAGCGGGCCGTGTTGATCTGCGGCCTGCCCGATGGAGGTCGCTGCTACGCGCTCCTCGACGGTGGGGCGGCGGTGCTCGCGGGGACCGAGGCCGACGAGCTGATCGGGCGGCGCGTCACCCTCACACCGGCCGACGGGATCAACCACGCCGCTCTCCGCTGACACCGGCGCATCTCCCGTCCTGCCTGCCGGCCCATCTGCCGGCTCGTCCGCCGGCCCGCTGGTCGCCGGCATCGACGGGGCCCGGGGCGGCTGGGTCGTCGTCACGGTCACCCTCAGCGGCACCGAAGAGGCGCACGTGCGCGTCGTCCCCGATCTCCGCCCCGTGATCGCGAAGGTCGATGCAGGCGAGCTCGCCGCCGTGGCCGTCGACATCCCCATCGGTCTGCCCACCAGTGGCCCCCGCCGGGCCGACGTGGAGGCCAGAAGACAGCTCGGGCCGCGCCGCAGTTCGGTCTTCCCCGCTCCGGCGCGCTCCGTCCTCGCCGCGACCAGCTACGAAGAAGCCTGCGCCCTCTCGCGAGCCGCCAGCGGTAAGGCGATCTCCAAGCAACTCTTCAACATCCTGCCGAAGATCCGCGAAGTCGATGCGGTCGTCACACCCCAGCGGCAACGCCGACTGTTCGAAATGTGCCCGGAGCTCAGCCTGGCGATCCTGGCCGGCGCGCCGATGAGCCACGCCAAGACCACGGCGGCGGGACGCGTCGAACGACTGCACGCGCTCGGCACCGCGTTCGGCCGCGCCGAGATCGAACGCCACCTACGGTCTGCACCGAGGGGGGCGAAGACCGACGACCTTCTCGACGCCTTCGCCGGCGCATGGACCGCCGTGCGTTTCGCCGCCGCCGAACACCTGCAGCTCGGCGGCGACGTGGACGAGCGGGGACTGCGCATGGAGGTGGTGGCCTGATCGTCGTCAAGGTGACCACTACATTCTCCGACAGCATCGAAGGTGGAATGGTGCTGAGTGGTGGGAACGGGGCGAGCGGTTGGCGGTAGTCACTGAGAACGAGCTGGGAACGCAACCGTCGCCGCACTGGTCCCGCACGGTCCGCTTCTGGCGCTCCCCAGACGATCAACCCCCGTGGGCCCGCCCCGCGTTGCTCTGCATCGCCGCGCTGGCGGGCCTCGCCTACGCCTGGCGCATGGATCAAGCCCTTCTGGAGCCGTTCTACGGCGGCGCGGCGCGCAGCATGTCCATGAACCTGCACAACTTCTTCTACGGCGCGGCAGACCCATGGGCCACCATTTCGGTGGACAAGATCCCCGGCGCACTCTGGATCCAGGCCATCTCCCTGCGCGTATTCGGGTTTCACGTGTGGGCGCTGGTCCTGCCGCAGGTGGTCGAAGGTGTCCTGACGGTCCTCGTCCTGTACCGCGCCGTACGCCGGGTGGCCGGCGCCGGTGCCGGTCTCGTCGCGGCGGTGGTCCTGGCGGGCAGCCCCGTGGTGATCTTGCTCGACCGGGGGAACATTTCGGACTCGCTGCTGATTTTGCTGCTGGTGCTGGCCGCCGACGCGACCATCCGCGCTTGTCAGACGGGCCGCCTACGGTCGCTGCTCTGGGCCGGGGTGCTGATCGGCTTCGCGTTCCAGACCAAGATGCTCCAGGCCTGGCTCGTCATCCCCGCCTTGTATCTGAGCTACCTCGTGGCGGCACCGGTGGCCTCGTTCTTGCGCCGCGTGTGGCATCTGGTGGCCGCATCGGTGGCCGTCGGAGTCGTCTCCCTCAGCTGGATGTCGGCGGTCTCTCTGGTCCCAAAATCGAATCGCCCTTATGTCGACGGGAGCTGCAACGACTCGCTCTTCACCCAGGTGTTCAACTACAACGGGATCAGCCGCCTCAGCTACCACCTCGCCGACAAGGCGGGGTGCCTCCCGCAGTCCACGTGGATCAAGACGCTCGCGGTGTCCTCCGCCAACCAAGGGCTCGGGACCTCCAGCATCGGCCCCTCGTGGACCCGCCTCCTCCACGGCGCCCTCGGCCACGACGCAGCATGGCTCCTGCTGCCAGCCGCCGTTGCCGCGGTGTGGCTCTTCGTGCTGGACCGTGGCGCGCCGCGCACCGACCTGCGGCGCGCGGCGGTGATCCTGTGGGCGGTCTGGCTCGTGTCCACCTACGTGTTCTTCAGCCGCGGCCATTTCCTCAACTCGTACTATCTCGCCGCGTTGATCCCGGCGGTCGCCGCTCTCTGTGGCATGGGCGCCACGGCAGCCTGGCAACGCCGGAGCCTCCCCGCCGTGCGCGCCGTCTTGGCCCTGCTGGCGGTCGCCACCGTGGCCATCACCGTCGCGCTCGTGCCCTCCTCCGCCGGCGTCCGCCCCTGGATCGTCGCCTCCGCCGTTCTCGTCGCCCTCTCTGCAGTCTTCGTGCTCGCCGGCTCTCTCTTCAGGGGCCACGACTCCGCCTGGGCGCTGTCCGCCGGTCCGGTCCTCGCTGCGCTCGCCATGTTGCTCGGCTCGTTCTGGGCGTCGGCCGTGGTGGTGGAGGCACAACTCAGTCCCTTCGATACCCCGTACGCGCCGTCGTCGGTCAACGCATACACGCAGAAAGAGGCCGCGAAGTTCCCCGCCGACGAAGCACGCCTCTCCGCCCTCGCCAGGTCCGTGCCCGCCGGCAGTGCGGTGAACGTGCACGAGACGTCCGATGCGGCGGCGCTTCCCATCCTGGCCACCGGACGTGAGTTCCTGTCGATCGGTGGCTTCAACGGCGCGACCCCGAGTCCGACGCTCGGTGCCTTCAAAAAACTGGTGGCCGAGGGAAAGATCCGACGGGCCACCGTCGTCACCAACCCGTTGACGAAGCAACCGGTGCTGCGCTGGGTGGTCCAACACTGCACCAACACCGGCGACTCAAGCTACGACCCGACGATCAAGGCCACGTCGACCGTCTTCAATTGCTTGCCAGGCGACGTCACCCAGTAATCATCGCTGCGGCGACCCCTCGCCCGCCCGACGGAAATCGAGGAACTGCGTCACCCGCATGGCGCGCATGATGCCGCGGCCGACAGGCGGCACATGCTGGCGGTGCGGGTCGGTGACCAGCTCGGGCTCCGAGAGCTCGTACTCCTTGCGCCGGGTGATCAGGCGCACGGCACCATGGGCCAGGGCGTTGCGCACCCACTCGGCGTCGGGCCCGTACGTCAGGGCGAAGCGGAAGCCGTCCTTGGTACGGAACACGTTGACCGGCGTCCGATAGACGGTCCGTGTCCGCCGGCCGACGTGGATCACGAGTCCGAGCCCCGGCGCCCATGGTGCGACGTGGACGGCCACCTTGTTCGTGACGGCGCGGTTGAAACGCGCCACGCGCCGACCCAGGCGGGGCGGGCGCGGCGCCACGTTGGACCCCGACCGGCGCTGCCCGGAATGGGCGCTCATACGAGCGTCAGCCCCCCGTCGACGGCCAGGACCTGCCCGGTGACGTAGCTCGCCTCGTCCGAGAGGAGGAAGACCGCCACGGCCGCCACCTCCCACGCCGTGCCCTGCCGGCCCAGGGGGACGGGCGAGCGGGTGCGCGACGGCCGGCCGGCGGAGGCGGCGCGCCCGAGCGGCGTGTCGATCAGGCCCGGGGCCAGCACGTTGGCCCGGATGCCGCGGCGGGCGCCCTCGACGGCGACGTGGCGGCTCAGGCCGATGAGCCCGGCTTTGGACGCGTCGTAGGCGGGTATGCGGCTCCCGGGGCGCAGGCCCGCCACCGACCCCACGAAGAGAATGGCGGCGTTGTCGGACAGCGTGACCAGCGCGCGACGAACCAGCATGAAGTGGGCGCGCAGGTTCAGGTCGAACGTCTTGTCCCAGTCGTCGATCGACGTGCCCGCCATGCCCATGCCGAAGCCGGTGCCCACGTTGAGCACGAGCCCGTCGGGTGCCCGACCCGGCTCGTCCGAGACGGCCAGGCGGCAGCCCTCCTCGGTGGTGACGTCAGCCACCACCACGGCCGCCTTCCCACCCTCCTCGGTGATGAGCCGCCACGTCTCCTCGACCGCCGCCTCGTCGCGGTCGACACAGACGACGGACGCCCCTTCCCGCGCCGCCCGCACCGCAATGGCGCGGCCGTTGCCCACCGGCGCATCCGGGTCCCGCGAGGGCTGCGTCCCGGCGCCGATCACCGTGATGCTCCGTCCCGCCAGAAGCGACATCCTGTCCGTCAATCCGGACCCCCCGGCACCTGCCGGGCCAAAGCCTCGGCCCGGGGCTCGAGCGGAAGCCGCAGCGACCGCAACACGGTGGTCAGCATGAGGTAATGGCCGATCAGCATGAGCAGCTCGATGAGCTCGCTCTCTCGCAGCAGCTCCTGCAGCACCTCCCAGGTGGCGTCCGATACGGCTCCGTCGTCGGCCGTCTCGTCGACGGCGCGCAGCACGGCTCGTTCGAGCGGCGGCCACTCGACCGAGTCGAGGGCGCCCACCCCGTCGCTCACGGCCGCCACCTCGGCAGCCGTGACACCCTGGGCCTCGGCCAGCTCAATGTGCTGCGCCCACTCGTACCGACCACCGAAGCGGGCCGCGGTGCGCAGGATCACCAGCTCGCGCAGGCGGCCCGGCAGGCTTCCATTCAGCAACGCCCCCCCGAACCCCAGCCAACGCCGGAACAACTCCGGATCGGCCCGGCCGAGCGTCGTAAAGATGTGCATGGGCTCGTCGGTGCCTCCCGGCGAGTTCTCCAGGACGCGGATCAGGACGTCGTCCCACTCCCCGGCGCCCAGCGGTGGCAGACGCGGCCCGAACGTGGTCACCGCCGCATCGTAGGCACGCAGGGCCGGCCGGGTCTCGTGGTCAGCGCACGGGGCGGAATCCCATGGGCGGCGGGCCCGTTCCGGGCAGCTGCCGCACCGGTGCGTCGGGCCGGGCCACCTCGTCGAGGATCCCGTACTCGAGCGCTTCCTCCGCGCCCAGGAAGCGGCCCCGCTCCAGGTCGCCCAGAACCGACGCCGGCGGTTGCCCCGTGGCCGCGCCCACCCGGTCGCAGAAGCGTTCCCGCTCGGCGGCGCGCAGTTCGGCCCACTGGGTGACGTTGCGGACGTGGGCCTCCAGCCGGGTCGCCGGCTCGCACAGCGAGAACCGCGTGCTGGGCAGGGCGGAACGGTGGCTGCACACGGCCACCACGCCGACGGCGCCGGCACCCACCTGTCCGAGACAGAGAGCCCGCACCGGCACCCCCATCAACTCGATCACGTCCATCAGCGTCAACGAGGGGGCCAGGGCGGCCTCGCCGCAGTCGACGCGCAGGGTCACGGCGTCGTCGCCCTCGGCATCGAGCGTCATCAGCTCCGCCGACACCCGGGTGACGGAGACGTCGTGGAGCGGGCCGTGCAGAAGGACGACGCGCTGCGCCAGCAGCCGGCGCGCCACCACGTCGGAGAGTGGCTCGGGGCCCCGCCCCACCCCGGTCGGCCCGGAATCGGGCGGCGGCCACGGCTCATTCATGCTCGATCCTCCATTCCAGCCGGGCCCCCAGGGCCGTCGTGTAGCGCTCCACCGTTGACAGGCGCACGTCGAGATCCCCCGCCTCGAAGCGGGCCACCGCCGATTGCGAGGTTCCCATGCGGGAGGCCACCTCGGCCTGGGACAGCCCGAGCTCGCGGCGCAAGGTCATGAGCTGCCCCGACACCGAGTGCCGGCGCTCGGCCATCTCGCGGAAGCCGGGGAAGACAGTGGGATGGCGACGCTCGTTCACGGCGGGACGATTATCTCACATTTGATATAACGTGGGAAAGACCCAAGCGCACAGACGGAGACGGAGGAAGACCATGACCACCACCACCACCAACCGCCCGGACCGAGATCGCCTGCGGCAGGTCTTCGTCCCCACCGTGATCGAGGAGGGCAACCGGGGAGACCGCGCCTTCGACATCTACAGCCAGTTGCTGCGCGAGCGGATCGTCTTCCTGGGCCAGGAGGTGGACGATCAGGTGGCCAACCTGATCATTTCTCAGATGCTGTTCCTCGAGGCCCAGAACAGCGAACGGGACATCTACCTCTACATCAACTCCCCCGGCGGCGTGGCCTACGCCGGCATGGCGATCTACGACGTCATGCAGCACGTCGAGCCGGACGTGTCGACCATCTGCGTCGGCATGGGCATGTCCGCCGCCGCCATGATCCTCTCGGGCGGCGCAGCGGGAAAGCGCTTCGCGCTGCCCAACGCCCGCATCATGATCCACCAGGGCTCGGCCGGCACCCGCGGGGCGCCCTCGGACATGGAGATCCAGCTGCGCGAGGTCCTCTCGCTGACCCGCCGCATGTCCGAGATCATCGCCCACCACAGCGGGCATCCCCTGGAGCAGGTGGCCCAGGACATCGACCGGGACTACTACATGACCTCGGCCGAGGCCCGCGACTACGGGATCATCGACGACATCATCCTCCCCCGCCGCGGCTTGTGCGCTCCGGACGCGCTCGGCGTCGGGTCGGAGCGGAACTCCGAACTCCAGGTAGCCAGCGCGTGAACAGCGGCTGAACACCGCAGGGAACCGCCGCCCCCTTCGTTTCCCCCATACCCGCCAGGGCATTCGGGATTCAGGAGGCCGTCAAACGACGGCAGGAGGAGGAGGAGGCGTGACAGCAGACGGGCGACGGGACAAGGCGAAACACGGGACGGGGCAGTCGAGCCGCGTCAGCCGGCGGACATTGCTCAAGGGCGGACTGGCCCTCGGTGCCGCCGGCGCAGCGGGATGGGCGGGCCTCTCGTCGTCGGCCGGCGCGTCCATCGACCGCGCGCTGGCCTCGACCCCGTCCACCCTGCCCACGCTCAGCGACATCCGGCACGTCGTCTTTCTCATGCAGGAGAACCGTTCGTTCGACCACTACTTCGGCACATTGTCCGGTGTGCGTGGGTTCGCGGATCCCAAGGTCCTGACGAACAGGATCAATCACACCCGCGTCCCGGTCTGGAACCAGTACGGCTACCAACCCGGTGTGGGCGTGGACCCGTCGGGCTACCTCCAACCGTTCGAGCTCCAGCAGCAGTTCCCGACCGACAACGGCGACTGCACCAATGACATCTCGCACGAATGGGGACCGCAGCATCAGAGCTGGGACGCCGGGAAGATGGACGCCTTCGTCCAGGCGCACCTGGAGGCCGACGGCGACGCCAACTTCGTCGCGACGATGGGCTACTTCACGCGGTCAGAACTCAGCTTCTACTACGCGCTGGCCGACGCGTTCACCATCTGTGACGCCTACCACTGCTCGGTGCTCGGGCCCACCGACCCCAACCGCGTCATGGCCTTGTCGGGCACCATCGACCCCACCGGTGCGGGCGGCGGTCCCGTCCTCGTCACGCAGACCACCGGCAGGCCGCAGCAGTACGGCACCTTCGACTGGACCACCATGCCCGAGCAATTGCTCGACGCCGGCGTGACCTGGAAGGTGTACAACGACCCGACCGGCCTCGCCCTCTTCAACCCGCTTCCCTACTTCAAGGCCTACACGGAGGAGACGACACGCGGGCAGCAGCTCCAGCAACAGGCGATCGCCCCGAACTATCCCGCCGACTTCATCGCGGACGTCACGGCCGGCAGCTTGCCGCAGGTCAGCTGGATCCACGGCCCGGTCAGCCAGTGCGAGCATCCCGCCACGGCGCCGCAATGGGGGGAGAATCTGGTCCAGAGCGTCCTCGACACACTGACCTCGAACCCCGACGTCTGGGCCCACACCCTGTTCGTCCTGCACTACGACGAGAACGGGGGCTTCTTCGACCACGTCCCTCCCCCGGTGCCTCCGCCCGGGACGGCGGGGGAATACCTCTCCATGGACCCCCTGCCGGCGACGGCGGGCGGTATCGCCGGCCCGGTCGGCCTCGGATTCCGCGTGCCCTGCATCCTCATGTCGCCATTCACCATGGGCGGGTACACGGCCAGTGAGGTGTTCGACCACACTTCGACCCTCCTCCTTCTCGAAAAGATCTTCGGCGTCCCCGTCCCCAATGTGTCGGACTGGCGGCGGGGCACCGTCGGAGACCTCACGAGCGCCCTGGCACTCGGCCAGCCGGCGCAGCCCGTTCCGCCCGTGCTTCCCGACGCATCGCTCACGGTTCCGGTGGTCGACGAGGAGGTCGTGGTCAACGCGCTCACCGGGACCTTCGACGAGGGCTTCAGCTACGCGCCGCCGACCCAGAACACCATGCCCGTCCAGGAGACCACGCCGCACCGTCCCCCGCCGCCCGCATAACGACCAGGAAGCGGGCTCTGCGGCAACCGGCGCCCTCGGGGATGTCGGGCCGTTTTCTCAACCTCGCGCGAAATGTTCTCGTGCGGGGCCGCCGTTTCGGCGATCGCATGGACGTCCCGCCCCGCCGGGCCCGGAACCTGCTCTGAGATCGGCCCGACTCGCACCGAGGGTGGCGCAGGGGCCTAAGGTAGGTGACATTGGTGTCAGGGAAATCGGGGACGCTGGCGCGTCGACCGCTGGAAGGGGAGGACGAAATGCGCACTGAGGACATGATCCTGGTCAGTGTCGACGACCACGTGATTGAGCCTCGTGGGATGTTCGACGGACTGTTGCCGGCCAAGTATCAAGACAAGGCGCCCAAGCTCGTCCGCCGCGACGACGGCACCGACGTCTGGATCTACAACGGCAACCAGATCCCCAACATCGGCCTCAACGCCGTCGTCGGCCGCCCGCCCGAGGAGTACGGCATTGAGCCCACCTCGCTGGAGGACATGCGCATCGGTTGCTACGACGTCCACGAGCGGGTCCGGGACATGTCGGTCAACGGCGTGCTCGGCTCCATGTGCTTCCCTTCCTTCCCGCAGTTCTGCGGTCAGCTCTTCGCCCGGAACGAGGACAAGGACGAGGCGCTCGCCATGGTCCGGGCCTACAACGACTGGCACATCGACCGCTGGTGCGGCGCCGAGCCGGGCCGCTTCATTCCCCTCTCCATCCCAGTCATCTGGGACCCCGAGCTCGGTGCGGAGGAGATCCGCCGGGTGGCCAAGAAGGGTTGCCACGCCGTCACCTTCTCCGAGAACCCCGAGAAGCTCGGGTGGCCTTCGCTGCACAACGAGCACTGGGACCCTTTCTGGGCCGCTTGCGCTGACGAGGGCACCGTGGTGTGCATGCACCTGGGCTCGTCCTCGCAGATCCTCATGACCTCGGTGGAAGCGCCGATCGACGTGATGATCTCGTTGCAGCCCATCAACATGGTGCAGGCGGCCGCCGACCTCGTCTGGTCGCCCATCCTCCGCAAGTACAAGGATCTGCACTTTGCTCTTTCCGAAGGCGGCATCGGCTGGATCCCGTACGCGCTCGAGCGGATCGACTACGTCTACGAGCACCACCGCAAGTGGACGGGACAGGACTTCGGTGACCAGCTGCCCAGCCAGGTCTTCAAGGACCGTGTCATCACCTGCTTCATCGACGACGCCTTCGGCGTGCAGAGCCGCGAGTTCTTGAACATCGACAACATCACGTGGGAGTGCGACTACCCGCACTCGGACTCGACGTGGCCGCAGTCGCCCGAACTGCTCATGAAGTATCTCGATGGCGTGTCGGATGGGGACATCGACAAGATCACCCACCTCAACGCCATGAAGCACTTCCAGTTCGACCCGTTCAGCGTTCGGTCGCGCGACAAGTGCACAGTGGGTGCGCTGCGGGCCGAGGCGTCCGACGTCGACACCGCGCTGGTCTCCCGGGCCCGCGGGCAGACGTCGGTCAACGAGAAGGGCATCGTGAGCGTCAGCAGCTTCTCCACCCGCCTGACCGACGATGACTAACTAACTGAGCTGAGAGCGGTTCGCCCGAACTCCTCTTCCAAGCGACTCGGCGGGCCGGCTTCGGTCGGCTCGTCGCACACCCGCCATACGGCCTGACCATCACCGGAGCACGATGTCGATCGACTACGCCCTCGGTGACGACCACGTCGTCACCATCACCATCAACCGGCCCGAAGCGCGCAACTCCATGGACATGGAGCACTTCTTCCAATTGCGTTCGGCGTGGGATCGATTCGGCGAGGACGACGACGCCTACGTCGCCATCATCACGGGAGTCGGGAAGGACTTCTGCGTCGGGGCCGACCTCAAGACGTACATCCCACAGATCACCGAGCTGCAGAGCAAGATGCAGGCGGGCCAGCGCCCTGAGGAGCTGGGCGGCTACCGGCTCGACGACGGTGTCAAGGCCGTGCTCCGCGGCACCAAGCTCTACAAGCCGATCATCGCGGCGGTGAACGGCGTGTGCGTGGCCGGCGGCATGGAGATGCTGGGCGGGACGGACCTGCGCGTGGCCAGCGACACCGCCACGTTCGGGGTGATGGAGCCCAAGCGCGGGCTGTTCGCCGGCGGCGGTACGACGGTGCGTCTCCCCCGCCAGGTGCCCTGGCCGGCCGCCATGGAGCTGCTCCTGTGCGCCGACCAGGTCCCGGCCCAGCGGGCCTACGAGATGGGTCTGGTCAACGAGGTCTGCCGCCCGGCCGACCTGATGGCGCGGGCGTTCGACTACGCCCACCGCATCACGGCCAACGGGCCCTTCGCCGTTCGCAAGACCAAGGAGTCGGCGCTGCGCGGCCTGGCCACCGACATGAAGGAGGCCTACCGCATTGAGTCGGAGATCTCGGGCGAGGTCTTCAGCAGCGAGGACGCCAAGGAAGGGCCGAAGGCGTTCGCCGAGAAGCGGAAGCCGAACTGGCAGAACCGCTGAACCCGGGCCCGGCTCAGACGTGGCGATGTCGGTGCCGACGTAGAGGTACGACGAGCTCCGTGACGAGGGCAATCAGCGCGCCACCCACGACTCCGAAGAGCACGCCCGAGTAGAAGGCGTCGTTGTTCTCGCGCTGGGTGTCGCTGGAATTCGTGGCGGCGACCTGAATCACCTGCGGGGTGTCCTTGGTTGTCCAGCTCCACGAGGTCGGCGCCGAGACCGTCGGGTGCGGGTCGGTTTGGATGGCGAAGTTGGCCGTGTTGTTCCCCTCCCCGAGAAACAGGACCCGCCTGACGAGACCGACACCGATGTCTCCCGACTGCGGGATCTGGGTGTAGGGAATGCCACTCGCGATACCTCGCAAGGGTGGGAAGCGGGCACTGAGATATGGCCCGCTGATGCTGAACGGGGACGCGGAGTCCCAATGGACGCAGAGCCCGGGTGGAGGCACGGTGTCCCCGATCGTTTGCTCGTCTTTCGCAGGGAGCGGAGGCACGACGAGCGCCGGAGTGGGGGATCCCAGCGGCAGCAGGACCGTGCCGATCCGGTAGCCCGCATGCGCAGCGCAGGGCCGCGCCGTGCCCGGGTTCAAGACGATGTACTCCCAGCGCCTGCTCGGCAGCGGCTCGCCGTCGAATTTCACCGCCGGGCCCACACCTGTGCCGGACCCCCCAGCGCCTTGCGGCCCCCCGAGAAACTGGTAGGGCACGGAGTCATTCAGGGGGACGGCCCCTTTGGTGGACGCGACAGACATTTTGAGGGTGGCGCCGTCGTTGCCCGACTGTGTCAGGCTCTGCACGTAGCCGAAGCCAGAACCTGCGACCAACACTCCGACGTTCTGAGGTACGGGTACAAATCCGTTGGAGTCGGGATGCAGATTCCAGCCCACAATGCCCAACGCGAGGCAGATGACGATCAGCGCGGCAATGAGGGCCACGTGGAGTTCCTCGAAGTAGGTAGCCCTGCCTGATTGGGACTCCTCGCTCCCCTCTGTTGGGGGCCCTCCCGCCTGCTCGGCCATGGCGGCACCGTATCGCTACAGCCCCGCTCCTGCACTGGGGTTGCAACCGAGCAATCAGGTCGGGCGGGCGCTCCGGCGCAGGACGCGCAGCGAGGGGAAGCCGACGACGAACGTCTGCAGCCGCCAGCCGCGCGGCGACAGGCCCCGGCGCCTCGCCATGCGACCGGCGACCACCGCCTCTGTCGCGTGGATCACGGCCGTGCCGATCAACATGGCCTGGAGGGTCTCGCGTGGTGGCAGGGCAACCATGTCGTCGACCTTGTCGTAGGCGGACTTGCTCACCGCCAGCTTCGTGAGAGCGACGATGCCGCCATCGAGGAGGAGGAACCAGAACAACGAGGGACGGACGACGCCCGACCGCTTTGCGCGTGCCATGGGGACGTTCTATCGAGTCGGAGCGTTGGGGAGCAATTGGACCGGTTCCGGCCGCCGCGCCGAGGTGGTCCGGGATGGGGCGGCCAGCTGCCCACAGGCGGCGTCGATCTCCGCGCCCCGCGTGATGCGGATGGTGGCGTTGACTCCGAGTGACGCCAGGTGGTCGCGAAAACCGCGGACCCGGGCGCGGGACGAGCCGACCACGGGATAGCCCGGCGTCGGGTTGAGCGGGATGAGGTTGACGTGGGCACCGAGCGGGCGGGCGAACGCCGCCAGCTCGACCGCGTCGCTCTCCCGGTCGTTGACGCCGTCGATCAGGGCCCATTCGATGGAGAGGCGCCGCCCGCTGGCCGCCACGTACTCGGCGCAGGCCTCGGCCAGCACGGCCAGCGGATAGCGCCGGTTGATCGGGACGAGCTCGTCGCGCAACTCGTCGTTGGCGGCATGGAGCGAGACGGCCAGGTTCACCGGCAGCGTCTCGGCGGCCAGGCGGCGGATGCCGGGCACGATGCCCACCGTGGAGAGCGTGAGGTGGCGCGCCGAGAGGCCCATGTCGCCGTGCAGCCGCTCGACGGCACCCCAGACCCGGTCGTAGTTCGCCAGGGGCTCCCCCATCCCCATGAAGACGATGTTGGAGACCCGCCGCGGTTGGGCGTCCCGCATGGCGACTGCGACCTGCTCGACGATCTCGCCCTGGGTCAGTTGCCGCTGGAACCCCGCCTGGCCGGTGGCGCAGAACTGGCAGGCCATGGCGCAGCCGGCCTGGGTCGACACGCAGACGGTCACCCGATCGGGATAGCGCATCAGCACGGTCTCGACCTGCGCGCCGTCGCCCAGCGCCCACAGCCACTTGGTGGTCTCGCCGTCATCGGCAGACTGCCGGGTGACCTCGTGCAGTGCCGGGGGCAGCGCAGTGCCCAGCGCGGCACGAAGGTCGGCGGGCAGCTCGGTGAGCTCCTCGGGTCGCTGCACCCGGGTGTGGAGGCCGTCCCAGACCTGCCGCACGCGATAGGCCGGTTCGCCCTGGAGGATCTCGGCCAGCCCTTCTCGCGTGACGTCGTAGGGCGCGGGCATCGACCCAGGCTACGGGGCGATCGGCTCAGTCGGAGCCGAGGATGACGGTGCCGGCGGCGGTGAACCAGCCGCTGGTGCCGTTCACGCAGGCCAATTCGGCGTCGGGCACCTGGCGTGCCCCGCACTCGCCCCGCAGCTGCTTGACCGCCTCGATGAGCAGGAAAATCCCCCGCATGCCCGGCTGGCAGGCGGAGAGACCGCCCCCGTCCGTGTTGGTAGGGAGCGCACCGCCCACGCGCAGCTTGCCGTCCTCCACGAAGGCGCCACCGTCGCCCTTCGGGCAGAAGCCGAGTCCCTCCAGGGTCAAAATGACCATGGGGGTGAAGGCGTCGTAGACCTGCGCCGTGTCGATGTCGGCGGGAGTGACACCGGCGCGCTCGAAGGCGAGCTTTCCGGAGCGGACACACGGTGACTCGGTGAAGTCCTCCCATTCGCTCATGGTCGTGTGGGAGGCGGCCTCTCCGGTGCCGAGGACCCACACTGGCCTTTTGGCGCAATCGCGCGCCCGATCCTCGTGGGTGAGCACGATGGCGCCGCCGCCGTCGGTGCGGGGGCAGCAGTGGAGCTTGGTCAGCGGGTCCCACACCATCGGCGCGTCGACGACATCGTCGATGGTGATCGGGTCCCGGTAGAAGGCGTCGGGATTGAGGCCCGCGTTGTAGCGGGCGGACACGGCCACCTCGGCCAGCTGCTCAATGGTGGTGCCGAACTCATACATATGACGTCGGGCCACCATGGCGTAGTGCGATCCCACCGGATGGCCGAACGGTGCGGCGAACTGAATCGGTCCCCGCGTCCCGAAGGAGAGGTTGGCCATGCGCAGCTTCTTCTTGAGATCGGCCCGCTGCGTCGACCCGTAGGTCAAGACGACGACCTCGACCAGGCCCTGCGCGATGGCCGCCGCGGCGTGCTCGACCATGAACTCCCAGATGCTGCCGCCGTGACCGGTGGAGTCCACCCAGTTGGGGCGCAAACCGAGATACTCGGCCAGCTCGACCGGGGGCAGTGCGCCGGTGAGCGACATGAACCCGTCGACCTCGGACCTGTCGATCCCGGCGTCCGCCAAGGCGCGGGTCGTTCCCTGGAAGTTCAGCTCAAAGGCCGTCTTGTCGTCGACGCGCCCACAGTCGGACGTGGACGCTCCCACGATCGCCACCCGGCGGCTGACCATCAGCCCGCCTATGGTGCGGCCGGGTTGACGCGAGGGGGAGACCGGCGCGTCGACCACGTCGGCCGGGCCCTGGTCGGCGCCATTTCCGGCCGTGCTGCCCCATGACCACCATGGCTGAGATCTCGAGGCATCACGCCGGGCCCGGTCCCGTGTTCGACGGCGACTTTGCCGTCGAAGATACCCATGACGTCCCCCATGACCGGCACCATCCGTCGAGTACCGTAACGGCGCCCCGGGAGGGCCCACAATTCGCCCGAACACGCCCCCTCGGTGGGATGGACAGGGCGCCACTCACCACGGCGGTCCCGCGCGATTGCGGGCACCACCCTCGTCGTGCTGGCCTAACGGTGCCCGTACACATCAAGGAGACCGATGAGCAACACGACTGAGAGCCCTGCCGGCGATGATCTGATCCGCCGGATTGAGGATGGCGTCTGTTGGATCACCCTGAACCGGCCCGATGCCGGGAACGCAATGACCCAGTTCATGCGCGACCAGCTCGCGGCCTGGGTCCGCGATGCCTCGTCGGACCTGTTTGTACGGGCGGTCGTCATCACGGCCGCGGGCAAGAAGGCCTTCTGCTCCGGGGCTGACCTGCGGGGAGGCCGCCTGGAGCCTCGTCCGAAGCCCGACGGCGCTCCGGACAACGTCGTGGGCGACGGGGCCCGCATGATCCGGGACGGCTGGCAGGGCCTCGTGACCTCCGTCCTCGATTGCGAGAAGCCGGTCATCGCCGGCGTCAACGGCACGGCGGCGGGCGGCGGCATGCACCTCGCCCTGGCCTGCGACCTTGTCGTGATGGCCGAGGAGGCGAAGTTCGTCGAGGTCTTCGTACGGCGAGGCATCGCGCCCGATGCCGGTGGAGCCTGGATCCTGACCCGCCTGGTGGGGATCCAGAAGGCCAAGGAGCTCTTCTTCTTCGGCGACGACGTCCCTGCTGACGAGGCCCACCGGATAGGCCTGGTCACCCGGGTGGTGCCGCGGGCGGCGCTGCAGGCAACCCTGGAGGAGATGGCCGGTCGCCTGGCCAGCGGGCCGACGAAGGCGATCGGGGTCGCCAAGTGGTTGACCAACCGGGCCCTCGACGTCGACCGCGCCACGTCCCTCTACGACGAGGCCATGGGCCAGGAACTGGTGACCAACACCCTCGACTCCAAGGAGGGCATCGCCAGCTTCGTCGAGCGGCGTCCCGCCGACTTCAAGGGCTGGTAGCCCCGGCCCTCACGGGGCCGATGACGTCGTCGGCGCGCCGCCCGTCACCACCGTGGTCGTGGTGTTCGCCGGAGCCGGGGACGTCGTGGTGGTCACGTCGCCGGTGGGGGCGGTGGTGCTCGTTGTCGTTGCGCCTGTCGTCGTGGTGGTGGAAGACGTCGACGAGGTCGAGGACGTGCCCGACGTCGTCGTGGTCGATGTGGTCGTGCTCGGGGGCGTGGTCGCCGGTGCGGGGCCAGGTGAGAAGAGGTTCTTCACCGACGTTCCCACATCGGACCCGCCGAAGATGCTCGACAACGGCTTGCCCGAAATCAGTTCGATGGCCGTGATGAAGAGGAGCGCCAGCACGAACACGATGACCGCCGTGGCAGCGATGGCGCGCCACGTGATCGCAGGCCGGCGGCCCGCAGGCCGCATCGGCCTGGTCGTGGCCTGCAGGCGCTCTGTGGCGGGGGCATCGGCCACCGCCGAGATCTCCATCGTCTCGCCCACGGGGGCGGCCGTCGATGTCATTTCGGCGGTGCGATCGTCCGGCGCGACCACTTCCGTTGGTGCCGACGACGCGTGTGTGTCCGTGTCCCCGCTGACAACGGTACCGCCGAGCCTGCGCAACAACGTCGACGTGTCAGGCGCCTTCACCACCACCTGCTTCACGGCCTCGTGGCCCCGCTCGATCGACTGTGCCACCAGGGCGGTCCCCATGGTGGCGGCCGCCGAGCCGATGGCCACGCCGATGATCGTGCCTTTGACCCCGAAGGTCGACGCGACGATCGCCGCGATCACCGCACCGGCGGTGGAAGCCAGGATCTGTCGGAACGAGAACTTCACGCCAAGGGTGTCTACTCGCCGACGAGAGGCTCGACGGCGCGGGTGATGAACTGGCGGGCTCCGGAGTCGAGGACCCAGTCGTGCCCGAAACGGGCGATGGGGCCCGCAAAACGGGAGACGGCCCGCAGCGCCGTGTTCCCCGGCGCCAGCGAGCTGTGGAGCGTCGCGGTGCACCCCATGTCAGCCTCGTCGAGGGTCAGCGTCGCATGCCCGACCACGTCACCGCCCACCGTCGCCCGCACGAGCTCCGCAGCGTCGACCTGTTCGATCATCACGCTGAACCGCACCAGGTAGGGCACCGGTGGCTGCACCTGACAGCGCCACGTCTCGCCCTTGGCGAGAGCGGTGGCGTCGAACATCCGCAACCACGGCCACCAGGAGCGGTACTGCGACACATCGCTGATCAGGCTCCACACATCCTCTCGCGGCAGCGGCAGCCCGTATCGGTGCACCGTCGTAATGCTGCCCGGAAATACCTCCGGTTTTCCCGCCCCGGCGCCGTCGGCACTCATGCCGCCACGAACCAGACGCTCGGTGCGGGGGGCAACACCGGCCCAGGCTAACGGGGTGGCACGGCGAAATCATCGGGCGCGAGGCGGCCGGTATCATGGCCGTCGTGCGTGAACGGTGGTTTTCCCGCAGATCCGTGTCGCTCCACCTGGCCGTCCTCCTCTTCGTGCCGGGATGTGCGGTGGCCGCCTGGTGGCAGATCAACCGGGCCGCTGACGGCAACCAGCTCAGCTACCTCTACTCGGTCATGTGGCCCGCTTTCGCGCTCTTGGGGCTGTACTTCTGGTGGGTGCTCATCCACACCGACTACGACAGCGTGGGGCTCAAGGGCATGCTGCGCCAGCAGGCGGCCGCGGCCTCCGATGGCGGAACGGCCGAAGAGCCCACCATGCCTGTTGCGCCCGACGTCGAGGATCCCGAATTGGCGGCCTACAACGCGCGCCTGGCGGAACTCGCCGCCCAGGGGCCCAAGACCTGGCGTGCCCGGGAATCCGTCGTCGTCCGGCGCGAGCAGTGAGACGGCTGACCCAGCGCGGCCTGCGAGGCGCGCTCTTCCGGTATCAATTGATGGCGAACATCGTGGGCGTGTTGATCATCCCGCTGTTCCTCTTCACGGGCCTGCACATCGCACTCGGGGGATTCAAGGTCGAACTCGCCGTCTTCGGCGTCGGTCACGGCTACCTCTACATCGTCTACCTGATCACCGCCGGCTTCTTGGCGCTCAAGGCGCGGCTCCACATCCCCTGGATCATTTTGATGTTCGCCGCCGGGCTCGTCCCGGGCCTGACCTTCCTGGTCGAGTGGATCGTCGTGACCCGAAAGATCCAGCCGCTCATTGCCGCGCACGACATCGCGCTGGCAAGCGATGGCGTCAGTCCAGCCGCTCGATGACCGTGCCGTTGGCCTGGCCGCCGCCCTCACACATGGTCTGATAGCCGTAGCGGCCACCCGTGGCCTCCAGGTGGTTCAAGAGCGTGCCCATGAGTCGGACCCCGCTCGCACCCAGAGGGTGACCGATGGCGATGGCACCGCCCCGAGGATTGAAGCGCGCCATGTCATAGGAGAATTCCTTCTGCCACATGAGCGCGATGGCTGCAAAGGCCTCGTTGCACTCCACGGCATCGAACTCGCCGACCTTCATGCCCGAGCGGTTGAGCAGCTTGTGGGTCACGGGCACGGGTGCGGACAGCACGATGGCGGCATCCTCGGCCGCGACGGCAAAGTGCGCGAAGCGGGCCCGGATCGGGAGACCGAGTGCCTCGGCGACCGAACGATCGGCGATGAGCATGGCGGCCGCGCCATCGGTCGTCTGGGACGAGTTCCCCGCGGTGATGTCGGGCGCCGTCTCCGGCTCCCAGCTCTGGGCCGGTGGCAGCGCGGCGAGCGCCTCGATCGTCGAGGAGCGGCGGATGCCTTCGTCGCTGCGGAGGAACTCCCCGGTGAGGGTGCCGTCCTCCGCCTTGATCGGAACCGCCACCGCTTCCCTCTCGAAATGCCCGTTGTCCCAGCTCTCGGCGGACCGCCGATGTGACTCGAGGGCGTAGGCGTCCATCTCCTGGCGCGTGATCCCGTAGCGCTCGGCCAGGACCTGGCTCACCCGGAACTGGGTCCACAGGCGCCCATCGACGTGCTCCATGAACGAGGGTGGGAACGGGCCTGTGCCTCCCCGCGCGTTGGACGCCAGGGGCACCCGGCTCATGACCTCGGCACCGCAGGCGATCACCAGGTCGTAGTGGTCCGCTGCCACGCCGGCCGCAGCGAAGTGCACAGCCTGCTGGGAAGAACCGCACTGGCGGTCGACGGTCGTGGCCGGCACCGACTGGGGCAGTCCGGCAGAGACCCACCCGTTGCGGGCGAGGTTCGTGCTCTGCTCCCCCACCTGGCTCACGCACCCGCCGATGACGTCGTCGATGCGCGCCGGGTCCACACCGGTCCGCTCGATCAGCGTGGTCAATGCGAAACCCAGGAGATCCGCCGGGTGCCAGTTGGCGAGCGCGCCGCCGCGCTTGCCGAACGTCGTGCGTACGACATCAACGATGACCGGTTCCCTCATGCCGCTGCCTCCTCGAGCTTTCCGAGGTCCGAAGACCTAGTTGTCGGGCTCATCCGCCTCGGCTGCGCCGGAGGCCACCGCCTCCTCGCGTCGGGCCATCAGGTTCTCCACCTCGGCCCCCGCACCCGCCGGCTCGCCCTGGTAGACCACGCTGCCGTGATTCAACACGACGGCCCAGGTCGCCAACTCGAGCACCCGGTGGATCTGCTGTTCGACGACGACGAGCGCCGTGCCGTTGCGATTGATCTCCTTGAGCCCCTCGTAGACCGTGTCGACGACGACGGGAGCCAGGCCCAGGGACAGCTCGTCGGCCACGAGGACTTTGGAGGGCACGACCAACACCTTGGCCAGCGAAAGCAGCCGTTGCTGTCCTCCGGAGAGGGTGCCACCAGACTGGCGCCGGCGTTCACCGAGGATGGGAAAGGCCGTGTACGCGCGCTCGAGATTCTCCTTCAACTTGCCCCGGCCGGCCCGCTGGCGAAAGGCCAACGTCAGGTTCTCCTCGACCGTCAGACTCGAGAACACACCGCGTCCCTCGACCACGTGTGCCATTCCCAGACGGGCGATCTTGTAGGCAGGAAACTCGGTGACGTCCTGCCCCGAGAACATGACCTGACCCGTGGAGGCCGTGACCAGTCCGGTGACCGTCCGGGCCACGGTGGACTTCCCGGCACCGTTGGACCCGACGAGAGCGACGATGCCTCCGTCGGGCACGCGGAACGACACGTCGAAGAGCGCGCGGTAGGGGCCGTAGGCGGCGCTGACGTTCTGGACCGAAAGCACGTCCGTGAACCCCGGGTTTGCCATGGCGGTGCTCACACGCGGCCCATCTGACCCAGGTAAGCGTCGCGCACCGCGGGATCGGCCATGCACTCGTCGAAGGTGCCCGCGAACAGCATGGCTCCCAGATCCATGACCACCGCCCGATCGACGACCTCGGCGACCATGGCGAGGTCGTGCTCGACCAGGAGCACGGCCGTGCCGCGCTCACGCTGCACCGTCCGCAGGACGACCGCCACCTCAGCCGTCTCGTGCAGGTCGAGCCCTGACGAGGGCTCGTCGGCGAGAAGGATCTTGGGCTCTGTCGCCAGAGCCCGGGCCAACTCGACCAACCGGCAGTGACCCAAGCCGAGCGCGTTGACCGACGTGTCCGCCAGATGGGAGATGCCAACGAGCTCGAGCGTCGCGTCGATCCGTTCGAGCTCCTCGGGCTTCGGGTTGCTCAAATTGAGGAGGTCCCGCCAGAGGCGACCCTCTCCCTGTCGTGAGCGCTCCGCGACCATCAGGTGGTCACGCACCGACATGTCGGTGAAGACCTCCACCCTCTGATAGGTGCGGCCAATGCCCATCCGGGCACGCTTGTACGTCGGCAGGCCGGACAAGGGTCTCCCGTCGAAGACGATGTCGCCCTCCTCGGGACGCAACTGGCCGCAGACACAGTTGAACAACGTCGTCTTGCCCGCGCCGTTCGGACCGACCAGGCCGACGCTCTCGCCCGGACCCACGTCGAACGTGATGCTGTGCACGGCCTGGATCCCCCCGAAGGACTTGCAGACGCCTCGGAGGCGCAGGAGGGGTTCGACGTCAGCCACTGGCACCAGCCGAAACGGCACGCGTCTTGCGGTCCTCTGCTTGGGCCTCGGCGGCGAAGAAGAGCCGCTCGAAGCGCATGGTCGAACGACGCTTCTGGTACTCGAGCACGCCTTCCGGATGCTGCGCGTACGTCAGGGCACCAAAAGCGAAGAGCACGATGGTCAGACTCGGGCCACCGAAGCGCGAGGGAAGGTAGGTGAGAAGCTGCTCGATCACGAAGAGACCGATGCCGGCCTGAATGGCACCTTCCACGGTATTCACGCTCGTGGTCACAACCAGCACCACCAGGACCAGCGAGAAAGTGGTGTTCCAGTCCACCGGCGACACGTGCTGTTGTTGAAGGCTGTAGAGGACGCCACCAATCCCCGCGATCGCTCCGGAGAGCGCAAAGACGACGATGCGCTGCCAGGTCGGGTTCACGCCCAGCCCCGCCGTCGCCGTCTCGCTCCCCCGCATGGCTGCCAGGTTGCGTCCGACGGTCCCCTTGCGCACCTGCAGCACGATGACCACAGCGACGATGAGCACGGCCATGGCGAGGATGAACATGGCATGGCCGTTGAAATCGAAGAAAGCGCTGGTGCCCAGCCACTTCGACTGCAGGCTGGTTCCCTGCACGCCACCGGTCACCCAGATGTCGTTGAACGCCGTGTTGTCGAACAGCAACGCGGCCGCCAACGTCATGAGCGCCAATCCCAGCCCGCGTAACCGCAGTGACAGGAGCGCCAGCGCCACGGCCACGATGGCCGCGACGAGGCAGCCGATCAGGCCTCCCACGAGGAAGTTGACCCCGAGGTGGACGGCGAACACCGCAGCCGTGAAGGCACCGATGCCTGCGAAGGTGGCCTGGCACAGCGACAACTGTCCGGCCATGCCGGTGATCAGCGTGACCGAGAGAAGGATGATCGAGAGGGTGAGTCCGTTGTTGAAGACGTTCTCCCAGGTGACCGGTATCCAGGTCAGCATGGAGACGCAGAAGGCGGCCAGCAACACCCACCATGCCGTGCGGATAATCCGGTCCATGCTCGGGGCGCGCTCTGCGGCGGCAATGGGAGGGGGCGGTGGATCGATGGTTGCCAGCGGATCGCGGCTGATATCGAGGTTGCGCATTCCCGGGAGGATCAGGAGGGCGGCGGCGATGGCAAAGAAGGGCAAGGATGGCACGACGGCCGCGTTCCAGAAACTGTCCGGCGGGATGTACCCCTGCAACACCGTCGTGGCGACGCCGATGAGCACCGCCACACCGGCCGCGATGGGCAGGGAGCGCAGCAGGGCCCACGCAGCGGCGGCGATGGCCGTCACCGTCAGGGTGACGAACTCATCCGAGTTGAAGGCTCCGAACACCGGAGCCAACAACACACCGGCCAGGCTCGCCATGAAGCTCGAGATGATCCAGGCCACGGCGACGACACCGTTGGCATTGACGCCATCGAGCTGGACCAGTCGACGGCTCTCCACGGCGCCGCGCATCTGCAGACCCAGGCTCGTGAAGCGCAGCAGAATCGTCAGCAGTATGAGGACCACGACCGTCACCGAGATGGTGGCCAGATAAATGCCGTTGATGGGGGTCCCGGCGATTGTGAAGTACACGACGTTGGGGTTGAAGAACGGGAAGATCGTCGTCGTGGCGTCGAGGTTCTGGGGACCGAAGATCACCGGGAGGAGCGCCGGGATCCCGACCAGCAGGGCGAGGCTGCAGACGAGCTTCGCCGTGCTGTTGGAGTTCGGGATGTGACGGAACAGGAGCCGGTCGAAGGCCCAGCCCACTACCGGGCCCATCACCACGACGGTGAGGAGGAAGGCCTCCCACCCGGTCCAATTGTGGTACTGGGTCAGGTACGTGAAGATGAACGCTGACGCGAAGGCCTGGGCGCCGAAGGCAAAGTTGAACACCCCCGTCGCCTGATAGGTCAGAACCAGGCAGACCGCGACCAGCGCGTACGTGCACCCGTAAGGCACCCCTGGAAGCGCGAAGCCGAGGAGTTGCTCCATACCTACCCCTGACTACCCGACATCGACGTCCACCACGCTCAGGAAGGCGCGGGCGTGCCGGGCGGCAACGGGAAGACCGGGCCCTTGTTCGGGTTGGTGGACTGGAAGCAGACGAAGACGTTCTTGCCCTTGTTCAGGGTCGGCACGTACTGGTCCCCGGACACCTTGATGTAGGCCGCGCAATAGGGCGGCGCATGCCCGCTGTGACCGGCGCTCTTCCAGTTGACCGGCGACTCGAGGCCGCCGGACGTGTACGCCGTCAAGGAGTTGTCCGCCTTGATCACGTTGGCCTGGGTGAGGTTCTTGCCGGCCATCTGGACACCCTGCACGAAGAGGGCGGCCGACTCCCACCCCTGCAGCGCGATCTCGTCCGTGACGTACTTGGACTCGTACTTCTTCATCTGGGCGAAGTACAGCTTGAGTCCCGGGTAGAGCTTGGGCGAAGCGGTGAAGGGGACGTGCGCGATGGAGAAGTACACGTTCTGCATCAAGCTCTCGTTCGTGTTCAGTGTCGACTGGTCGTTACCACTGAACCACAACTGCGTCATGTTGCTCAGCCCGTATTGCTTGATCGCCCGGGCCATGGTGACGTTGCCCTGCACGTCCATGCAGCTGACGACCATATTGGACCCGGCCTGCTTCATGCGTTGCACGTCGGTGGCCACGGTGGAACCCGGATAGCTCACCTTGAGGTCGGAGTAGCTGACCGTGTAGCCGGCGGCCTTCAGAGAGTTCTGCTCCGCCTGGCAGGAGGCCGCGGACGCAGCAACGCCGTAGGCGATGAAGGCGATGGACGGCTTCTTCTGTGTGTTGCGGGCAACGTAGGTGACCTGCGGCCCCGCTGCCTGGTAGTACTGCACCGAGCCGGTGGCGGCGAACAGATTCAGGGGACCGGCCCAGTTGCCCGTCACGTTGTAGCCGTAGGTCGGGATTCCGGACTCTTGGAAGAGGTTGGGCGAAAAGAACGCTGTCGCCACGCCGGTCACCGCGAAGACGTGGTCCTGGTTGATGAGTGTGTTCGCCAGCTGGTTGAACGTGGTGGGGTTGCCGCCATCGTCCAAGGCGTACTTGTAGTCGATCTTGCGGCCGTTCACGCCGCCCTGGGCATTGATGTAGTCGTAGTAGGCCCTCTCCCCGTAGATGAGGGAGGAGAAGTTGGACGCCAGTGTCCCGGTCTGGGTCGAGATCGTTCCCACCGTGATGGAGTTCGACGTCACTCCCGGCGCGGAACTGGTTGACGCCGCGGCGCCGGCCGAGCTGGCCGACGTCGTGAGGGCGGCGGCGCCCAACAACGTCCCCAACAGCGCCACCGAGGTCAGCGCCCTGAATCCATATCTCACTCGCATACCGTCCCCAATCGTCGGTCGTGCATCCCCCCCGGGATGCCGGTCACTGTAGCTGGAGGGCTTCACGCCCATTGCTCACCCCTTGTGCTTCCTCACGTCGCCAAATTGCATGACTTTCGCCCGCACGACGCGGGCTTGCTCCGGGTCGTTTCGGCCGGGTTAGTTCAGGAACAACCTCCGCCGGTCGTACTCGCGCAACGCCCGCACCTCGTCGAAACGTACGGCCGCAAGCTCCTCGACCTCCCGCGCCACGTCAGGCTGATATCCGCACGACGACGTGAACTCCCGCACTCTTTCTTCGAACGTGCCGTCGCCAGCCGGGACGGCCGCCAGACGCAATACACCGTCGTCACGCCGCAGGATGCCCTTGTCGGTCACGACGCTGACGACCCTCTGTCCAGGTGACGTCACATACGCGACGGCCTCGGGAAGCCGCTCGGGCCGGGCCAATGTCACCACCACGCACGCCGTGGCCCGGCTGGCGACGTCATTTGCCCCGCCAGAGCCGACCAGGAAGCGTCCACCCTCGAGCTGGGTGGAGTTCAACGAACCGTTGCGGTCGACCTGAGCTGCACCCAGGCAACCCACCGTCGTGGTCCCAGGGCCGCCGATGACCATGCCGAGCACGGCCGATGCGTCGGAGAGATACGGGGTGGCCGGGAAGACCCGCTGGTTGAAGATGTAGGGGTCGGCGGGCGTCGGTTCGTACCCCCAGAGCCCCAGCTCGGCCGTCAGCATGACGTTGCGCCCGGCTGCCCGAGCCCGCCCAACCGCAACCCAAGCGGCCAGGTTGGCCACCCCGGCACCCGCGAGCACGGCATCGGCCCCGACCGCGTCCACCACCCGCTCGATCTCACGGGCTCCGAGCGAGGCCGCCTGTTCCCAGCGGGACACCGCGGGGTCCTCGACGACCGGATTGGCATCGGCATCGGCCTTCCACGACATGGGGTCCGACCGACCTTCAAGCCACCTGAGTTGGTCCGGCCCGACGCGAGCCAGGTAGTCCTCGTGGGTGGACGGACCGAGCACCCATTCGTCGACATAGGCGTCGAATCGGTTGTTGGCTGCCGCGTCGGCGGCCTCACTCCAGTGGGCGATGTCCTCCCCATAGCTCCGGACGGGAAGCCCGGGCGCGTAGCAGCCTCCCGGGTGGGCGCCAAATGGCGCCTCCACCACCGCCAGGACGCGGTGACCGGGAATCCGGACCCGGTGCCCGAGGCCCTCGAGGTCATCGACCACCCGCTCGACGGTCGCCACGACGCCTCGGCGGGCGGCCCAGGCCCCCCACACGCCATCGAGGAGGGGCTCGGAAAGAGCAAGGTTGCCCGCTGGATCGGCCGCGGCGGCGTGGACGAGGGCGACGTCGGGCACCAACGGCTGGAGCAGTCCGAGGGGCCCAAACGGCGAGTCGACGACGGCGAAGGCCTCGTTGTCCGCCATGGACGAGCCGACCAGTGATCCGGTCACCGCCGCGGGCAAGCCACGGGCGGCGGCTTCGAGACGTTGCGACAGGGTGAGGATGGACCAGTGTTCGACCTCGACCTCACCCGATTCGTAGGCCTGCCGGAAGATGGGATTCGGGTTGTAGGTGGGGAAGCTGTTGCCCGAATAGGCCGTGACCACCTTCCGCACGAGACCACCCTTGAAGAACGCGCCGCCCAGCGCGCCAAGGCTTGTCATCACGAGGGTGAAGCCGGGGTCCGTCCGCCAGAATTGCCTGGTGAGCTCCCGGGCGGCCGCCGTCCAGCGGCTGTGCCCCATCATGACCAGCACGGAGTCCCCGGGCCGCACGCTCCGTGCGACGGCCTCCTGGAGCGAGGTCACGACTGGGTTGCTCGTCGGCGTCACAAAATCCGCTTCACGCCCGAGGCCAAACCACATAATCCCTGGTCCGACCTCATTTTTCTCCCCAACCAAACCTGACCACCGTGTCAGGTTAGCCATTTCGACCATGCCCGGCACTACCATGCACCGGGCATGGGACCGCCGAGAGTCCAGCCCGGCCCGGCGCCCGCCCCGAAGAACGCCGCTCGGCCGGCGACAGCGAAGAAGGCTGCGACCGCTAAGGGCGCCAGCCGGGCGGTGACGGGTGCAGCCAACGGGCTCGGCGGCCGCTCCAACGGTGCCGCCACACCCGAGGCCGACGCCGTCGGCGCACCGGCCAGCAAGCGAGTGCTGCGGAGCCAGGGCCGACGGACGATGCGCAAGCTGCTGGACGCGGCCATGGTGGCGTTCGACCGACGCGGCTACCACGCGACCAGGGTGAACGACGTGGTCGAGATCGCCAAGACCTCGCACGGCACCTTCTACCTCTACTTCTCAAACAAAGAGGATCTGCTCCGGGCCCTGGTGGCAGAGGCGTCCGGCGAGGCGCAGACCCTCTACGACGCGTTGAGCACGCTCCCTGCCGAGGGGAGTGCACCGCAGTGGGAGGACGTACACGGATGGATCCGGGCCTACTCCGAGCTCTGGACCCGTTACGCGCCGCTGTTCCGAGCCTGGACCGACCTGGCGGTGATCGATCCGGAGCTCCTCGAGCTGATTCGCGACACCTTCATCTCCATGTCCGGCGCGTTGGCAAAGCAGATCGGGCCTGAATCCTCGGGGCACATCATCGACCCCGACGCGGCGGGGCTCGCCACCCTGGCCATGCTCGACCGCTTCCACTACCTGCGTGAGTTCGTCGGACAACCGATCGATGATCTCGCTCTGGAGACCATGACGACCATGGTGTACCGAGCCCTCTTCGACTCGAACGCCTGAACAAGGAGCGACCGGCCTATGCGCGGGGTGGCTTCGCCGGGAACACGAGGTCGTAAATGCCGTCGACACCCGAACCGTGGAGCGTCAGCCCACCGTCGACGACGATGTTCTGCCCGGTGACGAAGCGAGCCATGTCCGAACAAAGGAACACGACGACGTCGGCGATGTCCTCGGGCTCGCCGATCCGGGCCACGGGTGTGCCCTTCTCGAAGCGCTCCGTCTGACTGGGCATGAATTCGAACATCTGCTCCGTCATCGCCGTCAGGATCATCCCCGGCGACACGGCGTTGACCCGAATGGTGGGTGCGTACTCCAGGGCAGCCGACGCCGTCAGGGCGGCCACCGCCGCCTTGCTGGCCGCGTAGGGGCTCTCCCCCGCGGCGGGCCGTGTCCCGCTGATGGATGCGGTACTGACGATGGAGCCGCCTCCGCCGGCCAGCAGGTGCGGCACCGCCGCCCGGATCCCGGCCCAGACCCCCGTCAGGTTCACCCTGAGCACCCGGTCCCATTCGGCCAGGTCCATCTCGTGCAGCTTGTTGAAGGCGCCCGTTCCGGCGTTGTTGTAGATGATGGAGAGCCCTCCGAGCGCCGATGCCGCCGCGTCGACGGCCACTCGCAGCGCGTCGGGCTCTCCCACGTCCACGCCGAAGGCAACCCCCCCGATTTCGGCGGCGACGGCGACAGCAGACTCTCCGTTGAGATCGAGCACCGCCACCTGGGCACCCTCTTCGGCCATGCGACGGCACGTCGCCCGTCCGATGCCTGATCCACCGCCGGTGACCACGGCTCTGTGACCCTCAAGCAGTCCCACTGACCCCTCCCGTTGGTGCGTCACGCTTCGACCACGCCGGGGCCTTCACCTGCAGTGGTTCGTCCAGCTCCCGGATCAGCAATTCCTGCGCCATGCTCAGGTGCAGGGTCCCGTCCTCGCCGTGCATCGTCGCGCGAATAGTGGCCCTGCCGCCCGCGTTGACGAGCGTATGGATGTCGAAGAGGCTCCAGACATCGGCCCTCCAGGGGCGGTGGAACCACAGGGCGTGATCGAGGCTGGCGTCGGTGTGCGTGCCCCACACGCCCAGGCTGTGCGGACGGAACGAGGCTCCCGTCATATCGGAGAAATACGCCAGGAAACCGGCGTGCACCATCGGGTCGTCCGACAGAGGCTGACGCGAGCGGAACCAGCAACGACGAGTCGATTCGTATGTACCGTCCGCCCGACGCTCTGTCGTCCCGAGCTCCCGGACGTCGAAAGGGAAGGGCTCCTCGAACCCCTCGACGTCACCGGGCCGAGGTATGGCCGGAGCGATCGGGAGCTGATAGCTGTCTCCGTTCTCGGGCGCGTGGAAGGAACAGGTCATGCGGAAGGTCTCCTTGCCCTCCACCTCGCTCGTCACCTGTCGAGTGCTGAACGACCTTCCGTCCCGCACAGTGTCGACGACGTGGGTCGTCTGGGATCCGGGACTGGTGGGCCGCAAAAAGTACCCGTGGAGGGAGTGCACCTCGAGGCCGGCGGGAACGGTCTGCATAGCGGCGTTCAACGCCTGGCCCACCACCATGCCGCCGAACACACGACCGTGCACCCACCACTTCGGGCAGGTCGTGACGAACGTGGCCCTCCCGTCGGCGCTCCGGCCCGAGGCACGGGCCGTGAGGGAATCCACCAGCTCGGCCACGGTGGCCGGGACCAGCTCCGCCTCTTCGGCGTCGTCAAGCTCCACGAAGGGCTCCGCCGGCCGACCGTGAGAAGTCGACCTCGATGGACAGGCCCTTGGCGGCCAGGTCGACGCAGCGGTTGTCCTCGGCGTAGCGGAGCCCCTGGACGTTGAACAGCCGCACCTCAGGGCCCTCGATCGGGAACGGGCCCCAGTGCCAGGTGCCCTGATGCAGTACCAGTGACTCGAGGGGCTCGATCCGGAAGGCTCGGACGGTGGTGGCTTCCGCCTCGTCGGTGAATTCGACGGCGGCCGGGGCCACGACGATCACGGCCGGAACATTGAGGGGCATCAAGGCCTGGGTGTGGGTGTCGTGGCGGAAGAGCATGTCGCAGCGGAGGCCGTTGGGGGTCTCGGGGACCTCTTTCCGTGCGTGGCCGATCAGGTTCACGTGGGCGTCGGCCCACTCGAAGGTCATCCTCTCCTTGCCGTCCCTCGGGTCGACGTCGGCGACGGGGAGCCAGCCGAACGGTGACCACGCTTCTTCCGTGAGCGGCTGCGGGACCATGGCTCGTTCTCCATTTGCTGTCTTTGGGGACATGCTCGCTCTCGTTTCGCTCGACCGGCGCCACGGACGGTGCGCCTGCGGTGCAACGCGGCCTAACCTGACGCTGGAGTCAGTCTAGGAAACCTTGGGAGGCCAACAGGATGGATGTGCGCAGCATTGAAGCCAAGGCGCCGGTCGTCGAGCACAATGGCACCGTCCCGGTCTGGTGGATGATCGAGTCCCGCGAGTTCAAGGACATCACTGACGGGGGCTACCTGGAGCTGGTCAACGAGTTCGAGGTCCCAGGCGGAGGCCTGGTCGACCCGCACTCGCATCCGACCCATGAGTTCTATTACGTCATGAACGGGAAGGGCATCATGACGATCGATGGCGAAGACCGCCCGATCTCCCAGGGCGACCTCGTGTACATCCCGCCGGACAAGGTCCACTCGCTGCGTCCGATCAGCGACCATGCCCCGATCCATTGCTTCTGCTTCGCCATCGGCGTCAAGGGTGCGGGCGCCATCAACTACACGACGCACTAGGTGGCGCGCGTCCTTGTCACCCGCCCCTTGACGGAGGGCGGGACCGACCCCCTGATCGACGCGGGCCACGAGATCGTGCTGCGCGAGGACGGGGCCCGTCTCTCGCCGGAGGAGCTGACCCGGGCGGCCGCCGAATGTGACGGGATCGTCTGCCACCTCACCGATCGCATCGACGCCGGTGTCCTCGAGTCCGGGCGAAGCGGACGGCTCCGGGTCGTGGCCAATGCGGCCGTCGGGTACGACAACATCGATGTCGTCTCGGCAACCGCGATGGGCATCACGGTCTGCAACACCCCCGGTGTGCTCGATGACACGACGGCAGACCTCGCCTTCCTTCTGATCCTGACTGCAACCCGGCTTGCCAGCGATGCCGAGCGGGACCTTCGAGAAGGCCGGTGGACGGGGTGGGGTTTCGGCACGCATCTGGCCCGTGACGTACACGGGGCCACGCTCGGACTCGTCGGTTTCGGTCGTATCGCCCGTGCCGTGGCCCAACGGGCGGCCGGATTCGACATGGAGGTGCTGCACACAACGCGCCACGACACGGGCCTTCCCGGTTTCGTCCCGACACTCGACGAACTCCTGGAGCGATCGGACATCGTCAGCCTGCATGTTCCGCTGAACGAGTCGACGCGGCATCTGATCGGGGCCGCACAACTGGATCGCATGAAGCCGACGGCGGTCTTGATCAACACGGCACGCGGACCCGTTGTGGACGAAGACGCACTCGTCGACGCGCTTGAAGCGGGATCGATCTACGCCGCCGGACTCGACGTCTACGACGGGGAACCACGAGTGAGTCAGCGCGTGCTCAGCGCACCGCGTACAACCCTCCTTCCTCACATCGGGAGTGCAACAATTCAGACGCGCACGCGCATGGCGCGCCTGGCGTGTCAAGGCGTGTGTGACGTCCTGGCCGGGCGGACGCCACCCAATGTCGTCGCGGCCACATCGCAGCCGACCTAGCAACGACGGTTCCTCTTCTCGCGCGAAAACCGCTTTAAATCGGGCGGAAATTGGCCGATACGACCTGCATTCATTCGGTGGGCTCTCCGCGTCGGAGGGAGGTGGCGGGTGTACACGGTCCGGAGAATCACCCTCGTCACGTTGGCGACGGCAACGCTCGTCGCGCTCTTCGGGGTACTCGGGACACAGGTGTCAACACTTCCGGCGGCCGCCGCCACCCCGAGCTGGCAATCGACCGCCACCTTCACCCCGTTGGCCAACGTCGACGCGGTCTCCTGCGCGCCGGGCACAACGACCTGCGTTGCCGTCGGTGATGACGGAGGCCACGTGGCCTCCGTCATCGTCACCGAGAACGACGGCGGAACCTGGTCCGATGCGACTCCGCCGTCAGGCGTGACGACGCTGTCGGCAGTGTCGTGCCCGTCGGCAGCCGTCTGTTACGCCGGCGGGGGCTCTGGGATCTATAAGTCGAGCAACGGTGGAGAGACATGGATGGTTCAAGACTCGTCGTTCCCGGCGCAATCGATCTCCTGTTTCGACATCGATGAATGCACGGCGGTGGGCGGAAATCGGAATCGTTCAGACGTCGAATGGATCCGTTTGGAATTCAGAAACGCCGCCACTCGAAACAGACACTTTGACGGGGGTCTCGTGTCCCAACGCCCTCACTTGCGTAGCCGTTGGAACCGTCGACAACAGGCCATCGATACTCGGCAGACGACGATGACACCGGCTGGAGCCTTGCTTCAGCAACCTTTAGTGGCTTCGCTATCCGGCATTTCCTGTTTCTACGGAGTCTGACTGCACGACTGTCGGCATCGCTACGGCTGGAGGCGGAGTCGCTTTCAGCACAACCGATGGTGGAGGGTCATGGACCGAAGCCAGCTCGTTGCCGAGCGGTCAGCAGCTCAATACCATGACCTGTCACGAGCCAAATCCACATGCATCGCCGTAGGCACCAACCTCAGCTCCACCCCGTACGCCGTCAGCACTTCGAACAACGGATCCACCTGGTCACTCCAGACCCCGCCCAGCAATGCCGTCGATCTCACCGGCGTCTCCTGCTCGACTACCGCGAACTGCATCGCCGTCGGAAACACAGGCAATATCGGGGCGGGGTCCACGATCATGGGGACGACGACGGGTGGTCTGTCGTGGACTGCGCAAACTCCGCCACCGGGCACCAGCCGCTTGAGTTCGGTGTCGTGCCCGACCACCGCCGACTGCTTCGCGGCGGGGGTGCACTCGGTGCTCGCCTCGGTCAATGAGGGGTATGCATGGAGCGATCAGGCAATTCCTTCCAACGTCGCGGGCCTCAACGGCATTTCGTGTGCAACGAAATCCGATTGCACGGCCGTAGGGTTCGGCGTCTTCGGCAGCCCGGCGGTCATCGGGACGGTCGACGCCGGCGCCACGTGGACATCTGAGTCCCTCCCGAGCGGGGTCGGCATCCTCACGGCCGTCTCGTGTGTGAACGCCACCACATGTCACGCCGTGAGCGACTTCGGCAGCTCGTCGCCCAGCATCATCGCAACCGCCAATGGGGGTGCGTCGTGGACGACGGAGCCCTACCCGGGGGTCGTGACCAACTTCACGGGGATTTCCTGCCCTGATGCCATGCACTGCACTGCTGTTGGGCTTTCCTCAGGCGGCCCGAGCGCGGTGATCCTCTCCACCAGCAACGGAGGGACGAGCTGGGTTCCCCAGACCCCGCCGACCGCAATCACCAGCCTCAACGGCATCTCCTGCCCGAGCGACACCACTTGCCTGGCCGCCGGCGCCCACGTCATCGCGACGACGGACGGCGGCTCCGTCTGGAGCGACCAGGGAACACCGGCCGGGTCGACCGCCTTGCAGTCCGTCAGCTGCGTGAGCGCGTCACTGTGCACTGCCGTCGGCGGCTCGACCATCGCCACGACGAGTGACGGCGGCGCGCAGTGGACGAGCCAGCCCGCTCCGCCCGGCGAAGTCTCGCTGTCCGGTGTGACATGTGCCAGCCCCGTCAACTGCGAAGCGGTCGGGACCGGCACCAACTTTGGCGGCACCATTGCCACTCTTTCGGCGCCGCCAACCGTCAGCACCACCAGCCTCACCGTCGGTACGGTCGGCGTCCCCTACGCCGCCTCCCTGGCGGCCAGTGGCGGCCTGGCACCGTACTCGTGGGCGGTCGCCGGGGGGACCATGCCGCCCGGCACGCACCTGGCGGCCAACGGCAGCCTGAGCGGCACGCCCACGATCTCGGGTCAGTACCCGGTCACCTTCAGCGTCACGGACTCGAACCTCTTGTCGGCCCAGGCGAGCCTCGTCATCGACATCGAACCCATCAGCGCGCCTGGATACTGGGAAGTCGCCAGCGACGGCGGGATCTTCAGCTACGGCGGTGCCCAGTTCTACGGCTCCACGGGAAGCCTCCATCTGAACGCGCCGATCGTCGGCATGGCGGCGACACCGGACGATGCCGGCTACTGGCTACTGGCATCGGACGGCGGCATCTTTGCCTTCGGAGACGCCGTCTTCTACGGCTCCACCGGCGGCATGCACCTCAATGCACCGATCGTCGCCATTTCGCCCACTCCCGACGGCGGCGGCTACTGGCTCGTGGCGTCCGACGGTGGGATCTTCGCGTTCGGCGACGCGCAATTCTTCGGATCCACCGGCGGCCTGCCCCTCGACAAGCCGATCGTCGGCATGGCCTCGACCTTCGACGGCGGCGGCTACTGGCTCGTGGCGTCCGACGGAGGGATCTTCGCGTTCGGCGACGCGCAATTCTTCGGATCCACCGGAGGACTGCCGCTGCAGAAGCCGATCGTCGGCATGACGCCGGCCCCCGACGGGAGTGGCTACTGGCTCGTCGCGTCGGACGGCGGCATCTTCAACTTCGGGAACGTCGCCTACTTCGGATCAGCAGGGGGCATGCCCATCAGCGCCCCGGTGGTCGGCATGAATCGCACAGCCGACGGCCAGGGATACTGGATGGTCGGGCGCGACGGGGGGATCTTCAGCTACGGCGACGCCGGCTTCTACGGCTCGGCCGGCAGCATCCACCTGAACCGGCCCATCGTCGGGATGGCCGCCATTCAGAGTTTCGGCTGAGCAATCAGTCTCGGATCGCCATTCGTCCTCTGCGAAGTTCAGGCCGTGGACTCTCCCGCCACGAGCGAGCATTGTCCCGCTAACCAGGTACACCACTCGCTGACACCCTGACCGGTCCGGGCGCTTGCCAGAATGACCTCGGCAGTTGGGTTCACCGCATTCAGGTTGAACAGAAAGAGATCTAACTCGAAGTCGAGGTGCGGGAGCAGATCCACCTTGTTCACCACGACAACATCCGCGGCTCGGAACATGACCGGGTACTTGAGGGGCTTTTCTTCTCCTTCCGTCACGGCGAATACCATGGCTTTCGCCTGTTCACCAACCTTGAATTCCGCCGGGCACACCAAATTCCCGACATTCTCAATGATCAAAAGGTCGAGCCCGGGTAACGGGAGCCGCGCCATCCCGGATTGCACCATCACGGCATCCAGGTGGCACTCTCCCCCAAACCCCGCACTCGTGTTCACGACTGAGATCGCCGCCGCGCCGGCACCTTCGAGTTTGTCAGCATCGAGAGTCGTGGCGATGTCCCCTTCCAAGACGCCGATACGCATCGACTCGCCCAGAATCTGCAACGTTTTGCGAAGAAGTGTGGTCTTCCCTGCACCGGGCGAGGACATCAAATTGACCGCGCAGACGCCGGATGCCGCGAGCCGCTTGCCATTGTCATCAGCGACCCTGTCGTTCTCCGAGAGAAGGTTCTCCAGTATGGCGATCCTCGTTTCGCCCGTTTGGACGTATCCCGAATGATCCCCAACGTCGGATCCTCCTCTTCCATGGTGGGCGTGATCGGGGTCAACGTCGTGGTCGTGGACGTGACCCGTTCCGTCTTCATGGAGGTGAAATCGGCCCATTGCTACGCGTCGACCAGGTCAATCGACACCACGAGGAGCTCTTCTCCGCTGACGAGCTTGACGTCGAACCCTTCACAGCGACCGCAGGCGAGGATGGGTAGGTCGAGAGTCGTTCGTGCACCACACGCAGCGCACTCGACCACCGCTGGCACTTGTTCGATCACGAGTTCTGCATCCTTGAGCGCCGTGGCGTCGGACACGACCTCCCAGCTGAACTGGAGGGCGTCGGGCACGACCTGACGCAGATGCCCAATCTGCACGGTGACTTGGGACACCGATCGCCCGTCCGCGTGCTTCGCCGCCGTACTCGCAATTGCACTGCAAATGGAGAGTTCGTGCATCCCTGTCTCCTCGCTGGGAGCATAACTGGCCATCCTGAGACGGGCGACCGGTTCATCTGCGGATGCGACAGTTCGCCGGAGGGCTCGACGTGATCGACACAGATGGCCGATCCTCCTCACCGCTCGGACCGGACGGTGGCGGCGCCCACATTTCTCGTACTCCGGCGGAGGCAAGACGCCGGGCACCGCCACGAAGCCGAGGCGTAGGATGGCCGAACCGGGGAGCCGGTGACTCCTTTGAGGGGCGCCGATACTCAAGCCAGTGGAGCCGGAGAAATCCATGGGTGACGCGGATGCAACGGGCGAAAATGGGCAGGGCGCTCTCAATGCAATAGCCCATCCTGGGGCACTTCTCCGCGCGATCATCGAGCTGACCGACGATGCGGTCATGACGTGCGACCGAACGGCCAAGATCACCTTTTTCAGCGAGAACGCCGAAAGGCTCTTCGGCCGATCTCCTCGCGATGTCGAGCGGCGCCCCATCGGCACCATATTTGCCCCGCACCTTCGCCACGAGGTCGACGAGGTGATCGCCCGGGTGGGAGCCGGCGAACGCATCCGACATTTCGAGACGGAGATCATCCGGCCCGACGGTCTCCCCATTCCCATCTCCCTCTCCATCTCTCCCTTGATCGACCGAGAGGGCGAGGTCAATGGGCAAGTGGTCGTTGCTCGCGACGTCACCGAGCAGCATCTTGCGCAGGCCACGCTGGCGGAAATGGACGCCCGGCTCGAGGAGGCGGAGGCCCTTTCCGGCGTCGGCAGTTGGCTCTGGGACCTCAGGACCGATGCCGTGCAATGGAGCGCTGAGTTCCATCGGATCCATGGGATCGACCCACTGGACTTCGCCGGGACGTTCGAGTCCTACCTGGAGCTGATCAGTCCCCAGGACAGAGAGAGCATGCGCGGAGCCATGACGGAGTCGGTGGGCTCAGCCCGGCCCCTCGACCAGGAATATCGCGTCCTCCATCGCGATCAGAAGACGCACGTGGTCTGGGTCCATGCCAACCCGACCCAGGGGTCCGACGGCAAGGCCGTCGGCCTGCGAGGTATCGGCCAGGACGTGACCGATCAGTCCACTCCCTTTGGGGGCTTCACCAGACGGGATTGAGATTCCGAGCCGAGGATCGCAATCCCTATTTGAGCCGGTCAAACCAGGGCTCACTCCTCGTCGGAAGACAGTTCAGCTTCGGCGTACAGCCGCACCCTGACGTCGGGAAAGATTCGGAGCATCAGCATGGTTGGGGATGGCAGCGCGAAGTCCCGGATGTCGAAGACCTGCTCACCGCTGATGACAATGCGATCGTCGGACGCCGCCTCCACCTGCACGGTCCCCTCGGCGCGGCGCGTAATCCCATGGAAGGTCAATTCACCACGAAGGCGATAACGCCGCCGTGGAGCGCTCGGCGTGCACTCCTTCAGCTCCACCTTGGCGGTCGGGTATCGACGGGAGTTGATCCGGCGGTGGAGTTCGGCGTCGTAGAGCTTGTTCCCGGAGCTCAATCCAGTCATGTCGATGGTGAGCCATCCCGTAGGAGGAACCTCGGCGCTGACCCCGCCGTCGTCCATTGCCGCGTACAACGAGCCTGTGATACCCGTGCTGCCGAAGCAGATCGGCCCGACCGTCGAGCGGGCGTCAATGAGGACCGCCGATCGCTCGGGATCCAAGACGAATCGGCACATTGTCGGGCTCGTCGAGCCGCCACCGCGACGATCTGAACCCGAGCGCAGTGGCGCCTCGAAGCCGCCGGTTTCCCGGGTTTGCGAGACGCTGGACCCGGACGACCTCAAAGGATTCTCTTCTGCCGCTGCGTGCTGAGAGGTGAACTCATCCCCGTCGCCCTCGAGCGGCATCAGGCGACGTCTCCATATGGACGTCGTGGAGACAGGAGACCAGCCAAGGTCGAGCTCGGGCACCGATCCGCCCTCGACTTCGGACAATACGGCATCGATGGTGGCGGTGGCCTGGTAACGACGGATCACCTCGCCGAGGTGGGCATGCTCCTCCCGGATCACGCCCATCCACACCCGGAGAACACGTTCCCCCAGCGGCGTCACCGAATAGATGCGGCGTGCCTGGCCGGGCTGCCGGTCGTCCGCCGAGACCTGCACGAGGCCGTCCCGCTCGAGTTGGGCCAGGGCCCGATAGACGGCCGGGCGGTCGACGTGGCCGAAGCGGAATTCGACAAGACGTGGAACGAGTCCATATCCGTACCCAGGTTGCTCGGACAGCAGGAGAAGAATCGCCGGGAGCATGAAGCGGCGTGGCGGCGCCAATTCAAAGCGCGCGACACCTTTCGTTCCCGAGGGCCCCGCAGACCGCTGTTCCATGGCCATGCACCGACGATCCTCGTCCCGCCGGATCGGGGTGTCAATTGTCTGGCCGCTGGTTCGCTTCAAAGGACGGTGCAAAAGACACTCATTTACAGCGGTCGGAGCCAGGCTGAGACTGCATCCGACCGCACAATGCCGCGCGGCCAGGACAGGGGAGGGCACCTTGACGGCGACTGATACTTCGACCGAAGAAGCGGTGGTCCATGTCCTCTGGATCAACGCCGGACTCAGCTGTGATGGCGACTCGGTTGCGCTGACCGCGGCGACGCAACCCAGCATCGAGGAAATAGCACTCGGTGCGCTACCGGGGCTGCCGAAGATCGCCGTGCACTGGCCACTGATCGATTTCGAGTGTGGTCCGGTGGGGGGCGCCGACGACTTCATCGAGTGGTTCTTCAAGGCGGACCGCGGGGAGCTCGAGCCCTTTGTCCTCGTCGTCGAGGGCTCCATCCCCAATGAAGCGATCAAGAAGGAGGGCTACTGGTGCGGCTTCGGGAACAACCCCGACACCGATCAGCCCATGACCACCAGCGAGTGGCTCGACCGCTTGGCGCCGAAAGCACTCGTCGTGCTCGCAGCGGGTACTTGTGCCTGCTACGGCGGTATCCATGCCATGGCGGGGAACCCCACCGGCGCAATGGGTGTGCCCGACTACCTGGGGTGGGGCTGGACATCGAAGGCCGGCATTCCGATCGTCTGCGTGCCGGGCTGCCCAACCCACCCTGACAACTTGTCTGAGACGATCCTCTACCTGCTCTACCAGGCCACGGGTCAGGCACCCATGATCCCGCTCGACGACTCGTTGCGGCCGCAGTGGCTGTTCGGCGCCACGGTCCACGAGGGCTGCGACCGGGCCGGGTACTACGAGCAGGGCGACTTTGCGACCGAGTACGGCTCGCCCAAGTGCATCGTCAAGCTCGGCTGCTGGGGACCTGTCGTCAAGTGCAACGTACCGAAACGGGGGTGGATCAACGGAGTGGGGGGCTGCCCCAACGTTGGCGGCATCTGCATCGGGTGCACGATGCCCGGATTTCCAGACAAGTTCATGCCCTTCATGGACGAACCGCCCGGGGCGACGGTGTCGACGATGGCCTCCGGGTTGTACGGAAGGGCTATCCGAGGGCTCCGCAAGATCACGCTCCACACGCTCGATGACGAGCCGAAGTGGCGCACCCCCGGGAACGAGCTCTCTACCGGCTACCAGAAGATCTGGAGGTAAGCACATGGCCACCAAGAAGCTCACCGAGGACGCAAACGGGCTCGTCGAAATGGCGTGGGACCCGATCACACGCATTGTGGGGAGTCTGGGGATCTACACGAAGGTCGACTTCGGGAAGGGGAAGGTCGCGGAGTGTCACAGCACGTCCTCCATCTTCCGGGGCTACAGCGTCTTCATGAAGGGCAAGGACCCCAGGGACGCGCACTTCATCACCAGCCGGATCTGCGGGATCTGCGGCGACAACCACGCCACCTGCTCCTGCTACACCCAAAACATGGCATACGGGGTGCAGCCGCCGGCACTCGGCGAGCAGATTGTGAACCTGGGTGAGGCCGCGGAGTACATGTTCGATCACAACATCTTCCAGGAGAACCTCGTGGGCGTGGACTTCTGCGAGAAGATGGTGGCCGAAACCAACCCGGGCGTGCTCGAGCAGGCCAACCGGACCGAGGCGCCGCATGCGGGGGCCCACGGCTACAAGACGATCGGCGACATCATGCGGTCGCTCAACCCCTTCTCGGGAGAGTTCTACCGCGAGGCACTTCAGGTCAGCCGATACACCCGGGAGATGTTCTGCCTGATGGAGGGGCGCCACGTCCACCCGTCGACCCTCTACCCCGGCGGCGTCGGCACGACGGCGACCATTCAGCTCTTCACCGACTACTACACGCGCCTGCAGCGCTACGTCGAGTTCATGAAGCGCGTCGTCCCGATGCACGACGACCTTTTCGACTTCTTCTACGAGGCCATGCCGGGATACGAGGAGGTCGGCCGGAGACGGATCCTGCTCAACTGTTGGGGAGCATTCCAGGATCCCGAAGTCTGCAATTTCGACTACAAGGACATGACCAAGTGGGGCCGTGCCATGGGTGTGACCCCCGGCGTGGTGGTCGATGGCAAGCTCGTTACCAACGACCTCGTCGAGATCAACCTCGGCATCCGGATTCTGCTCGGTCATTCCTTCTACGACGACTGGGAGGACCAGGAGATGTTCGTCACCCGGGACCCCCTCGGGAACCCGGTCGACCGGCGACACCCCTGGAACCAGCACACCAACCCCCAGCCGCAGAAGCGCGACTTCGACGGAAACTACAGCTGGGTGATGTCGCCCCGCTGGTTCGACGGCCAGGACCACCTTGCGCTCGACACCGGAGGCGGACCGCTGGCCCGGCTCTGGTCGACCGCCCTCTCGGGCCTGGTGCACACGGATCACCTCGACGCCACCGGCACCAGTGTGAAGATCCACCTGCCCAAGACCGCCCTCGAAGGGCCGGTCGATCTGGAGTGGAAGATCCCCCAGTGGTCCAACACGCTGGAGCGCGACCGAGCCCGGACCTACTTCCAGGCCTACGCCGCTGCGGCCGCGCTGGACTTCATTGAGCTGGCGCTCAAGGACGTCCGGGCCGGCAAGACCAAGACCTGGGAGCCTTTCGACGTACCCGACGAAGCGATCGGGTGCGGGTTCACCGAGGCGGTGCGTGGCGTCCTGTCGCATCACATGGTGATCAAGGGCGGCAAGATCGCCAACTACCACCCGTATCCTCCGACCCCCTGGAACGCCAACCCTCGAGACATCTATGGCACTCCCGGGCCCTACGAAGATGCGGTGATCGACTCACCGATCTTCGAGGAGAACACCAGAGAGAATTTCAAGGGCATCGACATCATGCGGTCGGTACGCAGCTTCGACCCCTGCCTTCCCTGCGGCGTCCACATGTATCTCGGCAAGGGAAAGGTGCTGAAGAAAGTCCACTCCCCCACCCAGGTGGCCAACGCGGACGACTTGTTCTGATCGCCCGGAGCGATGCCTGCACCCCAGAATCTCCGAGCGAGCGGTGACCGGATCGAACAGGCATTAGCCGAACTCCAGGCCGTTGCGGATCCGCGTTCCCTCGACCTGGCGGAAGAGCTGTTGCGCCTGGTCTCCGATCTCTACGGGGCCGGGCTGGCACGCATGGTCGAGATCGCCCAGGCGCGGACGCCCGACTTGGTGGTCGACTTCACCGCCGACGAGCTGGTCGCCAGCCTTCTCCTCGTCCAGGGCCTCCACCCTGAACCGCTCGAGGTCCGGGTGGAGGAAGCACTCGAGTCGGTGCGGCCCTTCCTCGGCCGACACGGCGGCGACGTCGAGCTCCTGGCGGTCGACGATCAGCTCGGTGCCGTCAAACTCCGGCTCCTTGGGAATTGCGACGGATGTCCGTCCTCGGCCGCCACATTGCGCGGCGCCGTCGAGGTGGCCATTTTGGAAGCGGCGCCGGAGGTGACCCGGATCGTCGTCGAGGAGTCGAGCGCGGACGATGCCGTGGGGGTGCCCATCGCGCTTGGGTTCAAGAAGACGCACTACGACGCATGCCCGACCGAGGTGGCGATCCGATGACCGACCCCATCGCCGTGCTGCAGCGCATCCGCGCCAGCAGCCCTAGCCGTGAAACCGCCCCCGCAGAGGAACGATGCGAGCTGTGCTCCGACAGGATCGCCAGCGAGCACCGCCACCTCGTCGACCTGCGGTCCAGGACCTTGCTGTGCGCCTGTCGCGGGTGCTTTCTCCTCTTCGAGTCGCAGGGTGCCGGCGGCGATCACTTCCGCAGCGTGCCCGAGCGGTACCTTGCGTTTCCCGACTTCGAGCTGTCCCCGTCCCAATGGGACAGCCTCCAGATTCCGGTCAGTGTCGCCTTCTTCTTCCTCAACTCCGAACTCGAACGGGTCGCCGCGTTCTACCCCGGTCCAGCGGGAGCCACCGAGTCGGAGCTCCCGTTGGACACCTGGACGGATCTGTTCGTGGCCAACTCGCAACTGGCGACCATGCAGCCCGATGTCGAGGCGTTCCTCGTCCGTGCGGCCAGCAACCGGGGCGATCGCGGGGCCGAGTGCTACATCGTGCCGATCGACGCCTGCTACGAGCTCGTCGGGCACCTCCGGAGGCTGTGGCGCGGTTTCGACGGCGGCACCGAGGCCAACCGGAAACTCGATGACTTCTTCGCCGACATCAAAGCGCGGGCGCAGTGAGCGACCTGCACTTCGAGGTGCTGGACGCCCGCACCGAGCCGCACGCCGCCGTGCCGACGATCATGTTCCGGACACGGGCGGAGGAAGCCGGCGGGAAGCGCGTGCACGCAGTCGCCCTGCACTGCCAGATCCGGATCGAGCCGCAACGCCGGCAGTACAGCGAGCATGAGGAGGAGAACCTCTACGAATTGTTCGGGGAGACACCGCAATGGGGAAACTCCCTGCGCCCATTCCTGTGGACGCACGTCTCATCGATGATCGGCCGGTTCGATGGCAACACCGAGTTCGACCTTCCCGTCGTGTGCACCTACGACTTCGAGGTAGCCGGCGCCAAGTACATGCACGCGCTGGGCGACGGCGACATACCTCTCCTCTTCCTCTTCTCGGGAACCGTCTTCACGCAGGGCTCGTCGGGATTTTCGGCCGAGCCACTCTCATGGTCGACGGAGTCCTCGCACCGCCTGCCCGTTGCCGTCTGGCGCAGCACCATGGACGCCTACTTCCCCGGAAGCGGCTTCGTTCGTGTGCGACGCGACACGCTGGACGATTTACAGCGGTTCCGGGCACTGCGCGGCCTTCCGACGTGGGATCAGGCCTTCGCTCAGCTCCTCAAGGAGGCCGAGGAGGGGCAGCCATGAGCGCCACCAGCACGAGATCCCTTCAATCAATGGCCGGGCTCGAGGAGGACCGTTTCGAGGCGGCGAGGGCGGTGGCTGACGCGGTCCTCTACGAGGGGTACGTCCTGTACCCCTACCGGGCTTCCTCCCGGAAGAACCAGGTGCGCTTCCAGTGGGGCGTGCTCGCACCTCGTGCCTACAGCGAGGCCGACGGGTCCGAACGTTGGTCGGCCCGGACCGAATGTCTCGCCGACCTGGGCGACCAGCGCGACAGGCGCGACCGTCCGATCCTCCGGGTACGCGTCCGGTGCCTGCAGACACAGCGCCGCAGAGTTGAGGCTCGACTGAGCGGGACGGTTCCCCTTTCCCGCGAGCCCGCCTTCGGACCCGTTGATGCCCTCGAGGTGGACGGGACATCCCACGTCGAGTGGGATGAAGCGGTCGACCGCGTGGTGGACCTGCGTCCGCTCGTCATCCCCCCAGGCGGCGCGGCCGCCGACGAGCTCTCGTTCCACCTCGAGGGCGGATCAGAGACCGAGAGCGTCCACAGGGCGGATGGGACACTGGCCGGTCGCTTCGTTCGTGAGCGATTCGCCGTAGACGGCGTGGTCCGGGTGGCCACGGCGCCCGCAACGGACGGCTCGCCCTACGTCAAGGTGACGGTGACGGTCGAGAACGCCACAACGTGCGCCGACGCTTCCATCCGGAGAGTCGACGTCGTGCCCCAGAGCCTGGTGGCGGTGCACACCATGCTGGCCCTCGACGGGGCGACGTTCGTGTCTCTTCTCGATCCTCCCGATGGTGCTGCCCGAGCGGCCCTGGCCTGCCGGAGCGAGGGCGCGTACCCGGTTCTCATCGGCACCAATGACGTCGTGCTCTCCTCGCCGATCATCCTCTACGACCACCCCGAGGTAGCGGACCAGAGCCCGGGTGATCTGTACGACTCGCTCGAGATCGACGAGATCTTGGCCCTGCGGGTGATGACGCTCACCGACGCCGAGAAGGCAGAGGCACGGGGGACAGACGCCCGCGCCGCCGCCATCATCGACCGCTGTGACGCACTGTCACCCGAAACGATGGGGCGCCTCCACGGGCAGATGCGCCCTGTGGAGCCGGAATCGACCACGCCCGAAACAGTTCCCGCCCCTTGGTGGGACCCGGCCTCCGACGAGTCCGTCGATCCCTGGACGGACTCGGTGTGCGTGGGAGGGATCGAGCTGGCACAGGGGTCGACGGTCCGGCTCCACCCGTCAGGACAGGCGGATGCGCAGGACATGTTCCTCGACGGCCGGTGCGGCACCGTGGCCGGCGTGTTCGCCGATGTCGATGGCGGTGTCCACCTCGCCGTCACGCTCGACGGCGACCCGGCCGCGAGCGAGCTCATGTGGCAGGGCCGTTACCTCTACTTCCGGCCGGACGAGGTCGAACCGATACCGAGCCGGCCCGACGATGAGATCCGACCGTGACCGGCCACACGCTCGTCGCGGGCATCGGGAACATCTTCCTGTCGGACGACGCCTTCGGTGTCGAGGTGGTTCATGAACTCTCCGGCCGGGCGCTCCCGGACGGAGTGCGAGTCGAGGACTACGGGATCCGGGGCATCCACCTCGCCTACGACCTTCTCGAGGGTTGCGACTCGCTCATCCTGGTCGATGCCATGCCCATGGGTGAGGCCCCAGGGACACTCGCGGTGATCGATGCGGAGCCCCTGTCCATGCACCCGTCGGACTCCGCGGGCGGTGCCCTGCCGACCGTCGACGCCCACACCATGAGCCCCGACATCGTCCTCGCCACCCTGGCCCACCTCGGAGGCTCCGTCGATCGCATCGTCATCGTCGGATGCCAGCCGGGCGATCTCGACGAGGGCATTGGGCTCTCTCCTGCAGTCGAAGCGGCGATCAGCGCCGCGGCCGACCTGTGTCTCGAAGTCATTTCTGAAAATGCCCAACCCGCCGAAAGGGGATCTGTCCGATGATCCGTCGTTTCTTTGCTTCATTGATTCTCGCCGCGGTGGCCGGCCTCGTGATCAAGTCGCTGCCCGACATCGCCCGCTACCTCAAGATGAGGGAGATGTGAGGTGAACGTCGCGGGGTACGTGTTCGCCGGGCTGATCGTGTTGGCGCTGTGCGGCGCCATGTTGGTCGTGGCCCGCTCGTTCCCGGACATCCGCCGCTACGTGACAATGCGGCGGATGTAGCTGCCGTGACCCGCTACTCCATTGTCCCGGACCGTTCGCAAGTGTGGATCGACGCACGCTCCAACGTGCACCCGATCCACTCGACCACCAGTGGCCTCGAGGGCTATGTCGATCTGGACTTGGAGCCCTCGGGAACGATCGATCCCGCCACGGTGCCGGCGGGGCGGCTCTCCCTGGCTGTCGACCGCCTGAAGTCGGGCAACCGCATGGAGGACCGCGAGCTTCAGAAGCGCATTGACGCACGGAAGTTCCCGAGAATCGAGGGGCAGCTGGAAGGGATCGCGCCCAACGGATCGGACGCCAGCTATCGCGTGAGCGGTGAGGTGACATTTCGAGGTGTCGCGCACAAGCACGAGGACCGGATGGACATCACCGCGGTGGACGACCGGACCATCCGCCTGGCCGGTGCATCGAGCTTCGACATCAGGGATTTCGGGATGCAGCCGCCCAAGGTGCTGCTCCTCAAAGTGGAGCCCGAGGTCGAGGTGCGGGTGGAGATCTTCGCGGTCAAGGACGAGTAGGAGACGAGATCGCCATGTGTCTGGGGATACCGGGGCAGTTGAAGGAGGTTTCGGAAGTCAACGGACATCTGGCGCGCGTCGAGGTGTCGGGTGTGACGAGGATCGTCAACATCGGCCTGCTCGAGGACGAGTCCCTGGCGCCCGGCGACTGGGTCCTGATTCACGTGGGATTTGCCATGTCGAAGATCGACGAGGCCGAGGCCGCATTGGCGCTCGCCTCCCTGCAGCTCATGGGTCAGGCCTACGACGACGAACTGGACGCGTTCTGGCAATCGAAGATCTCGAGTGAGACGGGAGGTACGTAATGGGAGTGGTCATCGGCGTCATGATCGGCTACGCGCTCGGGTGCCGGGCGGGGCCCGAGGGATGGTCCGAGACTCTGGAGGCGTGGCACACCATCTCGACGTCGAGCGAGGTCAGGGACTTCGCCGACGGGGCGCTGGCCATCGCCCGCGATCTGTTTGAGAAGAGGATCGAGGTGATCACGGGCATCCTCGGTGCTCCGGACGACTCCTCACGTCTGCGCCCGGTGGCATAGGAGGACGAGGGCAACGGGAGGGCACGCTGACCGATGAGATTCGTCGATGAGTACAGGGACCCGACGACGGCCGCTGCGTTGGTGGCACAGATCACGACGCTGGCCGGTGACGACGACTTCAAATTCATGGAGGTGTGCGGCGGCCACACCCACACCATCTACCGGCACGGCATAGAGCACGTCCTCCCGGGCAACGTCGAGCTCGTGCACGGCCCGGGGTGCCCGGTCTGCGTTATCCCGATGGGGCGGGTGGACGATGCCATCGCGGTCGCCAATGAGCCCGGCGTCATCTTCACCTCGTTCGGCGACATGATGCGCGTGCCCGGCAGCAAAGGCAGCCTGCTCGAGGCCAAGGCCGGCGGGGCTGACATCCGCTTCGTGTACTCGCCTCTCGATGCACTCCGGATCGCCGTGGAGAACCCGGACCGCAACGTGGTCTTCTTTGCCGTCGGCTTCGAGACGACCGCGCCGTCGACCGCCCTCACGTTGCTCGAAGCCCGAGCGCAGGATGTCGCCAACTTCTCGGTCTTCTCCAACCACGTGACGATCGTCCCGCCCCTCCGGGCCATCCTCGAGTCCCCGGACCTCCGCCTCGACGGCTTTCTCGGGCCGGGGCACGTCTCCACCGTGGTCGGGCAGCGTCCCTACCGGTTCGTACCCTCTGAGTACGGGCTCCCACTGGTCACTGCTGGATTCGAGCCCCTCGACATCCTGCAGGCGATAGCCATGCTGCTCATCCAAATCCGCCAGAGCCGATGTGAGGTCGAGAACCAATACTCGCGGGTTGTCCGCGAGGGAGGGAACCCCCGCGCCCTGGCCGTATTGGCCGAGGTCTTCGAGCTCCGCCCTCACTTCGAGTGGCGGGGGCTGGGATTCATTGCGCAGAGCGGCCTCAAACTGCGCCCGGAGTTCGCGGCGTTCGACGCCGAACTCCGCTACTCCATTCCCAATGTCCGGGTGGCGGATCCCAAGGCATGCCAGTGCGGCGAGGTGCTCAAAGGTGTGATCAAGCCCTGGGAATGCAAGGTGTTCGGCACTGCCTGCACCCCCGAGACCCCCATCGGGACCTGCATGGTCTCCTCGGAGGGAGCGTGCGCGGCGTACTACAACTTCGGGCGGATGCACCGGGAGGCCGCGGTGACCCTGGGGCGGCGCGGCGGATCGCCCGCATGAGCGGCGTGGCCACGTCGGGGGCCGCGGTCCGGGTTCGACTCCGCGTCGCCGGCCTGGTCCAGGGTGTCGGGTTCAGGCCCTACGTGCACCGACTGGCCACCGAGCTCGACCTCGTCGGCCACGTCGGCAACGACACCCGGGGCGTCTTCATTGAGGTCGAGGGCACGTCGAACGCGACAGAGGAGTTCATGAGCCGTCTTGTCCCGGACGCGCCCCGTCCGGCCCGGATCGACGACGTGATCACCCGTTCCATGGCGCCGACCGGCGCGACGGGATTCGCCATCGTCGAGAGCCGGGGCCGCGGCATGATCCGGACGTTCGTCTCACCCGACATCGCGACGTGTGGGGACTGCCTCGCCGAGCTGTTCGACCCGGACGACCGCCGGGCCCGCTACCCGTTCACCAATTGCACCAACTGCGGGCCCCGCTTCACCATCACCATCAGCCTCCCCTACGACCGGCCCAACACGACCATGAGCGGGTTCACCCTGTGCAAGGCCTGCGCATCCGAGTACCACGACTCCGCCGACCGGCGCTTCCATGCGCAGCCGATCGCCTGCGCCGACTGCGGCCCTCGCCTGTGGTTCGAGCACTCGGCCGGGTCTGATCCGGTGGTCGGCTCGGACGCGGCCATCGCCGCCGCCCAGGCGGCCCTGGCGCGGGGGGAGATCGTGGCCATCAAGGGTCTCGGGGGTTACCACCTCGCCTGCGACGCACGCTCCGACGCCGCCGTGCAACGGCTCCGGACTCGCAAGCAACGCATTGCGAAGCCGTTCGCCGTGATGGCCCGGGACCTCGACGTTGTCCGCACGCTGGCCCGACTCGACTCATCGGAGGCGGCGCTCCTCTCATCGGCCCAGCGACCCATCGTCCTCCTCCGCCGGCGCACCGACCGGGCCGAAGGGGTCATTTCGGCGTCGGTGGCCCCCGGAAACCCACGGCTGGGCGTGCTGCTCCCCTATACGCCGCTGCATCATCTCCTCTTCGCACCGGTCCCGGATGTCCGTACCGGGTTCCCCGTGCCAGACGTGTTGGTCATGACGAGTGGCAACCTCACCGACGAGCCGATCTGTTACGAGGACGATGACGCTCGGCGACGGTTGGGAACCATCGCCGACGCGTGGCTGCTGCACGACCGCCCCATCCACGTCCCGTGCGACGACTCGGTCCTCGAGACCGACCCGGGCAGCGGGTGCGAGGTGCCGATCCGGCGTGCACGGGGCTACGCACCCCTCCCGGTCCGCCTCCCGTTCTCGGTTCCGGCCACGCTGGCGGTGGGGGGTGAGCTGAAGAACACGTTCTGCCTCGCATCGGGCAATGACGCCTTCATGAGCCAGCACATCGGCGACATGGGCAGCCTCGAGACCTGGGCGGCCTTCGAGCGATCGATCCGTCAACTGACCGGACTGTATGGCATCCCGGCAGCCCAGCTCGCGGCAGACCCCCACCCGGGTTATCAGACGAAACGCTGGGCGGAGGACGCCTCGCCGCGCCCCGTGGCCGAGGTCCAGCATCATCACGCCCACATCGCGTCGGTGATGGCCGAGCACGGGGTCCCAGCGGGCCATTCCGTCATCGGCATCGCGTTCGATGGGACGGGGTTCGGAACGGACGGCACCATCTGGGGTGGTGAGGTCATGGTGGCCGGCTATGGCGACTTCGAGCGCGTCGGGCACCTTGCGACTGTGCCGTTACCCGGTGGGGACGCCGCCATCCGTCGACCCTGCCGGACCGCGCTGGCGCATCTGTGGGCAGCAGGAATCGACTGGGCGGAGGACCTGCCACCGACGGGCGCAGTCCCGCCCGAGGAGCGGGCCGTCCTCATCCGCCAACTCGAAGGCGGGACGGGGTGCGTGGCGACGTCGAGCATGGGACGCCTCTTCGACGCGGTGAGTTCGCTGCTCGACGTGCGGCACCACGCGACGTACGAGGCGGAGGCGGCCATCTGCCTGCAATGGGCGGCCGAAGAGGCTCTGAACCTGGGTGTCCCCCTTCGCCGGTACCGCTTCGGCCTGGGCGGTGACGAGTTGGACCCCTCCCCCGTGCTCCGAGCGCTTGTGGCCGACCTCCGTGGCGGCGCCGACACCGGCGCCATGGCCGCCGGCTTTCACGTGGCAGTGGCCCATCTGATCGGTGCTGTGGCCGAACGTCACCGGGCGCGCACGGGCATCAACGTGGTCGCTCTGAGCGGGGGGGTCTTCCAGAACTCGCTGCTGCTCCACCTCGCCCGCCAGGAACTCGGGGCGCGGCAATTCAGCGTTCTGACGCACCGGGTCGTGCCGCCGAACGACGGCGGCCTCGCACTGGGCCAGGCGGCGATCGCGGGCTACCGTGCGGCCGCGGCCGGGACGGGCACAGCGTGACAGGGGTGAACACGACCGAGGGGCTCGCGTTCGGGGCCGGACCGGCGGAAGACCTGGCTCCCGCCGCGCTGGCGCTCGCTCGGCGCTTCGCCGCCGGGGCCAGCCTCTGGTGCGTGGCACCCCAGTGGCCCGCACACGCCCGTCACGTCGCGGTGGAGTTCGTGCACCCGGTCATCGTGGGGAAGCGGGCCCTCCCGGCGATCAGCATTGACGGGCCCGCGGCGGCCGAGTCGGTGCGCCTGCTCTCCCGACCCGGAGACCTCCTCCTGTGTGTGAGCACAGCGGAGGACCCGCTGGCCGGCGACCTCGTGGCCCGGTGCGACGCCTGGGGCCTGACCAGCCTCTGGCTGGGTGCTGGGCCGAGGCCGGGGAGATCGGGCGGCGACGCACGCGCCGACCATGTGGTGTGGCTGGAAGGCGCCGACCCGGCGGTTGCCGCTCGCTCGGGCGACCTGGTGATGCTCTATCACTTGCTGTGGGAGCTGACCCATGTCGTCTTTGAGCACCCCGGGCTCCTCACCGCGGAAGCGGAGTGCACACAGGAGGTCTGCGTGACGTGCTCGGACGAGGGGCGGGTGGCCGAGGTCAGCGCCGTGCTGACCGACGGCCGGGTCGAGGTGCTGGCGGGCGGGCAGGCCGAGCAGGTCGACGGTCGGCTGGTCGACGGCCTGCGACCGGGTGATCTCGTCCTGGTGCACGCCGGCGTGGCGGTCACGAGCCTCGTGGCAGGAAGCGGGTCATGAGCAGCGAACCCACGGGCTTCCTCTATCCATTCATTGAGGCGGAGGAGCGGGACGCGGGGGTCCTCATGAGGGACCTCGTGATGTCGGCCCAAGCCAAAATGCGGGAGTCAGCCTCTCTACGCGCCACCACGCTTGCACGTTGCGCCGAACAGGTGGAACGCATCGGGGCTGCCGTGGCGGAGCGGTTCTCCCGCGGTGGACGGTTGTTCAGCTTCGGCAATGGCGGTAGCGCCACCGACGCCCAGGGAACGGCTGAGTTGTTCCGCCACCCCCCACACGGAACTCCGCTGCCTGCACTGTCGCTCGTTGACGACCAGGCCGTCCTCACCGCGCTCTCCAACGATGTCGGCTTCGAGCTGGTGTTCTCTCGACAGCTCATCGCCCACGCCGACGAGCACGACGTCGCGGTGGGCTTCTCCACAAGTGGGGACTCGGCGAACATGCTGCGCGCCTTCGAGGAGGCAGCGCGCCGGGGCCTGCTCACGGTCGGCCTCTGCGGCTACGAGGGATCAGGTATGGCGACGAGCGCTGCCGTCCAGCACTGCCTGGTCGTGCGCTCCGAGAGCGTCCACCGGATTCAGGAGGTCCAGGACGCCCTCACGCTCGCTCTGTGGGGCTCCGTGCAGCGCCACCTGCCGGCACACGCCGGCGTCGGCCCCTCGGGACGTCCGTCGTGAGCAACGTCGCACCCCATGCCGTCGCGGGCAACGGCACCGCCGTGACCGGCGACAGGGAGGCTGCGGTCTTCGGGCGCATCGAGGCGTTCAGGCGGCGACGGCCTCGCCTCCGCGACGAGGTCGTGACCCTGGCCCACGGGGCGGGCGGCAAGGCGTCCGCCGCCCTGCTCGATGCCGTCTTCCTCCCCGCCTTCGCCCCGGAGGACGAGACGGGCTCTCGGCAGGTCCAGACCGACGCCGCCCTGGTGGTGCTCCCTTCTGGTGACCGTTTGGCCTTCAGCACCGACTCCTACGTCGTGAAGCCGCTGCGCTTCCCGGGCGGCTCCGCCGGCCATCTGGCCGTGCACGGGACCATCAACGACCTGGCCATGATGGGGGCGCGCCCGATCGCGCTCTCCGCCGCCTTCGTGCTCGAGGAGGGGATGTCGATCGACGTGCTCCGCGAGGTGGTGGCCGACATGGCTGAGGCGGCGGCGGGTGCCGGTGTCCGAGTCGTGACGGGCGACACCAAGGTGGTCGACCGGGGCGCGGCGGACGGCATGTACATCACCACTGCTGGCGTGGGCGTGGTGCCCGCCGGCCGCGACCTCGCCGCCGCCAAGGTGACCGTCGGGGACGTCGTGATCGTGTCGGGCACCATGGGCGACCACGGGACCGCGGTCATGCTGGCCCGCGGGGACCTGGCCCTCGAGGCGGACATCGAATCGGACACGGCCCCTCTGCACGAAATGGTGGAGGGGCTCCTCGCAGCCGCACCGGACACCCGCTGGCTGCGCGACTCCACCCGCGGCGGCGTGGGCACCGTGTGCAACGAGCTGGCCCGTGACGCCGACCTCACCGTTGTGCTCGACGAGCAGGCACTCCCTGTCCTCCCTGCCGTCGCCGCGGCCTGCGAGCTCCTGGGCATCGACCCGCTCTACGTGGCCAACGAGGGGAAGCTCGTCGCCGTGGTGCCGCCAGACCAGGCGGATGCGGCCCTCGAGCGCGCTGCGCGCCGGACCGCTCGGGTCGCGGGCAGCGCGGGTCGGCGAGATCCACGCTGAACCACCCGGCATTGTGGTCCTCCGGACCTCCATGGGCGGGACCCGGATCGTCGACATGCTCGTCGGCGACCCGCTCCCGCGCATCTGCTGACGGCCGCCCTCAGCGCCCTCGGTTCACCACTCGGTCGAGCGGGTGAGCGTCCGCTCCAGAATGCCCAACGTGGCACGCAGGGCCGACTCCGGGATGATCGGAAAGATGTTGGCCTCTTTCCATTGGGGGTCGATGGTCGACCAGTCATAGTAAGAGGTGACGAGGGTCCCGTTCTCGACCGGCTCGAGCCTGTACCCGTAGATGTGGCCGATCTGCGGCTTGATCTGGCCCTGAATGGTCCAGGCGATCTCCCGGTCGGGCTCGAAGGTCGTGATGTGGACCGTGACGTCATAGCGACCCATCGGGAAGTCGTTGAGCGCTTCCCTGTCCATGTGGATCACGAACTCATCACCCACCTTGGTGGCGGGCACGCCCGTGGAGTCCATCAACATGCCGGAGCTGTCGATGCTCACGTGCCCCCGGGGGTCACTCAGCAGAGCGAAGATGCGCCCCGGCTCGACGGGGACGGTCCGCTCCACCTCCATCCGCTCCACCGACCCACCCACGCCCATCTCGTCGTCCGCCCCTGAGGTCTCGTCGCTCATGCCCGCGATTGTGTCATTCAAAGAGCCGTCTCACCCGATCGCACGAGCGAGGCATCGAGCCCGAGCAGCTCCACCGTCGTCGATCCGGACCGCAGCGCCTCGAAGAATCCCGCCTCCTTGGCCTCCCGGTCCGCCCCCGCCGCCAACACGTCGTCGAGCGCATCGCCCGGCACGAAGGCCACGCCGTCCACGTCGGCCACCACCCAGTCCCCCGCCGACACCCGAACGCCTCCCACCCGCACCGGGGCGCCGACGGTCCCCGGCTTGTCCTTCGTCGCACCGGTGAGGGCGATGGCGGCCGAGAACACCGGGAATCCGTGGGCCTCCAGGGCGGCGACGTCGCGTACCCCACCGTCGAGGACCAGCCCGGCCAGCCCCGCGGCCTCGGCCGCCGTCGTCAGCACCTCACCCCAGTAGCCCCGGTCGGCCACCTGACCCACGTCCACGACGAGCACGCTCCCCCGCGGTGCGGTGGTGACGGCCACGTGCACCGCCAGGTTGTCCCCCGGCGTGCAGCCCACGGGATACGCCGGGGCCGCCAGGGTCGCCCCGGACCAGGCCGGTCGCAGCCTGCGGTCCGCCGCCCGGCCGCCCGACTCCCCGATGGTGGCCGAGCCGAGTCGCGCCAGCGTCGCGGCGATGTCGTCGGAATGCGAACTCATGTCGTGATCCTCCTCGGTCGGGCGATGAGCATTCGACCACCGGGCGGGGGTACGGCACCAGCCGTACACTCCTCGACGTGCCCACGCCCGACCACATGGTGATCGTCACGCAGGTCGCCCCCTACGCCGACGGGCCGGCCGGCGTGCACGGCGTGCTCACACAGGCCGCCACCGGATTGTCCGAGTTGGCCGGCCTCGGCGACCTCTCCCCCACCGTGGTGACCGACGTCCGCGACATCTCGCCCGACGGTCTGGCGGCCACCCGCGTCCTCGCCCTGTTCACCATCGGCGAGACCCCGTGGTCCCCACTGCAGAAGGCCGCCATCCAGCGGGCCTGGCGGGACGGCAGCCTCCGCATCCTCGGCGTCCACTCCGCCACCGACGCCAGCCACCAGTGGCCCGAGTACGGCGACATGATCGGCGCCCGCTTCGACGGCCATCCGTGGACACAGGACTTCACCATCGAGGTCGTCGACACCGACCACCCCTCGACCGCCCACCTCGGCGTCCGGTGGCCCTGGCACGATGAGGTCTACCTCTTCACCGACCTCCGACCCCAGGCCCGCGTCCTGCTCCGCCTCGCCGACGACCAGGTCGATCTGTCACAGCCGGGCGGCCGCGTCCCCGAGTGCGGCTTCCCCCTGGCCTGGAGCGTGGAGGACGGCAAGGGCCGGACCTTCTACAGCGCGCTGGGCCACTTCCCGGGGGCGTGGGAGAGCCCGGCCTACCTGCGCCATCTGGCCGGCGGCCTCGCCTGGCTGACGGCAAGCGCCTAACCTGACACGCATGTCATCGCTACCCGACGTGATGGCAGCGGCCGTCTACCAGTCGCCCGGCGTGGTCACGGTGGAGGAGCGCAAGGTCCCCCGCCCCGGACCTGATCAGTTGGTCGTGCGGGTGCACTCGTGCGGCATCTGCGGGTCCGACATCCATCAGCTGCGCGACGGCTGGGGGTTCACCCCGGGCGCCGTCGCGGGCCACGAATGGAGCGGCACGGTCGCCGCCGTAGGCGAGGCGGTCACCGACTGGGCCGTCGGCGAGCTCGTCGTCGGCGGGCCCGGCCAACGCTGTGGCACGTGCCGGCGCTGCCTCGAGGGCAAGCCTTCGCAATGCGAGAACCGCAACAGCATGACCGGCGAGCAGGCGGACGGCGCCTTCGCCGAGTACATCCTGTGCCGCGCCGCCGGTGTCCTGCGTCTCCCCGAGGGCCTCTCGCCCCGGCATGCGGCGCTGGCCGAGCCCCTCTCGGTGGCGTTGCACGGCATCACGCGGTCGGGCGTGGCGCCGGGTGACCGGGTCATGGTCTTCGGCGCGGGCCCCATCGGTGCCTTGAGCGTGGCCGCCCTCCGCTGCACGGGCATCTTCGACATCACGGTGGTGGAGCCGCACGAGGGACGTCGCCGCCTGGCGGCCGACCTCGGTGTGACCGCCATCGTCGACCCGGAGGACCTCGACGTCTTCCCGCCCTGGGAACCCGAACGGATGTCGAGCCGGGCCGTCGACGTCGTGCTCGAGTGCTCGGGACACCGGGCCGCCATTGAAGCGGGCTTCAGCCAACTGGCCCGCGGCGGCATGCTGGTGATGGTCGGCGCCGGCATCGATCATCCGACCTTCGACATCAACCGCATGATCCTCAACGAGCTCACCGTGACCGGCTCCTTCGTGTACGACCAGGGGGGCTTCGAACGGGCACTCGAGCTCCTCGCGTCCGACGGGTTCCCCTCGGACCTCCTGATCGATCCCGCCGACATCCCGCTGGCGGCCATCGGTGACACGTTGGAGGCGCTCTCCGCCGGTCGTATCGCCGGCAAGGTCATGGTCGTCCCGGAGGTGCAATCCTGATGCCACATCCCTTCTATCCCTCAGGCAATCCGCGCTTCAACCACGTGGCGATGTCGCTGCCGGCCGAGCTCCTCGACGCCACCAACCGCGCCGATGTGTGCCGCTTCTTCGACGAGGTGATGGGCTTCACCGAAATGGAGGTGATGACCGAAGACCGGCGCCGCATGATCATGAGCTGCGTCCACTGGGACCAATTCATCTTCCTCATCGCCGAGGACGACCCCATGCGCTGCCCCCGCATGGACCACTACGGCTTCTCGGTGGGCACGCTCGACGAGCTGCGCGGCCTGCAGGAGCGCGCCGAAGCCTTTCGCAAGGTGGACGACCGCATGGAGCTCATCGACCTGCACGTCGACGACCAGGAAGTGGTCAAGATCCACTCGCTCTACGTCACCTACCTCCTGCCCATGACGATCGAGTTCCAATACTGGGAGTTTCCCGAGTCCGCGCTGGCCAACGGATGACCCCAGCCCCAGGCTCAGCCTCCGCCACTGAGCGGTTCCGCGCCCTCCACATCCCCGGCAAGCCGTTGCTCATGCCCAACGCGTGGGACATCGGCTCGGCCGCCTTGTTCGCCACGCTCGGGTTCGACGCCATCGCCACCACGAGCGGCGGGTTCGCCGCCACGCGGGGACGTCTCGACGGGGCCATGTCCAAGGACGAGGTCCTCACCCACGCCGGAGAGCTCGCCGCGGCCGTCGACATTCCCGTCTCGGCCGACCTCGAGAACTGCTTCGCCCACGATCCCGACGGCGTGGCCGCCACCATCACGGCCGCGGTGGGGCTCGGGCTGGCCGGCGGGTCCGTGGAGGACTTCACCGGCGACCGCGACGCCCCGATGTACGAGCTGGCGCACGCCGCCGAGCGGGTGCGCGCCGCCGCCGAGGCCGCGCATGCGGGCCCGGTCCCGTTCGTGCTGACGGCGAGGGCCGAGAACTACCTGCACGGCCGGGAGGACCTGGCCGACACCATCGCCCGCCTGCAGGCGTACCAGGAAGCCGGTGCCGACGTCCTCTTCGCCCCCCGGGTCATCGACCCGGCCGACCTGCGTCAGTTGCTGGCGTCGGTCGACCTTCCGGTGAGCGTGCTGGCCCTACCGGGCGCCCCCGACGTCGCTGCACTGGGCGAGCTCGGCGTGAGCCGGATTTCCGTGGGTGGGGCGATCGCCGTCGCGGCCTACGGCGCCGCCATCAACGCCGTCACCGAACTGCGCGACAAGGGCACCTACGGCTACTGGGACCTGGCCGCCGCGGCCCGTCCGGTGATCGGGGAAGCGTTCAGTCGCTGACGGCGACGGTCACCTCAATCTCGACCGCCCCGTTGCGGGGCAGCGACGCCACGCCGATGGCCGAGCGGGTGTGGCGGCCGGCCTCGCCGAAGACGTCGGCCAGGACTTTGCTGGCCCCGTCCACCACCGCCGGCTGCTGATGGAAGTCCGGTGCGGAGGACACGAAGCCCGTCACCGTGAGGACCCGCTCGACACGATCGAGGGAACCGAGTGCCTCCTGCAGGACGGCAAGGGCATTGAGCGCGCACACGGCGGCGGCTTCGGTGCCCTCTTCGGTCGTCACGGTATCGCCCAGTCGCCCGAGGCAAGTCAGTTCCCCGGCAATGCGGGGCAGTTGCCCGGAAGTGCGCGCCACACCGTCGTGCACGACCACCGCGTCGAGCGGATCGTGCGGCGGGTGCGGGCCGTGCAACGTGAGGCCCAGCTCGGCGAGCCGGGCGCCGATTCTGCCCTCGATCACCGCATGTAGGGCCAGTAGCTGGCGAAGGTGGCGTTGACCTTCTCCGGCAGGGGGAAGATGCCGCCGAGCTGCTTCGCCCCCCAGATGATCTTGGCGGACCGCTCGACCAGCGCGGTGTTGTGCATCGCCTTCTCCATCGTCGTGCCGATCGCCACCATCCCGTGGTTGGCGATGAGCGCCGCGCTGCGGCTCTCCAGGGCCTTGACCACCTGCTCGGCCAGTTCGGGCGAGCCGCTCGCGGCGTATTCCGAGCAGCGAATGTCGCCGCCGAGGTAGACGGTGAACTCGTCGATACAGCTCGGGATGTCCTCGTGGGCGACGGCGAACATGGTGGCGTGGACCGCGTGCGAGTGGATGCAGACCGCGAAGTCCTCGTAGGCCGCCTGGACTGCGATGTGGAGGTACTTCTCCGAGGTGGGCCCGCGCTCGCCGGAGACGACGTCGCCCGCCGCGTTCACGATCACGATGTCCTCCACCTGCATGAGCCGGTAGTCGAGCGAGGAAGGGGTGACGGCGATGTTGCCGTCCTCCATCCGGGCCGAGATGTTGCCCGAGGTCCCCTCGACGAGGCCCTTCTCGAGGAGCTCCTTCGCGGCGGCGACGATCTGCTCTGGTGCGTTCTCTATGAAGGCCATGGTCTCCTCACAGCTGATGGGCGAACCTGCTCGCCCGATCGTACAACGCCGGGGGCAATGCCTGACACGGCTGTCAGGGAATGTACTCTCTGGCCCATGGGACTTCTTGACGGACGAGCGGCGGTGGTGACGGGTGCGGGCCGAGGCATCGGGCGGGACATCGCCCTCTGCCTGGCGTCGGAGGGCGCCAAGGTCGTGGTCAATGACGTCGGCGTCACTCTCGGGGGTGCGGGCACGGAAGAGGATCCCGCGGCACAGGTCTGCAACGAGATTGAGGCGCAGGGCGGCAGCGCCGTGCCCAACCACGACTCGGTGAGCGACTTCGAGGGCGCGGGCCGGATCATCGGTGCGGCGCTGGACAACTTCGGGTCGATCGACATCGTCGTGAACAACGCCGGGATCGTGCGCGACCGGACGATCGTCAAGATGGACGAGGCGGACTACGACGCCGTCATCGCCGTCCATCAGAAGGGCACGTTCAACACGGTGCGGCACGCCGCGCCGCTGATGAAGGACGCCGGCTACGGGCGCATCGTCAACATCACCTCGTCGGCCGGGTTGCGGGGCAACTTCGGGCAGACGAACTACGGCGCCGCCAAGGCCGCCATCATGGGTATGACCTTCGTGTGGGCCCTGGAGCTCGGCAAGTACGGCATCACGGTGAACGCGGTGGCCCCGGCCGGCTTCACCCGAATGACCGAGGGGCTCTACGCCGGTGCCGAGCCGCCGGCCGATCAGGACCCCGCGTTGAATGCGCCGCTGATCGCCTTCCTGGCCTCCGAGGGTGCGTCCTACGTCAACGGTCAGGTCCTGGGGCGCACCGGTTTCGCCTACACCCTGTTCCAGACCCCGCGGCAGATCGCCACCATGTGGCGGGAGGGCGGCTGGACGCCCCAGGAGGTGGCGGACCACTTCCACGAGGTGCTGGGACAGCACCTCCAGCCCGTCGGCATGGGCGATCACCCCCTCCTGGGTAAGAAATAGGGCTGGGATCCGCCCGCCCGCCGGCCCGCCGGGCCGGACCCGACTCTGGCCCGTACCGGGTAATCGGCCCTCGGGGCGACCGCCTCCCACCCTGGGTAGGGTGGGAAGACAGACATCACATCATTCAGGGAGGGCACCCATGCTCGTGCGCGACAAGATCTACATCAACGGGGCCTGGGTCCCCTCGACCGGCAAGGGCGCCCTGGAGGTCATCGACTCGGCCACCGAAGAGGTCTTCGCCACCATTCCGGAAGGCACGGCCGAGGATGTCGACAAGGCCGTCCAGGCCGCCGCTGCTGCTTTCCCCGGCTGGGCCGCCACGTCCCGCGAGGAGCGGGGCAAGCTGCTGACCCGCATCGGCGAGGCGCTCGGCGCCCGCACCGATGAGATCGCCCAGGTCATCTCGCACGAAGTTGGCATGCCGATGACGCTGTCGGGGTCCATCCAGGTGGGGCTGCCCGCCGGTGCCTTCGCCGACGCCGCTGCCGCCGCCGAAGGCTTCGAATGGGAGGAGGAGCTGGGCAACTCCCTGGTCGTCCATGAGCCCGTCGGCGTCGTGGGCGCCATCACGCCGTGGAACTACCCGCTGTACCAGGTCGTCCTCAAGGTCGCCCCCGCCCTGGCGGCCGGCTGCACCGTCGTGCTGAAGCCGAGCGAGGTGGCGCCGATCAACGCGTTCCTCCTGGCCGACGTCATCGACGAGGTGGGGCTCCCGCCCGGCGTCTTCAACCTCGTCAGCGGAGTCGGGCCGGTCGTCGGTGAGGCGATCGCCGCCCACCCCAAGGTCGACATGGTGTCCTTCACCGGCTCCACCCGGGCCGGTCGGCGGGTCATGGAGCTGGCGGCCGAGGGCATCAAGCGGGTCTCGCTCGAGCTCGGTGGCAAGTCGGCCAACGTCCTGCTCGACGACGCCGACTTCGCCACCGCCGTTCCCGCCGGGCTCTTCGGTTGCTACATGAACTCCGGCCAGACCTGCTCCGCCCTCACCCGCATGCTCGTCCCCAGGGACCGGTTGGCCGAGGTGGAGGAGATGGCCGTGGCCGGCACGGCGGGCTTCGCCCCCGGCGACCCCTTCGAGGCAGGCAAGCTCATCGGGCCGCTCGTCTCGGGTGTCCAGCGCGACCGCGTGCGTGGCTACATCAAGAAGGGGATCGAGGAGGGCGCCAAGCTGATCGTCGGAGGCGCTGAGGCCCCCGAGGGTCTCGACAAGGGCTTCTTCGTGCAGCCCACCGTCTTCTCCGACGTCACTCCCGACATGACCATCGCCAAGGAGGAGATCTTCGGGCCGGTCCTGGTTCTCATGCCCTACGACACCGAGGAAGAGGCGATCGAGATCGCCAACGGCACGCCGTACGGGCTGGCCGGCGCCGTCTGGAGCGCTGACGCGGGCCGGGCCGAACGTGTGGCGCGGCAGTTGCGCACCGGCCAGGTCGACATCAACGGTGGGAACTTCAATCCCAGCGCTCCCTTCGGCGGCTACAAGCAGTCGGGGTTCGGGCGTGAGCGCGGCAAGTACGGTCTCGAGGAGTTCGTCGAAACCAAGTCGATGCAGCGCTGAGGGACGATTTCGCAGGTCCGCCTGGCGGGCGAAAGCATCATTGACTGAGCCTCGGCGTCGTTGCGCGCACGTGGGTTCATCACAAGGGGGAGCGGGAGGGCACATGAGTACGGCGCGCAACGGGGCGGTCGAGATCTACTACGAGGAGTTCGGCGATCCGGCGTCGCCAACCCTCCTGTTGGTCAACGGCCTCGGATCACAGTGCTTGAACTACGACGTGTCGTGGTGCCAGCTCTTCTGCGATGAGGGCTTCCATGTCGTACGGTTCGACAACCGCGATGTCGGGCTGTCGACGAAGCTCGACGGTACGGACTATGCGCTGGTGGACATGGCGAACGACGCGGTCGCCGTGCTGGACGCCGTGGCGGTGGACAAGGCACACGTCATGGGATGCTCCATGGGCGGAATGATCGTGCAACGCCTCGCCCTGCAGCATCGGGACCGCGTGCACTCCCTGACGTCGGTCATGTCGCGGACCGGCGAACCCGGCTACGGCGAGAGCTCGGAGGAGGCGTTGGCCTTTCTGCTCGCGCCGCCGGCGCCGTCACGTGCCGCGTACATCGACCGGCAGGTGGCCGCCCATCACGTGTACGGGTCGAAGCCTGATTGGCTCGACGACGACGCCATCCGGGCCCGGGCCGCCGCAGCCTATGACCGTTGCTTCTGCCCCGAGGGGGTCGGGCGACAGATGCACGCGGTCATGCGGGACGGCTCCCGTTCCGCCGAGCTGGCCGCGTTGGACCTCCCCACTTTGGTGATCCACGGCAGTCAGGACACCCTCATCAACCCGAGCGGCGGCCGACGTACGGCGGAGGTCATCCCCGGCGCCCGCTACGTCGAGATCGACGGCATGGGCCACGACTACCCGCCCCCGGTCTGGAAAGAGTGGGTCACCGTCTGGTCGGAGTTTGCCCACTCGGCGGTCGACGCCCGATCACGGCAGCGATAGCGGATCGCCGGGCGGAGCTTGCTCCTTTCCCGTCCGGTGCTTCCACAATGACGCATTCGCCGCGATGGCCGCCGTCAGCAGGCGGCCGGCGAAGTAGGTCCACAGCAGCAGCGCCAGGGAGATGCCGATGGCCCCGTAGAGGGCGGACTTCCGCGTTACCACGTGCGCCACGTAGGTGTAGGTGAGGATCTGCAATACGCCGACCCCCACGCCGACGATCAGTGCGCCTGGCAAGAGCGCCCACAAAGCACACTGGTCTCTTGGGAGGAGCCACGAAGCCAGGAACCAGGCGCCGGCCGAGATGACCATCGTCATGATGAAGGCCACGAGCCGCAGGCCCAGTGACTGCGACCCAATCCACGTGGTGAGGTCGCCCAGGCCGAACAGAACGGTGATGAACCCGACAAGGATGAGGGGACCCCACGGGCTGGGCTTGCTCTGCGGTTGGACGCGCCAGATGAGCCGATGCACGATCCAGAGCACGCGGACGAACGAGCGGGCCGTCAGGGCGAGCGCGAAGCCGCCTATCACGAGGGCAAGCAGTCGGTTCGCCAACGACATGGTGCTGGTGCTGGCGACCGCGCTGGCAAGCAACCCGCCGATGCCCGCCGAACGGGCGGCGTCGCGCGGATCCTGACCGGCCGCGGTGGACGCGAGCCCGAAGCCGGTCACCATGACGAAGGCGTAGGGGACCAGGACCATGAAGAGGCGGAAGGCCACGGCGGCGGCCAGCACCCCTCCCCCACTCTGGGCGTCGCGCTCCACCGCCTCGAACGCGGTGTCGATCGACGCCGAGTCGGCCCGCCGGGCCTCGATGCCGGCTCGCGTACGCTCCGCCCGTTCTCGAAGATGGGTGACGCGATCCCGGACCGACTCACGCGTAGTCGGCGCCACAGGGATCCCGCTCAGCTCGGTTGCCCCGGCCGGTCCGGAGCGGTCCTCCCGCGGATCGTCGGCTGTGGCCATACCGCATTCTTCACCCCAGCCCAAGGGGCGGGAGACCTCCGGCGTTGGGTCGGGGACGCAACGGCCTGCCTGGTCCATTCGCCCGTCCAGCGATCTCTTAGGATCCCGCCGTGCGGATTCGTGAGGGGCGGCGGCTGCAGTTCTTCCTGAGCGTCGTGCTCGCGTGCGCACTCTTCGTTGCAATGAGCGCCCAAGCCGCACCCGCGTCGCCGACCATGCACCCCTTGGTCGGTGCCTACTACTACCTGTGGAATCCGCAGAACTTCGCCGGCGGAACGCTTCGGGCCCACCTCGACCCGCCGCAGCTGCCCACCTCCTCCCAGGTGAACTCCCAGAGTCCGCAGACGGCGGCCCGGGACATCACCAACGCCCGCCAGGCCGGCATCAACTTCTTCGCCGTGGACTGGTGGCCCTACGACCCCGGTTACTCGGGCGCGGATTACCAGGCCGCCGACAGGTCAATGAAGGACTTCCTGGCCGCACCCAACATCGCCAAAATCCGGTTTGCCATGTTCTACGAGACATGGAACCTGGGCTTCGACCCCGGGCGTGAGTCGACTCCCGTCACGTTTCAGATGGAGCTGCACTTCGACGCCGACATGCTCACGTTCGCCAAGGACTACTTCCACAACCCGTCGTACCTCCGCATCCACGGACGACCCGTGGTCTTCCTGTACCTGACGCGCACCCTCACCGGCGACGTCGCGGGCATGATCAAGGGCGCACGAACCGTGCTCAAGGCGAAAGGCTTCAACCCCTTCTTCATCGGGGACGAGGTCTACTGGCGCGTCACGCCGGAGACCCCCGACCCGGCAGGACCCATACTCACCACGACGCCACAGGTGGCGCGCATTGAACAGTTCGACGCGGTCACCTCCTACATCCTCTATTACGGAGACCCGAACTTCTTCCTGGGCCCGACCCAGGACTTCACCGGGTACCCCGGCAACACCGACATCGTCGCCGACGAGCGACATCTCCTCAGCGAATACAGCGCTGCGACCGACGGTCGTGTGCCGGTCATCCCCGATATCTCGTCGAGCTTCAACGACCGCGGCTTCCGGCTGCCGACGAACCATCCTGCCCAGCCGCGCCAGTGGCTGCCGGGCGAAGGCCCGGCGTCGACGCTCGACCACCTCTTCCGCTGCGTCGCCCTCCCGGAGGTCGATCCTGCGCTCCCGGTCGTCTTGGTGACGTCGTGGAACGATTGGAACGAGGACACGGGCATCGAGCCGATCGGCGGGACCCCGACCCACACCGATGACAGCCCCTCTGGCAGCGCCTACACCCAGGGCTACACATACGGCGGCGAGGGGCGAGCCGCTCTCCGGGTGCTGCGCACGGACACCACGCTCCTAGACCAGAAGTTCGGAGTCACCCGGGGCGCTTCCACGCACAGCGATCCCTCGAGTGGGACCGGGTCATGTTGAGGGTGTGATCAGCCAAGCTCGTCGATGCGTCTTCCTGGGCGTAGTGTGGGTGGGCGCGCCCGTCAGGACCTCGAAGCTCTTTCGGTTCAGCACCTAGCGGGTGCGCCCAAAGGAGCATCATGAGCTCATCTGAGTGTTTGGACGTTGCGGCGAGGCTCGACGAGGACCACGCACCCGAAACGAACGGCCGGATCGCCGTCTGCCGAAGGTGTGGGGCGCGAACGGATGGACCCACCGGAGTCCGCCATGTCGTGCAGGACGGTCGCGCCGTGCGATCGAGCGAATGGCTCGTCGCCCAGTCTCGGCTGCGAGACATCGCCCAATCGCAGATGCTCCGGGGCAAGTAACTGACCTGACCCGCCACCTCGCCGAGGTGGTGTCGAGCCAGACGAACGTCTCAGCCCGATCGCCGGCCCGCCCTCACCCTGGTCCACAGCGGCGAGGGGCGCGACGTCATGACCCGGCCGTTCGGGGCGCGAAAGGTCAGCTCCTCATTGGCGTTGCCGCTCATCGTCCAGCCCTTTCGGTGCACCACCCCGTGATGATGTCGACACGTGAGGCAGATGTTGTCGAGGTCGGTCCGTCCCCCCGGTTTCCACGGGACGATGTGATGGATATTGGTGAAGGTCACCGCGTTGCAGCCCGGGAAGCGACATCGTCGGTCGCGTCGCATGACCTCTCGGCGTTGGGCCCCGGTCGGGAAGCGGCGAGCCCGGCCCTCGTACATGGTGTGGCCGACCTCGTCGTCGAGGGCCACCACCATGGTGGCGTCACAGGCGATGCGCCGGGCGGTCTCGGTGTCGATCAACCCGTCGTGCTCGAGCTCGCCGGCCAGTTCTGTCAGCTCGCCTGAGTCGGTGGCCTCGTCTGAGTCTTGGACCAGGGCACTGAGCGCGACATGGGCCACCACGAAGAACGGGGTGCCTGAGCTCTGCGCGCTCTTTGCACCCCCCGTGGCGATGAGGTCGATGAAGGCGTCGTGGAGGCGCTGGTCCCAGCGCCGCCGGCCCGCCGAGGAGACCTTGCCCGCTGGAGCGACCGGGCCCGAGGAGGCCTTGCCCCTTGAAGAGACCTTGTCCTCGGAGGGGACCTCGTCGTCGGAGGGGATCTCGCGGGCCCGGGCTTCGAGGCAGGCCTTGGTCTGCGCATAGGACTCGGCGGGCAGCTGCACCGTCATGGTCTTGAAGGTGTCGTTGAAGCGCAGGTAGCGCCGGTCGTGCTCAGAACGCACCGGTGGCCCGGTGCGCTGGGCCCCCTGGCGCGCAGCGCTCATCTGGGCGATGTCGCTCAGCTCACGGACACCGCACGCCTTGGCCTCCTCACACAATGCACCTTCTGTCGAAGGCGTGGCCACATCGAGCACGGCACGGACCTTGTCCAAGGACACCTCCCCATCGCAGAGCGCCCCGACCAGGTGGGGCACCTGGTCGGCCTTCTCGGCCACATGGACATAGGCCCGGGCCGTGGGGACGCTCACCCCGAAGCGTTCGACGGCCCAGGTCTCGAGAGAGGTGGCGCCCTCGTCGCGGAACGATTGGCGCCGGGCCACCTCGCCCAGGCGGACGAGGACCCTCCCCTGGGCCGCGGCCATCTGGGCGAAGTCCTCCTCGAGACCGGCGGCGAGCTCCTCCTTGGACTCGGCCGCCACCGCAGCGATCAGGTCGGACGCTGCCGGAGTCGGTGAGGTTGCCGGAGTCGGTGAGGTTGTTGGCGACTGTCTGGTTCCCGGCCATCGGAAAAGGAATGGTCTGCCCACCGGAGGACGAAGTCCGAAAGAAATTCAGGCGCCGTCCAGCGGCACCAGGGTGATGGCGTCCTCGGGGCAGGCGGTGACACAGAGGCCGCACTCGTGGCACTGATCGGCCCGCACCGCGTAGGCCGTCATCCGGCGGTGGGCCGTCGTGCGGAGCTTGCCCAGCAACCCGAGAGCGGTGAAATCGTCACCGTCCATCCGCCGCACCTCGAACACGTCGTAGGGGCAGACCCGGACACAGTCCCGCTTGGCCTCGCAGCGGCCGTGGTCGATCACGGGTCGGGTTGCCATGACCTCTTACGTTGCGGTCAGGGGAGCGATCCAGCCGGGCGAGCCGGAGCGCGCCCCGGCGGCGACCCGCAGCCCGATGAAGTTGCGCTGCGCCTCCACCGTCCCCGCACCGAAGCACAGGCCCCGGATGTCGCGGTAGGCCCGTTCCAGGGGGTACTCGCGCGAGTAGCCGTAGCCCCCGTGGATCTGCATGGCCTCGTCGCAGACGAACTTGGCGGCCAGGTTGGCGGCCGTCTTGGCCATGGCCGTCTCGAGTGGCGGCGGCGTCCCGTGCGGTCCGGCCAGCCGCACGGCCCGGGCCAGCAACATGCGGGCCCCCTCCAACTGCACCGCCATGTCGGCCAGCTTCCACTGCAGGCCCTGCAGGTCGGCCAGCGGGCGCCCGCCGATGACACGCTCGTTCATGTAACGAACGGCATGCTCGAGCGCGCCCTGCGCCGCCCCGACGCACATGGAGGCATTGCCACAGCGCTCGTGATTGAGGTGCGACAGCAGGACCTTGAAGGCCGAGGTGCTCGACGGGTCGCCCGCCAGCAGCACGTCGTCGGCGGTGATCTCGACACCGTCGAAGGCGAGCTCGGCCTCGGTGGCGGCGTGGATCCCCATGCCCTTGTGGCGCCCCGTCACCGACACGCCCTCACGGTCCGTCGGCACGATCACCGCGCCGATGCCCTTGGCCCCCTCGCCGCCCGGCCAGCGGCACCAGACGAGCACCCCCTGGGCCACGTCACCCATGGTCGAGTAGTTCTTGTACGCGTTGAGGCGCCAGCGCCCGGGCCCGTCCTCCACCAGCGCGGCGCGCATGTTCTGCACGGCCGACCCGGCGTCGGGCTCGGTGATCCCGATACTGATCAACGCGTCCCCGTCCGCGACGGCCGGCAGCCAACGCTCCTTCATGGCTTCGGGGCCCAGGTGCTCGATACCCCGGGGCGGCCCGTTGAAGGTGAGCTGACAACAGATGGCCGACGACACGTCGGCCCGCGCGATCTCCTCCAGGACGATGGAGGCTTCGACGTCACCGAGGCCCATCCCGCCCCACTGCTCCCCCACCGTAATCCGCAGCAGGTCCGCCGCCGCCAGGGCCTTGCGCAGCTCGGCCGGTACGGCTCCCTCCTCGTCGGCCTGGTGGGCCCGGGGCGCCACCTCGCGCTCGGCCACATCTCGGGCGAGCTGGCGCAGCGCGGTCTGGTCCTCCGTCTCCGCCAGCAGGTCGACCGGGCCGGCGTCCGTCGAGTGCGCCGTCATCCGAGCTCGGTGCCCACGATGCCGACGAAGCTGACGCCCTCGCCCGGCGCGCCGCCCAGGTTGTGGGTCAGCCCGAGCGTCCGTCCGGCACCCACGGTGCTGATCTGGCGATCCGACGGGGCCTCCCCCCGAAGTTGGAGCCAACATTCGAACAGCATGCGCAGTCCGGAGGCGCCGATCGGATGGCCGAAGGACTTCAGGCCGCCGTCGGGATTGACGGGCAGCTCGCCGTCGCGGTCGAACGTGCCCGCCAGCACCTCCTTCCACGCCGTGCCCCGCTCGGCGAAGCCCAGGTCCTCCATGAGGACGAGCTCGGTCGGCGTGAAGCAGTCGTGCACCTCGGCCATGGCCAGCTGCGCCCGCGGGTCCGTGATCCCGGCCTGCGCGTAGGCGTCGGCGGCCGAGCGCACGACCTCCTCGAAGGTCGTGTAGTCGTAGGCGGGATCGATGGGGCCGGCGGCCGGGCCGGCCACGAAGGCCAGCGCCTTCACGTAGAGGGGGTTGGCGCAGTACTTGTGGGCGTCCTCGACGCGGCAGATGATGGCTGCCGCCGAGCCGTCGCTCACGCCGCTGCAGTCGAAGACGCCGAGGTCGCCGGCGACCAGCGGCGCCTTGGTGATCGTCTCCATGGAGACCTCCTTCTGGAACTGCGCCCGGGGGTTACGCGCCCCGTTGGCGTGGTTCTTGAAGGCGATGCGGCTCATGACCTCCTTCAGCTGGTCCTTGTCGACGCCGTACTTGTGCGCGTAGGAGGGGGCCAGGAAGGAGAAGGCGGCGGGCGACGAGAGGCCGGGGTCGGTCCCGTCGCCGACGGCGCGGATGCCGGTCAGCCCCGAGTAGCCCGTGTCCTTGAGCTTCTCGACGCCGATGGCCATGGCGGTGTCGTAGGCGCCCGAGGCCACGGCGTAGCAGGCGTTGCGGAAGGCCTCCGAACCGGTGGCGCAGTAGTTCTCGACGCGGGTGACGGGCTTGTAGTCGATTTTGAGGGGGCGGGACAACGTGGTGCCACAGACGCCCGAGGTCATGGTGCCCAGCCAGAACGCATCGATGTCGGCCAGTGCCAGGTTCGGGACCGAGGCCACCGCCTCGGTGGCGGCGTCGGTGAGGAGGTCGTCGACGCCCTTGTCCCACAGCTCGCCGAAGCGGGTGCAGCCCATGCCGATGACGGCCACCTGGTCGCGGATGCCCTTGCTGCCCATCGCCTTACGCTCCTTGCTCGACGGCCTGCGCCCGTCCGACGGCCGGGCGGGCCTTCCAGAAGTAATTGTGCACGCCCTGAGCCGTCCAGACGCGCCGGAAGGTCATGGACACCCGGTCGCCGATCTGCAGCTCCGAGGCCACCACGTCGGTCATTTCGCAGCGGTAACGTCCGCCGCCGTCGAAGTCGACGATGACGCCCACCACCGGCGGCGAGAGGCTGAAGGCCAGGTGGTCGATGGTGAACGTGGCCACGGTGCCGAGCACGTCGGCGAGGCGCTCGGGCTGCATCTGGTCGATGGTGTGGCACGAGAGGCAGGCCCGGGTGGGCGGCATGTGGCGGAAGCCGCACACCAGGCAGCGACTCCCGGTGAAGGCGTACTTCCACTGCTCGGAGCGGTGCACGGTCGGCGCCCCCGGCCGCTCGGGGTCGGGCCGCCGGGGCGGCTCCCGGCGCATGTGGCCCCGCCAGGTCAGGAAGGTGGCGTAGGGCAGGTCGTCCCGTCCCGCCGCGATCTGCTCGGCCACCGACGGGACGCCGGCCTCGGCCCGGGCCGCCTGCGCCGCGGTCAATGCGTCGGTGGTGCGGAGCACGAGGGCGTCGGCCCCGTCGGCCAGCGTCAGGACCACGATCACCTGCCCGGGTTGGGCCCGCTCCAACACGTCGCACAGCGCCACGGCGCCGGCCGCCGCGCCCAGATTGCCCACCGTCCCGGCCAGGTCGGGGGCGAGCGCCCCGTCACGCACGCCGAGACCCTTCGTCACGGCCTTGACCGCCCGCACGTGCAGGCCAACGACAATGGCGTGGTCGACGTCACCCTCGGCCACGCCTGCGTCCTTGAGCGCGGCGGCAAAGGCCTCACGGGCCAGCGGCACGTACATCTCCTCGCCGAAGCGCTCCTCCCAGACGTGCGAATCGGTCTCACCGGGCACCCGCCAGCGGTCGAGGAACTCGTCGCTGGCCGCTCCCCGGCCGATCAGCTCCGCCACCGCTCCGTCGGGCCCACAGAGCACGGCGGCGGCGGCGTCACCGCTGTCACGCTCCTCGGCCGAGCCGGCCAAGCCGGTACGCAGGTCCGAGACGACGTGCAGCGTGGTCGCCTGTGCACCCAGAGCCAGCCGCAGCGCCCCCGCGGCGGACCGGGACGACCCGGCGAAGTCATAGGCGCCGCACCCGCGCCCCAGCCCCAGCGCCGCATGCACCGTGGTCGCGCTCGTCTTGTCCAGGTACGCCGGGTCGGGCGTCGACAGGAACAGGTCCTGCACCGCGGCCGCCCCCGGGCCCACGGCCAGCGCCCGCCGGCCGGCCTCGACGCCCAGCGTGGTGGTGTCCTCGTCGTGGGAGGCCACGGCCCGGGTGCCCCGGCCCCCGCCGCTGCCCAGGACGCCGGCGATGGCCGCCCGCTGGAGCCGCCAATAGGGCAGGTAGGTCCCCCACGAAACAATCCCGGCGCTCATGGACCGATCATCCCAGACGGGACGAACACCGCACACATCATTGCCAAGACGGTAACGGCGGCTGCGCCGTCCCGGAGCGCGTCCCACCTGCTCAGGATGCCGGCGCTCTCGGGGGCGCCCGCATTGCCGGGCCGCCGTGGCCGCCGGGTCGATCGCGGGAGGGGCCCGCCGCGGCGGACCGACCCCTCCCGGTGGACCTATGCGGTGATCCCCACGATGGGCTGGTTGAGGACGATGGAGCCGGTGGAGCCGAGGAAGGGCGGACCGTTGGTCGTGGGGAACGTGAAGATCCCGCCGTCGGAGCCGCTCAGGTAATAGCCCCCCGCCACCACGGTCATGCCCACGATGGGCTTGTTGAGCTTGATGGAGCCCGTGGAGCCGAAGAAGGGCGGACCGTTGGTCGTGGGGTAGCTGAAGATGCCGCCGTCGGAGGCAACCAGGTAGTAGCCGCCGGAGAGCGGGGCGGCCATGCCGACCACCGGCTTGTTCAGCGGCAAGGAGCCCGCCGAGCCCAAGAAGGCGGCGTCGCCGTAGTTGAAGATGCCACCGTCGGATGCGACGAGCCAGTAGCCCTTGCCGTCGGGGGTGGTGCCCATGCCGACGATCGGCTTGTTGAGCTTGATGCTCCCGGTCGAGCCGTAGAACTGGGCGTCGCCGTAGGAGAAGATCCCACCGTCGGTGGCGACGAGCCAGTAGCCGCCCCCGTCCGCCGTCATCGCCATGCCGACGATGGGGGCGTTGAGGTGCAGCGAGCCGGCCGAGCCGTAGAACGGGGCACTGCCGTAGTTGAAGATGCCACCGTCGGAGGCGACCAGGTCGTAGCCGTCACCGGCCGGCATGACCGCCATGCCCACGATCGGCTTGTTGAGCTTCATGCCGCCCGTCGAGCCGAGGAAGGGTGCGCCGTAGTCGAACACCCCGCCGTCCGAAGCGACGAAGCGGTAGCCCGCACGCGCGATGGGGGCCGAGAGCACGTACGGGCCGAGGACCGAACTGACATTCGTCGTTCCCACGGCCACGCACTCCCAATTCGTCACGCACGACACACCCGACGGCGCGGTCTGCACCGTCCCCGACGCGAGGCTCGGGGTCGAGGCACTGGACCAGGTGGAGCCGTCCCAGACCTGGGCCACAGGACCGAAGCCGATGCTCGGGTCCTCGCTCTGCCCGACCGCGCTGCACGTCGTGGGGCTGAAGCACTCGACACCTTGCAGTTGGTCGGGCTCGGTCCCCGACACGTTGGGCGTCGATACCTGCGCCCACGTCGAACCGTTCCACTGTGCGGCGTACGTCCGCCCCGGGTTCACGCCGTCCGAGAAGCTCCCGACCGCCTGACAGAAGGACGCGCCGACACACGACACCGCGGCCAGGTCGTTGGTCGCGCCGGTGGCGGTCGACCCGTTGGGACTCGCGACGATCGACCAGGACGAGCCGTTCCACAACTCCGCCAGGGTCGACGTCACCGTGCCCGTCTGGCTACTGCCCGTGGCGGCACAGAACGATGGTCCGCAGCACGACACTGCTCGGAGGGCACTGGCGCTCGCGCCGGTGACCGCCGGCGTGGTCACGATCGTCCACGCCGTTCCGTTCCACTGCTCGACCAGCGCCGTCGTGACGCCGCCCGTCGTCGATGTCCCCACCGCCTCGCAATTGGTCGCGCTCGAGCAGGAGACGGCGTTCAGCAGCGATGCGGTGCTCGACGGCGGCACGACCGGAGTGGAGTCGGACCAGGTGGTGCCGTTCCACTGCTGCGCCAGGAGCACGCCCGCCTGTGTGGCCCCGACGGCGGCACAGAAGCCGGTCCCGACGCAGGACACGCCGTGCAACGACGGCTCACCCGTGAGGCCCGGAGTGGAGACCGGGGCCCACGTCGTGCCGTTCCACTGCTCAATGACGCTCCCGTCGGCGACCGAGGTCGTGCCCACCGCAACGCAGAACGTCGACGTGGTGCAGGAAACGGCCTGCAGCTGATCCGCGTTGGGCGCAGCCGTGATCGACGTGACGGCGGTCCAGGTGGTCGCATTCACCGTCGGCGGCACGGTGATGGTCCCGGCCGCGCCGGCGGCGGGCGCCAAGCCGACGAAAGCGGCTCCGAGAACGCTGGCGAGAAAAACGGACAGTATGGCAATGCGTCGCATGCAGGCTCCTTACCCCTCTGCCCCCGCCCCCACTCCTCGCCACAGTACGCAGCTACCCGCAGCGTGTCGAGGACGATTCGCGCACGCCCGTTGCGCACTCAGGCCGTGGCGACCACCACCAGTTCCCAGCTGTCCAGCTCGAGCGGACCGCCGCCGCCGGAATGGAATTGCACGTCGTGAAATCCGGCTGCCTCGAGCCAGGCCATCCACTCCGGCGGGGTCGGCAGGCGTACGAAGTAGGAGGCACGACGCAGCGCGCCGGCGCGGTACGCGGTGCGCTCGATCACCATCCGCCCGCGCACGGCGTCGAAGGTCGAGACCTCGAACATGGCGTCGTCGCCGCGTTGCACCAACACCGCATCGGGCGCCGGGGTGAAGTGCCGCACGGCGCCGTCGTGGTGCATGGTGTCGATCGCCACCTTCCCCCCCTCTCGAAGCACGCGGTGGAACTCGTCCAGGACGCGATGACAGTCCGCGTCGTCGTAGTACCCGAACGAGTTCAACCAGCAGACCACCGCGTCGAACGGCCCGTCGACGGGCAGGGAGCGGATGTCGCCCTCGAGATACGTGACGCTGCCCGGTCGCAGGAGGGGATCGGCCCGCGCCTGTTCGACGTAGGCCGGGGTCAGGTCGACCCCCGTGACCTCCATGCCCGCCGCGGCCAGGCGGCGGGCGATGCGCCCGTGGCCACAGGGCACATCGAGGATGCGGGAGCCGGAGGGGAGCTCGAGCAGGCCCAGGATCTCGGCCGTGTCCGCGTCCGAGTGGGCGTCGTCGATCGACTCCTCGTAGAAGTAGGGGTAGTCGTCGCTGAACGTGGCCTCCATGTCGAACGTCATGCGCCATCATCGCCGCCGGTAGGGTCGCCCGCATGCCCGAGCCGTCGGATCTGTCCTTCGATGCGGTCACGGCCCTGCAGGACACCGACGATCCCCATCTGTTCGGGGCCAGCATCCACCCGCTCTGGACCGTGGGTGACAAGGCCAACGGCGGCTATCTCCTGGCGCTGCTCGGCCGGGCCGCCCGCGTCACGGCCCGGCGTCATGGTGGACGGGACTGGGAGGTGCTGTCCTCGTCCATCACCTACCTGCGGGCGCCCGACCTCGGCCCCGCCATGGTGCGGACGACCCTGCTGCGCAGCGGGCGTACGGCCGGCCACGTGCGGGCGGTCCTCAGCCAGGGGGAGAACGACATTGTCGACGCGGTGTTCGTCCTCGGGGCCCTCCCGGTCAAGCCCGCGGTCCGCTACGACGGCACCGAGCCGTTGCGTGCGCCCGATCCCGAGGACTGCGTCCGCTTGACGCCGCAGATCCCGACGGGTGTCTACGTCGGGATCATGGACGTGCTCGACCTGCGACTCGACCCGGCGACACTGCCGTTCGCCGCCAGTCCCCCGCCGGCCGGGACGCCGGCCGAGCTGCGGGGCTGGACGAGGTTCGCCGACGGTCGCCCGGCCGACGCCCTCTCACTCCTCTTTCTCGCCGATGCCATTCCGCCGGCCACGCTCATGATCGGCTCAACGGGTTGGGTGCCGACCCTGCAGATGTCGGCCTACGTGCGGGCCCGCCCGGCGCCAGGGTGGCTCGGCATCCGCATGACGGCCGGCCTCGTCGCCGACGGGATGGTCGACGAGACCTGCGTCCTCTGGGACGGCCAGGGCCGCATGGTGGGACAGTCGACCCAGCTGGCCAGGCTCCGCTTCCCGGACGAAGTGAGCTGATCAGGCCGCCCGGTCGCCGTCCTCGTCGTCGGCGTCTTCCTCGTCGTCGGCCTCGTAGCAGTCCCACGAGCAATATCCGGCGATGCGCGGCGACGCAGGGTGGAACCGGCAGCGCGGGCACAGCTGCGTCGTCATGATGCCTCTCTCTTGTGATGTTGTCTCGATCATGTCGTGTCCTGCCGATGTGTCCCCATGGACCGAACGGTCCGGGGCGTGGACGCAAAAGAGCCGCTTCCCTGTGGGAAGCGGCTCCTCGACGTCGGGACTCTGAGAAGTCCTCTACGGCGCCGGTGCCACCCCCTCGCTGCTCAGCTTGGGGATCCCACAGATCTGTACCTCGGACATGGCGAGGCGCGACTGTCCCAGGGAGTTGCCGCCCTGTTGGGACCGACACTGCCGGACGTGCGTCGTGTTCTCGTCTGTCATGGTGCTCCCAGTATACGAGGCGCCACCGTCTCTCTTGGACCGGGTGGCCAAAGATTCAGCAGAGTTCATCGGCGCGTCACATGCCACGGCGGTGACGGGTCAGGCGATCGTCTCGGCCAATCGGGTGCGCAGCTCGGGCTTCACGACCTTGCCGGTGGGGTTCCGGGGCAGCTCGTCGATGAAGACGAACTGGCGCGGCACCTTGTAGTCGGCCAGGTGCTCGAGCCCGAAGGCGCGCAGCGCCTCGCCGTCGGCCTCGGCACCGGGATGCAGGACGACGAAGGCCACCACGTCCTCGCCGAGCACGGGATGGGGCGCGCCGACGACGGCGACCTCCTTGACCGCCTCGTGCTGCACCAGGGCGTGCTCCACGTCGGTGGCATGCACGTTGTTGCCGCCACGGATGATGACGTCCTTGGAGCGTCCGACGATGTAGAGGTAGCCGTCGGCATCGAGCTTGCCGAGGTCGCCGGTGACGAGCCAGCCGTCCCGCCACATCTCGGCCGTCGCCTCGGGGTCTTCGAAGTACTCGCGCTGGCGGCCGGGCATCTGCAGGCGCACCTCGCCCACCGTGTCGGGTGGCAGCGGCTGATCGTGTTCGTCGACGATGCGCACGACGGCAGGCGGCGCGATCTGGCCGACCGAGCCGGGCCGCTTCACCGCCTCGCCCTTGGGCATGACGCAATAGGCCGACCCCGCCTCGGTCATGCCGTAGTTGTTGGACACCAGGGCGTCGGGCATCTTCTCCTGCAGGCGCTCGACCACGTAGGGCGCCAGGGGGGCGCTCCCCACCGAACACATCTGCACCGACGACAGGTCGGCCTCGGCAAAGCGCGGGTTGTCGATCAGGAGGTGGGCCATGGTGGGGACGAGGAAGACGGCCAGGGGACGCTCCTCCTCGACGACGCGCAACCAGCGGTCGGCGTCGAAGCGCGGCTGGTAGATCACCTGCATGCCCAGCTTCATCGGCGTGTAGACGAGAGCGATGCCGGCGAAGGTGAACAGCGGGCTGGCGTGCACCCACCCGGCGCCGCTCCAGTTGGGCTCGACGGCGCCGATCATGGAACCGTTCGAATGGCGCACGGCCACGCCCTTGGGGCGCCCCGTCGTGCCCGACGTGTAGAGGATGTCGGCCAGGTCCTCGGAGACGCGGGGCACCTGGAAGGTCGAGCGGTCGCCTTCCGTGACGGCGGTCCATGCGAGGACCGAGCTGTCCGTCGGTGGCGTCCCGTCCTCCGCGCCGGCGTCGATCAGGGCGACGAGGCGGCCCGCCCCCATCTCGCCGTCGCTACGCAGCAGGTCGCCGTCGGCCACCACGGCGCTGGCGCCCGAGTGCTCGAGCATGTGGGCCACCTCGGCCGGGGCCAGGCGCGGGTTCATGGGGACGGCCACGCCGCCGGCCCGATGGGCGGCCGAGTACGAGACGAGCCAGCGCAGCGCGAGCTCGGGACGCAGGTGGATGCCGACGCGGGCGCCGGGCTCGAGGCCGGCCTCGACGAGCCGGCGGGCCATGGCGTTGGCCGCGCCGTCCCACTCGGCGAAGGTCATGGATCCGACGTCGACGACGGCGAAGGCCGTCCGGTCGCCGAACTCCTCGGCCATGCGGGCCAGGTGATCGTCCATCAGCACTGTGAAAAGGTCCCCCCGGAGGTGAAAGTTGACGCCGGTGTCAGGTTCGTTGCAGCATGGCCGATGCGCCTCCGGGGGTCAATCCGGAGATCGGTGCGACAGGGATCTGCCATGAGGGAGGGGTGACATGACCACTGTCCGGTTCGACCTCCCCACGCCGGAGGGCGACACCACTGAGTTCTGGGAGGCCGCCAAGGGGGGGCGTCTCCTCATTAAGCACTGCCTCGCCTGTGGCGCCTATTCCTATTACCCGCGCCCCTTCTGCCCGAAGTGCTGGAGCGAGCAGGTGGAGTGGTACGAGGCCAGCGGGATGGGCACGCTCTACACCTGGTCCGTCATCTACAACAACGACATGCCGCCCTTCCGTGACCGTGTGCCGTACGTGGCCGCCATCGTCGACCTGGCCGAGGGGCCACGCATGATGACCAACGTGGTCGACTGCCCGTTCGAGGAGCTGGCGGTGGGGATGGCCCTGCAGGTCACGTTCCAGCCCATCTCCGAGGAGTTCACGATTCCCGTCTTCACGAGGAGGCACATCCAATGACCGAAGCCAACGACGCCGTCATTGTGGCCGCCACGCGCACGCCGATCGGGCGCTCCGGTCGCGCCCTGGCCGGTCTCACCGTTGCCGACATCGGCATGCAGACCGTGACCGGCGTCATAGAGGCGGCCGGGTTGGAGCCCGACGACATCGACGACCTGCTGCTGGGCGAGGTCCTGCGCGGCGGCGGCTGCACCGCCCGCTACGTGGCCAACGCCCTGGGGCTGCCGCCCGACACGCCGGGTGGCGCGGTGCAGCGCCAGTGCGCCACCGGGATGATGGCGGTCCAGGAGGCGGCGGCCCACATCCGCTCGGGCATGGCCGACGTCGTGATCGCCGGCGGGATCGACTCCATGACCCGCACCCCGCTCCTCTTCGAGAAGTCGCCCCTCCCCTTCGGCGGCGTCCAGCAGTTCATGCCCCCGAGCCACCCGGATTCGGCCGACGCCCCCAACACCAACATGCTGATCACGGTCGGCGAGAACACCGCCCGTGAGTGCGGCATCACCCGTGAGGAGTCCGACAACTGGTCGTACCACTCGAACATCCGGGCCGTGAACGCCACCGACCTGGGCCGCTTCGAGGCGGAGATCGTGCCGGTGACGGTGCCGGCCGGTCGTGGCGAGACCGTGACGGTCAGCGTGGACGAGCACCCGCGCCGGGACACGACCCCGGAGAAGCTGGCCGCGTTGCCCTCGCTCACCGGGCCCGACGGCCAGGTCACCGCGGGCAACTCCTCGGGCATCGCCGACGGGGGCGCCGCGCTCGTCCTGGTGTCCCGCTCCTACGCCGAGGCCCACGGCATGGCGCCGCTGGCGACGGTGCGGTCGTGGAACTCCTGCGGGATAGAGCCGGCCCGCACCGGGTTGGCGCCGACCATCTGCGTCCCCCGGGCCCTGAACCGGGCCGGGCTCAGCGAGTCCGACGTGGATCTCGTCGAGATCAACGAGGCCTTCGCCACCATGGCGGTGGCCTGCTCCCGCAAGCTCGGCTTCCCGCACGAGATCGTCAACGTCAACGGTGGCGCGGTGGGGCTCGGGCACCCGGTGGGCACCTCGGGCGCCCGCATTCTGGTCACGCTGGTCCACGAGCTGCGCCGGCGCGGCGGCGGCCTCGGCGTGGGGACGCTGTGTGCCGGCGGCGGCATGGGCTCGGCGACGGTGCTCGAGGTGCACCCGCCAGCCTGATCAGTAGTGGCGCAGCTCGACCAGGTGCCCGTTGGGGTCGAAGAGGTAGACGGTGGGACCCAGGCCCTTGGCGCCGGCCTCCTCGCCAGGGCCCTGCATGTTGCCCACGTCGTGGAAGGAGTCGCCGTAGGGCACCCCGGCCGCCTTCACGCGTGCGAAGGCGGCTTCGAACTCATCCGGTGAGAGGGCGAAGGCCAAGTGGTCGCCACCCTCGGTGCCCCAGGGCGCCAGCTGCAGCGTCGTCTCCGCACTGACCCGGATGACCGAGAACGGCCCGTCCTCGCCCTCGTCGCCGAAGCCCATGACCTCCGTGTAGAAGCGCACGCTGGCGTCCCGGTCGTTGACCGTCAGGATGAGATGGTCGAGCGTCACCATGGTGGTGAAGGCTATTGCGTCGGCAACGCGGCCGGGGGTGGCGGGTCGCCGCACAGATGCGTGTGGGCCTGGCACCACTCCCACAGGCGAGCGCCGTCCCCCGCCTCTGCGATGCGGGCGGTCCAAAGCAGGTGGTGCTCGCTGCGCCGGTGCCGGTCGTGGAAGAACCCCTCCAGCGTGGGGTCGGGCGCAGTGGCACCCCTGGCCGCTCCCGCCGCCAGCCACACCACGGTGTCGGCCCCTTCGGCCGGGGTGCGGAGCAACGGCCCGAGCTTGGCGAAGGAAGGCAGACCGCTGGCGAGACCGGGCGTGTCCACCCAGCCGGGGTGCGACGCGTAGCTGGCAACACCGTCGGGACCCCAGCGGCGGGCCCACTCGTGTGACAGCACGACCTGCGCCCGCTTGGCCCGCGCGTAGGCCGTGGTGCCCCGGTACTTGTCGGGGGGCATTTCGAGGCGGTCAAGATCGAAGGGCTGTGCGTACATGCCTCCCGAGGACAGCGTCACGATGGTGGCGTCCCCGGTTCGGCGCAGGAGCGGGCTGAGGAGCCACGTCAGGCGAAAGGGGGCCAGGACCGACGTGGCGACCGTGAGCTCGCCACCGTCGTGCGCACGACGGTACGTGGGAGACAGGGCACCGGCGGCATGAACGAGCGCGTGCAACCGGTCATCGCCGGTGGCCACGCGCTCGACGAAGGATGCCACGCCCTCAGCGTCGACGACGTCGAGGACCACCGGCTCGACCGCCGCACCCGCCCCGAGGTGGCGGGCTTCCCGGGCGGTCGCCTCGATCCTGTCCCTGTCCCGGCCGACGAGCCAGAGGGTGGCTCCGAGGCGCGCCAGCTCGAGCGCGGCCGCCCGCCCGATGCCGGAGGAGGCGCCGGTCACGACCACGACGCGCCCGGCGAGGCCCGGTGGCGGGCGCCAGTGCTCGAGGCGCGAGCGTGCGGCGTAGCCGGCCCGGCTGAAGCTGCCCACGACACTGGCCTCGAGCGCTCCGTCGACGAGGGCGGAGAGGCGCGACCGGGTCATGCCAAGGCGCGGCGGAGTCCGGCGGCCGCCCGCTCCGCCATGCCGGCGAACACCCTGGCGACGACGGGCGACGCCAGCCTGAGCAGGCCGACGGCTTGGAGGACCGCAACGTAACGCACACGAGAACCAGGACCGGCCCCCTCCACCGTGATGGTGTCCGTCGACACGATCCGCCCGTGGCGCGCCTGAAGTACCACCTTGCGGGGGCGCTCCATGTCGACGACCTGGTACTCGAACGGCACGATCCGACCCGCCATCCGCACGCCGAGGCGGTACACCGACCCGATGGCAACGGGGCCGGGCGTCAGCGCCTCGCTCTCCGCGACGCCGGGATCCCATTCGCTGGCATTGGAGAAGGTGGCCAGGTACTCGAACACCTCGTCCTGTCCACGCGTTGCGTCGATCTGGGTCCTGTACGTCGCCATTGTTCTCTCCTTGGTCCGCCGGATCAGTCGACGACGGCTTCCCGGGCTCAATTTAGTGCTAAATTCAGCGTCCGGAGGATCACGTGCGCATCGGCATCATCGGGACAGGTATCGCCGGCATGACGGCGGCTCACCTGCTGCAGTCGCGCCACGAGGTCCACGTGTTCGAGGCCGACGACCGGCCGGGCGGTCATGCCAACACCGTCACGGTCGACCTTCCCGGGGGCCCGGTTGCCGCCGACACCGGCTTCCTCGTCTACAACGAGCGGACCTATCCCCTGTTCACGCGGCTGCTCGCCGACTTGGGGGTGGCGACGCACCCGAGCGAGATGAGCTTCAGCCTCACTGACCTGCGTTGCGGCCTCGAATGGCGCGGCACGTCACTGTCGACGGTCTTCGCGCAGCGCCGCAACGTGGCCCGGCCCGCCTTCCTCGCCATGCTGGCCGACGTGGTCCGGTTCAACAGGTTGGCGCAGTCCCTGCTCGCCGAGACCGGAGGCGGGTCGGGCACCCTGGCCGACCTCCTGGCCGGACGCCGCTGGTCGGCCGGATTCCTCGACTGGTACCTGATCCCACTGGGGTCGGCCATTTGGTCGGCGGACCCCGAGACCTTCACGCAGATTCCTGCACGGACGTTCGCCGAATTCTTCAGCCGGCACGGCCTGCTCGGCCCGGGCGACCAGCCTGCCTGGCGCACCGTGACGGGTGGTTCGGCCCGTTACGTCGAGGCGATCCTGGAGCCGCTGCGCAAACGGGGCCGGCTCCACCTGCGCTCCGAGGTGTCCAAGCTGCGGCGCTCACGCAGCGGGGCGTCGAGCTCCTCACAGGAGAAGGACCCATCACGTTCGACCATGTGGTGGTGGCCACGCACAGCGACCAGGCGCTGGCGTTGCTGGGCGACCCGACGAATCGGGAGCGCCGTGTGCTCGGTGCCCTGCGCTACCAGGCGAACCGGGCCACCCTCCACACCGATACGTCGTTACTGCCCGCCAACCGCCGGGCCTGGGCGTCGTGGAACTACGTGCGTCCGGAAGGGCCGACCAGCGGCGCCACGCTGACCTACTACTTGAATCGCCTGCAGGGCCTGCAGGCAGACCGGCCGGTGCTGGTGACGTTGAACCGCGACGAGGCCATCGATCCGGACCAGGTCGTGGCCCGGTTCGACTACGCGCATCCCGTCGTCGACCAGGCGGGCATCGCCGCCCAGGGCAGCCAGCGCATGCTGAGCGCCGGCGCCGTGTCCTATTGCGGGGCCTACTGGGGCTATGGCTTCCACGAAGACGGGGTGCGGAGCGCGCTCGCCATCTGCGAGCGGTTCGGAGCGCGCCTGTGACCGTTACGCCCCCATGGACGCCGCCGTTGCGCAGCGCACTGTACGAGGGCACCGTGACTCACCGGCGCGCCGAGCCCGGTCGCCGGTTCAGCTCCCGGGTGGCGCTCCCGCTTCTCTTCTTGGACGAAGTGGCCGCGCTCCGATCCGTCCACCCTCTGGTCGACTTCGACCCGTCTCCCCATCGCCGCCGGTGGCCCACCGCCATGCGCTTCCACCGCGACGACTCCCTGCCCTCCGACGCGGCCACGGTCCGCGGCGCAGTGGAGGAAGCCGTTGCGGACTCCGGCGGATCCGTTCGGGGGCCCGTGGCGATGCTGGGCCACGTCCGCACCTGGGGCTGGCTCTTCAATCCCCTGACGCTCTTCTACTGCTTCGATCCCTCGGGCCGCGAGATCGAATGGACGGTGCTCGAGGTCTCCAACACACCCTGGCATGAGCGGTGCAGCTATGTCGTCGGGCCGCCGGGCGAGCACCGCTTCGCCAAGGCCATGCACGTCTCGCCCTTCCTGCCGGCCGAGGGCACCTACACACTGCGCTACACGGCCCCAGAGGAACGGATCCGGGTCAGCCTCGACGTCGACGCACCGACCCCTTCTGCGCCGTATCGTCGGGAGCACGAGCCCAGCCCCGACACGCCTCCGCCCCAACTGTCCGCCTCCATGGTGTTGCGACGACGGCCGCTCGATCGGGCTGGACTGGCTCGCCTGCTGTGGGGCTACCCCCTCATGACGGCGCGCGTGTCCGGTGGCATTTACGCCCAGGCGCTGCGGCTGGTCGGGCGCGGCGCGCCAATCCACCGGCACCCCGGCCGGCCGGAGGGCGCGCACGTGCCCGCGGGCTGCCCGGCCGCCAGGCGCCCCCCCGAGGTCCGGCGATGAGCCAGGAGAGCGGGCGCCTGGTTCTCGGCCTGGCGCAGCGATCCTCCCGTGGCCGGCCCGGCACCCTGCGCTTCGAGGGCAGCGGGCTACCCGGAGCACGACCCATGGTCAGCGGGTCGGGACACCCGGACGCCACCGTGGTGGTGCACGACCAGAGGACGTGGCCGGCCGTGTTGCGCCGCGGCTCGCGCGGCATGGCCGAGAGCTACATGGCGGGGTGGTGGGACGCCGACGACCTCACCGCCGTCGTCCGCATCGCGTTCCGCCGGACCGCGACCCTTCGGCAGTGCCTCGATGTCACGGGGCAACGCTTCGGTGGCCTGGCGGCCGCGGCGCAACGGCTCCGTCCACCGAGCAAGCATCGTGACCGCGAGAACGTCGCGGCTCACTACGACCTCTCAAACGACTTCTTCGCCTTGATGCTCGACCCGACGATGACGTACTCGTGTGCCTATTTCGCCCAGGACGAGATGAGCCTCGAAGCGGCCCAGATGGCCAAGTTCGAGATGATCGCAGCCAAGCTGCATCTTGGCCCCGAGGACCACGTGATGGAGATCGGGACCGGCTGGGGCGGGTTCGCGATGTACGCCGCCGAACAGCACGGCTGCCGCGTCACGACGACGACGATCTCCGATGCCCAGCGTTCTCTGGCCGAGAAGCGAGTGGCCGAGCGGGGTCTCTCCGACCGCGTGACCGTCCTCGGTGCGGACTACCGCGACGTGGACGGTCGTTACGACGCGCTCGTTTCCATTGAGATGATCGAGGCGGTGGACTGGCGCCGGCACGACCAATTCTTCGCCACATGCGCACGCCTGCTCACCGACCGGGGCCGCATGGCGCTGCAGGCCATCACCATTGAGGACTCCAGCTACGAGCGGGCGAAACTGCACGACGACTTCATACGATCGATGGTCTTCCCCGGCGGCTGCCTGCCTTCGGTCAGCGCCATCGCGGCGTCGGTGGCGCGCACGTCGAACCTACGTCTCGTCGATCTGCACGACATCGGCCCTCACTATGCCGAGACGCTTCGGCGCTGGCGCGCCAACCTCGAGGACCAACGACCCGCTGTCGAGCGCCTCGGCTTCGACCAGCGATTCTGGCGTTTCTGGACCTTCTATCTCAGCTACTGCGAGGCGGCCTTCGTCGAGCGCCATGTGTCCGACGTCCAGCTGGTGCTGGCCCGGCCCGGGGCGCCGACGCAGCGAGTCGGCGAGCCGACATAACCGCCGAAGGCCGGGAGCGGCGGCTCAGCGTCGTCCGGCACGATGCAGGCCGTCGATGGCCTCGGCCAGGCTGCGTGCGTCGCCGCCGCTCCACCCCGCCCCCAGGCGCGCCGCATGACCCCCGTCGGCAACGCCGGCGCCGCCGACGAGCACCGGGAGACCTGGGCTGACCTTGTGGACGGCCCGCACAATGGCGCGCACCGCGCGGTCGTGATTCCCCGTCGTGACTGCCACAGCCACCGCGACCACCTTCGGAGTCTTGGTGACCGCGTTGCCGAACGCGTCATCGGGGACATTCGCGCCGAGGTCAACGACATCGAAGCCGCGGCCGCGCAGGAAGTTCGCCGCCATGGCCGTGGGCAAGCCATGCAACTCGTGGGGCGGCGTGCCGAGGATCACGCTCCCCCGCTTGGGCCCCCTCGTCGTGAAACGGGCCCCGAGCCGAGCCACGACCCGGGTCGCCACTCCCGAAGCCCGGTGCTCGTCGTCCACCGTGTAGTCGCCGGCCTCCCAGCCCTCCCCCACGGATCGCATCGCCTGGCCGAGCCCGTCCAACAGGACGTCGTCAGGCTCCGAACCCGAACCCAGGCGGCTCTCGACGATCGCCCATGCGCCCGGCTCGTCCCCGGCGATGAACCGGTCTTCGAGCCGGCGCGCTGCGGTCGCCCGAGACGCCTTGCGGGTCACCGTGCGCGAGCGCCCCGCGACCATTGACCCTTCGCCCACGGCTCGAAGGTCACGCGGATCGACCCACCACTGCGCCCCAATCCGGGTCGCCGGCAGGCGGCCTGTCCGCACGTAGCGGTAGGCCGTCATGTAGTGCACACCAAGCCGGTCCGCGACCTCCTGCAATCCGAGCAGGCCGGACGCGGGTCGCTCGGGAAGAGCCGGGGTGCTGCCCATTTACTGGTAAATCCTAGCTCGGGGCAGCTGGGCGCCTATTCCTTGTCGCCGTCGCCCTCCGCCATGTGCTCCTTGATGGCGTTGACCACCGTGGGGTCGAGGAGGGTCGTCACATCGCCCAGCTGGCGGTTGTCGGCCACGTCACGGAGCAGACGGCGCATGATCTTGCCGCTGCGGGTCTTGGGCAGCTCGGGGGTCAGCAGGATCTGGCGGGGCTTGGCGATGGGGCCGATCTCCTTGGCCACGTGGTCTCGCAGCTCGGCCACGAGCTTCTCCCCCGCCGCACCGTCGACGTCGCTCGCGCCTTTGAGGGTCACGAAGGCCACGATGGCCTGGCCGGTGGTGGCGTCGTCGGCCCCGACCACGGCCGCCTCGGCCACGGCCGGATGGCTGACCAGCGCGTGCTCGATCTCGGTGGTCGAGATGCGGTGCCCCGAGATGTTCATGACGTCGTCGACGCGCCCGAGCAGCCACAGGTCGCCGTCCTCGTCGCGCTTGGCCCCGTCGCCGGCGAAGTACTTGCCAGGGAAGCGCTTCCAGTAGGTCTCGATGAAGCGCTCGTCGTCGCCGTAGATGCCCCTGGTCATGCCGGGCCAGGGCTCGGTGATCACCAGATAGCCGCCCTCGTCGTTGCCCACCGAGTTGCCCTCGTCGTCGATGACGTCGGCACTGATGCCCGGGAACGGCGTCATGGCCGCGCCCGGCTTGGTGGCGGTGATGCCCGGCAGCGGCGTGATCAAGATGCCGCCGGTCTCGGTCTGCCACCAGGTGTCGACGACGGGGCAGCGGCCCCCGCCGATGTGGGTGCGGTACCAGATCCAGGCTTCGGGGTTGATGGGCTCGCCCACAGAGCCGAGCAGGCGCAGGCTCGAGAGGTCGTGGGCGGCGGGGAGGTCCTCGCCCCACTTCATGAAGGTGCGGATGGTGGTCGGCGCGGTGTAGAGGATGTTGACCTTGTACTTCTCGATCAGCTGCCACCAGCGGTCACGCCCGGGCGTGTCGGGCGTGCCCTCGTACATGACCGAGGTGGTGGCGTTGGCCAGTGGGCCGTAGACGATGTAGCTGTGCCCGGTCACCCAGCCGATGTCGGCCGCGGTCCAGAACACGTCGGTCTCGGGCTTGATGTCGAAGATGAGACGGTGGGTGGCCGAGACGTGGGTGAGATAGCCGCCGCTCGTGTGCAAGATGCCCTTGGGCTTGGCCGTCGTCCCTGAGGTGTACATGATGTAGAGCGGGTGCTCGGCGTCGAAGGCCTGCGCCTCGTGCGTCTCGCTCTGGCGCGGCACCAGGTCGTGCCACCACACGTCGCGGCCCTCGTCCCAGGCCACCTCCTGGCCGGTGCGGCGCACGACGAGCACGTGGCGGACCTCGGGGCACTCCTGCACCGCCTCGTCGACCGCCGGCTTGAGCGCGCTCGGGGCGCCGCGGCGATAGCCGCCGTCGGCGGTGATGACGACGTGGGCGTCGCAGTCGAGGATGCGGCCGCGTAGCGCGTCGGCCGAGAAGCCGCCGAAGACCACCGTGTGGGGCGCACCGAGCCGGGCACAGGCCAACATGGCCACGACGGTCTCGGGGATCATCGGCATGTAGATGGCCACCTTGTCCCCCGCCTGCACCCCGAGCTCGCTCAGCCCGTTGGCGGCCTGGCTCACCATGGTGAGCAGGTCGTCATAGGTGATGGTGCGGGTGTCGCCGGGCTCGCCCTCCCAGTGAAAGGCGACCCGGGCACCCAGGCCGGCGGCCACGTGGCGGTCGACACAGTTGACCGCCACGTTGAGCTTGGCGCCGACGAACCACTTGGCGAAGGGCAGGTTCCACTCGAGCACGTCGCTCCAGGGGGCCTCCCAGGTCAACTGCTTGGCCTGGGAGGCCCAAAAGGCCAGCGGGTCCGACTCGGCCTCGGCGTAGATGCCGGGCTGCGCGTTGGCTTGCTTGGCGAGCTCTTCTGGAGGGGGGAACGTCCTGGTCTCGTGGAGCAGGGCCGACAGGCCTTCCTCTTTGGTCTCGCTCACTGCAGCCTCCTCTCGGGCCCGTCCGGCTCGGACGCCGCCCCTCTGATCATTACCTACCCCGCCGGATTGAGGTGCAACGGCGTTCCAACCGGGAGGACCTTACGGGAGGCCATGCCGTTGATGACGCCGGCCGAAGAGGCGTACCAGGCGCAGGCGGCCGTCACGATGCCCGCGATGCCTCCGGCCTTCACGATGCCGGTGTGGCTGGAGAAGTTCCCGATGGCCAGGAGGATGAAGGTCACCTCGAGGGTCAGGAAGACCGCGAACACGGCCCGGTTGACGAACAGGCTCCACAGGAGCATGTAGGTGTTGAAGATCACGAAGGCCACGGCGATCCAGCCCAGGTCGTTGTTCAGCTCGAGCGCCGTCGGCTTGAACTGCGGGACGACCAGGAGGAAGTAGACGGCCAAGCCGATCCAGAAGGCGCCGTACGTCGAGAAGGCGGTGGCACCGAAGACGTTGCGGTTCTTGAACTCCCACATGCCGGCCAGGAGCTGGGCGATCCCGCCGTAGGCCAGCGCGAAACCCAGGAAGGCCACGGTGCCCTTGGTCCATCCGGCGTTGAACGCCGAGAGCAGGAAGGTCGTGAGGGCGAAGGCCGCCAGCCCCAGGGGCGCCGGATCGGCGGGGGACGGCGTCTCCTTGATCGCCACGTCCTGCAGCGACATCACCGACTGCTGGGTCCCGTTTTGCACTCCCGGTTGCGCCGGACCGTTCTGCGCCGTGTCGTCCTTGATTGCCATGACGTCAGCACTCCTTGTTCGGGCGTGGTGAGCCACGGCCCCCACGCGATCGGTGGTGGCACGCCGGCGTGCGCACACCTGCCTCGGTGGCGCCCCCCGAATCGTGTGTCACCTTCTTCACGCCCCCCAAAAGATGGGACGAGGTCATTGTGTGAAGGCGTCCTCCGGCACTGCAATGCGTTGTCGGCGAAGTGACGCGTTCGTGCGATGAACGGTTGTCTGGGTGCGACGAGCGGCAGGCGAGGTCCCGCTGCCGGACGGTGAGGCGGACCAGCCGATTTCGGGCGGAACGGTATGGCACACTGCTACAAGACACAGTGAACAGTCGGCGGTCACGCCGGCGAAGGGGGCCGATGAAAGAGGCGCTGTGGATCGCCCTCGTGGGCGTCGTGGTCGTGATCGTGATCGTGATCCGCTTTGCCGTGCGCTCCGAACGGCGGCTCGGCACGCCAACGCAGCGCGCGGCGTTGGCCACCCTCCATACGGCGAATCTGGCTGCCCCCCCACTGCGGACCGGCCTCAACCACAGCTCGGCGCAGCGAGCGATCCCCCACCTCCGTCACTTGATCGGCACGGCCGGCGTCGCCATCGCCGACACCTTCGGGATACTGGCAGCCGAAGGGATCGACGCCGCGCACTGCGCGCTGGCGGAGGGGACCGTGCAGGTGGCCATCGCGAGCGGCCGGCCCCAGGTCCTCTCCCCCCACGACCTCGCGTGCGAGAACGCGGGGACCTGTCCGCTCCAGGGTGGCATCGTCGTGCCCATCACGACGGACGACGGCGTGGTCGGGGCGATCATCGCGCTCGACTCGTCGGCACCGGCCAGCCTCCTCCGGCTCAGTGGGGAGGTGGCCGAGTTCGTCTCCACCCAGCTGCAGCTGGCCGAGCTCGATCGCTCACGTCGGAAGGCCGTGCAGTTCGAGTTGCGGTTCTTGCGCGCCCAGATCTCGCCGCACTTCATCTACAACGCGCTCACGGCGATCGAATCCTTCGTACGCTCCGATCCCGATCGGGCCCGCGACCTCCTCGTGCAATTCGCCGACTTCATCCGCTACAGCTTCCGCAGCCACGGGCAGTTCGTGACGATGGCCGAGGAGCTCCGCCTGGTCGACACCTACCTCGACCTGGAGCGGGCGCGCTTCGGCGATCGGCTGGAGGTCACGCTCCGGGTCGCACCCGAGGTGCTGAGCGTCATGCTCCCGCCCTTCGTGCTCCAACCGCTGGTGGAGAACGCTGTGCACCACGGGCTGGAGCCGAGCGGCAGGCCGGGTCACCTGGAGATCACCATCATGGATGCCGACACCGACGCCGAGGTCTCGGTCGAGGACGACGGGGTCGGGGCTGAACCGGGGCAGATCCGACGCGCCCTTGCCGGGACGGGCGACGAGGAGGGGGTGGGACTCCACAACGTCGACGAGCGCCTGCGGACGGTCTTCGGCGACGAGTCGCGTCTCACCGTCGAGACGGCGCCCGGTGCCGGCACCCGGGTGACCCTGCGGATCCCCAAGTACCACGTCGGGGTCCTCTCGTGACGTCCGGGCTCAGCGTGTTGGCGGTCGACGACGAGACCCCCGCGCTCGACGAACTCGTCTACCTGTTGACGCAATCGGCCATGGCGTCACACGTGCGGGCGGTGAGCTCGGCGACCGATGCGCTCCACCACCTGCACCACGAGCACTTCGACGTCGTCCTCCTCGATATCGCAATGCCGGGCATGGACGGCCTCGAACTCGCCCGCGTCGTGGCGCAATTCTCGCATCCACCGGCCGTCGTCTTCGTGACGGCCCACGAGGAGCATGCTCTGGCCGCCTTCGACGTGGGCGGCTCGGGCTACCTCCTCAAGCCGGTGACGCAGGAGCGCCTCGTGACCGCGCTGAGCCGGGTTGCCCTGCCGCGCCCGGCCGACCAAGAGGACGATGCGTCGCTCGACACCATTGCGGTCGAGATCGGCACGCTGACGAAGATGGTGTCCCGCGACGAGGTGTCGTGGGTCGAGTCGTCGGGCGACTACGTCCGACTGCATCTGCGGGACGGGGCGCAGCACCTGGTGCGCCTGCCCATGGGGGTGCTCGAGGAGCACTGGAGCGACCACGGCTTCGCACGCGTCCACCGCAGCTACCTCGTGTCGCTGCGCGACATCCGTGAAGTGCGGACCTCGCAGGGACATACCGTGGTCGGCGTCGGCACGTTCGACCTCCCGGTCAGCCGGCGCCATTCCAAGGAGCTCCGGGACAGGCTCGTGCGGCACGCGCGGCGGTCGCCGGCCTCGTGACAACGGAGTCGGCTCCCGCCCGTCAAGTCGTGCGCAGCCAGGCGCGCCGAACCGGGGGCCGCTCCAGCACGCCGGCCCCCGACGACCTCTACGAGCCCGACGCCTACGGGAGGGAGCTCCTGACCTCGCTGATGCGCGCGCAGGGGGGCGCCTGCGCCACCGTGCTCCTGCCGGCCCTCGCCCTGCTCGCCCTCTACCCGCTCCTCACCGCCATCTTCCCGTGGCTGGCGACCGCCCAGGTCGTGGGCCTCCCGCTCACGTTGCTCATTCTGGGCGGCGGGATCTACCCCCCACTCGTGTTGCTCGGCTACTGGTACGTGCGCCGGGCTGAACGGCTGGAGCAGCAGTTCGTCGAGCTGCTCGAGGAGCAATGACAGAACCGGCGTCGGTCGTCGCCATCATCGCAGTGACCGCCATCACCGCGATCATCGGCGCGCGCGGCGTCCGCGTGGCGCGCACCCCGGCCGACTTCCTGGTGGCCGCCCGTCAGGTGCCGGCGCCGCTCAACGCGTCGGCCATCTCCGGGGAGTACCTGTCCGCCGCCTCCTTCCTCGGAGTGGCCGGGCTGGCCATGCTGGAGGGCCTCGGCGCGCTCTGGTACGCCGTCGGCTACGCGGCGGGCTACCTGGTCCTGCTGGCCGCGGTGGCGGCGCCGCTGCGTCGATTCGGCGCCTACACCATTCCCGACTTCGCCGAAGGCCGTCTGGGCTCGCCCGCCCTGCGCCGGGCGGCCACGGCCACCGTCATCCTGATCTGTGGCTTCTACCTGCTCCCCCAGCTCAAGGGGGCCGGTGTCACGCTGCAGGTCGCCGTAGGCGGGCCGGTCTGGGTCGGCGTGGTCGTGCTGGGCGCCATCGTGACTCTCGGGATCGCCAGCGGCGGCATGAAGGGCATCACGTTCGTGCAGGCGTTCCAGTACTGGCTCAAGATCGTCGCCATCGCCGTCCCCGCCCTCGTCCTGCTGGCCGTCGTCCAGCACCCGCCGGTGGCGACGGTGACCGGGGCGGCGCCACCGACCTTCGCGCACAGGACCGCTGTGCAATTTCCGCAGGCGGAGGTGATCACCGTGACCGCGCGGGTCGAGGTGACCGCAGCGGGCACCGTCGGCGGCGTGGAGCGACACGGGCCGCTCGAGCTCACCAAGGGTCGTCACAGCATCGGGTCGGGTGCCACCCTCACCTTTCCCGCCGGGTCACCGGCACCACACGTCGACAGCAATCCGGTCATGAGCGGAGCGGCCTGGACCTCGCCGCTCCTGCAGTTGGGGGGACGGCCCGACCACGCACTGGCTGCCACCTACGGCGTCCTCCTGGCCACGGTGCTCGGTGCCATGGGGCTCCCACACATACTCGTCCGCTTCTACACCAACCGCGACGGGCAGGCGGCCCGCCGGACCACTGCGTTCGTCCTCCTGCTGCTCGGCTGCTTCTACGTCTTCCCGGCCGTGTTCGCCGTGCTGGGCCGGCTGGAGGCGCCGGGTCTCTACACCTCGGGTCAGACCGACTCGGTGGTGCTCGTCCTGCCGCGCATCATGGCGGCCGGCACGCTCGGCGTGGTACTGGGGGCACTCGTCGCCGCCGGCGCCTTCGCCGCGTTCCTCTCGACGTCGTCGGGCCTGTTGATCAGCATGTCCGGCGCGCTGTCCCACGACATCATGGGCGGCGGCGTGCGGGCCTTCCGCTTCTCGGCCATCGCCATCGGCATCGTCATGACGGCGCTGGGTCTGGCCGTCCTCAACATCTCCATCAACGTGCTCGTCGGGTGGGCCTTCGCCATCGCGGCATCGACGTTCTGCCCGCTCCTGCTCCTCGGGATCTGGTGGCGCCGCTTCACCTGGATCGGCGCCATCGGCGGGCTGATCCTCGGCGGCCTCGCCTCGTCAATTGCCGTCCTCCTCACCATTGTGGGCGTCGGCTCGTTCGGCTGGCCCGCCGTCCTGCTGAGCGAGCCCGCGATCTGGACGGTGCCCCTGGCCTTCCTCACGATGATTGTGCTGTCACTGGCCACGCCGCGCGCCATCCCGGGCGATGTCACCCAACAGCTGCTGGCCCTCCATCTCCCCGAGCGGGTGCGCGTGCCCTCGGTGGCTGACCGCGGACTGGTGCCTCAAGCCGGGCCGGCTGCGTCCTGACGGAGCTCGAACCCCTCGAAGGTGAACGCCGGCGTCACAGTCGCCCCGACGAGGGTGTAGCGCCCGAGCGGGCGAGCCCACTGCCAGACGCCGGGGTCCACTGCGACCTGGGGCGAGTGCCCGGCTGCCACGTCCGGGCCGATGATCTGCACCTCGCGACGGCCGTCGGGCCACTCACGACAGAGCTCCAAGGGGTCGCCGTCGTAGAAGTGCCACAGCTCGGTGGCGTCAATCCGATGCGGCGCAGAGACCTCACCCTGGAGCAGGAGGTAGTAGATGGCGCTGCCTGCGGGCCGCATGCCCGCGGCGGCGTCGGCTACCCACGTGCGGCGGTACCAGCCGCCCTCGGGATGCGGCGCCAGGTCCAGGGCGGCAATGAGGGATTCGCCGGGGCGCACCGCGCCAGTCTGCCCGGACTCAGCCGGACGCCACGCCGAGGCTGGCGGCGACGGCGAGCGAGTGCACGGCCGCGCTGCCGAAGAGCGCGCCATCGGTGACGGCCCGCTTGACGTAGAGATGCGCGTCGTGCTCCCAGGTGTACCCGATGCCACCGAAGGACTGGATCGATTCGCGGCCGACCAGGTTCTGGCAGTCGTCGCTGGCGGCCTTCGCCATGGAGACCGCCGTGGCACGGGTCGGCGTGTCCTCGTTGATGGAGGCGACGGCGAGATAGCACAGGGAGCGGGCCCGCTCGATGGCGAGGAACATGTTGCTCATTTTGTGCTTGAGCGCCTGGAAGGATCCGATGGCGACGCCGAACTGCTGGCGCTCCTTGAGGTACTCCAGGAGCAACTCGAAGAGGGCGTCGCAGGTGCCGACCGTCTCGAGCGCCAGCCCGACGGTCGCCTCCTGAAGGGCGCGCGCGATGCCGAGCGTGGACGCCGCGCTCCCGGGCTCACCCAGGGCGCGCTCACTCGGGACGAAGACATGGTCAAGGGTGGCCTCGGCCAGGGGCCGGCTCGCATCGAGCGACTGCACCGGGGTCAATCCGGCGTCGACGGCCGGGACGACAAAGGCCCCCATCCCCTCGCGGGCCCGGGCGATGACGACGACCTCGTTGGTGCCCTCGGCGGCCAGGACGGCGAACTTCTTTCCGGTGAGGAGCCACCCGCCCTCGGCCGGCTCGGCGGTCATGGTCACGTCGTCCAACCCCCAGGCCCGAGGGTGGTCGGCCAGCGCCACCGTCCCGGCGATGGCACCGGTCGCGACGCCGGAGAGGAATTGCTGTTGCTGCTCGGGCGAGCCGACCTCACGGACAACGGGGGCGAACTGGGTCACGGTGGCCAACAAGGGGCCGGGGGCGACCGCCCGGCCGAGCTCCTCCACCACGACAGCCGTTTCCAGAATGGTCAGCCCGATACCACCGAACTCCGTGGGGACGGCCAGGGCGGGCCAGTCGAGGGCGACCATGGAACCCCACAGCTTCTCGGGGGCGTCGCCGGTCTCGACAACGGCGCGCACGAGGTCGATGGAGCATTCCTTCTCGAGGAAAGAGCGGACCGAGGCACGCAGCTCCTCCTGCTCACCCGTGAACTCGAGCTCCACCGCACTCCCTCCCCGGCCCCGCCGGTTGCCACTCCGAACCCCGTTCGGCGCCTCGTTGAGGGCCGTCAGGTCCGGGCGAGTGTACCTGACGCCAATGTCAGTCTCAGCGTCCAGCGCTCCCTCCCCGCCGATCGTTTCTCCATGGTTCGGCGTGGCCGGATGGTAGGCCCAGGGGTTCGCCCGTGGGTCGCACAGGCCCGGGACGGGACTACGGGTGCCGACGCGGCGAACCTCCCGAACACCGAGGGCCACTCGCCTACACTCTGCGGTGCGCCTCTAGCTCAACGGCAGAGCAACGGACTCTTAATCCGCAGGTTTCGGGTTCGAATCCCGAGGGGCGCACTCGAAAGCCCAGTTCAGAGGCGCTGCTGATCTCGGATTAAGCGTATCGCACATGAACAGGCGCCGTTTTAACCCAGATACGCCTTTCGATACGCCGAATCGATACGCTTAATACATGGGTCGAAAGGCTGAAGACCTGGCGACGCGCTTCGAGCGTCTCGTTGACCGGACGGGTGAGCATCACCTGTGGCTCGGCAGTGTGAACCCCGAACGTGGGACGGGTCGGATCAAGGTCGACGGCGTCGAGAGAACAGCGCATCGCGTGGCCTGGGACCTCGCTCAGGGTGCACTTCTGCCGAACCAGCGAGTGCAGACGTGTCGCGCGAATCCGGCGTGCGTACGTGTCGATCATCTTCACTTAGAAGGTGACTCTGAAATTGCGACGCGGCCAAAAGCGAGGGCGCGCAAGGGGACCGGTTCGATGCGTGCCGTGCGTTCAGGGACGTGGGAACTCCGAGTCACGATTGGCCGATGGGACAACGGCCGTCCGCGATCGTTCACTAGCACAGTTCGAGCCAAGAGCAAGGCGGCAGCGTCGGGGCTCTTGGCGGAATTTGTAGATGAAATGACCAATTCACAGCTCCCGAAGACCCAAGAGGACCGGGACATCACGATTGACGTGGCATTGGATCGGTTCCTCGACGAGTACCTGGGAACGGAAAAAGGTCGAGCAGAGAAGACGATTATCGACTATCGCTATCTCCATCAACGGTGGTTCTCGCCCGCAATCGGTAAGGAGCAGGTCAAGCGGATCGAAAGCGCCACCATGGACAAACTCTTCGGAGTCATGCGGCAAGCCGGCCTCAGCTCCTCCCGCCTCAATCAGGCCAAGAGCCTCTATGTCCCGTTCTTTCGGTGGGCAAAACGAAGGGGCATGACGAGCCGGAACCCGATGGTCGACTTCCAGGTGCCGACGAGCACGTATCGGTCGCAAGCACGGACCCCACCTGAGGTCGAGGAACTCTCACTCTTGCTTTCAACGGCGGTCCAGGAGACTCCCGATATCGCGCCGCTTCTGGTGCTTGCCGCCGTCACGGGTATCCGAAGAGGTGAACTCGTTGGGATCCCGATGTCGGCCGTTGCCTGGAAGAAGAACCAAATCACAGTTGCGTCCGCCATCACATCTGCCGGCAAGGTCAAGACAACGAAGACTCGACAAAGTAGGACCTTCCACATTGACCCCGAAACCATCGCGATGCTCAAGCGACACTGTGACGAGACAAAGCAGCGCGCTGCTGATGTCGGCGTTGATCTCGTTGCGGACCCTTTTCTCTTCAGCCTGGATCTGGATTGCTCAACGCCGATGCCACCCGATCACCTCACCAAACGAGTCGCAGTGTTGAAGGGCTGTCTCGGGATTGAGAACAAGGACCCTGAGGTTGTCGCACTCGAGGACGAAGCCCTACGGCTCCGGCGATCCTCTCCCCCATCGCGTCCTGCGGGTAGGCCTGGACCTCTTCCAATGAGCGGTATGTCCTATCGGGACATAGGTGAGGCTTTGGATCGCAGCGAGCGATGGGCGAGCCTCGCTGTAGCGGCGGCCGAGCGACGCGAGATGGCCAAGAGCTCGGGCCGAGGAGATCTCGACTTCGACGGCTCGATTCTTGCGTTACGGAAGTTCACTTCTTCTGAGCTCTTGGATGCCGGCTTCAACATCAGCGTCGTCGCTGAGAGACAAGGACACGGTCCACAAGTGCTGACGCGTCACTACTCAAAATCTCGAGCGTCGTCCGACAAACGGGCAGCCGAACACCTTGGGCGTGTGGTCCACGGCAAAAGCTAAGAGGTCACACACCTGGCTGTGCCGAGCCGAGCACCGAGCGCCCCAAGTCCAACACGTTGGCAAGGTGGTTGAGTTCGTCCACGGGGTCGGAACGAGTCCCCTGAGCTGGCCTCCCGTCTTCGGAATGTCCACCGAATCCGCCCGAATTCAACGGCGGATTCAAGGGGTGAGCGCAAGAAGCTCGCTGAGCTTCTCTGATGGTTTCATATATCCGAGCGTCTTGCGGGGGCGGTCGTTGAGGCTCTTCGCGATGCGTCTGAGGTCCCCTCGGGTGAGAAGGGACAGGTCGGTTCCCTTCGGCATGTATTGGCGCAACAGCCCGTTGGTGTTCTCGTTTGAACCGCGCTGCCAAGGACTGTGGGGGTCGCAGAAGTAGATCGGGATGCCGGTGTCGACCGTGAAGTTGGCATGGCGGTTCATCTCTTTGCCTTGGTCCCAGGTGATTGTGCGAATCAGGTCCTTGGGAAGTTTGCGGATCGTGGTGCGCATGGCCGCGTCCACCTGATCTGCCTTCCAGCCATCGGGAAGGTGCAACAACATCACGTAGCGGGTGGAACGCTCGACGAGGGTGCCCACCGCTGAGCGGTTCCCCTTGCCAATGATGAGGTCGCCCTCCCAGTGACCCGGGATGGCCCGGTCTTGGACTTCGGCCGGGCGCTCGCTGATCATGACCATCCCCGGAATGCGCCCACGAGTGTCGCTGCGCCCTCGTGGGCGTCGCTGAGTCCGCCCCGATCGCAGGCAACGGGTCAGCTCGCGGCGCAATTCACCTCTGCCCTGGACAAAGAGGGATTTGTAGATCGTCTCGTGGCTCACCCACATCATCGGATCGTGAGGAAACTCGTGACGCAAGCGCGTCGAGATCTCTTCGGGTGACCACCACTTCTGCAGCCACTTCGTGACCTGGGTGGCCAGCTCGGGTTTGGCCAGCTTCTGGGTCTTGGGCCGTAGCGTCCGCTGCGCGGCCCGCTGGTGGGCCCGCCAGGCTCGATAGCCACAGCGCCCACCGTTGGCGGCCACTTCTCGAGACACCGTGCTCAGCGAGCGACCGAGGCCACCGGCAATGGAGCTGAAGCTCGCGCCCCGGTGCAGCCCCAGACTGATCTCCTCACGCTCCTCGAGCATCAGCCGACCAGGCCCAGGCGTCCACGAGGGTGGCTTGGCAGTTCGTATCGTCAACCCGGTCACGGCATTCTGCGCGCTGCTCTTCGATACGTCGATCTGTTCGCCGATCTCCTTGAACGTGAACCCCCTGGCCCGAAGGCGCAGGGCCATCGCTCGCTGTTCAGGCGTTAGGCCCGGCCTCTGTCTCATTCGCAGTCTCCTCGGTCAATGTGAGCCTCATTGGCACACTCCAGGTGCGGCCAAATAGGGTCTCTACCTGGGGAAATGAAACCCCACACGCCCCGGCCAGGAAAACTTCGTGTGACATCAAAATCTAAATCCGTGGGATATTCGTGGGATCTGACCGACCTTCGGGCGATCTTCGGGCGACCTCTAATCGAGTCCCACAATCCGCTGTCAGTTCACGTCTTGGGCTAGTCAGGCACTACCGCAATTTCAGGAACCTCGGTGCCTCCATTCCGGTCGGCCCGACTTGTCAACCAGCAGTCGACCATCCACGAAATGTCCAGCGGATCTGCCTGACTCAACCCAGTTGTAGAGCGGTCAGCTACGAGGCTGGGCCCGACATCGCGAAGTCGCCGGACATGCCAAACCTGGAGTGATCTGCCTCATCCGCGCTCACTGAATTGGTTCGTCACCGGCAAACGTGGTGCGATGCATGTCTCGGGGCGACGTGGCGTCGTAGCGGAGTGCACGGTGCAGCACGCCTCTGTTGTCCCAAATAACGACATCGCCCACCTCCCAGTGATGCCGATAAATCCGCTCGGGCCTAGTGGCCCCGGCCAAGAGGTCGTCAAGCAGAACCCGACTTGCCGAACGGGACAGACCCACTACGTGGTCGGTGGTGGCGCCCAAGACGAGCGACTTGCGCCCCGATCGGTGGGTCCACACCAACGGGTGCTCCCTGGCCGGCCGCTGCCGCCACATTGCCACCTCGTCGGGAGTGGGGTCTGGATTCACAAGACGCTGCGTCGCCTCGATGGTGTGCACAACCCTCAGAGACTCACAGTGAACCTTGTCTGCTTCGGGCAAGTCCTCGTAGGCCTGATAGGAGCTGGCGAACTCAGTCTCGCCACCAGACTCCGCGACAGCCCTGGCACTGAGCATCGTGGCCATGATCGGGATGTCCTCCGTGCAACCGTCGATATGCCAGTCAAACGTCCCTTTGAGGTACTGGGCCATCGGATTCTTCTTCGGATCGAGGGTCACCCGGAAGATCTCAGGGTTCTCACCATGGCCAAGCTTCTCCACTGTGCCGAGTTTGCGGCTGAAGGCCACCTGGCTTTCGTCGTCGAAGTTGGCAGCTCGAAAGATGAGCACGCCGTACGACTCGAGTGCTTTGAGAGTCCATCCGGGCAACGCCTCGTCGTCGAGGAACCGGTGGGCATCCACGCCCTCAACTACAGCGCCCACTGTGGGTGTCAGCCTCTCCGTTGTGAGAAGCGTCATCGCAATCCCAGCTGACTCAGGACGAGATCAGCCATCGCCGAGGGACTCCCGTGACCGGGTCGAAGGACGAGATCCGGTGCCTCGGGAGGTTCGTAGGGAGCATCGACCCCGGTGAAGCCGGAGAGCTGTCCAGACCTGGCCTTCGCGAACAGTCCTTTGGGGTCGCGGTCCTCGCACATGTCTCTGGGAGTGTCGACGAAGACCTCGAGATAGCGAAGCCCAGCGGCTCCATGGTCCGTTCGCACTCGCTCGCGGTCCGCACGATACGGGGAGACGAGAGAGACCACAGCGATCACTCCGGCGTCGGCAAACAGTCGGGCCACCTCTCCCACTCGACGCACGTTCTCGGCCCGATCGGCCGCCTCGAAGCCCAGATCGGCATTCAGGCCGTGCCTGAGGTTGTCGCCGTCGAGCAGATAGGCCGCTCGGCCAGCTTCGACGAGTCGACGCTCTACCTCTACTGCAACCGTGGACTTCCCCGACCCGGGCAAACCGGTCAGCCACACCGTCGCGCCCAGGACGCCCCGCTGGCTTCGATCCACCGCCGTGGCGTGCCACGTGACGTTCCGGGCCAGCGACGCTTGCTCCCCGCCGATGATCATGCCGGCCGCCACGGTGCTCTTTGTGACCGGGTCGACCAGGATGAAACCACCGGTCCAGCGATTGCGCCGGTAGGGATCGAACATGAGTGGCTGTTGAGCTCGCAACCGCACCCGACCGATTTCATTGAGGGCGAGAGAGTCAGCACTCTCGTCCCGATGCAACGTGTTGATGTCGAGCCGGTATTCGAGCACCTCGACCGATGCCATCACGGATCGTGACGTATGGCGTATGAGATACCTCTTCCCCGCGCTGAGGGTCGACTGTTCAGAGAACCAACAGACCGTGGCGTCGATGTCCTGTCCTACTGACGGACGGTTGTTAGGACGACACAGCATGTCCCCCCTGCTCACATCGATGTCATCAGTGAGGCTGATGGTGACCGAATGGGGTGGGAACGCACGATCCATCAGGGCACCGCCAGGGGCTCTCACCTCGGCAATTCTGGAAGTGAACCCCGACGGGAGCACGACAACCTCGTCCCCGGGCTGGAAAACGCCACTGCTGACGGTGCCGGCATAACCGCGATAGTCGTGCAGGCTTGGGTCTGACCCGGACTGCGGGCGAATCACGTACTGGACGGGAAACCGAGGGTCGATCAAGTTGCGGTCCGAGGCGATATGGACTGCTTCAAGGTGCTGTAGTAACGGGCGGCCGTCGTACCAAGGCATGTTCGGGCTCTGATCGACGACATTGTCGCCCAACAGTGCCGACACCGGGATGAACGAGAGATCGTGGACATCGAGCTTCATGGCGAAGCTGCGGAACTCCTCTTGAATCTCCTCGAAACGCTCGAATGACCAGTCGACCAGATCCATCTTGTTGATGCACACCACGAGGTGGGGGATGCCGAGGAGGCTGGCGATGAAAGCATGCCGGCGGGATTGCTCCAACACCCCCTGGCGGGCATCGATGAGGATTAGAGCCAGGTCGGCAGTGGATGCGCCGGTGACCATGTTGCGGGTGTACTGAATATGTCCAGGCGTATCGGCAATGATGAACTTCCGTCGGGGTGTCGAGAAGTAGCGGTAGGCAACGTCGATGGTGATGCCCTGCTCGCGCTCGGCACGCAAACCGTCGGTCAAGAGGGCCAAGTTGGTGTACTCGTCACCTCGCTCGCGCGACGTGCGTTCCACAGCCTCTATCTGGTCCGTGAAGATCGACTTGGAGTCGTAGAGCAATCGGCCGATAAGGGTGGACTTCCCATCGTCGACACTGCCGGCGGTGGCGAGACGCAAGAGCTCGGACATCAGAAGTAGCCCTCCTTCTTCCGGTCTTCCATGCCCGCTTCGGATACCCGGTCATCCGCCCGCGTCGCTCCCCTCTCGGTCAGTCTGGAGGCCGCAACCTCTGCCACGACCGCCTCGATCCCGGAGGCGGTTGACTCGACACAGCCGGTGCAGGTGGCATCCCCAATCGTGCGGAACCTCACACTCGCCTCGAACACCTCCTCGCCCTCCATCACCGTGACGAAAGGCGATAGCGGCAGAAGCATCGCGTCCCGTTCAAACACTTCTCGCCGGTGGGCGTAGTAAAGCGACGGCAGCTCGATGTCCTCCTCGGCGATGTATTGCCAGATGTCAAGCTCGGTCCAATTCGACAGCGGGAAGACTCGGATGTGCTCGCCCTTCCGGTGGGCCCCGTTGTAGAGGCTCCACAGTTCGGGGCGCTGACTCTTGGGGTCCCACTGGCCGAACTCGTCACGAAAGCTGAACACCCGCTCCTTGGCCCGTGCCTTCTCCTCGTCGCGCCGAGCACCCCCGAAAACCGCATCGAAGCCGTGTTCCTGGATGGCCCTGAGCAATGTCACCGTTTGCAAGCGGTTCCGACTGGCCCGGGGCCCTGTCTCCTCGATCGCTGTTCCGGCATCGATGTCGTCCTGAACCCGCGCCACGATCAGCCGCACGCCCAGCGTCTCGACCACTCGGTCCCTGAATTCGATCACTTCGGGCAGGTTGTGTCCCGTGTCGACGTGCATGATCGGGAAGGGCGGACGCGCCGGCCAGAACGCCCTCGTCGCAGCGTGGAGCATGACCACGGAGTCCTTACCGCCCGAGAACAACAGCACGGGCCGCTCGAAGCCGGCCGCCACTTCACGAATGATGTGGACGGCCTCAGCTTCAAGGGTGCGCAGGTGAGACACCTCGTAGGAGATGGTCACGACGAACCGGAGGTGGAGGTTCCAGGGAGGTCAGTGCCGCAGAAAGGCTGCGACGAGACCGGCACGAATCCGTTCGGCTCGGCCTTCATCACCCACGAGCACAGCTTTGCGGGGTCGTGCCCGAAGATCGTGGAGTAATCGATCGAAGTCGGCAGCAGCCCGTTCACGTCGTAGGACTTGAGTCCGCGGAGATCCTTGATAACTGCGGCTCGGGTGGGATTCTTCCCCGCCAACTGCAGGCCCTTGATCATCAGGTCGGCACCCGCCCAGGCCTCGTACTGGGAATAGCTCGGGAACTGCGTCTTGGAGAAGTGTGCGTACTTCTCCAGCGCCGCCTGCATCTGCTCCGTGGCTGCATTCGGAAGATCGAACGGTCGGAAGAAGGAGAGGAAATAGCTGCCCTGGACGGCCTTCCACGCCGGCGACTTGATGACGTCGGGCTCGTACCCATCGGCATAGAGAACAGCCTTGAGTTTGACACCAGCCTGCTCAAGCGCCGTCGCCAAGGCGTAGCTCGAACTTGACGCCAGTTCAGGCGTCATGGCATTGATGCCGGCCTGCTTGGCGGAGAGTGCGTCTGCCGTGAAGTCCACGGCGCCCAGCGGAACGGTGGTATTGAGCACCCCGACCTTCCCGCCAGCATGTTCGAAGGCCTTAGCTGCACCCTCGGCGGCACGCGTCGAACTGGGCGAGATGGAGTTCGCGTAGGTCCCGAGCACGGTGCCCCCGTGGGTGTGGAGGAAATTGCCGATCAACGTGTTCACGGGGTACGCCGGGTCAACACTTCCATTGTCCGAGGCGAACATGTTGGTGAATGGCTGCGTGCCCCACTCAGGCCCGTCGTCGTAGGTACCTGTCACGGGAACACCAGCTTGCTGAGGGTATTTGTCGGCGAGGAAGAACAGCGGGCTCTGCGACACGATGCCCAAGGCTTTCGAATCGGCCTCTTGGACGGCTGAGGCAATGAGCGTCGGGCTCGTCTGGTCGTCGATGACAAGGGGGACCAGTTTGTGGCCGTTGACGCCACCCTCGGCGTTTTGGAGATCGATCCGCGCGTTGAAGCCTGCGGGCGAATTGCTATTCCCTGCCGCCGCTCCCCCCGTCAGGTCGGTGATGTAGGCGATCGTGATCGGCGCCGGAGCGGCCGACGCAGTGGACGCGCTTGTTCCGACCACAACGACCGGTGTCAGGACGGCGACTGACAGCAGCGCCTTTCGGAGTGCTCGTTGGGTCCACATCGGACACGCTCGCCTGCGACGTCCGAAGGTCTTCATTACCGATACTTCACCAGATCTGCGCATTTCAGGATTCCCTCCCCTTTGACCCCAGCGGGGTTGTCTTTTGGATGTTTCGATCGAGTCCTGCGGCTGAGTGTGGTGAAGCCTGCTCGGGGGTGGCCGCCCCGGCTTCACACTCAGACACTCAGTCCAGCTGCGTCTCCCCCGTGAGGCACCTGTGTTCGCTCATGAAGAACATGGTCAACGAGTCACGCGGCACCCTCCAGTGTCGTGAGTGCGCGTCTGGCCGAATCCACGACAGTCGAGGGCTCAGAAATGTTCCTCGATCGGAAGACATCCGTGACGAGGTCGACATCCTTTTTTAACAACGCACTGGCTCCGCGCACACCTGAGGTGTCAAACCCGCTGGCGGCCAAAATGGCCTGTGCCCGGCTCCCACCGCTTCCGTGGGAAAGGACGTCAGCGAGCGCGAGGGGTTCGACACCAAGCGCTTCCGCGCAGGCGAAGGTCTCGAGAGCTGCGCCCAGGTGAGCAACGAAGACAAGGTTGTTCAGGAGTTTGGCCACTTCGCCAGATCCCAGGGGCCCGAGATGGATGACCGGATTGCCAAACGTCTCGAAGACCGGACGACAGATGTCAACGTCCGATTCCGCACCGCCCACCATGACGAGGAGGCGGTGCTCTTCCGCGGCCGCCCCTCCCCCGCTGACGGGCGCGTCAACGACGCTGACACCGAAATCAGCTGCTGCTTCGCCCAGCCGAAGGCATGTCTGCGGATGCACAGTCGAATGAATGACCAGGACGCCGCCTTCCGGCATCCCCGCAAGGACTCCTTCTGAACCGAGCACCACCGCCTCGACGTCGGCATCGGAGACCACGCAGACTCCGACCACGTCGCTGAGTGTGCCCAGCTCGGCAGGCGTGCCAGCAAACCTTGCGCCAGTCTCGGAGAAGGCCTCGAGCGATTCGGACCGGCGGGCCCAAAGGGCCAATGGGTAACCGGATTGGCGGATGCGACGGGCCATAGGGGCGCCCTGACTGCCGAGACCGATGAAGCCGACCCGCAGGTCGACGGCCGACCGCCCAGGAGCGCTGACCTCTTTATTCACCTGCGACCTGCAGCTTCTCGGCCCAGGCATCCTCGACCGCCCCACTCAGCGCCTCCGCCTTGGCAAAGCCGTAGTAGGCGGCGAACTGGAGGACGATCTCATCCATCTCCTCCTTGCTGATGTCACCGGAGAGGATGGCTGACCGGACGTGGGTTTTGAGCGGCATCGGCGAGTCGTCGATCGCGACCGAGGCCACGGTGACGATCCGCCGTTCCTTTCGCGTGAGACCGGGCCTCTGCCACACGTGACCGAAGACGAAGTTGAGAATGCCAGCATGACGGTATGGGGTCTCCGGAGCAGGTGCCGGGAGGAGGTTCACGCTCACGAACTCCTCCACGCCCATTTCCATCCGCTCCGACCAGTCGTTCGGACCGAGGGTCGCATTCGAGAGCTCCGGCCATGTGGTGACTTCACGCCCGGCCTCCTGTTCGACCCGGGCCCACTGGCGGGCGACCACCATCTCGAAATGGGAGGCCTTCGGCCATCCGCAATAGACCGCGAATTGGAGAACGAACTCCAGTAAGGCCTCGAGCTCGATGTCACCGCTCTTGAGCGCACCGTAGACCTGATCGTCGATGGGACCAGGGGCGTCGGCCGCGGCGACGCATGTCAACGTGACCCAACGCCGGTCGCGACGACTGAGGCCCGGACGTGCCCAAATGTTGCCGAAAAGCCACTCCCGGGTTGCCTGGGCGAACGGTGTGGTTGCCACGGGCGGCTCCGCGCCCATCACCTCCTGGTAGGCCTGATCCACTTTAAGGTCGTCCATCACGAATCCATGGTGAGCGCGACGCGAATTGAGTCGCGCGCCGTCTGGCGGGTGAGGAGTGCGAAGGCTTCTTCGAAGCGTTCGAGGGGAAAGGAGTCGCCCAGAAGTTCTGCCGTTGGAATCTCACCCTGGTTCAACAAGGCCACGGCTCCTTCGGTGTCGAGGCCGGCGCCGGGGTGGATTGTGATCCGCCGCGTCGGTATCCAGTCGCTGTGAAAGCCCTCGAGTGGCTTGTCCTTCATCCCCGCGATGACTACGTGTCCACCCTTTTTGACCAGATCCATGGCGAGGTTGACGGTCACCGGATTGCCAGAGGCAGCGTCGATGACGACGTCCGCTCCTTGCGCGTCGGTCAGCTTCAAGACGGTGTCGAGGGGATCTTCGGCGCCGACGTTCACCACATGGTCCGCCCCGATTGCAAGAGCCCGGTCCAGCCTGAACTGGTCAGCATTTGTGCCCGTCACGATGATTTTGGCCGCACCCGCGGCGCGGGCGGCGACGATGCAGGCCATTCCCATGTGGCCCGGGCCTTCGATGACCACCACATCGCCTTCGCTCACCGGTTCGACCCACGTCACGGCACAGCTCAGCGGCTCGAAGACCGTGAGTTCCGAGGCAGGTCGGTCCTCTCGCAATTTGTAGACAGAGGAACCGGGCAGAAGCTCGAGATGCTCTGCGAACCCCCCGAAGAGTCCCGACCCTTCATCGACCGAGAAGTCGTGGCCGTAAATTCGGTACCCGGCTGCGGTGATCACCAACTCTCGAACGGCGACCCGATCGCCCTCCAAGACACCCCACTCCGCAGCCGTGGCCGCGTCAATCTTCTCGATGCGGCCAACGATCTCGTGCCCGGGGATGGAGGGAAACGCCCCGCCCCACGAGGTGTGGACGTGGCCGCGGAAATGGTCGACATCGCTGTGGCAAAGGCCGGTCGCCTCCACCCGCAACACGGCTCCTCCCGGTTGGGGTTCAGGTACGGGAAGATCTCGCATCTCCCAGGTCTCATCCCCGTTGAACACGATGGCTCTGCTCACGTCAGCACCCTTTCCAGCATCTTCGTAGCGACCTCGACGGCGCGGCGCGTCGCCGCTGCAGGACCCTCGGCCTCAATGGCCGGACCAACCATTTCCAACTCGAATGCCCCCGCGTAGCCGCCTTCGGCGACCGCCACGATGAAGCCTTCTACGTCAAGATCCCCGTCTCCCGGGACGACACGACCGCCGGGGGAGGGGCTCTCCGGCGTCCCGAACAGTGCATCTGCAAATTGCACCGCCACAATGCGCTGACCCGCACGCCGGACGGTTTTGTGCACATCGCGTTCCATCCAACAGTTGCCGAGGTCGGCCACGAGTCCTAGTCCGGCGGCGTCGGTGACGTCGATGGCGTCACGCAAGGTATGCACGAATGACTGGTCGGTCCGGAGGGAGGGCTCGATGGCCAATCGCACTCCCCGCGCTCGTGCATACGACACACACGGGGCGACCGCTTCGGCGAGTGTGTCAGTCAGCTCATCGAAGGACCGCCCGTCCCGACGCCCCGGTGTGAAGTACGGCACACCGCCCATCTCAACGGCCAGGTCCGTGGCCCGGTTGATATCGGACCGAGTCGCGTCCCAGGTGTCCGCCGACGACAGATCGAAGTTTCGAGTGATGATGGTAGTCACGGCCATTGACCGATCGTTGAGAGCGCTCACGGCGTCTGCTTGCCCGTACTCCTCGACCTTGTTGAGGAGAAGGCCGACTTGATGCACGGCGAGGTCCTCCCAGAGCGAGAGCTCATCTGAGAAGGCGGACCGATAAGTGCACATCTCACTGACGGCCAATCGCGGATGGGTCACGACGCCACCGGCTCGATGTCGCGAATCTCCGCCTCGAGCCACCGCACCTCGCTGAAGTTCTCCCGGCCACTTCGTTCGAGGAGAAGCTCAAGGGCGTCACGCTTCATGCGCAGCGCTTCCCGATCATCGGATGCTTGAGCGAAAATGATGTCGAGGAGATGCAGTGCTTCGAGGGGTCGGCCGCCGTCGAGGCGGCCTTGGGCCCGCTGGAGCAGTGGTTCGACTCCGCCGACGAGCTCTACGAGATCGCCCGCGATGGCGCCGACGGGCACGTCGTACAGCTCGGTCGTGGATTCGTAGCGGAACCAGCCCAGGTATTCCTCCCAGATGGCACGGACCAACCAGGGCACCTTGCCGTGACCTTGCGGAATGGCGAGCTCTTCCGGCAGAGAGATCGAGCGCATGAGCGTCCACAGATCGGTGCCTGCGTTCATGCCCTCAAACGTTCTGTCTCTGATGTACTCGGTGGCGTTGCGGATCTGGATCAACCGGAGGCGAATCTCGTCGCTCCCCCGGATCGGGTCGCCGTGCCCGGTGATGAGTACCTCGGGTCGGAGATCGATGACCCGGTCAAGGGACTGCATGAACGTGAGAGCGCTGCGGATTTTGTCACCGCGGAGTGTGTAGAGGTTCGGTATGTGCCCGAAGAGAGGGCCCGTCAAATTACCCGTAAAGACAGTCCTGTCTTGAGGGAGCCACACAACGTGTGAGTCGGTTGTTTCGCCTCCGGGCGTCGAACACAACTCAACACGACGGCCCCCGAGGTCAAGGGTAAGACTGTCCGAGAACGTGGTCGTGGGCACGGGTTCCGGCGCTTGATAGGACCGGTCGACGTTGGTGATGTCACGGCTCCAGAGCTTGCCGGAGCGTCGTGAGAAGCACGGCTGGAGCCTCCGGAAGTACTCCCGGACGTCGGCGTGATTGGCCTGGACGATGGTCTCGATACCCGGACCATCGAATGCGGACCACCCGCCGACGTGGTCGGGGTGGCCCTGCGTGAAGACGATGATTCGGAGCGGTCCACCACTAACTTTGGCGAAGCGCTCCTTGATCTGAGGTGCTTCGTAGTACATGCCTGTATTGATCAGCAGGTCGCCGTCGTTCGTGGTGACGAGATAGCTGTTCGAGATCCCCCTCGACATGAAGATGCCCTCGCCGATCGGCACCGCGTCCTGCTCGCCTTCCCCCTCTTTGACGATGAGTGCGTTCAATGGCTGCTTCATGCCGCACGACCACTGAATTCCGGGCGAATATCGAACGCGTCCATGTAGAAGGCGAAGCGCTTACGGAGCTGGTCCGCATCCAACCCGAAGTCGCCCTCGAGGTCGTAGACGACACGCTGGTTCCGGTGCTGCGCGTTCTGCGTCATGTAAGCCTGAAGGTCCTGGAGGCATTCCTCGGTAGCCGGCAAACCGGCGCAGTCCAGCACTCGGCTCGCTGCCCTCACGTCATCTTCCGCTATGTCACTGAACATGACCTCTACCAGCTGGCCCTCGGGCACAAGGGGCCTGTCTCTCATGTAGGTGTGCAGCATCTGCTCGAGACGCGCCACCCAATACTCGACATGAGCGTCGATGTCCGGCTCGATCTGACTGCTCTTCACCAGCAGGCCACGCATGGTGAGCAGGGAGCGCAGGGTCGCCGCCGGATCTCGGTGGATCATCACTACGGTTGCGTCTCCGTACGTTGCCAGCAGCGGCCCCAGCTGCTCGCTGTGCTGGTTCGACTTGAGCATCCATCGTCTGCTGCTCGGAAATTGCCAGGCCAGCGCACGCAGGACGTTGCCCATGTATCGGTAGTGCGTCGTCTGATCATGGCTCAGATAGTGATCCCGGAATCCGGGCACATTCGCCATCCACTCCCATTGGTAGCTGGCGAAGTCTGGAACCTGGAGTTCGTTCTCGCCGCATGCATGATCCGGCGACTGCTCATGCATGACGGCAAGAATCTCGTTGCTGCGCAACTGCTCCCAACGCTCGCTTCCTCGGATCCATCGCGGATCGACCCCGTCCGGGCCTAGTACTTCGTCGGGCCTGGGCGTGGGTTGGGCAGCTAGGTACACGGGCAGGTGCCTCAGCCGGCGATCCGCCGCCAGAAGATTCTCCAGGTGCGTGCTTCCCGAGCGGGGAATAGCGATGACGTTGATCGGTCGATCGATGGCGACCTCGAGAGATTCGGGATTTTCGGACCAATAGTGCTCAATCAGCAGCCGGTTCGTTGCCGCCTTGACGCAATGTCCTCGGAAGATGAGCTTGTGCGCCTTCCAGACGTTCCCGTCGGCCTCCACCTCGGCTAGGAGCATCCCCAGACGGTTGACGAAGTCCATGTGACCGAAGTCGGTTAGGCCTGTGTCCTGCCGAGCAAGATCCAAAACGGTGTCAACGGACAGGTCGAGAGGCTGTTCTTCCGCTGCCTCGAGTGCCGAGCGCTCTGCTGGTGGGCGCGTCCCGTCTCTGAGCCCCTCGACTCGGATCGTCCTTACGGCCATGCGGGAAGCTCCGAAATATCGGACTTGCCGGCGTTGGCCATCCACCCTCCGTCGATGACCACGACATCACCCGTATGGAAACGAGATTCATTGCTCATGAAATACACTCCGATCCCCTCGAAATTCATCAGCCCTTCCCATCCTTCCCATCGGGTTGTAGGAGCGCACCCGACTCATCACCGGATGGTCGTCCGGGAGCTGCACCGTTTCGCTCTCGGTGTGCCCGGGGCACACGACGTTGGATCGGATGCCATACCGGCCGGCCTCGACGGCGATGCCCCGCGACAAGGCAACCAGGCCCCCCTTGGCGGCGTTGTAGTGCTGCATGCCCGGACTCCCGGTCAGCGCTGACAGGCTGGCGCAGAAGAGCAACGACCCGCCGGGGTCGCCCGCGTCGAAGCGAGACTTCATGTGACGCGCCCCCTCACGCACCGTGAGATAGGCCCCGTGGAGGTTGACCGCGAGAAGGCCATGCCACTGGTCGGAGGTCATGTCGAGAAAACTGCGTTCATTGCGCATCATCCCGGCGTTCGCAATGACACCGTCGATCCTGCCCATTTGGTCAACGGCGTCGGCCATGGCCTCCACAACCCGGCTCTCGCTGCTGACATCGACCTCTTGGGTCAGCACGCGGCCGCCGAACTCCATCAGGACCTTGGCCGCTTCTTCGTTCTTTTCGCCGCGACGGCCCCAAATCACGACATCACCCCCGGCGCGGGCGATCCCCTGCGCAAATCCCAGTCCGATCCCAGCGTTCCCCCCGCTGACCAGGACTGCCCGACCCCGTAAATCAAACACTAACAATATTGTTATCGCAATATCTTCTTTGCTGCAAGCGCGACTATAATGAATATATGGCGAGGCCAGCACCAGCCGCAACGAGGGCGACGATGATTCTTTCGTTCCTGACCGCCCACCCCTCACGGGGTTTCACCATCACGGAGCTCGTCAAGCAGCTCGGCATGAACATCGCCTCCGCACACGCCACCTTGGCGGTGCTTGGCGACGCCGGCTTCGTCACCCGTGACCCGGTGCACCGCACCTATGTCTTGGGTCCGGCTCTGGTGGCGACCGGTTTCGCGTCGCTCCAGCAGCATCCTGCTGTGGACGCCGCCATCGCGCAGGCTGAAAAGATGGCCGCAGAACTCGAGTCAGAGGTCTGCGTCTCCGCGCTCGCCGGCCGAGATGTCATTCTCCTGGCCCGCAGAGGCCCTGAGCCCCTGGGAACAGCACTCGGCTACCCGGGAGACCGCACTCCCCTGTTGGCGCCGATCGGTGCCGTGTTCATGGCCTGGGCCGAAGAAGCAGCGGTGACGCAATGGATTGAGCGTGCGTCGCTAAGCGCACCCCTCGAAGTCTTCTACCGTCGAGTCCTCGCCGACATCCGGCAAAGAGGCTTCAGCGTTCCGATGCCAGCGATCGCTACTCCCACTGTCGTAGAAGCGGTGGCCCGACTGCGCGACGAACCCACTGATGGTGATGCGGAGCGCCACTACGCCGAAGCACTGCAAAGCACCGACGAGCTCCTCCTGTTGCTCGACCACATGGACCCCATGCAGGAGGTCCATTTCAAGACGGTTGCCGCACCGATATTCGATCCGATTGGTCGCGTGCTCCTCTCCATCAGCGTCACGGGACAGGAGGAGCCGGTTCCCGTCAGTCGCGTCCTGGATCTCGGGCGACGAGTCGCGCAGTCGGCCTCGATCGCGACGCGGCAGGCCCGGGGGCGCCCCCCAGACGAATGGACGGGTGAGGTCGCCGTTTCCCTTAGAGGTACCCCGGAAGCACCGGATTCCTGAGGAATTGCCGAGCAAACGAAGTAAGCAACAGCAATGTCAACAAGCAGGTCAGAGATGGCCGAGCGACGGGGGGTTCTGAATGGCACGTTGGCCGAAGCCGCAGGAGGGTAGCTGGACTGAACATTTCGGCCTCAATACCGATCCGGTCTCCTATGAGGACTCAATCTCACCTGAGTTCTATGAGCTAGAGCGCGAAGCAATCTTCAAGCGGGCCTGGCTTCACGTCGGTCGGATCGAGCAACTGGCACGCTCGGGTAGCTACTTCACGAAGGAGCTTGCTGTTGCCAACACCTCTGTGGTCTTGGTGCGAGCAACGGACGGCGAGATTCGTGCCTTTTACAACGTCTGCCGCCACAGAGGAAACAAGCTGGTCTGGAACGACTTTCCCGGCGAGGAGACCAGTGGTGTGTCTCGCCAGTTCGTGTGCAAATACCACGGGTGGCGCTACGGAACCGATGGCCAGCTGAACTTCGTGCAACAGGAAGATGAGTTCTTCGATCTCGACAAGTCGCAGTCCGGGCTGGTTCCGGTTCATTGTGATGTTTGGGAGGGATTCATCTTCGTGAACCTGGCCGAGAAGCCGGCCCAGAACCTGAGGGACTTCCTCGGCCCAATGGTGACCGGACTCGACGGCTATCCCTTCGCCCAGATGACCGAACGGTTCACATACCGGGCAGAGGTCAAGAGCAACTGGAAGCTCTATATGGACGCCTTTCAGGAGTTCTACCACGCCCCTGTTCTCCATCAGAAGCAGACGCCACCGGATTGGTCCGGGCCCGCGTTGAAGAACGGCTTCGAAGCTCCTCACTACCAAATTGACGGCCCCCACCGGCTCGTCAGCACGGCCGGAATACGGCTCTATGAGCTGCCCCCCAACATGCGCAAGCCCATTGAGGGCCTGACACGCAGCGGCAATTTCGGCCCTTGGGACGGTCCGGAACTCGGAGAGATGCCACTCGGGCTCAACCCGGGAAAGTGTGACCCTTGGGGCCTCGACTCATTCCAGATGTTCCCGAACTTCGTGATCCTCATCTGGAGCCTCGGCTGGTATCTCACCTATCAATATTGGCCGACGTCATACAACTCGCACGTCTTCGAGAGCACCTTGTTTTTCGTGCCGCCCGAGACGGCACGCCAGCGCTTCGCACTGGAGATGGCCGCGACGACATTCAAGGAGTACGGACTTCAGGACGCCAACACCCTTGAAGCGACGCAGAGCATGCTTGAGTCGCGGGTCATCGATACGTTTCCGTTATGCGATCAAGAAGTCCTCTGTCGCCATTTGCACAAGGTCACCCGTGAGTGGGTCGACGACTACCGACGAAACACCGAGGTGGTGGTCTGATGGATACCTCGTTGCTGCCATCGGAGTTCTCGGATCTGGAGCCCTTCGCTTCCCGATGGTGCTTGCTGACCGAGGCTGAGCGTTACGCCGCACGCCTGTCCAGTTCGATGAGCGAGATACAAACCTTCTACGACGCTGCCATGGCACGTGGCGAAGACATGATCGCCTATTGCGACCGGTACCCGCTTAAGGGGATGCCCGAGCAGGCTGTCAAGTTGATGCAGCTCATGTACTCGCTGATCATGGTTTCGTTTGCCGTCGAGTGTTGGAGCCAACCACGGGTGCCCGATACCGGTGCGGCATATCTCGACCTGATCGTGGAGCCCGCCCTCTGATCTGACTGTTCCTCAGTGTCGCCCTGTCGCTGTTAGCGCCTTTCCTGACTATCTCCCCCGAGAAGGCCGTTCCATGCCAAAGGAACAGAGGCAGACGGGATAATGGGAGTGGCTCGGTGGCCGGCGGCAACCATCCTGCCGGCCACCAGCCTTCCTGTGTCTAGCGAGTGGCAAACGTCCCTCGACTCTGTCCCAGAGGGGGGTGTCGTCGGCCACGCGATCTCGCCCGGCCGAGGCGGCGGCGCAGCCGCCGTCCGAGGGGAAGGGCGGCTTGAAGAAGTAGAGAAAACTTGTGACAAAATCCGGGCTCTCTCAGCGTCTCGAGACTTGCTGATATCTCGTCGTCAGGGCTGCTTGGTCGATCGCATACGAGTCGAATCGTGTCTGGGTCAAGCTGCATCGGTTTGATGTCTTGACGGCTTCTCGGGCAGCGGAATCTCGAAAAGTGGTCCGCCCATAGGGTCGGGGTGGGCGATTTGGTGGGTCTGAACTGGTGGTGTCCGGTTTCGTGGTGCTCGTTGCCCACTTATAGGTAGGGAGGAAATTCCTCCAACCAAGGAGGGCCATCATGGACACCACGATCGGCGGAGCCGCGGCGGCTGGGGAAGAACGCCTCGTCTACTCGGTGGCCGAAGCGGGAGCGCTGCTCGGCATCTCGCGAGCCTTCGCCTACGAACTGGTGGCCCGCGGCGAGCTGCCGGTCATTCACCTGGGCCGGCGGCGCCTCGTCCCTAAGGCTGCCCTCAGCGCCCTCATCGGCCTCGAGGCCAACCGGCCAGACGGCATTTGTTCATGGTGAGCCAATGGGTACCGGCAAAGCTGCCATTCAGAGCCCGACGGTGGAATGATCTCGCCATGGTCGAGGCGGCCCCCGATCCGACCCAATC
>CAWAPQ010000007.1:0-146593 GCA_963783965.1 uncultured Acidimicrobiaceae bacterium | reverse complement strand
GGGGGTGTGCGGCAGCCCTGGCATATCTCCAGACGTATGCGGCTCCGGGTTTCGCCCTCGACTGCCCTGGTTATGCCGAGGGCCACGAGGCGATGACGTGTCTGCACGGCACGCCGCAGTTCCCGGATGCCTGCCCGAACGGTCCGACGATCGCGATCTCGGATCCGTGCCCCCAGGCCTACATGAACGAGTCGGCTAACTCCTGGTACATGACGGGCCAGCTCTCGACCGAGCAGCAGAAGTTCGGCGAGTCCTACGCCTCCATCGACCCCTTCGGGGCCTGCCCATAGGCGCGACCGCTACGCTCCCCGTGGACCTGTCCCGCGGGCCGTCATGGCCACGTGGAACGCCCGGAGAGGAAGCCGAGTAGCACGACGATGGCGAATGTCTCGCAGAGTCCCGAGGCCGTTGCGGGACCACCGGTGGCCCAGCCCGTGCTCACCCCGCTCACGGCGAGTGCCGTCATCTTGGTCCTGACGATCGATGACGGCGGCGAGTCAGTGGTCTACGACTTGCTCGCCGATCTGACGGGACTGGTCCGGACGGTGTCCTTCCGCTCTCCGGAGGGTGGGCTCGCCATGGTGACGGGAGTGGGATCGGCTGCTTGGGATCGTCTCTTCGCGGGTCCCCGGCCCGCTGAGTTGCACCCGTTCCGGGCGTTGGTCGGCGATCGGCACCAGGCGGTCTCCACTCCCGGCGATCTCTTGTTCCACATCCGATCCGCGACGATGGATCTCTGCTGGGAACTGGCGTCCTTGGTGGTGGGGCGTCTGTCGGGCGCGGCCACGGTGGTCGACGAGATCCACGGGTTCAAGTATTTCGACGAGAGGGATCTGTTGGGATTCGTCGACGGGACGGAGAATCCGACCGGGCAAGCGGCGGCACTCGCGGTGACCCTCGATGCCGAGGACCCGGCATTCGCCGGCGGGAGCTACGTCGTCGTGCAGAAGTACCTGCACGACTTGGCCGCCTGGGACGCCCTGACCGTCGAGGAGCAGGAACGGGTGATCGGGCGGGCCAAACTCTCCAACGTGGAGATGGACGATGAGGTCAAACCCTCCAACTCGCACGTCGCGCTCAACACCATTATTGAACCCGATGGCACCCAGCGTCAGATCCTGCGGGAGAACATGCCATTCGGGTCGTTGGGTGCCGGGGAGTTCGGTACCTACTTCATCGGGTACGCCGCGACCCCGTCGGTCACCGAGTTGATGCTCCAGCACATGTTCCTCGGCGATCCGCCTGGCAACTACGACCGCATCCTCGATTTCTCGACCGCAGTCACCGGGACACTGTTCTTCGTGCCGACTTCGGACTTTCTCGACGATCCTCCGCCGTGGGCGGGGGACGAGAACGGTTCGGATTCGGCTGCGTCAGGCGAAGACGACCTTCCGGGCGAGGGGGTCATGGACGGATCGCTCGGCATCGGTGGGCTCGGAGCCAACCGGGCCTAGCGGCGGAGAAGAACGATCCTCCGGCCGGTGCTGCTAGGGAGTTGTGGAGACGTCCATGCGTCGTTGGTTGCGTTGCGACCGCTTGATGGCCTCCGCCAGTGGATCGCTGATCCTCGACAACGTGACCCATCGTCGCGATCCATCGAGCTGAACTCGAACGGCGGCCCGGCGGACGTGGAACGTCTCCCCGACGAAGACGAGGAAGCATCCCATCGCCAGCACACCCAAGGCAGCCGCGGCGGCATGCGCGAAGTAGGTCTCGGGGATGACGACCGCCAGCGCCATGAGAGCAAAAACGACTGTGGCGATGCCCGCATTGCGACGCGCCCGGCGGGCTCGCACGAGGTCGTTGTAGGCCGCGTCGCAGTAGGGCAACCGCACGGTGAGGTTCTCCTCGCGTCGCAGAGCGGCGTACAGGAACAGGCCAAGCCACCCGAGTGGACCGGCGAGAAGGAGCAGCCACGCGATGCCCAACCCCTCACTCCGGCCCACGGGAACCGTCATCACCAGGCGATCGGTGGTTTCGTCCCCGGTCTTGGCGCAGAGGGGCGGGAGATACCCCAGCACAGCGTCATCCACGAACACCATTGCACTCGCCATCGATCCCTCCCTGGCTGCGATTCTGCCCGTCCACGATCATGCGAGGCGTGAGACGGTCCGTCCCCGCCATAATGCCCTCAAAGGCGGACGAGGATCACGGCCGGAGGCCACGTGTACCTGGAGTTGACCGAGGAACAACGGAGCCTGCAACAGCAGCTCCGCGGGTATTTTGAGCGCCTCGTCGCCGAAATCGAGGACTCGGCTTCGGACGAGCCGTCCTACATCCGCTACGTCCGCCGGATGGGGCAGGACGGCTGGCTCGGGCTGGGGTGGCCACTGGAGTACGGCGGGCAGGCCAGAGGGCCCGTCGACCAGATGATCTTCGTCGAGGAGTCGCACTGGGCGGGCGTGCCGCTCCCGCTCCTGACGCTGAACAGCGTGGGCCCGACGCTCATGGCCCTCGGCACCGACGAACAAAAGGAACGAATCCTCCCCGGAATCCTGAAGGGAGAGGTGCACTTCTCCATCGGCTACACCGAGCCGTCGGCCGGCACCGACCTGGCCTCGCTCAAGACGCGAGCGGTGCGCGACGGGGACGAGTACGTGATCAACGGCCAGAAGATCTTCACCAGCGCGATCCAATATGCGGACTACGTCTGGCTGGCGGCACGGACCGATCCCGAAGCGCCCAAGCACAAGGGCCTCTCGGTGTTCATCGTTCCGGTGGACGCACCGGGGTTCCATTGGACGCCACTCCCCACCATTGCAGGCGACATCACCAGCACGACGTTCTACGAGGACGTCCGTGTTCCGGCAGAGAACCTCGTCGGGTCCGAAAACCAGGGCTGGAAGCTCATCACCAATCAGCTGAACCATGAACGTGTGGCGATCTGCCCGGCCTCCGGGCTCTTGCGGAGCCTGACGGACGTTCGCCGCTGGGCGCGGGAGCACCGGCTCCGGGACGGGCGCACCGTGCTGGATCACGAGTGGGTCCAGATCATGCTGGCCAAAGCGCACGCCAAGGTCGACGTCCTCAAGCTGTTGAACTGGAAAGTGGCGTGGGCATCCGGCAAGGGGCTGAACCCCGCCGATGCCTCGGCCACGAAGGTCTACGGGACCGAGCTCTCGCTCGAGGTCTATCGACTCCTGCTCGAAGTGGTCGGACAAGCGGGGTACCTGATGGAGGGATCACCAGGTGCGATTCTTCGGGGCCGCCTGGAGAACCAGGCCCGGAGCCAGACCATCTTCACCTTCGGCGGCGGGACGAACGAGGTGCAGCGGGACATCATTGCCATGATTGGGCTGGGGATGCCCCGCGCACCGCGCTGAAACCGTTCCGTCGCCACGGCCGGCTCTCCTGCGCCGGGAGGGCCCGGACAGTAGCCTTGGAGGTGTGTTCGAACGCTTCACCGACCGGGCACGGCGGGTGCTGACCTTCGCTCAGGAGGAAGCACGCCTGCTCAATCACTCGTTCATCGGCACCGAGCACATTCTCCTCGGAGTCATGCGCGAGGGCGATGGCATGGGGGCGGAGGCGCTGCGGAGACTCGGGGTCTCTTTCGAGGTCGTCCGAGAGAAGGTCGTGGAGATGATCGGGGCATCGGGCAGTGCCCCGAACGATTCGCCTCCGTTCACGCCGCGAGCCAAGAAGGTGCTCGAGCTCTCGCTCCGTGAAGCGCTCCAGCTCAACCACAGCTACATCGGAACCGAACACATACTCCTCGGCCTGGCGCGAGAGGGAGATGGTGTGGCGGCACGGGTGCTCGCCGACCTCGGCGTCGATCTGCTCCGGGTGCGCCAGGCCGTGACCGACCTCATGACCGGCCCATCCGAGACGCCGTCGAGCGGGCGCGTCGAAGGATCAGAGAAGTCAACGTCGCCGGGCGAGCCTCCGAGGGTTCCGTCTTGCCCAGGGTGCAGCGCGATCCTCAGCGTGACGGCACGATTCCGTCCCCTCTCGGTTCCTGCCGACGACGAACAGGTCGATCCTGTGTCACTGCACGTGGTCTATTGCACTGCATGTGGGACCACGTTGCACATGTTCAGGCACGACGACCCGGGCGAGACGAGTTCGGTCGGGGGGTGACGGGCGGAGTCACGCAGCACTTCGGCTATGCGATCGACCGACGCTATCTGCCCGTGCTGCTGCCGTTCCTCCTCAGGCCGTCCCGAGACGGGGTCACGCTCACGGACGGTCTTCTCGTCGCGACGTTCGGTTTCGTGAAGCTCGCGACGGCGCGGTCGAACATCGCCGGAGCGCACATCACCAGGGACTACCGCTGGTGGACGGCCTGCGGGGTCCGAATGTCCTTCGCCGACGACGGCTTGACCTTCGGAACGAACAGCAAGAGCGGCGTCTGCATCCACTTCTCCGAGAAAGTGCGATCGACGCTGCGTGGAAGCGGCCATTCGGCGCTCACCGTCACCGTCGCCGACGTGGAGGGCTTGGAGCTCGCGTTGCGCGGCACGCCAGGGGATCCCTCGTGGACGTGAACCGGGCGTTGTCGCGGCGCCCGGCGGACGGCGTCAGCCGGGCGGGGCGAAGAACTCGAGTGCGATGTTGTCGGGATCGCGGAACGAGAGGCCCGAACCGTAGGGGGCGTCGACCACACCACCGTTCTCAATGCCCAGCTCGTTGAGCTTCGTCTCCCACTGTTCGAGCTCGCCGCGGTTCGCGCAAGCGAAGGCCACGTGGTCCAGACCGGGCCGGCGCTCGTCGAACGGGTCCGACCCGTGTGGGTCGGGGAACTGGTGGATTCCCACGAGTGTCTGGCCCCCGAGGAGCCACACAACATGATGGAATGCACCCGTGTCCTCGTCGATCACCGGCGGGCTCCCGATGAGGCTCTGATACCAGGGACGACTGCGGTCAACGTCGGAGACGGTGAGCGCGACGTGAGTTACGCCGGGGAATTCGGGCACGATGTCCTCCTTGCACGCGTCGGCGTCACCATAGCCCTTTGCCGCGCCGGCAAACGGCTCAGGTGTGACACAGGTTGACGAGCTGGGCGATCTCTCACAGACCATCCTTCGTACGAGAACACGGATCAAAGGGGAGCGATGCACATTGACGGAACCGTTGCGTTGGTGACAGGTGCCAACCGCGGGCTGGGCCGGGCCTACGCCCGCGAACTGGTGAGTCGGGGAGCGGCGAAGGTCTACGGAGCCGCCCGTGATCCGTCGGCGGTCACCGAGTCCGGCGTGACGCCGATCGCGCTCGACATCACCGATCCGCAGTCCGTCGCGGCGGTCGCGGAACAGTGCGCTGATACCTGCCTGCTCGTGAACAATGCGGGAGTGATGCGTGCGAGCACCTTCATCGGTGCCCCCACGCTGGAGGCCGCCCGCCTCGAGATGGAGACCAACTACTTCGGCACGTTGCAAATGTGCCGATCCTTCGCCCCCGTGCTGGGGTCGCACGGCGGAGGAGCTGTGGTCAACATGCTTTCGGTAACGAGCTTTTACACCAACCCGCTCGACGCCTCATACGGCGCTTCGAAGGCGGCCGCCTGGTCCTTGACGAACGGCATCCGCATCGAGCTGGCCCATCAGAGAACGCTGGTGGTGGCCGTCCATGCCAGCTTCATCGACACCGACATGGCGGCGGGGACCGACGCGCCGAAGCTAAGTCCCGAATCCGTGGCCCGGCAGGCGTGCGACGCCATCGAAGCCGGCGACAGAGAGGTGCTCGCCGACGAGCGCTCGCGGTTCGTCAAGGCGTCACTGTCCCGAGACCATGAACTGGTGTATCCGGCGGTTCAAGAGTTCTGGGACAGCATCACCTCATGAATGCCTCCGCGCGGCAGCAGCTCGCGGCGATCGGGACGCTGCACGAACGTTTCGCGCGACAAGGAATCGAGTACTGGCTCTTCGGCGGATGGGCCGTCGACTTTTACGTGGGCCGCGTGACCAGGACCCACGACGACATCGACCTCGCCATCTGGCAGCGGGACCTCCACGCGGCGGACCGGGTGCTTCGCGACGCCGGCTGGGTACACCAACCGCAGCATGGCGAGGACGGGTACACCGGGTACGGCAACGGAGCGATCCATCTCGACCTGGCGTTGCTCGCCTGTGACGTCTGTGGGGTTGTGTACACCCCGCTCCAGGAAGGGCGCGGCGAATGGAGCCAGGGAGCATTCGGCCAGGACGCAAGGGAACTCGAGGGAGCGTGCGCTCGACTCGTCAGTGTCGCGTCATTGCGGGCAGACAAGGTGGGGCGCCGTGAAGATGCGTCAGCCGCCATGAAAGATCGCGTCGACGTGGAGGCACTCGACCTGGCGCAGAACGACGGTTGATGGAGGCGCTCAAAGTCGGATTGCCCGACAGGACCGTCCTCGGTCGTCGATTCGATCCGGTGAGGTGAGAACGAAAGGCCCCTCGGGCCACGTAGCGTTGGTGTCCATGTCGCGTCTCCGGCTCACGGTCGTTGCCCTGGTGAGCCTGCTTGCAACGGCGCTCTTGGGCCTTGCCGCGTCCCGGGGCTTCAATGCATACCGCCTGGAGCACCATGTCGTTCAGCTGCTGGGTCATCCTCCCGACATCGACCGCTGGGCCGACTTGGCCGACTTCCTCGCCGTGCCGCTCATTGGGGCCGTCTTCATTGTCAGTGTGGTCTACGCAGCCTTCCGCCGCGTCCTGCTCCGGGTCGGGGTGCTCGCCGGCTTTGCCGTCGCAGCGCTACTGATCAGCGAATACATTGCCAAGCCGCTGGCCCAGGAGCGGTTCAGCGGGCAGCTGAGTTTCCCCTCGGGGAACGTGACCGCGGTCTGTGCGACCGCGCTGGCAATGTGGCTTGCGCTCTACCCGGTGCTCGGGAACCTGGCACGCGGCATCACCTTCGCCTTCGCCGCCGTCTGGACTCTCCTGATGTCGTTGGCCGTGATCGGCGCCTTCTGGCACACGCCCCTCGACTGCATCGGCTCCGTCTTGCTGTCCGTGGGCGTCGTCGCTCTTGGAGCCGCCATCCTGGCGCCCAGGCCGACCCGTGCGCCCCCCGTGGGCACCGAGCCGGCTCGGGTCATGGGCAGGGTCTGATGGACCCGGCGCTAGCCTCGGCCATGCAACCGTCAAGCCGACACCGTCACCAGCGAACGGGGACGGGGTCCGCGCTGTCCACGCCGCTGATCCCGTAGGCCCCTGCCCGACCGACCGGAGCCCGAAAATGTGGAGCTGCACATGACCCCCGGCGGACCATCGACGAACGACATCCTCGATCTCCTCGGAGGCCGCCCCGGATGGCGGTTGGAACCGAGGTCGACGCCGGGCACGACGCCACTGTGGTGCTTTGTCGTCAACGGCAAGATCGAATTCTCGGTCACGGCCGACTCCGAGTCGGTCCGCCTCTACGTGATGGACACCGACCAGGAGATCGTCTTCGACGACGGGGACGGGCTCATGGCGTGGCTGCGGACCAATCGGGCGGAAGCGGTCCAGGAGCCGGTGCAACGCGGGACGCGGAAGTCGCGGTTCCGCAGAATCACCGACTGGAGCTGACGAGTCGACCTCGCCTCAAGGCGCTACCAGCTCAATCGCGATGCCGTCGGGGTCGCGGAGCTGCAGCGAGGGATGTCCGCCTTCGAGCACCACGCCGTCGTGGTCGATGCCGACCTCGGTCAGGTGCAGGGCCCAGGCTTCGAGTGCAGCCCCGTCGGGGACGGCGAGCGCCAGATGGTCGAGCCCGTCAGAGACCGGGGCGGTCGGTGCCTGGCGCGGTGTCGGAGCCTTGGTCAGGACCACGACGAACCTCCCGCCGCGGTGCTGCAGGGCGACGTAGCCGATGTCCGGATCGTCCGCGAACAGAACCAGGCCCAGAACGGCGCTGTACCACTTCGCACTGGCGACCACATCGGACACCAGAAGCTGCACGTGGGACAGCCCCGTGATAGGGGCGCTCTGTCCGGTGTCCCTGACCGAGGTCACCCGACCGATCCTACCGACAGGACCCGCCGGCGGCCCTGCCCACGGCCCCGGCGCTAGCCTCCGCCGCCATGCTTTCCGCTGAGGGAACCGACCAGTCGTGACCGTCGTTCTCATTCACGGTGGTGGTGCCACCGGCGCCTTCTGGGATCGCCTGCTCCCGTACCTGAACGCTGCACCGCTCGTCGTCGATCTGCCCGGCCGCCGGGCCCGGCCCGCGGAGCTGGCCACGTTGACCGTCGATCGCGAGGTCGCGTCGGTGGCGGCGGACGTCGAGATGGGAGCGCCTGCCGGCCCGGTCACGCTGGTGGCGCATTCCTCGGGCGGGCTGGTGGTGCCGGGCGTTGTCGCCGCCCTCGGGGGCCGGGTCGGGTCGATCGTCCTCAACGCGGCACTGGTGCCGGCCGAGGGCGAGTGTGGCATTGAGTGCATGCAGGAGCGGCACCGTGACGGGCTGCGCATGGCCGTGGCGGCAGCGGAGAAGGACGGGCGGTCGATCACGCTGCCCCCGCCCTCCGACTCCGAGGCGCTCCGGCGCTCCTACGGCGGCGACCCGCTCAATGACGCCATGCTGGCGTTCGTCACCGATCCGGTGCGTTCTGTGGAGGACACGGTGCACCACTATTTCCAGCCCGTCCACTGGTCCACGGTCGCGGGCATACCGATCACCTACGTGATCAACGAGAGGGACCGCCCCATTCGACCCGAGATGCAAGAGGTCATGGTCACGCGTCTGCCTCCTCCGCTCGAGGTCATCCGGGTCGACTCGGGCCACCTGCTCCCCGTGACTTCACCCACGGTCTTCGCTGAGGTGGTCAACCGCGTCGCCGGTTGAGGGATCCCCGGGCGGCAACGTCGTGGCCGAGGCGTCCCGCCTGATCCGCCGCCGCCGCAGGAAGGCCGGGGTGGCCACGGCCAGGGCCAGCACGGCGACCACCAGCACGGCCTGAAGGATGGTGCCGGTCGAGACGCTCTTGGTGGAGTGGACCGGCCTCGAGGTCGGGGTGGTGTCCGCGCCACCCGGTGCCTGCACCATGGCGGCGTACTGGGCCCGGGCGACCCGCTCGGCGTTGGCGGGCGAAATGGGCTCCGGGTTGCCCGACGCCGCCGAAAAGAAGGACAGCAGGTCGACGTACACGCCGGACCTCATGGTGATGGCCTCGCCCACGCCGTCCTCGGTGGTCGCCGCGAAGTAGGTGACGCGCCGGGCACCCGGGATGGACGAAAGCGGGTCCGAGCTCACGATCTGGCCCGACTCGAGGGAGTGCTGGGCGGCGTGCAGGAACACCTGCGACCCCGCCCCGTCCGGGAAGCGGACCAGGAGGTTCTGCACCTGGTTGAGGCCGCCGTCGGCCTGCCACACCCGCTCGTAGGTCGAGATGGTCTTGGCCAGGGTGGACAGGGCGCTCGCCGCGGCCGACGGGTCCGGCGCGTTGGAGGCGAACTCTGCTGCGTTGAGTGGTCCCTGAGAGTTCACCGTGTAGCCGGGCCCGAGGTCGGCGATGACCACCGTGTCGAGTGCAGCCCTCGATCCGCTGGCCGCGTCGGCAGGAGCGCCGGCACCCGTGATCGCGCAGCACACGGCCAGGGTGGCGGCTGCACCACCGGACCGGGCCCAATTCCGGGCCCGCGTCGCCCTCACGCGATGAAGTACTTGGCCTCGGGGTGGTGGCAGACGATGGCGTCGGTGGTCTGCTCGGGGTTGAGTTGGAAGCCTTCGCTGACGGTGACGCCGATGCGGTCCCCGCCCAGGAGCTCCACGACTTTGGCGTTGTCGGTCAGGTCGGGGCAGGCCGGGTAGCCCCAGGAGTACCGCCCGCCTCGGTACTGCTGCTTGAAGAGCCCGGTGAGGCTCGGGCCGTCCTCGCCGGCGAAGCCGAGCTCCTCGCGGATCCGGCGGTGCCAGTACTCGGCGGTCGCCTCGGCCATCTCCACACTGAGGCCGTGCAGGAAGAGGTACTCCTGGTAGTGGTTCTCGGCGAACAGCCGTGCCGTCTCCTCCGAGGCTCTGGCCCCGATGGTGCACAGCATGAAGCTGGCGAAGTCCTCGTCTCCCGACTCGGCGGGGCGGAAGAAGTCAGCGATGCACAGCCACGGCTCCTTGCGCTGGCGCGGGAAGGTGAAGCGCATCCACTCCGAGGTTCGGGACTCGTCCTTCCAGATCACGAGGTCGTTGCCCTCGGCGTTGGCGGCGAAGTGCCCGTACGCCACGGACGGCACCAGCAGGTCGGCCTCCTTGGCCTTGCCCAGCTGCTCGCGCAGCGTGGCCTTCACCCGGTCCTTGAACTCGGTGTCGTTCTCGCCGTTCTCGGGCCGGAAGCCCCACTGGTTGCGGAAGAGCGCGGTCAGGTTGAGGTACTCGGCGACCTCGTCGATCGGGATCCCGACGGCGACTCGGGGACCGACGAAGGGCGGGACGAACAGCGGGTTGTCCGACGCCACGTCGGACCGGCTGGGCTGGCCCTCCACCGGGGTGGTCTCCTGCGCGTCCAGCCGGCTGCGCTTCGGCACATTCTTCTCGGAGATCTCGCGCCCGAACAGGGGGTCGTCTTCACCCTTCTTCTTCAACTCGACGAGGCGGTCCATGGTGCGCAGCCCCTCGAAGGCGTCGCGCCCGTAGAAGAGCCGCCCGTCGTAGACCTCACGCAGGTCCCGTTCCACGTAGGTGCGCGTCAGCGCTGCCCCACCAAGCAAGACAGGGATGTTCGACAGCGAACGGTCGTTGAGCTCGACCAGGTTCTCGCGCATGATGAGCGTCGACTTCACCAGCAGTCCGCTCATGCCGATGGCGTCGGCCTTGTGCTCCTCGACGGCGCTCACCATCTCGTTGATGCCGATCTTGATGCCGAGGTTGACCACCTCGTAGCCGTTGTTGGTGAGGATGATGTCGACCAGGTTCTTCCCGATGTCGTGCACGTCCCCCTTGACGGTGGCCAGCACCACGGTGCCCTTGCCGCCCTGGTCCGACTTCTCCATGTGCGGTTCGAGGAAGGCGACAGCGGCCTTCATGGTCTCGGCCGACTGGAGCACGAAGGGCAGCTGCATCTCGCCCGAGGCGAAGCGTTCGCCAACGACCTTCATGCCCTCGAGCAGGATGTCGTTGACGATGGCGAGCGCCGCCGTGCCCGAGTCGAGCGCCTCGGTCAGGTCGTCCTCCAGCCCATTGCGGTTGCCGTCGATGATGCGCTGGGACAGGCGGCGGTCGACCGGCCAGTCGCTGTGGTCCTCCGCCGGTCCGGTGGAGGCCTTGACCCCCTCGAACATCGACAAGAGCTCCTGCAGCGGGTCGTAGTCGTCGGTGCGGCGGTTGTAGACCAGGTCGAGGCAGACCTCCTTGGCCCGGTCGTCGATGCGGGACAACGGCAGGATCTTGGAGGCGTGGACGATGGCCGAGTCGAGGCCGGCCTCGACGCACTCGTGCAGGAACACCGAGTTGAGCACCTGGCGGGCGGCGGGGTTGAGCCCGAAGGACACGTTGGACAGGCCCAGGATGGTGGACACGCCGGGCAGCTCCGCCTTGATCCGGCGGATCCCCTCGATGGTCTCTATCCCGTCCCCCCGGCTCTCCTCCATGCCCGTCGACAGCGGCAGCGCCAGCGGGTCGAAGAGCAGGTCCTCGGGCGCCAGCCCGTAGCGCTCGACGGCGATGTCGCGGATGTTGCGGGCGGCCCGCAGCTTCCACTCCGCGGTGCGCGCCTGGCCCTCCTCGTCGATGCACGTGCACACGACGGCCGCCCCGAACTCGCGGGCGAGGCGGAGGAACGTGTCGAGGCGCGTGCCCGGCTCGTCCCCCTCCTCCAGGTTGACCGAGTTGAGTATGGGCCGGCCGCCGAGCCATTCGAGCGCGGCCCGGGCCACCGGGCCCTCGGTGGAGTCGACCATGAGGGGCACGCTCGACTGCGTGCAGAAGCGGCTGGCGATCTCGTGCATGTCCGAGACCCCGTCTGCGCCGGTGTAATCGACGCAGACGTCAATGAGATGCGAGCCCTCCTTGACCTGATCCCGCGCCATGCCGACGCAGGTGTCCCAGTCGCCGTCGAGCATGGCCTCACGGAAGGCCTTGGACCCGTTGGCATTGGTCCGCTCGCCAACGGCCAGGTACGAGGAATCCTGCGCGAACGGGACCGACGTGTAGATGGAGGCGGCGGACGGCTCGTGCAGCGGGTTGCGTGCGGCGGGCGTGGCGTCGGCGCAACGCCCGACCACGGCGGCCAGGTGGGCGGGCGTGGTCCCGCAGCACCCGCCGATGGCGGTCACGCCGAACTCGGTCACGAAACGGTGCAGGTGCTCGGCCAGGCCCTCGGGCGTCAGGTCGTAGTGCATGTTGCCGTCGACCACCGACGGGAGGCCCGCATTCGGGACGCAGGCGATGGGGACGCGGCTGGCCCCCGAGAGGTGGCGCAGTGCCTCGCTCATCTCGACCGGACCGGTGGCGCAGTTGAGGCCGACCACGTCGACCTGCATGGCATCGAGCACGGTCAGCGCGGCGCCGATCTCGGTGCCGGGCAGCATGCGGCCCGTCAGCTCAATGGTGACCTGCGTCTGGAGCGGGACGTAGCGGTCGAGGGCCACCATGGCCAGCCGGGCTCCGTTCACCGCCGCCTTGATGGAGAGCATGTCGAACTGCGTCTCGATGAGCAGCAGGTCGACGCCGCCCTCGAGCAGCCCGAGCGCCTGCTCCTCGTAGGCGTCACGGAACTCGGCGTACGAGATGTGACCGAGTGTGGGGAACTTGGTGCCCGGTCCCATGGAGCCCGCCACCCAGCGCGGCCGCTCGGGCGTCGAGAACTCGTCACGGACCGCGCAGGCCAGCTCAGCGGCCCGGCGAGTGAGGTCGCGTGCCTCGTCGGCCTTCCCGTACTCGGCCAGGACGACCGAGGTCGAGCCGAAGGTGTCGGTCTCCACCACGTCGCAGCCGACCTCGTAGAAGGAGCGGTGCACCTGGGCCACGACGTCGGGGCGGGTCTCGACGAGCCACTCGTTGCAGCCCTCGAGCTCCGGACCGCCGAAGTCGTCCGGACCCAGACCGAGCATCTGCAGGTTGGTCCCCATGGCGCCGTCGAAGATGACGACGCGCTCGCGCAGCGCCTGCAGGTAGGAAGAGGCGGACGGGTCGAGCCGACCGAGGAGCTCTGGCGAGTGAAGTACCACCCAAACAGGATACTGGTGGAGCCCGAGGCCCCTTCGACAGGCCCCGGTAGCATCCCGGCCCATGGCACCACGGATCTACACGAAGCGGGGTGACGACGGGACGACCGGCCTGCTCTACGGCGGGCGGGTGCGCAAGGACTCGTGGCGGATTGAGCTGAACGGCGTGGTCGACGAGGCCCAGGCTGCCATCGGCGTGGCCCGGGCCGAGACCCCCGTGGGCACGGAGGTCAACGACCGACTCGTCACGGTGGCCCGCGAGCTCTACGTCTTGATGGCGGAGGTGGCCACCGCCCCGGAGAACCGCACGAAGCTCCAGGCGGGCTCGAGCCTGGTGACGCCGGACATGGTGACCGCGCTGGAGGTCGGTATCGACGACCTCCTCGCCCGCTTCGACATGCCGAGTGACTTCACCGTCCCGGGGGAGAACCGCGTCGCCGCCGCCCTCGATCTGGCCCGCACCGTCGTCCGCCGCGCCGAGCGCTTGGCGGTGGTCGAGCCCGTCGGAGACGGCTCACTGGTGGTGGCCTACCTCAATCGCCTGTCCGACCTGTTGTGGGCCATGGCGCGTTGGCAGGAGGGCCCGGAGCACGTACTCGCAAAGAGCTGAGGCCGTTGGGGTCCAGGCGTCGGGCACCCCTTCGCCTCACCAGCTGCCACGGTGGATCCGCTCGCATTGCGGCGGCGCGACCCGATCCAATGAGCGCGAGCGATGGTCGTGGCCGTCGGGCTGCCCGAGGACCACGGCAGCAAAGAGCCGCCAGCCTTCGGGCACGTCCAACCGCGCACCGAGTGCCTCTTCGCCCCGAAAGCTTCCCAGGACGCAGGCGCCGAGCCCCGCGTCGACTGCGCCCAGCAGCACGGTCATCACACCAAAGGCGGCGTCGCCGTACCAGTACGGCACCGGCCAGTCCCCAGCCCCGAGCCCGGGGTCTGACTTGTCGGGCTCCTTGTAGCGGTCGGCGTAGGCGGCGGGAGACGCATAGGAGAGCAGGACGACGGGGGCTCTGCGGAGGCCCTCGAACCGGCCCGGGTTCCGGACCCGCCACGTATCGTCCGTGGTGGTGTCCCAGTAGGGGGCTGTCTCCTCCGGCCCCTCCAGGACGACCCACGCCGTGCCACCTGTGTTGCCCGCAGTGGGGGACCGCAGCGCGGCGTCGAGGATGCGGTCGACCACGCCCGGCGCGACCGGCTCGTTCGAGAAGCTCCGGACCATGGAGCGGCGACGAATGGTCTCGTACAGTTCCACGGGCGGGAGTCTTCCATCAGGGCGCTGGGCTGGGCTGATCCCGTTCGGCCCGGCCTGAGCACTCTCAGGGAATGTTGACCCCGCTGGTAGTGTTTTACCCTGTGATGCCGGCCGTAGAAGTGGCCAGGTATGACCCGGAGGTTCGAAAGTGCCCACTCCAAGAGACCTGCTGAACGAGGCCAAGGCGTCCATCCGCGAGGTGGACCAGGCCGCCGCGCAAGCCCTCTTGGAGGGTGGCGGCGTGACCTTCCTCGACGTGCGTGAGCCCGACGAGTACGAGCAGGGCGCCCTCCCCAATGCCGTCCACCTGCCCCGCGGCCACCTGGAGTTCCAGGTGGAGGGCAAGCTCCCCGACAAGGAGGCACCGATCGTCGTCTACTGCGCCGGCGGAGTCCGCTCGGCCTTCGCTGCCAAGACCATGGGTGACCTGGGCTACACCGACGTGCAGTCCATGATCGGTGGGTTCAACAAGTGGAAGGACGACGACCGGCCCTGGGCGGCGCCGCAGACGCTCACCCCGCCGCAGCGCAACCGCTACCAGCGGCACCTCCTCCTGCCCGAGGTGGGCGAAGTCGGCCAGTTGAAGCTGCTCGGATCGAAGGTGCTCCTGCTCGGCGCGGGCGGCCTGGGATCACCGGCGGCCCTCTACCTGGCCGCGGCCGGCGTCGGGACGATCGGCATCATCGACATGGACGTCGTGGACGAGTCCAACCTGCAGCGCCAGATCCTCCACAACATGGACCGGATCGGCGATCGCAAGGTCGACTCGGCCAAGAAGACGTTGACGGCGCTGAACCCCGACGTGAACGTCGTCACCTACGACGTGCGCCTGGGCGCGGACAACATCCTCGACATCATTGACGGGTACGACGCCATTGTGGACGGGACCGACAACTTCCCGACCCGCTACCTCGTCAACGACGCCTCCTTGCTCAAGCGGATCCCCGTGATTCACGGCTCCATCTTCCGCTTCGAGGGGCAGGTCACGGTCTTCGACCCCTACAACGGCCCCTGCTACCGCTGCCTCATACCCGAGCCACCGCCGGCCGAGCTGGCCCCGTCGTGCTCGGAGGCGGGCGTGCTGGGCGTGTTGCCCGGCATCATCGGGTCCATTCAGGCCGTGGAGACGATCAAGGTCCTCCTCGGGCTCGGGGATCCCCTCATCGGGCGCCTGCTGGCCTACGACGCACTCGAGGAGTCGTTCCGCAACTTCAAGGTGCGCCGCGACCCGGCCTGCCCGGCCTGTGGGCCCGACGCCGGTGAGATCGTCATCGCCGAGTACGACGATCTCTGCATGCCGCACGCGCACTGACGCACCGAGTACCACCACCCCCGACGCGGCTCTCGCGCGGGTGCACGTGGCACCATGGGTGCGCGCGGCCCGCCGCCGCCAGAGTGAGAGAAGGGGAGCGGTGACCGGTCATGCCTGAGCTCGACGTGAACGAGAATCAGGACGTCTACTACGGCGGCGAATACTGGAACAACCTCGACCCCGTCCGCCGCATGTTCAGCGAGAGGATCGCGGGAGGAGCGCCGGGGCCGTGGTTCTGTGATTTCTCCCGGACGCACCCCGAGCCGTTCAAGCGGGCGCTGATTCTCAATTGCGGCAACGGGTGGGTCGAGCGCGAGATGCTCTCGGCCAACCTCTTCGACGAGGCGGTGGGCATCGACTACTCGGAGGCACTGCTGCAGGAGGCCCGGGCGGCGGCGACCGCGGACGGCCTGGCGCTGACGTATCGACAGATGAACGTCAACAAGGCAACCCTTCCGGCCGGCGAGTTCGACCTTGTGGTCAACCACGCGGCGGCGCACCACATCGCGCAGATCGACCGCGTGTTTCGGGAGATCTGCCGGCTGCTGCCCGCGGACGGATGGTTCCTGTCGATGGACTATGTGGGCCCTCATCGCAACCAGTACACGCCCGAAGCCTGGGAGCGGGCCTGGAGGGTCAACGCCGAGCTGCCTCCCGAGGTGCGCCAGTCGATGTCGTACCCGCACCTGCCGACCATGCTGCAACACGATCCCACCGAGGCCATCCACTCGGAGTTGATCGTCGAGACGCTGCGTCGTTACTTCCATGTCGAGCGGTTCGTCCCCCTCGGCGGTGCGATCGCCTATCCGCTCCTGACCTTCAACCGTGGCCTCTTCGGCCTCTCCGATTCGTGCGAGCAGACGACCTGGGTCGAGCACGTGCTCCGAGCGGACGCCGCGTTCCTGGACGAGCACCCTGATTCGACGTTGTTCGCGTACTTCGTGGCCAGGCCGGACAAGGAGGCGCTCGAGCAGTCCGCTGCCCTGGCCCGCTGGGAGCGGGAAGAGGGCGACCGCGAAGAGCACGCACGGGCCAACGGCGGTGAGTACTACCCCCGGACCGCTCTCCAGAGTGCGTACAGGCTTCTGGTGACCGAGGCCGATCACGCGGCCGGATTGCGCAACCAGCTCGTGGAGGTGCAAGGTCAGCTCGACGCGCTGCGGCACGACCCGCTGGTCTCCCGGCTGACCAAGCTTCGGGCGTCGTCGCTCTACCGCGCACTGCGCGAGAACCCATTGGCCCGGCGCCTCTACGAGAGCACGCGGCGGTAGCCAGGGGCCCGTTCGCACCCCGTGCCATACCCCGATCCTGTCGACCTGCGCTGCCTAGAGTGTCCGCACGTCCCCGTCCGACCTGCTCACACGGCCGCTCCCCGAGGCCGACACGCCGGCGCCACCGCCGGAACCGCCCGGGCTGACGTCGCGCCGGGTCAAGCGCAATCGCCGCTTCTGGGCCGTCGCGCTCGTGGTGCTTGCCCTCGTCCTCGTGCTCGTCCTCACACGGGGTGGCGGGCACCCGACGGCGGCCGGACAGAGCCACAACGGAGCGGGCCACCATCACAGCACCCCGCCACCGAAGGCCGGGAACCCGCGCCTCGATCCGGACTGGCAGGGCGACGGGAAGGCGGTCACCTTCGCGTTCGGAGGGGACGTGCACTTCCCGGCCGGCACCACGCTCGGGGATCGGCTGGCGGCGGACCCCGCCGACGCGTTGGGGCCCACCGTGCCGGCCCTCCTCTCGGGCGTCGACCTCTCCATGGTGAACCTGGAGTCCGCATTGACGGACGGCACCTGTCCGCAGCCGCAGGCCAAGCAGTTCGTCTTCTCTGCCCCGGCCTCCGCCGTCAGCGCCTTCAAGGGCGCGGGCGTGACCCTCATCACCGAGGCCAACAACCACGGCGAGGACTGCGGGCCTCCGGGACTGCAGATGGCGCTGACAACGCGGGCGCAGACGGGATACACCATTTTGGGTATCGGCCAGAACGCGGCACAGGCCTTCGCTCCGTACACGGCCACCATCGACGGCCAGCACATTGCGATCATCGCCGCCACGCAAGTCATCGACTCCGACCTGCAGACGGACTGGACGGCGACCGCCACCCAGCCCGGGCTCGCCTCGGCGTACGACGTGAACGACCTCGTCGCAGCAGTCGAGGCGGCACGCAAGACCGCCGACACGGTGATCGTCTACCTCCACTGGGGGACCGAGCTCGATGCGTGCCCCAACCCGCTCCAGGAGCCGCTGGCCCAGCTGTTGGTCCAGGCCGGCGCCGACATCATCGTGGGGACGCACGCGCACGTCCTCCTGGGCGGGGGCTACCTCGGGTCCGCCTACGTCGACTACGGCCTGGGCAACTTCGCCTTCTACGACAATTCGCCACCCGAGAACGCCAGCGGCTCCCTGGTGATCTCGGCAACCGGCCGGCACATCAACCAGGTGACGTGGCGACCGGCGGTCATCGTCAATGATCTGCCCCAGCCGCTGTCGGGCGACGCCGCCACTGCGGCGCTGGCTGCGTGGAACCAGGCGCGGTCCTGCACCAACGTCTCGGTGACACCCGGGGCCCCGGTGGCCACGGCTCAGACCGAGAGCGCACCGGCGCCGGCGGCGGCACTCCAGACGCTCTCGAGCGACTCGGGCTAGTCGCCCCGCCCCACAGAACAGCGAACGGAGGAGCAGAGCCGCTAGACAGGGTCCATGACAGACACGGCGGCTTCGGCCGAGACCTTCCACGTGCACGGCGTCGACCTGGCCTGGTCCGAACGGGGGAGCAGCTCAGCGGGGACGCCGACGCTCGTGCTCTGCCACGGCTACACCGGGTCCTCGCACGACTTCGCGCTCGAGGTCGATGCACTCGCAGCGCACCGGCGCGTCGTGACGCTGGATCAGCGGGGGCACGGCCACTCCACCAGGACGGGCCACCTCGACGGCTACACGATTGAGCAGCTCTCGGCCGACCTCACGGCCTTCATCGACGCGGTGGGCGAGGGGCCCGTCGACCTCCTCGGCCATTCGATGGGCGGGCGGGTGGTCATGGGCCTCGTGCTGGCCCGCCCCGACCTCGTGCGCTCCCTGATCCTCATGGACACGAGCGCGTGGTCCTTCCTCCCGCCCGACGAAGAGATCCGGGCGCTCGTGCACGGTTTCATCGACGCGTTCGATCCGGCCGGAGGCATGCCGGCCACCCTCAGTCTCGGTGGCCCCGAGGACGTCCTCATCGAGGAGCGGACGCCGGTCCAGTGGCGCAAGGAGAAGGACGCCATCTTCGCCGGCATGGACCCCTACGCCGTCAAGGCGCTGGGCAGTGTCCTGATGGGCGACGTCGCAGACGATGGGTCCTCCCTGCGCGCCAAGCTCCCTTCCATCGTTTGCCCGACGTCCGTCATTGTCGGCGAGCACGACCACCCGCTGGTCGACCAGGCGCCCGAACTGGCCGGCGAGGTGGCGGAAGGCAGGCTCACTGTCATTGCGGGGGCGTACCACTCGCCGCAGCTCACGCATGCGGCCGAGTGGCATGCGGCGCTCGAAGCCCACCTGGCGTGGGCCGCAACCTCCGGGGGTCCTCAGTGAGCGATGCCTCGACTCCCTCCTCGGGTGATCGCATTGCGCTCGCCGGCACCGACGTCGCCATCCCTCCCCTCGGCGTGGGCACGTGGGCCTGGGGCGACAAGGGCACCTGGGGGATGGGGGGCTACGACCAGTCACTGACCGAGTCGAGCATTCGTGAAGCCTGGGAGGCCAGCATCGCGGCGGGCGTTGTCCTCTTCGACACGGCAGAGGTCTACGGGGGCGGCGAGAGCGAGCGCATCATCGGTCGCCTTCTGGCGGCGGATCCGAGCGTGCGTAACCGGGTCGTCATCGCGTCCAAGTTCATGCCGAGCCCCTGGAAGGTGAACGTCCGTGCCGCGCTCCTGTCGGCCGCTCGGAACTCGCGTGAGCGTCTCGGGACCGATGTCATCGACCTCTATCAGATTCATGGGCCTGTCTCGCTGCGTTCCCACGACGCACTGGCCGAGGCATTGGCCACCGCACACGCGGAGGGTCTGGTGCGTGCCGTGGGGGTGTCGAACTACTCGGTCAAAGAGACACGGGCCATGGACGCCGCCCTGCGCACCCGGGGCCTCCGTCTGGCCAGCAACCAGATCGAGTTCTCCCTGCTGCGCACCAGGCCGCTCGGGGTCGGGCTCATCAGCACCTGTCGGGAGCTGGGGGTGGTGCCCTTGGCCTACTCGCCCATCGGGCAGGGGCGCCTGACGGGGAAGTACTCGGCGGCCAAGCCGCCGCCCCGGGGTCGCTCCTTCTCGGCCCACCCCATGGCCGAAGTGGACGCGATCGTGGCCCTGCTGCGCCGGATCGGGGAGGCCCACGGCGACCGCACGCCCAGCCAGGTGGCGCTGGCCTGGCTCATCGCCCAAGGAGCGGTCCCGATTCCGGGAGCCAAAAACGGCGATCAGGCGCGCCAGAATGCCGGGGCGCTGGGCTGGCAGCTGACGGCTGAGGAGCTGGACGTTCTCACTCAGGCATCGCTGCCGGGCACCCGGACGATCCAACAGCGCATTTGGCAGCACGGCTGAGACCGGCGGTACCGTCTTGAGGTGATCGCCGTCCTCGCCGACACGGGACTCCCGCCCCTGAGCGGCTCGCAGCTCTTCTCCACCCAGTTCGACTTCGTTCCGGTGGCAATGATCGTGGCCGCGCTCGCCCTCTACCTGTGGGGCGTGCGGCGCAACAACGCCCTCCATCCGCGCCACCCGTGGTCGGTCGGGAAGACGGCCGCCTGGATCGGCGCCCTCTTCAGCACGAGCGTGGGGATCTTCAGCTTCGTCGGCGTCTACGACGGTGAGCTCTTCTGGGACCACATGGTCCAGCACCTGATCCTCATCATGGTGGCCGCGCCGCTCTTCGCCATCGCCTCCCCCCTGCGCCTCGCTTGGAGTGCCACCTCGGGTACGGCGCACCTCGTCGTCACCGAGGCATTGCGCTCACGCGTGGCCAAATTCTTCGGCAACCCGATCGTGGCGTTCATTCTGTACGCCGTCGTCATCCCGATCAGCCACCTGACCATCTGGTACAACTACACGCTCACGCAGGAGAGCGTGCACAACGCTGAGCACCTGGCTTTCCTGCTCGTGGGCTACTTGTTCTGGCGGCAGATCTTCGGGAACGATCCCAATGCGCACCGGCTTCACCCTGCGCTGCAATTCTTCTACCTCTTCCTGGCCATCCCGATCGACACCTTCACCGGGCTGTCGCTGGCCGGCGCCACCCACGAGATGTTCCCTGCCTACTTCGCCACCCATCGGGCCTGGGGCCCGTCCTACGTCACCGACCTGCACGTCGGGGGCGACATCATGTGGGTGGTCGGCGACACGCTCATGCTCTGGCCGATGATCCCCGTCGCCCTGCGCTGGATGCACATGGACGAGCGCAGGGCGGTGCGAGTGGATCGGGAGCTCGACGAACAGGCCCTCCGAGAGGCCGCCGACGCAGGGCCGGTACCGGATCAGCCGCCGAGGTCCATCAACTCCACTCGGACCCCGTCGGGGTCGGTGCAATAGACGAACTCGAGGGCTGTGCCACCGAGGTCGATCGTCGTCCGGCTCGACTCGACGATCGACCCTCCCAACTCCACCATCCGGGCTGCCGTGGCCGCGACATCCCGCACACGGAAGGACAGGTGCGTCAATCCGAGCTGGTTGACCGCGCGTCGCTCGCGCGGGCCGAACGGTGTGGGCTCCCGGAACGCCAGGAGCTCAATGGCGGTGGGCCCGCGCCGGATGAACTGGGACGTGACGTCCACATCGGGGAAATCCATGAGCCGAGCGAACTCAGAGCCGATGGCGTGCGACTCTGCCTGCTCGAAGCCGAGTGCGTCGCAGTAGAAGCGCAGCGACCGCTCCAGGTCGCTGACGCAGATGCCGAAATGCGAGAAAACGGGTTCGGAGGCGTCGTCCACGCCCGTAGTCTGCCCCGTGTCGCCGGGGGACCCGGATCCTTCGTAGGCTCCTTGCCGTGACACCGGAGAAGAAGGAACCCCAGAACACCCCCCAGCGCCTCACCGACTCGGGCATTGCCGTTCAGCCCGTCTACCGTCCGGAGGACCTGGCGGGCTGGGACCCGGCCACGCAGCTGGGCGAGCCGGGAGGGTACCCGTACACCCGGGGCGTCCATCCGGGCATGTACCGCTCGAAGCTCTGGACGATGCGCCAGTACGCCGGCTTCGGTTCTGCCGAGCAGACCAACCAGCGCTTCAAGTTCCTGCTCGAGGCCGGGCAGACCGGGTTGTCGTGTGCCTTCGACCTGCCCACCCAGATGGGCTACGACTCCGACCACCCGCGCGCCGAGGGCGAGGTGGGCAAGGTGGGCGTCGCCATCGATTCGTTGGCCGACATGCGTCTCCTCATGGCGGACCTCCCGATGGACAAGGTCACCACCTCCATGACGATCAACGCCACCGGCGCGATCCTGCTGCTCCTCTACCAATTGGTGGCCGAGGAGCAGGGTGTGGCCAGCGACAAGATCCGCGGCACCATTCAAAACGACATCTTGAAGGAGTACATCGCCCGCGGGACGTACATCTACCCGCCGCGTCCTTCCATGCGTCTCATCGTCGACACGTTCTCGTACTGTGCGTCGAACCTTCCGAGCTGGAACACCATCTCCATTTCGGGGTACCACATTCGAGAGGCGGGCTCGACGGCGGTGCAGGAGATCGCCTTCACGCTCGCCAACGGGATCGCCTACGTCGAAGCGGCGATCGCTGCCGGCATGGACGTGGACGCGTTCGCGCCTCGGCTGTCGTTCTTCTGGAACGCGCACAACAACCTCTTCGAAGAGGTGGCGAAGTACCGGGCTGCGCGGCGCATGTGGGCCCGCATCATGAGCGAGCGCTTCGGTGCCAAGGATGAACGCTCCCGGATGCTGCGCTTCCACACCCAGACCGGCGGTTCGACGTTGACGGCGCAGCAGCCCGAGAACAACATCGTCCGGGTCACGGTGCAGAGCCTCGCTGCGGCGCTCGGGGGCACACAGAGCCTGCACACGAACGGCTTTGACGAAGCGCTCGGGTTGCCAACCACGCGGGCAGCCAAGATCGCGCTCCGCACCCAGCAGATCGTCGGGTTCGAGTCGGGCGTTGCCGACACGGTCGATCCCCTGGCCGGTTCGTACTTCGTGGAGTCACTCACCGACGAGGTGGAGCAGGCCGCCAACGCGTATCTGGACCGGATTGAGCAGCTCGGCGGCGCGGTGGCCGCCATTGAGGCCCGGTTCATGCAGGAGGAGATCGAAGCGGCCGCCTACAGCTTTGCCAAGTCCGTCGACGACGGTGAGAAGGTGGTCGTCGGCGTCAACCGCTTCACGGACGCCGAGGAGGACCCCACGGAAGTCTTCCCGATAGACGTCAAACTGCAGCAGATCCAGATCGACCGCACGCGGTCCGTCCGCGCCGAGCGTGACCAGGCAGCCGTGGACCGTGCGCTGGCCGACATCGCAGAGACGGCCAAGGGGGATGGCAACCTGCTCGTCCCGATGAAGGCGGCGCTCGGGCAGATGGCCACCCTCGGCGAGGTGTCCGATGTGTTGCGCGCCGAGTTCGGCGTCTACCAACCCGGCGGCTGAGCCATGGGGCCGACCACTTTCTGGCCCCTGTTCGGCCTCGTCGTCCGCACGCCGCGCCTCGAGCTGCGTCTCCTGCGTGAGGAGGAGTTCGCCGACCTGGTCGCGCTCGTCGATGCGGGTATCCACGACCCCGGAGCGATGCCCTTCTTCGTCCCGTGGACCGACGTCGAGCCGCGTCAACGTGCTCGTGAGGCGGCACAGTGGATGTGGCGGCATCGCGCCAATTGGTCGCCGAACAACTGGACCCTCACCTGTGGTGCCTTCGTGGGTGGGAAGCCCGTCGGCGTGCAGGATCTCGGTGCCGAGCATTTCCGCGCTGTCCGTTCCGTCGAGACCGGATCGTGGCTCGGTCGGGCGCACCAGGGTCTGGGTCTGGGCAGGGAGATGCGTGAGGCGATTTTGCACCTGGCCTTCGCCGGCCTCGGCGCAGAGGAGGCACTGAGCGGCGCATTCGAGGACAACGCGGCGTCGTTGGCGACGTCGCGAGCGGTTGGATACGACGAGAATGGCGAGGCGAGAGGGCACCGGCGCGACGGATCGGGGCGCACCATCCGCTTCCGCATGGCCCGGGGGGCCTGGGAGGAGCGCCGACGCTCGGACATTGAGATCCTCGGTCTCGAGGAAAGCCTGGACATGTTCGTGGGACCGCTCGGCTGATCTCCAGCGGGTCCCGTCGTCGTCGGCGAGTGGCGCCAGCACGAGGACGCTCCGGCAGGCTGGCCACCGGGACGATTGGCCATTGCCGCCTGCGAGACAGGACTCCTAAAGTCCGGGGCTTCGTGGCGGCGACCAAGGCCAAGCCGGGTCGGATCCTCGAAGGGCACTGACGGCTCAGCGCAACCGGGCGCGTTCGAGCGCGGCACCCACCTCGCCCTGCCAATCCCTGTCCTTGGCGAAGTGGATGCCGACCCAGCCGTGCCGCAAGGCCGCTTCGACGTTGCTCGCCGTGTCGTCGAGAAAGACGACAGTCCCACCGTGGCCGCCAATGCCGAGACGGCGCTCGGCCCGGTTGTAGAAGTCCGGATCCGTCTTCACGAGACCGAGATCGCCCGAGAAGGCGACGCCGCTGAGGGGGAGCACCTGCGCCAGGCGTTCCTCCAAGTACCGGGCGCGCCGACGCTCCTGGTTGGACACCAACGCGAGGGGAATGCCGAGCTCCGCCCAAGCAGCGGCTGCAGTCATGACCGCAGGCTCCAGTACGAAGTCCTCCTCGAACCAGCACTGCAACGCGGCCTCGACGCCCATACCCCAACCCAGTTCGTGCAGGGCCTCGGCCAGGGCGGACTCAACCGGGCGCTGCCCGACGATGACCTCGGACCAGGCCGTGGCGAAGAGGGTCTCGTCCAGGTCGGCGGCATCGACCCCGAAGCGTTCGCCGAAGGCGTGCTGCCACGGTCCACGCCCGCCGCGCCACGGGTCGATGAGCACGCCGTCGACGTCGAGGGCGAGCAACGTCTGGACGCGATCCATGACCGGGCGTCAGCTGCCGGGCGTGTCGCCCGGCCGGCCCTTGCGACCGAACCTCGAGAATTTGCCGAGCAGCCAGTACCCCCGCCGTTGCCGCACCGCACTCCGCCGGAATGGGTCATCGGGCTCGAGGTGCTCGACGGCGCCGGCCACGACCTGATCGAACATCTGGGCCGCTTCTTTCGAGCGCTTGAGCGCGACCAACTCGGTGGCGATCGCCCACTTCTGGTACAGGATCGTCCGCTGGTCTCCTCCGGTGCGCTCCAATCCGGCGAGGGCCTCGGTGAACAGGTCCAGTGCCAGTTCGTGGTTGCCGAGATGCCGGTGTGTCTGGGCCAGGTCGATCTGAGCCCGGAGGGTCGCGGCGTCGTCGGGGCCGAGCGACCGTGTGGCGGTTTCGAGCACCCGTACCCTGAGCGGGAATTCGTCGCCGTAACGGCGGAGTTTGCGCAGCGTGATCGCCAAGTTGGTGGCCGTCTGCCTGGACAGCTCGCTGTCGATGCCCTCGTCGCGGTCGGAAGACGCAAGCACGCTCTCCCAGAGCCGCCGGGCCGCCTCCTGTTCGCCCAGGCGGTCGAGGACGATGGCCAGGTTGAACTCGGTCCAGCGCACCCGGCTCCCGTTGGTCTCGGGTGATCGGTTCAGCAGTGAGAGCGCGGCCGTCAGGACCCGTTCTGCCTCGTGCAACTCGCCGGCGTCGCGCAGGACACGGCCCAGTTGCAGCATGGCGTCACACGTCGTTGGCTCCGACTCCCCATAGAGCTCCTGCCGGGCGTCGACGAGCAGCCGGGCCTCCTCCACCGCACGCGCCTGCCGTTCGTCCATGCAGCGCCGACGTTATCGGCCGGGGTGGCCACGACGGCACGGAAGAACAGAGGTCGTCAGGTGCAGCCGGGCAGGGGGAGAAGCGGCTCAGGCAACAGCGCCCCTGATGTCCTCGAGCGACACCTCGCTGGTGCGCGAACCACCACAGTCGACACAGGCCGACGTGTGGATGGACGAGCGGATCAGACGGGACCGCTGTTCGTTGAGGACGACCGTGAAGGTCCTGCCGTGCGGATCGATCTCGAGGTCCCGATACGGACGCCACTCCGTCGAGATCCGCCGCTGCCCGATCGCGATCCCTCGAAGGATGCGACAGAACCGCAACTGTCGGGTGTCGAAGATCCAAGTGCTGTGGCACGACTCCAACGTGATGATGTGCATGCCACGAGCATGACCGGCCCTCCTCAACCGGAACTCGGAGAGGCCTGGCTGAGGACTGGGAATCTGATTGCGGTGTCGTGACAGTTGGCTGACGGCCACGCTCACCCGGTCTTGACCGGGTCAGGCGGTAACGATCGCCTCGAAGTGCTCCACGACGGGAAACGGGTCGTAGAAGTGGTGCAGGGCGGCGCGCCACTCCTGGTAGGCGGCCGAGCCCCTGAAGCCCTCGGTATGGTCCTCCAGCCGCTCCCACTCGACGAGGAGGAGGAAGCAGCTCGGTCGCTCCACGCAGCGCAACAGCTGCAGCGAGACGAAGCCCGGGCTGCCGGAGATGACTGCCCTGGCACGCCCCATGGCCTCGACGAAGGCGTCCTCCTGTCCCGGAATGACGTCCAGGACTGCGTGCTCGGTGATCACGCGCCGAGGAGTCGTGCCCGCAGCGCCGGATCCGTGGCGGCGTCGATGGCAGTCCACGCCAGTGCGATGGCGCCGTCCCGCACGGCGGCGTCGGCGGAGGGGGTGATGCAGGCGGCGGCGAACTCGTGCTGATGGTTGACGGCGCCATGCGCCTCGATCCGGATCAGGGGGTGGATGGTCGGCACCGCGAGGGAGACGTTTGCCATGTCCGTCGACAACGTGGGAGGCGGCGTCCCTTCGTCGTCGGCGTCGAAGTGCCGGCCGAGCGCCTCGCCGTTGACGCGGTAGGCCCGCAGGAGGTCGGGATCCGCCTCCATGTGCGAGTAGACCGGCGACAACTCTTCGTAGCGAATGGTGCACCCGGAGGCCAACGCCCCCGCCTCGAAGCAGGCGTCGACGCGTGGCCGTAAGGCGGCGAGTCCTGCGGCCGTAAGCGAGCGGACCATGTAGCGGGCAGTAACCGTGGCGGGGATGACGTTGGCGGCGGACGAGCTTTTGGTGACCACGCCGTGCACCTGGTCCCCCGGGGGAAGCTGCTGGCGCAGGAGGCCGATGGCCACCTGGGCGATCGTCAAGGCGTCCTGGGCGTTGACGCCCTCCCAAGGCGCGGCCGACGCATGCGCCTCCCGCCCGGCGAAGTGCACGTCGTAGTGGGCCACCGCGAGGCAGGTTGCCGTGAGCCGCTCCGTGGGCCAGGGGTGCACCATCATGGCGGCGTGGACGCCGGCAAAGGCGCCGCGCTCGAGCATCAGCACCTTGCCCCCGCCACCCTCCTCGGCCGGAGTGCCGAGCACACGGACGGACAGCCCGAGCTCGTCCGCCACCGAGGCCAGGGCCAGTCCGGCCCCGACAGCGGTGGCCGCAATGATGTTGTGCCCGCAGGCGTGCCCGATGTCGGGCAGCGCGTCGTACTCGGCACAGACGGCCACGACCAGCTCTCCGTCCCCCGCACGGGATTCGAGTGCCGTCGGAAGGTCGTAGACGCCTTCGTTCACCGCGAGCCCGCCCGCACGGAGGGTCTCGGCCACGGCCCGGGCCGAGGTGGTCTCGCCGAAGCAGAGCTCGGGTGTGGCATGAACCGAGTGGCTCAGCGACACCAGTTCGTCCAGGTGCCGGTCGACGACCGTCGCGGCGGCTTCCTTGGCGGACGCTGCGGTCGTGACGGTCATCTACTCAATGACCGCCACGACGTCGCCGGCACCGACAGAATCGCCGGCGCTCACCCTGATCTCCTTGATCACGCCGTCCTTCTCAGCCGCGACGGCGTTCTCCATCTTCATGGCTTCGAGGAGGCAGATCGACTGTCCCACCTCGACGACGTCTCCCACCGCGACAAGGACCTTCACAATGGTGCCCTGCATGGGGACGGTGACCTGACCTGAACCGCTGCCGGCCACGGCTGCCGCGGTGGTCCGCTTGGGCCGTCCGGCGACCCTTCCGGGCGCAGGAGCGGTGCCCAGGTCTGGCACCCACAGGCGCACCGAGAACCGCCGGCCGTCGACCTCGGCGGTCACGTCGCGCTGCACCGTGGGCACCTCGTCCTCGGCCGGCGCCGGCGCCGGGCCGGCGGGCTCGACCGTGAGGCCAGTCAGATCCAGCGTGTCCTCGACCCACCTGGTCGAATGGGTGGCCGCTGCGAAGTCGGGGTGGCTCAGTATCGCCTGATGGGCGGGCAGCGTGGTGGCCACCCCCGTGATGTGGGTCTCGTCGATGGCACGCAGCATGCGGCGCCGGGCAGCCTCGCGGTCGGGGGCCCAGACGATCATTTTGGCGATGAGATTGTCGTAGTACTGCGAGACCGTGTCGCCCGACTCGTAGCCGGCGTCGAGGCGCACGCCAGGGCCGGAGGCGGCGTGGAACGACGTCAGGGTGCCCGGTGAGGGCGAGAAGCGGCCGCCACTGGGGTCCTCCGCGTTAATGCGGACTTCGATCGCGTGGCCGTTCCGGCTGATGTCGTCCTGGGTGAAGTCGAGCCGCTCGCCCGACGCGATGCGCAACTGCCAAGCCACGAGATCGAGCCCCGTCACCAGCTCGGTAACGGGGTGCTCCACTTGCAGGCGCGTGTTCATCTCCAGGAAGTAGAACTCGCCGTCCTGGTAGAGGAACTCGACGGTTCCGGCGTTGTAGTAGCCGCAGGCCTCAGAGACCTTGACCGCGGCGGCACCCATGGCCTGGCGGACGTCGTCGGGGAAGTCGGGCGCCGGGCTCTCCTCGACCAACTTCTGATGACGGCGTTGGGCCGAGCAGTCACGCTCACCGAGCCACAGCGTGTTCCCGTGCTGGTCGGCCAGCACCTGCATCTCGACGTGGCGCGGCCATTCGAGGTAGCGCTCCAGGTAGATCTCCGGGCGGCCGAAGTAGGCCTGGGCCTCACGGGCCGCCGACTCCATGGCCTCGGCCGCATCTGCCGCGGCGGCAACGACTTTCATGCCGCGTCCGCCGCCGCCGTAGGCGGCTTTGATGGCCACCGGCCAGCCGTACTCCTCGCCGAACGCAACGACCTCGTCGGCAGAGGTCAACGGCTCGGAGCGGCCGGGGACCCCCGCCACCCCGGCCTCTTCCGCCGCCAGGCGGGAGCTGATTTTGTCGCCCATGACCTCAATGGCCTCGGGCGGAGGCCCAATGAAGGTCACGCCGCGCTCGGTGATGGCGCGGGCGAAGTCGGTGTTCTCCGAGAAGAAGCCGTAACCGGGGTGGACGGCGTCAGCGCCGCTCTCCTCGATCGCGTGGAGGATGGCCTCGGTGTTGAGATAACTCTCGGCCGCCGTCTCGCCACCCAGGGCGTAGGCCTCATCAGCCATGCGGACGTGCAGGGCGTCGCGGTCGAGGTTCGAGTACACCGCGACGGTGGCAATGCCGAGCTCGCGGCACGTCCGGATCACCCGGACGGCGATCTCCCCACGATTTGCAATAAGGACCTTCTCGATCACGCTGGCCTTTCCTCCCTGCGGCGGACCTTCACATTTGCACGCACCCTATGGTGTCTGCCATGTGGGGCGGCGAGTGGGAGATCCACTGGCTCGAAGAGGTGGACTCGACGAACACCTACGCCCTTGACCGGGCCCGTCGGGGGGCGCCCGCCGGCCTGGTCGCCGTCGCCGATCATCAGACCGCCGGCCGCGGGCGCCTGGACCGCCGTTGGGAGTCGCCGCCGGGCGCGAATCTGCTGGCCTCGGTGCTCCTCCGCCCTGGCTTTGCGGGCGACGAGGTGCACCTGTGTGCCGGCGCCGTCGCGCTGGCCGCGGCCGATGCCTGCGGCGCCGTGGCTGGGGTCGACCCGACGCTCAAGTGGCCCAATGACCTCCTGCTCGACGGCGCCAAGCTGGCCGGGGTCCTGGCTGAGGCGGAATTCGCCGGACCTGTGCCCACCGCCGTCGTCGTGGGTATCGGGATCAATGTGGCCTGGCCCGGGCCCTCGGAGGCCGGGGGGACCTGCCTCGACGACGTGGCGGCCGCCGGACCGATTGACCGCCGGACCCTCCTCGACCGCCTCCTGGGCGCCCTCGAACCCCGGTGTGCTCAGCTCGAAGGCGCGGAGGGCCGTCGGGCTCTGGCCGACGAGGTCCGGGCGCGCTGCGCCACGCTCGGCCAGCGGGTGCGCGTGATCCTGGCCGGTGAGGAGCTCTTCGGTGTCGCCTCGGGCATCGATGACGCCGGCTGTCTGGTGGTCGATACCGTGGCGGGTCCCCGGTCCATCAGCGCCGGAGACGTCGTGCACGTACGGCCGGACCGATAACCCGAAGTGGTTCAGGGCCTCGGCTAACATCTACGCCACTATGCGCCTTCTCGTCACGGGGGGTGCCGGTTTCATCGGGTCGAACTTCGCTCGCTACTGGGTAGAACAGCACCCCGAGGACCATGTGGTCGTCTACGACGTCCTCACCTACGCCGGCAACCGACCCAGCCTGTCCGACATCGAGGACAAGATCGTCTTCGCTCAAGAGGACATCTGCGACCTCACGGCGGCCGAAAAGACTCTCCGCGGAGAGGGGATCGACACGATCGTCCACTTCGCAGCCGAGTCACACAACTCGTTGGCCGTGTTGAACCCGGGCCTGTTCTTCCGGACGAACGTCCTGGGGACCCAGACCATGCTGGAGGCGGCCCGCCAGGCGGGCGTGTCGCGCTTCCATCACGTCTCGACCTGCGAGGTGTACGGGGACCTGCCACTCGACGCCGACGAGGCCTTCCACGAGGACTCGCCCTACCGGCCGAGGACCCCTTACAACGCGTCGAAGGCCGGGGCCGACCACGCGGTCCGGGCCTATGCCGAGACCTACGAGCTCCCCATCACCATCACGAACTGCGCCAACAACTACGGCCCGTACCAATTTCCCGAGAAGCTGGTCCCACATTTCTGTGCGCTGGCGCTGGACGACCAGGCGCTCACGTTGTACGCCAGCACGGACAACCGCCGCGAGTGGCTGCACGTGTACGACCATTGCACGGCGATCGATGCCGTGCTGGCCCGAGGTCGGGTAGGGGAGACGTACCACGTGGGCAGTGGCGTGGAGGCCTCCATCATGGAAGTGGCAGACCGCATCCTCGACGCCTTGGGGAAGCCGGAGTCGCTCAAGACGATCGTCCCTGACCGCCCCGGCCACGACCGCCGCTACGTCCTCGATTCCACCAAGCTCCGCAACGAGCTGGGCTGGGCGCCGTCCGTGGACTGGGAGCAGGGTCTGGCGGACACCGTGTCGTGGTACGCGGCGAACCGGGACTGGTGGGAGCCGCTGCGCGCCCGAGCTCCCAATTGCCGAGGGGTCCTGGGGAACCGGAGACCGCTGAGCTGTGCGCATTCTGATCACTGGGGCCAACGGCCAGCTCGGTCAGGACCTGCTCGACTGCCTGGCGGGCCGCGTGCCCGTCGGTGGACGCCGCTGCGCGCTGCTCGGGCCAGAGGGTCCCCGGGATGGCCTCGGCCACGAGGTGCTGGCCACCGACATCGACACCATGCGGGTCGATGACCGTGACGCTGTCCTGACGACGTTCAGCGCGTTCCGGCCCGAACTCGTCCTGCACGGCGGCGCGTTCACCGCGGTCGAGAGGTGCGAGAGCGAGGTTGATGCCGCCTACGCCGTCAACGCCACAGGCACCCGCCACATCGCAGAAGCCGCCGCGCTGGTGGGTGCGCATGTCGTCTACGTGTCGACCGATTATGTGTTCGACGGCTCCGCCGCCCGCCCCTACCGGGAGTGGGACGCCCCGTCCCCCAATTCGGTCTATGGCGCTTCCAAGCTGGCCGGCGAACGAGAGTGCCGGCCCGGCTCCACCATCGTGCGGACCAGCTGGTTGTGCGGGGCCCACGGCGCCAACATGGTCGTGACAGCCTTGCGACTGGCCGGCGGTGAAGGCATGCTGCGCTTCGTCAACGACCAGCACGGGTCGCCCACCTTCACGGCCGACTTGGCGCCGGCGGTCGTGACCCTCGGCCTCGATCGCCGGCCGGGGACCTTCCACGTGACCAACAGCGGCGCCACGACGTGGTGGGGTCTCGTGCGGGCGGTGCTCGAGGAGGCCGGTGCCGATCCCGAACGGGTACTGCCGATCGGCACGAGCGAGCTCGACCCGCCGCAGGTGGCGCCCCGCCCGGCCTACTCCGTGCTCGACAACATGGCACTCAGGCTGAGCGGGCTGCCGGCGTTGCCCGACTGGCGGGACGGGCTGGCTCGGCTCGTGCCCGCGCTCAAAGCTCGACAAGGTGAAGCCGCCTGATGAGCCATTCGGCGAGCGACCCCACGGATCGGCATCCGGTTGCCGTCATCGGCGCCGGGTACGTGGGGCTCCCTACAGCGGCCACGCTGGCGCATTTCGGCCACCGTGTCGTGTTGGCCGAGCGTGAGTCCTCCCGGCTGGCGGCGTTGCGCTCCGGCCGCATGCCGATTGTGGAGGCCGGGCTGGACGAACTGGTGGCCGAGGGCGTCGCGGCGGGCAACCTTTCGTTCACCGAGTCGGCGGTCGAGGCGGTGGCCGGCGCGGAGTTCGTGTTCTTGTGCGTGCCGACACCCCAGAGCGCCGACGGCTCGGCCGACCTGTCGTTTGTCGAGGCGGCGGCCAAGGAGATCGCATCGTCGTTGGAGGCCGGGGCCATCGTCGTCAACAAGTCGACCGTGCCCGTCGGTTCAGCGAACATGGTCGAAAAGGTGATCGGCCGTTCCGACGTCAGCGTCGTGTCGAACCCCGAGTTCCTCCGGGAGGGCACGGCTGTGCTCGACAGTCTCAATCCGGACCGCATCGTGGTGGGTGCTGACGACGTGCCGTCGGCGGCCAAGGTGGGGGACCTGTTCTCGTCGACCCGAGCGCCGTTGATCGTGACCGACGCCACGACGTCGGAGACGATCAAGTACGCGTCGAACGCATTCCTGGCCACCAAGCTGAGTTTTGTGAACGCGCTGGCCGGCCTGTGCGAGGAGGTGGGGGCCGACGCCCGCGACGTCCTGCTCGGCCTGGGTTACGACAAGCGAATCGGGTTCGAGTTCCTCCGTCCCGGACCGGGTTGGGGCGGCTCATGCCTGCCGAAGGACACGCGGGCGCTCCTCCACATCGCCGGTGAGGCGGGCTACGACTTCTCGCTCCTCGCCGGCGCCATTGCCTCCAACGACGAGCAGTTGTCGCGGGTGGTGGGCAAGGTGGAGACGGCCTGCGGCGGTTCGGCCGACGGCGCCACCATCGCGGTGTGGGGCCTGACCTTCAAGGCGAACACCGATGACCGACGCGATTCGCCGAGCCTGCAGATCGCGCATCGGCTGTCCGACCTGGGGGCGAGCGTCCAGGCGTTCGATCCCACCGTCGACGCCGACACCGACGTCCCCGATTTGCACGACTTGCAGCTGCGGGCGGATCCCTACGAGGCGGTCGCTGGGGCACGGGTCCTGGTCGTGCTCACCGAGTGGGACGAGTTCCGTTGGCTCGACTTCTCCCGCGTGTTGACCGCCATGGCCGAGCCCCGCATCGTCGATGCCCGAAACCTGCTCGACCCGGCGGCCGTCCGCCGGATGGGCTTCGAGTATTCGGGGATCGGTCGCCAGTGAGCCGGGTCGTGGTGGCCGGCGGCGCCGGCTTCTTGGGTTCGCACCTGTGTGATTCGTTGATCGAGCGGGGCGACACCGTCATCTGCCTCGACGATCTCTCCACGGGATCGCGGGAGAACGTGGCCCACCTGATGGGTCACGATCGCTTCAGCCTCATTGTGACGAACGTCAGTGAGAAGGTGGAGCTGGTGGATGCGTCCGCCGTCGACGCTGTCTGCAACCTGGCGTCGCCGGCGTCACCGCCGGCATACCTGGCGCGGCCTTTCGACACCCTGGCGGTGGGGAGCGAAGGCACGCGGCGGCTCCTCGAGCTGGCCCGGGAGCACGGGGCGCGCTTCTTGATGGCGAGCACCAGCGAGATCTACGGCGACCCAGAGGTGCATCCCCAGGTGGAGAGCTATCGGGGCAACGTCGACCCCACCGGGCCACGGAGCGTCTACGACGAGGCCAAGCGCTTCTCCGAGAGCCTGACCATGGCGATGCACCGGACGCACGGCGTCAACGTGGGCATCGTGCGCATCTTCAACACGTACGGGCCGCGGCTGTCCGCTGGCGATGGCCGTGTCGTCTCCAACTTCATCGTCCAGGCGCTGCGGGGCGAGCCCTTGACGGTGTACGGGGACGGAAGCCAGACCCGGAGCCTGTGCTTCGTGGAGGACGAGATCAGAGGGCTCCTTGCCCTGCTTGACTCCACGCTGGTCGGGCCGGTGAACATCGGGAACCCCGACGAGCGGACCATGCTCGACCTCGCTCGCTTCGTGTTGGACGTCACGGGCTCCGCGTCCGATGTCGTGTTCCAGCCCCTGCCCACCGACGACCCCACGCGCCGCTGCCCCGATATCACCCTGGCCCGGCGCGAACTGGGTTGGGAGCCCAGGATCGGCTTGCGCGAGGGGATCGAGCGCACAATGCAGTACTTCGCGGACAGAGTGCAAGACTGACCATCTCATGACGGAGCCAGACGTGACAGAGACTGACGTGACCGCCGTGAGTGGGGCGCTCCCGCCCCGGACCTACAAGACGCTGACGGTCATTGTGCCGGTGTTCAACGAACGCACCACCGTGGCCGAGGTGATCCGCCGCATGCGCGCCGTCGAGCTCCCCGTGGTGCTCCAGATTCTCGTGGTCGACGATGGGTCGAGCGACGGCTCCGACAAGGTGCTGGGTGCCATTGAGGATTCGACCGTACGAGTCATGCGCCACAAGGTGAATCAGGGCAAGGGCGCGGCCATCCGGACCGGACTGGCCGAGGCTCGTGGCGACCTCGTGCTCATTCAGGATGCCGACCTCGAGTACGACCCCGAGGACTGGCCGCGCTTGCTCGAGCCCATCCTGCGCGGCAAGGCCCACGTGGTCTACGGAAGCCGCTTCACCGGTGAGCGCAAGAACATGATGCCCCTGCACTGGATCGGCAATCGCCTGCTCTCGCTCGTCACCAACGTGCTCTACCGCTCGACGCTCTCGGACATGGAGACGTGCTACAAAATGTTCGATTCGCGAGTGTTGGAGGGCCTCACGGTCGTGTCGAACCGCTTCGACTTCGAGCCCGAGATCACCGCCAAGGTGCTGCGCCGCGGCTACCGCATTTACGAGGTTCCGATCTCGTATGCCGGCCGTGAGCCCGACGAGGGGAAGAAGATCACCTGGCGAGACGGCTTCAGCGCGCTCCGGGCGCTCGTGAAATTCCGCTTCACCCGGGAGTACTGAGCACCGGGTGTCCGGCACGATCGGCGCCGTCGTGGTCGACCACGACGCCGGGCCGTTGCTCGAAGGTTGCGTCCGCTCCCTCCTCGAGGATGGAGCCACGGCGATCGTCGTGGTGGAGAACGGCGCGGCGGGGAGTGCCGCGGCCGCACTCGGGGACCTGCGGCCGAACCCGCCCGCGAAGCCCATCCGCCTGGTGCGGCCGGGAGGCAATGTCGGCTTCGGCGCCGGGGTCAACCGTGGTCTGGCCGCGCTGGCGGGGGAGGAGGCCCCGCCCGAACTGGTCCTCGTCTGCAATCCGGACCTGGTGGTGCATCCCGGTGCGCTGGCCGCACTGTGCCACGCGCTCGAGGCCGAGCCCGCTTGGGCATTGGTGGGGCCGCGCATCTTCTCCGAGGACGGAGAGGTCTATCCATCGGTTCGCACCTTCCCCTCCTTCACCGATGCCGCCGGGCATGCCCTGCTGGCGTTGTTCAATCCGGAAAATCCGTTCACGCTGCGCTACAACCCCGGTACGCCGGAGGGAGATGTCGTCACGGCGGCGGGCTGGGTGTCCGGCTCGTGCTTCCTGGCCCGACGTAGTGCGCTCGAGGAGCTGGGGGGCTTTGACGAGGCCTACTTCATGTATTTGGAGGACACGGACCTCTGCTGGCGCGCCCACCATGCGGGTTGGGGGGTGGGCTTCGCCGGAACGGCGGAGGTGACCCATCTGCAGGGCATCAGCACGGCGCGCCATCCCTACCGCATGATGGTTGCCCACCACCGCTCCGCGCTCCGCTTCACAGTCAGGACGACGAAGGGCTGGCGCCGCGCCGCGCTGCCACTGGCGGCGCTGGTGCTCTGCGCGCGCATGGCCATCGCCACTGTCCGCATCGCCGTCAGTCGGTAGGGCCTTGCGCGGGGGCCGGGGTCTGTTCATCGTCGCCTTGGTGGCCATCGGGGTCACCGTGCTGGTGCTCGTGTTGGCGGCGGCCGTCAACGGACCGAAGACGCGACAGGCCACCGTCCACGTCGAGCCGCAAGTCACGTTCGCCCTTCCGCCGGCGAGCGGCGGCTGCGCCGGCGCAACCGCACAGCCCGGCGGCGGTGAGAAGGTGCCGATGACCGTGAGCGTGGTGGCCGGGCAGGTGACCGAGTCGCTCGACGTGTGCATCGGTGGCCACGGGCCCTACCCCTTCATCCTCGACACGGGAGCGGCTCAGTCGACCATTGACGCCCGTCTGGCTCAGCGGCTGCACCTGCCGACCGCTGGGCCCGCCACCGAATTTGCCGGGGTCGGGTGCACCGGCACCGCGCGCCCCGTCTCGGTGGGCGCGTGGTCACTCGACGGCGTGAACCTGGTGCCGCAGCAGCTCATCTCTGCGACAATGCCTCAGACCGGTGGGAAGGGCGAACCCGACGGCCTGCTCGGTTCGGACGTCCTGTCCCGCTTCGGCGCGGTACGCGTCGACTTCGCCGTCGGCGCGCTGATCGTGCCGGGCCCTGAGGGTGCGCCGCTCGCGCAGTCGTCGCCGTTCACCGGCCCCAAGGGCCCGGCTCCGGCGACGCTGACACAGGGGGAGCCTGGGACATCAGTGCCGCTGACCGTGACGCCCACGACCGGTGACGTGTCGCTCACCCTGGACGTGCACTTCGCGGGTGGTCGCGGTCACGACTTCGTGGTCGACACCGGTTCGTCGCAGAGCGTCGTGTCCAACCTGGTGGCGCAAGCGTTACCCCTGCGCGGCACTGACCTGGCGCAGCGACAGTCCACCGTCTGCTCGGTCATCACCATGCCGCTCGTCCACTCCGGCTCGTGGTCCGTGCCGGGTCTGTCGCTCTATCCTCAGCTCATCGGGTCCACCGACTTCGGGATCAGCCTGTCGGGAACGCAGGGCTTGTTGGGCTCGGACCAACTGCGGCGTTACGGATGGGTCATCCTCGACTACGCCGACGGCCAGATGGTGCTGGGGTAGCGGATTTCGGGGCTCCCGCCAGCGGGTCCGTCAGGAGCATGCGGTTCCGGGTGCGCCGACCGACCTCGTCGCCCCGAACACGATGCCGTCGTTCACCCAAGTGCTGTGCCGAGCGCGTCGAGGAGCTCGCCGGTGCCTTTCTCGCGGATCGCCGGTGTGTCATTGCCGTCGAGGAACACGCCCTGTTCCGTGAACGTGAGCGTGGTGCCCGACGGGGTCGGGGCGAACTCCACCGTCGTCACCGAGACGGAAATCAACGTGTCGTCGGCCTCCATGACGTAGCCGTAGACGATGCGCTCGGCCGGCACGATGTCCCGGTACGTGGCCTCGTAGGTGTACACCGGGCCCCCCGGAGGACCGCCGCGGTTGCACTCGCTGCCCCCGACCCGGAAGTCGAGCTCGTAACCGGTCGTACCCGGTGCGCCGAACCAGCGTGCCTTGGACTCCTGGCTGGACCAGGCGGCGAAGACGCGCTCGGGCGGAACCGGGTACGTCCGTGTGACGGTGAAGGTGCCGTGCTCGGCGGTCCTGGTGGTCATCTCAAGCTCCTCTCGGTGGTGGTGGTGGTGCTGTCTGCTCGGCTTCTGCGGCCACGTCTTCGGCCAGGACCTCGCCCAACCGGTCGAGCCGGCGCTCCCACAGGGCGCGTTGGCCGGCGAACCAGTCCTCGGCGAGGCGCATCCCCACCGGCTCGAGCCGGCAGGTCCGGGTGCGGCCAACCTTCTCGGAGCGGACGACGCCGCACGACTCCAGGACAGCCAGGTGCTGGACCACCGCCGACAGGGTCATGTCGAGGGGCACGGCCAGCTGACTCACCGTGGCGGGACCTCCGCTCAGGCGTTCCACCAGGTCACGGCGGGTGGGGTCACCCAGCGCCCGGAAGACTTCGTCGACCGGCTGATACTTAAGCATTGACTTAAGTATCAGGCCCGAGGCACCGCCTGTCAAGGCGAAGAAGGCAACGGCACGGCAGTGGCGTCGACTCCGAGTCGCCAACGCCGCTCGGGTTCATTCGGGTCCGGAGAGCCCCAGCATGTCGGTCACCCCGTGGTCCCGGCCCGCCGTGTAGCCGCCGTCGACGGGCAGAGCGTGGCCGGTGACGAAGGAGGCGTCGTCGGACAGGAGGAACGCAGCCGCAGCGGCGATCTCCTCGGGGCGGCCCATGCGCCGGCCCAGCTTGTGCTCGTGGACGATGTCGGCGAGCGCCGCTTCCATCCCGGGGCCGAAGATGGAGGCGGTCATCGGAGTCTCGATGAATCCGGGGCAGACCGCGTTGACCCGGATGCCGCGACCTGCGTAGTCGATCGCCATGTTCTTCGACAGGATCACGACGCCGCCCTTCGACGCGCTGTAGACGCTCCCTCCAGCCGTGCCTTCGAGACCTTCAATGCTGGCCACCGTCACCACAGAGCCGCGCTGCCCGTCCTCGTGACGGGGCTGCCGCAACATCTGGCCGATCACGTGCTTCGCCGTCAGATACGTCCCCGTGAGGTTGACGGCGAGGACGCGGTTCCACTCCTCGGCGGGGAGCATGTGCACGGGACCCCCACCCGCCACGCCGGCCGCGTTGACCAAGCCGTCGACGCCACCGCCGAAGGCCACCGCCGACCCGACCAGCTCCTCGACCGAAGCCTCGTCGGCCACGTCGACGTGCGTGAAGAGCCACCGCTCGTCACCGGCCAGCGCGTCGGCCGGCTGGGCCAGGTCGGCGCCGACCACTCGGGCCCCCTCCTCGAGGAGTCTGGCCGCCGTCGCCAGACCGATGCCCGACGCAGCCCCCGTCACGATGTAGGTCCGGCCTTGCAAACCGCGCATGGTGCCTCCGTCCTCCGTTTGGTTGCGTCCGGGCGACCCGGGCTGATAGGAGCAGTGCACTGTTCTAGCCCGGCTCCTTGCTCGGGCACCGTCCGGGGGGAGCCCACACCATGAAGTTCGCGCTGTTCTACGAGATCCCGGTTCCCCGTCCCTGGGAGGAGGACAGCGAGCTGCTGGCCTACCAGAACACGCTCGAGCAGGCCATCGCCGGCGACAGGTTCGGTTGGCACGCCTTCTGGACGGTGGAGCACCACTTCTTGCAGGAGTATTCCCACTGCTCCAACCCCGAAGTGCTGTACGGCGCCATCGCGGCCCGCACCGAGAAGATCCGCCTCGGCTACGGCGTGCGCCTCATGCCCAAGCCCTACAACCACCCGGTCCGCACCGCCGAGTCGGTGGCGGTGCTGGACCTGCTCTCCAGGGGAAGGGTCGACATGGGCGCCGGTCGTTCGGCCACCCGGACCGAACTCGAGGGATTCGGCGTCGACCCCGCCGTGACCCGCCAGATGTGGCAGGAGGCCCTGGGCCACATTGTGGGCTGCTGGACCAACGACGAGTACGAGTTCGCCGGCGAGTACTGGCAGATGCCGCGTCGCCGCGTGCAGCCCAAGCCATGGCAGAAGCCGCACCCGCCCCTGTGGGGCGCCACCACCAGCGACGAGGGGCACGCCCAGGTGGGCGCTCTCGGTCTCGGCCTGTGCTCCTTCGCCGTCGGTCTCCCGCCGGCCGAGGTGAAGCGCAAGATCGACGTCTACCGGGCCGCCGTCGAGCAGTGCACGCAGCCCGTCGGCGCCTTCGTGCACAACCAGGCGGCGACCTTCACCATGGCCCTGTGCGGCCCCGACTCCGAGCAGGCCAAGGCGGAAGCCCGGGAGTCCTTCGAGTGGTACCCCAAGACGGGCGCTCGGCAGATCGCCACGCTCACCGACTGGATGGCCGAGCGCAAGCAGGATCTGGGCAGCTACTCCTACGCGGCCGACATGAAGAAGACCGACGACGAGGGCACACTCGACCTCTTGAACCTCGAGTATCTCGTCGACGCCAACGCCTGCGTGCTGGGGACGCCCGAGGAGTGTCTCGAAGCCTGCCGCGCCTACGAGGCCGCCGGGGTCGACCTGCTGCTGTGCCTGGTCAACCCCTACAAAATCTCCCATGAGTCGGTCATGCAGACGATCGAGCTCATGGGCACCGAGGTCATCCCGCACTTCGCCGACTGACGGCTTCGCGCGACCCTCACGGGCCCGCCTCATCGGGCAGGCTGGAGTGATGGGGAGCCAGAGAAAGCCTTGGTGGCCGGCGCTCGCCATTGCCGCCGGGGCCGTGACGCTGTCGGTGCTCGTCAGCGGCGGAACGGCCGCGGCAGCGAAGAAGGGCACCACGTTGGCCAAGGCACCCGCGCTCGCCCAGTCCGGCCACGCCGCCTTCTGGGACTGCCCGGCCAAGACCACCGAGCTGCTGGTGGCCGTCAACACCTTGACCCTGGACCCGGGCGCGACGCTCGACGTCTCCTTCACCGTCCGCAACGCCGGCCCGTCGGCGTGCAACTACACCGCGCCCTACGCCGGCGTGGCACCCGGCCCGACGTCCACGGCGTTGACGGCGGGCCTCTGCGGTTCGCTGGGCTTCCAGGTCAAAGACATCCACCACCACACGGTCTGGCCCGGGGCCCAAGTCGTGAACTGCCCGGCGCTCGGCTTCGCCCAATTGGCGGCCGGCGCCACCGTCTCTGGCACAGGATCGTGGAACCAGGACAAGCCGAACAGCACGCGCCGAGTAGCACCGGGGACCTACCGGCTCGTCATCGTCAACACACCGTTCAGCTTCCCCCTTCATGTCGCCAAGTCCTGAACCCTGCCAGGCCGCCACCCGCGTCCGTCGGATTCCTCAGAGTGCATCGACCGAGAGATGGCCGGAGGCTCGAAGGCCCGTCAGGATGCTCGGCGATTACCTACTGCGGAAGTGCAGCGCGCCAACATGCTGTGGCGGTGTGGCAGTTGTGGAGCCCCTCAAGGATCCCGTGGAGCGTCGCCCGCTGTTTTTTGGTGAGAGTTCCGGCGACGTTGTCAAGTTGAAAAGGGTCGGCCTCATCGTTGTAGTACTCCACCTCGTGCTTCGGATCGTCGTACTCGACCCAGGTCGCGTCGACCGGACCGCTGAAGCCGGCCAGGTGCCGAGCCTGGATCCTGATGCCCTCGTAGCTGGGGGGGTTGCTCCCCGCACCCTCGAAGTCGGGGTCGTCCTTTGGGGTGTCCCCGTGATGCTCGAGCAGCGCAACGGTCGGCCACTTTGACTTCTGCTCGGAGGGGTGCAGGAGCGGAACAAGGCTGGTCCCTTCCACCGACGCGGGCGGACGGAGCCCAGCGAGTTGCTCGAACGTGGGTGTGAGGTCCGTGTTCTGGGTCACCTGGCGAACGGTCCGTCCCTTGGGCACCCCCGGCCCGACCACGATAAGTGGAACCCTGATGTCGGTGTCGAACGCCGTTTCCTTCCCTTCCAGAATCCGGTGCTGGCCGAGGTGGTAGCCGTTGTCGGAGCTGAAGACGATGTAGGTGTTCTTGGCGATGCCCTCGTGTGCCAGGGTGGCCTCGGTGTCGGCGAGCAGCTTGTCGACGGACTCCGTCGCCTGCGCCCGCTCGCGGTACGAGGCGTCGATGTGTTGCACCTGGGCGGTCGTCAAGGCAGGTCGCTGTCCGAGCCAGGCGGGTGGGTCGGCATTCTGGACGCCGAACGACGGGTCCCGTGGCTCGGTCATGCCGGGGAAATCCTTCGCGTTGCGCGGAGCGGGTGTGTACGGCAGATGGGGTGCGAATGTCGCGGCCTCAACCAGGAAGGGCGAGTGAACGTTCTTCTTGATGAACTTTTGTGCGTCGTGATTCAGAACGTCCACGCCGTAGTTCCCGAATGCGTAAGGGTAGAAGTGGTAGGCGCCGTTGTCGTTCAGGTAGTAGTTGAACTCCGCATACCCCGTACCGTTGCTGACGTGCCAGTCGCTCCAGCCTGGCGGGACGGGGCGCGTTGGCCTTCGTCATCCTGTCCTTTTGGGCCTTCGGAAGAAGGAAACCGTCTCCCCGGTCGCCGTATGCGTTGAGGTACTTGCCCAGGAGGGAGGTCTTGTATTTCGCCTTTTGGAGGGCCACGGCGAAGGTCCTCTTGGAGAGGCCCTCGGAGAGGAACTTCGTGTAGCCGCCGGAGGGCGCTGTGTTGGTGGCCACCTTGGTGTCGTGGGGGAACAGCCCGGTGAAGATGGTGGCGCGCGAAGGGCAACACAGCGAATCGGCCACGTAGTAGTTGGTGAATGTCTCGCCTAGGTGCTCAAGCTGAACTATGTGCGGCGTGACCTGTGGGGTGATCAGGTTCCACGACAGGTCGTCGGTCAGGATGAAGACGATGTTCGGTCGCGTGGGAGCCGCACCTGACGCGTCCGCCTGCACGAGAGTGACGGTCGGAACAACGGCCAAGAAGGCCACCAATGCCACAACCCCCGTGCCCACCCCGGCCCGCCGCTTCAGGTTGGCTCGCCGCTCCAGGTGCTTCGTTACTCTTTCCGTGGCCACACCATCTTCTTACCGGAACCAGCGACCAATCGCATGGCACCGGGAACACCCGCTTCGGCCACTCCCTCCGCCGCCAGCTTGGGACGAATCGCCTCTTGATACCCTGAGCCTCATGAAGACGCTGGTTGTATGCACCGACGGCTCGGAGCTTGCGATCGAGGCGGGAGAAGCAGGAATTGCAATCCTCCGGGCGTGCGAGAGGGTCCTCGTCGTCTCGGTCGCCGACGATCCCGAAGCTTGGTTGGCAGACGACGCCACGGGCCATGCCGGTCCTAGCTGGACACCGGACGAACTCGCCGGGCAGAGGCAGACCGCTCAAGCGCAGGGTAGAGCGGCAGTGGAAGCAACGATTTCGGCACTCCGAGAGCGCGGATCGCTGCCGGGCGACGTTGAAGCGACTGTGATCGAGGGAGAGCCTGGCCTGGCGCTGTGCAAGATCGCACGGGACGAGAGTGCCACTGCGATCGTCATCGGGTCGCGCGGCCGGGGAGGAATAAAGAAGGCCCTTCTTGGATCCGTATCCGACTATGTCGTCAGGAATGCGCCATGCCCAGTCGTGGTCACCCGATAATCCGCGGAAGTCGGCTGGATTCTTCGCAATACCGGCAACGTTGTCGGCAGTACGGCTCGTGCCTGACGGCCGTGTGGGTGCGGGCAAGATGGATTAGTCTTCCGCGCAATGCGGCGAGTGCAACGTTGTTTGACCGCGCCGTTCGCTACGCTTCTCGGCGCGGTCCTTCTGATCAGTACGGGCGGGGTGGCCGCCGCTCGTGCACCAGACCTCCACTCGCCGCATTCGATAGTTAGGATCGTCGTATTCGGGGCTTCGACTGCGTACACTCTGGCCTTCAGCCTCGGCGTCTTGCAGCTCGACGACAAGTATCACGATTTCTTGCAAGACAGGGGCAACATCGGGGCGGCCTGGTTACCGGACCAGCGGAGAGGGCCATGGTGTCCCCTACTACCCAAGGCAGCCGATTGCGACAGTTCGCCGTCGACGCGCGGAGAAGCTTTAACGCGTAGCCGCTAAAAGCAATTGGATTGCCGCATGGCGGAGTACCACCCCAACGTCGTGGTGTTGCTGGCTGGACGCTGGGAACTCGCGACGGATGTACAACGGTGTGTGACTAATATCTCGTCCCGTTTTTGCAGCGTCTCAACAGGAGCTCGAAGCGGCGTCGAACATGTTCACCGCGGGGGAGCTGACGTGGTGTTCCTCACGGCGCCTGGAGTGGATCGGCAGCCGCAGGGTCGCAGCCAACCGCCCACGAACCGCCGAAACGACGTCGAAGGATGGCTGAGCGAGCTGACTTCACCGCCGTTTTGGCGCTGTTGTCGGCCATCGTGTTCTGGCCCGCCGGGATCATCTTGGGGCACCTGGCCCGAAGGGAAGCCAGACAGACGAGCGCAGAAGGCGGTCGGCTGGCCCTGGTCGCCCTGATCATCGGCTACATCGGGGGAGCTTTCACCGTCATCGTCATCATTGTGGCGGTTTCGAGATAGCGAGAGGGGAAGCCACGAAGGCGCGGTGCGGCAGTTGGCGCAGTGTCAGGCGGTTAGGGCACCAGCGCGATCTTGCCCACGGCGCGCCGCCCAAGCAGGTCTTCGAGCGCACCCGCCACGTCGTCGAGCGCGTACTCGGCGGGACGGACGGGGTCGAGCGTTCCCGCCGCCACCATCGCCAGAAGGTCTTCGAGCAGCGCCCGCTGTTCGGCCGGATGGGTCATGGCCCAGATACCCCAGTCGATGCCGATCACGGACCGGTTGCGCAGCAGAATCTGGTTGAGCGGCAGTGACGGGATGTCGCCCGACGCGAAGCCGATGACGAGGTAGCGGCCACGGTCGCCCAGCGCGCGCAGCGCCGGCTCGGCCAGTGCGCCACCGATGGGATCGACCACGAGGTCCACGCCGCTCCCTCCGGCCCACGCCCGCGCCGCGTCCTTCACGGACTCCGCCGCCGGGTCCAGCACCGACTCCGCGCCGGCCTCGAGCGCCGCCTCGCGCTTGGCCGCGCTGGAGGCAACGCCCAGGACCCGGCAGCCCAGCGCCCGGGCCACGCCGATGGCCGCCAGCCCCACACCCCCACCGGCCCCGAGAACAAGCACCGTCTCGCCGGGCGCGGCATGGGCCCGGTCGCGCAGAGCGAACAAACAGGTGCTGTAGCTCTGGGTGAAGGTGGCGGCCCGCGCCGCGTCCATTCCCTCGGGCAGGGCGACGGCCGAACGGGCCGGCACCACGACACGGCTGGCGAAGCCGCCCAGCCCCACCGAGGCGAGCACCCGGTCGCCGACGGCAACCGCCACGACGTCGGGACCCACGGCCACGATGTGGCCGGCCACCTCGCTGCCCGGCACGAAGGGAAGCGAGGGCTTGATCTGGTACTGCCCGGCCACGAAGAGGCCGTCCACGAAATTCACTCCGGCCGCCTCCACCGCGATGGCCACCTCGCCCGCTCCCGGCTCGGGGTCGGGTCGCTCCTCGACCCGCAGGGCGGAAGGAGGGCCCAGCTCATGGCAGACGGCGGCGCGCACGGGTCGAGACGCTACCGTCGTCCGGTGGAGCGCAGCGGGTCCCGGTCGCAGCAGGTCCCCGAGATCCGTCCCGTACGCCCGGGCGAGCTGACCCTGCTGCCCGACCTCGAGGCGGCAGCCGACACTGTGTTCGAGCCGCTCGGCATCGGGCCGCTGCCCGGCCCGGGCACGGAGGAGGAGTTCGCCGCCGCGCTCATCGTCCTGGTGGCCGGCGATCCGCCGGTCGGCCTCTGCCGCATCGATGCCGTCGGAGAAAGCCGTGCCGCCCACCTGGAGCAGCTCTCGGTCCACCCCGACCACGCCGGCCGCGGCATCGGCCGGGCCCTGGTGCGGGCCGCCTGCGACTGGGCCAGGGCACAGGGTTACACCGACCTCACGCTGGCCACCTATCGCGATGTCCCGTGGAACGGCCCGTTCTACGCCTCCGAGGGCTTCGTCGAGCTCGGGCCCGTCGACGACTTCCTCCGGGCCCTCGGGCTGCCGCCCGAAGAGCCCGTCATGGGGCGCTTCGGCGCCCGCGTCCTGATGATCCGGCGCCTGTGAGCTCGGCGTAGCGATAGCAGCCGACAAGGTGGTCGTTGATCAGTCCCGATGCTTGCAGGTGGGCGTAGCAGACGGTCGGGCCGACGAAGCGAAACCCCCGCCGCCGCAGGTCGGCGCTGAAGGCCTCTGATTCGGGGCTCACGGCTGGGAGCTGGGCCACGCGGCGCCACTTGTTGACCAGCGTCCGCCCTCCCACGAAGCCCCAGATGTAGGCGTCGAAGGAGCCGAACTCCTCCTGCACATCCAAGAAGGCCTTGGCATTGCGCACCGTGGACTCGACCTTGGCCCGGTTGCGGATGATCCCGGGATCCTGCAGCAGCTTCTCCACCCGGGCGGGCGTGAAGCGCGCCACCTTGGCGGGGTCGAAGGAGGCGAAGGCCTTGCGGTAGCCCGCGCGGCGCTTCAGGATCGTCGACCAGCTCAGCCCCGCCTGCGCGCCCTCCAGGACCAGGAACTCGAAGTGGGTGGGGTCGTCGTGTACCGGGACGCCCCACTCGGTGTCGTGGTACGCCACCATGTCGGGATCGCTGCCCGCCCAATCGCACCGCGTCGGCGTGTCGCTCATGAGGCCACGCTAGGGGAGACCTGTGACGAGGACGACGGTGCGCTGATGCGGTAGAGAACGTGCCGCCGCAACGGGCTGCCCTCGGGCAAACCAGGGTGGTCGAAGTCGCCCGCCACGTCACGCACCATTCCGAGACGGGACATCACCGCCTGGGAGCGCACATTGAGCGAGGCGGTGAAGGCAATGATCTCGGGGAGCCCCCCCACCCTGAAGCCGAAGTCCAGTGCCGCCTCCGCTGCTTCGGTGGCGTAGCCGAGGCCCCAGTGGTCCGGGTGGAGGCGCCACTCGGCCTCCACCTCCCCGAAGCACGGCAGCGCGGCAGTCACCCGGTGCAGCCCGACCACGCCCACGAATGTGGGGCCGCCGGCAATGTCGACGGCCCACAGGCCCCACCTCTGGTGGTCCATCTCGTCCATGATGAAGTCGACGTTGGTGTCGCACTCCGCCCGGCTCGGCGCGGAGCCCATCGACTCGACGACCAGCGGATGCGTGTTCAGCGCGAAGAACGGCTCTCGGTCCACGTCGGTGAACGGTCGCAGCACCAGCCGGTCGGTCCGTACGACCGCACCCGCACCGCCGCCCGCACTCGATCCCGTGATCAGCCTCCCGCCGCAGAAGCGGCCGCCGCGACGGCCGTCTCTGCGGCCCAGCGGTAGTCCGCCTTGCCCGACGGTGACCGCTGGATGAGGTCCACGAACACCACGGCCTTGGGCAACTTGTAGCGGGCGATGTGGGCCGAGGCTTCCTCGACCACCGACTCCGCGGAAGCCTCGGTGCCCTCGGCCAACTGCACCACGGCCACGACCTCCTGGCCCCAGCGCTCCGAGGGCCGGCCCGTCACGACCACGTCGGCCACGGCCGGGTGCCCGGCGATGGCCCGCTCCACCTCCTCGACGAAGATCTTCTCGCCGCCCGAGTTCACCGTCACCGAGTCACGCCCCAACAATTCGACCTGCCCGTCTGCACGGTGACGGGCCCGGTCCCCCGGGATGGAGTAGCGAACGCCGTCGATCACGGGGAAGGTACGCGCCGTCTTGTCCGGGTCGCCGAGATACCCCAACGGCACGTTCCCGGTCTGCGCCAGCCAGCCGTTGCCCTCATGGCCCGGCTCGAGCACCCGCGACAAGGTCTCGTCGACGACCAGCGTCCCCGGACCGGGCAGGAACGAACCCACCGCGACGTCGTCCATGGACGTGACGTGCATCTGCGCTCCCGTCTCCGAGGAGCCGGCCGAGTCCGAGATGACGAGGTTGGGGATGCGCTCGACCGCCATGGCGCGCACGGCCGGTGTCAGCGGCGCGCCGCCGTTTCCCACCGCGAAGAACGACGACAGGTCGTACTTCTTCTTGTCGAGTTGCATCAGCAGTGGTCGCAGCACCGCGTCGCCCACGATGGTCATGGAGTTGGCCTTCTCGCGCTCGACCACCGACCACACGTCATCGGGGTCGACCCGCCGCGTCTCGTCGGGGAAGATGAGCGTCGCCCCCTGGGCCATGAGCATGAAGCAGGCCCACTGCGCGGCGCCGTGCATGAGCGGCGGCAGGATCATGAGGCGCACCGGGTAGCTCTCGGCCAGCCGCTCCGTCAGGCCCTCGTAGCTGGTGACGATCTTCCACGAGCCCACCTGCCGTCCCCCCATGGCGGCCATGAAGATGTCGTGCTGGCGCCACAGCACGCCCTTGGGCATTCCCGTGGTGCCCCCCGTGTAGAGGATGTAGAGGTCGTCGGGGGAGGGCTCGACCGGCGGTCCGTCGGGCGAGGATGCGGCCAACGCCTCCTCGTACCAGACCGCCCCGGGGAGGAGGGGGTGGCCCGATGCGTCATCGACCTGGAGCAGCACGTCGGGCGGCGAGTCCAAGGTGGGCAGCACCTCGGCCAGGGTCGGGGCCAGCGAGGAGTGCAGGATCATGGCCCGGGGCTTGGCGTCGTTGAGCAGGTACTGCAGCTCCTCGCCGACGTAGCGGTAGTTGACGTTGAAGGGGGCGACACGGGCGCGGTACGAGCCCAGCATCCCCTCCAGGTACTCGTTGCCGTTGTACAGGGCCAGCGCAACGTGGTCCTGGCCCGACTCCCAGCCCTGGAGGTCGGCGCGCTCGACGTGCACGCCCAGGCCGCGACCGTGCAGGTACGAAGCCAGGCGCCGGGACCGCTCCGCAAGGTCGGCGTAGGTCAGGCGGCGATCCCGCCACACAATGCATTCCCGGTCGGCCAGCGTCTCGACGAGCGTGTCGAAGGCCTTGGCCAGGTTGAACTGGACGGTCTCTGTGTGGGGCACGGCCTGGCACTGTACCGGTGGCCCGGCCCCGCACGCCCCGTGCACCGGCGGGCCCGCCGAGGGGGTCGTTTGTGGGATCGGGTCCGTCTTCGGCAAAGATCACGGCGTGGACGTCCGCAATCCAGCCACCGGTGAGGTCCTGACCACCATTGAGAGCCTGACCGCCGAGCAGACCGACACGCATATCGCTCGGGCCGCCGCCGCCTTCGACGAATGGCGTGCCGTCGCCCCGGGCGACCGGGCCCGCCTGCTCCGTCGCTTCGCTGCCGCCGTCGACGCCGACATCGTCCAGCTGGCCGCACTGGAGGTGATCAATGCCGGCCACGTGCTGGGGAACGCCCGCTGGGAGGCGGGCAACGTGCGCGACGTGATCGAGTTCTACGCCGGAGCGCCCGAGCGCCACAGCGGCCGGCAGATCCCGGTACCGGGCGGCCTCGACGTGACCTTCCACGAGCCGCTCGGGGTCGTGGGCATCATCGTGCCCTGGAATTTCCCCATGGCCATCGCCGGCTGGGGCTTCGCCCCCGCCCTGGCCGCCGGCAACACCGTCGTGCTCAAGCCGGCGGAGCTGACGCCGCTCAGCGCGCTGCGCATCGGCGAGCTCGCGCTCGAGGCCGGCATCCCGGAGGGCGTGCTGCAGATTCTGCCCGGCAAGGGCAGCGTGGTGGGCCAGCGCTTCGTCGACCACCCTGCCGTGCGCAAGGTGTGCTTCACCGGCTCAACCGAGGTGGGGCGCCAGGTCATGGCCGGCTGCGCCCAGCAGATCAAGCGGGTGACGCTCGAGCTCGGCGGCAAGAGCGCCAACATCGTCTTCGCCGATGCCGACCTCGAGCTGGCGGCCGCCCGGGCGCCTTACGGCGTGTTCGACAACGCGGGGCAGGACTGCTGCGCCCGCTCGCGCATTTTGGTGCAGAAGTCCGCCTACGAGCGCTTCATGGAGTTGCTCGAGCCGGCGGTCGCCGGCGTGAGGGTGGGAGATCCGACGCTCGAGGAGACCGAGATGGGGCCGCTCATTTCGGAGGCCCACCTGGCCAGCGTGGCCTCCTTCGTGCCCGACGACGCACCGGTGGCCTTCCGGGGCAGCTGCCCCGAGGGGCCGGGCAACTGGTTCGCTCCGACCGTGCTGGCGCCGGTCGATCCTTCGGCGCGGGCGGCCACCGAGGAGATCTTCGGGCCCGTGGTCGCGGTCATTCCATTCGAGGACGAGGCGGATGCCGTCCGCCTGGCCAACGACACGCCCTACGGTCTGTCCGGTTCACTGTGGACGCGCGACGTGGGCCGGGCGCTGCGTGTGGCCCGTGCCGTGGAAACCGGGACACTGTCGGTCAACTCGCATTCGTCCGTGCGCTACTGGACGCCCTTCGGCGGCGCCAAGCAGTCCGGCATCGGTCGCGAGCTCGGTCCGGACGCGCTCGAGGCATTCAGCGACGTGAAGAACGTCTTCATCAGCTCGGAATAGGAGACACGTGAGCGACGACACCATCCCCTACGCCCATCGCCTCGTGGACAGAGTGGCGGTCGTGACGGGCGGCGCCAGCGGCATCGGCCGCGCCATGTGCGAGCGCTTCGCCAGCGAGGGTGCACGGGTGGCCGTGGTCGATCTCGACGAGGACGCCGGCGGCGCGGTTGCCGCCGCGGTCGGTGGCATGTTCGTCCGGGCCGATGTCACGTCCTCCGACGAGGTGGAAGCCCTGTACGCCGAGGTGGCCGGCCGCTATGGCGGGATCGACGTCTGCTGCAACAACGCCGGCATCAGCCCGCCCGACGACGACTCCATCCTCGAGACCGGTCTGGAGGCCTGGGACCGCGTGCAACGGGTCAATCTCACGTCGGTCTACCTGTGCTGCAAGCACGCGCTGCCGCACCTCCTCGCCCGCGGCAGGGGGTCGATCATCAACACGGCCTCCTTCGTGGCGGTCATGGGCGCAGCCACGAGCCAGGTCAGCTACACCGCGTCCAAGGGCGGCGTGCTGGCCATGTCGCGCGAGCTCGGCGTGCAGTTCGCCCGTCAGGGCGTGCGGGTCAACGCGCTGTGCCCGGGGCCGGTGAACACGCCGCTGCTGCAGGAGCTCTTCGCCAAGGACCCGGAGCGGGCGGCGCGGCGCCTGGTCCACATCCCGATGGGGCGCTTCGGCGAGGCAACCGAGATCGCCGCCGCCGCCGCATTCCTGGCTTCGGACGACTCGTCCTTCATTACCGCCTCGACCTTCCTCGTCGACGGCGGGATCTCCGGCGCCTACGTCACCCCGTTGTAGGCAGTCGGCCGCCCGCCGCGAATCCACCTGGTCCGCTCGGTACGATCGCGGCGACATCTCCGGGGGGAGCGCGCACAGGGCTGCGGGCACACGAGGTCCCCGTCGGTCTGACGAAAGGGCGCCATGCATGTCGACAGTTGAAACGGGACCCCCCACGGCACCAACGGCGGCTGCGGCACCAACGGCACCGAGCGCGCCTCGGCCCGCGCCGGAATGGGTGGTCCCGGTGGTTGTGGCGTCCGTCGTCGTGGGTCTCGCCGGGCTCGGAGTCGGCCTCTACGCGTTGGCGGCCATGCCCGGCGAGACGTCGGGGCCCCGGGGACCGGCCGGCTCGGCGGGGCCGCCCGGAGCCAAGGGCGACCAGGGACTCCAAGGCGTCGCCGGTGCGGTCGGTCCGGCCGGTCCGGCCGGAGCCCCCGGACCGACGGGCCCGCCCGGAACCCTGGCGACCACCTCGATCGTGGGCGGGGCGATGCTCGCGACCGGTCCGAACCCGGCCACGGGCACCGTGCTGGTGGCCAAGACGTCGTGCCCAGCCGGGAGCCTTCTGCTGACCGGCTCCGCGCAGGTGACGGCGCCCGGCGTCATTGCCGATCGCAATGTCCAACTTCGTACATCGATCCCACTCAGTGCGAACGTCTGGGAGACGGTGGCGATCGTCACCGCTCCGCTCGGCCAGGGAGTGGCAATGGGCATGAAACCGTACGTGGTCTGCGGGACCCCGGCGCGGGCCGTTCCGGCGAAAACCACGACGACCACCACAACGACGACTGTTCCCACCACGTAGCGCGCCGCGACCGGCGGGCGCGTCGCAAACCGGTGGGGGCGGGGTGGGGCTCAGCCCCCCAGGCCGGTCCGGAGTTCCCGCAACTCGTCGCGCAGTGCCGCCACCTCGGTCCTGAGCGCGGCCACCTCGGCGCGCACGTCGCTGTCGGCCGCACCCACGCCTTCGGGGGCGTCCGCGGCGACGGGCGGGGCTTCTCGAGGCGCTGGGTCGGGCTCCGGCGGGGCGACCAGGGAGGTGGCCCAGCGCTCCTCCTTCTGACCGGGCCGCCGGCCGATGTCGCCGGCCAGCGGCTCGTCACGCTCCCTGAGGAGATGGAGCTCGTGCTCCACCTCCTCGAGGCTGTCGAACTGTGCCAGCCGCTCGGTCCGGATGCGCAACTCGCCGACGGTCTGGGGCCCGCGGAGGAGGAGCACGGCCAGAATGGCGCACTGGCGGTCATCGAGGCCCAGCGCCTCATGCAGCACCTGGCGGTAGCGGACGACCGAGCGGCCGTGCGAGGGCAGCACGAAGCGGACCAGGTGCTGTGCCTTGAGGTCATTCAGCGCGTCCAGGACCGCCGTCTCGTCGTAGGTGACGACCGGCTCCCGGTTCGAGGTCTGATTGCAGGCCGACTGCAGGGCGTTCACGGTGAGCGGGTAGTGCTGAGGGGTGGCCAGGCCCTTCTCGATCAGCGCGCCGAGCACCCGCGCGCACTCCGGGCTCAGCTGCATGGGACGGAGCATACGGGTCGTCGCCGGATCCTCCCGGTGCAGGCACGGGCCGATCGCTGGCGCACCCTTCTTGCTGCAACCCGGGCTACGGTTCAGCAGGAAAGTGGCCTATTGGGGCCCGGGGGCAAGGGGTTGGAGGGGACATGACCGACCTGATGGAACGCGTCGACGACCGGGGCGACGGGGGCACCAACCGCCCGCTGCCCATCCTGCTCTCCATCACGCTGGGTGGCTCCGCCGTGCTGCTCTTCGCGATGGCGTCGGGGCACCTGAGGGGAATGCAAGCCACCATCGGGGTGGTGGCGGCCCTGGTCCAGGTGTCGCTGGCGGTCGGGGCGCTGACCAGACCGTCGCGGGCGCTGTTCGGCGCCGCGGCGGCCGTCAACACGGCGGTCGCCGTGTACTGGTTGGCGGTCGAAGGCCCGCACGCGGTCTCCGCCGTGTCCGTCGCCTTCGGCGTGGCGCTCTCGGGGATCGCCGTGCTCGTGGGTGTGGCGCTGGCCATCCGGCCCGCACTGGGCAGCACGTGGCCCTCGTCGGCGTCTGTGTTCGGATCGCTCGTCCCTGTCGGCATCGTCGGCTTGACCATCGGCGGGCTCTTCGGCAGCGTCGGAGCGCTGAACACGCCGAGCGCGGCGGCGCCGGCGGCGGATCCTGGCGGGGCTGCCGCCAAGCTGGCCCTGTCATCGACCGTGAAAGTCCCTGGCGAGAGCTCGAAGACGTTCCAGAGCATTGTGGCGGGGAACGACACGGAGCAGTCGGAGCTCGCCAAGTGGGTGCCGCTCGACGCAGCGGATCAGGCGGCGCTCACCACCCAGCTCTCCCAGGCGCTCCAGGCCGCTGAGCGCTACCCGACCGTGGCGTCGGCCAAGGCGGCCGGGATGATCCTGGCGGGCGGCATGGCACCCGGTGTGGGAGCGCACTATCAGGAGATCAGCGCCGACGCCTTCAAGGGCATCAATCCCGACGGCTCGGTGAACCCGCTCTATCCCGCCTCGTGGATCTACGCCAGCACGGCGGACAACGCGCCGGTGGTCGGGGTGATGTACGAGTCCCTGGCGGATACTGCGCCGGCAGGCTTCGTCGGGCCCAACGACCACTGGCACCGGCACTCGAACGTCTGCGTGCAGTTCAACAACGGAAAGATCGGTGTGCCCTTCGCGGCGGACCAGAACATCACGCCGCAGGAATGCGCGGACGTGCACGGTGACTTCATGCAGAAGACGGTGTGGATGGTCCACGCCTGGGTGGTGCCGGGGTGGGAGAGCCCACAGGGGGTGTTCTCCCACGACAACCTGCACGTCTACTGCCCGGGGAATACGGACCTGACCAACGCCATCGGGTTCTGCGACCGCCAGTCCTGATCCGGTCGGCAGGAAGACACGGCCCTCGGTGACGAGGCTGCGGCGGACCCTGGTGCCAGGCATCCTTGGGTGCCTGGCCGTCATCGGTTGGGCCACGCCTGCCGCCGCGCACGCCGCGGTGACGGCCTCGTCGCCGGCCCAGGGAGCGCACCTGGCCAAGGTCCCCCACACGGTCACCATCAACTTCGACCAGCCGGTCCAGCCCGACGACGGGGGTCTGGTCGTCCTGAACTCATCGGGGCAGCGCGTGGAGGTGACCTCGGGGCACCCGGCACCGGCCACGCTGTCGGCCACCTTGCCGGCGTCGCTCGGCCCGGGCGCCTACGTGTCGGACTACACAGTCACTTCGGTCGACGGCCACGTGGTCAGCGGCGGCATCGTGTTCCTCGTCGGGCACGTCAAAGCCGGCGCCATCACCACACTGGCTCGTCCGCGGACGTCGTTCGCGAGCTGGGTCGACGACTTCGGCCAGTTCCTCGTCTACCTAGGCGTCTTGGTGGCGTCGGGGCTGGCCTTCTTCCTGGCCTTCATACTGCGGGGCGGCAACGAACGGCGCCGGCTGCGACGGTGGGTCTACGTGGCCACCGCTCTGGGACTGGTGGGCATGGCCGTGACCGGTGGCGCCCAGTCGGTCCTGTCCGGCGGCGGCCCTTCAGCGTTGACGCACTGGAGCATCGACACGGAGTCCTTCGGCGGCAAGTTCGGCGAGCAATGCGCCGCACAACTGGTGGGGCTGGCGGCCTGCTTGGCCTCGCTGCAACTGCGCAGGACGATCAGCCGCCAATTCGCCTCCTTCTACGGCCTGCTTGTGGCCGCCGGCGCCTTCGTCCTCTTCGGTCATGCCCTCGTCTCGCAAGAGCGCTGGCTCAGTATTCCGGCCGACATCGTGCATGTGGCCTTCGTCGCCATGTGGGCCGGCGGACTGGTCGGGCTCGTGACGGTGCTGCGCCGCCGGACCCGGACGGCGCGCCTGGCCGGCCAGCTCTCCGGCGACGGCGCCGGCATCACGGAGGTGGGTGCGCCGGCACCACTCTTCGGCTCGGGCCTGACGCGGGCCCTGGGGGCGGGGACGTCCACCGCGGTCTTGGAACGCCCGGCACCACCCGCGCCCCCCTCCGCCTCGTCCGATGCGCCGGGAAGGGGGGACGGGCCGCTGGTCGGCGATGACGGCGACGGCGCGCTCCTCGCCGACACGGCCGGGGTCGTCGGGCGCTTCTCCACCATGGCCGGGATCTCCTTCGCCGGCATCCTCGTCGCCGGCACGCTCTTGGCCGTCGTCGAGGTGGGGTCCGTGGCCAACCTCTTCGAGACGGGCTACGGCCAGCTCCTGTTGCTCAAGATCGCCCTGGTCGGTTTGCTGCTGGTGCTGGCCGGCTACAACCGGTACCTCCTCCTCCCCGGACTGCTGGGGGCCGCGGCTGGCGGCCGTCCGACCGCTCTGGCCCGCGGTTGGCAGCGGCTCGTCTCGACGGTGCGGTTGGAAGCGCTGGGCATGGTGGCCGTCCTCGGGGTGACGGCGGTGCTGGCCAACGGGACGCCGAGCAACGGTGCCAGCGCCCCGCCTCCCGTGCCGTTCACCCAGACCCAGGCGTTCGACGGCGGACGCGTGACGCTGCACATCACGCCGAACGCCGCATTGGTCAACGACTGGACAGTGCAATTCACAGGGGTGGGCGGTGCGCCGGCCAACCTGGCCGAGAGCGTCTCGGTCTATCTGGTGCTGCCGTCGCAGAACGTCGGCCCCATTGAGACGGACATGCACAAGGCCGGCACGGGGCGTTTCGTGCTGACCAACAGTCCCAACCCGCCCATCGTGGGGAAGTGGCAGATCGTCCTGCAAGTGCAGGTCTCGGAGTTCAGTCAGCCTGACGTCAGCTTCGTGGACACCGTGCAGTAGCGCCGCCACCACGGCGGAGGAGGGTTGACAGATGATACGGAAGTGCGGACTCGTCGCCGTGTGCGCGCTGGCCTTCGTGGCGCTCGACGCCGGACTGGCGAGCGCCCACGTGACGGTCAGCCCATCAAGCCTCCCGCAGGGCACCGATGATGCCATCCTCACGTTCCGCGTCCCAAACGAATCGGACACAGCGGCAGTGACGGGACTGAAGATCCAGTTCCCTCTGACCCATCCCATCGTCCTGCTGAACCCCGAGTCCGGCTCGGGTTGGCAGGTCAGCGTCGTCAAGGCCGCGCTGCCCAAGCCGATCACCACCGATGACGGCACGTTCACCTCGACGACGAGCGAGATCGACTGGTCGGGCGGCACAATACCGGTCGGGCAGTTCGGCGAGTTCAACGTGCTGGCCCAGGGCATCCCGACGGGGACCCACCAGCTGGTCTTCAAGGCGATCCAGACCTACAGCGACGGCACGGTGGTGTCGTGGATTCAGGTGCCGGACAAAGCGGTGCCCGACCCCGAGCACCCGGCACCGACCATGACATTGACGGCGCCCGGCGGGCCGGGCTCCGCCGCGTCCTCGACCGCCACCACGGTGACGGCGACCACGACGGTATCGGGCTCCTCCGGCACGAACGCATGGGAGATTGCCGCGCTGATCCTGGCCGGGTTCGCCGTCGTGCTTGCGTTGCTGGCGGTCTGGTTGGGCCGTCCACGTTTCGATTAGCTCGGACCGGAGACCCCGAGTGGTGCCGCCAGATAGGGACCCGAGGGACCGAAACCGAGGTGGGCCACGGAGACCGGGCGCGGCGGACCGGGCAGCGGCAGCGTGGAGCTGAACGGCGTGTAGAGGAGCCACAGGCCCGCCGCGTTGGCGAAGACCGACTCCTCCCCTGGACCGTCGCCCTGCGCGTTGGAGCCCAACAGCGGCGTGGGGGACAGGTCGGCACAGGGACCGCGTGGTCCGTCGCAACGCGCGGCGCCGATGGAATAGCCGGGTTGGTTGAACCACCCGCCGGAGTAGAAGAGGTAGTAGCTGCCGCGCACCAGCACGAGCTGCGGCGCCTCCACAATGTGACCCTGCCAGGATTCGTCCGGGCCGAAGATCGCAGTCGGCTGCCCTTCGAGATGGAGACCGTCGGCGCTCAGCGGCTCGCTGTAGATCTGCGTGTTGGCTGAGTTCGACCGGGCGTTCTGGTCCGACTTCCAGATCATGTAGGCCTGGCCGTCCGCGTCGTCGAAGACACGGGGGTCGATGGAACCGCCGAGGGACTGCTGGCAGATGAACGGGACCGGAGCGGCCATGTAGGGGCCGTCGACGGCCGTGCTGATGGCGTCGCCGATGCACATGGTGGCGGGCGACGCGCCCCGGAGCTCTGCGGTGAAATACAGCAGGAAGTGAGTGCCGAACTGCGCCACGTCGGGCGCCCACGTGACGCCTGGCGTGGCCCAGGCCGGCAGGTCTGGCAGGGCGTCGCTCGGACCGCCCCATTGGCCGACGGTGTCTCCGGAGCGCACGGGAACATTCTGTGGCACCTCGTCCTGCGATGTGAAGAGGTAGTACCGCCCGCCCTGTTGGAAGATGAACGGGTCGGGCTGATCGGCGCCCGCGTTGATGGTGAAGCCGGGCGTGGCAGGGTCCGCGAGCACCGGTGGATCGAAGTAGGACGTACGCAGGCCCAGCGCGCTGTCCCCGGCGGCGGCACCGAGCGCGCCGGTGGAGAGGTACTGCTCCGGCGAGACCGTTGACTCGTCAGCGATACGCGCGCCGGCGTTCAGGATGCCCAGGCCGAACACAACGGTCACCGTGAGGGCGCCGACGAGTCCGAGGACGACGCCGCGACCGCCCCCGGCCGACCTCACCATGGGGAAGAACTGGGGACGGAGGATGTGGACTCTGGGGACGACGCGGAGAAAGGTGGGGAGAACGTCTGGATTTCGCGAAACGGCATTGACCCCGCGTTGTGAGTGGCGCAATCTGTGTCCAGTTCGGAGACAAGAGCCCGCCGAACCTCAAGCGAGCATCGCAAGGTGGGAGCGAGGGAAGCCCGAAGGGAAGCCGCAAGGCCGAACGGGGGGAAGCCGAGAGAACGCTGCAAAGCGGGATCGAGGAAAGGGAGCGAGCCCCGCAAGGGGAGCGTGACTGGAGTGGGCAGGAGGATCCGACTGGAGATGGTCCGTGGTGCGTCGCGGCGGCTTCCCTGGAGCCGCCGGGGCCGGCTCGGGCGGGGGTTGTCCGACACGACCCCGGCACGGTGCCAGCGGTCCATCGAAGACGTGGCCCCGAGGAGCACGGGAGGCTTCGGCCGAACGGTTACTCGGGGTTGCGTCGCGTCCGGGGACCTTTTGTCCCCCCTCGTTCCATTCCCCACGAAGGGGTAACGGCCGTGAGGGGCTCCACCCCACGGGGGCCGTCGAGGTTTGTCCCGCTACGGCAGGGAGGCCCAGAGCTTGGCCGGGCGTTCGCCGGCCGCCACCTGGCGATTCAGCTCGGCCTGGACCAGGGAGAGGTCGTCAGGGTGCGTCACGCCGATGCAGCGGCCCTGGGCGGGCAGGACGGTGAACGAGCTGGTGGAGAGCGATTCGGCCACCACCTCGGGCAACAGCACCTCGGCCTCCTCGGAGGCGCCCACGGCGGCCTCCATGGCGGCCTGCAGCGTCTTGTGGAAGGCCGGGGTGAAGCCCCAGAGATTCATGGAGACCCGGGCGTCAGGCGGGAGCACGGCGGGCTCCCGACCGTCTCCGGCCACGAAGCCGCCCTCGGGCGTCCGCGTGACCTGGCGGCGCTCGTCCACGCCGAGGAGCGAGCCATCGTCGGCGACCCGGCAGATACCCCGGGTGACCGGCGAGGTGCCCACCACGGCGTCATTGAGGCGGTAGCCCACCAGCGCGTTGGCCTCGGCGTGCTGGTGGAGGTGCCTGACGAGCTGGGCGCAGGCCGCCTGGCCGTAGATGTCGTCGGCGTTGCCCACGCCGTAGGGACTGGTGCCGACGTGATCGGACGCGCTGAGCACGGCGTTCACGGTGCCCAGCGGTGCGGGCTGCAGGGCGAAGCGGACGTCGACGGCCTCGGGCCACGTGTGCTCCACGTGATAGCGGATGGCCGGGCCCGTGCTCGGCCCCAGGACCAGGACCACGATGCCGAACCCTGCCGCGATGGCGTCGGAGGCGACGACGTCGATGACGGCCTCGCCGTGGGGACCAACGGGAGCCAGGGGCTTGACGCCGCCGTACCGGCGGGCCCGCCCGGCCGCCAGGATCACGAGCGCCGGATCCGCCCCGCCGCCCTCCTCGCTCATGCGCTCCAGCGGAACACGGCGCTGGCCCACGTCATGCCGCCGCCGAAACCCGTCAGCAGGAGATGGTCGCCGTCGTTGACACGGCCGTGCCCGATGGAGTCGTACAGCGCGAGCGGGATGGAGGCCGAGGAGGTGTTGCCGTAGCGATCGATGACCACGGCGGTCCGCTCCTCGGGGATGCCGAGGCGCTGGCACGCCGCCTGAATGATGCGCAGGTTGGCCTGGTGGGGCACCATCAGCGAGATGTCGTCGGGCCCCAGGCCGGCGTCCGCCATGGCCCGCTCGGCCGACTCGACCACGACCCGCACGGCCCGCCGGAAGACCTCCTTGCCGTCCATGAACAGTGTCCCGCCGTGCTCGCACTTGAGAAGGTGCTTGAGGGAACCGTCGGAGTTCAGGTTCCAGCTGATGAGGCTGCCGGGTCCGTCCACTGGCTCGACCACGACGGCGCCGGCGCCGTCGCCGACGATGATGGCGATTTTGCGATCGTCCATGTCGGTGATGCGCGACAGCGTCTCGGAGCCGATCAGGAGGACGGGGCCGGACCCGATCGAAATGAGGCCGGCAGCGGTCACGAGGCCGTAGACGAACCCCGAGCAGGCGGCATTGAGGTCGAACGCCCCGCCCTTCATGCCGATCCCGTGCTGCACGCTGGGCGCCGTCCCCGGCACGATGCCGTCGGGGGTGGTGGTGGCGAGCACCAGGTTGTCGATCTCTTCGGCGCTCCGGCCGGCCTGGGCCAGAGCCGCAACGGCCGCCTCAATGGCCAGCCCAGAGGTGGTGCCGCCGATATGGCGTTCGCGGATGCCGGTGCGCTCGACGATCCAGGCGTCACTGGTGTCGAGGTTGACCGCCATGTCGTCGTTGGTGACGACCTTGTCCGGAACGGCGATGCCCCAACCCGTGATCTTGATGCCCGTCACGCGGCGGATCCGGAGCGTACGGCGTGGATGCCCACGAACCCCGCGTCCCCGTAGATGATGCCGCCCGTGTTGACCGCCACGCCGAGGCGTGCACCGGCAACCTGACGGTCACCGGCCCGACCGCGGAACTGCGTGGCCAGCTCCACCACCTGGGCCAGGCCGGTGGCGCCGAGCGGGTGGCCGCGACCGACGAGGCCGCCGCTGGGGTTCACGACCAGGCCGGGGGAGTCGATGCCGGTGTCCCCCGCCTCGGTGGCGGGCCCCGCCTCACCGGAATCGAAGAAACCCAGCGATTCGAGGGCGTAGAGCTCTTCGGCAGCGGTGGCGTCGTGCAGCTCGAGCAGGTCGGCGTCGCCGGGACCGAAGCCGAAGGCCTCCCACGCTGCCTCGGCGGCCTGGGTCAAGCGGTCGTGGTAGTCGATTGAGCCGTTTCCAGAACGCGCCACCGAGCCGATGATACGGGGCGCGGAGGCCGGAGCCGGGACCGAGGGCCCTCCCAGCACGACAGCGGCTGCACCGTCGGTAAACGAACTGCACATCAGCCGGGTCAGGACACCCGCCACCTGGGGGGAGGCGAGCACCTCCTCGATCGTCACCCGTCGTTGGAATTGCGCCAGCGGGTTGCGGGCCGCATGCTCGAACGCCTTGACCGCGGCGGCGGCGATCTGCCGCACGGTGGCGCCGACCTCGGCCATCAGCCGGTGGGCCCACCCGTTGTTGAGGCCCATCAGGATGCTGCCGGCGGGATTGTCGTCGGCATGGCGGCGGTCGTGCAGATCGTGTCGGTATTCCGACGGGAGCCCGTCCTCAATGCCGGCGATGGTCCCGGCGCGGTCGCCGGTCCACATCTTCTCGACGCCCAGCGCCAGGACGGGGCGGTCCTGGGCGGTGGCCGCCATGGTGGCCAGATGCAGAGAGGAGCTGCCACCGGCGCAGGAGTTGTCGACGTTGACGATGGCCACCTCGCTCAGCCCTGCCTTGCTGAGCCAGGTCTGTCCCTTCATGCAGCCCTGATCGCTCAGACGGCCGGCCATCGCATTCCCCACGATGACGAGCCCGAGATCGTGCGCCGAGATGCCCGCATCCCCGAGGGCCTCGTGCACCACCTCGTACGCCATGGTGTCGGGCGCCTGGTCGCGCCGACCCATGTCGCTCATGCCGGTGCCGAGGATGGCGACGTCAGTGGCGTTCATGCCGATACCCCCGCCAGCGCCGGGAGCTGCTCGCCCACGAACGCCGCTCGAAGTTGCCCGAAATGCTCGACGGCGGGGGAGCCCGCCACCATCACGAGAATGTGGTCGGCACCCGCATCCGCGTACCGGCCGAGCGCGGCGGCACAGGTCTGAGGCGAGCCCGCCACCAGATGACGCTGGAAGGCCTTGGGCGGCAGGCGGTAGAGCTCCGAGAGCCATTGGGCGCCCAGGACCGGCGCCTGGTCGTCGTCTCCGACACAGGCAAAGACGACCACTCCGGCCTGCACTGCTTGGGGATCACGGCCGGCCTCGGCAGTCTCGCGCCGCAGGGCCGCCAGGGCGGTCCCGTACTCGTCCGGGGCGAGGAAGAGGGGCACCCAGCCGTCGCCCACGACAGCGGCCCGCCGCCGGGCTGCCGCGCTGGCGCCCCCGAACCACAACGGGACCGACGGCGACGCCGGCTCCTGCACGTAGTCGGTCCCGTCCGCATCGGGGCCGCCTGCACCGGAGCCGGCCCAGGCCCGGCGGAGCCCGGCGACACCCTCGTCCATGAGCTGGCCACGCCGGCGGTAGTCGACGCCGGCGTGGACGTACTCGGTCTCGTGGATGCCCACGCCCATGCCGAGGACGAAGCGGCCGCCGGACAGCAGCTGCAGGGCAGTGGCCTGCTTCGCCACGACGGAGGAAGGTCGAAGGGGGAGTTGGAGCACACAGGTCCCCAGTAGCGGCCGGCTCGTCGTGACGGCGGCCACGGCCAGGGTGGTGAACGCCTCGGCGATGGGGTGGGGCCAGTAGAGGTGGTCGACCGCCCATAGGGAGTCGGCTCCGGTCGCTTCGGCACGGCGGCACAGGTCGACCACCTCGGCAGCGCTTCCGGTAGTACTCTGGGTACTACCAGCTCCGGCAGAGAGTTCTCCCTGCGTGGTGGCGGGGAGTATCAACCCGAGGGAGGGTCGCGGTGCTCCACTTCCTACCGGGGTCACACCGACATAATACGCCGGAGGCCGTGGGCCTGACTATTCAGAGTTCGGGGAACCCGGGACGGGGTGCACCGCGCCCGACGCTCCACCCGGAGCGCCGAGGACGGACAGGGTGCAGCGCGCCTCGCAGATGGCCCGTCCCTCGTCGTCGGTGAGGGAGATACGCCAGACCTGGATGGTGCGCCCCACCCGGACCGGCGTGGCCTCGGCCGTCAGGTGGCCGTCGCGCACCGAGCGCAGATGGCTGGCGTTGAGCTCGATCCCGACCACGCTGCGGCCGGGCTCCGCAGCGAGCGCGGCACCGAAGCTGGCGGCCGACTCGGCGAGCAGCGCCGAGACACCGCCGTGGAGGATCCCGTAAGGCTGGTGCACCTTCCAGTCGACCGGGAGCCGCATGACGACCCGCTCAGGCCCGGCTTCGAGGATCTCGACGTCGAGGAGCTCGTGGATGCTCGCGCTGCCATCGGGCAGCACCGACCCGGCGCCGGGGACGGAGGGGGGTGTGGTCATCGCGGGATGTTAACGGCGCACCGTTAGCCTGAGCGCGTGCCCGATGTCGTCGACCTGCGCAGCGACACCGTCACCCGGCCCACGGCGGCGATGCGGCGCGCCATGGCCGACGCCGAGGTCGGTGACGACGACTACGGCGAGGATCCGACGGTGCGTGCGCTGGAGGAGGCGTTCGCGGTGCGCCTGGGCAAGCCTGCCGCCCTCTTCGTGCCCTCGGGCGTCATGGCCAACCAGATCGCCGTGCGTGTCCTCACCGCGCCGGGGACGGCCGTCGTGGCGGGGAGCCGGCAGCACGTCGTGGCCTACGAGTTCGGCGCCGCCGCGCTCAACTCCGGGATCCAGTTCATCGCGCTCGACGACGAGGACGGCATGCTCGACGCCGACCAGGTGCGGTGGGCCCGTCGGGCGGCCGAACATCATCAACCCGTTGTCTCGCTCGTCAGCATCGAGAACACGCACATGGCGGCGTCGGGCGCCCCGTGGACGACGGATCGACTGCAGGCGGTCGTCGACGCGGCCGGGCCGGTTCCCGTCCACATGGACGGGGCCCGCCTCTTCAATGCGGAGGTGGCCACGGGCATCGCGGCGTCCGACTGGGCCGCGCCGACCACGACCGTCATGTGTTGCCTGTCGAAGGGCCTCTGCGCGCCGGTGGGCTCACTGCTGGCCGGAAGCGACGACGTGATCACGGTGGCGAGGTTGGCCCGTAAGCGCCTCGGTGGCGGCATGCGACAGGCAGGCGTCCTGGCGGCTCCCGGATTGCTGGCGTTGCGTGACATGGTCGGACGTCTGCACGAGGACCACGCGCGGGCGGCGCGGCTTGCTGACGCGGTGGCGGAGCGCTGGCCCGGGTGCGGGCTCGATCCGGCCACGGTCCGCACCAACATTGTGGCCTTCACCCACGCGGAACCGGACAAGCTCCTGGCGCACCTGGAAGACCGCGGCGTGCTCGCGCACGCGATCGCGCCGTCGACGGTTCGCTTCGTCACGCACCACGACGTGGACGACGCGGGCGTGACGCGCGCCATTGCAGCCCTGCGTGACGCGCCGTGAAAATCCGTATCGGCATCAGCGCGGGCGGGGAGAGCCTCGGCCCCGAGGCCATGGTCGCGCTGGCGCAGGGGATCAGCGGGTACGGGTTCGATTCTCTGTGGTTGCCCGAGGTGCTGACGCGTCCGGGGCCCGACCCGCTCGTCGGCTTGGCGTGGGTCTCGGGCGCCTGTCCCGGGCTGAAGATCGGGACGACCATGCTGCTGCCGGGCCGCAACCTTGTGTGGTTGGCGAAGGCGGTGGCGACACTGGACCTGTTGTCGGGCGGCCACTTCTTGTTGACGTTCGTGCCCGGACTCGGGTTCGGTGGCGAGCGCAGTGCCATCGGAATTCCAAGCGCGACCCGGGCCGAGCAGATGGAGGACGCCTTGCCGGTGCTGCGACGACTGTGGGCGGGCGAGGTGGTCAGCCACGAGGGCCCGGCGGGCACCTTCGAAGACGTTTCCGTCTCACCGCAGCCGGTGCAGGATCCCTTTGACGTGTGGCTCGGTGGCAACGTTCCCGCTGCGCTCGAGCGCTGTGGCCGCCTGGCCGACGGATGGCTCCCGGCCTTCTGCACACCGGCGGACGCCGCGGCGGGCAAGTCCGAGATCGACCGGGTGGCGGCGGCGCACGGGCGGGCCATCAGCCCCGAGCATTTCGGGGTCAGCCTGGCCTACGCGCCGGAGGGCACCGACGTCAGTGCGCTGGCGTCATCGCCCCTGGCCCGGCGGGCACGCGGTCGCCCGCTGGAGGAGATCATCCCGGTCGGGCGTCGCGGCCTGCGCTCCATGCTCGAGGAGTTCCTGGAGGTCGGGTTCTCCAAGTTCGTCGTGCGCCCGATGGCGCCGCCCGGGGAGTGGGAGGCCGAGCTCGAGCAACTGGCCGGAGCGGTGGGCGACCTCCAGACCTGAGCTCAGATCCGACGCGGACCCCTACGCTGCCACCATGTCCGAGCGTCCTCTCACCCTCATGGCAGTGCACGCCCACCCGGACGACGAAGCCATCGGGACGGGCGGGATCCTCGCGCGCTACAGCGCCGAGGGCGTCCGAACGGTGCTCGTCACGTGCACCAACGGCGAACTCGGGGACGCCCCCGGAGGCATCAAGCCGGATGACCCGGCGCACGACGAGGCAGTCGTGGTGCCACTGCGCCGCAAGGAGCTCGAGGCCAGTTGCGACGTGCTCGGTGTCGCCCATCTCGAACTGCTCGGCTACCACGACTCGGGGATGGAGGGCTGGCCGCAGAACGAGGCACCCGAGTCCTTCTGGCGGACGCCGGTGGCCGACGCGGCGGGGCGTCTGGCCGCACTGATGCGCACTTACGAGCCGCAGGTCGTCGTGACCTACGACGAGAACGGCTTCTACGGCCACCCCGATCACATTCAAGCCAACCGGGTCACGCGGGCGGCCATTGCCGAGTGCGGGATCCCGGCGAAGCTCTACTACACCGCCGTGGCGCGCTCGCTGATCCGTGGCTTTGGCGAGGTGTTGGCCGAGGCCGGGATTGAGCGGCCGGCGGAGGTGGAAGAGAACCCCGACTTCGGGACGCCTGACGAGTTGATCACGACGACGGTCGACTGCAGCGCTGTCGCCTCGCGCAAGTACGCCTCGCTCGCCGCGCACGCGAGCCAGAGCGACAACATCTTCTTCCTCCAGATGGGGGAGGAGCTGTTCTCGTCGCTCATGGGATCGGAGAGCTTCGTCCGGGTGCACGATTCCACCGGGACGCCGGTGCCCGAGGACGACCTGTTCGCCGGACTGCGCTGAACGGAGATACCGAGCCGGGCCTGCGCCCCACCGGGAGAAGGGGTCGCAGGGCCCGGTCCGGTCTGGTCCCTACGTCGCGGTGCCGACCGGGGTAGTGCCGGTGCGAGCGCGGGGAACCGATCCGACGAGGCAGAGCGCGGCGGCGGCGATGAGCACCACCACGGCGAGCACCTCGATTGTGAATGCCTGCTTGGCGTACGGGGCCAACCACGAGTCCTTGAAGCCGAACAGCCCGACCGCCACGGAGAGCAGGAAGCCGGCGATGGTGGTCAGGGCGAACCCAAAGCCGATGACGGCGGCCCACAGACGGCGGACGGCCACGACGCCGATGCCGATGACCAGACCGGCGATCGACTGCAGCAGGAAGAGGGGGCCGATGGTCGGGATGGAGCGGTAGCCGTCGGGCTCGTTCCACAGGTGGAAGTGGATGTAGGCCGACCAGACCAGGAGCGCTGCACCGACCACGAAGGCCCCCGTCGCGGCCAGGTCGACCGGCCGGCGGGAGCGGCCGGGACCGACCACCATCAGGGTCCGGAGCGACTGCACACGAGATATCCGGGGACGGGCAGGCTGACGGATGTCGGCGCTGGTGGTGGTCATGAAAATGAATACGAGTGAGGGCCGGTCGGGGATTGGGAATTCTGGGTGAATCCCCAGTGCGGACCCAGCCGTAGACCTGTGGATGAGACAATCACCCATGGCCGAAGGCGAGCTGTCGGACGAGGCCCTCCTGTCCGGGATGGCCCTGGGAGACCAGTCGGCCGCCGTCACATTTACCCGGCGCTACCAGCGGCGGGTGTTCGGCCTGGCCTATTCCATGACCAGCGACGCCGGTCTCGCCGAGGACGTGGCCCAGGAGGCCATGCTCAGGGTCTGGCGCCACGCTCCCGTGTTCGACCCGAGACGGGGATCGGTGACCGCCTGGGTCCTGACGATCACCCGCAATCTCGCCATCGACGCCCTGCGTCTCCGGCGCGCCGTACCGACGGATCCGGACGACTTCGCCGCCACGGCCCTCACCAGCGCCGAGCACAACCCGGAGGACGCCGTGCGGCGGGGCGACGTGCGCCAGACCGTCCAGACCGCGCTCAAGGTCCTGCCCGACGAGCAGCGCCGAGCCGTGGTGCTGGCGGCCGTCTACGGCAGGACGGCACTCGAGATCAGCGAATCCGAGGGCATCCCGTTGGGCACGGCGAAGACGCGTATCAGGACGGGATTGATTCGGCTGCGGGCGGCCGTCGAGCGGGCGGAGGGGGCGCGCGATGAGCGATGACGTGAGAGAGCGGGGCTGTGAGCAGTACGAGAACGAGCTGGCCGAGCTCGCGCTCGGCGTCCTGACGGGGCGCGAGCGGGCGCGGGTGCTCGCACACGTCGAGTCCTGCCCGCGCTGCGCCGAGGAGCTGGAGGTCTTGTCCCGGACGGCCGACACGGTGGTGATGGCAGCCCCGGAGATGGAGCCGCCATTGGGATTCGAGGTGCGCCTGTTCGAGCGGATGGGCGTGACCGACGTGCGGCGTCGGCGTCGGCGCCTGCGCCCGTCGCGCTGGGTGCCGGCCGTGGTGGGCGTCGCCGCGGCGGCCCTGGCGCTCGGCCTGGGGCTGAGCCTGACCTCGTCTCCGGCACCGACGGTCGCGGCGCACTCGCAGGGGCCGCGACAGGTGGTGACGGCAGCGCTGGTGTCGAACGGCAAGACGGTGGGGCACGTCACGACCGTAGGGGGAGCCCACCCGTGGATGTCGATGGCGCTCGACGATTCGACGGCGCGCGGGACGGTGCGCTGCGTGGTCGTGACCGACGAGGGCGTGACGCACGCCGTGGGGACGTTCGACGCCCACGACGGCTACGGAGCCTGGATGGCGCCTCTGCCCGTCGACCCGGCCGACGTGCACACTGCCAAGGTGGTCTCGCCCAGCGGGACGGTGATCGCCACCGCCACGCTGGGCTGATGACCGCCTAGTACCGGTAGGTGTCGGGCTTGTAAGGGCCCTGGACGGGTACGCCGATGTAGTCGGCCTGCTCCTGGGTCAGCGTCGTGAGCTTCACGCCCAACGCGTCGAGGTGCAGACGAGCCACCTTCTCGTCGAGGTGCTTCGGCAGCACGTAGACGTCGTTGACGTACTGGCCCGTCTGGGTGAACAGCTCGATCTGCGCCATGGTCTGGTTGGTGAATGAGTTGGACATCACGAAGCTCGGGTGGCCCGTGGCATTGCCCAGGTTGAGCAGCCGGCCTTCGGACAAAATGATGATGGCGTGGCCGTCGGGGAAGATCCACTTGTCGACCTGCGGCTTGATGTTGACTCGCTCGATTCCCGGCGTCTTGGTCAGCCCGGCCATGTCGATCTCGTTGTCGAAGTGGCCGATGTTCCCGACGATGGCCTGGTGTTTCATGCCCGCCATGTGCTCGGCCGTGATGATGTCCTTGTTCCCGGTCGTCGTGATGATGATGTCGGCGATCGGCAAAATGTCCTCGAGGGTGGTGACCTGGAAGCCCTCCATGGCCGCTTGCAGCGCGCAGATCGGGTCGACCTCGGTGACCACGACACGGGCCCCCTGGCCGGCGAGCGACTGCGCGCAGCCCTTGCCCACGTCGCCGTAGCCACAGACGACCGCGACCTTGCCTCCGATCAGGACGTCCGTGGCCCGGTTGATCCCGTCCACCAGGGAGTGGCGACAGCCATACTTGTTGTCGAACTTCGACTTGGTCACCGAGTCGTTGACGTTGATAGCCGGGAAGAGCAGTTCACCCTTCCGGGCCATGTCGACCAGGCGGTGCACCCCGGTCGTGGTCTCCTCGGTGACCCCCTTGATCCCGTTGGCGATGGAGGTCCACCGACCGGGGTCCTCGGCCAGGCTCCGGGTCAGGACCGTGAGGACCACCTCGAACTCCTCCGAGTCGGCAGTCGAGGGGTCGGGCACAGCGCCCGCCTTCTCGAACTCCACGCCCTTGTGGACCATGAGTGTGGCGTCGCCGCCGTCGTCGAGAATCATGTTGGGGCCGCCCTCTCCGGGCCACAGCAGTGCCTGCTCCGTGCACCACCAGTACTCCTGGAGCGTCTCGCCCTTCCAGGCGAAGACGGGTACCCCCTGGGGATCCTCGACCGTGCCGTTCGGACCGACGGCCACCGCAGCCGCGGCGTGGTCCTGTGTCGAGAAGATGTTGCAGCTGCACCAGCGCACTCGGGCACCCAGTGCAGTGAGGGTCTCGATGAGCACAGCTGTCTGCACCGTCATGTGCAGGGATCCGGTCACGCGGGCGCCGGCCAACGGCTGGGAGGCGGCGAACTCGGCCCGCATGGCCATGAGACCGGGCATTTCGTGCTCGGCCAGCTCGATCTCCTTGCGCCCGAAAGCGGCCAGCGAGAGGTCGGCGACCTTGAAGGGGTCGGGGGAAGTCATTGCATGCTCCTTTGGGTTGGATGAACGCGCACGGGCGCGCAACACTGCGGCGGGCCGAACGGCGGAAGCGCAACGCACGTGCTCCGACCTCTGTCGGAGGCCGCGAACCCAGGGCCCAAGGATAGAGCCTTGGGGAGCCCCGGCGGGCACACTCCCCTGGATGAACCCTCACGGAACCATCACATCCCCTCCGTACCGTGCATGGAGAGGATGAGGGAGGTTCCGGGTGAGGGACATGGTGATGCAGATGAGCGGGTCAGGCGGCGTGCTCTCGGTGCCCGACGAGCACCTGCCCGGGCTCGTTGCCCTGGTGCTGATCGGGCCCGTGATCTGGATGGCGCTGGCCGGGCTTCGAGCCCTGGCGGCACGTCGTGTCGGGTGGGCCGACGGGGCGCAGACCCGACTCGATCGGCTCCCCTTCGCGGCGAAGGTGGTGTTGTTCGGCACGTTGGTGGGCGCCCTGGTGCACGCCGTGATCGTGCCGACCCACTGGAGCGACGAGCGCGTCACGGCCATCCTCTTCATCGTCGACACGATCGGCTTTGCCGTTGCCTTCTGGTGGACGTTCACCGCCCGGGCACACTGGCGCCTCGTCTCGGTGGCCATGCTGGGCGGGACCGTCTGCTTCTACGTCTTCTACATCCTCCGGGGCTGGGAGACGATGGACCTGGTCGGTCTGGTCACGACCACCGTTGAGGCGGCTGCGGCCCTGGTCGTCCTGTCGCCGGCCGCCTCATCCACGGCGGCGCGTCAATACGCGCTGGCCCTGGCCGCGCTTCCGGTGGCGCTGGTCTCGCTGCTCGGGACGAACGTGATTGCCGGGGCGACGACCACGGCCGCGCCCGCCGTGACCGCAGCGCCGACCCACGCGGCGGCGACGCCCGCTTCCAGCGGTGCCGGAGCGGCCAAGGGGTCCAGTGGCGGGTCCGGCTCCTCCATGACGGGCATGGCCGGCATGTCCGGATCGGGCTCGAGCGCGGCTCCCAGCGCACACCTCTCGCTGCCGACGAACTCGGCCGCCGGCGCCATCGGCTGGCCCGACAACATGTCCACGATGATGACCGGCATGCAGATGGCCGAGCCGAACTGTACGGCCCAACCCACAGTGGGCCAGCAGCAGGCTGCGGTGAGCCTGGTCAACCGGACCGTGGCGGCCGCGCAGAAGTACACGAGCCTGGCGGTCGCCCAGGCCGCGGGATACGTGCCGGTGACGCAGACGGGGAAGCGGATCGTCCACTACATCAATCCGTCGATCTACAGGTCGGGCCAGGCGCTGAACCCCGACGCCATCCCGGCGTTGGTCTACGTGAACACCGCCCATGGTGCCGTGCTGTCGGCGGCGATGTACCTGGTTCCGAAGGGTCAGACGCCTCCCCAGCCGGGCGGGTGCCTGACCCAGTGGCACATCCACACCGACCTGTGCTTCAGCACCAGCGGTGATCGGGTGGTGGGCACAGACGCCACGTCACAATGCGGCGCCGGCAGCGTCAACGAAGTGACCCAGCCGATGATGCACGTCTGGATGACCCCGGTGTCGGGCGGTCCTCTCGCTCCTGATCCGCCGGCGCTCAGCGAGGTCGAAGCGGCGCTCAAAATGCCCGCCATGAATCCCATCAACGCGACGGCTTAACTGCGTTTTGGAACGTGGTCTGTCGGAAGGCGCGAGGCAAACGCCGGCTCCTTGGATCAAGCTCACCATCAGCGCCTGCATGGACCGTGCGGATTGGTTCTCCGTGTCTTGCGCGGCGTATATTGGGACATTGCCTCGTTCGGTTGGGACATTTCTTTGCTCAGCCCGGGAGAAGGCCGAACGCCGTCGGGATTGGTCACGGCGCCCCAGCCCGCGGGCGGGCCCATGGGGGCTTGAGGAAACCGGGGGCCTTGAGGAAACAGCGTCGCGCGAACCAACCTGGTTTGTCCTGAAGTCCAAATAGTGACTTCCGGCTCTGTTGGGCCGCAGCCTCGACACCTAGTCTCCCGACAACGTTGGGGTGCATCTTTGAGGGCTAGGGGAGATACGGATGAGGTCCGTCGGTGGCCGCTGTTTGGAATTCACGAGTCCGCCTGATTGGTGCCGCAGTGTTGGATAACCACGCCGACGGAACCGCAGATCAGGATTTTTTTCAACTGCCTCGGGGCGAGGAGAACGTCGAAGGATCGGAATACGAGGATCCGTTTGAGGGTGCAGTTCGGCCACGGAGCATTCTTTTCGTTGCGTGGCGGGACCTCGCAAATCCCCTGGCCGGCGGATCGGAGATTCTCGTCCACCAATTGGCGTCGGGACTCGCTCGGCGGGGCTACGACGTGTCGCTGCTCTGTGGCGGCCCAATAGAACCGAACTCCTTCTATCGTGTCGTGAACTCTGGCGGTCAGTATTCCCAGTACTTACGAGCCCCCTTTCATTATTTCCGATCTTTTCGGTCTGCGGACCTGGTCGTCGAAGTGTGCAATGGGATGCCTTTCTTGGCACCCTTGTGGCGCCGCGGACCAATTCTGTCTGCATGGTGATGCATGTCCACACGGAATTATGGAGTTCTCGTTTCGGGCCATTTGTGGCCGCCCTTGGACGAGCTATTGAGTCGGATGTGATGCCTCGAGTTCACCGCCGAAACCTGATCGTTACAATATCTCCCTCTTCCCAATCGTCGCTTCTCGATGTCGGCGTCCCGCCAGAGCGTATTCGGATCCTCCCCCACATCGTCGCCGAACCACCTCCCCTCTTCGAAAAATTATCGTCGCCCCGCTTCGTCGCCGTGGGTCGACTCGTTGGATACAAGCGGGTCGATCTTCTCTTGGACATGTGGGAATCGGTAAAGGAGCAAACGGGAGGCATTCTGACCATCATTGGGGATGGGCCCGACCGGGAAAGACTCGAGAGGAAAAGGGTCGAGGACGTTGAATTCACCGGTTATGTCTCAGAAGCCGAGAAGCACCGACTTGTGAGTGAAGCACGGATCCTCCTACATCCCGCTTCGTGGGAGGGTTGGGGGCTCGTCATCACCGAAGCGGCAGTGAGGGGCACACCAGCCATAGGCTTTGACGTACCCGGTGTCCGCGATGCGATCGTGGAGTCCGAAACGGGTCTGCTGGCGACTGACTCAGACTCCTTTAAGAGACAGTGGATCCGCCTTGCTCAGGACCAAGACCTCTATTCCCGGCTCAGGGAGGCTGGAATCAAACGAGCATTGAGCTTTCCCCTGAACTCCAGCGTCAACGAGTTTGAGCGCTTCGCGGCAGAAGCCATGGCGCGTCACGACGCTCGATCATCCAATGGTCGAAATGCACCAGGTTCAACGGTCAGGGGACAGAACAACGATGGCCGGGTGAAGTGAATGAGTGACGCGTCTCTGCGCAGGCTCTACGAGAGTTCCGCAACTCCACTAAGTTCGGGCTTAGGGCGAGCAGAACGACAAGCGGTCATGCTCGCCAGCGTCGCGTCGTCGGCGGGACATCGAATCACCGTTGTCGACGTTGGCTGTGGAGACGGTATGTGCACCGAGTTCGCCCTGAAAGCGTGTAACGCCACTCCCAACGCGTTGGTAGGCATCGTAGGTCTGGACTGGTCGGCGGCCGCCTTGGACCAGGCATACGCCCGCGGCGTGCCGGTGGCTCGTGCTTCGGCCGATGAGGGCGGTCTTCCCCTGGCTTCATCGAGTGTCGATGTCGTCATCATGAGTGAATTCATCGAGCATTTGGTCGACCCCGACAATGCGTTGGACGAAGCATGGCGCGTGCTGATCCCCGGAGGAACCCTCCTGCTCTCGACTCCCAATCTGGCCGCTTGGTACAACCGGATTCTGCTTGCAGGCGGGGTTCAACCAGTGTTCACAGAGGTGAGCCTGCGCGGAATCCACGGGCGTCCGGGCACGGAAGTGGTCGGGCACCTCCGACTCTTCACTCGTCGAGCCCTGTTGAGCTTGTTGAAAACTATGGGATTTGTACGAATCAAGATCAAGGGGGCCCCGTATCACGACGTTCCCAGGCCGTTTCAACCTCTTGATCGCATATTTTGTCACGCGCCGAGCTTGGCTTCGAATCTGCTCGTGTCAGCACAAAAGCCAGGCTCGATCGTGTTCGGACCGGACCAAGATGGGGGTCGATCATGAAGACACCAATGACGCTAAGCAGGATTCACATTGGCTCGCGGAACGAAGACGCTGAGTACTCCGTAGCGGCCACAGACGGCCTCCATCGGTCAATAGCCCTCTTCAAGGCTTTCAGGACGGAGCAGTCCGACCCCAATCGGTTTTACCGGTTGCAGGCGGACGACGCTGTGCGGCAAGTCAGCCGCCATGTTCCTATCCAAGATGCAACTGTGTTCGATGTCGGTGGTGGTGTCGGATATTCGACGGATGCGTTCCGAAAGGCAGGCGCACGGTGCGTCCTCGTGGAGCCTTATGCGCGAGCTCTGCGGGCAGATAAAAACCAAGTCCTGACCGGAGGGGCGGCTGGCAAACAGTATCGGGTGGCAGTGGCATCGGATCGCGCTGTGTCAAGCGGGTGCGTGATCGGAGATGGATTTCAGCTTCCCTTTGCCGACGCGACCGCAGACGTGTCCTTTTCCTCGAACGTGCTGGAACATATCGAGAACCACCAATCCTTCATCAGTGAGCTCGTTCGTGTGACGAAGCCAAATGGGATCATCTATGTCTCCTTCACGAACTGGTACTCGCCATGGGGAGGACATGAAACGGCACCTTGGCACTATCTCGGCGGAGAGTGGGCCGGGAGGATGTACAGACGGCGTACCGGTTGCGATCCGATCCACCAATTTGGGGAAAGCCTCTTTCCAGTACATGTCGGTCCACTTCTGCGCTGGATAGATCGCTGGAACAAGGTCGAAATCGTAGAGACCGCTCCTCGCTACTACCCAAGCTGGTGTAACTGGCTCGTACGCGTTCCAGTTCTCCGGGAAGTCGCAACATGGAACTTGCTGTTGCTCTTACGTAAGCGCCCGCTCACCAGGTGCGAATCGAATGAAGATTTCTCCAACATGTCGTCTCTAGAGGCAGGCATATCAAACGGCCGGGGGAGGAATGCTCACGATGCAGCACCTTACGCAAGTTGATGAATTTGGATTGACTAAATTACCGCTCGGAGTCCGCTATTTCTGGCGTCATATTCTTCGGCTGACCAAAAACTTCCTTGGGCATGAGCCCATCTTCTTGCCTATTCTGCTTCGCTTGACGCCGCTTGGGACCAGCAGACAGATAACGGCATCCACAGATCTCGTCGTAGAGGGATTCCCTCGATCGGGTAACACGTTCACTACCTTTGCAATTGAGCAGGCCTCGGGCTACGAGCTCACCATTGCAAGCCACGTCCATCAGCCCTGTCAGATCAAGGTCGCCCTCGCTCGTTCACTACCGACAGTGTTGGTGGTTCGAGATCCGGTTTCCGCTCTCGCCTCCTATCTTGTCTATGACCGTCGGTTTTCAGTAGAGACCGTCATTGGCGAATACTGCTCCTATCATCGGGAACTTGTTCCATATGCAGAACGAGTCCTCGTGTGTGAATTCGACGAAATAACCTCGTGTATGTCATCGGTGATACGACGAATTAATCAGAAATATTCTTTGCGGATTGCCCCATTTGATGAAGCGCCTTCAAACGTTGAACGAGTTTTGGCGCAAATTGAGTGGAGGCACAAATTGGTTCACCCACGCCTTGATCCGGTGGAATCGGCTGCGAGCCCCCAAGCGGACCGACGCAAGGTAAATGAGGAGATGAGAGAGGCACTGATTCATCCGCGGAACGCCGAGCAGTTGGCGGAGGCCCAAGACCTCTTCGAGTTCTTCTCCAGCATCGCTTCACGGCAGCGAGAAGCGCTTTCGACAAGCGATTCCGAGGCGAAACAGGCCACTCGACTTTCTGTAAAAGAGGTGTCAATTCTCTGTTCCTCAAGAGATATAACGGACCAATGAAAAAAGTGGCCCTTCCTTTGAGTACCCGCTCTCGTTGTCTTCGTACTTGAAGCCATCGTGACTCACCAACTGTCGGTTGGGATCCTTCTGGGCGTGGCCTCTGCCGCGGCCGCCAACGTCGGGGTGGTCATCGAGAAGCGTGCGATGCGTCGGATGCCTCCACTCGACGCGCGCAGGGGCAGCGAGATGCTCCGAAGACTGATCGGTAACCCCATGTGGCTGGCGGGATTCAGCCTCGTCGCGTTCGGCCTGGTCTTACAGGTGGTAGCTCTTTCGGTGGCCTCCATCTCCGTTGTCCAGGCGGTCGCGCCAACCGGAACGGCGCTGCTGCTTGTGCTGTCCCATATCTTTCTCGGTGACCGCTTGCGTCGTGCGGAGTACTTCGGAATTGCTGCGCTGGTTGTGGCGCTCGGACTCCTCGCGCTCTCACTGGATTCGCATTCGGATCAAGCCACCGGATCTGCAAGCCTCTCAGCACTGCTCGCCGTGACGATTCCAACGGTTGGTGTCAGCGTGATGTGCTTCCTTGTTGCCAGTCGCGTGCAGGGCCCGGCGGTGCACCGTAGGAAATGGAAAGCGCCACTCTATGGTCTGGCCACTGGTCTGCTGTACGGATGCGCAGCTTTGGACATGAAATCAATCTCGACTTTCATGCAGCGTTCGGGAACTGTGCAGGCAGTGCCGCAGATCGTTGCTTCTCCGGTGTTCTATTTGTTTCTCGCTACTTCCTTTCTCGTCTTTTTGATGTTTCAGACGGCGTTACAGCGCAGCACCACCTCGGTATTCGTCCCAGTCAGCAGTGTCCTGAACACGGCCTACTTCATCGTTGTGGGAGATGCTCTGTTTCATGAGCACCTTCCCCGTGCCCCCGCCTCCCTATCGTTGCGATTGGCGTCCTTCGCGATGCTGGCGGTTGGTCTCTTGACCTTGACGGTGGCCAACGAAGCACATGATCCCGAGGAGCAGCGTGAGGTCGTTGCCGCTCCGGCTTCGTTTCGCGAGGGATTGGAGCATGCCAGCCCCCGGAAGCGGCGCCAGCCGCAGCTATCCAGAAGTGCCCTTTCCGTCGGTCTCTCGTGGCCGCTGCGAGCGCGGCTCGCTGTGTTCTCGCTCGTCGCAGTCGGCACCATCCTCGTCGCGGTCTTGCCGTTTCCGGAAGGGACACCCTGGGAGGTCGTGGTCGCCTGCGTCATGGTGATCGGGCTGGCGGGTAGCGCCGCCCTGGTGCCGTGGGAGAGGCTGCCGGATTGGGCATGGCTCGTCCTCCCGCTCGGTTACGTTGCTGTCGTTGCGCTTGTGCGGGACGTCCAGGGCGGCGGCGGATCGGGCCTCGAGGTTCTCTTCCTCCTCCCCATCTTGTGGTTAGCTTTGTCAGGTCGCCGCCTACACTTGTTTCTGGGGCTGTTCTGCGTTTCGCTGGCCCTCTTGGTGCCGATCCTCACCGTCGAATCGCCGAAGTATCCCATGCTCGATTGGCGTCAAGTGGCGACGATCGTCACCGTGACGACCCTGGTGGCCTGGATCGGCTTCACGTTCGCCTCACGTGACCGCACCCTCGTCGACGAGCTGGTCAGTCAATCAGGGATTGCAGAACGCAATGTGAGCAATGCCCGCGCGGCCCAGGTCGCATCTGCGAACCTGCTGAGTGCGGCCAGTGGAGCGGCCATGATCGGCGTGGACCAATCCGGATCTGTCACGTTCTTCTCGGCCGGGGCAGAGGAGATGTTCGGATATGCCGCAACGGAGATCGTGGGTTCTCGCTCCATCAGCGACCTGTTAGAGCGAGGGCGGATCGACGAGGATCGACACTCATCCGATTCTCTGCGGAGTGTATTCGCGATCTCTGATTCTCGGGAAGCCGGGGTTCCGTGGACGGCCTTCCGTAAGGACGGCGAACGGCGGAAGTGCCTCGTGCGAGTGCGCGCTCTTCGCGATGGAGCGCCGGACGCGACCGCTGAGCAATGGGCAGGCGATGCCGTGATGGAACGAGGAGCTCAGCCGGCGGCCTGCAGACGGCCCGATCTCGACACCCAGTGTCCCGCAGCGCAGAGCGGCTACGTCGTCGTGGCCATCGATGTGACCGAACGCGAGGCCCTGAAGATGGATCGTGCGCGCGTGTATTCGATCCAAGGGGAGGTCATGCAGTCGCTGATGGCACAGAATGGCCGACTCCGAGAATTGACCCAGATGAAGGACGAGGTCGTCGCGACCGTATCGGACGCGCTGCGCACACCCATCACCTCGGTCCAAGGACTCACCGAGCTCCTACTGGAGACTTCATCTGGATTCTCTGAGAGCGAAACGCAAATGCTGCAGGCGATTGCGCGCAACACCAACGAGCTCGAACGAGTCGCCAATCACCTTCTGGGCGACCCCGAGGTAGGACGAGGTCTCAAGGGCGCCTTCAGCAAGTTCGACCTCGTCAGCCTGGCCGAGGAGGCCGTCGACGCCGTGCAGACTTCGGCCTCGAGGGCAGGTGTCGCGACAACAATGCAGCCCTGCAATGAGGAGGTGTCTGTCGTGGGCGACCGCGATCGGCTCCGCCAACTGCTGGGCAACCTGCTTTCCAACGCTGTCAAGTTCTCGCCGCGCTACGCACGCGTGTATGTAGCGGTCGACACCGCTGGAGACTTCGCCCGTGTCCGAGTCATGGATGAGGGGCGGGGCATCCCCGAAGATGAGCGCGCACAACTCTTCGAGCGCTTCCCCTACTTGGCCCACTCGAAGGCGAAGGGTGTGCCCGGCCTCGGCCTGGCAATGGCCAAATCTGTGGCCGAAGCCCACGGGGGCTTCATTGACATCGTCGACATGCCGGGTTGGTCAACCACATTCCGAGTCTTCATCCCCCTTCGGACCGAGGGCGCCGCCGAGCCCAAGAGCGTTACGGCTCGTGCTTATGCCGCCGAGAATGCTCCCGGCTGATGCGCCGGCAAGGTCCGTTGATGCCAGGGCGTCCGGTCCTGGCGCTCGGCCCTTGTGATCGCCTTGCCGCCGTGGCATTGGTCGAGCACGCCCAAAACCCAGGCAAGGTCAGGTCGGTGCGACTTGCAAAGTTACTGTCCAGTGCTCGCTGCTGCCCGAATGCCAGCGAAAGCGCTTGCGTAGTATCTTTTCTGAACGGCGGAGGCGAGCATACGACAGTACCTCGACGGGGTCACAAGGAGAGAACTTTGGGTCGTCACATCTACCTGGAATGGCGCCACTTGGCACGTGAAACAATTGGGTGGAGTCAGGGCAGTGCGGAAGTGCCCGGACCGGGTTATCCAAGTGCTCGGCCAGTGTTTTCGGCACTGCTGGCTCGTTCGTGGTCCAAGCAAAAATGCAAGTGAGCAGCACCCTCACTAGCGGTACGAAGCCAACAGACGAACGGGTAACTGCGCCCGTGCTGGAACCCTCTCCGACGCTGGACGGCACATCGGAGGAGCGAGCATCTCGGTGGTGGTTAGCTGGTGCCTTCGTTCTCGCTCTTGCGGCATTCGTGCCGGACGCCTTCGGCAGGCAGGTGTTCGACACCAAAATCGATTTGACGGTTAATCCAATCGCCTTTCTTCACAACATCCTTTTTCTTTGGGATCCAAACGGTTGGTTCGGCTACTTGCGGAACCAGATTCAAGGATTCACGTTTCCGACCGCCCCCTTCTTCGTTCTGGGCCATGTTTTTGGTATCCCGCCTTGGCTGGTTCAACGGGCCTGGATGGCGATCGTGGTCACGGTTGCGTTCTGGGGCATAGTCCGCCTGGCTGAAGAACTGAGAATTGGATCACTAGGTCCCAGGTTGGCGGCGGGAGCAGCCTTTGCGCTGTTGCCTGCCCTTACAATCCTGATCGGATCCGTAACCGCAGAAGCGGCCCCGGGAGTCTTGACCGCGTGGGCTACCATTCCTCTCGTACGAGCAAGCCGGAGCGGAGCGCCGATTCGGGGCGCTGCTCTGTCGGCCGTGGCAGTTCTCTTCATGGGCGGAGCAAATGCCGCCGACACGCTCTACGCCCTCGTCATTCCGGCAATCTTTCTGCTCACCCGTGCATCTTCGCCGCGCAAGTGGTCTCTTATCGGTTGGTGGGCCGTCTGCGTCGGCCTCGCGACCGCATGGTGGACCATTCCCCTCGTATTCCTTGGAAAATACGGGTTCAATTTCCTTCCCTACATAGAGCAATCTGTCACGACTACGTCCACGTCGTCAGCCACGTCGGCGCTGTCCGGATCAAGCGTCTGGACGGCGTACGTGAACTTCAGCGGGCTGAACTGGAACCAGGCTGCACTTACCATCACCAGCGTGGCGATCCCAATTCTTGGCGCCGCATTGATGGCAGCGGCTGGTCTCTACGGCATCGCAAGCAGGGAGATACGGGAGCGTCGCTTTCTTGTTGTGAGCCTCGCGGTAGTTGCCATCGGGGCTTTGGCAGCCTACTGGGGACCGCTCGGCGGTCCTGGGAGTCATCTGTTACTGCCCATACTGAATGGTCCACTCGCGCCCCTTAGGAGCGTTTACAAAATAGAGCCAGCACTCGGCCTTCTCCTTGCCCTTGGCATCGCGCATACTCTTAACAAGTTGTCCAACTGGAGGCCACGGCATGTGGCGAGATCCATTTGGCGTGTCTTTGCCGTTTCAGTAACGCTCGTTATTTTGGTCTCGCTCGCGACTCCCTACATATTGGGACGTGTGACGAACAACTATTCGTTTACCACCATACCGTCGTACTGGAACAAGGTTGCCTCCTATCTGGGTCGGGATTCGCCAAGGAACACGGCATTGGTTCTGCCAGCCGAAGGTCACGGCGACTACGTGTGGGGTTGGAGCATCGATCAGCCTTTGGAGGCACTTGCCAGTTCGCCATGGGCGGACGATCAGGACGTTCCGTTCGGCGGCGCGGGAAGTTCAAGGATGGTCCAATCAATCGAACTCGCCCTTAGGACTGGCACGCCCATCCCGGGACTTCCGGAGTTGCTTTGGCGATCTGGCATCAAGGACGTCGTCGTGCAGAACGATCTGCAATGGGAGTTGTCTGACTCTCCATCACCTTTGCAAGTCCATCACGTCCTAGACGCTTCTGGCCTTAAACGCGTGGCCCATTTCGGGCCGACGATTGAGACACCAGTCATCGATATTCCGACCCTGTCTCTGATCAATACGCGAGCCAGATCTGCCTACCCTGCGGTCGAGATATATCAGGCAACGCCACCCCCAGGTCTAGACAAGAGTTCTACCTCGCCAGTTGCAACGTTGGCCGCTTCATCGGCTGCATTGGTGAGCGGTGGACCCGAAGCGATCGAACAGTTGCTGGGCCAAGGGGTTATTGGAGTGAACCAAGCAGCCGTACTGGCAGGGGACTGGCACGGTCAATACCACGGGCCTCTTTTTGCTGTAACCGATACGTTGCGCCGCCAGGACGTCAACTTCGGACTCGTGAACGACAACGCTTCATATACCTTGACCGCGTCGGGTCAAGAGTCACTTCTGGCAGGGCTTCCGGTCAGTTCGTCGTCGCCGAGCCAGTTGTTGCCGTTCGAAGGGGTCAAGCACCAGACGGTGGCGGTACTCAATGGGGCAAAAAGCATTACAGCCTCTTCTACGGGCTCCGCTTTCTATTATCTCCCGGAATACAACCCTGCAAATGTGTTTGACGGGCAATCATCAACTGGATGGATAAGTGGTAATCCTTACGGTTCCACTGGTCAATGGATTCAAATCAATTTCAATCATCCGGTGAACCCCAAGGGTACTCGCATCGCCTTCCTCGGAGGGTCGATCCACCCACAGGTCACCGGTGTGCGCGTGTCAACCAATCGAGGATCGGTTCTCACCCGCGTGCGCCCGACCAACGGTGCTGCACAATTTGTGAATGTTCCAGCCGGAACAGCGCGCTACCTTCGTGTAACGTTTACCTCGATTGGAGGACCAAGCAATAGAACTGTGGGTGCTGGCATCCAGACTATTTCGATTCCCGGAGTGCACGTTCAAGAACTTCTGAAGCCACCTCAAGAATCGACGGGGTCCAGTGCCGGGCGATTGGCCTTCTCGTTCCAGACGACACCATATGATCCTTTCGACGTACTCCGGAGCGATGCTGAACCGGTCATGGCGCGAGCATTCACCACTCAGCGAGGAATGTCGGTGTCCGTAGCTGGAAAGGTAACGCCCAGGCCGGGCACGGCCCTTGATTCGCTGATCGGACCTTCGCCTTCTGGACTCAAGATCACGGCATCATCTACCTTCGGAAACATCCCCTCGTTTCGTCCGCAAAATCTGATCGACAATGATCCAGAGACGGCGTGGATCGCCGCTACCTCCAAGGCCAGTCTGCACCTGCAATGGTCACACGCCGTGACGTTGTCGAGTCTTGAGGTCGTCCCCGCGCGAAATGACTTCGCCGCTCCACCCGAAGAGGTGCTCATCTCGAGCTCGGCAGGTAGTCGTTTGCTCCATGTCGGGCGTTCGACGACACTCAACTTTGCTCCGCTTGAAACGAAAAGTGTCACTGTGAGCTTCCCGAAAGTAAAACCTCTCGTGATTCCCAACGGAATCGGTGCATTGGTCCGGGCGCCCGTCGGGTTAGCGGATCTCAAGTTCCCGGCGCTCGCCCCCTTGTATGGGACGGCACCCAATCTCGCGTCAAGCATCACAATTCCTTGTGGCTTCGGCCCGCAGATCGTCATTGACGGGAAGCGATACGCAACAAGCGTGGAACGTGTTGGTCGCGGTTCAAGCCCGACTATTGACGATTTGGTTGAACTCAAGCCAATGAGTCTGGTCATTTGCAGTCCGCTCGGGTCAGCAACACTCAAAAAGGGCGGGCATCAGCTCGTTGCGCCGATGACGGGTTCGCCCTTCAACATCTCGTCCTTGACTCTGAATCAAGTGAGCACGCCGAACCCAAGCAAAGTAGGCGCGCCAGCAGCTCATCCCCTTCCCGTTCGACACGCACGGGTTCTGAACTGGGGACAAGAGTCACGCGACGTGGCGATCTCCGCCGGATCAGCCACATATCTGGAAGTCCATCAGAACTTCAATGCCGGTTGGACCGCGAGCCTCGACGGCAAAACTCTGACGCCAATCCGCCTCGACGGCTGGCAGCAGGGTTACCTCGTGCCGACCGGCCGAGGCGGAACAGTACAAATCACGTTCAGACCAGAACGAACCTATTTGGTTGGTCTTGCAATCGGAGCGTTAGGAGTCATCCTTCTCCTCCTGCTTGCGTTCGGCGTCATAGGCAGGCATCGCCGGGCTGACCTCGAGCCTTCCCCGCCCTGGAGCAGGCAGGTGCCGTTTTGGCTCTCAATCGGACTTGCGGCTGCTGTGGTATTCGTAATCGGTGGACCGCTTGTACTCGGAGTGCCCGTGTTGATTCTCATCGGCAGCCGGCGCCCGGCTTGGTTACCATGGATCTCCTTTGCTGGCATGACGGTGGCCGGAATCGTTGCAGCCGTTAACCCTGGGAATGGGGCCCTTTCCCGAGTTGGTGCTTTCAGCGCTTCCGCTCAGGTCTGCGCAGTTATTGCCGTGTCGGCTGTGCTGGTGCCCATCGTGTACTGGCGGTCGAAAGCGCCAGTGAAACCCAACTCCAACTCTGCGTCGGAAGCCGGTGGCGGCAGTTGAAGCATCCTCCACTGGTTCTTTCTACCAACGTTGCGAGGAGGATCCTGCCCCTTCCGGGGGAAACTGGAGCGGGCCGTTCTTTGCGCTGACCGGGATACGTGGATGAGCGAAGGGAATAAGTATATTGCGGGTTGCAGCCCCAAGAGTTTGAAAGCGATCGCCGATGTAGCGCACATCCGCCGCCAACTCTTTGTCCAGGCGCGGACTTATGCGGCCCCGGGATTCTCGATGGACGATTGGCGGCCCTCATGATCTGAGGGGCAAGAAACCACCCGCCACTTATCCAGGCCGAGAGATAACAGTGGATCCTCAGCCAGGACCCTCCATCCCGGAGTTTGATGGGTGAAGTCACGCGGCTGGCGTTCATGCGCATCCTCAGGTCATGTCGATGTTCAACCCGCCTGGTATCTGGACGTCATTAACCGACCTCTCGGGGACGAGGTCCGAACGGAAGGCTGCTACGACGTTTCACCGGACCGTGCCTCTAGTACGGTCTCTCGACGACATCTAGCATGACTGCCCGGAGGGCGAAGGATCGTGCAATCGACGTTGACAGACGTTACGGAACTGGAGCCCGGTGAGCCCGAGGTGGTTGCATCAGGCAGCGCGCTCGACGCAGCCCTGCGGGTGGCACCATACGCCGCGATCTGGATCACCCTCCTATTGCCGACTTTGCGCACCATGGCCCGCGGTTGGCGACCCGTTGGCGACGACGCCTCGATCGCGCTCCAGGCATGGAATACGTTCAGCCTGCACGCGCCGCTGGTCGGCCAGGCCACCGGCGCGGCAACAGGACCCGGCGGGGTCCAGACCACCGGTGATCCCGGACCGCTCGAGTTCTGGCTCTTGGCACCATTCGTCCACCTCGATCCTGGTCAAGGAGTGCTCATCGGTTCGGTGCTTCTCTGCGGCGGGGCTCTTTCTTTCGGTCTCTACGTACTGCAAAAGTCGGCTGGCCCGTGGGCCGCCGCCATCTTGGCGCTCGTAATCACCGACCTGGCCATTGTCTCACCCTTTACCTTCGTCGATCCCGTGTGGAACTCCTCCTTCGCCTCCTTTTGGTTCCTCTCCTTCCTCGCGGTGGCCTTCGCTGTCGGGCTTGGGAACCTGTGCTATCTGCCATTCCTGGTCTTCATCGGGTCGGTCACAATCGACTCGCACCTCCTCTTCCTCCCGTCCGCCGCACTGACCCTGGTTGCAGCCATGGTTTGCGGGTTACTGCTGCAACGTCCGGCAGGTTTCCGCTGGCTGTGGTGGACGCTTGGGGTTGTCGTCGTGTGTTGGGTCGCGCCACTCGGCCGGCAATTGTTCGGTTCCCATCCGAACGGGACTGCTCTTCTCCACAGCGTCGGGCTGGGGTCGGGCCGACCGGTCAAGACCCTCAGTTCCACGCTTGGATTCCACGCCCTAGCCCGAGCCGCATCGCCGAAGGCAGTGTGGGCGACGCCGAGGCCCATCCAGCCCATTGGCTCGTACGGCGATGTCCTCCGAAACGGGAACTTGGTGTACGGCATCGTGCTCGTGGCCCTGGTTGCCGTTTTTGTGCTCGCCTGGCGGCACAAGAGAACGTATCTCGCGAGTCTTTCGGGTATGACGATCGCGTCAGCGATCGGCCTCGTGGTCTTGTACGCCCGAGTCCCAGGAAAATTACATCCTCTCTTTCCAATGGATCAGCCTCGCCGTGTGGATCGTGGGGATCTGCATCTGGATCACCTTGGGCTATGCCGTCGTGATACTTGCGAGAAGTCGCCTCTCGGTGGTGCGAGAGGTAAAGGTTCCGATGAAGGTAGTGAAGATCTCGGTACTGGCGCTCATCGTGATCGCCACGACCGCTGGCACGCTGATTGTGTTGTTCCCGTACGGTGGGAATGGGCAGCGTTTGGACTTTGCCGCCATGCGTCGAGTCCAGAAGGAGGCCGAGATCATCGAGAAGGGAGTTCCGCGGGGAGAAGTTGGAATGGCCGTCCTGTACTCGGGGACAAACTTCCTGCAGCCCGTCGAAGACGAGCGCGGGTGGCCTATCTCCTACGGACGGCCGGTTGGATTCCCGGGTTACCCGTTGGATCCGACGGTCTGCTCCATTACCCGATCCATCCCGACAAGCCCTTCATCGTGTTCAACGAGCATCTGACGGTCCTGACGGGCTTCAAGAGCTACAGCCACTATTCACTGTCCGAGGTCTTCCCTCCGAATTCAAAGAACTCAAAAGGTCCAAAGATTCCAAAGGGTTTGAAGAACCTGAAAAACCTTACCCCAACGCAACGGAAGAACCTAAAGAACCTAACCCCAACGCAGCAGAATCATACGAAACTAAAGAACTAAGAAATGCCTGAAAGACCCTAAAGGCGCTGAAGTACTTGAAGAAGAAAGTAAGCGCCGTTTTCCGACTTACGCCCCGGGAGCCTTGACGGTTGACCGACGAGATCAATGGATCTCCCGAGCTGCTTGAGGTTCCCTATCGGTTTACCAGCGGAGCGAAGGCTCAATTGCAGAATCGCCGGACGTACTCGAGCGAAATCATCTCGGAACCTTGGCGCTCAGCGACGTATGGCAGCGACGGCGACTCGGTTCGCACCCACGTGACGGAGTCCAAAGCAAGGTTTGGGTTGGTAGTCGGGAATTGCCGCCGGGTGAACTGGTCTGGAGTTTCAAAGCTTCTGTTAGTACGGCCTCAAGATTTACGCCATAGTTGGACGTTATGTGACAGCAGTCTGAATAAACCTCGGTGTTGCCGACGATGGCAGGACAGGACTCGGAGTGCAAAACCAGGGAATCACGTTGATGTACTGTGCCCCGGCGCTGGATGCTGCCGTGTGTTGTGCAGCTTGATCTGTGCGATCACGGCCTGCCCCGTAGGTGTGCTGCACCTCTGGACACTTCCCGAGTGTATCGATAAGCAGAACGGTCCCGCTTGACTAAGATAGGGAATGTCGCCAAGAGGACCACCCGGCGGGTAGGTGCCGACAGATCCTTCAGAGTGGTAACAAGGCCCTTCGAGTACTCGCTCTGACTCATTGCAGCGTTGCCACTGTTCACGGGATTGCGGTCCTCTTCGTCGCGATGACGACGCTGGGGTGGAACTGTTTAAACCGGGAAATAGCCCAATTCTTCCACGTAGTGCATTGTGGGTTCGGCGTATTTTCAGTCCATTCCAGAAGCCAACAAGCGGCAGCGGGCAGGGAATCTTGGCCAGGAATAGCAGGCTGTATCCGTTGGCGGCGGAATGTCCGACACAGCTTGCGACCACATGTCAGCGTGCAAGTCGCCGATGAGTACCATCCGTTTCGTGGTAGCTGCGGCGTTGAACACGCAGGGGAGAGGAGTCTCCAGAGCGGGCTGACCCACGACACATCCCAAAAGCCCTTTTGGCGCATGAACACTGGTGGATGCTGCCTGAAGACTAGGGGTTAAATTCGCCGGCAAACTCTGCAGCTTGGTGCCGCCCGCATCACAGGCCGGACTTTCGCACACGCCGAAAATTGGCACTGATTTGCCGCGGCAGTCTGGGTCCTGTGAGCTCCGTGGAGCGCCGAGAAGAGGCCAGGGCCGGGGGCATCCAGCCTCCGATGACGACAGCCAGAACGACCACCGCTAGCCATGCGCCGGTTGTCCGAGCAATCCATCGACGTTGAACTTGTGAACCTGCCACCATCTTCCTCCTGTCATCCGGACTGGACCCTCTCCCGATGCAAGCGCTGGGGATTATGGACTCTAGCTGGACAAAAGCTTGGATACACGCCGGGCAGAATCTACTCCGTGCTCGCGCCTACCTGCCTAAATCCCTCTTTAATCTGAGGGCGACCACGTGGCATTCTCGAAGGCGTGTCCCGGGGTTGGGACACGACGAAGCCCAGGTGTTGCGCGGGCGCCACGCGCCATCTCGACACTCATATCTTTGACGATCGGTTTACTGCCGGAACATCAGGAAAGAAGCGCTGGAACGGCTTCCTGAATCAATAGAGAATTAGCCAAAGTGAATGGACGCTTTCACGGATGAGTAGCAATTTCAAAGGTTGTGACGGCGACTGAGAACCCGATTAGGACAACACCGAGCCCAATGCTCAATCGCCACGATTGGCGCAACCTCTTGGCATGACGAATCGGGTTTTCGACAAGAAAGTACGTCGCAACCGAGAGGGCGACCGCAACCACCACCCAGCCCAAGTTGTCTTTGAGCGAGAGCTGATTGCCTGCGAGCTCCATGGGAATGATGAGCAGTGGCCAGTGCCAGAGATAGACGGAGTAAGAGATGTTGCCGAGCCATTGAAATGGCGGCAGACGCAAGACGGTTTCGGCTCCGAATCTAAACCCTGCGGTACCCCCGGCAATTACCGCAGCCGTCGCTATCACCGGAAGTGCCGCAGCAGATCCGGGATAAGGCGTCGCAGAGGTGTAGAGGAAAGCTGCAAGCAAGATCCCACCGAGGCCCACCCAAGAAACCACGCAGGCGACGCGGCTGGGGAGCCGAGCGAGGTATCGAGCGTTCACGGCGACGAGAGCTCCTAGGGCGAGCTCCCATGCTCTCGTGAACGGCGAGAAGTAGGCAGCCGTTGCGTTGGTCGAGGTTTGCACCACTGACCACCAGAAGGAAACGATGATCGCTGCACTGAGGATGAAGCTGATCCGGTTGCGAACGTCGAGGCGCTTCACGGCCATCAATGCCACGCCAATAAAGAGCGCCGGATAGACGACGTAGAACTGTTCTTCGACCGACAATGACCAGTAGTTCTGGAGAGGCGACGGAGGCACCTGTGAAGTCCAGTAGTTGGTCCCGGTAGCGATGAAGCGGAAGTTGACCCAGAAGGTCGCCGCCGCCCGGCCGTCTCGGGCCGTGTCGCCCCCCAAGATGAAACCGAGCCAGTGGTACGTCGCTAGGACGGTGACCAGAATCACCAAGGTGGCAGCGGGGATGATTCTCCTCGCTCGCCGCCCGTAGAACGCGTAGAATGGAATTGCGACCTGACGCAGCGCGTTCACGCAGCAATACCCCAGTGATCACGAAGCCGGAGATGACGAAGAAGACGTCCACTCCCACAAAGCCGCCTGTGAGCCGGGGCACGCCCGCGTGGAAGAGGACAACCAACCCGACCGCGATGGCGCGCAGACCTTCGACATCAGGGCGGAACCTCCGGTCCCCGGGCGCCGTGCCAGCCTCGTCGCCGGACGGCAGGAGTTGGTCCGGGGCGATGCGGTCCTCGGTCTCCTCCACGCTCATATGGCCGTTCCCGCCCTCCTAAAACTGCCGGCCATGGAGGAATCCTAGCAACAGCCCATGATCGGCGTCTTGGGTTGCGATACCGTCGAACGGACCACTATCGAAGTCGTCACCTTTCGAGACATTTTGACGACGGCGCAGTGTGAGCCAGGCCATCTTCTGGTCAGCCCCCAAGTGCCGGCGCCTCTGCGACCTGCTCCCATGAACTTGGGGACATACCAGACGACCACAAGGTCTCAGTGTGGACGATCAGCCCGTAGCGGCGTCCCACGACCATGGCAATGCCGTCTTCCTCCGGCGCCTTTGACGACATTGTGGCTGAGAGGCCGCCCGGAAGGTCTGTCTGTCTAGAAGCTGAAGCGCACCTGGTCGAGGAAAGTCGAGGAGCCGTCTCCTGGTCGTTTTGGAGAGAAATGATTGGGGCTCGCAGGCGAGTGCAATCGTGGATCGCCGTGTATCGGTAGTGCCTCGCCGTGGCGCCAGGCAGCGCCTCGAGTCCACCTCGGACCCGGTCACCCGGGAGTCGGTTCTCGTTGCCCTTTGAGTGCTGCCTGTGGTGAATGCCGCGCCGCGAGGGTTGGTAGCCGACTCATGTCCGGTGGTTATGGATCGTCCAGACCGCGCAGAGGTCAACGTGATGTCGTGATAGCGCGGGAGATGCATCGAGATCTTCCGCGATCCCCAAAGTGATGTTGGTGGAGCGAGCAGATAATCTTGCCAACCACTTCGGTCGTGATGGTGGTCCAGCAGTTCCGGGGTCTCGATGACCGTCACCAAACCCTCGTCGTCGATCTCCACGAGGCAATGCAGCCACTTGTAGAACGCTGCCCGGCTGATGCGGCAAAGGGGACCGATCTACGGCGGCACCATTTCCGGTGATCTCCTGAACATGACGGATCGTAGGCCGGCGGTGCCTGACCTTGCCATGCTGCTTTCGGTCGTCCTTAGATCTCCTCTCATTCAGGAGTCCCCATGTGAACGACCGTCGTCTTGGGGCGTATGTCGTTGCCGTTGTCGTCGTTGTCGTGTGCGCATAGCCATCTCGCCGTGGAAGAGGTGAGTACCCAGGAACAGACACCACTGCACGGAGAGAACTACACCTGAAATCACGTTCGTCCGGAATCCAGTACGTGGGACGAAACAAGACAGAGAGTTGGGTCGCGCCGTTAGTGCCTTCAGCTCCCTTGTCACGCGGCCCTGAAGAGGGTCGTTGTCGCCATTCCAGGCCGTTCATTGAGCTCAGCATCGATATTCGTCCGATGCGGATGCCGAATGTCAAACCCACTGAGAGCCAATCACAATGGACTGACAACTAAATGCCCCGGTGTCCTCCCCTGACCCAAATCGGCGTGGCCCGCTGGTTGCTGTTCGGTTGCCACCTCCTGACCACGGCGGATTGGCTACAGAGAGAAGCCGACACCGCCGAATGAAAAATCGAAAGGGCAACTCCCTCGCGAGAAGGAGACGCAAAGTCACGGGACTCCCCGAGTCAGCCGGACCGCCGAAATAGCGACCTGCGCTGGCGCTGTCGCTATTCCTCCGGACGCTCGAACTCGGGCAAGGGGGTAGGCATGGCACAGCAGGCGCTCCGGCAATCGTCGCGCTGCTCCGTGCTTGCACGGCTCGGGGTGATCCTCGCCATTCTGTGCAGCGTCTCGGTCGTATCCGTCGGTCTCGAGTCGGCACACCGGACATTGGCCGGGGCATCGTCGACGATCTGGGGTGAATATGGAGGCGGCCGACAAATCGGAGTAGATCCGAACGGAGGCTATTGGATCGCAGGCTGGACCGGCGTCGTCTCCGCTTATGGCGGCGCGCCTTCGTTCGGCTCGCCGGCATCTTTCGGGCTCCACCTCAACAAACCCGTCGTTGGCATGGCAGCCACGCCGACCGGACGTGGCTACTGGTTGGTGGCGTCCGACGGTGGCATCTTCAGCTTCGGAGACGCCGCGTTCTACGGATCGACCGGGGGGCTCCACCTGAACCAGCCCATTGTTGGCATGGCGGCCACGCCGACCGGACGTGGCTACTGGTTGGTGGCGTCCGACGGTGGCATCTTCAGCTTCGGCGACGCCGCGTTCTACGGCTCCACCGGGGGCATCCACCTCAACCAGCCCATCGTCGGCATGGCGGCCACGCCGACGGACGCGGCTACTGGTTGGTGGCCTCCGACGGTGGCATCTTCAGCTTCGGTGACGCCACCTTCTATGGCTCCACCGGGAGCTCCATCTCAACCAGCCCATCGTGGGGATGGCAGCCACGCCGACCGGCGGCGGCTACTGGTTGGTGGCCTCCGACGGTGGCATCTTCAGCTTCGGTGACGCCGGCTTCTTCGGGTCGACTGCCGGCAGCGGGAAAACGGTTTTGGGTCTCGTGGTCAATCCCTCGACTCTTGGGTACTCCGTCATCGATATGAGCGGGTCCGCGCAAACTTTCTCACCTTCGGGACCGATCGCTGACTCCCTCCCGGTCTTGGCCTCGCAAAATGGAGGCATCGGCGGAGGGATCCAAGGTGCAGATTGTAAACCCATAGTCCAACCCACCGCCTCAGTGGATACAGGTTTGACCCAGTATTCGCAGATGAGACTGGACCAGGTTGGCTCGGTGCCGACATGGCCTACTCCACCGAACTTCCGAATGGACAAGAGTCTTCGTCTTCTCCGACACGCTGATCGGGACTGCACAGCCGAGTGGTCAGCCGACCATCACCGGCATGCCCCGCAACAGCGAACTCGTCGGCGTATTGCCCAACCTCAACACCGACATCAGCGGCACCTATGGATCTCCGAATCCTGATCCCCGACGTAGACGGCGACCATTGGTGGACCCTCTCGACTTACGTTGAAAACGGTAGCCAATTGGTCTACGTGAACGAATTCGCACCTGAGTCAGGCAATATCGATCGGTTCACCGGTCGCTCAGCTATCGCCGTTCTGTCGGTTTCCGGCAGCGGCATGCCCACCTTCAGCTCGATCACACCACTCCCGACCGATCCCGACACAACGTGGGGCCATGCGGTCGTTCAGGACGCCTCCTACACCTACGTCTATGGCCTCGATAGCGCCCCAGGCGCTTTCTATGGCATGAAGCTCGCCCGCGTTCCCCTCGGTGAGTCGTTGCAGACCAGTGACTGGACATACTGGAACGGCTCACAATGGGTCAGTGGCGAGGCCAACGCAGCGGTTATCAATGCCGGCGGTCAACTTGGTGGCGTCATGGCACAAGCAGGTGGAGCCGGCTACGTCGGGGCATCGATTCCGGGGGGCGTGTACCACGGCTCGGAGGTCACCCTCTCCTATGCGTGCTCGCCCACAGGGCCTTGGAGCACACCGCAGGCCGTCTATCCGATTCCACAGGTCAGCCAATACCCGGATGAGATCGCCTACACCCCCACGTTCCATCCGGAACTCACGGATCAGGGCGGACTCGTTCTCTCGTACGACATCAACAGCACGAGCAGCGGCGCCGTCCTGCAGAACGTCCATCAGTACCAGCCGCAATTCCTGGTGCTCAACAACTGACCATGATTCCTTGAATCGGGGTGTATGCCGTGGGGGCGTTGCGCCGGGCCGTGAGAGATGAGAAAGAGAAAGCTTAATGGCGCTAGGAGGGCACGCCGAGAGATTCGAAAAACACCGAGAGGAGGATGCCCGCGTCCCTCGTGGCTCCCGGAGTTCAAAGCTGAGATCTTGGAGCTTTGCGAGCACGGCCAGCTCAGGATGGGCCGCTATCGCCATGGGCTTCGGTCTGACACCCCCACTGGATGAACAACCGAGATCAACCAGGGCGGCCGAACCGTCTCACTACCGACAAAGTCAGTATCTCACCCAGTTGTGCTTGATCCTGAGACGCCAGATCTTCTAACTCATGCGTCTCGTTGTCGACTCAGCAAACCCATGACGTTCGGACCGGTTTGGGCCCAGCTATGGGCCACATGGAGACTGCTCTGCCGAGAGGCTTCGAGGCGGTTCGCTACGGTGACTTGCGACTGATCTCGTACGAGGCTCCGTCAAGCCCTCCACGTTTGCAGCGGTTGAGGAGACGCAACTCAAAGAGATACCAACTTTGCCTGGCCGGTCGCTAAACGCCGAGGCGCCGAACCCCAGCTGTTCTACGTCGTTCTGCCCCCAAGCCCAGACCGCACCCGAACTATCGATTCCGTACAGGGTCGATCCGCCGGAGATGACCTGGACAAGGGACACTCCAGCTGGGACATCGACCGGGTGTAGGAACGGTGCTGCTTGCCACCTTCCCATTGCCGAGCTGCCCATATCGTTCCTGGCCCCATGCCCACACCGATCCGTTCGCCAGAATGGCCCACTGTCTGGCCATTCTCCCTGGAGCACTGCCACCCAGGGAGACTTGTCGCACCTTCGCCGGCAGATTTACCCGCACAGGGGTGTCACTGTTCGTCGTGGTGCCGTCACCCAGTTGGTCGGCATGGTTATATCCCCAGTCGTAGTACGAGCCATCTGCCATCAGAGCACCCGAACCCTCCCATGACGAACCGATCGCTCTGATGGACTGATCTGGCAGACCGACCACGCGCACGGGCTGTGTCGAGGGGGCCGTCGTGCCATCGCCCAGCTCGCCGGATGTGTTTCCACCACATGCATAGAGCTTCCCGTCCGACACGTAGAGCCCATGCGCGCCAGCACCACTGGCCTGGGTGACGTGCGTGAGCGGTAGCTTCATGGGCAAGAGAAGGTTGCCCATTCGGCAAACAGAGCGAGTTCTCCACGTTTGCGCCCCAGCCCCAGATGTTGCCGTTGCGGTCGATCGCCATACCGGTGTCAAACGGCATTGGGCTCGGGAGCGAAGCGACCTTGACGCCGCTGGGAATTTGACCTGCACTGGCGTTGTCGTGGATTTTGGCATCGTTCCATTGCCCAGTGCGCCTCCTACGCCCACGCCCCACGCCCAGACTTCACCGGCTTTGGTCAACGCATACGAGGCCGAGTTCGACGTGGAGATTTGCACGATCGTGCCGGGAACGCCATCCACCGGCGTCGGACCGAAGTACTGCAGGCCCAAGGATCCCCCAAGGATCACCCCAGTTGTACACGTGTTGGTTGAGTCCCCCGGCACTCGCTGGTGACAACGCCGCAAGAGCAACACGACGAGGACCATGGTCAGTGAAAACAAAAACCCCTTCATCTCACATCCCTTCACGTATGACGACGCCGGAACCGAAGGAAAAAATAGTCACACATCCATAAGTCTCTTCTGTTATCGATACCCCTGCAGCCACAGCGCGACTTATCCACAGGGCCAGAAAGCGAAAATTCCATGGCAGATACTGGCATGGCTCGCGGCCTTCTTTACGTCGGCGGACGGAGCCCCCGGCCGAAGGCCAATGGGAACCCTCGAAGCACCAGTAGCGCGGAAAGGACCAGGTGCGAGTCGCAGAGAAAGCCGGCGTCAGCGGACTTCGTCGCAAGCCCGTGGCGATCGCAAGCGGATCGCCATCAGGAGGCCTTCCCCGCATGGTATCCGCGGAGGCGGTATGCGCAGATCCAAAGAGTCAAATGCGCCCGTACTCGTGATGACCTGTCTTTGTACGACCGACCCGCCGAGTGGTCGACATGCCGAGCGAAACGCTTGATGCTTGATCTGTTCGACTGGCGCGAGCGCTTCGTCGATCCAGGAACTGCAAGGCGCGATGGCGGCCGGTCACTCAAGATACGTCGGCGTTGCCGAGGGTGCATCCCGCTGAGGCGGCGCTGGCTAGGGGTGATCTGCAGCTCAGGACTCACCCGTCTAGATTGCGCTGGGGCCACCACGGGACGCAGGTGGGCTCTTCCCGTACTATGCCACGCCTCTCCGACTCCGACTCCGAATCCCGTAGAGGTCTCCGACCACCACAAGAAGAACATCCGCGCAGTTGGACGGCCCACCGGTTTCTGGTCGCCCTTGTCGCCGCTGTGCTCTTGGGCGTGGGCGGCACAGTCCTCGTCCTCAGTGTCGATTGGTCCGGTACCAGCAAGCCGTCGTCGGCACCACAGACTCCGCAAAAATCGGCACCGCGGATACCATCAAAACCGACCGGCCCCACTTCGGACGCCACGGCGACGACAACGCCCCCCGCTCCCTCGAGTTGGGCGGCCAGCGCGGGCCAGCTCCAGCCGGCCGTCCCGCCGCAGGCCCTCGCGGACTCCGACCTTGACAACGTGTTCGCACAGCAGCTGGGCCCTGGTTGGATCGGAGGTGACTCCACCTATTCGACCGAGTTGCCGGACGGCCGGGTCGCATTCGTTTTCGCGGACACGTTTATCGGTACGGCCCAGCCTAACGGCATCCCGATGTTCACCGGGTTTGTGCACAGTAGCGAGTTGGTCGGAACTCTGCCTCATCTGGAGTCGGATTACGGCGGGACGTACTCGGATGCCAAGGCGCTGATCTCGGACGCGTTTGACCCGGAGGGGATCTGGGAGCCGCTCTCCACGTATGCCCTCGGCGACAGCCAGATGGTCTTCGTCAATGAATACAAGGGCCCGCCGGGGATCTTGACGCTGCGTTACACCGGGCGCTCTGGCATCGCTGTAATGGCAGTCCACGCGGGTGGTTTGCCCGCGTTGAGTTCGGTCACGCCGTTGCCTGAGGACCCAGTCACGACGTGGGGGAGTGCCACGCTGACGAGCGGGGGCTTTCGGTACGTCTTCGGGGCCGTGATTGATGGTCCCCACTACTCGACGACAGGGATGAAGGTGGCGAGGGTCCCACTTGGGCAATCACTGAATATCGGTCTGTGGACTTACTGGAACGGCTCCCAGTGGGTGAAGGGGGAGGCCAACGCCGTTAGCGTGCCGACCGAAAACGACCTCACGGGCGTGGTGGCGAATCCGAATGGGAGCGGATTCATTGCGGTCTCAGTGCCATGGGGCGTGTTCTTGGACACCAAGGTGGAGCTCTCATACGCGACCAACCCACAGGGCCCATGGACCACACCCCAGCCGGTGTACAACATTCCTGAGATACACGAATACGCTGGAGAAGGGGCTTACTTCCCCAGCTTCCACCCCGAGCTCTCGACGAATTCGGACCAGCTCGTGGTGTCGTACAATCTGGACACCGACCAGGGGTATTCGGTGCTCGAGCGGGACATACGCTCGTATCAGCCACGGTTCCTCACCATTACCGGCTAGTGACCTGAGTCAGAGATCCGCGCGCAATAGCGAGCCAGGGTGTCGAGGATCTCGTCGGCACTCTTGTGCCAGACGAAGGGTGTGGGCTCCTCGTTCCACTGATCGATCCAGGTCGTGATCGATGTCTCGAGTTCTTTGGTCGAGCGATGGGTGCCCCGCTTGAGCCACTTGGTCGTCAGCTCGGCAAACCAGCGCTCCACCAGGTTCATCCACGAGCTGTAGGTGGGCGTGAAGTGGAGGTGGAACCTCGGGTGCCGCAGCAGCCAGCGGTGGATCTCGGGCGTCTTGTGCGTCGAGACGTTGTCGACGACGAGATGCACGTCGAGGGCTTCGGGGACGGAACGGTTGATGAGGTTCAAGAAGCGACGGAACTCGGTGGCCCGGTGGCGCTCGCTCATATCGGCGATCACGTGTCCCGATGCGACGTCGAGGGCCGCATAGAGATTGGTGGTGCCTCCTCTTAGGTAGTCATGCGTGCGCCGTTCGGGCAGTCCAGGGCGAAGCGGGAGCACCGGCGAGGTTCGGTCAAGGGCCTGGATCTGGGTCTTTTCATCAACGCAGAGCACGAGTGCGGCGTCGGGCGGGTTGATGTAGAGGCCGACGATGTCGCGCACCTTGTCGACAAAGAGTGGGTCGGGCGAGAGTTTGAACGTATCGACCAGGTGAGGTTTGAGCCCGAAGGCCCGCCAGATGCGCGACACGGCCGACTGACTCATCCCTGTCGCGTTGGCCATCGATCGCGTCGACCAGTGCGTGGCATCGACTGGTGTCTCCTCGAGGGTCTTGACGATGAGCATCTCAACGTCGTCGTCACCGATCGAGCGTGGCGCCCCGGGGCGAGGCTCGTCGTGCAGCCCCTCGAGGCGCTGGGCGACGAAGCGAGCCCGCCACTTGTTCACGGTGCTGCGAGCAACGCCCAGTCGGGCGGCCACCTCGGTGTTGTTTCCTCTGTCTGCGCAGGCCAACACGATGCGGCAGCGAAACGCCAACGCTTGCGAACTTTTCGGACGTCGAGCCCAGCGTTCGAGCTGTTCGCGCTCGTCGTCGCTGAGCACCAAAGGATCGAGAACCGAACGCCGCATGCCTGCCTCCCATCGTTGCTGATGACAGGCACAACGCGGGAGACGCCTAGGAAATTCCCCCGAGATTGCGAATTATCGACTCAGGTCACTAGGACCCATTACGCTGTTGGAGTCCGACCCTCGTAGGGGCACGGCCCGAGGTGTTGCACGGCCCGCCCGGTTGCGTAGTGTGTCGAAGACGAGGGCCGTCCACCAGAATCTAGGGCGGTCCGCAACGCCCCCGTAGCTCAGGGGATAGAGCATCGGTTTCCTAAACCGTGTGCGAAGGTTCGAATCCTTCCGGGGGCGCACACTTCCGGGGGCGCCAATTGACCTGCCCCCATATGTGCTGGTCCGGAACCTGCACGACATCCTGGCTCCGGTACCCGCACGACACTCTCCGGACCCCGCTCCGGTACCTGGGCGCGACACTGGCTCCGGTAGCCGGGCGATACCTCGCCATCCGTCCCGAAGGTCCACGACACCCCTTCGCTGTGAGAGAGCGGACTCATAAGTGAGGGCGTCGTGCTGGTGGAGCTGGGTCTCGTGGAACGACGATATAAGGCGGTGCTCGAAGTCCTCGAGGACGGGGCGAGTGTGACGGACGTGGCACGGCGCTATCGCGTCGGTCGCCTGGCCGTGCACACTTGGCTGCGGCGCTATGCGTCCGAGGGACTCTCGGGGTTGGTCGACCGCAGTGCGCGCCCTGACGCGTGCCCACATCAGATGCCTCCAGCTGTTGAGGCGCAAGTGCTCGAGATGCGGCGCTTCCATCCGGGCGGGGACCTCGGACCATCTTGAACCGCCTGGCCTGAGAAGGCGTCGAACCGCTGCCCGGTCGCAGCTCGATCTGTCGGGCCTTGGTGCGTCACCACTCGATCGAGCCGGCCAAGAGGCGTCGGCGCGCGAGTGACTACAAGCGCTGGGAGCGGGCCCGTCCCATGGAGCTGTGGCAGATGGACGTCACGGCGGGGGTCTTGCTCGCCGACGGCACGGCTCACTCCCTCGTGACAGGGGTCGACGACCACTCATCGAAGACGAGTGCTGATTCGCAGCGCCGGTCGATGGCCCACGTCGCATCGATAGGCGTTGGGAAGGTGGTGGACGTGATACTTGACATATCGGAGCGATTTAGTCAGGGTTAGGCCCAAGACTTTCGCTTGGAGAATTCTTAGGGAACTCATACATCCGCCTAGCGCCTTCCTTATGTCGGCACGCTCTTATTGAGGGGGCCATCGACTGACTTGGGCCTAAAGCGAGGGCATTACCTGTCGATACCGCTACAGGGAGCCTCAAAAGGAATCGGCTATGAAACTCGGGAAGTCCAAGGTTTCCACGGAAGTCGTCAAGCGGCCAAGAAACGACGGCCTCTTGCCAGTTGCCAATCGGGATCAGGTCGCCGTCGATTGCCAGATCGTCGACCAGGATGTTGCCCGCAGCTGGGAGTTGAAGGCAGGACTGCAATGGGCCAGGAATGATGGCGGTCCGCTCAACCGGTTCCGCTGGTTTCTCTGCGATCGGTACGGCATTGGCCGTCCGCCTTCCCGGGTGGAGAAGCGGCCTAGGTCCGATGAACTCAAAGCCGTGACGAGTGATCCAGCGTCGAGCGCGGGAACCCTACGGTTCGTGGCTCTGCACGGCGGCAGCTCCTGTGAAATCGGACTGATCGATCAACCAACTCCATCGGGATTCATCGACCATCCCTGACCCGGCCGCGGCGGCTCTGAGCCAATTGGTCGTACCTGGCGTAACCTTGGGACAGCCTCAATCGATATTACGTCCCGCCGATGTTCGGCGGGTGCCGGCGGCCAACCGGCGAAACAATCCACGCTGGTAGATACTTTGTTGAACGACGAGATCACCATCCTGACTTGGGGTCTCGTCCGCGAGTCAGATCGTGCTGGAGGTCAGGACGTCATGTCGGGTCATCAGGAGTTCAGGGCGCTCTCAGCTGACGAGGTGCAGCGCGCCTCCGGGAGGATTGCCGAGATGCAGAAGTGGGCCCGCGAGGCGTACCTCAGCACCAAGCACGTCGAAGACATCGAAGACATCTGGACCCGTTACTTCGAGGCCGAGCACCACCTGCACTGGATCCTCCCGCCGGCCACGGAGCCCGAGGAGTCCTGAGGAGTTCGGTCGCCGGATTCAGGGGTGCCCGACTCCGTCGGCGATGCGGTCGCCGACCTGTTTGTCGATGTTGCGCCAGTACTCGAGGGCACGTTCCAAGACGGGCGGGGAGACGCCTTGGCTGAGGTGACCCACCACGTTGGAGACGAGCCGGTTTCGCTGAGCGTCGTCCATCACCTCGCGGATGAGCGTTCCCGCCTGGCCCCAATCGTCGTCGTCCCGGTGGAGGGTGTAGGCCGCGTGGACGAATTCGCCGTCGGCCTCCCATTTCTCGACGTAGGGGTAGCGACCCGGGTCGGCCGCCGGACCGCCGACTGAGTTGGGCGCGTACACCGGGTCGGCGACCTTCTCAATCCGCATGGCGCCGTCCTTGCTGTAGCTGTGCACCGGCGCCTGCGGCGCGTTCACCGGAATCTGCTTGTAGTTCACACCCATGCGCGCCCGGTGCGCATCGGCGTAGGAGAAGACGCGGGCAAGCAGCATCTTGTCCGGGCTCACGCCGATGCCCGGCACCAGGTTGTTCGGCTCGAATGCGGCCTGTTCGATCTCCGAATGGAAGTCGGTGGGATTGCGGTCGAGGGTCAGCCGACCGACCTCGTGTAGCGGGTAATCGCCGTGGGGCCAGACCTTGGTCAGGTCGAACGGATTGAAGCGGTAGACCCTGGCTTCCTCGAAAGGCATGATCTGCACCCGCAATGTCCAGCTCGGATATTCGCCGCGCCCGATGGAGTCGAAGAGGTCTCGGCGGTGGTAGTCGCCGTCCTGCCCGGCAATCCGGTCCGCGTCCGCCTGAGTCAGGAATTCGATGCCTTGATCAGTCTTGAAGTGGTATTTCACCCAGAAGCGTTCACCGTTGGCATTCACCCACATGTAGGTATGGCTGGAATAGCCGTTCATGTGACGCCATGACTTCGGGATGCCTCGGTCGCCCATCAGGATTGTGACCTGGTGGGCCGATTCCGGCGACAGACTCCAGAAGTCCCATTGCATGTCATGGTCACGCAAGTCCGAGTCGGCCCGTCGCTTCTGGGAGCGGATGAAGTGCTGGAACTTCATCGGATCACGAAGGAAGAACACGGGTGTGTTGTTCCCCACCATGTCGTAGTTCCCCTCAGACGTGTAGAACTTCAATGCGAACCCGCGGGGATCGCGCCAGGTGTCGGGGCTTCCCCGCTCACCCGCGACGGTCGAGAATCGGATCAGCGTGTCCGTTCGGGTGCCGGGTTGGAACAGCGCGGCCTTTGTGAACTGGCCGACGTCCGCCGTGACTTCGAAGTGTCCGAACGCGCCGCCGCCCTTGGCATGGGGCTGACGTTCCGGGATCCGCTCCCGGTTGAAGTTGGCCATCTGCTCAATGAGGTAATGGTCCTGCAGCAGGATGGGCCCGTCCGGGCCGACGGTGAGCGAATGCTCGTCACTGGCCACCGGGATCCCGGCGTCCGTGGTCGTGGGCTGAACGTCATGATTCACCATGATCGCCCCCTTGATCGGTTGTGGAGACTACGACTCTAAGGCAGGTCTTGTTTGCGTGGAGAGGCGCCCGGTTCTCCGTCGGGAGATCCGGGCGCCAGGCGAACCAGGATGCCGGGCGGACTACCAGCGGTACCACCCCCGGCCTCCCTTCGTCTGGCCGCGACCCATGGCTGCCCTCCTTTGTCTGACAGCGCCGGAAGCCGGCGACGGTCACGGCAATACCCAGTGCCGGAGGCCCCAAACGGAGAGCACGTTCGGTGCGCTCCCCGACGTCCCCTACGAGTCGGGCACCCCGTGCAGTTCCACCCGTACGCTGATCTCCGGGTAGACGCGCACCATCAACATGCTGGGAGGCTTCATGCCGAATTCCCGGATGTCGAACACGTCTTCACCGGTCAGGGCGATGCCGTCCTCACTCAGCTCGATCCGCATGGCGTGCTCGAAGGTGCGTGTCTTGCCGTGAAAGGCGATCTCGCCGGTGACCAGATACCCGGGGTGAGGTCCCTCTCGGACGATACGGGTGAGCCGGCCGGAAATGGTGGGATAGCGCCGCGCATCAATGCGTCGTCGTAGTTCGCGATCGTAAAGCTGGTTGCCAGATGTGAGGCGTTCCACCGCCAGCTCCAGCTCACCGGAGACGTACTGGTCCAAGTCGAGCGATCCGTCGGCCTGCGTTGCGGCTTCGAACCAGCCGGTGATTCCTCGCGTCTCGGTGTTGATCGGGTGGAGGCTCGAGCGTCCGCTGACCCAGACGCAAGAGCGAACCGAGTCGAGGGTGTAGCGAGTGAGCACCATCTGCTTTCCGTTCTCCGGGGTTCCGTACGTCCGGATCCACTGCACGCGAAGACCGAATACTGGCATAAAGTCGCCCCATGGCTCGTTTGGATATTCCAGCCGGCGACGGCGGTGACGCTGTCCAGATCTGGTCGCTGCAGCCTCAACTCGGAGCGGCCGCGACTCGTTTCGTCCAGGCGGCATACAACAAGAGCATTCTCCCGACGCGGGTGCGGGAAGCGGCGAGAATGAGGATCGCGCAACTCAATGAGTGCACGGTGTGCCTTGGTTTCCGAGCCGACGCCGTCAAGGCGCAAGGCCTCGACGAGGAGTTCTATTGCGCCGTCGGAACTCCTGATGAGGCCGGGCTGTCCGAGCAGGAGCGCTTGGCCGTGGAGTATGCCGAGCGCTTCGCCATCAACCACACCAGCATCGACGACGGATTCATTGAACGACTGCGGGGTTCGTTCACCGACCCCGAGATCTTCGACCTCACCGTCTGTCTCTCCGCCTTCCTCGGCCTCGGACGGACGCTGCGGGCCCTGGGGATTACGGAGACATCGCTGACTGACGTCTAACCAGGGCCGTCAGAACCGAGGCGTGGTGCGTCAAAGGCTGCGTCCCGATTTCTCACGGCCTGGCGCAGTCCCACTTCGGCGATCTGCTGCGAGAATTCCTTGGCTTCCGGCGACCGGTGGCCGATGGCGTCGTTGAGGGCAGCGAATCGCTGCAGCTGTGAGCGCCCCATCAGCTCCACGCCCATGTTGACGACTCTCTTGTTGGCCACCAGGAGGTCGCGACCGATCAGCGCCATCCGCTCCGCCAGATCGAGGACGACGACATCGAGTGCCTCGGATGGTGCCGTCTCCACGACGAGGCCGATCTCACGGGCTTCGATGCCCGTGATCGTGTCGCCGGTCAGGACCAGCCGCTTCGTCCACTGCGGTCCCAGGTGATAGAGCCACATGTTGGTGGGCGGGACGCCCATGGACCGGACCGGAGGGAAGCCGAAGCGGGCGTCTTCGGCGGCGACGACGAGGTCGCAGTGCAGGGCGAGATCGGTGCCTCCAGCCAGGCAGTTTCCCTGCACCTGGGCGATGACGGGCAGCGTGCAGTTCCAGATCCGTGCCCAGCCGTCCCCCAGCGCGAGCATGGCGCTCACGTCGCCTTCGATCGCAGCGTGTTGCGGGAAGTCACCCGGATCGGTGTCCTCCGCAATGAAGCCGTAGCCCGATGAGAACGATCGTCCTGTGCTGCGGATGATGATGACGCTCACACCGGCAGCGTCTTCCGCGTCCTGCACCGCCCGGAGAAGCTCGCGGATGGATCGAGGCGTCAGCGGGTTGTGGTGGTCGGGACGGTTCAGGGTGAGGCGTCGCACGCGCCCGATGTCCTCGACCATCAAAGTGGTGAAGCTCGCTGTCACTTCGGATTGGCTCCAGACTCGAGGCGGGACTTGATGACCTTTCCGCTCTCGTTGCGCGGGAGCGCATCGACCACCGTAATGCGCCGGGGCACCTTGTAGTCGGCCAAACGTTCCAGGAGGAACGCGCGGAGCTCGTCGCTGGACGTGGCGTCGCGCAGGACGACCCATGCGGCGACATCCTCGCCCAGGACCGGATGCGGCACGCCCGACACGACGGCTTCGCTCACAGCGGTGTGTTCGAAGAGGGCGGCCTCCACTTCCCCGGGCACCACGTTGTGCCCGCCCCGGATGATGATCTCCTTCTGACGGCCGACGATCCACAGGTGGCCGTCGGCGTCGAGGTACCCGAGGTCTCCGCTGTGCAGCCAGCCGCCGGCCCAGGGGTCGTCGTCCGGTGGACTGTCGCCGACGTAGGAGCGGGCGTGGCGGGTGCCGCCGATGGTGACCTCGCCGACCGTTCCGGGGGCGAGCCTCTCGCCCTCCGGGCCGATGATCCGGACGCGGACGCCGGGCAGCGGCAGCCCGACCGAACCCAGGTGGCGGCCGCTGTCACCGATCGGCATGGCCGTGACGGCACCGAACTCGGTCATCCCGTAGCCGCACAGGACCTCGGCGTTGGGCAATCCCTTGCCGAACCGGCGCAGGGTGGCCTCGGCAATCGGCGCGCTGCCGACCGTGACCACGGCCAGGCTCGAGAGATCCGCGGCCGCGAACCGGGGAGAGCCGACGATCAGCTCCACCATTGCCGGCACCAGGAAGGCCGAGACAGGGCGCGCCCTCTCCACGCTGTCGACCCAGGCCTCAGCGGTGAAGCGGGGGAGGAACCACCCGCTCAGACCACCGCGCAGTGGGCCCGAGACAAGGAGCGAGCCGCTGGTTGTGGCGAACGGCGAGGACGAGAGGAAACCGAGGCCGAGCCACTTCGACGGCATTCGGTCGGTCGTCGAGAGCCCCCCGTGCCGTACGACCACCCCCTTGGGCCGGCCGGTGGTCCCCGAGGTGTACATGATGTCGGCCACATCATCGGGGCCGTAGGCCACGTCCAAGTCGCCGTCGTCGGCGGAGAGCACATCGGTCCACGCCAGATCGCCACCCGGCCCGGTGCACACCACGGTCCGCGCGGCCGACCTGACACCCTCGACGACCTCGCTGCACAGGACGACCGAGACGCCCGCGTCCGCCATGATCCGGGCGTGTTCAACCGCTCCCAGTCGCGCCAGCAACGGCACCGCCACCGCACCCGCCTTATGGATGGCAAGGTAGGAGACGAGCCACTGCAGAGGCTCGTCGTTGGTCATCACCAGCCCAACCCGGTCGTGGCGCTTGAGCCCGTGCTGCTGCAGTCCCCGGGCAAGGCGATTGGAGTGGCGGTGCCAGTCCCGGAGCGTGAGCTCGCTGGTGTCGGCCAGGTTCCGCCACGCCACGGCATCAGGGAACTCGTCGGCCAACTTGGCCACCAGCTCCGGCTGCAGGAGCGTCACGACCGTCCCCCGCTGGCGGGCATTAGTACGGGGGACCGCCTTCCAGGATGGTGCGGGGGTTGTCCACCAGCATGGTGGTGATGTCGGCCTCGCTGATACCGCGGTCGCGCATGACCGGGATCACCTCGTCGGAGATGTAGGTCCAGCGCCAATTGCTCGACGCTTCCGTGAAGGAGCGGGGAAACCAGTCGACGAAGCACATGGCGTCGTGGGAGAGGACGATCCTGTCGGCGTAACCCTGTGCACACAGGCGCGCCACGGCATCGACGCGATCCTGGAGGGTGATGCCGGGCAGGCCGAAATGATCGAAGCCGAGATACGAGCCGTTTTCGATCAGGCTCCGGTGGTAGTCGGTGTTGGTCGTGCCTCCGCTGTGACCGATCACCACTCTTGTCAGGTCGACGCCCTCCTCTTTGAAGATGCGCTGCTGCTCGAGCCCCCAGGGCTCTGGCGGTGTCGGCGTGTGGGTCGTGATGGGCACGCCGGTCGCCCGGTGGGCCTGAGCCACGGCCCTGAGCACGCGCTCCACCCCGGGCGTGATCCCAGGACGATCCGACGCGCACTTGAGAATGCCGGCCCGCACGTTCGTGTCGCCGACGCCATCGCGGATCTCTCGGACGAAGACGTCGATCATCGGCTCGGGTCCGCCGAGAACGGTCCCCGGACCCTGGAAGTGAAAGTACATGGGAACTTCGTTGTAGGTGTACACACCCGTGGCCACGACCACGTTGATCTCCGGAACCTGTTCGGCGATGGCGGCCACCCGAGGGATGTAGCGACCCAATCCCACCACGGTGAGGTCGACCAGGGTGTCGATCCCGCGGCTCTTGAGTTCGCGCAGCTTGGTCACGGCCCTCGCCTGCTCGGCAGCCTCGTCCCATTCCTCGGCCGTCTTCTCAATCTCGGGACTCAGCACGAAGATGTGCTCGTGCATGAGGGTGCGCCCCAGTTGGCTGCCGTCGACCGGTCCTCGCACGGTGTTGACCTGCGCCATCGCCTCTCCTTGCCCGTCGTCCCGCGCGGCGGATGCGGGGCGATCGTAGCGGTGGCGTGGTGCTGGCCGGCGGGAACCGGGGCCGGGCATGTCACAGGAGGACCACAGCGGGTCCTGCGTCAGCATCGAATTGAAGATGTTGGGATGGAGGCGTCGCCAACCGAAGGGCTCTCGCCATATGTCCACAGCCCAGCCGAGCACTCCAGCCGAACGAGACAGAGCCAGGTCCAGGGTGCGCTTCCTGACCCGGGGCGTGATCGTCGCGGCAACCGGCGCCACGGTGGCCATGGGGATCGTGGTTGCGAACGACCATCCCGGCGCCAGTGCGCGGCGGACCGTCGGCGCCACGTCTGGCTCGACCTCGTCGTCCACGGGATCGACGTCCACGTCCGGCAGCGGGAGCTCTTCATCGGACAGCACGTCCGATGAGGGCACGACGGGCAGCTCCGGCACGACCGGGACAACCGGAAACACCGGGTCCTCGGCGAACTCCACGGCACCGACGGCCAGCTCCTCGTCGCCCACAGTGACCTCGGGAGGTACGTCGCGGTGACACCACCGACAAAGGTCCTCGAACCGGAGCTGACGACGCGGTCCTTCGCGGCCATCGGCACCACCGCCACCGTCGTGGTGCAGGAGCCCACGGACGCTGCCGCCGCCGAGCGAATGCTCGCCGCCGAGCTCGCCGTCTTCGATCTCGCCTGCAGCCGGTTCCGTGAAGACTCGGAGCTGCAGGCACTGCACGCCAACGCAGGTCGGACGGTCGTCGTCGGCCCTTTGCTCTTCGACGCTCTGTCTGTCGCGCTCGACACGGCCGCTCGTACCGGAGGCGCCGTCGACCCGACCATCGGCAACGCCATTGTCTCGCTCGGCTACGACGCCGACCTGGTCGAGGTGCAGTCCCGTCCTCCCGTTCTGCCGCGAGCGCTCGGTCCGGTGGCGGGGTACCGGCACGTCCAGCTCAATCAGCGCGACCGCACGGTCCGTATCCCGCGCGGCGTCCATCTCGACCTCGGTTCGTCCGCCAAGGCATTGGCCGCGGATCGGGCTGCTGCTCGCATCGCCGGCCGGATCGGATCGGGCGTCCTCGTGAGCCTCGGCGGTGACGTCGCCGTTGCTGGTCCGCCTCCCGCCGGAGGGTGGGCCGTCGGGATCGCCCGCGAGTCGTCCACCCCGGCCGAGCAGGTCGACCAGGTCGTGGCCATCCGGCACGGCGGCCTGGCGAGCTCCGCCACGTCGGTCAGAACATGGCGGGCGGGGGATCGTGAGGTCCACCACATCCTCGACCCGCGGACGGGCGACTGCGTCGAGCCCTATTGGGCCCTCGTCTCGGCCACTGGCTCGACGTGTGTCGAGGCCAACGTCGTGACGACCGCCGCCATCGTGTGGGGGGAGCGGGCGCTCGACGAGCTGGCCCGTTTCGAGCAGTCGGTCCGGCTCGTGCGCGTCGACGGAAGAGTCTTCACGGTGAACGGGTGGCCGACGGAGCCCGCATCGTGAGCTCCACGTCCCTCTGGTACGCCACGCGGGCCAGCGGCATTACAGCGCTCGTCCTCCTCACGCTGACCATGGTGCTCGGCCTCACCACCACGACCAGGGCCCGGGCGCGCAACTGGCCTGGGTTCGCGCATCAAGAGATGCACCGCCGCGTCTCCATGATCGCCGTCGTGTTCCTCGGCATTCATGTCCTCACGAGCGTGCTCGACACCTTTGTGAACATCAGTTGGGCTGCCGTCGTCATCCCGTTCACGTCGAGTTACGGGCGGCTCTGGGTCGGCGTGGGTGCCGTCTCGCTCGACCTGATGATCGCCGTCTTCGCGACCAGCCTGCTTCGGGCTCGGATGCGACCAGGGACGTGGCGTGCCATCCATTGGCTGGCCTATCTCAGCTGGCCGGTCGCGCTGGCCCACTCGTTCGGCATGGGCACCGATGCCGGTGAGAGCTGGGTCATCGTCCTCGGAGTGGTGTGTGTCGCCGTTGTGGGCGTGGCGTTGGCCTGGCGGCTCCGTCAGGCCTCTCGCCAGTCCTCGGCGAGGACAACGCAATCCTCCGTTGCCGGCGTCCCGGCAAAGCACCTCGTGCTGACGGCGCAGCCGCCGGCGGGAGGCCGACGTGCCTAACGCGAGCCAAGCGCCCCCTGCCACGGGCCGCTACCGATTGCTCGGTCACCCGACCGACCTGGCCGGTCACGTGGCCACCCTGGGTCCGGTCCCGCTGCCCGGACCCACCAGCCGTGGTTGGCGCGACGCCTTCGTCTCCGTGCTCGAGGTCTCCGGCCTGACCGGCCGCGGCGGGGCCGGCTTCCCGGCCTCCATCAAGCTCGCGGTCGCCCACGCCGGAGGGGCTGGCGGCTCCATCCTGGTCAACGGCATGGAGGGCGAGCCGGCCAGCGACAAGGACAAGCTCCTGCTCATCCGTTCGCCGCACCTGGTGCTCGACGGCGCCCAGCTCCTGGCTGCCGCCAGCGGGGCGCACCGGGTCACGGTCTGTGTACCAGAGGGGCGGCACCAGGTCGCCTCGGCGGTGGCACGCGCGGTGCACGAACGAGCGGCGGCCGGTTGCGCGCCCGTTCCCGAAGCCATGGTGCGTCCACCCGACCGGTTCACCGCCGGTGAGGAGTCCGCTCTCGCGCGCTGGGTCGAGGCCGGCGAATCGCTTCCCTCTTTCCGTCCCGACAAGGGCACTGCCCTTCGCATCGGCCGCAAAAGCGCCCTCGTGCACAACGCGGAGACGTTGGCACACGTGGCGATGATCGCCCGCACCGGTCCCAACGCGTTCAGGGCCCATGGTCTGGACGAAGACCCGGGGACGTCCCTCGTCACGGTTTCGGGCGCAGTGGAACACCCGGGCGTGGTGGAGATCGACCGCGGAACGCCGTTGATCGACATCGCCAATCGGGCCGTGCCCACCAGCACGCCGCAGGCGCTCCTGGTCGGCGGATACGGGGGCGCCTGGGTCGACCCGACACACTTCACGACGCCGTACTCCTCACTCTCGCTCCGCGCCGTCGGGGCGACGGCCGGGGTCGGCGTCGTCGTCGTCCTGGGCCAGGGCGCGTGTGGGCTCATGGAGTCGGCGCGCCTCGCGCACTATCTGGCTCGCCAGAGTTCCGGACAATGCGGCCCGTGCGTCTACGGACTGCCGGCCATCGCTGCCGACTTGACGCAGCTGGCTCGCGGCCAGTCTGCTGCCGGACTTCTCGCGCGACTCGAACGCAGGCTTGGCCAGGTCGATGGCCGGGGCGCCTGCCGGCATCCCGACGGTGCCGTCAATCTCGTTCGCAGCGCGCTGGAGGTCTTCGCAGCCGACGTCGTCGCGCACGTCAATGGGGACCCGTGCCCGCACTGGCACCGCCCGTCGCAACTACGCGTTCCCGAAATGGCTCGGGTGGACTGACCGTGGTGCGCATTCTCATCGACCCCGTTGCCTGCGACGCCTATGGCTACTGCGCCGAGCTGCTCCCCGAATCGATCTCACTCGATGAGTGGGGCTATCCGGTCGTTGACGGCAGGCCGCTGCCGCCCGAGCTCGTCAGCGCCGCCAAGCGCGCCGTTCGGGACTGTCCGCGGCGTGCCATCACGTTGCGGGAACGGCGGAGCAGCCACTGACGCTCGGCGGGCGTCACAATGGCCGACATGACAGAGGACCCAGCGTGACGCCCGAGGGACGTGTCATCAGGCCCGCAACCGAGGCGGACCTGGCCCGAATCGTGGAGTTGCTGGTGCACGGATCGATTTCAGGGGGGCCACTCAGCAGGGAGGATCCCGACGATCTCGATTCCTATCGTGTCGCGTTGTCCGACAGCACGCGAAATGGCGGCGTCGTGCTGGTGGCCGAGTTGTCCGGCGAGGTGGTGGGGACGTGCCAGCTCGTCGTCTTTCGGCACCTCCAGGCGCGCGGCGGGCTGTGTGCCGAAATCGAGTCGGTCCACGTGCACCCGGATCACCGTGGCGGGGGAGTGGGGGGCGCGCTCATCCACGACGCAGTCGCCCGAGCCCGTGCCCTCGGCTGTTACCGCGTGCAGCTGACTTCCAACACAGCCCGCCCCGACGCTCATCGCTTCTACGAGAGGCTCGGGTTCGTGCCCTCCCACATCGGCTTCAAGCTGCCCCTGGAATGACGAGACTTGCTTGACCCTGGTTCGTAATCGTGTAATCTCGTAATATGACTCAAGCGAACAACGAGAGCGGAAGGGGACCACAGCGGGGCCGGCGGCGGTCAGCGAGCCCTCCCCCTTCCGGGCCGGAGCAGGAGCGACTGATCGGGGCCTGGTTCGCCGGGCGGGTGCCGGGCATCTGGTACTTAGAAAGCCCGACGATCACCATCGACACCGACGAGATCCAGGTGGTGGGGAAGCTCGACCCACCCGCACTGCCTGACGGCGCGGGCGAGGACGAGGTGCGGGTAGCCGAGCAGGCCCGCATCAGCGGGTTCCGGGAAGAGACCCGCGGTGCGCGGATTCGCATTGCCGACGAGGCCCAACCGGCGTTCCGCCGCACCGTGTCGTGGGGTGCGGAATGCGGGGGGTCCCGCGTCCTGTTCACGACAGCGGGCGTGCCGGTCATGACCAGGCTGCGCATGGACGACCGCCAAGCCCTCGACACGTTGATCGACGCGGGTGTGGCCCGCAGCCGCAGTGAGGCCTTGGCGTGGTGCGTCCGGCTCGTGGCCCAGCACGAGGCCGAGTGGATCCGTGAGTTGCGTGAGGCCATGTCGGCAGTGGAGGAGGTCCGCAACAAGGGGCCGAGGAGCAGCGCCGGTAACGGCTGAGCGCGCCGACGTGCCAGCATTTGCCATGGCACTCGCACACTTCCATCAAGTCCAGGCTGACCTCCGCGAGCCGTACCGCGCGCTCACAGCCGCGATCCCTGACGTGATGACGGGTTACCGCGCACTCCACGACGCCGCCTTCGCCGAGGGGGCATTGGACGTCAAGACCAAGGAGCTCATCGCGCTCTCGATCGCCATCACCCGCGAGTGCGATGGGTGTATTGCTGCCCATGGGCGGAACTTGGCCCGTCTCGGAGCCACCGCGGAGGAGGTCGCCGAGATGATCGGTGTGGCCATCACCATGAACGGTGGCCCGGGACTCGTCTGGGGACCACGCGCGTTGGAGGCCTTCCTCGAGTACGAGAAGAGCTGACGCGAACCGCCTGTCCTGTTCAGTGTGCCGATGCAGGCGCCGGCGTGAAGCGACAGTCGAGGTGCTTGATGCCGTTGATGAAGGGGGAGAGCAGGCGGTCCGGCTCGCCCACCGCCTCAATGTCGGGCAGCCGCTCGAAGAGATGGCGGAACATGACGTCGATCTCCTGTCGGGCCAGGTGCGCTCCCAGGCAGAAGTGCGGTCCCGCCGCACCGAACCCGATGTGGGGGTTGGGGTCGCGCCGCACGTCGAAGGTGAAGGGGTCGGCGAAGACATCCTCGTCCCGGTTGGCCGAGTTGTAGAACATGATGACCTTGTCGCCCTCGACGAGCTCGACGTCGCCGAGGACGGTGTCGGAGGCCACGGTGCGGCGCATCCAGATGACTGGGGAGCCCCAGCGCACGACCTCGTCGACGCCGGTGGCCGCAATGCGCGCCGGGTCCGCCTGCCAGAGCGCTCGCTGTTCGGGGTAGGTCGTCATGGCCAGGAGGCCGTGACTGATGGCATTGCGGGTCGTCTCGTTGCCCGCCACCACCAGGAGAATGAAGAACGCCGCGATCTCGGTCTCGCTGAGCGCCTCGCCGTCGACATTGGTGTTGACCAAGGCGGAGGTGACGTCCTCAGTCGGGTGTTCCCGGCGGTACGTGGCCAGGTCGGTCATGAGCAGGTTGAGCTGTTGCGCAGCGTTCATGAAGGCGACCATCGGATCCTCGCCCGGCCTCACATATTCGGTGTCACCGGCCGAGAGGATCACGTTCGACGCGTTGAACACGGTGTCGTAGTCGGAGGCGGCGATGCCCATCATGTCGCAGATGATCTCGAGTGGCAGCCGGGCCGCCACGTCGACCACGAAGTCGCAGCCACCCCGGTCGGCGACCCTGTCGATCACGTCGTCGGCCCGTAGCTCAATCTGGTCCTCAATCGACTTGATCATCCTCGGGTTGAACGCGGCGGACACAATGCGCCGGAGGCGCGCATGGCGTGGATTGTCCATGTTGATCATGGACCCGAAGAAGTCGAGCATCTCCTCTGGCATGTCCACTATGGAGGTGGCACCCCTCCCCGACTGGAAGATCTCCGGGTGCCGGCTCGCCTCCGCGATGTGAGCGTGCCGCGTCAGCGCGTAGTAACCCCTCCCCTTGGGGATGACGTAGCTCAGCGCCTCGGGGATCTCGGGCTCGTCGTAGAACGGCATCGGGCGCTCGCGTCGGAGAGTCTGGAAGGCACCCTCCCGCTCGTCCCAGGGCCGGGCCCAGAATTCGGTGTTGGAGAGGTCGATCTCGTCGACCGTGAGGACAGCGCGTGGTTCCACGAACGGCCACCCTATCCACCCTCCCTACACTGCGACCATGTGCGACACCATCTGCGCCCCCGGTCCGCAGGGCATGGTGTTCGCGAAGAACTCCGACCGGCCCCCTGGCGAAATCCAGATTGCCTGGCCCTTCGGCCGTCGCGCCTCGGCCGGCTGCACACTGCGCACGCAGTACCTCTCTATCGGGGACACCGGTGCGCACGCCGCGCTGCTCTCCTGCCCCACCTGGCTGTGGGGGGCGGAGCACGGCGTGAACGAGCACGGCGTCGCCATAGGGAACGAGCGTGTCAGCACCACCCACGACGCCGCCTCCGCCCCACCCGCGCTGATCGGGATGGACATGGTCCGCCTGGGCCTCGAACGCGCTCGCAGCGCGCCAGAGGCAGTCGACGTGATCATCGGCCTGCTCGACACCTACGGGCAGGGTGGCATCGCCGACGCCACCCACCGGGAGGCGTACGACTCCTCCTTCCTCATCGCCGACCCGACCCAGGCCTTCGTGCTCGACACGGCAGGCTCGCAGTACGCCGTCGCTCCGTTCCCCGCTGGCGTGGCCATCTCCAATCGCATCACCCTCGAGAGGGTATGGACGCGCGCCTCCAGCGGCCTTGTGGCCGGGGACGACTTCAGCCGGTTCCGCGACGCCTCGGAGGACACCGCCTACGCCGACGTCCGCCTGGCGGCCGGCCGACGTCTTCTCGACTCGACCGGCCCTGGGGGGCTCACCGCTGCCACCACGGCCGCCCACCTGCGCGACCACGGCACGGGCCCCTGGGGTGCTCCCGGCACCGAGGGTCTCGTGCACCTGCCGCCGACCCGGGTCGGCGCGGACTCCAGCGGCGTCACCGTCTGCATGCACGTCCGTGAGCTCAGCGTCACGGCCGCCTCCATGATCGCGGAGTTGCCCGCCGACGTGGCCGACGGGGCGCCGCTGCGCGTGTTTGTGGCGCCGGGCAGCCCGTGCGCCAGCATCTACGTTCCCGCGTTCCCGCGTACCGCCGCCGGCCCACCCCCTTTCGTCCCGCTCGAGCTTTCCAACGAGGAGTTGTGGCACGCGGCCGACGCCCTGCGCCAGCTCGTCGAGGCCGACCCAGACGCGCTGCCGGGCGTGCGGGATGCGCTCAAGCCGGTCGAGGACGAGTTATGGGCGGAGGCCCACGAGGTGCTCGAGCAGCCGGCCCGCTGGTCCGAGGTGGGCGGCTCGTGGGGCGCCCGGGCCCTCGGGGCGCTGCGGTCCTGCATCCCTTCAGCGGTCTGAGCCCGGCGGTACGCTGCGTCGATACACACCACAGTGTGCCTTTTACTCGCCTAAGGGGGATGTCATGACCAACGTACTGACCGACGACGAGGTTGCCGTGGGCGATGTCGTCAGCACCCAGCTGGAGAAGATGTGGGGCTGGTACCTGGCCGGCGGCATCATCTCCATGATCTTCGGCTTCTTTGTCATCAGCTACCGGCACGCGAGCGTCTACGCCATCATCTACCTGGCCAGTGGGTTCTTCATTGCGGTCGGGCTCTTCGAGATCGTCGCCGGCATCCGGGCAGCACGCCAACGGTGGCCTCTCCTGGTCTTCGGAGTGATCTGGGTCGGCGCGGGCATCGTCGGTTTCGTCTGGCCGCACATCACCATCTTCATTGTGGCCGTGCTCGTCGGCTGGGGCTTCCTGGTGCTCGGGATCTTCGACATCGTCAACTCCATCCGCTACCACTACCTGCCGTACTGGTGGGCCTACCTCATCCGTGGCATCGTCGCCGTGGCCCTGGGCTTCCTCTGCATCCGGCACCCCGGCGCACCGTTGACCGCGCTTGTCGTGCTGATCGGCATCGGAGCGATTGTCTTCGGCGCCGTCGAGGTCGTCGGTGCCTTCTCGGCCCGGCACGCCACGAAGCACTGGGAGGCCTTCAAGGCGCAGTCGCACTGAGGCCGGCGAGGGGAGCGGCGTGCGTCTGATCAGCTTCTCCCTGTCTGACGGGCAGCCGCGGCCCGGGCTGATCGTGCGGGACCAGGTCCTCGATCTGAGTGACCCCGCCACCGGCCTGCCCCCCACGATGACCGAGGTGCTCGCACTTGGTCCGGCCGGCCTGGAACGGGCTGGCGCCGCAGCTGGGGGTTTGGCTGCCCGGCACGACCTGGGCGCGGTACGGCGCCATGCGCCGGTACCGGATCCGCCGGCCATCCTCGCCATCGGAATGAACTACCGGGCCCACGTCGCCGAATTGGGCCGCGAGCCCCCCGAGTGGCAGTACTGGTTCAACAAGCAGCGCACATCCATTTCGGGACCGGGCGATGCCATCGTGCTGCCGTCCGTCTCCGACATGGTCGACTACGAAGGCGAGCTGGCCCTCGTGATCGGGCCGCGTTGCCAACATGTGCCTGCGGCGCGGGCGCTCGAGGTCGTCGCCGGCTTCACGATCATCAACGACGTGAGCACGCGGGATTGGCAGTGGCGCTCGCCCACTTTCACGCTGGGTAAGTCTTTCGACACGCACGCCCCCTGTGGTCCCGAGCTGGTCACCGGTGACGAGCTCGGTGATCCGGGTTCTCTGTCCATCCGAACCTGGGTGAACGACGAGCTCCGTCAGGACTCGACGACGGCCGATCTGATTTTTGGCTGCGCCGAGATGATCGAGTACCTCACCACGGCCTTCCCGCTCGAGCCGGGGACGATCATCGCCACGGGGACGCCCGCCGGTGTCGGTGCCGGGTTCGACCCCCCGCGCTTTCTCGTGTCGGGCGACACCGTGCGCATCAGCATCGAGGGGATCGGCGAGCTGTCCAATCCCGTGGTGCAGGGCGGGCCGCCCGTGCCCCTCGGGCTCGGCTGAGCCTCGACCCTCCTCCTGCGCTGCCGGTCACGGTGCAGTCCTCCACGGCCACGGCGGTGGCGCAGCGCGTCGACCATTGCGTCTCGCAGCCGGTGCCCCGGTGGCCCAGGGTGAACGTGGTCGGCAGGCCCGGCCCGGCACCCGTTGCCCCGCTGGTGCATGGGCCGCCCGCCGGCACGGCACAATGGAGGGGTGACCGATACCCAGTCCCAGCTCAGCGACGCCGAACGGGCCGACCGCCTGGAGAAGCTCCAGGGGATCATGGACCTCATGCGGCCCGCCGTACAGGCCGACGGGGGTGACCTCGTGCTCGTCCGGGCCGACGTGGAGGCCGGGGTGATCGAGGTCCAACTCCAGGGGGCGTGCAGCTCCTGCGCCATCAGCTCGGCCACTCTGTCCGGCGGCGTGGAACGAATTCTGCGGGAGCGCCTGCCCTGGGTCACCGAGGTCCTGGGTGGGATCGACGATTCGCTGAGCGTTGACGAGAGCGCCGCGTTGGGCTCCGGCGGCTACGTCCCCAGCCTCTGAGCACCCTCTCTGCACTGATCAGATCAAAGTGGTCCTCGGGACCCGCCGGAACCGATTGATTAGTTAGCTCAACTAACTATAATGGAGGAGTGCCTGCGCAATCCGTCCAGATGACCAACGAAGAGGTTGCCGGCCGCCTGCGCATCGCCGTCAACCGGCTGCAGCGCCGACTCCGCCAGGAGTCCCTCGGCGGTCTCTCACCGGCACAGGCTTCGGCGCTCGGCTCGGTGGGCCGGCACGGATCTCCCACGCTGGGCGAGCTGGCCGCCCTCGAGCAGGTGCAGCCTCCGACCATGACGAGAATCGTGGCCAGCCTGACCGAGGCGGGCATGGTGACCCGCGTGGCCGATCCCAACGACCGGCGTAGCGCCAGGGTCCGGATCACGACCGCCGGCCAGCGCTCGCTCGAGGGTATGCGCACCCGCAAGAACGCCTTTCTGCTGCGCCGCCTGGACGATCTCTCTTCCGAGGAGCAACGACGCGCCGAGGAGCTGGTCGAGTTGCTCGAACAGCTGTTGCTGGAACCGTGAGGCGACGCGTGCGCGAGGCCGGGCGTCGGACGTTCCGGGCCATCTCGGTCCGGAACTACCGGCTCTACTTCACGGGTCAAGTCATCTCCGTGTCGGGAACGTGGATGCAGCAAGTGGCCCAGGCCTACCTCATCCTCTTCCCGCTCCACGGCACCGGTGTGGACGTCGCTATCGCCACGAGCCTGCAATTCCTGCCCCTGTTGCTGCTCGGTCCCTTCGGCGGCCTGGTGGCGGACCGGGTCGACAAGCGCAAGGTGCTCTACGCCACGCAGGGCACGGCGGGGATCCTTGCGTTGATTCTGGGCACGTTGGTCGTGACGAATTCGGCCAATCTGTGGGAGGTCTACGTGCTCTCGGCCGGGCTCGGCTTCGTGAACCTCTTCGACAACCCGTCCCGGCAGACTTTCGTGTCCGAGATGGTCGGCCTGGACCTGTTGCCCAACGCCGTGAGTCTCAACAGCGTGTTGATCAACTCGGCCCGGGTCATCGGGCCAGCCATCGGGGGTGTCCTCATCCTCTTCTTCGGGGTGGCAGCCTGCTTCTACATCAATGCCGCCTCCTACGCCGCGGTCATCGTGGCGCTCGCGATGATGCGCGCCTCGGAGTTGTATCGGCGTCCCGGAGTCGTGCGGGCCAAAGGTCAGGTACGTGAAGGCCTGCGGTACGTATGGGCCACGCCCGACCTGAAGATCCCGCTCCTCGCCATGGCGGTTGTCGGGGTGTTCGCATTCAACTTCACCGTGACGTTGCCCCTCCTGGCCAAGTTCACCTTCCACGGAGGAGCGGGTCTCTACAGCTGGTTCCTGGCGGCCATGGGTGCGGGCGCCGTCGCGGGCGGCCTGGCCACGGCCTTCCGGAGCCGGCCGTCCACCCGGTTGCTTGCCTGCATCGGCGTCGCCTTCGGCGCTTCCATCCTGGCGGTGGCGCTCGCACCGACCCAGTCGTGGGCCATCGTGCTCCTCGTCCCGATGGGTGCGGCCAGCATTTCGTTCGTGGCCACCAACAATGCGACGCTCCAGCTGCGGGCCGATCCGGCCATGCGCGGCCGGGTCATGTCGCTGAACGCGATCGCATTCCTCGGCAGCACGCCCATCGGGGCGCCATTGCTGGGTTACCTCAGTGACGTCACCAGTCCGCGGGTTGCGCTCGTGGTGGGCGGTGTGGGCACGCTGGCGGCGTGCATCCCCCTCTTCGTGCTCGGTGCCCGCCAGCGCCGCAACGGCACCGAGGGCCTGGTCATGGGCCTCTCAGGAGCGGCTCCGACCAATGTGGTCCCGCTGCCCGTCGCCGGATCCGACGTCGATGGGCGGGAGCGTCGCACCAGCTGATCGCCGGTCAGGCCGGGTGTACCAGCTCCTGAGCGACCGGGGACATCACCGCGCCGAACTCGACCACGAGAGACATCAAGAGGTCGTCGACCGAAATGATCCCGGCCAACTCGGTGTCCTCGAGTACCGGTAAACGCCGGGCACTGGCCGTCTTGAACACCGTGAACGCGTCGAAGACGTCAGCCGAGCCCTGAATGGTGCGGGGGTCAGCGGTCATGACACCCTCGACCGCTGCCGAGGCGGGCTTGCCCTCGCCCACCCCGCGCACGGTGATGTCGCGGTCGGTCACGATCCCCACCAGACGGCCACCGTCGACCACCAGGAGCGAACCGATGCGGTGGCTCCCGAGCAGCCGCGCCGCCTCCTCCAGGGTGCATCCCGGAGGGACGGTCACCGGCGCCGTCCGTAGGCACTCTCTCACCAGCATGGCTGTTCACCCCGTTCGCTGTGTCGGACCACTCGTCCCACTCGCCCAGAGTAGGGGAAACGGCCGTACCGACCCTGGTTCAGGCGGGCTTCGGTTCCTTGGGCAAGCCGAGCGCACGCTCGCCCACGATGTTGCGCTGGATCTCGGCCGAGCCGCCCCAGATCGTCTCCGACCGGGAGAAGAAGAACAACGACTGCAGGTTGTTGACCGGGTAGTTCGCCTTGGCCCGGCGGGCTCCTGGCAGGAGCGTGTCGCCACCGTCGTCGCCCTGCAGTACCTGGCCGTCCATGCCAAGGATGTCCATCGCCAGCAGCATGGTCTGTTGGTGTGCCTCCGACCAGAACATCTTGTTGCACGCGCCGAGCGCTGCCGTCGTGTGGGTGCCGTTCAGGACGTCGGTCAGCGTGCGCAGCCCGTTGATCTGCATGATTTTGATGTTCGACCATGAGCGCGCCAGGCGCTGGCGGGTCAGTGGGTCGCTGTCGCGCCCTCGTCGGCGCGCCTCGCCCAGAATCTCGTCGAACTCCTTTTGGAAACGTCGGTGGCCGGTGGTCGACGACGTGCCGCGCTCGAAGCCGAGCGTCGTCATGGCGACCTTCCACCCGTTGTTCACCCCGCCGATGACGTTGGCCTTCGGGCAGCGCACATTGGTGAAGAAGACCTCGTTGAACTCCGCGGAGCCATCGATCTGCTCAATGGGACGCACCTCCACCCCGGGCTGCTTCATCGGTACGAGGAGATAGGAGATGCCGGCGTGCTTCGGGGCGTCGGGGTCGGTTCGGGCCAGCAGGAAGATGTAGTCGGCGTAGTGGGCCTGCGTCGTCCACACCTTCTGTCCGTTGATCACCCACTCGTCGCCGTCGAGCTCGGCCCGCGTCTTCAGGCCGGCCAGGTCCGAACCGGCGTCGGGCTCACTGAATCCTTGGCACCACGCGATCTCACCCTTCAGGATCCCCGGTATGAATTGCTTCTTTTGTTCCTCCGTGCCCCACTGCAGGATCGTCGGGCCAACGAGGGTGTCGCCGAAGAAGTCGGCGCGCAACGGCGCACTGACGCGAGCGAACTCCTCGTTGAGCACGACCTGCTGCAACAGGCTCAGGCCCTTGCCGCCGTATTCGGTGGGCCAACTGGCGCAGATCCACCCGCCCCCGTAGAGCTTCGCCGTCCACTCCTGGTTGAAGGCCTTGCGCTCCTCCGGTGTCATGGAGAATCCGGGGCCGCCCCAGCCCTCGGGGAGGTTCTTCTTGAGCCATCCGGCGATCTCAGTCCTGAACTGCTCGGCTTCGGGCGGGTAGGCCAGGTCCATGGAGGCACGGTACCCGCCCCATTGACCTCTGTGCGAGCGGTTACGGACCGGATGCCCAGCGTGCCGCCCAGTAAGCTTCCCTCGGCAATGTTGCGTGGATCCCTTCCGCACAGGGACAACGGAGAAGGAGGTGTGGCCATGTCGAGGGGCGAACCCCCCAGTAGCAGAGCCGGCGCGTGCCCTACTCCGTGCCAAGGCTGACGCGCACCACGCGCGTGCCCTAAACGTCGAGCCCGCGGAGCGCACAGAGGCAGACGCCGTTCGCTGATCCACCGGTGTGGCCCACGTCGCCCACCGGCCATCCGATCCGAACCCACCTGAGGACGCCACAGGAGGTAGCTCCATGGCCACGCCACCGTCGACGAGCGCGCCGAGCCGCTCACGTTTGATCCCCGGTCGTTCCCGCGATCCTGAACGCCAGCCGCACCAGCGCCGCCGCCGCACCCGGCGCATCCTCGCGTCCGAAGGGGTCTTCGACTCCATCGTGTCGCTCGCCGGCTTGCTCGGCCGCCCGGTGCGGAACCAGACCGGCCAGGAGATCGGGCGGCTGGACGACGTCGTCGCTCGCTGGGCCGACGGCCAGATGTACCCGCCTGTGAGCGGTCTGGTCATCCGAGTCGGCCGGCGTCTCGCCTTCGTCCCGGCATCGGCCATCGACCGGATCGGCCACGCCGAGGTGGTGCTCCGGTCGGCCCGCCTCGACCTACGGGACGTCATCCGTCGTTCCGGCGAGGTACTCCTGGCCAAAGACGTCCTCGACCACCAGCTCGTCGACGTCGAGGGCGTTCAGGTCATTCGGGCGGCCGACCTGTACCTGGCCGAGGTGATCGGCCGTATAAGGCTCGTCGGCGCCGATGTCTCCAATGCGACACTTCTCCGTCGTCTCGGCCCCCGTCGGTGGCGCCCGCGTCCCACGCCCGATCGGGTCATCGACTGGGCCGCAATTCAACCCTTCACCGAATCAGCCAAGGACGTGAGCGGAGCGGCCACGCACGTTCGCCTCAAAACGACGAATGAAGGACTCCACCGCCTGCGGCCCGGCGAGCTGGCTGACCTGCTCGAGGATCTGCGGCGTGACGAGCGTCGCGAGCTGCTGTCGGCGCTGGGGCCGGACGAGGCCGCTGATGCTCTCGAGGAGATGCAACCTGAGGACCTCGAGCAGCTCCTGCGAGAGTCAGATCCTGTCGAGGCCGCCCGCCTGCTGGCCGCCATGGAACCGGACGAGGCCGTCGACGCGCTGCGCGACCTCCCACTCGCCGTGCGGGGCGAGGTGCTCCGCCACATCCCCTCCGCGACGGCGCTTGCGCTCCGCGAGTTGCTCGGTTACGAGGAGGACGAGGCCGGCGGCATCATGACGACGGCACTCGTCACCGCCAAGTCCGGAGAGAAGGTCAAGAAGGTCGTCGACCGGCTCTCCGAGGCGCGGGCCCACGGCGCCGACCTCGACGCGGTCGCGGTCGTGGACGATGACGGCCGTCTCCTCGACGACGTCTCCGTCCTCGACATCCTGCTCGCACTGCGAGCGTCCACCGACACGCGCATGTCAGCGCTCCTCGGCGATGAGGACGTGGTCACAGTGAGCCCGCACACGTCGGCGGACGAGGCCGCGGGGCAACTTATTGAGGCCCGACGCCACTCCATGGTTGTGGTCGATGACCAGGGGCGTCCTCTCGGGCGCATCCTGGCCGACGACGTCCTCGACGCGCTGGTCCCAACGAAGGGTCGCTTCCACTTTCCGCGCCTTCTGTCATGAAGGTGCAGGTCTCACGGCGGTGGCTGATCTATCTGGCTGCCGCCGGACCAGGGTTGATCGCCGCCGCCGCCGGGAACGACGCCGGTGGCATCGTCACCTATTCGTCGGCGGGCGCCCAGTTCATCTACCGCACCCTCTTCCTGATGGTGCTCATCACGGTGGCCTACGTGATCGTCCAGGAAATGGTGGCCCGGCTGGCCACCTACACCGGCAAGGGTCTGGCTGCGCTCATCCGGGAGGAATTCGACCTCCGCCTCACGGCGTTCGCCATCACCGCCTTCGCCATCGCCAACATCGGCCTCATGGTGACCGAGTTCGGCGGCATTGCCACATCATTCGAATTGTTCAACGTCTCGCGCTACATCTCGGTGCCGATCGCCGCCGTGGCCATCTGGTCGCTCGTGCTCTTCGGCTCGTACCGCTATGCCGAGCGCATCTTTCTGCTGCTGACCCTCGTGTTCATCGCCTACCCGATTGCTGCGGTTCTCGCCCATCCCAACTGGCACCAGGTGGCGGCCAATACCGTCTGGCCCCATTTCGTCGCCTCGAAATCGTTCCTGCTCATCTCTGTCGCCCTGATCGGCACCACGATCACGCCCTACATCCAGTTGTACGAGGCGGGTGCAGTTGTCGATAAAGGTGTCAAGCCCGAGAACTATCACTTCCAGCGAGTCGACGCGATCACCGGCGCGGTCCTCGCCGCAATCGTGGCCATGTCCATCATCATCGCCACGGGGGCCACCATCGGGGGCACAGGACCCCTCACCTCGGCCACCACGGCTGCAGAGGGACTCAAGCCCGTCGCGGGCGCCTTCGCCACGACGCTCTTCGGCATCGGGCTGCTCGGAGCCTCCGCCCTGGCCGCCGCGGTCGTCCCATTGTCGACGTCGTACGCCGTGGCTGAAGCCATTGGCGTCGAACGCTCGGTCTCGTCGAGCTTCCGGCAGGCCCCCGTCTTCCTCGGCATCTTCACGTTCCAAATCCTGGTGGGTGCTGCCGTGGTGCTGGTTCCGGGCAACCTCATCACGCTCATCCTGAACACGCAGGTGCTCGAAGGGGTCATCACACCGATGACCCTCATTTTGATCCTTGTGCTCGCCAACCGGCGCTCGCTGCTCGGGTCGGCAGCGAACGGGCCGGTGGCCCGGTGGGTGGGGGGATTGGCCATTGTCTCGGTCGCCCTGGTGGCCGCCGTGTACGTCGTGCTGACGGTGCTCGGCTGGTTTGGTCTCGCCTGAACCGGGGCTCGGCGGGTCCCCCGGAGGGTGTCGTTTGCGCAGGACCAGGGGGTTCGGGGAGGCTAGAGGGTCATGGTGAGTCGAGTCGGGACATCCGTTGCCTAAAACGCCTCGCCAGAAGTGGAGAGAGACAAGGGAGTCCTGGGAGCGCTCTCGCCACATTGCACTGCCCGCCCCGGTTCCCGCCGCACCCCCCCGACCTGGGGGTTTGCGCGTGGCATTTCTGATCTACCGGGGGAACCCCCGTTGCGGTGGGCAGGGTGTCTACACCCGGCACCTGACCCGCGAACTGGTCGCTCTCGGTCACTCCGTGGAGGTGTTCGCCGGTCCGCCCTGGCCCGAGCTCGACGAGGGCGTGGGATTCACGCCCGTCCGGGGCCTCGACCTCTACCGCCAACCCGATCCCTTCCGGATCCCGCACCGGAGCGAGTTCACGTCGCGCGAGGACTGGACCGAGTTCGCCATCATGTGCTCGGCCGGCTTCGGGGAGCCCCTGGCCTATTCGCTGCGGGCCCGGCAGCTCCTGGCGGAGCGTCGCGACGACTTCGACGTCGTGCACGACAACCAGTGCCTGGGCAGCGGGATGCTCGGCATGGTCGAAGACGGATGGCCCTTGCTGACGACATTGCACCACCCCATCACCGTCGACCGACAGCTCGCCCTTTCCCACACCACGAACCCCTGGCAGCGATTCACGACGCGGCGCTGGTTCGGGTTCCTCGGCATGCAGGTCCGCGTTGCCCGCGCGCTCCCCGCGGTCTTGACCGTGTCGCAGAATTCGCGCCAGGACATCGCGGCGCAAATGGGTGTCAGGCCGGATCGGATGACGGTGGTCCCCGTCGGGGTCGACCAGACCGTGTTCCGACCTTTCGACGACGTCAGTCCGGTTCCGGGTCGGATCATGGTGACCTCCAGCAGTGACGTCCCCATGAAAGGACTGGTTCCCCTCCTCGAGGCGGTGGCCAAACTGCGGACAGAGCGCGATGTCGAACTGACGGTCATCGGCCGCCCCAATGAGGGTGGTCGGGTGGAGAAGGCCATCGCCCGGCTCGGGCTGGCCGACGCCGTGCACTGCGTCAGCGGTATTTCCGACGACGCACTGGCCCGCCTCTACGGCGAGGCGCAGGTCGCGGTCGTGCCCTCGCTCTACGAGGGTTTCTCGCTGCCGGCCATCGAAGCGATGTCGTGCGGCGTGGCGCTCGTCGCCACAACCGGCGGGGCGCTCCCAGAGGTCGTGGGCACCGACGGGGAGACAGGCTTGCTCGTGCAACCGGACGATCCCGGGGCACTGGCGGGCGCCATCGCGCGTCTGCTCGACGACCCGGACCTGCGGGCGCGTCTCGGGGCAGCCGGACGCGAGCGGGTGGTGAGTCGCTTCACCTGGCAGGTCACCGCGGCCGGAACCGCCGCGTGCTACGAGGCCGTCGTCGCCGGGATGCCCCTCCCCGGCGCGCCGTCGGCCGATGTCGAAGGTGCGCCGACGCCCTCTGCCCAGGGAGCAGCCTGATGCTGACGGTCGACTACGACCGGCTCGGGGTCGGGCCGGGGGACCTCGTCCTCGACCTCGGGTGTGGGTTCGGACGCCATGCGTTCGAGGCCGCCCGCCGTGGCGCGTCGGTGGTGGCCCTCGACGCCGGCCCAGAGGAAGTGGCGCAGGTGCGGGGCACGTTCGCCGCCATGATCGAATTGGGGGAGATCGCCCCGGGCCATCCTGCGACGGCGGTGCAGGGCGACGCCCTCGCACTGCCCTTCGCGGACGGAACGTTCGATCGGGTGATCGCATCCGAGGTGCTCGAGCACATTCCGGACGACGCAGCGGCCATGCGTGAGCTCGCCCGCGTCCTTCGTCCGGGCGGGGCGATGGCCGTCACGGTGCCACGCTGCGGACCCGAGGCCATCAATTGGGTCCTGTCGGACGAGTACCACGACACGCCCGGTGGTCACGTGCGCATCTACCGGCGATCCACGCTGGAGCGCCGACTCGGCTCGGCCGGCCTCCAGCCCACGGGCCACCACTTCGCCCACGGCCTGCACTCGCCCTACTGGTGGCTGCGTTGCCTCGTCGGTCCGTCGAACGATTCGCACCCTGCGGTCGAGGCGTACCACAAGGTCTTGGTGTGGGACATCGTCAAGGCGCCGTTCGTGACGCGGACCGCCGACCGGGTGTTGAGCCCGATCATCGGCAAGAGTCTGGTGCTGTACCTCACCAAGCCGCTAGCCGGGGTGGCAGACCTGACCGACTCCCGCCCCACGCTGCCCCGCGGCGTGCCGGGGCGGCGCGGGCCGACCACACCAAGCCAGGGAGCAGCTGCATGACCACTGAAGAGGTCCGTTCCGTCTCGGTGCCGGAGGTCCCTGGAGTCCTCACGAGTGCCGACGTGCTGGCTACCGGCCACGCCATTGCGGAAGTCCAGCGCCACGACGGGCAGATCCCGTGGTTCATCGGCGGCCACTGCGACCCCTGGAACCACGTCGAGGCGGCCATGGCGCTGACCGTGTGCGGCCTGGTGGACGAGGCGGTGGACGCGTACCGCTGGCTGGCCCTCCGGCAACTGCCCGACGGAAGCTGGTTCAACTACTACCAGGGCGACGCCGTGAAGGATCTCCGGCTGGACACGAACGTCTGCGGGTACCTGGCCGCCGGCGCCTGGCACCATCATCTGATCACGGGCGACGTCGAGTTCCTCGGCGAGCTGTGGCCGACGATTGAGAGAGGGATCGACTTCATCCTGCGCTCGCAGCAGCCCGACGGCTCCGTGCTGTGGTCCCTCGACTCGGCCGGCCGGCCGGAGCGCTACGCCTTGCTCACGGGCTCGTCCTCCATCTACCACTCCATGCGCTGCGCGGTGGCCATCGCGGAGTGTCTGGCCAAGGACCGCCCGGACTGGGAGTTGGCGGCTGGACGACTCGGGCACGCCGTGGCGCATCACCCGGGGGCCTTCGCCCCCAAGGTCGAGTTCGCCATGGACTGGTACTACCCCATGCTGTCCGGCGCGCTCGAGGGCGAACCGGGGCGGAGTCGCATTGCCGAAGGGTGGTCGACCTTCGTCATGGAGGGCCTGGGCGTGCGCTGTGTCTCCACCGGCGATTGGGTCACGGCGGCCGAGACGGCGGAATGCGTGTTGACGCTCGACGCCCTCGGCATGGACGATCAGGCCCTGGAGCTCTTCACCGCTGGTCAGAACCTGCGGTTGCCGGACGGGTCCTACTGGACCGGCATGGTGTTCCCCGATCGGGAGACCTTTCCCAAGGACGAGCGGACGACCTACACGTTCGGCGCGATGGTCCTGGCGGCCGACGCGCTCTCCAACACCAGTCCCGCCGCCGGGTTGTTCCGGGGCGAAGGGCTGCCGGCGGCGCTCGATCTGGCCGAGCCGCATTGCGGCGACGCCATTGAGGGCTGCACGGTTGCCGATCCACCGCAACGGTTCGCGCGCGGCTGAGCGCAACACCCCGAGGCCAGGGTGCCCGGGGAACCGCCGTGGCGAGCGCTCGGCCAGACAGGCGGCGCGGGTAGATTCGCACGGGATTTCGATGATTCTTCGCCGATGCGCCCCACCACCAGGTGTCTGATCCGCTGACCGCCATGGAGGACGCGCGGGTCACCCGCCGCCGCCGACTGACGCTGGTCGCGATGTGCGTCGCGCAGGGAATGACCCTGCTCGACGTGACGATCGTGAACACCGCGCTGCCGTCGATCCAGCGGGAGCTGCACATGACGGCCGGTCAGCTCGAATGGGTGATCAGTGCGTACGCGCTGAGCCTTGCGGCTTTCATCCCCCTCGGGGGAGCCCTCGGAGACCGCTTCGGACGGAAGCGGTTCTTCCTGGTCGGTATGGTCGTCTTCACCCTGGGTTCGGTGGCCTGCGCTCTCTCCACCTCTGACGTCGCGCTCATCGCCTTCCGCGCGCTGCAAGGTGCGGGTGGCGCGTTCATGTCGGCCCTGACGCTCGCCATCCTGACCGAGACCTACCCGGTCGAGCGGCGGGCAGGCGCCTTTGGCATGTGGGCCGCCATCTCGGGCCTCGGCTTCGGGCTCGGGCCTGTGGTGGGAGGAGCCCTCCTCTCGGTCTTCAGCTGGTCCTCGGTCTTCTGGGTCAATGTGCCGTTCGCGGTGGCCGGTTTCGTCATCGCGCTCGTGGCAGTGACCGAGTCCCGCAACCCCGAAGGCCGTGCGCTCGACGTGGTGGGGATGATCGCCATCGCGTTGGGACTCCTGGGCATCACCTTTGGTCTCATCGAGTCGTCCAGCCACCCCTGGGCGTCCCTCGATGTCGATGGGCCACTCGCCGTCGGCGTGATCTTGGTGGTGTTCTTCGTCCTCTGGGAGGGCCGGACGTCGTCGCCCATGCTGCCGCCGAGTCTGCTGCGGGCGCGCAGCTTCGTGTCGGGGTGCGGCGTCTATCTGCTGACGTATTTGGCGCTGGCCGGGGTCATGTTCTACGTGACGCTGCTCTTCCAGGACGTCGAAGGATGGTCGCCTCTGCGTACCGGCTTCTCGTGGCTCTCCATGAACATCCCGTTCATCGTGACTGCCCAGTATGCGGGTCGGCTCCGCCAACGCTTGCAGCCGGTGATCATCGTGACCGGTGGCTGCCTCGTCGGTGCCGCAGGTGTCGCCGTCCTCGCGCTGCTGTCGGACACCACCCCCTTCGCCGTGGCCTTTGTCGGCTACGTGCTGGTGGGCGTCGGTTGGGGCACGCTGGTACCGGGCGTGGTCAACGTCGCCATGCGCGACGTCCCACTTGGCGTTGCCGGCGGCGCGTCGGGTCTGGTCAACGCCGCCCGACAAGTCGGCACCTCGGTGGGACTGGCCGTCCTCGGGACCATTGGCGTCCATGCCGCGACGAGCGCGTGGGCCACCCGCAGCGCCGGAGTCCCGGGGGCCGCGGGACAGGCTCAGGACGTGGCGGGGGGTCAGATCACCACGGTGACCCACGCTCTCGGATCGCAGTACAGGCCGGACGCAGCGGCTGCGTTCGTGTCGGGGTACCACCAGGCGTTGATTGTGGCCGCAGTCGCCACGCTGGTGGCGGCTGCGGTGGCTGCCGTGGGTCTGCGCTCGGGAGCCGGCGCACCCGCGCCCGCGGCGCCCGGACCGCCCGCGGTCGAGGGGATAGACGTGCGGCGTTGACGGTCCGGCTCCCAGGCCGGGATCCGGCCGTCAGCCGGGTAACGAGGTGCGGCGCAGGACGCGAAGGCTGCCGCAGGCGCCGTCGTCGGTGAACTCACCGGAGCCCAGGGCGGCGCGGTAGAGCTCGAAAGGCGGGCGACCCCCGTCGGCGGGGTCGGGGAACACGTCGTGGATGGCCAGCCAGCCCCCCAGGGCGACGAGCGGTGACCAGCCGCGGAAGTCGGCCCAGGCCGGCTCCTCGCCGTGCCCCCCGTCTATGAAGCAGAAGGCGAGCGGGCGGTCCCACCGCGCTGCCAACGTCGGGGAGTCACCGACGATGCCCACGACAGACGACTCGAGGCCGGCTCGGGCGATGGTCCGGCGCCAGTGGGGCAGCGTGTCGAGACGACCGACCTCGGGATCGACCAGATCGGGCTCGTGGTACTCCCATCCGGGTTGGTTCTCCTCGGAGCCGCGGTGATGGTCGATAGAGAGCAACGCCGCTCCCGTGGCCTCCGCCGCAGCTCCCAGGTAGACGGTCGATTTCCCACACCAGGCCCCGATCTCGACGAAGGTCGTCGGGGCGGCCGCGGGGATGTCAGCCCGTCCGGCTCGCAGCGCGGCAGCGAAGAGCGCTTCCCCCTCATCGTCGGGCATGAAGCCCCGCGTGCGGCGCGCCATCTCGAAGAGAGACTGCAGGCGGGCCGATTCGGGTATCCCGGCCGGACGCGCCGTCTCTGCCATCAAGGAGCGGGTGTGCCGGCAGCGCGGAGGGATGCGGCCAGTCCGTCCCGCTCCCGGGAACCGAAGGCCACGTTGACGCGGAGCCGCTCCACCGACTGGGCCACCCGGCGTGGCCCCGACGAAAGCGGATTCTCGTCGAGGAACGCGACCACGCCCTCGGCGAACTCGGCGTCACTGCACAGGGCGGGGATGGACTCGATGATGCGCGGGGGAGCGTTCTTCGGGAAGCGATCGAGCACCGCCTGCCAGTTCTCGGTCAACCGGGTCCACACCGCCTGGTTGCCGGTCGAGTTGGCCAGGAGTGAGGCGATGACCGCGAACCCGTTCTGTGTGCGCACCTCCGTCATGGCGAGGTCGAAGGTCCGCAGGCACAGGTCGACATCGGGGAACCCTGCGAGCGCGCCCAGCGAGCGCATCTCCTCTTGGGGCGTCGAGGCTGTCCGGTAGCGCTCGAGGAGCGCGTCGTAGTCTCCCGGCCGCAGGAGCTGCGACACGACGGCGAGGGTGGCCGACTCGATATCGGGTGGGATCGGATCGCCCGACCCGCCGCCGATGGGCGACGAATCAAAGCGCCGCGCCGCCTCCTCCCTGACGGCCGCATCGGCACCCACGGTCCCCAGGAGGTTGATGGCCAGTGCCCGCAGGGTCGGCGTACGGTCGCTCTCGCCCGGCGTCGCGTCGAACCCCAGCCGCTGGTGGGTGGGCCCGATGAGGGCGCGCACCGCCTGGTGTAACGCACCTTCGTCGGCCGCCGGCACGATCCGCTTGGTCAGGGCCAAGGCGTTGCCGACGGGTGACCAGGCTGCAGGCTCGGACTCATCGCCCAGCCGCGCCGCCAGGACCAGAAACTCCTGGAGCGTCGAGAGGCCGGCCAGCGTCGTCGCCCACGTGTCGGCGAGCAGGTTGGCCCGTTCCAGTGGCGTGAGCTCGGGAAGATGCTCGGCCAACGCCGTCCGGTGCGCGGTGTCGTAGCCGACCCGGAAGATGCCCCAGCCCCCTGCGTTCACCACCGCGAGCCCTCGGTCGGCCTCGGCGATGGGCTCGGGGTCGGCCCCGAGGACCAGATGGCGCACCGGGGCGCCCGGCTCGCTGGCCACCGGGAGCGCCCGTACGGCCACCGGAACACGCCACTGCGCTCCGATGGACGACGTCGCTCCCTGCGGCACGGGGCCGAGTGCGAATGGTTGCTGGCTGAGCACGTCACCGTGGAGCGACACGAGGGGGTGCCCGCCCTGAAGGATGAACGTGTCCATCACGTCACGCACGGGCGCACCACTGGCGTCCTCGAGCGCATCCCAGAGATCGCTCGTCACGGTGTTGCCGTAGGCGTGCGCCTTGAGGTACGTCCGCACACCGTCGCGGAACACCTCGGCGCCAATGTGTTGCTCGAGCATGCGCAGGACGCCGCAGCCCTTCTCGTAGGTGAGCACGTCGAACATGCCCTCGGCTTCCTTGGGCGGCCCGACCGGGTACTCAATGGGGCGGGTCAGGTGCAGGGCGTCGACGGCCAGTGCGGCCTCGCGGGATGGCGCGAAGCCGATCCAGCGGTCCCACGAGGGACGGAAGGCGTCGACACAGAGCGTCTCCATGAACGTGGCGAAGGCCTCGTTCAGCCAGATGCCTTCCCACCAGCCCATGGTGACGAGGTCACCGAACCACATGTGGGCCAGCTCGTGTGCGATCACATCGGCCACACGCTCGAGCTCGGCGCGAGCGGCATCGTCCTTGTCGATGAGCAGGGCGGTGTCCCGGAAGGTGATGCAGCCCAGGTTCTCCATCGCGCCGGCGGCGAAGTCCGGGATGGCCACCAGGTCGACCTTGTCGCCGGGGTACGGGATGTTGAAGTACTCCGTGAAGAAACGCAGCGCGAAGGCGCCGACCTCCAGGGCGAACTCGGCCAACGGGAGTTTGCCGGGGGTGCACACCACCCGGAGCGGCACGCCGTCGACGTCGACCGTCTCGGTCATCTCGAGCGTGCCCACCACGAAGGCCACCAGGTACGTGGACATTTTCATGGTCGGGGCGAACCGGAAGCGCTGTTTCCCGTCGACCCGGTCGACCGCGACGACGGGCGAGTTCGAGATTGCGTCCAGGCCCTCCTCGACAATGAGGGTGACCTCGAAGACCGCTTTGCGGTCGGGCTCGTCGAAACAGGGGAAGGAGCGCCTGGCGTCCACGGACTCGAACTGGGTCGTCGCCATGGTGTGGTTCTCGCCGTCGGGACCGGTGTAGGTGGACCGGTAGAAGCCCCGCAGCTTGTCGTTGAGGGTCCCGCTGAACCGGCAGCTGATGGTGCTGGGTCCCGGGGGGAGCAAGTCTGCCGGCTGGAAGGTCACCTGCTCGAGCTCGTCGTTGAAGCTCACGCTGCACAGCACCGTCATCCCGTCGGACGTCAGGACCTCGACATCGCTGATGGCCAACTCGGCCGCATTGAGCACTATCTGATCGGCCGTCTCGTGGACGTTGACGTCGATCCGTACCGTCCCCGAGAACGTGGCGGAGGCAATGTCGGGCTCGATCTCTATGTGGTAGATCTCCGGCTCGATCGTCCGCGGCAAACGGAAGGACTCCGAGCCGGGCGCGGTGGCTGACGTGGGAGCTGAAGGCATCCATGCAGGCTACCCGCCGTGCCGCGGGTAGTTTCTCGCTCCGTGCCCGCTCAGGAAGCCTCACCCGCCAACGCAGCCCACGGCCACGATCTCGACGTCGTGGCCATCGGTTCGCCACTGCTCGACGTCATTGAGCTGGCAACGGACGGGCAACTGGCCCAGGTGGGGCTCGAGAAGGGGTCGATGACCCTCGTCGACCTCCGGACCGCCAACGCCGTACAGGAGTTCATGGGCGCCCCCCGTTTCGTCTCGGGCGGATCGGTGGCCAACACCACGGCGGGGATCGCCGTGCTCGGCGGCACCGCCGGTTTCGTGGGGGCGGTGGCCGACGACGAGGTGGGCCGGACGTACACCGAGAACCTGCGGGCGGCCGGCGTCGAGTTCGAGCCGCACCTCAGCGAGTCGGCGGCTGCGGACGGGCTCGGCACCGGGCGCTGCGTCGTGCTCATCACCGAGGACGCCGACCGCACCATGGGGACCTACCTGGGCGCCGCCTCGACGCTGACGCCGGCGGGGGTCCCGACGTCCTTCGTCGCCCGAGCTTCCATCGTGCTGCTCGAGGGCTATCTGTGGGATGTGCCGGCGGCCAAGGAGGCCATGCGCCTCGCCGCGGCCACTGCGCATGCCGGCGAGGGCTCGGTGGCACTCTCGCTCTCGGATCCGTTCTGTGTGGGGCGACACCAGCGCGAGTTCCTGGACCTCCTGCTCGACGACGTGGACATCCTGCTCGGCAACGAGGAGGAGGTCACCATGCTCTTCGGCGTGCAGTCGTACAAGGACGCGCTGGCGGCGGCGGAAGAGACGGGCCTGCTGGTCGTCATGACCCGTGGTGCGCGGGGCGCGACCGTGCTGACCGCCCGTGGGCCGGAGGAGGTTCCGGCGGCTGCGGTGGCGCAGGTGGTCGACACCACGGGCGCCGGGGACCTCTTTGCCGCCGGGCTCCTCTTCGGCCTGACGCACGGGATGGGTCCGGTGGAGAGCACCGGGCTCGGTGCCCTGTGCGCAGCCGAGGTGATCTCGCACACCGGTGCGCGGCCAGAGGCGGACCTCAAGACGTTGGCCGCCGCCGCGGGCATCCTGCCGGGCTAGGAGGCCGCGACGTGAGCCTCTCGATCGGCATCGTCGGGCTGCCCAATGTGGGCAAGTCCACACTCTTCAACGCCCTCACCAACAACGAGGTACTGGCGGCCAACTACCCCTTTGCCACCATTGAGCCCAACGTGGGCGTGGTCGCCGTACCCGATCCGCGCCTGCAGCAACTGGCCGGTCTGTACGACGGCGCACCGGTGGTCCCTGCGACCGTGACCTTCGTCGACATCGCCGGGCTGGTGCGTGGCGCCTCGAAGGGGGAGGGCCTGGGAAACCAGTTCCTGGCGGCCATTCGCGAGACGGACGCCATCTGCCAGGTGGTGCGTGCCTTCCACAATGGCGATGTGGTCCACGTCGACGCCAGAGTCGACCCGGCTGGGGACATCGAGACGATCAACACCGAGCTGATTCTGGCTGATCTGCAGACCGTCGAGCAGCGCCTGCCGCGCCTGACGCGCGAGGCGAAGGGCGACGCGGCCCTCCGGCCGACGGTCGAAGCAGTCACCGCCGCCGAACGCATCCTCGGTGCCGGTCGCACCGTTGCCGAGGCGGCGGCGAAGGGCGAAGTGGACCCGGCGCTCTTGCGCGACCTGCATCTGCTGACGGCCAAGCCGTTCATTTACGTGTTCAATGTCGACGAGGATGCGCTGGGCGATGCCGACCTGGCGGCCCGCCTCGCGGACAGCGTCCGGCCCGCTCGGGCCATCGTCCTCTGCGCGCAGATCGAAGCGGAGGTGGCCGGCCTCGACGCCGCTGATGCCGCCGAGCTGTTGCGCAGTTACGGGCAGGAGGAGTCGGGGCTCGAGCAACTGGTCCACGTGGGATTCGAAACCCTCGGCCTGCAGACCTATCTGACGGCCGGGCCAAAGGAGGCACGGGCGTGGACCATCCACATCGGTGACACCGCGCCCAAGGCGGCCGGAGTGATCCACACGGACTTCGAGCGCGGGTTCATCAAGGCGGAGGTCATCGGCTTCGATGATCTGATGGCGGCCGGTTCGGTGGCCGCCGCGCGTACCGCCGGCCGGGCGCGCATGGAGGGCAAGGACTACGTGATGCGTGACGGCGACGTGGTCGAATTCCGCTTCAACACCTGAGGACCCCGCGCCGCGAGCGCCCTGGGACGTCGTGCACGCCGACGATCGCCGCCGAGTGACGACTGACCCGTCGCGCTCGGTCGGTTGCGTTGCTCAGCCGTTGGGGTTGCCGTTGGCGTTCCCGGGCGTGACGCTGAAGGTGGTCGTGATCTGCTTCCCCGCTGCATCGAGCACGTACCAGAGGCCACCGTCCTGATCGATGGCCTGGCCCATGACGACGCCGGGCGAGACGTCGCCGTTGTAGGTGTACAGCGGGTGACCGCCGTAGGAGAGCTGGGTCGACCCGTCGGGGCGCTGCAGCGTGCCGACGAGAGACAGATCGACGCCCTTGCCGACGCGAACGGTGCCGTTCTTGATGAGGGGTGGCCACTGGAACACGCAGCCGTCGTTCAGGCAGGCGCTGTGCGTCGGCGTGTCGGGCACGAAGTCGTAGAGCGTGTCGCCGCCCCCCGTGGCGAGGATGGGACCGACGGGGGAGTGCTGCAGCGTGAGCGTGAGCGAGCTGTCGGTGGTCGGCGGGGACGAGAGCGTCGTCACGCCGGCGCCGCCGCAGGCGCTGAGCAACAGGGCGAATCCGGCGAGGGCTGCCGGGACGGCCAGGGCGGTGCGGCGCAGCGAACCCCCCATCAGGGGCTCGGTGCCGGAATCGTGGTCCCGAGCAGCCAGCCGATGGAGGCCAGGGCGTCGGCCGTGGTCCAGTTGGGTGCCTGCGGGTTGTCGAGGTCGTGCAGGCCCCCGTCGTCGAGGAGGCCGCGCAGCTTCGCATCGAGCGCGCCCTTCTCGTTGGGCGCCGACGCGTCGACGAAGCGCTCGCGCCCGGCGGGGTTGACGAGGATGTACCCGTCCGTGTGGTCGACGTCATAGGTCAGCGGCTGGCCCGTCCACCAGTCCGTCTTGGGCGGTTGCTCCTCGGCCACGATCTGGTACGCCACCCCGAACGGCTTCCAGAACGCGGCGATGTTGGCCGGCGTGCCGGTCCAGAGATCCCAGTCGGCTCCGAACTCCTTCTGGTAGGCGGCCAGGCGCGCCACCGTGTCGCGGCCCGGATCGACCGTGGCCTCGACGAAGACCACGCGCTGCGCCAGCCCGGCGGCGCGCAGGTCGCGCTGCAACGCGGTGAAGGCGCCGGTGACCAGCGGGCACTCGTCCTGGCACAGGGACAGGAACGGGGCGAGGACCACGACCTTGCCCCGCAGGCCGGCCAGTGAGACGGCCTGACCCTGCTGGTTCACCAGCGGCACGCTCTGGGGCGTGGGGCGGTCGAGGATCAAGCCCTGGCTGGGCGGTGGCGCGGCGGGCGCCGACGTGCCGCAGGCGGCCAGCAGCACGCCGAGGGCCAGGGCCGCGGCGAGGACACTGCATGGGGCTCGGCGGGGAGCGGAGCGGGTCAGGCGTCTTCCTCCCCGGGGGGCAGGAAGGTGAAGGGGAGGTCGGCCAGCGCGATCAGCCTCGAGGCGATCCAGCGGGTCAGGTCGTCGAAGACCGGGACCAGGAGCGACGGCTCCTCCAGCTGCTGCTCGCTGAAGCGCAGCGAGCCCTCGTAGGTGGCCTCGGCGGCCCAGCGCAGCCCGCCCTCCACCTCGTCCGTCTCGGTGCGCACCTGCTCAATGGTGGTGGCCGTGCGGACCAGTTCGGCCGGATCCCCCAGGGGCCCGGTGGGGGGCAGGGCCGTCATGACCTTCTCGGTGTCGGGCGCCTCGGCCATGCGCTGGACGCGCAGCGCGACCTCGATCACCACCTCGGGCAGCTCGTCGGGAGGCTCGCCGATCGACCAGCTGCGGTAGGAGGTCTGGCTCCAGGTGGGCCAGTCGAACGACACGTCGGCCCGCACCCGGGGCGGCTGCTCCTCGCCCGGCAGGCTGTAGGAGGTCTCCCAGGAGACGTCACCGAGGAAGACGTCGACCTGGAAGCGCTCCTCGACCGCCTGGCGCTGCAGGAGCGCCCGGTCGAAGGAGGAGCGGATCGTGCCGATGAGGTCGACGAGCAGATGATCGAGCACGCCGCACGAGGATAGGCCCGCCGGGACGGGCCCCGGCTTCGCCCACCCGGGTCGGCGCTCGGCCCGGTGACGGCTGTTACCGTCGGCCGCATGGGTGACGCGTCGGTGTGGCTCGAGCGCAGGGTGATCGCCTACGCGCATCAAGGGGGGGCCTGGGAGTCGCCGTCGTCGACCCTGCACGCCATTGAGCACGCGCTGGAGGCGGGTGCGACAGGGGTTGAGCTCGACGTGCACGCCACGGCGGACGGCGAATTGGTGGTCTGCCACGACGCCACGGTCGACCGCACCACCGCGGCGCAGGGCACCATCGCCTCCTTCACGTTGGCCCAGCTCCGGGAGATGGACTTCTCGTACTGGTGGATACCCGGAGCCGACGTCACGCCGGGGCGGCCCGAGGCCGACTACCCGTTCCGCGGCCGGGCGCCGGGCGACCCGTCGTTCGGCATCGCCACGCTGCGCGAGGTCCTGGAGCGCTTCCCCGCCGTCGTCCTGAACCTCGACATCAAGCAGACGGCGCCCGTCGTCGCTCCCTACGAGGAGTCCCTGGCCCGGCTCCTGGCCGAGTTCGGCCGTACGGACGACGTGATCGTGGCCTCCTTCCTCGACCCGGCCACCGACGCCTTCGGGACCTTCGCCCCGACCGTGCCGACCTCGGCCGGCACCATGGCCACGGCCGAAGCCTGGCGGGCGGTCCAGGCCGGCGAGGACCTTCCGGCGACCCCGGCGGTGGCCTTTCAGGTGCCCGAGCGCCAGGGGGACCTGGTGGTGGTCGACGAGGCGTTCGTGGCCGCGGCCCACCGGGCCGGCAAGGCGGTCCACGTGTGGACCGTCAACGATGCCGAATCGATGGAGCGCCTGCTCGGGCTCGGGGTCGACGGGATCATCTCGGACGTGCCCACCACGCTGTGCGGCGTGCTGGGTTCCGCGGGGGTTGCCTGGAACGGGGCGTGAGGCCTCGGGGTCGGACCCGGGCCGTCAGGGCGAGGTCAGCCGCGGCCGCAGTTCGGCTTCTTGCCGTGGTTGGCCTTCTTTTTCTTCCTGAGCTTGCGCTTGACCGTTCGCTTCGACATGAGGCGAAGAGCTTAGACGGAACGCGGCAGGTGGTCCGGTAGCCTCAGGCGGATGCGGTCCGGATGGCTGCTACGGGACGGCGATGTGGTGTGCGCACTCGAGTTGGCCGACTCTCCGGCCGAGCGCGGCGCGCTCCGCGGGCGGCCGGGCTGCGAGGGCGGCCTGCACGTGGACGGGGCCCGCACCGTGCACACCGCCGGCATGAAGTTCCCCATTGACGTGGCCTTCCTCTCGACGGACCTCACCGTGGTGCGGGTGGCCCGGCTCAAGCCCTGGCGGGTGGCCGTGGGCGGGCGGACCGCCCGCAGCGCCGTGCAGACCGAGGCCGGAGCGCTGGAGCGCTGGGGCGTGCGGGTGGGCGATCAGCTCGAGGTGCGTGAGGTCCCGAACGGTGCAGCGAGCAGCATGTCGTGAGCGCCGAGGGGCGCGGCCGGCTCGTCCTGGTGGCCACGCCGATCGGGAACCTGGGTGATCTGTCGCCCCGGGCGCACGAGGTGCTGGCGACGGCGGACCTGATCTGTTGCGAGGACACGCGCCGGACCCGCGCCCTCCTCTCGGCCAGCGGGATCTCGGCCAAGGGACCGCACGGCGACCGGCTGCTGTCCCTGCACGGCCACAACGAAGCCGCCCGCCTCGACCGCGTGGCCGCAGCGGTGGCCGGAGGGGCGGTGGTGGCGGTGGTCAGCGACGCCGGCACGCCGGGCGTCTCGGATCCGGGGGCGTGGCTGGCGGCGCAGCTCGCCGCCGCGGGGGAGACGGTCAGCACCGTGCCCGGTCCATCGTCGGTCCTCGGGGCGCTGGTCGTCAGTGGCCTGCCGACCGACCGCTTCTGCGTGGAGGGCTTCCTGCCCCGCAAGGGGCCCGAGCGCCGGCGCCGCATCGGCGCGCTCATGGCCGATGCCCGCACGACGGTCGTGCTCGAGGCCCCGAGCCGGGTGGCCGCGACGCTGGCCGAACTGGCGGCCGCCGACGCGGCCCGGCCCGTCTCCGTCGTGCGCGAGCTGACCAAGCTGCACGAGGAGGTCTGGCGCGGCACGCTGGGCGAGGCGGCGACGACGTTCGCCGACCGCGCCGTCCGCGGCGAAGTGGCGCTGGTGGTGGGCGGGGCGCCCCCGGCAGCCCCCGCGGGCGACGACGAGGTGGAGGCGGCCGTACGCGCTGCGCTGGGGGACGACCCGTCGGCCGGCCCGCGCCAGGTGGCGGAGCTCGTGGCGGCGTCACTGGGCGTGCCCCGACGGCGCGCCTACGAGGCCGCGTTGCACGTGCGGGACGAGCCGGGCCGCGGCGCGGACCCGTCCGGCTCCGGCTGAGGGCACCGGTACGCTACCGGCGGTGCCCCCCTACTACCTGACGACCCCGATCTACTACGTCAACGACGCGCCGCACGTGGGCACGGCGTACACGACGGTCAACGCCGACGCCCTCGCCCGCTGGCATCGGCTGCTCGGCGACGACGTCTGGTTCATGACGGGCACGGACGAGCACGGAGCCAAAATCGTGGAGGCGGCCGAGGCGAACGGCACCACCCCCAAGGAGTGGACGGACCGCACCTCGGCGCGCTTCGTGGAGGCGTGGCGGCGGCTCGACATCTCCAACGACGACTTCATCCGCACGACCGAGCCGCGGCACTACGAGGTGGTCCAGCAGTTCCTGCAGCGCATTTACGACAACGGGTTCATTGAGCTCGGCTCCTACTCGGGCCTCTACTGCGTCTCCTGTGAGGACTACTACACCGAGGACCAGCTGGTGGACGGCAAGTGCCCGATCCACGGCCGTGCCGTCGTCGAAATGAAGGAGGACAACTACTTCTTCAAGCTCAGCCAGTTCGAGCAGCGCCTCCTCGACTACTACGACACCCACCCCGACTTCGTCCGGCCGACGTCCAAGCGCAACGAGGCGCTCGGCTTCATCCGCGGCGGCCTGCGCGACGTGTCGATCACCCGCACCTCTTTCACCTGGGGCGTGCCGGTGCCCTGGGACAGCGGGCACGTCTTCTACGTCTGGTACGACGCGCTCATCAACTACCTGACCGTGGCCGGCTACGGCGGCGACGACACCGTGTTCGCGTCCCGGTGGGGTGCCGCGCACCACCTGATCGGCAAGGACATCCTCAAGTTCCACTGCGTCTGGTGGCCCGCCATGTGCATGGCGGCCGGCCTGGAGCCGCCGGCCGAGATCTTCGTGCACGGCTATCTGCTGATGGGCGGCCAGAAGCTCAGCAAGACGATGATCGCGTCCGGGGTGGCGGGGGACAGCGAGGCCCCGTTGCACATCACCGACGTGTCACCCCTGGCCCTGGCCGACGACTTCGGCGTCGACCCGCTGCGCTACCACCTGCTGCGCGAGGTGGCGCTGGGTGGCGACGGCGACTTCTCCTACGAGGGCATCGTGGCGCGCTACAACGCGGACCTGGCCAACAACCTGGGCAACCTCGTCTCCCGGGTCACCACCGTGGTCCACTCCAAGTGCGGCGGGACCGGCCCGGGCTGCAATCTGGCCAGCGTGCTCGCCCCCGTGGCGTCCGGCGTCTTGGCCGCGGCCTCGGCGGCCTGGTCCCGCTGGGCGCCGCACGAGGCGCTCGAGGAGACGTGGCGTCTCATCGGGGCCGCCAACGCGGAGCTCGAGTCGGCCGAGCCCTGGAAGATGGACCCGGGGCCCGGCGTCGACGCCGTCCTCGGCGACGCGCTCGAGGTCCTCCGCATCGTCGCCATCCTGGTCGCACCGGCCATGCCGTCGACCGCGGCCGAGGTGTGGCGGCGCATCGGCGTGGCAGGCGACCCCTCTTCGGCCCGGGTGCCCGAGGCCGCCCAGTGGGGCGGCTACCGCGGCGGTGCGGCCGTGGTGAAGGGGGAGCCTCTCTTCCCGCGGCGCAAGGCCTGACCTTGGCGGGTTGGTTCGACTCCCACTGCCACGTCCAGGAGGAGTACCTCCCCGACGAGGTGGCTGGGCGGGCGGATCTGGAGCCGGTCCTCAGTCGGGCGGCCGAGGCGGGCGTGGAGCGGCTCGTCTGCATCGGGACCGGTGCCGTCACCTCGGCGCAGGCGGTGGCGGTGGCCCGGGCCACGGCGGGTGCCGGGGCGGGCCCTCGAGCCTGGGCATCGGTCGGGCTGCACCCGCACGAGGCCAGCGAGGGCGTCGACGAGGTGGCCGCCCTGCTGGCCCGCGAGCTGGCGGCCGACGACGGCGTCGTGGTGGCGGTCGGGGAGTGCGGGCTGGACTACTTCTACGAGCATTCGCCGCGCCAGGCGCAGCGCGCCGCCTTCGCGGCGCAGATCGCCTTGGCCCACAGGTACGGGCTGGCGCTGGTCATCCACGCCCGCGACGCATGGACCGATCTCTTCGAGGTGCTCGCCGCCGAGGGCGTGCCCGAACGCACCGTCTTGCACTGTTTCACGGGTGGCCCCGACGAGGTCGAGCGGTGCCTGCGGGCCGGCATGTACGTGTCCTTCAGCGGCATCGTGACGTTCAAGAACGCGTCGGACGTCCGGGAGGCCGCGGCGCGCTGCCCGCTCGACCGCCTGCTGGTGGAGACGGACAGCCCGTTCCTGGCGCCGGTGCCCCACAGAGGCCGCACCAACGAGCCGTCCTACCTTCCGTTCGTGGGCGAGGCGATTGCCGCGATCAAGGGCTGCACCGTCGACGAGGTGAGGGAGCGCACCGCGGCCGCCACCGCCATGGTGTTTTCCACAGAGGGCTAAACCACGCGTTGTTGTGCGTAATACAAGAACCTTGTGACCTGGGTGTTTGACGATGAATTTGGCGGAAAACCTCGACTGACCAGGGAGTTCATCTAAATATCGCGCAACGCAGTGTCCGTGACCTGGGAAAAGAGCGCGCGAAAAGGTTTCCTTCGTTTTCGGGTTTGCGTGGCTCGTGTTTGGTTATCTATGTTCTCCAGAAACCCCTCGCCACCCGTGTGTCGGCGCGGGTGCACTGTGTCCCCGGAGAAGGGTGGAGCCCTGCGGAACCAGAGCACTGGGGGGAGGCGCCTCGGCGTTGCCGCAGTCATTTGCGGCATGTTGTTCGGCGCGCCTCTCCTGTTGTTGCAAAGCACGTCGCGGTCACAGACCGCGGCAGGCAGCGCGCACGCCGACAAATCGAAGGCCGCCGCCAAGCGATCGTCACACCCCGACGGGGTGAATCTGCCGTCGAACCTCGTCGCCTACCAGGCGCCGACCACCACGACGACTGCGCCCACGACGACGACGACGGTCCCGCCGACCACGACGACGACCGAGCCGGCGCCGACGACGACCACGACGGCACCCCCTCCGCCGCCGCCACCGCCGCCACCGCCGCCACCCACCACGACGACCACGGCGCCACCGAGGCCGGCGGCCACGAACAGCGAAGGCGGTGAGGCCACGTGGTACTCCGCCGCTCCGTCGGGTATGTGCGCCAGCCCCACCCTCCCCTTCGGCACCGTGCTCACGGTGGTCAACAACGCCACCGGCGCCTCGACGGTCTGCACCGTCGACGACCGTGAGGCGGCGGGCTACCCGAGGGTGGTCGACCTTTCGCCCGCGGGCTTCTCACAGATCGCCGGTCTCGGCGAGGGAGTGGTGGACGTCACAATCTCCTGGTGACCCTTTCCGGCGCCGACATCGCCCAGCTGCTGTCGGCGCACGGACTGCGGCCCAGCCGTGCCCTCGGGCAGAACTTCGTCGCTGACCCGAACACGGTCCGGCGCATCGCCCGCCTCTCGGGTGCCGGGCCCGGCTCCCATGTGCTCGAGATCGGCGCGGGCCTGGGGTCGCTGACCCTGGCCCTGGCCGAGACCGGGGCCGCGGTGGTGGCGGTGGAGACCGATCGTCATCTCTTCCCGGTCCTCCGCAGTGTCGTCGAGGGCGCCGGCGTGGAGGCGGTCCTGGGGGACGCCCTGGAGCTCGACCTGGCGGCGCTCCTCGCCGAGCGCAGCCCCGGCCCGTGGAGCCTGGTGGCCAACCTCCCCTACAACGTGGCCACGCCCCTGGTGCTCAGGACGCTGGTCGAGGTGCCCGCGGTGGCCCACCTGCTGGTCATGGTGCAGCGGGAGGTGGGCGAGCGCATGGCGGCCGCAGCGGGGGAGGACCCGTACGGCGCGGTCTCCGTGCGCATCGCCTATTTCGCCCGGGCCGAGGTGGTGGGCCGGGTTCCGGCCTCGGTCTTCATCCCGCGCCCGCGGGTCGAGTCCGTGCTCGTCCGGCTGGAGCGTCGGCCCGAGCCGGCGGTCGACCCGGCCCTCGTCTCGTACGACCGCCTCAACGCGGTCGTCCGGGCCGGCTTCGGCCAGCGGCGCAAGATGCTGCGGCGCTCCCTGGCCGGGGTGGTCGACCCCGTTGCCTTCGAGCGGGCCGGCGTGCGGCCCGACGCCCGGGCCGAGGAGCTCGACGTGGCGGCCTGGGGCAGGCTGGCGGCCCTGTGACCGACGACCCCGGGACCGGAGTGACCCCTGCGACGGGCAACCCCGTGAGCAGGCTCGTGGCCCCGGCCAAGCTGACCGTGTCGCTGCAGGTGACCGGGGTGCGGCCCGACGGGTACCACGAGCTGCTGGCCGAGATGGTCACCCTCAGCCTGGCCGACGAGCTCCAGATGGACCCCGGAGGGTCCGGGCTGGCCGTGGAGGTCGAACCGGGGGTCCGGGCCGACGGCCTGCCGGGCCCCGGACAGAACCTCGTGGAGCGGGCCCTGGCCGCCACCGAGCGCCGGGCCGGGGTGCGCCTGACCAAGCGGATCCCCTCGGGTGGCGGGCTGGGCGGGGGGTCGGCGGACGCCGCCGCCGTGCTGCGCTGGGCCGGCTGCGCCGACCCCGGGGTGGCCGTGCGCCTCGGCGCCGACGTGCCGTTCTGCCTGGTCGGAGGGCGGGCCCGGGTGGAGGGGGTGGGTGAGGTGGTCACCCCGCTGCCGTTCGAGCCCCGCGAGTACCTGCTCGTCCTGCCGCCCTTCGGCGTCGAGACCGCCCGGGTCTACCGGGCCTGGGACGAGGACCCGCGGCACGAGGGACCGAATGCGCTCACCGCGGCGGCCCTGGCCGTCGAGCCCCGGCTCGCCGCATGGCGTGACGCCCTGGGGGAGTGGTCCGGGCGCGAGCCGGTGCTGGCCGGGAGCGGCTCGACGTGGTTCGTCGAGCGCGGGGCGGCGGCGAGAGCCGAGGCCGGGGCCGTCGACATCCCCGACCGGTTGCGCGTGGGGACGGAGACGGCTGCGCTGGTGCGGGCCCGCACCGTGCCGGCGGGCTGGGACGGGGACTAGGGGAAGGGCGGGAGCGGTGCGGCGAGTGTTACTTGCCGGCCCGGCGCTGCCACCGGGTGGCCTTCAACATCTTCTTGTGCTTCTTCTTGCGCATGCGCTTCCGGCGCTTTTTGATGAGTGATCCCATGTCGTGCGGCAGGCTAGCGGTCCCAGGGGTCGACTGCCAGGTCGGGTCCGGCGTCAGGAGGGTGTGATGGGCTTCGAGATCGTGCGGCTCGACCACGTGCAACTGGCCATGCCCCCGGGTCGGGAGGGTGAGGCCGAGGCGTTCTACTCCGGGCTGCTCGGCCTCGTCCGCGTCCCCAAGCCCGAGCCGATGGCATCGCGGGGAGGGTGCTGGTTCGGCACCGGGACGGTGGCCATCCACCTGGGCGTGGAGGAGGATTTCCGTCCCGCACGCAAGGCCCACCCGGCCCTGATTGTCCGCGACCTCCCGGCCCTCGAAGCCGACCTGCGGGCCGCAGGCGTGGAGGTGCGCCCGAATCCCGACGTGGTCCCGGGTGCGGGCGCGTACGTCGACGACCCCTTCGGGAACCGGATCGAGCTCGTGGCGGAACCCGGAGGCTGAGGGCCTCGGACCGTTGGCCGGGCGGGGGGCCCGTCGGAGGGGGAGGGAGGCGCCGGCAGGGACGGTAGCGGACCGTCCCCACCGGCGGACCGGCGACGGGAGGGGTACTCCACGCCTTGGCGAGAGCGGGACTCCGCGCCGCCGGGGGATGCTCGAACGCCAGTGTGCTTGCCGCACCTTGGCGGCAGATAGTGGCTCCCTAAGAAGGCCCGAAGAATGTCGCCGAAGCGCCGTGCACGCCGTCAGGCCGGCCCGGAGGCCGGGTCGACTGCCGCATCCGGCCCGGGTCCCGGCTCGACCGGCCCGGGCACGGTCGGGAGGCGCATCGACATCCGGGCCCCGCCGCGGGGGTCGTTCTCCGCCACGATCGACCCGCCCTCGGCCTTGACCACCTGGGCGACGATGGCCAGGCCGAGGCCGGACCCCGGCAGGCCGCGGGCCGCCGGCGAGCGGTAGAAACGGTCGAAGATGTGGGGCAGGTCCTCCTCGGCGATGCCCGGGCCGTGGTCGCGCACGACCACCGTGCCCTCGCGGCACTCCACCGAGACCGCTTCGCCCGGCGGGCTCCACTTGCGGGCGTTGTCGAGCAGGTTGCCCACGGCCCGGCGCAGGCTCTCGTTGCTGGCGACGACCCAGCACGGCGCCGAGTCGAGCTCGAAGTGCACGTCCTCGGCGCGCCCGTGCGTGTTCTGGACGGCCACCTCGTCCTGCACGAGCAGGTCGAGGCGCAGCGTCTCCCGCGCCGCCGGTCCGCGGTCACCCCGGGCCAGCTCGGCCAGGTCGCCCACAATGTCGGTCAGCTCCTGCAGCTGCACCAGCACGTCGTCGACCAGCACGGTGCGGTCCTCGGTGCTCAGCTCGTCGACCCGGCGGATCACCTCGAGGTTGGTGCGCAGGCTGGTGAGAGGGGTGCGCAGCTCGTGCGAGGCGTCGAGCACCAGCTGGCTCTGCGACCGGCGCGAGGACTCCAGAGCCTCGAGCAGGCGGTTGAAGGTGCGGCGGAGGCGGCCCAGCTCGTCGGGGCGCCCCGGCGAGAGCCGGCGGGTCACGTCGGTCGTCTCGGCCACGTCCTCGACCGTGTCGGTGAGCGAGTTGAGCGGGATCAGCGCGGTGCGGGCCACCAGCCAGCCCAGCACGATCGCCAGCAAAATGCCGACGAGCGCCACCGCGCCCAGCAGCAGCGCCAGCTTCTTCAGCTGTGAGTTCACGTTGAGCAAGGTGGCGATCTGCAGCGCGCCGCCCTGAAGGAGGGGCTCGCCGTTGATCGTCGTGCCCGCCGGCAGGTGCTCGACGATCTCGCGCATCTGGTTCCCGTCCACGTTGACGGTGGTGAAGTAGGTCGGCGCGAACCCACCCGCCACCAGCCGCACCAGTCCGGTCACCGGCAGGCCGCCGCCGGCGATCACCGTGCCGCTGGTGTCGATCACCTGTCCCAGGGTGGCGGTGGTCGCGCCGATCTCCTCGCCGGCGAGGAACCGTTGCGCCGCCGTGTTGAGGGAGCTGTCGGCCGCGTCCAACAAGGTGTGGCGGGCCACCAGGAAGGATCCGAGCGAGGCGGCCAGCACCGCGACCACGACCGCGACCGTCGTCGCCAGCACCAGCCGGGTGCGGAAGGTCACGAGTCCCGCAGTACGTACCCCACGCCGCGCACCGTCTGGATGCAGCGCGGCTCGCCTCCCTCCTCCAGCTTGCGACGCAGGTACCCGACGTAGACGGCGAGCGAGTTGGTCCCCGAGTCGAAGTCGAAGCCCCACACCCGGTTGAGGAGCACCTCGCGGGTGAGGACCTGACGCGGATGGCGCAGGAACAGCTCGAGGAGGTCGAACTCAATCCGCGTGAGCGTGAAGGTGCGCTCGCCCCGTTGCCCTTCACGCGTGGAGAGGTCGAGGGTCAGGTCACCGACGCGGAAGAGGCCGCCCTCGCCCTCGAAGCGGCGTCGCAGCAGGGCGCGCAGGCGGGCCAGCAGCTCGGCCAGCGCGTAGGGCTTGACGAGGTAGTCGTCGGCCCCCGCATCGAGCCCCTGGACGCGGTCGTCGACCGCGTCGCGTGCGGTGAGCATGAGCACCGGCGTGTCGTCGCCGGCGCTGCGCATGCGGCGGCAGACGGACAGCCCGTCGAGGTCGGGCAGGCCGAGATCGAGAATGAGCGCGTCGGGCGGAGCCTGGGCCAGGGCCTCGAGCGCCTCACCGCCCGAAGCGACCGTCACCACGTCGTAGCCCTCCAACCGCAGGGCCCGGTCGATCGACCGGCGGACTGCGGGGTCGTCGTCCACCACCAGAATGCGCACGACCACAGAACCTATCGCCGCGCCTCGGCCGGGCATGGTCCATTCGCGTGCCTAACCTCTAGGCGGCGACCGCCACGGTCCGGGGTAGTTCAATCGGCAGAACGTCGGCCTTTGGAGCCGGATGTTGGAGGTTCGAGCCCTCCCCCCGGAGCACCGCTCGGCGACCGGTGGCCGTGGAGAGCCACCGGCGTCCTGCTCAGCGACCGGTGGCCTTGTCCCGCTCCGCCAGCTGGGCCAGGTAGTCGTTGTAGGCGGCGAGCTCGGCGTCCTCCTTCTCCTCCTCGAGCGTCTCCGGCCCAGGCGCCGCGGCCGGGGCCGCCGCGCTCTGCCCGCCGGGATCGGCTGCGGCGGTGTCGCCCGGCGACCCGTCCTGGGCCGCCTCGTGGGCCGCCTCGTGGACGAAGCGCCACCACATGTAGACGGCGTAGGCCGCGAAGAGGGGCCACTCGAAGACGTAGGCCCAACTGAGGCTGTTGCCCCCGAGCGCCCGGCTGACCTGCCAGAGGCACAGCGCCAGGAAGGCCGGCACCACAATGAGGATGACCACGTGGAGCTTGACGGCGCGGCGCGAGAACCAGACCTTCCTGTCCATCAGCCGTCCCCGTCCATCACCGGTCCCCGCATCAGCCGTCGGGGAACAGGAAGTCGGAGAGGATGGCGGCGAGCTCGAGCGGGCGGTCGCCCTGAATGCTGTGGCCCGCCCCCTCCACGCCGATGACGGTGGCGGTGGGCTGGCGGCGCAGGAGCTCCGCGACGTCGTCGTCGTCGACCACCGACCAGGCCAGGCCGCGCACGAGCAGCAATGGCATGGAGAGTGCGGAGACCGCGTCCCACAGGCCGCCGAAGGCAACCCGGCGCGCCGCGTCGTCGGTGTCCGTGTCCGTGCGGAAGCGGGCGTAGCGCCACACCCAGCTGCCGTCCTCGCGCTGGACGGCGTTGTGCAGGATGCCGCGGCGCAGGGACGACTCCGAGCGCCCGGGGTTGTGCTCAATGGTCCGGGCCAGCAGCTCGTCGAAGCTGTCGAAGCTGGCCGGCCCGTTCACGAAGTTGGTGATCGGGGCCGCCTTCTCGGGGTTCACGCCGGGCGTGACGTCGACCAGCACGAGGGCGCGCACCAGTTCGGGTGCGGTTGCGGCGAGGGCGATGGAGGAGAGGCCACCGAGGGACATGCCGACGACGCCCCGGGCGTCCGGGGCGAGCGCTCGGATGACGGTGGCCAGATCTTGGCCGTTGCTGCCGGCCGAGATGGCGCCGTCGGGCCCGCCGTCGGAGTGGCCGTGTCCCGGGAGGTCCACGGCCAGCAGGGGCCGGCCCAGGGCCATCGCCACGGTGTCCCAGGTGTGGGCGTTCTGGGCGCCGCCGTGCACCAGGACGAGTTCGGGGGGGCCGCTGCCCCAGACGAGGCTCGACACCGCCCGGCCGGGCGAGACCTCCACGTCGACGCGCCGCACGTCGGGAGGGCCGTCGAAGGGGAGGCCGTATTCGGCGGCGTTCTCGTGGAACAGCCCGAACTCGTCGTAGGGCACCAATTCCGGCATGCCCACGAGTGTCCCATACGCACGCGGAGCATTTCGGCGGGCTAAGAATGCGCGATGCCCGAGCGCCGACTCTCAGCCGTCGTCCTGGCCGCCGGCGAAGGGACCCGGATGCGGTCCGAGCGCCCCAAGCCCCTGCACCTCCTGTGTGGGCGCCCCATGATCCTTCACGTGCTCGACGCCATGGCCGAGGTGGACGTGCGGCGGGTCGTCGTCGTCGTCGGTCACCGGGCCGAGTGGGTCACCAAGACCCTGGTGCAGCACGCGCCACCGACCATGGAGATCGAGTTCGTCGAGCAGCTGACCCGCACCGGGACCGGCGACGCGTTGGCCGTGGGGCTGACCGGGCTGCCCGACGACGATGACGACGAGGTGGAGGACGTGGTGGTCCTGCCGGGGGACACGCCGCTGCTGCGCCCGCAGACGCTGGCGGCCCTGGTGCGGGCCCACCGCAACGAGGACGCCGGCGCCACCCTGCTCACCGCGGTGGTCGAGAACCCTCTCGGCTACGGCCGGGTCGTCCACGGCAAGGACGGGGACGTCACCCGGGTGGTCGAGGAGGCCGACGCCACCGACGAGGAGAGGGCGATCGACGAGGTCAACACCTCCATCTACTGCTTTCGTCGCAGCATTCTGGCGCCGACCCTGCGCCGCCTCAGCCCGGCCAACGCCCAGGGGGAGTACTACCTGACCGACGCCATCGGGGTCCTGAGCAGCGCGGGGTACGCCGTGCGCTCACTGGTCCTGCCCGACTCCATGGAGGCGGCGGGGGTCAACGACCGGGCGCAGCTGGCCGTGGCCGAGGCCGAGCTGCGCGACCGCATCAACGAGCGCTGGATGCGCCGGGGCGTCACCATGTGGGACCCCGAGCGCACCTACGTCGACGCCGAGGTCCACCTGGAGGCCGACGTCTCGTTGCTGCCGGGGGTCATCCTGCGCGGCAACTGCGTGGTGGGGGCCGGGGCCGAGATCGGGCCCAACAGCGTGCTGACGGACACGACGGTCGGTGACGGTGCGGTCGTTGCGGCGAGTGTCTGCACATTGGCCTCCATCGGGGCCGGGGCGCGCATCGGGCCCTACAGCGTGCTGGAGCCCGGCGCCGAGGTGGCGCCCGGCGTCGAGCTGGCGCCGCACTCGGTGGTGGCCGGGCCCGAGGGCTGAGCGCGGCGAAGGGCGGGAGCCGGGGCGGGCGGAACGGCTCGGGACGGCAGGGAGCCGCTCGGAGACGCGGCACACTGCGGCGCACTAGCGTTGTTGGCGTGGAGTTGATTCCCCGGCGTCGCCTCGAGCTGATTTCCGGGCGCGCCCACCCCAATCTGGCCCGCGACATCGCCGCCCATCTCGGCGTCGAATTGGGCGAGGCGAATCTGCGCGAATTCGCCAACGGGGAGATCTATTGCAAGTACGACATCTCCATCCGCGGCTGTGACGTCTTCATCGTGCAGACCCACGCCAGCCCGGTGAACGACTCGCTGATGGAGCATCTGATCATGATCGACGCCGCCAAGCGCGCGTCGGCCAAGCGCATCACCGCCGTCTGCCCCTACTACGGCTACTCGCGTCAGGACCGGAAGTCGACGGGACGTGAGCCCATCACGGCCAAGCTCGTGGCCGACATGCTCTCGGCCGCAGGGGCCGACCGGGTGATCAGCGTCGACCTGCACTCGGGGCAGATCCAGGGCTTCTTCGACACGCCCTTCGACCACCTGGTGGCGGCGCCGGTGCTCGAGTCGTACATGCGGGAGAACTTCGGGGGCGACGTCGTCGTGGTCGCCCCCGACGCCGGGCGGGTGAAGGTGGCCGAGCGCTACAGCCAGCATCTCGGCTTCGACCTGGCCCTGATCCACAAGACGAGGCCCCGCGGGACCTACAACGAGGTCAAGGCCCGCCACGTGGTCGGTGACGTCGAGGGCCGCCACTGCGTCCTGATCGACGACATGATCGACACCGCCGGGACCATCTGCGCGGCCGCCGAGCTGCTGTCCGACGCCGGCGCCTCGGACATTTCGGTCATGGCCACCCACGCCGTCCTGTCCGACCCCGCCGTGGACCGGCTGAAGGCGGCGCCCATCTCGCGGGTCGTGGTGACCGACACACTGCCCGTCGCGGAGGACCGCGTCTTCGACAAGCTCGAGGTCCTGTCCGTGGCCAAGATCATCGCCGACGCCATTGACGCCGTCTTCGAGGACACCTCGGTCTCCGAGCTCTTCGGCGGGGACAACCTGGT
>CAWAPQ010000006.1:0-207450 GCA_963783965.1 uncultured Acidimicrobiaceae bacterium | reverse complement strand
TCTCAACGGCGCGATCCATGTCGACGTTCTCTGCCCGACTCTCTTGCCCTTCACCTGCTCGATGGGGGAACCCGAAAGGACCCGCGCCGAAGCTGAGGCCCACGAGGCCGAACAACGATCCCGTCAGAGTTGATTCGGGATGATGTGCAAGGACGTAGCCCCTGCCTCGACTGAACAGTCCCGGGTTGTGAAGGGTCGACGGTCCTGAACGGTCCGGGGTCGTGAGAGACTGACATCCGAGCGGAATCGAGCGGACGACGATGCATCCCGAGACCCGATGAGAGTGCTGGTGGCAGGGTCAACGGGATTCGTCGGACGGGAGCTCTGTCCCGCCTTGCGCGCCGCCGGCCATGACGTGGTTGCGATGACGCGCCGGCCGGAGGATTACGACGGCATCGGCGAACCGGTCAGAGGCGACGTGGCGGAACCCGCCTCGTTGGCGAGCGCATTGCAGGGCTCTGAAGCCGCGTATTACCTGGTGCATCGTCTAGGAGAGAAGAACTTCGCCCGCGTGGACGCCCAGGCGGCCACCGCATTCGGCGCAGCTGCCGCCGAGGCGCAGGTCGGTCGGATCATCTACCTGGGTGGATTGGGCGACACGAACGACGACCTCTCGGAGCATTTGCGCAGTCGTCGCGAGGTCGAGACCCTGCTCGGCGAGGGCGGCGTCCCGGTCACGGTGCTGCGGGCTGGGATCATCGTCGGCGACGGTGGAATTTCCTGGGAGATGACCCGTCAGCTCGTCGAGCACCTGCCCGCCATGGTCACTCCCCGATGGGTCCACACGAAGACCCAGCCCATCGCCGTCGCCGATGTCATCCGGTATCTCGTGGGCGTGCTCGAGACGCCGGAGACGACCGGGAGGGTGTTCGACATCGGTGGGCCCGAGGTTCTGGAGTACGTGCAGATGCTCCGTCGTGTCGCGGCGATCGAAGGAAGGCCGCTCCTGGTGCTGCCTGTCCCCCTGCTGAGCCCGTCATTGTCCTCGCTCTGGCTCGCGTTGGTGACCGACGTGGATGTGGCGACAGGCCGCGCACTGATCGACTCCATGACGAACGAGGTGGTCGTGCGCGATGACAGCATCCGCTCCCTGGTGCCTTTCACGCCCATGGACTATGACGCCGCAGTCCGGGTGGCCCTCGGTGACCGGGCGAAAGCTCGAAGGGAATGAGAGAGTCCGCAGGCAATGGGTCGGCGGACCCGACGAAGACTGTGTCGGATTCTGCATCGGTGTTGTCCTCGTCGACGTGGGGGTCAGCGCGGACGGCGACGAGAGCGTCGCACGTTGATTGCGGCTGCGACGAGCGGAATCGGCGCCGGCGCCGTCGGAGGCTGTTGGGTGCCGTGGCCTTGACCGGCACGGGACTCCTCGGTGCATCGCTCTCTAGCAAGCCCGCTTCGAGCCAGTTCTACGCCTTGAGCTTTTCGGTGGCCGGGACGTGGTTGATCGGCGGACTGGCTGTTGAGCCGCTTCGTTGGGATTCGCTGCTCGGCGAACGGCGGTCTTTCGGAAGTCTGGTGGCGGTGCCGGTGCTCACCGGCGTCGCGGCGTTCGGCGCCTTCTTCGGCGCGGCGGCTGTCGCCCGTCACATTCCGGTGATGAACGAGGCCCTCGTTTCCGTTCTCAACTACGCCGAGCGCGGCTCAGATGCATGGGTGCTGGCGACGACGGTGGCAAACGGGGTCGCTGAAGAGGCCTTCTTCCGCGGATCCTTGTTCACCGCACTCGCTTCGCCCAACCCGGTCCCCGCATCGACCGCCGTGTACATGCTCACGACCTGTGCCACCCGCAACCCAGCCCTGGTCGTTGCGGCTGGGGTCATGGGTACCGTGTTCGCAGCGCAACGTCGCGCCTCGGGCGGACTTCTGGCGCCGATGCTTACTCACGTGACGTGGTCGATGCTCATGGTGCGCTTCCTGCCCAGACTCTTCCGCTCTCAGCGCAATCCCGCTCGGTGAACTGTCAGTGTGGACTCAGTGGGTGGTCGGCAACGTTCCCGCCTTCACCAGCGGCGCGCAGAGCGTCGTGTCGCCGTGGAGGGCCACGAACTTGCCGTTCTTGATGCCCATCTCGAAGAAGCAGCTGTTGTTGGCGGGCTGGCCCTTGACGAAGTGCAGGGCGGGCGACAGGCCGCCGAGCGTCTCGCCCGTGGGGAGCCCGTAGAGGCCTTTGAGAATCTCCGCCGAGGTCAATGGCGTGGCGGTCGTGGCCCCGGCGGCCTTCACGGCGGCCTGCAGGAGGGCACCGTCCGACCAGGACTGCAGCACGATCTCACCGAAGTTGGGTCCGCTCGGCACCCCCGGCGCGTACTTGTCCAGTGCCGCATACATCGTCGATGTCGAGGCGTTGTGGAGGAACCACAGGTTGTCCGACTGCGTGTCGATGTTGCCGTTGAAGGCCGGAATCTTCAGCCAGGCGGCGGCGACCGTGCCGTCGCTCGAGAGCTGGCGTGGTGTGTACCCCTGCGCCGCGCAGTCCGTGACCACGTGCTCGACCACCGAGGAGGCATCCCCCACCGTCATCGCCGTCGCGCCGGATTGCTTGGCCGCCAGGCACTGGGCCGTGTAGTTCGGGGCGGCGAAACCGATGCTCGACGTGTACACGTACTTGATTCCGTAGTGCGCCGCCACCTGCTCGCCCTGGTGGACCGACTCCGCGCAGATGGCGACTTCCACGCAGTAGACCGCAGCCATCTTCTTGACGCCCTGCATCCTTGGCGATGATGGCACCGACCGAGTTGGTGTAGTTGAAGGTGGCGCCGGCGGGGAAGAAGTCGGCATTCTTGTAGCCCGAGTCACTCTCCTGGCCGCCGAGCACCGGCACGTGTGCCGACTGCACGGTGGAGGCGAATGACGGATCCTCGTCGCTGTTGTCGAAGAGCGCGACCGCGTGATCCTGGTTGACCGCCGTCTCGGCGTTGGTCAGGGCCTTGGCCGCGCTGTAGCCGTCGTCGAGGATGACCAGGTGCACCTGGTGTCCGGCCAGGCCCCCGTGGCTGTTGACCCACGAGGCCCAGGCCTGCATGGTGTCGGAGGTCTGGCTGATCGATGAGGCCTCCGGCCCGGTGCAACTGCACAGGTCGGCGATCGTGACCGTGCTCGACGAGCTGGCGGCACCTGCCGACGAGGCGGGCGTCACGGCGACGCTGACCGCACCCGCGACAGCAAGCGAACCCATCGCCAATGCCGCCGCTGCCTTCTTTGCGCGTACGAACACGTGCACCCCCTTTGGGCCCCCCGGCCCCACCCAGACGGGGCGTTCACACACCCGCCCCGTTCGTCTCCCGTTCGGTGACCCGAGCGGGCACACACCTATCGCTTTTCCGGACTATACCGACCCCTTAGTGTCCTGTCTTGGCACAAGAACCTCTGCATGGAGGTCGTGAGCAGGGCCATGGCCTGCGGGCAGGGGGATCAGCGAGGGAGGTGAGCTGAGCGATGCAGGACTTCTTGCCGTTCATCGTGATCGGCATCGCCACCGGTGCGGTCTACGGGCTCGCGGGGGTCGGTCTCGTGCTCGCCTACAAGACATCGGGCATCTTCAACCTGGCCTACGGCGCCATCGCCGCACTCACCGTCTTCGTCTTCTACTGGCTGCACGACGAGCACGGATGGCCGTGGGGTCTGGCTGCTGCGGTGTGTGTCCTGGTCATCGGCCCGGCCGAGGGACTGCTGATGGAACTGCTCGGGCGGGCACTCGAACGGGTCGGCGCCACCTTGAGGGTGGTCGCGACGGTGGGTCTCCTGCTCATCGTCCTGGGCGTCGGTGAGCTCTGGTACGGGAACAACGAGGTGAACTTCCCACCGTTCCTGCCCACGTCGACCGTTCCGATCCTGGGCGTGAACGTCGGATGGGACCAGATCACCGTCACGATCATCTCCCTCATCGCCACCGCGGTCCTCTACTGGTTCTTCCGCTCCGTGCGCATGGGCTACGCCATGCGAGGCGTCGTCGACAACCCCGACCTCCTGTCGATGACGGGCGAGAACCCGATACGTGTGCGGCGCTGGGCCTGGATCATCTCCATGACGTTCTGCTCCATGGCGGGTCTCCTGCTGGCGCCCGGCCTCAGCCTGAACGCCGTCATCATCTCGACCCTCGTCGTCTACGCGTTCGGAGCGGCCGCCATCGGCGCCTTCTCCAGCCTGCCGCTCACGTTCCTCGGTGGACTGCTCGTCGGTATCGCCGGGTCCCTGGCCACGAAGTACTCGGGCTCGATCACGTGGCTGAGCGGCCTGCCACCGGCGATCCCCTTCATTGTGCTCTTCCTGGCGTTGTGCGTCACGCCCAAGGCGAAGCTGGCCGAGCGCCGGGTCGTGACCACGCTGCCGGTCAAGAAGTCCTGGTACGCGCCGTGGCGGGTCCGGGGCGTCACGTTCGCGATCGGGCTCGTCGTCCTCTGCCTGATCCCGAACCTGGTGGGCGACGATCTGGCCATCTGGGCCAGCTTCCTGGCCGATGCCATTCTCCTGCTGTCGTTGGGGCTCCTCGTGCGCGTGTCGGGCCAGATCTCGCTGTGCCACCTCGCGTTCGCCGCGGTCGGCGCTGCCGCCTTCGCGCACTTCTCCGACAGCTACCACCTGCCGTGGCTCCTGGCTCTGCTGTTCGCCATGCTCATCGCCCTCCCGGTGGGGGCGATCGTTGCGATCCCGGCCATCCGGCTGTCGGGCCTGTTCCTCGCCCTGGCGACACTGGGCTTCGGGATTTTGCTCCAGTACCTCTTCTATTCGACGAACCTCATGTTCGGATTGACGACGTCGGGGATTCCGGCGCCGCGACCGGACGTCAGCATCTTCGGCCTCTCGCTCGCGTCGGACAAGGGCTTCTATTACGTGCTTCTGGTCGCGGCGGTGCTCAGCACAGCCGTCATCATGGTGATCCAGCGCAGCCGCCTGGGTCGTCTCCTGGGCGCGTTGGCGGACTCGCCGCTGGCGCTCGAGACGCAAGGTGCCACGACCAACGTGATCAAGGTCCTCGTCTTCTGCCTCTCGGCCGGGTTCGCCAGCCTCGCCGGTGCCCTGATCGCCGTCGAGTTCCACTACGCGGTCGGGGCCAACTACGACCCGTTCGAGTCACTCGTCTATGTCGCTCTCGTCGTCATCGCCATCGGCGGGGAGCCGTGGTACGCGTTGATCGCCGCGCTCGGCGTGTCCATCATTCCCGGGTACTTCACCTCCAGCAACGTCACCACGTACCTCCAGATCCTCTTCGGCGTCTTGGCGGCCACCTATGCAGTGTTCGAGAGCAGGACGGCGGCCGTGCCCTTGCGCGTCCGCCAACTCCTCGACCGCCTCGGCGGCCGCCGGCCGGAGGAGACGGTGACCACCGAGCAGATACGGCGCGCCGTGGTGGACGCCGCCGCCACCGAAGAGGACACCGCCCGCCGGGACACTGGACTCGTCGCGGTTGCCGCGACCGGGGCCGCCGTGGGCAACCCGCCTGGAGTGGCCATCGGGCTTGGAGGTCCGGGGTCTCTCCGTCCGCTTCGGCGGTGTGCAGCGCCGTGCAGGAGGTGAGCCTCACGGCGCCGATGGAATCGATCACCGGCCTCGTCGGGCCGAACGGCGCCGGAAAGACGACGACCTTCAACGCGTGCTCGGGACTGGTGAGGCCGAGCGACGGCGAGATCATGCTGCACGGACGCGACGTCTCATCGCTGGGAGCCTCCGGACGCTCCCGACTCGGCCTCGGTCGGTCCTTCCAGCGGGTCGAGCTGTTCTCCTCCCTCACAGTGCGTGAGAACGTGGCCCTCGGCCGGGAGGCGTCGCTGGCCGGGGCGAACCCGGCACGCCAGCTGGTGAGCAGCAGCGCGCAGCGTGCCACGGTACGCGGAGCCGTCGAGGACGCGATAGAGCTCACCGGTATCGGACCCCTGGCGGACCTCCAGGCCGGGCTGCTCCCGACCGGTCAGCGCCGGATGGTCGAGCTGGCGCGCGTGCTCGCCGGGCCGTTCGACCTCTTGTTGCTCGATGAACCGTCCTCGGGCCTCGACGCCGGCGAGACCAGGCGCTTCGGGGAGATCCTGACGGGCGCGGTCGTCGAGCGAGGCGTCGGCATCCTCCTGGTCGAGCACGACATGGCGCTGGTGCGTCAGGTCTGCCAGAACATCTACGTGCTCGACTTCGGCCAGATGATCTTCGAGGGCTCGGCGGCTGCCATGCTGGCGAGCCCCGCTGTGCGCAACGCGTATCTCGGCTCAGAGGACGGCATGGCCGATGCCGCCCTAGCCGGTGCGCCTCCACTTGGTGCGTCCCCTCCCGGGGGAGCGGACGATGCTTGAGCTCGAGGGAATCACGGCCGGCTACGGCGAGACGGTGGTGCTGCGCGATGTCTCGCTCTCGGTGCCCGACTCAGGTGTCGTGGCGCTCCTCGGACCCAACGGCGCGGGCAAGACGACGACCCTGCGCGCCGCTTCCGGCCTGATCCGGCCGATCAGCGGCCGTGTCCTGCTCGACGGGGAGGACGTGACCGGGCTCAAGCCCTACGCCATGGCCCGACGCGGTCTCTGCCACCTGCCCGAAGGGCACGGCATCTTCCCCTCACTCACCGTCAAGGAGAACATCGTCCTGAACTCGCCCAAGGGCAAGGAGAGGGAAAGCCTGGTCAAGGCGGGCGATCAGTTCCCGGTCCTCGCGGCGCGCCTGGGGCAACAGGCGGGCAGCCTCAGCGGCGGCGAGCAGCAGATGCTCTCACTGGTGCGGGCCTACCTCATGAATCCGAGGATCGTCGTGGTCGACGAGGCGTCACTCGGACTCTCGCCGCTCCTCGTGGACCGGGTGTTCGACGCGCTCAGGCAGATCGTCGCCGGAGGCACGGCCCTGCTGCTCGTCGAGCAGTACGTGACCCGTGCGCTCGAGCTCGCGGACACGGCCTACATCATGAACCGCGGCCAGGTCGTCCACTCGGGTGCGGCGTCCGACCTACAGGGGGAAGAGGTGTTCGAGCGGTACCTCGGCATTGAGGTCGGTCCCTGATGCGGTGGCCCCGTCGGCTGCATCCGCTGTCGGGACACCGAGGAGTCCCCGTCGCACCCACGGCCGAGGCGGCGCCAACGCCGCCGCCCTCTCCGAAGGTCGAGGGCCTGGAGCCCACCTTCCGCCACCTGGACGACCCCGAGGTGCCCTGGCAGGCGATCAAGGCCCAGCGCAACGCCGATGGCTCCGTCGCCCAGGTGTGGGAGAAGTGGCTGGCCTTCTCGCCCGACCCCCAGTACCTGACCATCTACGCCCGCTACGACCCGGGCATGGTGGTGCGCCGGCACGGCCACTTCTCACCGCACGTCGTCTTCGTCCTGGAGGGGGAGGTGAGCTTCGGCGGTCGTCGCTGCCCGGCGGGCACGCACATCGAGCTGCCGCTCGGCGCCGCGTTCGGCCCGGTGGTGGCCGGCCCCGAGGGCGCCGTCATGTTCGAGGTGATGATGGGCGATCCGCGCAGCTGGGGGGACGAGCCGGAGGCCTACGAGGCAGCACTGGCGGCGCAGGGCGCCGAGGCGTTGCCCGACCCCCCGCTCGAATTCCCCGGGTGGCTGGCGGACCTGCGGGCGCACTGGGCTGCTCCACCGAAGGGACAGCCGTCCGAGGGCGAGGTCCTCTGACCTGTTCTTCTTCGGGCGTCGGACCTTCGTGATTAGCGCGATGGTGCGCGCCAATCAGGGAGTGCGGGCGATCGTGGGCGTGCGCTCGTCCGGTCCCGAACGCTCCGAGCCGATTGCCCTCCGGGGGCGCGGCGGCGAGGATGTCCCGGCGTGACGAGGAACCGATTTGCCGGGGAGCCATTCGACGACGGCGATGAGGTCATCGCGGGCGCCCTGGCCGAGGTCAGTGTCCCGGCCCTTCTGTGCTCGCTCGTGCACATGACCGGCGACCTGTCGTGGGTGCGGGGCGAGATCCAGCCGAATGTGGGGATGTCACTGGATATTCAGGGTGCGATGTCGGAGGAGGACATGGCGGAGGTGCGACGTCGAGCCCTTCCCGCCATCGCCGCCTATCGCGACGGTGGGTGCGTCCCGGTCGATCTCTCCCGGGATGTGTTGCTGGAGATGATGAGCTTCCTCGGGCGACGTCCCGTCGAGGGCCGGCTGGCCGGCCTGCTGTTCGACGATCTGCAGTTCGAGGGCGGGGACAGCGGAGAGATCACGTGGGGTGACGGAGTCTCCGAAGGCGAGAAGGCCGGGTCACCGGTCGTGGTCATCGGCTGTGGCATGGGCGGGATTCTGGCCGGCATCCGCCTGCAGCAGGCGGGACTGCCCTTCACCATCATCGACAAGAACGGGGGGCCCGGAGGCACCTGGTGGGAGAACAGGTACCCCGGAGCCCGGGTGGATGTCGGGAGTCACCAGTACTGCTTCTCCTTCGAGCCGGCCGAATTCTGGAGCGAGTACTACTGCCAGACAGCCGGAACTGTGCGCGTACTTCGGCGCCATCGTCGACAAATACGACCTGTTGCCGCACTGCCGCTTCGAGACGGCGGTGACCGAGTTGGAGTGGCAGGACGACCAGTCGATGTGGCGGGTGGGCCTGCGCACTGCGGACGGCTCGGAGAGCGAGCTGCGGGCGCGCTTCGTCATCAGCGCCGTGGGCTCGCTCAATCTGCCCAGGCTGCCCGAGATCCCGGGCATGGACACCTTCGCCGGACCGTCCTTCCACTCGGCGCGCTGGCCGGAGCACCTGGACCTGCAGGGGACCAGGTTCGCGCTCGTGGGCGCCGGCGCCAGCGGGTTCCAGATCGGACCCGCCATCGCAGACGACGTCGAACAGCTGACCATCTTCCAGCGCACCGCACAGTGGATCCTTCCGAACCGGCTCTACCACTCCCCCGTGCCCGACGGAGACGCCTGGGCGCTGCGGCACCTGCCCTTCTACGGACGGTGGTACCGGTTCGTCATGACCTTCGCCGGCATCGCAGCCGGTATGGAGATGTACCGGATCGACCCTGAGCACGAGGACCCGACGCACCAATCGATCAACGCCCTCAACGCCAAGCGGGCGATGGGGCTGGTGGCCTCCATGCGATCGATCGTCGGTGACGACCCGGACCTGTTGGAGAAGGTCGTGCCGGACTATCCGGCCACGGGCAAGCGCATCCTGCAGGACGACGGCACCTGGCTGCGGACCCTCCAGCGGCCGAACGTCGAGCTGGTCCGGACGGGGATCGAGCGGGTGGTCCCCGACGGCATTGTCACGACGGACGGGGATCACGTTCCGGCCGACGTCATCTGCTACGCCACCGGGTTCCGCCACAACGAGTTCCTGGCCTCCATGCACGTCACCGGCCGCAACGGCATCTCGCTGCACGACCAGTGGGGGGACGAGCCCACGGCGTACCTCGGCATCACGATGCCGAACTTCCCGAACCTCTTCTGCATCTACGGCCCGGGAACGAACCTGGCTTTCGGCGCCAGCCTCTTCTACCACTCCGAGTTCCAGGTCCACTACGCCCTGGAGGCCATGCGCGAGACGTTGGCGTCAGGCGCCCTGTGGTGCGAGGTGCGTGCGGAGGCGCACGAGGAGTATGCCGATCGCTATCAGGAAGAGATCGGCCAGCTGGTGTGGTCCCATCCCGCCATCACGCACAGCCACTACAAGAACCGCGAAGGCAAGGTCTTCACGCTGTCTCCGTGGCCGCTCGACCAGTACTGGGAGTGGACCCGGCACATCGACCGTGGGCACTACCAATTCGGTGGCGCATGAAGAGAGGGACCGTCGCGCCACCTTTGTGACCAGCGGGACCTCGTAGGGGTGGACCGGGTGGACCGAGTGGTGCCGACAGGCCCGTCTCGAGAGCAGTGCGGCCGGTGCGCGACGTCCTACGCCTCGCGCTCCACCTCGCGCTCGCCGGCTTCCCAGTACGGGTCCCGCAGCCGCCGCTTGTAGAGCTTGCCGTTGGGATCACGCGGCATGGCTTCGGTGAAGTCGATGCTGCGCGGGCACTTGTACTTGGCCAACTGGGTCAGGCAGTACGCCTGCAGTTCCTCGGCCAGCTCTGGCGACGCCGCCGAGCCGGGAGCCGGTTCGACCACGGCCTTGACCTGCTCGCCCCAGTCCTCGTCGGGGATCCCGAAGACGGCGGCGTCGCCGACCGCGGGGTGCGACAGCAGCGCCGCCTCCACCTCGGCCGGGTACACGTTCACGCCCCCGGAAATGATCATGTCGATTTTGCGGTCGCGCAGGTACAAGAAGCCGTCCTCGTCGAGCTCGCCCATGTCGCCGACGGTGAAGTAGTCGCCCTGCCGGCTGGCGGCCGTCTTCTCGTCGTCGCCCTTGTAGCGGAAGTCGCCGCCCATGAGCTTCATGTAGACGGTGCCCACCGTGCCCGCGGGGCCACCTCGTTGCCCTCGTCGTCGAGCACCTTGACGTCGGCCCCCTGCCAGGGGCGACCGACCGTGCCGGGATGGGCCAGCCAGTCCTGGGGCTTGGCCAGCGTGCCGCCGCCCTCCGTGGCGCCGTAGAACTCGTAGATCACCGGTCCCAGCCAGTCGAACAGCCTCCGCTTGAGGTCGATCGGGCAGGGTGCGGCGGCGTGGATCACCTGGCGGAGGGAGGAGACGTCGTAGCGGGCGCGCACGTCCTCGGGGAGCTGCATGAGCCGGTGCAACTGGGTGGGCACCATGGCGGTGTCGGTGACCCGGTAGCGCGCAATGAGCCGCAGCGCCTCCTCGGCGTCCCACTTCTCCATGAGCACCACGGGATGCTCGAAGTGCGCCGAGAAGTAGCCGAACGAGAGCGGCGACATGTGGTACATCGGCGACGTCACCAGATGCACCGCGTCGCCGCCCGGCTCAATGTCGTAGCGCAACAGGTTGCCGCTGAAGACCTGCACCCAGGTCTCGGGGTCGAACGAGGGGAGCGTGCGCTGGACCGCCTTCGGGCGACCGGTGGTGCCCGACGTGTACTGCATGAACTGCCCGGCGATCCGGTCCGCCGGTGGACGGTCGGGGTGGCCGGCCAGCACGACGTCGAGGGGGGTGAAGCCCGGGATCGCGCTCGTGGAGCCCGTTGCCCCCGCCGCACGGAGATGCGCCCCTCTTCGGGCACGCCCGCGTCGAGGGCGGCGGCGCCGGCCACGGCGGCGAACCGCTCGTCGGCCACCAGCGCCTTGGCGCCGGCGTCCCCGAGGATGTACGAGACCTCGGCCACCGTCAGGTTGCTGTTGAGCGGGACGAAGTTCCACCCGGCCTGGAACAGGGCCATGAGCACCACCAGGACTTCGGCCCGGTTGGGCAGCAGGGTGGCCAGCGGGTCGCCCGGCTGGAGCCCGCGCGCCCGCAGGGCGTGCACGAGCTGGTTGGCCTGCTGCGCCGATCTCGCCGGCCGTCCACTCCCGGCCGTCGGGGTCGATGACGGCGACGCGGTGCGGGCTCCGCCGCCGCGGCGGCCCAGAACCCTCGCACCTCGGGTGGTGTCGGCGGTGTCACCGCGGCAAGCCCAGCACGTGCTCGCCGACGATGTTCTTGTTGATCTCGGTCGTCCCGCCGGCGATGGAGGCCTGGCGCACCGCCAGCAGGTTCTCGCCCCACCGGTCCGACCCGACGAGCGAATCCAGACCGATGAGGTCCACGGCCAGCGCCGCCAGCTCCTGGTCGCAGTGGGCCCACGACAGCTTGGCCAGTGAACCGCCCGCACCGGCCGCCGCCGGATCGGACAGCGACCGCTCGGTCAAAAAACGCATGCAGCGGATGTCCGCGTACATGCCGGCCAGGCGCTGCCGCAGCACCGGGTCCTTCAGGCCCGCCTTGGCCCGCGGGTCGGCCAGCAGCTCGTCGAGCCGGTTGGCCAGCCCCAGGTGCAGGCGCGCCACGCCGGCCCGCTCGAAGCTCAGCGTCGTCATGGCCACCGACCAGCCGGCGTGCAGCGGCCCCAACATGGCGGAGCGCGGCACGCGGGCGTCGGTGAAGAAGAGCTCGGCGAAGGTCTGCCCGCCCGTGATCGTCGTCAGCGGCCGCGCCTCGATGCCCGGCGTGCGCAGATCGACCAGGAAGCACGTGATGCCGGCGTGCTTCTTGGCCGTCGGGTCGGTGCGCACGTAGAGCTGGCACCAGTCGGCGAAGTGCCCGAGCGAGTTCCACGTCTTCTGCCCGTTGATCACGAAGTCGTCGCCGTCCTCGACCGCGGCCGTGCGCAGCGAGGCCAGGTCCGAGCCGGCGTCGGGCTCGGACATGCCCTGCGACCAGATCTCGTCGCCGCGCAGCATGGGCTGGAGGAAGCGCTCCTGCTGCTCGGGCGTGCCGAACTGCATGATGGCCGGCGCGATGTTGGAGACGCCGATCACGTTGACCGGCCCGGGCGCCCGCACCCGGTTGGTCTCCTCCAGGTAGGCCAGCTGCTCGGGGATGCCGGCCCCGCGCCCGCCGTGCTCGACCGGCCACGACGGCGCCGCCCACCCGCCGTCGGCCAGCGTCCGGTTCCAGGCCCGCAGGATCTCGAGGGACTCGCCCTCGCCCTGGTGCCCGCCCGCCGCCACCACCTCGGGCGTGAGGTGCTCCGCCAACCAGGCCCGCAGCTCGGCCCGGAAGGCCGCCGCCTCGCCGAACGACCCGGTGTCAGGCGCCTCCTCCCGGCCCTCCTGCGACGACTCCATGCCCGGGATACTGGTCCAGCCTCCCCGCGCCGGACCAGCCGCCCTGGTCAGGAAGAGCTCAGGCCGATGCGCCGTTCTCCCGTAGGAATTCGTCGAACAGCGGCACGGTGAAGTCGACCTGTCCCCGCCGGGGGCTCCAGATGAGCCCCTTGCCGATGAGCGAGTCGCGGTGCATGGAGACGCGTCGTTGATCGGGGGCACCGAACGCCTTCGCCACCGCGGCCACCGGGTAGGGGCCGGGGCCGAGCGATGCCATCGCCCCGAGATACTTCTGCTCCCTGTCCGTGGCCAGCTCGAACCGGGTGCCGAAGAAGTTGCGGGCGAGCGAGTCCTTCACAATGGGCCGGGCCCCGTCGAGGTCGGCCTCGACGATCGGCGACGTCTCGGCGAAGTTCCAGAGCTCCCGTCCGTATTCCTGCAGGAAGTACGGGAACCCGGCCGCCTCGACCACGATCTGGCGCGCCGCCTTCTCGTCGTAGGCGACGCCGGCCGCCGCCGCGGGGCCGACCAGCGCGGACCAGGCGGCCGGCTCGGAGAGCCCGCCGAGCTCGGCGTAGGAGAACAGGCGGTCCGCGTAGGGCTTCGCCGCCAGCAGCCGGACCCGGAGGTCGGGGAGGCCGGCGCCGACCATCGTGACGGGCAGGCCGGCCCGGCTGATGGCCTGGAAGGCCATGCAGATGGCGGCGAGCGCCGGCCCGTCGAGGTTCTGCATCTCGTCGATCAGGAAGAGCGCCCCCATCTGGTTGGCCTGGGCCACCTCGCCGATCTCCTTGAGGAGCCCCGCCAGGTCCTGCTCGGGATCCCCCGAGTCGGCGACCCCCGTCGCCGCCTCCACGTCGAGCCGGAGCTCGACCGCTCCCGGGGATGGCGATGGAGAAGGCCTTCACCACCGAGAGCGCGCGCTCAATGCGCTGCTTCGCCCTGTGCCGCCGGCTCATGTTCATCAGGAGCCGGGCCGCCATGCGGGCGAAGGTGGTCCGGAAGTCCGGGCTCGAGCCGACCTCCTGGACGTCGGTCGTGGCCCAGCCGGCCTCGCTGGCCAGGACGTCGAACTCCATGAGGAGGACCGTCTTTCCCACCCCCCGGAGCCCGGTGTAGATCAGGCTGCGCTCGTAGGCACCCGCATTGAGCCGCTCGACCAGGGACTGGAACGCCTCCATGTCCTGGTCGCGCCCGGCCAGCGTGCGGGGTTTCCGCCCCGCCCCCGGGGTGTACGGGTTGTCGCGCTTGTTCATGGCCCGGCCGCTCCTGCCCGTTTCTCAAAGTTTCTAAGCCAAACCTTAGAATAACGGGGGAGTGTGACAGGTGACCAAACACCCCAGACCAAGAATCTAAAGAAGGCTTTAGAAAGCCTGAGAATCGGGGTGCGCCCTTCGGGTGCCGCCGCGCCGGTTCCGCCCGGATCGGGGCGGCGGCCGGACCGGATCCCGCCACCTGTCACCCCCACCCGGCACAATGCCCTTGTGGTCGCCGTCGAGATCAGGCCGAGGGATGCGTACTTCGCCAAGACCTGCCCCCAGCGCGTCCAGCTCGAAATCCTGCAGCCCTGCCAGCCGCTGCCCGACCCGCCCTTCCTGCAGATGCTCTACCGGGCCGGCCACGAGCACGAGGACGAGACCTTCGCCGCCCTCTTCGACGGGATGGAGGGCGCCGTCGTCATTGACGCCGAGGACCTCAATGCCCGCGAGTGGCAGACCATGCAGGCCGTGCAGTCCGGGGCGCTGGTCATCGCCGGCGGTCGGCTCCCGGTCGACCACGAGGCGCACAGGGTGGGCCAGCCCGATCTGCTCGTGCGGCACGGTGAGGGCTATCTCCCCGTGGAGGTGAAGTCGCACAAGACGCTCGAGCGCGTGCGCAAGGAGGGGACGGGCACGGCCCTCGTCGCCGACCTCACGACGCCCTTCCTCAACGCCGCGGTGACCGACGTCGAGCACAACGCGCGCAAGCACCTCGGCGACCTCATGCAGCTGGCGCACTACCGCGCCCTGCTCGACGCCGCCGGCATCGGCTCGCCGGATTGCTTCGGCGGCGGTGTCTGCGGCACCGAGGGCGTCATCGTCTGGCACGACCTGGCGGAGGCCCAGCTCCCCGTGCCCGACTATCTCGAGGGCGGTCCCGTCGAGCGCATCAGCGCCATGGCCCGCTACAACCTCGAGTTCTCCCACCGGCTCGAGATCTCCGAAGCAGCCGAGGAACACCTGGGCGACGACACCGCGCCGCTGTTGGCGGAGCCGGTCGTGTGCGAGCAGTGCGACATGTGCCGCTGGCGGGAGTGGTGCGGCGACCGGCTCGAGGAGGTGGCCGACCTGAGCCTGATTGCGGGCGTCGGCGTCGCCCGCCGGAACCTGTACAAGACGTTCGGGATCCTGAGCCTCCATGATCTCGCCGCCCTCGACTTCAGGACGGCCGAACTCGTCCGAGGCAAGGTCGATGTCGAGAGCCTGCGCCGCAAGGCGGCCGGCCGGCCGGCGTCGACCTTGCTGTCCGACGTCATCGCCAGCCGGCCCAAGCAGGTGGAGGTCCTCGCCGCGCTGGGCCTGCACACGGTGGCCGACCTCGCGACGATCGATGCCCGGACCCTCGACGTGTGCGCGGCCGGGGCGTCGAATGCGGCCGTCCAGATAGAGCTGGCGCGGGCGCGCGTCGGTGCGGCGCCGGCCTACCGGCGACGGGGCGTGGAGCGCGTCGAGGTGCCGCGGGGCGACATCGAGGTCGACGTGGACATGGAGAACACCAACGACGGCTGCTACCTGTGGGGCGCGCTCGTCACCGATCGGCGCACGGTCACGCCGACCGCCCGGTACGTCGCCTTCGCCACCTGGGACCCCGACGTCGAGGCGGGTGAGCTGGCCGCCTTCGGGGAGTTCTGGTCGTGGTTCAGCGCCGAGCGGGCGCAGGCCGCCGCCGAGGGTGCGTCCTTCCGGGCCTACTGCTACAGCCGGAGCGCAGAGGAGGGCCAGATGACCAGGGTCGCCGACCGGCTCGGCCGGCACGTGCGCGACGAGGTGGACGAGTTCCTGGCTTCGGACGAGTGGGTGGATCTGCTGCAGGTCGTGCGGGACCAGCTCATCACCGGGCGCGGCATGGGGCTGAAGGAGACGGCCCCGCTGGCCGGCTTCTCGTGGCGTGCCGACGACAGCGGAGGGACGCTGGCCATCGTCAAGTACGAGCAGGCCGTCGACGAAGAGACCGATCCGGCTGCCCGTGCGACGGCGCAGCAGTGGATCGTCGACTACAACGAGGACGATGTGCGGGCGACCGCCGCCCTGCGGGACTGGCTCGACGGCCCGGCGCAGGACCTGTCGTCGATTGAGGGAGCGGCCCCGGGCTGAACCGGCCCACCTCCCGCCTCGGAAGTCGGCCCAGCTAATTGTGCTCGTCAACACGAGGCGCACGTTGCCTCGACGCTCAGCGGCCGGGAGTCGCGACGGCGACCAGCCGGCTCACCCATCCGCCGTCAACGACGCTTCGCGGCTCGTCGGCACCCGAGTCGGGGACAGGCCGGCGTGGGTACTGGCCAGAGCGAAGCGGTGCGCGTCCCGTACGGCACATCCGCCGTGGTCGTTGTTGAAGTAGACGTAGACGTCCTCGTTGTCGTCCCACAAGGCGGCGAGGCGAGCAGCCCAACTCGTGAGCGCCGTCCGTCCGTAACAAGGGGCCGGGTTGGCCCGACCCTCGTGCAGCCGCACATAGCCCCAGTCGGCCGTGCGCCACAACGGCGACTTCCGCCGCGGGGTATCGCTGAGGCAGAGGGCTGCCTGGTGTTGCGCCAAAATGTCGGCCACCTCGTCGCTGAACCAGGACTCGTGGCGCGGCTCGAATGCAACCCTGACATCCGAGGGAAAGGCTTTGAGGGTCGCGGTCAGGCGCTTCGGTTCGGCCTGGAAGTTGGCGGGAAGCTGCAGGAGGACGGGTCCCAGCTTGTGGCCCAGTCCGCTCGAGCGGCCGAGGAGCCTCCGCACCGGCTCCGCCGGCTTGGTCAGACGGAGCACGTGGGTGAGATAGCGGCTTGCCTTGAGGCTGAAGACGAAGTCATCCGGCGTGGCGGCATACCAGCGTTCGAAGGTGGACTGTTCCGGCAGACGGTAGAAGACGTTGTTGACCTCCACCGATTGGAACCGCTCGGCGTAGAAGGACAGCCATTTGTCCTGGGCCAGGCCACTCGGATACAGGCCACCCCGCCAATCGGCGTACTGCCAACCAGAGGTACCGATGCTCACGCCCACAGTGGGCAGCTACCCCCGTCTTGTCCGGTGAAACCCGGACTTTGCCGGTGCAGCCAAGACATCAGCTGGCGACGGCGAGTCGGCTCAGCGCGGTCGCAAAACCTCCTTCACATCGGCCCTTCAGGCGGGCGCTTGTCTGCACCCGAATCCGGGTCGAGCGGACGACCGTGGCACCAGAGGCGTCCAGCCGCCGCAGGAGCAAGCGGTCCTCATGGACGGCGAGCGGGGGAAATCCCCCGACGCTGAGGTACGCGCTGCCGCGAACCCCAAGGTTGGCGCCGTGGACATGGGGATGATCCCAACCGCTTGTCACTCTCAGCGCGTAGCTGACCGTGAAATCCCTTCCCAGGACGCTCTCGTCATCGGAAAGTCCCACCGTGCCCACCACTGCGTCAGCGCCGGCCAACGCGAGGTCAAGCTGGTCACGTAACCAGAAAGCGGGGACGACCGAGTCGGCATCCGTATTGGCAAGCCAGATGGCATCGGTATCAGCCACACCCGACAGCAGGGCAGAGGCGCCGGCGTGGCGGGCCACCCCGACAGATCGGGCTCTCAGGGCAATGACGTCGATCGGGAAAGATCGGCAGATGCGCTCCGTCCTGTCACCGCAGTCGTCGAGCACCACCATCACCGCAACGGGGAGTGGCACAGCCTGGGCGGCACGGCCGATGGATTCGAGGCAACGAGCCATCACCAGTTCTTCATCGTGCGCGGGGACGACGACGCCGATCCGGCGGATCGCCGCACTCATCCCCGGATCGGTGCCTGATGGGGCACGCCGGTCCGCAGTGCGACCGACCGCGGATCGTGGCTCCACACGTCGATGCGGAAGTCGTCTTCGACGTGCTCGACCAGATGCGTCATTCCCGCTGCTGAGCAACTGGCCGCGAGGATCCGGTGTACCTCGTCCCCGGAGAGCGGGTAGTCCTCCACGGGATGACGCCAGTGCACAGCGACGAGGTCTGTTGCGCTTCCGGCAGCGCGCTGACCGAGGCGCCGGCAATCACGTGCATCGAGGTAGTACCCCACTTCGGAAAGAAGGACGAGTTCGAACGATTCCGTCGGCCAGTCCGCCGGCACGGCTCCCTGGCGCAGCTCGACGTTGGGCGGAACGCTCTCTCTCGCCGATGCGAGCGCGAGCGCAGAGAGGTCCATGGACAGGACCTCGTCGCTGCGGGCGGCGAGGTCTGAGGTCAGGACACCGATGGAGCATCCTGGCTCGAAGGCCGTCGAGTAATGGGCTTCGGGAAGGCAGGACAGCGTCAAGGCCCGCTTACGGACCTCATAGGGCCGGGACCGAAACCCCCAGGGGTCCCGCTCGTCGCGATAGAGGCGGTCGAAGTAGGGGGCCTGAAGAGTCATGGAGACAGCAACACCTCAAAATCCCTCGTGAGTCGGCGGACGGTATGGGAGCTCAGAATGGGTTCGGGGCCCGTGAGTTGCGACGCAAAGCACTGCACGGCCTTCCGCTTGCGCCGGGTGACGGCATCATCGAGCTCGACCCGGCAGGCCTTCTCCCAGGGAATCTCGCCGGGTTGAGCCCAATGCCAGGCCCAGACCAGGTACGCCAAGAGGCGTGCCTCGACCTCGGCACAGGCACTCTGTGCGGCCTCGCCCACCTCGTCGTGGTCGGGATGACCATCGTGAGCCCACGGTGCGAGGACAAGGTCACCTGGCTGGAGCAGCGAGACCAACAGAGGCTCGACATCGTGAGCCCGGACGCGACCATCGGGGAGCCCGAGTGCGTAGGAGAGAACTGGCGTCGTTCCGAGCGCCGCTGCGGCCCGCGCTGATTCCTTTGGGCGAACCCTCCGTAGCTCCTCGACTCGTTCAGGAGCGCTTGCCTCGCCATCAGTAACGGCAATCACCACGACCCTTGCTCCTTGGAGCACCAAGCTTGCCGTGGTGCCTCCTGCTCCCAACACCTCATCGTCGGGGTGTGGAGCGATCACGACCACCCGGCCCGAGTCGGGCGGCTTCACCGAGCAGGGGCCGAGACGGCGAAGCTCAGGGCAGGCCGACCACACGGATTCGTCCGTCCCGCGGCCTTCGAGCGAACGGGCTTTCAGAACGGCCACGTCGCCTGTCCATCGACGAGGTCGCGGCCGAGGCACTCCAGATCACGTTCGGCGTGATCCTGGCGGATGTAGACCTCCAAGTCGTGCACCGCCTCGGCATGGCGTTTGTCATAGGCCAACGGACGAGGCCCGAGAGCACGGCCCACCCGGTCGAGGACCACGGCGGCATTCCGTTCAACGCCGTGGCGAACGGCGCGGGCCAGTACGGCGAAATCGGCGGTGGGCTCCAGGTCTATGGCCCGGGCCGCTTCGCGGAGTGTCGACCTGTTCTGGAGGAGCGCCGCGTAGACGGCGCCGAGGTGGACCAGCGCGTGGGTGTCGGGTTTCCCTTCAACTGAACCGCGCAGTGCTTCGGCCACAGCCACTGTGCCGCCGTGCCAACATGCGGCTACCCCAACCGCGCCCGCCCAGAAACCCGGCCGGGAGAGATACCTGCCCGGCTCTCCAATCGCCGTGGCGCCCACATTCAGGAATTCCACGCCGCGAGTGTCAGCTCGCTTCATTCCCGGGCCGGCCCAGTCTTGCCGTGCCAAGGTCACGCCGGGGTCAGAAAGATCTACCTCGAAGAGCCGCTGCCCATCGCCGCAGGAGGCGTCGACCAATGCATGCGTCACCAGACCGGCGCCCGAACACCAATTCTTCGTGCCCGAAATGCGCCATCCTTTGACGCAGCGGGTCGCCACGACGCCTTGGGGTGGACCAGCCGCCCAGACACCCCAACGGCGTTCGACGCCAGTATCCGAAGCGGGCTCGACGTTCGCACCGAGCTCAGACAGGATCGCCAGCGCATCGGCGTGTGCTTCGACCAAGCGCCCCAGCACGAGATCCGTCGCAGAACAGCTCGCGAGGAGCTCGAGGCGGCGGTTCGTGGAACCCTGACCGGGGAGCGGCCAACGTTCGACCTCCAGGCAGACCTGCACGAAGGCCTGCCGCAGTGCCGACTCCTCGGTTCGTGGCACCGCACGAGACACCTGGGCAAGTCCACCACGTGCCGCTGGCAGCGGTCCTCGGTCGTAAAAAATTGTTCGGGCGTCTTCACCCACGGGAATCCGTCACCTCAGAGATCGTGTGTCTTCCGTCGAGCCCGAGCAGGCAGATGCGTTTCGCTCACACCTGCGTCGAAACCTTCGGGACCGAACTCGCGAAATGAGGCCACCGCTTCTACGCACGAGATCGTCCCCGTACGCAGAAGCGGTGGAAGGGCGGGTGCGCCCTACCGGCGGAGCGATCTGCGGCTCGCGCCTTCACCCCTGCCGAGAGCGAAGCTCGCAACCCACACGATCGCCAGGACGACCGCGGCAATCCACAACAGGTGGATTGCAAAACCTGCGCCGAACAGAATCAGTACGAGGAGTGCCAACAGGATTATTGCCATTGATCGCTGCCTTTCGTCTTCCTTTGGTGCCGGGCGTCGACACGCTTCATGAGTGTCAGTTGTGCTGCGGGGTGGCGCAACTCGTGACGTTGGCCACGAATTGGAGCGCTACTTCCGGACGGCGTCCTTCACCTTTTCGCCGGCCTGCTTCAGGTTGCCTGAGGCCTTGTCCTTCTTGCCCTTTGCTTCCTGCGACCGGTCATTGGTTGCTTTCCCGGCGGCCTCTTCAACATGGCCCTTTGCTTCTTGGAGCTTGTTCTTGGCTTTGTCTACCGTTGACATCACAGGCCTTTCGTCGTTGGGATGTGCATCGCATCTTCGAGACGTGCTGACTGCTTCTGATGTTTCTTGCACGTCTCGTTGTGCGTCCTACATACCCGTGCCATAGGCGGCGAAACGGCGATTCCTCGCGACGCGAGACCTGTGCGCCTCGGACATGAAGTTCACGTCCGGTGTTGTGTCGGGTCATCGACGGCACCCCGCGCGAGTGGGTTACAAACTTCTCGAACGGCGAAACCCGACGACGTCGATCAGGTCGTCGAGCGCGAAAACCCTGGCCTTTCGGTCTGCGGATCCGAACACCAGTCAACGGCATGCGCCGTGCTTTCTTCGCAGAACGGGTTGTTCTCAAGAGGGCGCGAGAGAGCCAGCGATGCCACGGTGCATCCGGTGAGAACCTTGAAAAATCACCCGATCGGGTGAAATCCGACGACAGATCTAAATGACGAGGTGCTCCATGGACTCGGGGCTCTGCATGTTCTCTTCGATGTGTCTCTTCTGCTCCTCGACCGACTCATCGCTCCGCAAGAGGAAGGGGGAGACCAGCAGACCCAGGAGGACGCAGCCGGCCGCAATGTAGAGCGCCAGCTGGTAGCCGAGCGTGAGCGAGTGGATTGCCGTGTGGCCGCTGGCGATCAGCGACTTGGTCCGGTTCGCCGCGATTGTGCTCAGCACCGCCAGACCGATAGCGCCGGCCATCTGCTGCGACACGTTGACCACGCCCGAGCCCAACCCCGCATCGACGTTGGGGACCTCCGACATACCGATCTGCAGCAACGGCATGAACGAGGCCCCAGCGCCCACGCCCAGGAGGACGAAGGCGATGAAGATGAGGGGGAAATAGCTCGCGTGCCGCGCCGGCGGAGGCGAGCAGAACCAGCCCGACCGCCGCCATCAACATGGCCGGATACATCACCGGTTTGGCTCCGAAGCGATGCACGAGTTTCGCCGTGATGCCGGTCGACATGGTCGCCATGACCACTGCTTGGGGCAGGAAAGCCAATCCCGTCTTGACCGGGCTGTAGCCCAGCACGTGCTCGAAGTAGAGGGCTCCGATGAAGAAGGTCGAGAACATGCCCGTGATGAGGAGGCCGCGGATGGCGGCCGTGCCGGTCAAGGTCCGCAGCTTCAGAATACGGAGCGGCATGATCGGATTGGCCAGACGCGACTCGAGCACGACGAAGAACACGAGCAGGGCGAGCGCAATGCCGAGCACGCCCAACGTATGGGCGGAGACCCAGCCGTACGTCGTCGCGGTCACCACGCCGTAAATGGCCACCATCACCGACACGGTGATGAGAGCGGACCCCAGCCAGTCGACGCCCTGCCTGATGCCCAGGCCGACGTTCTCGACAATGAGGAATCGGCCCAGGACCAGTGTGGCGATGCCGATGGGCACATTCACGAAGAAGATCCAGTGCCAGCTGAGGAACTGGGTCAGGACGCCGCCGGCGAGGAGTCCGATGGAGCCGCCACCGACGGCGACGAACACGTAGGCGCTCATCGCCTTGCCACGCTCGAGCGGACTTTGGAACTCGGTGACGATGATGGCGACGATCACCGAGGACGACAGTGCACCGCCGATGCCCTGCACGAAGCGGGCCACGATCAGCATGGCCTGGCTGTCGGCCGACCCGCAGGCGATGGAAGCGAGCACGAACAGGGCCACGCCCGCCAGGAAGATCTTCTTCCGGCCGACGAGGTCGCCGAGGCGTCCGGCCAGCAGCAGGAAGCTGCCGAACGAAATGAGGTAGGCGTCGACCACCCAGGTGAGGCCGGACTGGCTGAAACCCAGGCTCTTCTGAATGTCGGGCAGCGCCACGTTGACAATGGAGCCGTCGAGCGCATTCATGAACATGGCCAGGCAGACGACGACCAGGGCGACCCAGCGCCGGCGGTCGCCCGCCACGCTCTCGTCCTGGGGAATGGTCCCCGCCTCTTGGATAGTCATGATTTCGGGACTATCCTATAGGGGTGATCGATACGACCGTGCAGGTAGGCTGGCGAGCGTGAGCCCTCGTGCCGCCGCCCGCCCCTCCACGGGGACGATCGTGCTCCTGACCAGGCTGGCCCGGGCCGTCTACCTGCGCAGTTCCGTCGATCTGGTGGGCATGAACCTCCGCAACATGGTGGTGCTCGCCTACCTGCGGGACCACCCCGGCGCCTCCCAGCAGGTCATGACCGAGATGCTGTCCATGGACTCGAACACGGGCGTCCTCGTGCTGAACGACTTGGAGGACCTGGAGTTCGTGGAACGGCGGCGGGACCCGACCGACCGGCGGCGCCACCTGGTGGACATCACCGATGCGGGCCTCGAAGCGCTCGAGGAGGCCGAGCTGGCGCAGGGGAGCATTGAGGACGAGATCCTCGTCGGGCTCAACGAGTCGGAGCGGGCCGAGTTCCGTGCCTTGTTGGTCAAGGCGTTGGAGGACCACGATCCTCCCGCCAAGGCCTGAGTCGCCCGCTTCGTCTTCAGCCGCACCAACTCCGGCCACGCAATGATGGAAAACGTGACGTCACGACTGGCCACGGACGCCGAGATCACGACATGGCGGGAGGCAGGGTGGGTCCTGCTCGAAGGACTCGTCGCCACGGAGGAGATCGATGCGCTGGCCGACGACCTGCGCGGGATCTTCCCGAGCGCCGAGGAGCATCACGCCGACCCCGAGGGCGTGTACGAACAATTGCGGGGCCGTCCGAAGGAGCCCGAGGAGGCCTTCGTCTGGCCCGAGGAAGGGCCGGGCTTCCGCCCCGCCCAGCAGCGCTGGATGGCGGCCTTCCCCTTCCTGGGCAGCGGGGCGCTCAACCGGATCTGCGTCCATCCCTCCATCGTCGACTTCGCCGAGCGCGCGCTCGGCAACGAGGACATCCGCCTCTACCAGGCTCACGCCAGTGCCAAGTACGCCGGCATCACCAACTACGAGCAACCGATCCACCTCGACCGCAACCACTCGTGGCTCCCTGCCGGGACCGAGTCGCCGTGGTGGAACCTCGAAGGCTTCCTCTATCTGACCGACGTCACCGAGGACGACAACCCCACCCGCCTGGTCTCGGTGGGGGACACCGGCCACATCGACAATCCGTACGGCGTCCTCATGCCCAAGACGAACCCCGAGGTCTACGCAGCCGAGCGACCGGCTCCGGGCATCCGCGGCTCCTATCTCGCCTACCGCTCCGACACGTACCACCGGGGCGCCCCGTTCGGCTCGGGCACAGGTGCCCGCATCGTCGTCGCCGTCGCGTTCAAGAACGCCGAGACCGAATGGATCGGCTACGACACCCAGCAGAACCGATCGACCGGGACGGAGTGGACGCGTTTCGTCGAGGGCTCGACGCCGCGTCAGCTGGCGCTCTTCGGCTGGCCCCGTCCCGGTCACCCGGTGTGGAACGAGCGCCTGCTCGAACGGACCCAGGAGCGCTATCCCGAGCTCGACCTTGGCCCGTGGCGGGCCCCGTAAGTCGGACACAGTGGGCGCGGCGGGGGCCTCTCGCCCAATAGTTGACTAATTAAGTCAGCTTTGTAACCATTGCGGCGAGATCGCCGGCTGGTCCTTCCGCCGGCGATCGAATCAAAGGAGGCCACCGCCATGCCCGACTGGGGTTTTGAGACTCGTCAGATCCACTCCGGTGCCGTGCCGGATCCGACCACCGGTGCACGCGCCGTGCCGATCTACCAGACCACGAGCTACACCTTCCGCGACACCTCGCACGCGGCGGCGCTCTTCGGGCTCGAGGAGCTCGGGAACATCTACACCCGCATCATGAACCCCACGCAGGCCGTCTTCGAGGAGCGGGTCGCCGCACTGGAGGGTGGCGTGGCCGCGCTCGCCGTCGCCAGCGGTCAGGCCGCCGAGACGGTGACCTTCCTGAACCTGGCCGAGAACGGCGGTCACATCGTCTCCTCCGCGTCCCTCTACGGCGGCACGTACAACCTGCTGCACTACACGCTGCCCAAGTTGGGTATCGAGACCACCTTCATTGACGATCCCGACGACCTTGAGGCCTGGGCCGCCGCCGTCCGGCCGAACACCAAGGCGTTCTTCGGCGAGACGCTGGGCAACCCGAAGGGAGACGTGTTCGACTTCGAGGGCGTCTCGCGCGTCGCCCATGACAACAAGATCCCGCTCGTCATCGACAACACGCTGGCCACGCCGTACCTGGCGCAACCGCTGAGCGTCGGCGCGGACATTGTGGTGCACTCGGCCACCAAGTTCATCGGCGGTCACGGGACGTCCATCGGGGGCGTGATCGTCGACGGGGGGAACTTCGACTACGAGAACAGCGGGCGCTTCCCGAACTTCACCGAGCCCGACCCCAGCTACCACGGCCTCGTGTTCGGCCAACTGCCCGAAGCCCTGTTCCCCGCCCGATTCGTCCTCAAGGCACGGTTGCAGTACCTCCGTGACACGGGGCCGGCCGTCGCGCCGCTCAACTCGTTCCTGTTCCTGCAGGGCCTCGAGACGTTGAGCCTGCGCATGGAGCGCCACGTGCAGAACGCGGTCGCGGTGGCGCAGTGGCTCGAGGCGCGCGACGAGGTGTCCTGGGTCACCTACCCCGGCCTGGAGTCCAGCCCGTGGCACGCACGGCAGCAGCGCTACCTCCCGAACGGTGGCGGTTCCATCATCGCGTTCGGCATCGCCGGCGGGGCCGAGGCCGGGCGCAAGTTCATCGAGGGCCTCGAGCTCTTCAGCCATCTGGCCAACGTGGGTGACGTGCGGAGCCTGGCCATCCACCCGGCCTCGACGACGCACTCCCAGCTCACCGAGGCCGAGCAGACCACGACCGGCGTGACGCCTGACCTCGTCCGCCTCTCTGTCGGCATTGAGTCGATTGAGGACATCCTGGCCGATCTCGACGCCGGGTTCCGCGCCGCAAAGGGAGCGTGAGCGCACCCGCCTACCCAGGAGTGTGGCTGCCCGGGGACGAGCCCGGGCAGCGCCAATTCGCCCAGTTGTCCGGTGCGGGCGGGGCCGGATTCCCGCTCGAAGCCGGCGGTCGCCTCAATGCGGTGACCGTGGCCTATGAGACGTGGGGCACGCTGAACGCGTCGCGCACCAACGCGGTGCTCGTCCTGCATGCGCTCACCGGCGATTCCCATGTCGTCGGCCCCGTTGCTCCCGGTCACCCTTCGAAGGGATGGTGGGACGGGCTCATCGGCCCCGGGGCGGCAATCGACACGGACCGTTTCCACGTCGTGTGTCCGAACGTGCTGGGTGGGTGCCAGGGGACGACCGGCCCGGCCTCCCTCGACGACGAAGGCCGTCCCTACGGCTCGCGCTTCCCGGTCCTCACCATCCGTGATCAGGTTGCCGTCGAGTACGCGCTGGCCGATCAGCTCGGGATCGCGCAGTGGGCCTGCGTCATCGGGGGCTCCATGGGCGGAATGCGTGTCCTGGAGTGGTGTGTGGGTGCCCCGGAGCGTGTGGCCCGTGCCGTCGTCCTCTCCGTCGGCGCGGCCGCCTCGGCCGATCAGATCGCGCTGTGCTCCCTGCAGATCAGGGCCATTCGATCCGACCCGGCGTTTCACGGTGGCGACTACTACGAGACCGCGCACCGGCCCGTCGACGGACTGTCCATCGCCCGCGGGATCGGTCATTTCAGCTACCGCACCGGTGCGGAGTTCGAGCAACGCTTCGGCCGGGAGAGCCAGGGCGAAGAGGACCCGCTGAAGGGTGGCCGCTACGCGGTCGAGTCCTACCTGCAGCATCACGGTGAGAAGTTGGCGAAACGGTTCGATCCGAACAGCTACGTCATCTTGAGTGAGGCGATGAACCACCATGACGTGGGCCGAGGCCGAGGCGGCATGGAAGCGGCGCTCGGCGCGGTGCGGGCCGACGTGTCCGTGGCCGGCATCACGACGGACCGGCTCTACCCGCTGGCGCTCCAGGAGGAGCTGGCGCGCCATCTCCCCGGTCGACCCCGGGTCTCGGTCGTCGAGTCCTTTTCCGGACATGACGGGTTCCTGCTCGAGATCGAGCAGGTGGGTCGCATCGTCCGGTCCGCTCTGGACCGGAGCGCCTGACCCCTGAGCGGCGACGCGCCGGGAGCGGTCAACGCGCCTAGAGGGGCGACGCGCCGGGAGCGGTCAACCCTGAGGCTTGATGACCGACGATGTGGCGTACTGGGTGGCGTAGCCCTGCGCGTTCAACGGGGTGCCGATGACGGATCCCGTGTTCTTCACGATGTACTTCGGTGAGCAGTCGAAGGCCCCCAGCTTCTTCGGGTAGGCCTGCACCCACTTGGTGTTGTCGAGCTTCATCAAGATGCCGCAGGGAGCCGGGAGATTCTTGGCCGGATCCGCCGGGGCATTGAGCCCGCCGCCGTTCCAGCTCGTCACCTTCGAGAGGTGGTTGATCATGCACTGGCGGGTCAGGGTGGAGCCGCACGCCTTGGCCTCGGTGGCCCAGAGGAGGAAGGACGACGTGGCCTGCTCGCCCAGAGCCGACGTGAGCCCACCCTCCTTCTTGACGATCGAGAGGTAGTCGGCCACGGCCGGGACAACCTTGGCTGCCTCGAGCGGCTCGTAGCCGATGCGGACGTAGGCCTTGTTGGCGAGTCCACTCGTGTTCCACTTCGCGAAGTCCTCCGTGTACTCCGCGGCGTCCAACAACCAGACCGGGTTGTAGCCGATCTGGTTGGCGGCCTGGAGCGCGCCGTAGAGGGTCGGTCCCGGCGTGGCGTTGTCGAAGACGATCTGCGCCCCGCAGCTCTGGAGCTTCTGCATGAACGGCGTGTAGTTGGCCTCGCCGTTGTAGTTGACCAGGAACGGGCAGTTGACCCACTTCCATCCTGCGGTTGTGTAGGCCTGTACGGCCTTGGCCATCGACTCTTGTTGCGTGGACAGCGTGGAGTCGTACTGCCCGACGTGCTGGGTCTTGGAACCGAAGAGCTTCTCTCCCTGGTAGGCGATCGACACGGGACTGGCGTTCGCCGGGTTCGGCGTGGCCTGGTACTGCTCGTAGGCATTGGCCACAACCGGGGAGACGGTGAAGCCGGGGACCGCGGCCAGATTGCAGCCGAGGCGCGTCTGCTCGGCCAGGCCATCGAGCGCGAAGCCTTCCCCGACCAGCATGAAGTCGGTCTTGCAGGCCTGGGTCATCACGCTGCCGACGTTGGTCACCGCGGCGTCGTAGTAATCGCCCACGATCTTGCGCCCGTTGATGCCCCCCTGGGCGTCACACCAGGCGATCATCGCCTTCACCGCGTCGCCCATCTCCTGGTCGAGGCCGGGACTGCCGGAGAACCCCCGGTCGTCGCCGTAGGCGATGTTGATGGTGGAGTTGGTGACCCCCTGGTCGGTGGCGCCGGTGGCATGTCCCTTCCCGCACGGCGACGGCAACGTGCCGAACATCGCAGTCGACGACGACGCAGCGCCGCTCGTCGCCGGCGCCAGCAGGATGCCGGCGGTCGTGAGTGAGAAGAGCATCAGAGCCGCCCCCGCAGCCCTCGTGCCAGTGATCCTTGTCATGGCCGAACCCCCGTCTGCACAACGCGGTTTCTGCGCCTGTTTCCCCCCAGAACCCAGAACCGGTCCTTGTGTGCCTCGGCACCATACCAATCCGACATCCAGAAATCTCGACGCCACGAATACGGCTGTGACCCGTGTGGAGATCGAGGCCGGCGGGGAAGAGGTGCGGTCCACCACCCGGCCGACGCGGCGGTTTGCTGACTGGTCAATGACCGCGTTGGCGCGCCTTCTGGTCCGGGTCTTCTTCCGCAGCATTGAGGTCGAAGGGGGCGACCGTCTGCCTGCCTCGGGACCGGTCGTCCTGGTGGCCAACCACACCAACGGACTGGTCGACGGCCTGCTCTTGATGACGGCGTTGCGCCGCTACCCGCGCTTTCTGGGCAAGGCGACGCTGTTCAAGATCCCGCCCCTGTGGCCGTTCCTGAAGTTGGCGGGCGTGATCCCCGTGTACCGGACGATCGATGCGGAGGCGGGGGATCACAACGTGTCGGCATTCGCCGTCAGCCACGCGCTGCTCGAACAGGGCGGGATGGTGGCGGTGTTCCCCGAAGGCATCAGCCACGACGAGCCGGCCCTGCAACGGCTCAAGACGGGGGCGGCCCGGATCGCCCTGGAGGCGGCCCATGGCGGAGGAGCCGATGGGCTGGTGACCGTCGCCGTCGGACTGGTCTACGACGCCAAGGCGCGCTTCCGATCGCGGGCCCTCGTCCGCGTCGGCGCACCGGTGGGAATGGCCCAGTGGGCCGAGTCCTACCGGTGCGACGAACGGGCCACGGCGCGCGCCGTCACCGAGGATCTGGCGGTGCAGCTCGCCCGAGTCAACCCCGGCTACACCTCGTGGGCGCAGGCCGAGCAGCTGGCGCGCCTGGCCGCGGTGGTTGTCCGTAGCCCTGACGGGTCTGGCGCGGCCGAAGTCGCACTGGCCGACCAGGTCGAGGTCGCCGCACGTCTGGCGGCGGTGCAGGACGCATCCCCGGCGTCCCTCCGGCCGCTGTTCGTAGACTTCGCGGCCTATGAGCGAGACCTCGCGCTCCTCGGTGTGAACGACGCCCAACTCGTGGCGAGACACCGACAGCGTCGATTGCGGCTCTCGATCGCCGGGGCCGCGCTCGAGCTCATCCTCGCCGTGCCAGTCGCCATCATCGGGGTCGCGGTCCACGTCGTTCCCTTCGAGATCATGAAGCAGGCGGGGAAGCGGCCGACCAACGAGGGCATCAAGGCGACGGTCAAGCTCCTCGGCTGCCTGGTCCTCTTCGCCGCCACCTACGCCGTCGTCGGGGTGGCGGTCGGCCGCGCCCTCGGCCCGTGGGCCGGTCTCACAGCGGCCGTCGTCGCGCCGCTGTGCGGCTACGTGGCGGTGCGGCTCCACGAGCGGGTGAAGCGGATCGGTGGCGTGGTCGAGGGTTACCGGATGATCAGGGGTCGGCGCGACGTGGTGGGGGCGGTGATGGCGCGCCGCGCCGGCGTCGTGCGGGATGCCCGCGCCGTCCTCGTCCACGCATGAGCCCCGAGACCATTCGCTACGGTCCCGATCGGGCCCAGGTGGCAGAGGTGTGGCGGCCTGGCGCGGTGCCCGACACGGAGGGCGCGCTTCCGGTCGTGGTGTTGATCCACGGTGGCTTCTGGCGCCAGCAGTACACGAAGAGGCTCATGCACCGGCTGGCCCGGGCCGTGACGGCCCGAGGGTGGATGTCCTACAACATCGAGTACCGACGGGTCGGCCGCTTCAGCCGCGGCGGCTGGCCGGTGACGTTCGAGGACGCCTCCGATGCCATTGACGCATTGGCCCGGGTCGAGGGCGTGGACCTCCGTCGGGTGGTGACGTGTGGCCATTCGGCGGGGGGTCATCTCGCTTTGTGGGCGGCCTCTCCGCGCCGGACCGGAGATCCGCGTCGAGCGGCCGCAGTGGTCGATGTCGCCGCCGCCGCCTCGCTCGCCGGGGTGGTGGATCTCGAGGCCGCGGCCCGGCAACTGGTGGGGCGGGGGGCGGTGCAGGCGTTGATGGGCGGCGGCCCCGACGAAGTTCCGGAGCGCTACCGCCTGGGCTCCCCGGCGGCACTCCTGCCCCTCGGCAAGCCCCAATTCCTGCTGCACGGGCTGGCCGACGACTCGGTGCCGGCGGCGCTGAGCGAGCACTACGCGGAGACGGCGGTGCGGCTGGGGGACCCCGCCGTCTACGTACCTCTTCCGGGCGTCGGGCACATGGAGATGATCAGCGGGCGTGGTGCCGCCTTCGGCGAACTGGCGGCCTGGCTCGACTCCGTGCGCGGCCCCGCCTGACCCGCTGACCGACCTCCCTCGGACCCGGGATTTGCCCAGGTGGCGCACCCCTGCCCGCCCGTCCGGGGGTGGGTCCGGAGCACCCTGGTGGCAATCAAGTTGAGCCGGTGAGCTGACGATACAAGGAGGTTGAGCTCATCAAACAAAGTGGGGGACATGGCGCTGGCTTCTCAGGACGCCGCGAGCACGTCCGCCGGAGCCGACGGGCCCGAACTCCCGGTTCGGGCTCCGTCGACCGCGCGACGGAAGCTGAATCCAACCAGGCTGGGTTACCTGATTGGGCCGGTCGCGTTCGCCGTGATCCTGCTTCTCATGCGCTTCGGCTACGTCGCCCGGGTGCATTGGTGGGTGTGGCTCGCCCTCCTCATCGGCATCGCCATCGTCAACGCGGCGGCGGACAGGTACTACACCGTCCATCCGGGCCGGATGTCCCTCAACCTGCGGGTGGCCAGCCAGGTGACGGCGGTGACGCTGGCCATCTACCTGACGGGGTGGGGACCCGTGCTGTGGGCGGCCTACATTTTCGTGGCCCTGGAGAACCTGGCGCGTGCGGGATCCCGGGTCTGGCGGACGACGGTGCTGTGCAGCCTCATCGGCATGACCTTCGGTCAGTTCGCGCTGGCCCGGGGCTGGCTGCCGTCCGAGCTGAGCCGGTCCGCGGCCGCTTCGCTCACCGTCATGGGCGCCTTCGTCCTCTTCTTCGTCATCCGGATGGCCGGCGCCATCATGGAGCAGAACGAGAAGGCAATGGAGCAGAAGGAGGAGGCCGAGACCACCCTCCGGTTGAGCGAGGACCGCTTCCGCTCGCTCATTCAGAACTCCTCTGACGTCACCATGATCCTCGGGGACCAGGGCGTGTTCCGCTACGTCTCCCCGGCGATCAACGATCTTCTGCAGTACGAGCCGGAGGAGCTCATCGGTCGTCTCTCCACCGACTTCGTGCATCGCGAGGACCTCAATGCCGTGCTCAAGCTGCTCGGTAGCGGTGAGTTCCAAACGGGTTCGGGGACGGCCACCCTCGAGTTCCGCATGCTGCGCCGTGACGGCACGACACGCGACGTGGAAGCCGTGGTGTCGAACCAGACCGACCGCCCCTCCGTCGCCGGCTACGTCTCCAACATCCGCGATGTCACCGAGCGCAAGAAGTTCGAGGCCCTCCTCGCCTTCCGCGCCCTGCACGACCCGCTGACCGGCCTGGCCAACCGTCAGCTCATTCTCGACCGGGCGCAGCAGATGCTGGTGCGGGCCCGGCGCTCGGGGGTCCCGGTGGCCGCCCTGTTCATCGACCTCGACAACTTCAAGGACTCCAACGACTCGCTGGGGCACGGGGCGGGCGACAAGTTGTTGCAGATGGTGGCCGGGCGCCTCCTCGGCATTCTGCGCTCGGGCGACACGGTGGGGCGGCTCGGGGGAGACGAGTTCGTCATTCTGGCGGAAGGGGTCTCCTTCGCCCGTGGTCCCGAGATGATCGCCGAGCGCGTGCACGAGGTCCTCAAGCCGGCCTTCCACATCCCGGGGATCGACGACATGTCGATCACCGTCTCGGCCAGCATCGGGATCGCCGTCGGCGATCGCCCCTCGGCCGAGGACCTGCTGCGCGACGCCGACATCGCGCTCTACCGGGCCAAGGCCGGGGGTCGCGACCAGTCCGTCCTCTTCGAACACTCCATGCAGTCGGCGGCCAAGGAACGGCTCGCCCTCAAGTCGGACCTGGAGACGGCGCTCGAGGACGACCAGTTCAGCCTGCTCTACCACCCGTTCTTCGATCTGGACGGGATTGAGATCCAGGGGGTGGAGGCGCTCCTGCGCTGGGATCACCCGTCCAAGGGCACCATCACGCCGGATGTCTTCATCCCGGTCCTCGAGGAGCGCGGCCTCATCGTCGACGTCGGCCGGTGGGTGCTCCACCAATCCTGCCGGGAGGCCGCCACCTGGCAGCGCGAGGGGCATCCGACGAGCATTTCGGTCAACGTCTCCATGCGCCAGCTCGAGTCCGACCAGCTGGTCGACGATGTCCGCGACGCGCTGGCCGCCAGCGGGATCGATCCGGCGCTGCTCATTCTGGAGGTCACCGAGTCCACGCTGATGCGTGACTCGGCCGCCACCGTCGCCCGGCTGAACAATCTGAAGCGGCTCGGCGTCAAGGTGGCCATCGACGACTTCGGCACCGGGTACTCGTCGCTGGCCTACCTCCGGCAGTTCCCGGTGGACGTCCTCAAGATCGACCGGTCCTTCGTGGCGGACATGAGCCGTTCGCCGGACGCCGCCGCGTTGATCCACACGCTCATTGAGCTCGGCCGCACCCTCGGGCTGGTGACGCTGGCCGAGGGCATTGAGACGCACGAGCAGCTGGAGGGGCTCCGCGCGGAGAAGTGCGACCACGGGCAGGGGTTCCTCTTCTGCGGGCCGGTCGACGCGGTGCAGATGACCGCGCTCCTCGAGATGGCGCGGGCCGGCAAGACGGTCACGTCCGTCGCCCCGGTCGGCGCGGGGGCTCCCACCGCGGGAGCGCCGAGCGAGCGATTCCTCAGGCCGGCCCGGGAACGCGCCGCGTCCGGCAGCCGGTCCCGCTCCGCAGGACGTCAGCTCGAATAAGAGGCGGGCGGCTGCCGCCGGGCGCCCTCGGCGAGTGAAGCGGGTCAGTCCCCGAGTCGGAGGGCCACCGCGGCGTCGGGCTCGAGCACGCGGAAGTTGAAGCTCTCTTCGAGGTAGAGACGCACGACGTCGGCATCGTGGTCGAGGTACCCGATGGAGAGGTCCTGGCCGCTCTCGATTTTGAAGTCGCCGCCGCGGAGGCTCAGCACCACGCCGCCGTCGATCCCCGGGGCCCACACCAGGGGTCCGCCGAGGATCTTGCGCAGGTGGTCGAGCAGCAATTCCCCGCCGTACTCCGTGCTCTCGACGATGGAGGTGTACATGTCTGGGCAGATGGCCAGCCCATAGGGGCCGCCGATGCCGGCCTGGCGCAGCGCGTTGACGCCGCGGGCCACGGCGTCGGGTGCGTTCTCGATGTCCCCGACGGCGATGGGCTCGTGGGACGTGCTCTCGGTGATGCCCTGGAAGCCGGCCGCCTGGTGGCCGTGGAAGACGGTGACGTTCTCGCCCAGGGCGATCTGGCGGATGGCCTCGTCGAGCTCGGCCAGGTCGGGACTGGTGGTGCCCCGGTCGACGTCGTCGAGCTCCACCCGCGAGACCTTGAACTCGGTGCGCAGCTCCACCAGGGGGAGCACCTTGCGCTGCAACGCGCTCACGCCTTCGGAGGGTCCGGAGATCTCGGTGACCCGCCCCAGGTTGGTGGCCGAGTGGCTCCACCCGTGCGGGCCCTCGAAGTCGACCAACTTGCGGGCGGCCAGGTACGTGGGGAGGCGCGACTTCGCCTCGTCGTCAATGACGTCCCAGCCGGCGTCAGAGATGGGGGCCAAATCGCGATGCAGGTGGTTCATTGCGTTACTCCCTTGAGACTGCCGATACCGAGCGAGCCCGATGTGGTGGATGCGGATGTGCCTTCGGAGGCCTCTTCGCCGACCTGGGGGATTGGGCCGGAGGTGAACAGGAACTTGCGGAGCTGGGTATCGAGTTTTTCGTCGCGCCGGCGCAGCCACTCCAGGGCCATGGCGGCGTGCTCCTTCTCGTCGTCCCGGTTGTAGGCCAGGACGGCGGCCAGGGTCTCGTCCGAGGTGGCCTGGACCCGCTGGTGGTACCAGTCGATGGCTTCGAGCTCCTCACAGAGCGAGGACATGGCGCGGTGGTAGTCGAGTGCGGCCTCGTCGAGCCGATCGAGCGGCTCGTGGAATCCCTCGCTGGCCAAGGTGACCTCCTCGCGGTCTGAATCCGACAACCCGGGCCCTGGCCCGGAACGATGCCCACAGTAAAGCCGTCGCGGGCCAGGTCAGTCCACGCCGGACGGGGCCGTCAGCGGTGGGGACCTCAGTCCCGGGTGCTCGACCGCAAGGGTGACATGTTCCTGGCACGCAGGCTGCGGGTGCTGATGGGCGCCGCCCCGGTGTGCTCCGGTCGCGCCGCGTCGAGCCCCCCGGCCCATCTGCCGTAGCGGGCGGCGAGAGGTGACGCGCTGATGCCGTGGAGCAGGACGCTGAGGGCGACGGTCAGCGTGACGGTGCCGAGCACCACCTTGGACTCCTCGGGGGCGAGGGAGTCGACGGCGATGAGGCCGAAGACCACCGAGGCCAGGCCGCGCGGGCCGAACCAGCCGACGAAGGCCACGGTGGCCCGGTCGAGCCCGCTGCCGACCAGGGCGAGGGCCACCGGGACCATCCGCAGGACGGTGAGGGCCAGCAGCGCGAACACCACCTGGCGCCAGCCCACGTCGGCCAGGCCCGGGCCGAGCATGACCGCGCCGAACATGAACCAGACGAGGAGGGAGAGGAGCGTGCCCCCCTGCTCGGTGAAGCGCAGATCCGTCTCGTCGTCCCGGCGGTCGACGGCGCCGAAGGCCATGCCGCCCACGAAGGCCGCGATGAAGCCGTTGGTGCCGGCCACCACGGATGTCGCATAGGCAAAGAGGGCCAGGGCGAGCACGGTAAGGGGTCGGAAGCCGGCCTCGCTCCAGCCGTGCCGCTGCGCCAGGATCAGGAGCAGCGCGCCCAGCGCGCCCACCCCGAGGCCGAGGGCGGCCCCGCCGAGGAGCTCGAGCGCCGCCGAGCCCGGGTGGAGGCCGCTCACGCCTTCAGCGCTCACCGCACCCGCTATGAAGAGGTTGACGAACGGCGTGGCGATGCCGTCATTGAGGCCGCTTTCCATGTTGAGGAGGCGGCGCACCCCTGAGGGAACCCGCTCGTCGCTCATGATGCTGGCGCCCAGCGCGGCGTCGGTCGGCGCCACGATGGCGCCGATGGCGGCGGCCACCCAGATGCCGCTCCCGCCGAAGAGCAGCGCGGCAACCCCGGCCCCGGCGCCGATGGTGAGGGGGAGGCCGATGCCGAGGAGGCGGGCCGGGAGCGCGACGTCGGCACGCAGGGCCCGGATGTTCACCCGTGAGGCATCGGCGAAGAGGACGAGGGCGAGGGTGACCTCGGCCACCGACAGGATGGCCGTGGAGTGCAGGTTGACGTGGATCAGCGCCGTCGGCCCGTGCGTGACGGCCAGGCCAAGGAGCACGAAGGCGATCGGGGCTGAGATGTCCCAGCGCTCCAGCCGGGCCGAGACGAGCCCCCAGATGAGGATGCAGGCCGAGACGACGGCCAGTACCGCGATGTCGAGCTCGTTGTGCATTGCGGTTGCCATTCTGGTGGCCGACATCCTCCCAGGCCAGACCCGGGGAGCGCGCACATCACCGGGTCAGGGCTGTGGCGGGCCCGTGCCGTCCTCCGGGGGCGGTCCGGCGGGATCGGCGAGGCCGGCTTCCCCCACAACGGCCGCCCAACAGCAGGCGCGAGGCCTGGGGATATCCCAGCACCGCTTCGGTTGCAGGCGCTAAACATACGTTGTCGGGTTCTCGCCGACCACGGACAACAAGGAGTTTTTCCTCGATGCTTGCGACGAACTATCCGATCCTCGACGCCTTCCTGACGATGCTGTACTTCTTCCTCTTCATCATCTGGATCTGGCTGCTGATCATGGTGTTCATGGACGTCTTCCGCAGCCACGACATGGGTGGCTGGGCCAAGGCCCTGTGGGTGATCTTCATCATCGTCCTGCCGTTCCTCGGAGTGTTCGTGTACCTCATCGCCCGGGGCGGCAAGATGCACGAGCGGGCGGCGCAGCAGGCCGCGCAGCAGCAGAAGGCCTTCGACCAGGCCGTCAAGCAGGCTGCAGGGACGCCCGGGGCCAGCACGGCCGACCAGCTGTCGAAGCTGGCCGACCTCAAGTCGCAGGGCGTCCTGACCGACGCCGAGTTCGACGCCCAGAAGGCCAAGATCCTGGCCACCAGCTAGGAGGGCCGCGTCGTCGCCGAGAACAGTTCGCCGGTGGCGCCGCAGGAGGACCACGAGCCCGAGGAGCCCACTGGGTCGGCACCGAGGGGGGCTACCCCGACGGGGGCTGGACCGACAGGGGCTGCCCCCTCGGGGGCTGAAGCCTCGGAAGCTGCACGCTCGGGAGCCGAAGGCCGGATGGAACAGGCCGGCAGCGACGCCATGTCGCAACGGCTGGCCACCCGCCTCGAAGAGGACGTCGCGTCGCCCCTGCCGTGGCGGTCGATCGTCAAGAAGTCGATCCTGGTGCTGGTGGCCGGCGTCACGATCTATCTGGTCTTCCCGACCCTGGTCGAGGTCTTCGACGCCTTCCCGAAGCTGAGCTCGCTCGACCCCATCTGGTTCTCCATCGCCATCGTGTTCCAGGTGGCGCACTTCACCTGCACCATCGCACTGCAGCGGATCGCCCTGCGGACGACGGCATGGTTCTCGGTCACGACGTCGCAGCTGTCCGGCAACGCCATCAGCCTCATTGTGCCGGGGGGCGCCGCCTTCGGGGCGGCCACACAGTTCCGCATGCTGGCGGCCGCGGGGAACGACCCGGCCACTGCGGTGGCTGGGCTGACCGCCTTCTCGCTCCTCGGCATCGCCGGGCTGCTGGCCCTGCCGATCTTCGTCCTGCCGGCCATTCTGGCGGGCACGCCGATCGCCAACGGCCTGCTCCACGCTGCGCTGTTGGGGCTGGGGGCCTTCGTGCTCTTCGCCGGCTTCGGTGCGCTGGTGCTGACGCTGGACGGTCCTCTCCGTTGGGCCGGGCACGTCGTGCAGGTGGTGCGCAACCGCGTGAAGCGCAAGGCCGCCCCCATGACCGGCCTGTCGGACCGCCTCGTCTACGAGCGCAACCGCATCCGCGCCGTGCTGGGCAAGCGCTGGAAGGCGGCCATGCTGCTGAGCAGCGGGCGCCTGGCCTTCGATTTCGGGACCCTGCTGGCCTGCGTCCGGGCGACCGGGGTCAAGCCGAACCCGTCGTTGGTGTTGCTGGCCTACGCGGTGGCCGGGTTGCTGGCGCTCATCCCCATCACGCCGGGCGGGCTGGGGATCGTGGAGGCCGGGCTGAGTGCGCTGCTCATTCTGGCCGGCGTGCCCGGGGGCGACGCGGTCGTGGCCACGTTGGCCTATCGGATCATTTCGTACTGGCTGCCCATTTTCGTGGGGCCGTTCGCCTACCTCGCCTTCCGCCTGCGCTACGGGAAGCCCGGGTCGGTGGGCGGCGACGGTGCGGACGGCGCCGGGGGAGCGGCATTGGCCGCGGGCTGAGAAGCTGTGGGCGTGCTGCGAGCGGGAGAGGACTGCCCTTCGTACGAGGGGACGTGGGAGTCCGTGCGGACCCACCGGGTGCCCGTCTGGTTCGACGACGCCAAGCTCGGCATCTTCATCCACTGGGGCCTCTACTCGGTCCCGGGGTGGGCGCCGCGGGTGCCCGACATTCAGCAACTGCTCGTCAAGGACGGCCCCAAGCGGATGCTGCGCGAGAACCCCTACGCCGAGTGGTACCGCAACACCATGCAGCTCAAGGGGAGCCCCACGGCCGTGCATCACGCCACGGTGTACGGCGACGACTATCCCTACGACAACTTCGTGCGGACGTTCAACGACGCGTCGTCCGGCGCCGACCTCGACGCCATCGCCGCGCTCTGCCGCGATGCGGGCGCCCGCTACGTCGTGCTCACCACCAAGCACCACGACGGCTTCGCCCTGTGGCCCTCCTCCATCCGCCACCCGGTCAAGGGCGAGTACCAGGCCTCCCGCGACCTGGTGGGTGAGCTGACCGAGGCTGTCCGGGACCGCCACATGCGCATGGGGCTCTACTACTCCGGCGGCTACGACTGGCCCTACAACGACGCCGTCCTGTCCACAGGGGCGGACGCCGTGCTGGCCGCCCCCAGCGACGCCCGCTACGTGGAGTACGTCACGGCACACTGGCGTGAGCTCATCGACCGTTACCAGCCGTCCGTGCTCTGGAACGACATTTCGTGGCCGAGAGACCCGCGGCTACCGGCCCTGTTCGCGCACTACTACAACACCGTGGCCGAGGGCGTCATCAACGATCGCTGGAAGGAGCCGGGCCTGCCCCGCAACGCGGTGACGGACGCGCTGGTGCGCGGGGCCGGCGCGGTGGTGCAGGCGCTGTGGCCCTACATCCCGGAGCAGCGCAAGCACCTCACCTTCGCCAGCCCGAAGCACTCGCGACTTCCGCACCCCCGAGTACGACGTCCTGCGCACGGCCTCGGCACGCAAGTGGGAGCTGGCCCGCGGCGTCGGGCACTCCTTCGGGGCCAACCGCCACGAGCAGGCCGAGGACATCATCACGGAGACGGACCTCATCCGGATGTTCTGCGACGTCGTGGCCAAGAACGGCAATCTCCTCATCGGGGTGGGCCCGCGGCCCGACGGCACCATCCCCGAGGTGCAGCAGGCGCCGCTGCGCGGGCTCGGTGCGTGGCTCGAGCGCAACGGCGAGGCCATCTACGGCAGCCGGCCCTGGGTGGTCACCGAGTCGGCGACGACGGACGGGACCCCGCTGCGCTTCACCAAGAGCGGAGAGGGCGTCTACGCGCTGGTGCTGGGGACGCCGCCGCGTCCGCAGATCACCATGCAGGCGATCGACGGCGCACGGGTGCGCCGGGTCCGCCTGGTGGGGGCGGACACGCCGCTCGAGTGGTCGGTCGAGCGCGGTGGCGACCTGTCGGTCACGCTCCCCGAGCAACTGCCGAAGGCGGCCGTGACCGTGCTGGACCTCGGGACCGGCGTCCGGGCCCGGCTGGGCCTGACCCGGTAAAGGAGGGACTTTCGGTGCAGGGCCGACGGGACTATTGGCCCTAGTCGCCGCCCACCCCGCCCGGCATCATCCAGAGTGATGGACGAGGGTCGCCGGCGCTGCAGTTCGCCTTCAACAGATCCGGCACGATCCCTCATCGGGAAGAGTCGTTTCATTGACGGAACGGGGTCCCGAGCCCCCGGCGGCTCCTCGTCCACCAACCGTGCGCGCCACGTCGGGTGATACGGCGCGGCAAACTGTGATGTCACGCGGTAGGGCGTCTGTCGCGTCCCGCGACGAGCGTCGACGCGTGGTGGTCCGAGGGAGAGCCACCACGCGTTGATGGCCCGTCCTCTTGGCGGTGCCTGAATCCCGCTGGCGGCGGTTTCGGCCGTGTAGTTTCTGCGCCACCTGGTCGACGGGGGTGCGCCGTGCTGCTTGATCTCTTCTTGATCGGACTGGTGGTCACCGTCGAGCCGATCCCGCTCACCGGGATGATCCTGGTGCTGGCCACCGAGCGTGGCCTGATGAACGGGCTGGGCTACGTGCTCGGCTGGCTCTTCACGCTGGTGGGGATTGTGGCGCTGACCGTGCTCGTCACCGGCGGGGAGCCACTCATCCCCAAGAGCAACCCCTCGACGGCGGCCCTGGCAGTCAAGCTGGCCATCGGCGGGGTGCTGGTGTGGATCGCCTACCGGCGCTGGGGCTCGTGGCAGACGTCCAAGCCGAAGGGCCAGCCGCGCTGGATGGCGGGCATCGACCGCATCAACCCGTTGACGGCGGCCGGGCTCGCCTTCCTGCTGCAGCCCTGGGTCCTGGTGACGGCCGGCGTCGCCACCATCACACAAGCCAAGATCTCGAGCACGGCGGAGTGGATCGCCCTCTTCGCCTTCTGCCTGCTCTGCTCGGCGAGCTACCTGGTCATGGAGATCTACGCGGCGCTGCGCCCGGCCACGGTCAAGAGCACCCTGGCCTCGCTCCTCAACTGGATCACGTCGCACCGCGACCAGGTCATTGTGTTCCTGTCTCTCGGATTGGGCGTCTACCTCATGGCCAAGAGCATCTACGGCTTGGCGCAAGGCGACTGAGCCCACCCTGCATCCACCGGTGCCGGCCGGGCGACCGTTAGCTTCGGGCGCTGGAGGTGCGCACGATGCTCGCATACACGTGGCCGCTGCTCAGCCTGTTCTGGACCTTCCTGATGTTCGCCGGGATCTTCCTGCTGGTGTTCTTCATCATCTGGTGCTTCATCGACAACTTCCGCCGCCGTGATCACCACGGGCTGGCCAAGGCGGGCTGGACGGTGGTCATTCTGATCCTGCCGTTCTTCGGCGCCCTCATCTACATCATCGCCCGGCCCGCGGAAGCGCAGCTAGCCACCTAGAAGTACCCGGTCTGGTTCCCCGGCCCAGGAAGCGTGCGAAGGCCGGCGCCGGGGTGAAGCAGGGCCCGCACGTGAGGGTTTCCCTCGGCGGCCGCGCTGGATATCGTGCTGCTCTTCAAAGGGAACGTCCAGGAGCCGGCAATGCAAAACCATCATCCCAAGATCGCCCAGCGGACCGACCGCAGGTGGGTCGTCGAGTGCGCCCAGTGTCGGAACGACAGGGCCTCGACGGTCGCGATCGGGATCGGGATGCCACTGCGGGACCGGGAGACGGCCGAGCGGATCCGGCACAACCACACGGCCCGACGGGTGCGGGCCGTCGCCTCCTAGCGCCGATGACCGCCACCGGTAGAGCGTCCGAGGCTGGGGTCGTGACCAAGGCCAGCCCCCGCTCGGTCGGCGACACGGTGGCCCGGCTGCTGGAGATTCTGGGATCGAAGGGGGTCAAGGTCTTCGCCGTGATCGACCAGCGGGCGGAGGCCCGGGCCGTCGGGCTCGAGCTCCGGGAGACCACGCTGATCATTTTCGGGAACCCCGCGGCGGGGACCGGGGTCATGGTGGCCGCACCCCTGGCCGCCCTGGATCTCCCGCTGAAGGTGCTGGTGTGGGCCGAGCCCGACCAGGGGACCTGCGTCAGCTACACCGAGCCGGCCGCTCTGGCCGAGCGGTACGATCTCGGCCCCGAATCCGCCGCCGCCCTCGAGGTCGTCAACGGGCTCACCGACGCGCTGGTGGCAGCCTGATCTCCTGGTCGACCCGGAAGATCAACCCAGAATGGGGAAAGGCGTGGCGTACTCCAGCTCGAGGTAGCCCACCGGGGCGCCCGGCACCTGCAGGGCGGCCGCCGCCGGCCCGATGTCGACGCCGGGGAACCCGGGGAAGAGCGGGTCGTGGTGGCAGAAGGCGACCCGTCCGGGACCGAGGCGCTGCACCTGCTCGAGCATGAAGTCGACGGAGGAGCCCTGGAACGGCTCGCCGTCCACGTTGGGCCGACCACCGAGGGAGAGCAGCGCGAGGTCGGGGCGCAAGCCGTCGAAGATCCCCCGCCAGTACCCCGCGCTGCCGCTCACCAGCACCGACCCGTCCGCCGTCAGGAGGAGGTAGGCCAGCTGCCCCCCGTCGTGGCGCGAGCAGACCTCGTTCATGGCGACGAGGGCCGGCCCGGCCGGCGCCGGGGCGGCATCCATGGCGCCGAACAACGTGCGCACGGTGGCGGCGCGGTCCTGGGCGCTGATGTCGAGGTCGCCGAGGCAGGCGACCCCGGTGTCGGCGTCGCTGTGGGCGAACAGGCACGAGTGCAGCGCCGGGAGCACGCGCACCCTCGTCGTCGGCCCGCACTGCACCGTCTCACCCCCCGTCACGATCAGCAGCTGCTCCTCGGGCACACCGCTGGCGCGTAGGCAACGGGCCGACTCGGGCGAGGCCACAACGGTCGCCCCCGTGCGCAGCGCGATGGCATCGGCGCCATAGAGATGGTCGAAGTGGGCGTGGCTCACGAAGACGAAGTCGGCCCTGTCCACCTCGGCGGTGCTGAGCCCGACCGGCTCGAGGCCGGGCAGGCGGTCGAGGTAGGCGTCGAAGAAGAGGTCCAGACCGGCATGGCGCACCCGGAAGGTCGCGGTCCCGAACCATTCCAGCGTCGTGGGCGGCATGGTGCGCTCAGCCTGGCACGGGCTCGCCGGCCTCGCCCGGGTGGCCCACGAGCTTGGCGGAGAACTTGACCGCCTTGACGGCGCTGGTGGCGCCCGTCTGCAGGGTGGCCCCGACGATGATGAGGATCACGCCCAGCCAGAAGACGTAGGGCCACCCCAGCATCAAGATCCCCAGGCGACCGAGCATGTAGGGCGGGGAGCACACGACGGCGCCGACCGCACCGCCGACCGCCGAGGCCGCCAGCGCGTCCCGGCGCGACGCGGCCTTCTTCTCCACGCCGACGATGCGGGCGGGCACGGCGATGTAGCAGAGCATCATGATGCCGACGACGATGCTCTGGCTGATGACGAAGGGCCAATGCCCCCAGCGGGTCGTGATCAGGGCGGAGAACGACAGGGCCAGGCCGATGCTGCCGCCCCACGCCAGGATGCTCCTGATGTGCTGATTGGCCAAGCTGAAGGAGGGGCGGATCTTGGGCTGGCCCGGCGCCGAGATGGCGAAGGCGAAGACGCCGTTGAGGTAGAAGCTGGCCGCGGTGAGCGCGGTCACCGCGAGGATGCAGGGGATCAGGAGCGGCCCGCGGATGACGTGGAACTGCTTGCCGTGCAGCACGTGGAGCTTGATGTCCAACATGGCGATCCAGATCCACATGGCGGGGATGATCTGGACCACGGCCAGACGCCAGTTGGTGTAGAGGAGCTTCACGCCCTGGAACAGCATGAGGAAGGCGCCCACGATCAGGGCCAATGGGGCGAGCCAACGCTTGCGCTGGCTGAGCTGGAGCACGGCCTGCTCCACCGCCTTGTCGTCGCCGCGGCGGATGGCGTCGACGAGCCGCTTCACGAGCGCCCCGACGCGCGCCCGCCGGCTGAGGGAGGGGCCGGGGTCGGGAGAAGTGGGCGACCCGGAGCCCTCCGTTGCGCTCCGATCGTCGTGGTCCACCGTCACTGGCCGCCCCTCATTCCGGTCCACCGCGCCGTTGTCGTCGTTCCGCGGCCACGGCCGGCGACGCCGCATCCGACCTCGTCATTGTGACGCCGGGTCCGGGGGCGGGGAAGAGTCAAAGGCTATCCGGACCGGGTCGCGGGTCCCGGACGTGACCCGTGGCCGGCCGGTTCGCCCGGCCCGTGGCGCGTCAGGGGCGCGGGGGTCGTAGCCTCAGGCCCGGAGCGATGACGCGGCGACGTGTCCGGGGAGGTGGCTGACATGGCTGACGACAAAGGGATCCGGCTGGCCGAGCCCCCCGTTTCGATCGTGCGCCACAAGAGTGTCGAGCAGTGCCGGGTGATCGGCAAAGAGGCCCGGGTGAAGGTGCCCCGGGGCAGCCACGCCACGTTCGAACCGGCGCCGGACCGACCCGATCCGGTGTCGCTGCTGGAGGAGCAGGCGACGACGAGGGTGCCCGAACTGGTGCCCATCCGCTACGGCCGCATGCTGGTCTCCCCGTTCACCTTCTTCCGCGGGGCCGCCCTGATCATGGCGTCGGACCTCTCGACCTCACCGTCGTCGGGTCTGACGGCCCAGATCTGCGGGGACGCGCATCTCTCGAACTTCGGCGTCTTCGGATCGCCGGAGCGCCAGCTCGTCTTCGACTGCAACGACTTCGACGAGACGCACCCGGGGCCGTGGGAGTGGGACATCAAGCGGCTGGCGGCGAGCATCGTGGTCGCCGGCCGCAGCAGGGGACACCCCAAGGCGACGCGAACCGATGCGATTGTGCAGTTGGGCCGGTCCTACCGGGAGTCGATGCGGCAGATGGCGACGATGTCGAACCTGGAGGTCTGGTACTCCCACGTGGACGTGGCGGAGGTGCTCTCCGCGCTGGAGAGCCAGGCGGCGACCTCGGGCTCGAAGACGCAGGCCCACATGGTGGCGACGGCGACCAAGGCGGTGGAGAAGGCGCGGACGAAGGACAGCATGAAGGCGCTCGACAAGTTGACCGAGGTCGTCGGCGGAGTGCGCCGCATCATCAACGATCCTCCCCTCCTCGTCCCGGTGGAAGATCTGTTGCCGGACATGCAGTACGAGCAGTTCGAGAAGACCTTCCGCGAGATGCTGCGCCGGTACCGCCAGAGCTTGTCGACCGATCGCCGGCACCTTTTGGAGGAGTACAACTTCAGCCAAATGGCCCGCAAGGTCGTCGGGGTGGGGAGCGTGGGGACCCGGGTCTGGGTGATCCTGCTGCACGGCGCCAGCCCCGAGGACGTCCTGTTCCTGCAGGCCAAGGAGGCCGAGGCGTCGGTGCTGGAGCGCTTCACCAAGAAGAGCGTCTACGGCAACCACGGCGCCAGAGTGGTGGCGGGGCAACGGCTCATGCAGGCCAGCAGTGACATCTTCCTCGGCTGGCAGCGGGCCGACGGCATCGACACCAGGCCGCACGACTACTACGTGCGCCAACTGCAGGACTGGAAGGGCTCCATCGACACCGACAACATGGTTCCCGAGGGACTGGTGGAGTACGGGAAATTGTGCGCCCTCACCCTGGCCCGCGCCCACGCCCGCTCCGGCGACCGTTTCGCCATGGCCGCCTACCTCGGCAACAGCACCACATTCGAGAAGGCGCTGGCCAAGTTCGCCGAGTCCTATGCCGACCAGAACGAGCGGGACTACGAGGCGTTCGCCGCGGCCTGCAAGAGCGGCCGCTTGCACGCCGAAGAGGGGCTCTAGGAGGCGCACGTGGAGTCGTCACGGCCGCGGCTGGGAGGAGACTGGGGAGCGGCGTCAGCTTCACCCCGGTTGCGTGGATGTGCGACACTTACCAGCCCTACGAAGCGGACCGGGCGGCCCTGTGGTGCTCAAAGGACGATCCGCATGCACCCCACCCTGAATTAAGGAGTCACCATGCTTGCGACGAACTATCCGATCCTCGACATCTTCTTGACGACGCTGTACTTCTTCCTCTTCATCATCTGGATCTGGCTGCTGTTCATGGTGTTCATCGACATCTTCCGCAGCCACGACATGGGTGGCTGGGCCAAGGGCCTGTGGGTGATCTTCATCATCGTCATGCCCTACCTCGGAGTCCTGGTGTACCTGATCGCCCGGGGCGGCAAGATGCACGAGCGGGCGGCGCAGCAGGCGGCCTTGCAGAAGAAGGCCTTCGATCAGTACGTCCAGGAGACGGCGGGCACGTCCGGTGAGACCAGCGCCGACCAGCTCCACAAGCTGGCCGACCTCAAGTCGCAGGGCGTGCTGACCGATGCCGAGTTCGAGGCCCAGAAGGCCAAGATCCTGGCCAGCTGAGCGCGGCTGCGGCACCAACGCAACACGCATACAGTTCGACCGAAGAGCAGCAGAGGAGAACAGGAGACACGATGACCATCGGACCAGTCAGCTACACGGTGATCGCATTCCCGGGCAACCAATTCAACGGCAATATCGCCCCGGAGGTCGCCAAGCTGGTGGCCAACGGCACCGTGAGGATTCTCGACCTGGTCTTCGTGGCCAAGGACGAACAGGGCGACACCATCAGCCTCGAGTTCGACCAGATGGACGAGTTGGCGGCCTTCAACGACATTGATGGTGAGGTCGGCGGCCTCGTCAACTCCGAGGACCTCGACCACGTGGCAGCCAACCTGCCGGAAGGGAACGCCGCGCTGGTGATCCTCTGGGAGGACCTCTGGGCCGTGCCGCTCGTCGAGGCCATCCGCGGCTCGGGCGGGGTGCTCATCGACAGCGCCCGCATCCCCAATGACCTCATTGAGGCGGCGTTCGAGGACCTGGCCCAGGCACTGAAGAGCTGAGCGACACGAAACCGAGGAGAGAAGGAGCACGACCATGCCAATGATGCGACGTCGTCCGGTAATGCGGACGGTAGGGAGAACTGCCGTGATCGCCGGCACGGCCACCGTGGTGGCCGGCGGGGTGAACCGTCACCAGCAGCAGAAGTACGCCAACCAGGAGGCTGCCGCCCAGCAGGCCGCACCCGCCCCGGCGGCGGAGCCCGTGGCCGCGGCGCCGGACTCCGACGACCTGATCAACAAGCTGAAGGAGCTGGCCAACCTCAAGGACCAGGGCATCCTCACCGAGGCCGAGTTCAACGACCAGAAGGCGAAGATCCTGGCGGAGATGTCCTGAGTCTGCGGTCGACGCATGCCGGTCCGGACCGGCGGATCGGCGAGCGAAGCGGCACCCTGCGGGGTGCCGCTCGTCGCGTACGGGAGTCCCCGTTCAGGACGCCGGTTCGTCCGGTGTCACCGCGATGTGCACGTCCCCCTCGGGCCCGACGAGGCCGAGCCAGCCGGAGGGCAGGGCATGCGAGCGGTTGGGGATCATGCGGCGCAGACGGTGCGAGCCCAGGAGCCGGCCCCCCTGGGTCACGTGTAGCCGGGGACGATGGAGGAAGACCCGCGACCTGATCAGGAACGACCCGGCCCCGTCCCGGCCCGGTCCGATCACGTTCGGCACCACCCAGAGCAGGGGGTCCGCCACCCGCACCCTGACCGTCGAAGGTGCGGGCGTGTGCTCGTCGCCGTCACGCAGCCACGCCGCGACCGCCCGGCCGACGGTGCGGGCGCGGTGCGCCGCCACGTCCGCCGTCTCGGCCGGGTGGACGAGGTTGCCGGTCGCGAAGATGCCGGGGGCGGTCGTGCGGCCGTCGGCCTCGCACGCCGGACCTCTGGTGCCCGCATCGATGGACAGACCGGCCAGGCGAGCCAGCTCGTTGTCGGGGATGAAGTCGCCACTGAAGACGACGGCCTCGACGGCCACGGCGCGCTCGACACCGTCGGGCCCCCGGACGAGCACACCGTCCACGGCCGGGCGTCCGCTGATGCCGGTCAACGAGGTCCCGGTCCAGACGGGCACGTGCAGGCCGACGCGCGTGAAGAGGTCGAAGAGCCCGAACGTCTGCGTGCGCGGGAGGTCGGTGACGAGGGCCAGAGGCCGAACGCCCGCTTCGCGCAGGGTCAGCACGGCCGAGTAGGAGACGTGCTCGGCACCCACGACGACCGCCCGCCCGCCGAGGGGCAGGCGCTGGCGGTGCACCCATTGCTGGAGCTGGCCGGTTGTGAAGATCCCCGAGGGTCTCGTGCCCGGGACCAGGCGGGCGGCCCGCGGGCGCTCCCGCGCGCCGGTGGCCAACACGACCGCACGCGCGTCCACTTCGAGCAACCCGTGCGGGCCCGTCACCTCGGGCCGGCCCGACGCGGCCCATCCGGTGACCATGGAGCGGGTGCGGATGTCCACCCCGCCGGCGACGGCCCGTTCCACCCAGCGACGGGCGTAGGCCGGACCGCTCAGGACGCGTCGCAGGTCACGCAGGCCGAACCCGGTGTGCTCGCACAGGCGTGGCGTCCCGCCGGGCTCGTCCTCCCGGTCCACGACCACGACGCGGCCGACGCCGCCGGCCTTCAGCGCGGTCGCCGCCGCCAGGCCGGCCGGACCCGCGCCGACGACCAACGCGTCCACCGGCAGGACGGTGCGGCTCATTCCTTCATTGCGCCGCGAGCCGGGACGTGATGGCTGCACCGCAGTAGAAGCCTTGACAGCGCCCGTTGGTGGCCCGGGTGCGGCGGCGCACACCGGCGAGATCCCTGGCGGGCAGCGGCGAGGTGAGCGCGTCGCGCAGCTCGCCCTCGGTGACCCGCTCGCAGAAGCACACGATGTGGCCGTAGGCCGGATCGACCTCCACCCGCCGGGGGTCCTCGAAGGCCCTCGTCCCACGTGCACCGAGCTCGGGCATGGAGGGGATCTGCGGCTCCCGTTCCGCCTCCACGAGCGTGAGCCCGGCCGCTCCCATCTGGCCCACGACGTGCTCCGCGATGGCGAGCGACGCGGTCAAGCCGGTGGACCGGATGCCACCGACGCAGGCGTAGCGCTCACCGTCGTGGATGGTGATCTGGTAGTCCCGGTGCTCGGTGGCGGCGCGCACCCCGGCGTACGTCGCGGTGACCTCTTCGTCGACCAGCGCGGGGACGATGCGGCGACCTGCGTCGAGCAAGGCGTCGAGACCGACTGCCGTCGTGGCGGTGTCCTCCGGGTCGCTGATGTCCTCGGCCGTGGGGCCGAGCAACACGTTGCCGTAGACCGTCGGCGCCACCAAGACGCCCTTGGTCCGCTCGGTCGGCACCGGCAGCACAATGCCCGACACGTGCCCGCGGGCCAGCTTGTCGAAGACGATGAGTTGGCCGCGCCGGGGCGCAATGGTGAACTCGTCGTGCCCGAACCGTCGGTTGAAGAGGTCCGAGGCCAGGCCCGCGGCGTTGACCACCCAATCGGCCCGGACGGTTCCCCGAGGGGTGTCCAGCAGCCAGTCGGCGCCGTCGCGCCGCACGTCGGTGACCGGCGTTCCGAGGCGCAGGTCGACGCCGGCACCGATCGCTTCGGTGGCGAAGGCGATGCTCGTGCTCCACGGACAGATGATGGACTCGTCGGGGATGGCGACAGCCCCCGACGCCCCTCTCTCGAGATGCGGTTCGCGCCGGTACAGCTCGTCCAGCGCGAGGCGCGCCGCACCGTCGTATCCGTTGGCCCGTGCCTTGGTCAGCACGTCGTCCAGCCGGGCCGCCTGCTCCGCGTTCCAGGCCACCAGGACGGCACCCGTCCTCTCCAGCGCGATCCCCGCCGCGTCCGCGTACGCGTGCAACAGCGCATGGCCCCGCCGGACGAGGACGGACTCGAGTGTCCCCGGCTGGGCGTCGAACCCGGTGTGCACGATGGCGGTGTTGGCCTTGGAGGTCCCGGTGCCGACGTCGTCGGCGCGCTCCAGCAGCACGGTGCGGAGCCGATAGCGAGCCAGTTGGCGCGCGATGGCGGTGCCGACCACCCCGGCCCCGATGATCGCGACGTGGTAGCGCCGGTCCTCGGTCACGCCACCGGTGTGCCCTGGAGGCGGGCCACGGCGCGCTCGAAGCGCGCCAGGCGCTCCTGCGCCTCGGCGGCGTCGATGGCCGGCTCGTAGTGCGCGGACGAGTCGTCTCGTCGAACGACGTCAGACAGCGTCTGACCGGATCCGGCCCCGAGCCGGGCCAGCGCACCGACGCCGGCCGCCGTGGCGTGGGGCGAAGCGGCGACTTCGACGGGGACCTGGAGGAGGTCCGCCTGCATCTGCATGAGCACCCGGGAACGGGTCAGCCCACCGTCGACCCGGAGGAGCGTCAGCGGTCGACCCAGGTCGATCGCCGTGGCCCGAGCCAGCAACGTCACCTGCGCGGCCACGCCCTCCAACGTGGCCCGGACGACATGGGCGGGCTCGCTGGCCGGGCCGATGCCGTCGATGCCGGCGAGGGCGTCGGGCCGCCACCACGGAGCGCCGAGCCCGCTCAGGGCAGGGACGACGGTGACGCTGCCGCTGTCGGGCACCGAGCCCGCGACGTTGTCGACATCCTCGGCCCGGCGGACGAAACCCCAACGCTGCAGCCAGGCGACGGCTGCGCCGGCCGCATAGACCTGCCCGTCGATGCAGTACGCGGCCTGCGCGCCCAGCTGCCAGGCCACCGAGACGGCCAGGCCGCCGGAGGACGCGATTGCCCGCGGGCCGGCGTTGGCCAGCAGAAAGGCACCCGTGCCGTAGGTGCACTTCGACTCTCCGGGTTCCAGGCAGTGCTGCCCGACCAGGGCGGCCTGCTGGTCGACGCTCAACCCGGTCAGCCGCAACGACGGGCCGAAGGCATCGGTGGGGCCGATCTCCTCCGCGGTGCCGACGACGCCCGGGAGGTCCGCAGCGTGGAATCCGAACGCGGCGCAGGCCTCGTCCGACCACGTGCGCCGTTCCAGGTCGAGCAGCAACGTCCGGGAGGCGGTCGTGACGTCGGTGACGTACGCACCGGTGAGGCGGTGCAGCAACCAGGCATCGCTCGTCGACACCACGCCCTCGGTGGTGACGTTGCGCCGCAGCCACGCCATCTTCGGCGCCGCGAAGTACGGATCGAGTGGAAGCCCGGTCGTCGTTGTCAGCCACCCGGCGTCGTCGGCCAACTCTGCACAGACGCTGGTGGCGCGCCGATCCTGCCAGGAGATGGCCGTGCTCAACGAACGGCCCGAGGCGCGGTCCCAGGCCAACACCGTCTCACCCTGATTGGCGAAGCCGACCGCCTCGACACCCCCGGCGACCCCAGCGATCGCCGCACGCCCGGCCTCGCACACCGAGTCCCACAACTGCTCGGGGTCTTGTTCGACCCCGCCGCCCGCGACCGCTCGTGGCGTCACGGCGGACTCCGCCGACGTCAGGATCTCGCCGTCCTCGCCGAAGACCACCGCCTTGGTGGCCGAGGTCCCCTGGTCGATGGCGAGGATCCTCACCGTGGGTGCCCGCTGTCCGGCATCGAATGGCTCCATTTCTCACGCCCTGGGCGGCGATTCCCGGACACTGTGCCCATCCTGACAGGCGGGAAGAGGCTCCCGACGGCTCAGTGGCCACTATTCCCGTCACGCGCCGAGGAGGCTTGCTAACGTGCCCGCAACACCCGCTGCGGTTGGTGCCGCAGGGTTGTCGAGCAAGGGGGTTGCACGTGCCTGAAGGTGCCGATGAGGTGGGGGGCGGCGTCGCCACGCTGACCGCAGACGAGCAGAAGCTCGCCGAAATGGGTTACAAGCAGGAGCTGAATCGCTCCTGGTCGAGCTTCTCCAACTTCGCCATCAGCTTCTCCATCATCTCCATCCTCGCCGGTTGTTTCACGACCTTCTCGAGCGGATGGAACGGCGGCGGCCCCGCCGCCATCGCCTGGGGTTGGCCCATACTGGCGGCGCTCGTCCTGTGCATCGGCCTCTGTCTGTCCGAGCTCGTCTCGGCCTTCCCGACCTCGGGCGGCATCTACTGGTGGGCTTCGAAGCTCGGCGGTGCCAAGTCGGGCTACTACACCGGGTGGCTGAACCTCATCGGGCTGCTGGCCATTGTGGCGTCGGTCGCCTACGGGTGCGCGACGTTCCTCGACCTCACGCTCGGCTTTCTGTTCCCCGGCAGCTACACCTCGGGCAACCTCGACACGATCTTCCTCTACTTCATGGGCGTCCTGATCGTCGCGGCCCTGGCCAACATCTTCTCGAGCCACCTGCTCGCCATCTTCAACAACATCTCGGTGTACTGGCACGTGATCGGCGCGGCAGCGATCATCCTGATTCTGATCTTCCTGCCCCACCACCACGCCAGCGCGAGCATGGTCTTCACCTCCACGGTGAACAACACCGGGTTCTTCAGCGGCAAGACCAGCGGGTTCGGCTTCATCTTCGTGGTCCTGCCGATCGGCGCACTGCTGACCCAGTACACGATCACGGGGTACGACGCCTCGGCCCACCTCTCCGAGGAGACGCACTCCGCTGCCGACTCGGCCGCCAAGGGCATCTGGCGGTCCATCTTCTACTCGGCCATCGGGGGCTGGCTCCTCCTGCTGGCGTTCCTCTTCGCGGTGCAGAACGAGGGCAACGTGACAAAGGGCGGCGGCGGCGTGGCCCTGATTTTCGCCCAGGCCCTCACCTCGAAATGGGGCGGCACGGTGCTCCTGATCGCCACCGTGGGCCAGTTCTTCTGCACCATGGCGTGCATGACCAGTTGCACGCGGATGCTCTTCGCGTTCAGCCGCGACGGTGCCGTCCCCGGCCACAGGCAGTGGTCGCGGCTCAGCTCGAAGCGGGTCCCCATCGCCGGCGTGATCCTCGTCGCCGTCGTCTCCATCATCCTCACCCTGCCCGCCCTCATTCAGGTGGACATCAACGGGGCGCCGGTCCCGGTGGCCTTCCTGGCCGTCGTCTCCATCGGCGTCATCGGCCTCTACTGGTGCTTCTGCATCCCGATCTGGCACCGCTGGAGGTTGGGCGACAGCTTCGAGACCGGGAACTGGAACCTCGGGACCAAGAACAAGTGGATCGCGGTGATCGCGATGCTGGACATCGTGCTCGTGAGCTTCATGGCGTTCATGCCGACGTCCAACCTCGGCGTACCATGGAATGACGGCTTCGCCTGGAAGTACGTGAACTACACCATCCTGGTCTTCCCGGCCTTCCTGATCTTCCTGTGGATCTACTGGCATGCGTCGGTCAAAAACTGGTTCACGGGACCCAAGCAGACGATCGACGTCCTGCCGGAAACCCCCGCATCGTCGCTCCCCTGAGCGGCGCGCCCGTGCGGCTCCCGTGAGCGCCGGTGACGGCGCGGGACTCAGTGCCGCGCTGCTCGGGCGGATTGCGGTGCTGCGCGGGAAGACGTGCACGGTCGAGCCCCTGCCGGGCGGACTGACCAACAAGAACTACAAGGTGTCGACGCCGGACGCGACGTTCGTGGTGCGGCACTCGACGCCCTCGTCCGCCGACGAGCTGGCCGTCGACCGCCGTGCCGAGTACGAGAACAGCGTCCGTGCCGCGGCAGCCGGGGTCGGCGCGCCCGTCATCGAGTTCCTCCCCGACGACGGGATCCTGGTCATCGGCTTCCTGGAGGGACAGACACTGAGCGACGAGCATCTGCAGGCGCCCGGCATCCTGCCGCGGGTGGCCGAGGCCTGCCGCCGGCTGCATGCCGGCCCCGCGTTCGTGAACCGCTTCGACATGTTCGAGCTGCAGCCCGCGTACCTGGCCCGCGTCCAGCGTCGGGGATTTCGCCTCCCGGCCGGCTACCTCGAACATGCCGGGACCGTCGGGCGGATCCGCGACGCCCTCGCCGTCCGGCCCGTCGTCCTGCGGCCGTGCAACAACGACCTGCTGGCCGCCAACTTCATTGACGGCGGCCGCGCCGTGTGGATCATCGACTACGAGTACTCGGGCAACAACGATCCCTACTTCGAGCTCGGCAACATCTGGAGCGAGTGCCACCTGTCGCTGGAGCAGCTCGCCGAGCTCGTCGAGGCGTACGACGGGGCTTCCTCCCGGAGCCACCTGGCGCGCTCCCGCCTGTGGGGCCTCATGTCGCAGTACGGCTGGACGCTGTGGGCCTCCATTCAGGACGGCACGAGCTCGCTCGATTTCGACTTCTGGGAGTGGGGGCTCGAGAAGTACGAGCGGGCCCAGGCGACCTTCGGCGGGCCCGACCTCGAGCGACTCCTGGCCGACGTGACGCGGGCAGACTGAGCCGAGGCCGGCGAGGGAAGGGACGACCGTGGAACCTGCACCGACGGAGCGCGATCTGCCCGACCGCGCCCGCGTCGTGGTCATCGGCGGCGGCGTGATCGGGACCTCGACCGCGTACCACCTGGCGCGCCTGGGGTGGACCGATGTCGTCCTGGTGGAACAGGGCCAGCTCTCGTGCGGCACGACCTGGCACGCGGCGGGTCTCCTCGGCCAGCTGCGGGCGACCGAGTCCGGGACCCGACTGGTGCAGTACTCCGCCCGTCTCTACGGCGAGCTCGAGGCCGAGACGGGACTGGCCACCGGACTCAAGCGGTGCGGTGGTGTCACCGTGGCCCGCACGCCCGAGCGCATGATTCAGCTGCGTCGCACCGCGGCGACGGCCGACGCCTACGACCTCGAGTGCGAACTGCTCACGCCCCAACAGGCCTTGGAGCGGTACGCGATTCTGGAGATCGGCGACCTGCTGGGTGCCCTGTGGTTGCCCGGTGACGCCACGGTCAACCCGGTCGACGTGACGGCGTCGCTGGCCCGCGGGGCCCGAATGCGAGGCGTGCGCATCGTCGAGCACACCCGGGTCACCGACATCCTCAGCAGTGACGGGCGGGTCACGGGCGTCGTCACCGACCGGGGCTCCGTCGAGGCCGAGGTGGTCGTGAACTGCGCCGGCCAGTGGGCGAAAGCGGTGGGCCTCCTCTGCGGTGTCGACGTACCCCTCCACTCGGCCGAGCACTTCTACGTGGTGACCGAGGCCATGGAGGGCGTCCGCCCCGATCTGCCGATCCTGCGCGACCCCGACGGGTACACGTACGTGAAGGAGGAGGTGGGTGGTCTCGTCGTGGGTGGCTTCGAGCCCACGGCGAAGCCGTGGGTCGCGCCCGATGCGCTGCCCCACCCCTTCGAGTTCCAGCTCCTCGAGGAGGATTGGGATCACTTCAGCGTGCTGATGGAGTCGGCCCTCCACCGGATCCCGGCACTGCAGCACACCGGCCTCAAGAAGCTCTACAACGGCCCCGAGAGTTTCACGCCCGACAACCAGTTCATTCTGGGCGAGGCACCGGGTTTGCGGGGGTTCTTCGTGGGGGCCGGGTTCAACTCGGTCGGGATCGCGTCGGGCGGCGGCGCCGGGCGGGCACTGGCCGAGTGGATCATCGAAGGCGAGCCGACCAGCGACCTCGTGGCCGTCGACATCCGCCGCTTCGCCCCGTTCAACGCAAACAACAGATGGCTGCGCGACCGGGTGGGAGAGGTGCTCGGCCTGCACTACGCGGTGCCGTGGCCCAACCGGGAGCTGGCGAGCGCCCGGCCCTTTCGCCGGTCGCCGCTCCATCACCTGCTCGCCGCCAAGGGAGCGGTCTTCGGCTCGAAGATGGGATGGGAGCGACCGAACGTCTTCGCCCCGAGCGGTTCGCCCCCCGAGCTGGACTACACCTGGGGCCGTCCCGCGTGGCTGGCCTGGTCGGCGGCGGAGCAGGCGGCAACCCGGGAGCACGTCGCCGTCTTCGACGAGACGTCCTTCGGCAAGCTCCTGGTGGTGGGTCACGACGCCGAGACGGTGCTCCAGCGCCTGTGCACCGCCGACGTGTCGGTGCGCGTGGGCCAGGTCGTCTACACGGGCATGCTCAACCGGCGGGCCGGCTACGAGGCCGACGTCACCGTGACCCGGCTGGCTGCCGACCGCTACCTCCTCGTGACGAGTGCCGCATCGCCGGTGCGCGACGCGGCCTGGATCGAGCAGCATTGCCGTGCCGGCGAGCATGTCTCGGTGGTCGACGTCTCGTCTGCCTCCGCAGTCCTGGGCGTGATGGGGCCGGCGTCGCGTCAGCTTCTCGGTCGCCTGGGCTCGGCCGACCTGTCCGACGAGGCGTTCCCGTTCTCGACGAGCCGGGAGATCGCCCTGGGCTACGCAACCGTGCGGGCCACCCGGATCACCTACGTCGGCGAATTGGGCTGGGAGCTGTCCGTCCCGACCGAGTTCGCGGTGGGCGTCTACGAGGACCTCGTCGCGGCCGGAGGGGACCTCGGGCTCGTCGACGCCGGCTACTCCGCCATCAACAGCCTCCGCCTCGACAAGGGGTACCGGGCCTTCGGCTCCGATCTCACCCCGGACTACACCCCGCTCGAGGCGGGGCTGCGCTTCACCTGCAAGCTCGACACCTCCATCGACTTCGTGGGCCGGCACGCCCTGGAGGAAGCCATCGTGGCCGGCCCCCGCCGTCGCCTCGTCTCGCTCCGGGTCGGCGATCCCGACGCCATGCTCTGGGGCGGCGAGCTCGTCCTGCACGACGGTGCGCCGGCCGGTCAGGTCACTTCGGCGGCCTGGTCCATCACGTGCGGTTCGGCTGTGGGCCTCGCCTACGTCTGGCGACAGGACCGTGGACCGGTCACCAAGGACGACCTCGCCGCCGGAACCTGGGAGGTGACGGTGGGCGACATGGTGGTACCGATGGAGGTCCGTCTCGGCGCGCTCTACGACCCCACCTCGGCGCGGGTGCGGGGCTGAGCGGGTCACCCTCCACGAATCCGACGGTGAACGGCAATACGCGTGTCCCCTGGTGTGAAGGTGCGCGGCCGGGGCGCGGGGGTTTTCCAACCCGAATTCCCGGGTAGTCCCCGTGACGAGGGAGTACACCATGCAGATGAACCGGCAGGAACTCGTACGTTCAGCGAGCAGGCGGATGCGGCGAGGGAAGAGGACCACGGGGAGGATCGTGGTCTCGACCCTCGGCTTCGGAGTGGCCTACTACTTCGACACTGAGAACGGGGAGCTCCGGCGGAAGCGACTGCACCACATGGCGCAACAGGCGGTCCGCGCCATCAACGACCGCTTGGCGCCGGACGCCACCGACCCACCTGCCGTCTTCCATCCGGTCCTGCGCACCCATCACGCCGGGGTCGCCGACCGCCCGTGGGAGCGCCCGGCGGCGGCGCGCTGACGGCAGAGGGTACGGCGCGAGAGCCCTTTCCCTCCCAGGTCAGCACTGCTCCCGCCCGGACACGGCGGCGTTTTCTCTGCGTTGACCCGAGCCCTCAGGCGGAGAGCGGGCCGATAACGTAAGCCGGATGTGGCCGAACGACCGTGGTCCGCGGGACACCTTGCGCCGCGCTGGCTCGCCTTCGGTCGCACGTGCCTGAATTCGGCGGGCCCGGGGCCGTGACCGCGGAGGCTCCCCCCGAGACCGCTCCGGTCGCGGCGGAAGCCGAGACCTCGTCGCGGGGCAGCTGGTGGTGGGTGCCGGGGGCCATCACGGTGATCACGATCGCCAGCGTCATCGTCGTGACGCTGTCGCAGCTGCACCCGAGCATGCTGCTCACGACCACCACGACGACCGGCGGCGACACCGGCGCCCACATCGCCATGCCGAAGTTCCTCGAGACCCTGGTGAGCCACGGCCACCTGACGGGGTGGGATCCGGGCTGGTACGACGGCTTCCCGCTCTACACCTTCTACTTCACGATTCCCGACCTCTTCATCGCCATCGGCGGTTGGGTGATCCCCTACACCGTGGCCTTCAAGCTCGGGACGATCCTCGGCTCGGTCATGCTGCCGATCTGCGCCTGGGCCTGCGGACGCTTCTTCCGGCTGCGGGCCCCCCTCCCCACCCTTCTGGCCGCCGCCACCCTGCCCTTCCTGTTCGACTACACGTTCACAATTTACGGCGGGAACCTGTTCTCGACGTTGGCCGGGGAGTACGCGTATTCGTTCAGCCTCTCGTTGGCGGTGCTGTTTCTCGGGCTCTTCGCCTGCGCGGTCCGGGAAGGCAGGTACCGCGGCTGGGCCGCGGTCGTGCTCGCCGGGACCGTCCTCTCGCATATCGTCCCGGGCCTGTACGCGCTGGGTGGCGCGGCCATCCTCACCGTGGTCGAGCTCCTGCCCGCCCGCTGGGGCATCGCCGACTCGGCGCTGCACGTCTGGCGTCGCGATCCCACCGCGCTGCCGGTCCCGCGGAGGCGCACGCTGTGGTGGGCCGGCTCGACCGTGGCCATCGGCCTGCTGCTCTCGGGGTGGTGGTTGGCGCCCTTCGGTCTGGAGCACGCGTACTCGTCGTCAATGGGCTACACGAATGTGGAGGGCTGGGCCCAGTACTTCCGGGAGGCGGACGCCTGGGCGCTCGTCCTGGCCGGCGTGGGCCTGATCACCGCCGTCATCACGCGGAGCCGGTTCGGCATCACGGTGACGACGCTGGGCATCGCGTCGGCCTTGGCCACGGCGCTCGACCCGCAGGGCAGCCTCTACAACGTCCGCCTGCTGCCGTTGTGGTTCATCTCCGTCTACTTCATGGCGGCCTGGGCGTTCGGGACCGGGTGCATGGCGGTGGCCACGGCGTGGCGCCGGTCGCAGGACCGCCGGGTGGAGCGGGAGGCCGGGGCTCCCTGGTCCACGGACTCTGAGCCCATCTCCGCGTGGGAGGGGCCGAGGCCCCGGCACGCGCGCGCGCCGGAGGCCGACGAGGTCATGACAACGCACCGGGCTCCGGCTCCCGCCCGACGCTGGGGCCCGGCCGCGGTCAGCGGCGCCGTCCTCGGGCTTCTCGCCGTCATGGTGGCCGTGGTGCCCCCGTTCATCCTTCCGGCCACCTCGCTGCCCGTGACGGTGGGATCCAACCAGGTCACGAACTGGTCGAACTACAACTACGAGGGCTACGAGGGCCAGCCGTCGTACCCCGAGTTCCACTCGCTCATGCAGACGATGGCGGCGATGGGCAAGCGCTACGGCTGCGGCCGCGCGATGTGGGAGTACAGCGCGAGCGAGAACCGGTTCGGGACCCCTGAGGCGTTGATGCTCCTGCCCTACGAGACAAACGGGTGCATCGACTCCATGGAGGGTCTCCTCTTCGAGTCCTCGGCCACGACGCCCTACCACTTCCTCAACCAGGCCGAGCTGTCGGCCGGCCCGTCCGAGCCGGAGGTGGGGCTTCCGTACGGCACCCTCAACGTGACGCTCGGCGTGCAGCATCTGCAACTGCTCGGGGTCAAGTACTTCATTGCGGAGACCCCGCAGGTCGAGCAGGAGGCGGCAGTCGACCCCAGCCTGAAGCTGATCGCCAAGACCGGCCCGTGGGCCTACAACTACGACGGTGCCGACACGCACACCACCTGGGACGTCTATCTGGTGAAGGACTCGCCGCTCGTGACGCCGTTGGTCAATGATCCGGTCGTCCTCTCCGGGGTGAAGCCGGCGCCCTCGAGTTGGCTGGGCAGCGCCACCGACGAGGGCCCGGCCCTGAGCTGGTACGGCGACCCCACCAAGTGGAACGTCGAGCTGGCCCAGAGCGGCCCGTCGGACTGGCCCCGGACTGCTGTCGATGACGTCCATCCGCCGGTCAAGCACGTGGGGACCACGCGGGTCACGGCGGTCAGGCAGACCGATTCGTCCATCAGCTTTCACGTGTCGCGTGTCGGGACACCCGTGCTGGTCAAGGTCTCCTATTTCCCCAACTGGCACGCCAGCGGGGCGGACGGCCCGTGGCGGGTGACGCCGAACCTGATGGTGGTGGTCCCCACGAGCCACGACGTGACCCTGAACTACGGGTCGTCGAGTGCCGACGTGCTCGGACTGGCGGCGACGGTGATCGGTCTGGCGGCCCTGGTGGGCCTGTTCGTGGTCCCGACCCTCCGCTCCTGGCGGCGCCGGGCCCGGGCGCGGGCCTGAGCCCGGCGCGCCGCCGCCGCTCGTCGGCGAGGGAGTGCCCTCGTCCAGCCTGGAATGGCCATTGCGCCTTGCCCGGGGTCGAACACAAAGAACAGAAAGTGTCTAATATGTCCCTCAATGACCGCGACACTGCAGGACGTCGACACGGGCCTCGCCGTTCGGTCGACGCCTGAGGATTCCTTCGGTCCCACCGAGGAGCGGATCCTCGTCGCGGCGCTCGGCCTCATCGGGCGGCGCGGCGTGCGACGCCTCGGGATGCGGGAGATCGCGGAGACGGCCGGGGTGTCGCGGGGCACGCTCTACCGCTACTTCCCGAGCAAGGACCACGTGCTGGCCGCCGCCGCCGCCTACGACGCACAGCGGTTCTCCGACGGGATCGACGACGTGCTGTCGACGGCGCGCTCGCCGGAGGATCGCATCACCTCCTTCATGGCCTACGCCTTCGAATTCATCCGTACGCACCCGTGCCGCCCGCTCTTCGAATCCGAGTCCGGGTTCGTCATGAGCTACCTGTTGGACCACCTGCCGTCGCTACGCGGCGAGCTGGTGCTGCGACTGGGGGACGCCCTCGACACGGTGCCCGCGGTCGCCGCCGGCAGCCTGGGCAAGGACCAGCTGGCCGATGTGATCGTCCGCCTCTTCGCCTCGAGCTGGATCATCCCCGAGTCCGACGATGCCTCGCTCGTGCAAGCAGTCACCCGCATTCTGCAGATCAGTTCGGAGGAGACACATGGAGAGTGAGACCCAGACCGAGACCGAAGGCGGCGGGTACGGCGATGCCGGACCATTGACCGCCATGGACGCCACCATGGCGGCCAACCCGCAACCGACCTTCAAAATGCTCCGTGACGCGATGCCCGTGCTGTCCATGGCCATGGGTGCCAACCCCGCCGTCCTCCTGTCGCGCAAGGAGGAGATCGACTTCGCCCTGCGTCACACCGAGATCTTCTCCTCCAACATGGACGCGGTCGATCTCAAGAACAAGCGGCCGATGATTCCGCTCCAGATCGATCCGCCGGAGCACAAGAAGTTCCGCAAGCTCCTCGACCCGATCTTCGCCCCCCGCAAAATGGCGGCCATGGACCAGGAGGTCGCCGACCTCGTCAATCAACTCATCGACGGCTTCATCGCCCGGGGCGAGGTGGACTTCGCCAAGGAGTTCTCCGTCCCGTTCCCCTCGCAGGTCTTCCTGACTCTGCTGGGCCTGCCGCTGGACGAGCTGGACACCTTCCTCACCATGAAGGACGGCATCATCCGCCCCGAGCACGTGACCGGGACGCACCAGGGTTCGCCCGAGGCCGGCGAGTACCAGCAGAAGATCGCCGACTCGGTCTACGAGTACTTCGAGAAGGTCCTCGACGAACGCGAGAAGGAGCCGAGGGACGATCTCCTGTCGCACTTCCTCAGCGCCGAGATGGACGGCGACCGCCTCAGCCGCGAGGACATCCTCGACATCTGCTTCCTGTTCCTGATCGCCGGGCTCGACACCGTCACGGCCACGCTCGACTGCATGTTCTCCTTCCTGGCGCAGCACCCCGAGCACCGGCGCCAGCTCTCCGAGGACCCCGACATCATCCCCAACGCCATTGAGGAGCTCCTCCGCTGGGAGACCCCGGTGATGATGGTGTCCCGCGTGGCGGTGCAGGACGTCGAGCTGGCGGGGTGCCCCGTGCACAAGGGTGATCACGCCATCGTGATGATCGGCTCGGCCAACACCGACGAGGCCGAGTTCCCCGACGCGGACGACGTGCGCTTCGACCGCGAGGTCAACCGCCACATCGCCTTCGGCGGCGGCATTCACCGCTGCCTGGGGTCACACCTGGCCCGGCTGGAGTTGCGGGTCGCCCTGCGGGAGTGGCACAAGCGGATCCCCGAGTACGAGGTCGAGCCGGACCACGAGCTCGTCTACACGACGGGCATCCGCTCCATCGACCACTTCCCGATGCGCTTCACGGCGCGGGGGTAGGCATCGGCGCATCGGCGCTGCGTCTCCCGCCGTCGGCCACGTGCTCGGTCCAGCGACCCTCGTGCCAATAGCGCCGTTCGTGCCGGCCGGCCGGGTCGGGGTACCAACCTGAAGGGGCGTCGTCCTTGCCCGCCGCCGGGGGCGCCTCGTGCCGGCGCAGGCGGGCCGAGCGGCTTAGCGCCGTCAGCTCGGCGACCAGCACGTCCGCCTCCTCCACCTCGCGGTCGCGGAACTCGGCCCGGGCCCGCTTCCCCGCCACGTCGACATGGACGGTGGCCAGCCCGAGCGGACGCTGCAGCGGGCCCTGGACGCGCCGGACGCTCTGCGTCTTCTCCAGCGGGACCCACGTCGTGGCCCGGTTGATCCGCCCCGTCACGCAGACGGCGTGCGAGGCGTCGTGACCGGCGGAGAGGAAGTGGAAGCTCAGCGGGGCCTTCAGCCGGGCCCGTCGCGGCGGCGCCGTGCGCGCGGGATCGGGCGCACCGAGCAGGCGGGCCAGCAGGTGCCAGGCGTCCTGCTGCGAACCCACCGGCAGGAGCGCCTTGCGCACGACGCCGGTGCCCTCGCCGCGCTGGTTGCGCGCTGTCGCCCCGGCCACGTCGACCTCGAGGCGGCACCACCCGAACGGGCGCCACAGCAGGGGCTCGACCTGGCGGACGGCCTGGATCCTGCCGTAGGGAACGGTCTCGGAGATGGTCTGCAGGAGGCCGCGCCGGATGCGGACGCCCTCGGGCGCCTCCACCGCGATGAAGGCGTACTGGCCCGACAGCCGGCGCCAGATCACGCCGGCCGCGCTCAGGAGGTACACGGCGAGGAAACCCGCCGCGGCGGCCGCCGTCTTCGGCTCGAACTGGTCGAGGAGGGCCAGCGCCGCCACCGTCCCGATGAGCACCATGGTGGTGAGCGACAAGAGGACGGAGCCCAGGAGGCGGGCGAGGTCCACGCTGGCCATGGGCAGTCCCGTGTTGCTGGACGCGGCCGCTTCGGTGTCGACGTGGCCCGCCAGCAACAACAGCCGGAGCTCGGCCGCCTGGGTTTCGGAGAGGTAGGCCAACTTGCCGTCGGTCGATCCGGATCCGGCCAGGCGGATGCGCAGCTCGGAGACGCCGAGCAGGCGGGCCAGGAAGGGCCGGACGATGTCCACGGCCTGAATGCGGGCCAGTGGCAGCCGCCGCGAGTCCTTCCGGATAAGGCCGGTCTCAATGCGCAGCGTGTCACCCTCGAAGCGCCAACGGGTGACCATCCAGTGGATGTAGCCGTAGACGGCGGACAGCAGCGTGAACACAACGAGGTAGTCGGTCTCCGCCGTCCCGTTCTCGGCCTTCGAGTGGACCGTCGACACCAGCAGGAGCAGGACCAGGGCGGGGGCGAGCCGGCCGATGCGGGCGATGGGCGTCAGCGGGTGCAGACGCAGCCAGCCCTCGTCGCGCCGCGGTGGGTCGGGTGCGACGTCGCTCACATGCCCGCCGCCATCGCCTCGCCGAGCTCGGTGAGGCGGTCCCGCAGGCGCGCCGCCTCGGCCCGCTCCAGCCCCGGGATGCGGGCGTCACTGGCCGCCGCCGCCGTGTGCAGCTTGACCGTCGACAGCGCGAAGGCGCGCTCAATCGGCCCGGCGGTCACCTCGACGAACTGCATCCTCCCGTACGGCACGACCGAGACCCGCTGCACCATGACGCCGCGGGCGACGATGAGGTCCTCGTTGCGCTCCTGGTAGCGCCAGGCCCGGAAGCGCCGGCGGAGGAACCACGCCCACAGCAGGCCGAGCGCGACCACGACGACGGCGCTGATCACACCGGGCAGCGGGCCGCCCGCCGCCCAGAAGACCAGTCCGAAGACGACGGCCAGCGCGACGGTGATCGCCGCCGCCTCGGCCCGGCGCATGCGCCACAGAGCCGGGGAAGGGCGCAACCAGGGCTGATCGTCTCCCGTGTGCACGGCTACGACGTTAAAGGGAGGCTCCCGGCGTAGGGTGACATTTGTGACCCAGTTGCGCGGTTCCGACACAAGAAAGCTGGCCATGGCCCTGGAGCCGGTGGCGGGCCAGGTGTATTTCTCGCCCGAGTGCCACGCCGCCTATGCGGCGCTGGGCTTCTCGCCCAGCCCCGGCTCGCTGCCGAGCGGTGTGCAGTTCCCCGACGGCGCGGCCTACTTCACGAGCCGCGGCTCGGTCATGGGTCAGGTGCCCGGCGAGGTCGTCGCCGCCGCATTCGGCGTGTTCAACCCCGAGGCGGTGGTCCCGGCGGTCCGGTTCGGGTGGAGCAAGGTGGACGCCCCCACCATCTGCGCCGCACGAACGAAGGGTGCGGTCGGTCAGCTGCAGCGCATCCTCGGTCCGGAACCGGACGGCCTGGCCGACGCGACGGGCCTCCTGGCCCGGGCGACGGAGCCGCTGCCTCCCGGGGGAAAGCCGCTCTTCGCCGGGTTGCGCAGTCTCGGGCTGCCGGGCGATCCGCTGGGCGACATGTGGCGCCTGGCCGACCAGCTGCGCGAATACCGGGGCGACGCCCACACGGCGGCCTGGACGTCGGCCGGCCTCGACGCCACCGAGGTGGGCCTGCTGACCGAGCTGTACTGGGGCCTTCCGCTGCGCTCCTACATCCGGACGCGGGCCTGGTCGGACGACCAGCTCGACGCCGCCGAGGTCCGGTTGTCGGAGCGGGGGCTCGTGGCCGAGGGCGCCTTCACCGCCGAGGGCAGGGCGTTGCGCGAATCGGTCGAGGTGGCCACCGACGCCCAGTGCGAGGTGATCCTCGACGCGCTGGGCGACGCGTTCGACGCCCTGCTGGCGGTGCTCCTCCCGTGGGGTCAGGCCATCCGGGACGCCGGCGGCTATCCGCCGCAGGGTCCGCACGACCTCGCCCCCGTCCGCTGACCTCAGGCGAGGGGGCGGTGCTCCGTGCCGTCGCCGGGAGTGATGAACAGCGCCATGCCGGGCTCGTGGACCCGGGCCGTGTGCCAGACGTTGGTGGGATTGATGATGGCGTCACCGGGTCGCAGTGCCACCACGTGGTGCGCCCCGTCGAGGTCCTGCACGATGTCGACCCGACCCGACAGCAGGTAGACGACCTCCTCGCCGGCCGGGTGCCGTTCCCAGCCGTCCCAGGTGGCGTCCTGCGCAATGACGCACACGAGGCGCCCGTCCGGCCCGTCGGCGGCGAACCGGCGGCGGTAGGCCTCGAGGTGCTCGGCTGACCACTCGAAGTCGGGCAGCGGGGTCGCGGTGGAACCCTGCCCAAGGTGCACGAAGGTGCGCGTCAGGTCGAACGGATCGCCGCTGTCGGTCATGACGTCAGTACAGCGGCGACCATGCCGCGCTGCGCAGCAGTCGGCTCTCCCAGCGGTCGCGGACCTCCAGGGCGTCGTGCAGCCACGTGCCCGGTGCGGAGGCCTCCGGGGGGAGGTCGTGGCCCAGCATCCACATGACGGCCTTCGTGTTGACGACGCGCTGCCACAGGATCACCTCCGTCGTCTGGTGCGTCCCGAAGGCCGGCTGGAAGGCCGCCTCCAGCTCAATCATGCCGATCCCCTCCTCCTTCTGGCTGCTGAGCGTGTGGTCGTAGAGCGTGCCCGCCTTGGCCAGGTATGCCTGGAGCCCGCCCTTGAACGGCCACGCCGTGTCCTCCATGAACAGGGAGTTCTTGTGGGTCTCACCGTTGACCGGCACGGTGTCGAGGTCGATCTCCTGCAGCGGCGACCACGACACGGGCCGGACGATCTTGCCCTCGTGGGCGTGGCGCATGGCGTCGACCTCCGAGGACCACTCGGCCAGGTCGCCGACGCGCACGCGCTCGGCGAGCTCCTCCCACGCCACCGCGTCGCGGCAGCCGGTGATGGTGACGATCGTGTAGGCCTGCCCGCTGCCGTGGGACAGGCGCAGGTACCAGAGCAGCCGGCTCCCGTCCGACTTGGCCAGGGCCGGGAGGTAGTGGTCGCGATAGGCGTCCTCGAAGGCATCCTCCTTGGCGCCGGCGACGCGGTGCACCTCGTGCAGCAACAACATGGTGGTTCCCCCTTGTGCGGTACGTCTCTTTACGAAGGATCAGCGAGTGGTGGCGATGCCCCCGTCGACCGGGATGATCGCCCCGGTCAGGTAGGCGCCCGCCCGCGACGACAGGTAGATGGCGGCCCCGGCCATGTCGTCCGGCCGCCCGATGCGCCGCAACGGCGCGCTGGCGGCGATCTGCTCGCCGAACGCCTCCAGAGTGGCGGCCATCATCTTGGACTCGAAGGGCCCCGGCGCGATGGCGTTCACCGTGATGGTCGGGGCGAGCCGCTTGGCCAGATGGCGTGTCAGCTGGTGCACCGCCGCCTTGGACGCCGAGTAGGCGTAGGTCTCGAGGGTCGGGACCCCGATGCCGTCGATCGACCCGATGTTGATGACGCGCGCCGGCTCGTCTACCGTGCCGGCCTGCTGCAGGAGCGGGACGAGGAACTTCGTGAGATGGAAGACGCCCTTCACGTTCAGCGACAGCACGCGCTCGAACGCCGCCTCGTCGTAGTCGACCAGGGGGGCGCCCCAGGTGGCGCCGGCGTTGTTGACGAGGATGTCGAGTGCGTCCACCCGCGAGGCCAGCTCGTCGGCCAGCCGGCGGCACTCGGACTCCCGGGACAGGTCGGCCGGGATCCCGATGCACGTGCCCTTGGCGGACAGCTCGGCGGTCACCTCTGCCACTGCGTCGGCCTTGCGCGACGAGATGTACACGGTCGCACCGGCGTCGACGAAGCCCTCGGCGATCATTTTGCCGATCCCCCGCGTGCCGCCCGTGACGAGAGCGGTCTTGCCCGCGATGGAGAAGAGGTCGGAGGCGCTCATCGGCCCATTGTGCCCGCCGGGGTCACGGCACGGCCAATGCCAGCGCGCTGCGCACCAGGACGTTGGCCCCGACCCGCAGCGACTCGTCCTCGACCAGGAAGGTCGGGCTGTGGTGCATGCCGCTGGAACCGTCCGCGACGCCCCCGCCGACGAAGAAGTAGCAACCCGGCAGGTGGCGGAGGAACTCGCTGACGTCGTCGCTCGGGGAGACCGGCGGCATCCGGAAGACCTGGTCCGGCCCGAGCACGACGCTCGCTTCGGCCTCCACCAGGGCGGTCGCCTCGGCGTCGTTGACGACGGCGCGGGTGTGCTCGGGCACCTCCAGCTCCACGTGGACGCCCTGGTCGTCGCCCACGCTGTCGCACAGGTCCTGCAGGCGGACCAGCGCCTCCTCGTGCTGGGCCTCCGTGAAGGTGCGGAGCGTGCCCGTGACGCGGGCCGAGGTCGGCACCACGTTGACCGCCGTGCCGGCGTGGATCGTGCCGGCGCTGCACACGCAGTCGGTCTCCTCGTAGCGCAGCCCCGTGGCCACCTCGCCCAGACGGCTGACCAGCTCCGCCGTGGCCCGGATCACGTCGCCCGTCGCCGAGGGCATGGCGCCGTGCCCACCGGGCCCGGTCAGGGTGATGCGGATGGAGTTGGCCTCGGACATGGCGATGCCCGCGCGCAGGGCGACGAAGCCCGAGGGTAGCTGGGAGGTGACATGGAACCCGACGAGGCGTGCGCCCTCCATGGCGGTGAGCGCCCCGGCCTCCAGCATCGCCTTGGCGCCGCAGAGCGCCTCTTCCGCCGGCTGGAAGAGGAAGACGTAGCGGCCCGGGAGGTCCTCACGGCGGGCCGCCAGCAGCGAGGCCGCGCCGAGCAGGGACGCCACGTGCACGTCGTGGCCACAGGCGTGCATGACGCCCTCGACCTCGGAATGGACGCGGCGCGCCTCGTCCTCCTGCACCGGCAGGCCGTCGATGTCGCCGCGCAGGACGACACTGCGGCCGGGCCGGCCGCCCTCCATGGTGAAGATGCCGCCGGTCTCGGTCGTCCGCAGCGTCTCGGGGATCCCCAGCGACGCCATGTGGTCGCGGATCAGGGCCGTCGTCCCGTGCTCGGCGAACGCCAGCTCCGGTCGGCGGTGCAGGGTCTGGCGCAGGTCGACCATGTCGTCGAACACGGCCTCGGCGGGGTCAGGGCCGAACGGGTCCGTCACGTCACCGGCTCAGGAGATCGCGGGCGATGTGGGTGACCTGGATCTCGTCGGTGCCGGCGTAAATCTGGAACACCTTGGCGTCGCGGGCCAGCTGCTCCACCCGGAACTCCGACATGTACCCGTTGCCGCCGAAGAGCTGGACGGCCTCCATGGCGACGTCGGAGGCGGCCTGGGCCGAGTACAGCTTCATGGCCGAGGCCTCCGCCAGGGTGAGGCTCTTGCCGGCCGAGCTCATCTCAATGTGGCGGAACACGAGGTTCTCCACGTTGAGGCGGGCGATCTCCATGCGAGCGAGCTTCAGCTGAATGAGCTGGAACTCCGCGATGGGCCGTTCCCACAGCAGGCGGTCCTTGGCGTACTGCACCGAGAGCTTCAGGCACTCTTCGATGAGGCCGAGCGACATGGCGGCGACGCCGGCCCGCTCGGTGGTGAAGTTCCCTTTGGCGCTGTCGCGCCCCTCCTCCCCGCCCTTGCCCTCCGTCTCGCCGAGCAAGCGGTCCTTGCCCACGCGGACGTCGGTGAGGAAGAGCTCGCCCGTCGGGGACGAGTGCAGGCCCATCTTCCGGAAGGGCTTGGACTGCTCGAGCCCCGGCAGGCCGCGGTCGAGAATGAAGGTCAACACGGGACGCGAGCGCAGCGGCGTGTCGCTCCCGTCGTCGAGCTTGGCGTAGAAGACGATGGTGTCGGCGTAGGGGCCGTTGGTGATGAACGTCTTGTTCCCGTTGAGCACGTACTCGTCGCCGTCGCGCAGCGCCGACGACTTCATGCCGCCGAGGGCGTCGGAGCCCGAGTCCGGCTCGGTGATGGCCCACGCCCCGACCTTGTCCAACGTCATGAGGTCGAGACCCCACCGCTCCATCTGCGCCGGCGTGCCGCCCTTCATGATGGTGCCGCCGGCCAGCCCGGTGCTGACCCCCAGTGCGGTGACGATGCCGGGGCAGTAGTGGCACAGCTCAATGATGGGGATGAGCGTCATGGCGGCGTTGCCACCGCCCTCGGCGCGTTCGGGAGCCGCTGCGCCGGAGGTCTTGCGCTCCAGGGCCCGCTTGAAGGAGTCCCGCGCCAGGGCGTCCAACCCGAAGGTGCGGTACAGCTTGCGGATCACGTCGTAGGGCGGGGTGTCGCCGTGCTCGAGCTCCTCCACGTTCGGCTTGACCTCTTGGTCGACGAAGCGCCGGACCGCGTCACGGATCGCCAGCTGCTCTTCCGACCACTCGAACATGTCGTGCCTCCCTGCGGCGTCGGCCCCCGCCGACGCCGACCCTACCGGGCGCCCTAGGCGTCGGCGATTTTGCGCAGCGTGTTGCTGTCGGTGTGGACCACCTCTTCTGGGAGGCGGGCGTGCTTGATCACCGTCGTCTCGCTGTAGGTGAACTCGTCCTCCACGCTGGTGTCGATCGTCACCTCGTAGCGGATGGACTGGGCGTTCTTGTCCAGCCAGTTGTTGGAGAGCATCCCGTAGGTCTGGCTGCCCACGCTGGCGTGGAGCGTGTACTTGGTGTCGTCGGCCCCGACCACGGCGCCGGCCACGATGGCCGACCCCCGCGGAATGAGGAAGCAGCGGACCACCTCGCTGTCGCGGGCGTCCCACATCCAGTAGCCGACCTCGGTGTGGAACGGGCTCTCCTCTTCGCCCCGCCACGCCGCCATGCGGTAGTCCAGCCCGTAGAGCACCTGGCTCCCGTTCTCCACCGGGCCGAAGGGTTTGAAGTCGATGTGCTCGCGGTACGGGGTCAGGCCGACCTTCCCGTCCTGGTTGGCGTAGGCGACGTCCTCGCCCTTCTCGCCCTCCCAGATGCCGGCCAGACGGGCCAGCGGCCCCCACTCAGGTCCTGCGCTCAACGGTCGCTCCTTCTCGCTCACTCGGGTGGTGCTCCAACTCCCGGGCACCTTAGAAGGTGGCGCCGGACGGCACGAGGCCAGTGGGTCTGCCGTGGTCGATGGGCCGGAACAGCGGCGGCTGGCTAGTGCGGCGGAAGAGTGCCGAGGTCGGGTTCCTGCCCCGGCTCCTCCTCGCGGCGTCACGGCGGCGGGCGCCGTGGGGAAGGGCACGGGGGTCACGCTGCGGAAGCGGGTGAAGAACCCTCGCCCGCCCTGGGGGGCGCTCTCGGAGTGGCGCTGCGTGCGGGCCACCACAATGCGGCTCGCCACCAGCAGGAGGAGGACGATGACGATCAAAATCAGTGCGGCGTCGTACGAGATGTAGTGCTTCTGCACCGACGGGTCGTTGTAGTAGGTGAACACCACGTAGGTCAGGTAAGGGAACTGGGCGTGCGTCAGCGAGTGGGGCAGCGTGTTGGAGAACCCGGCCGTGTAGATGAGGGGTGCCGTCTCGCCACAGGCGATGGCCAGGGCGAGGAGCAGCCCGGTGGCGATGCCGGGCAGGGCGCTCTTCAGCACGACCTTGCGCAGGCCGTAGCCGGCCGACATGCCCAGGGCGGCCGCGCCCTCCCGGTAACCCGTCGGCACCTGGCGCAGCGAGTTCTCGGTCGTCTTGGCGATGTAGGGGATCACCATGATGGAGAGGATGATCAGCGCCGAGGCCAGTGAGAAGCCCCAGTGGAGCCCGACGACGAGCGCCACGTAGCCCACATAGCCGAGGACAATGGACGGAAAGCCCGACAGGATGTCCGAGGCGGTGCGGAGCGGGCCGCTGAGCCGGCCGCCGATCTTCTTCGGCTGGGTGAACTCGGCCAGGTGGATGCCGGCGAGCACGCCGATGGTGCCGGCGATGATGAAGACGCCCACCATGAGGATCAGGGTGCCCAGAATCTGGTCCCGCAGGCCGCCCCCGGTGGGGGTGAGCTGGGTCCACAGGACGCTCCACTGCCAGTGCGACCAGGCCCGAGTCAGGACGCCCAGCAACAGCCAGGCGGCCGGGGCCATGATCAGCACGAGCGCCAGATAGGTGAGGACCTGCCAGGTGACGGTCGAGACGCGGCGCCGGCGCGTGGTGGGCCCGCCGGCCAGCGAGGTGGACGCCATTCAGGCGCCCCCGACCGGAGCGCCCACTCGTCCCGTCCGTCTGATGATCATGCGGGCGATCAGGTTGACCCCGACCGAAATGACCGCGAGCACGAGGGCCAGCTCGGCCAGGGTGGCCACGGCGAAGCCGGTGCCGTCGGTGAGGGCGCCGTCGAGCTGGGTGAGGATGGTGGCGGCCACCGTGGTGAAGGGCAGGTAGATCGTCGGCGGGATGTGCAGCGAGGCGCCGCCGATCATGGCGATGGCGATGGTCTCGCCCAGCGCCCGTCCGAGCCCGAGCACGGTGGCGCCGATGATGCCGGAACGCACCCACGGGAGCGTCACCTTGTTCGCCACCTCCCAGTCGGTCATGCCGAGCGCGGACGCCCCCTCTTTGGGGAGCGGTGGCACCTGTTGGAACAGGTCGCGGGTGGTCGAGGCGATGATGGGGACGATCATGAGGGCGAGCACGATGCCCGCCGCCAGGAGGCCCTCTCCGGTGCCGGTCGGGTTCCGGAAGTACCGCAGCACCGGGACGTCGGGCATGTTGTTGGCGATGGGCGGAAAGACGTTCTTGGCCAGCCACGGGCCGAAGGTCAGGATGCCCCACAGGCCGATGACCACGCTCGGGATGCCGGCCAGGATCTCAATGGTGAAGCCCAGCGGCTTCGAGATCCAGGTGGGCATGCGCTCGGTCAACGCGAAGGCGGCACCGATGGAGAGCGGCACCGCAATCACGATGGCGATGAGCGAGGAGACGACCGTCCCCCAGATGATGGCCCAGGCGCCGAATTGGGCCCCCATCGGATGGGCCACGCCGTTGGTGTGGGCGATGGCGCCGTACCCATTGCCGTACGTCCAGTTGCGCCCGTAAAGGAAGTACCAGCCGTTGACGCGGATGGCCGGCCATGCCTTGACCGCCAGGACCGAGACGGCGAAGACGAGGGCAGCGAAGGGCAACAGCACGGCGATCCAGGCCGAGCTGCGCCAGGCGTGCTCCTCGTTTCGGCGGGCGAAGTCCAGCATCCGCCGGGGCAGCGGGGGCTTGCCCATCGATCCCGCTTGCGGCGTGGCGGGGACACGCCCCGCCACGCCGCCGACGGTTGCCATCGCTACTGAATGCTCAGGATCTGCTTCACCGACTGTGCCGTGACCTTGGTCGGCAGCGGCAGGAAGTCGACCTGCGACAGGTAGGTGCTCGCCGAGCCCTGCTTCGGGTTGATCGCCCACTCCAGCACGGAGCGGATGTTCTTGGCGTCCGAGGAGGACGACTGGTCGTTCGACACGATGGCGTACTCGTAGTTGATGATCGGGTAGCCATTGCTGATGGGGCCGTAGATGAGGGAGATGGTCCCGTTGGCCGGCGTCTTCTTCACGAAGCCGGCGGCCTCCGCGGCGATGGACGTCGCCGTCGGCAGCACGTACTGGCCCTTGGCGTTGCCGAGAGCGGCGTAGCCGAGACCGGCCTGCAGGACCTGGGTCTGGTAGCTGATGCCGATGTAGGCGACGCAGCCCGCCGTGGCCTTGCAGCCCGAGACCATGCCCGAGTTGCCGTCTCGCCGAGCGCACCCGGCGCGTTGGGCCACGGGACGGTCGTGTTGAAGCCGATCTTGGCGCCCCAACCCGACGGGTCGGCCTTGGACAGGTAGGTGGTGAACAGGAACGTGTCACCGCTGCTGTCCGACCGGTGCAACGTGACGATCGGCAGGTTGGGCAGCGTCACCCCCGGGTTGGCGCTGGCGATCTGCGAGGCGTTCCAGTTGGTGATGGTGCCCGAGTAGATCTGCGACAGCAGCTTCCCGCTCAGCTTCAGGTGAGCCGTGACGCCGGGGATGTTGTAGGCCACGATCTGCGCCGAGATCGCCAGCGGGATGTTCAACAGGTGCGGGCTGGCCTGGACATTGGCCGGCGACAGGTAGGCGTCGGAGGCGCCGATGTCGATCGTCCCGTTGGTGGCATCCGAGATGCCGGTGCCGGACCCGGTCCCCGCCGTCTGGATGGAGGTGCTCGAGTACTTCTCGTTGTACCCGCTCGCCCACAGGTTGAAGAGGGGGTAGAGGAGCGTGCTCCCGGTCTCGGTCACCTGGCCTCCGGCCGGCTTCTCCACACCGCCCGAGGGCAGCTTGGCGGCTGCCGAGGCGCCCGTGCTGAGGACGACCGAACTCAGCGCGAGTCCCGCTGCGGCAACGGCGATCAGGCCTCCCCGCAGTCGCGTCGCGCTCATCAGTTTTGACACAGTTTTCTCCTTGTGATGTGGGTTTGGTTGGTGTTGCTCTGGTTGAACCGGTCGATGTGGCCTGTTGTGTGCACTGGGCTCCACCCCTCGGAGCCCGGAAGCGTCGGCTACCCCATCCGTCCCGTGACGTAGCGCTCGGTGTCCGGATGCACCGGCCTGTTGAACAGGTCGTCGGTCGCGCCGTACTCGATCAGCGCCCCCTGGTAGAAGAACATCGTCTGGTGCGAGACGCGCATGGCCTGGCCGAGGTTGTGCGTGACCACAATGAGCGTCAGCGCGGGCGCCAATGTCTTGAGGAGTGCCTCAATGGACTCCGTCGTGACGGGGTCGAGCGAGGAGGTCGGCTCGTCGAGCAGCAGCACCTCCGGTCCCACCGCCAGGGCGCGCGCCAGGCAGAGCAGCTGCTGCTGGCCCCCCGACAGGCGGAAGGGCGAGTCGTTGAGGCGGTCCTTGACGGCGTCCCACAGACCGACCTCGGTGAGCCGTCGCTCGCACACCACGTCGAGTTGCTTGCCCTTGGCGATGCGGTGCGCCTTGACTCCCGCTACCACGTTGTCCTTGATCGACATCGGAAACGGGTTCGGCCGCTGGAACAACATGCCGACGCGCCGGCGCAGCGTCAGGAGGTCGACATGCTGCGCCCAGAGACTCTCGTCGTCGAGAGTGACGTCGCCTCCGCGCATGAACCCGGGCACCCGGTCGTTCATCCGGTTGAGCGTGCGGAGAAAGGTGGACTTGCCCGAGCCGGTGGGCCCGATCAGGGCGGTGATGGAACCCCGCTTGAGATCGACGTTGATGTTGTCCAGGACGATGCGGCCCGAGAAACCGAGCTGCAGGCCCACGGAGCGCATGACGCATTCGGGGCGGGCGGCGTCCGGATCGAGGGCCTGGAGAGCCCGATCGACATCCGTTTGCGCCTGAGTTGTCACGGGATTGAGACTCGCTCTGGGTGATCTCGCCATCGGCCACTGCCAGGACCGTAGTAAGGCAAGGTGAACGCCAGGCAACAGGAACGCCATCCCGAGGTGAATAGTTCGTAACCTTGGGTTGCCACAATTGCCGGCTGCGCCGCCGCCTGCGGCGGGCTCAGGCCTGGAACACCCCCGATTCGTGCCCAGCCACGGCCAGCGCCTCCTGGTGGGACGCTGCGATGGACACCACCACGCCGGGCGCCCAGGCCAGGACGGCCACGGCGGCGAGGGCGGCGGGAACGGAGAGGACGAGGCCCGTTCCGGTCGAGAACAAGGCGGCGATGTCGGCCGCCGTGGTCAGGAAGCCGGCCAGCAGCAGGGCGATCCACCAGTGCAGGACACGGGCACGCTGCGGGTGTTCCACGGGGAGGCAGTCGCGCACGGCGGCGTAGGGCATCCACAAGATTCACCACCGGGACGAACCAGCACCCGACGCCCCAGGCGGGCGAGTAGTGGGACGGGATACCGAGCGTGCGCCCGGCCCTGGCGGCCTTGTGCTGCCAGATGCAGGCGATGACGATGGCGGCCACCGTGAGGAGGCCGACGAGGAGGCCGACCGGGGCGTACGAGTTGCTCGGCGGGTGGTACGGCGGGGGCGTGATGTTGTGTTGCGCGTCGTTGAAGTCGATGCGGAACTGGTGGCCGGCGGAGCGCAGCTGGGCAGCGTTCGCCCGCTGGAGAAGGAGAACCACGAGGAGGTAGACGGCCGGAATGGCCACGGCGAAGCGGGCCAGGGGCACCATGCGGCGCTCGTCGTCCACGCGCTGTGTGGCACTGTCCGTGGTGAGCCGGTCGGGCGCCACGGCCCACGGCGGCATCTGCGCCGGCGGTCCCTGGGGTGCCACGGCGGCCGCCCACGGCGGTGGAGGCGGCTGTTGCGGCAGCACGGTGGATTCCGTCCAGGCGTAGCCGTCCCACCAGCGCTGACCCGGGCCGCCGGCCGGGTCCTGGTACCACCCCGGGGGCGCGCCGGGATAGCCGCTGTGCTCACTCACCACCCCATCCTGCCAAAGCTGGTAGGTCGTCCCGAACCAGCTGGTCGAGGCGTGTGGATCTTGGTGGTAGATGGAACCGGCACGATGCGACGTCGGTGCGGGCGACACTGCGCACGGAGGGCCACGAAGTCCCCTGTCCCCGCAGGAGAGCCACCTTTGCCGTCTGGAGTGACTCCGACGGCCGCGCCTTCGATACCGCGCGGGCTGGAAGCTTGGCGTGCCAAGTCTTCGTTGAGCCGCGGAGTAGCCCGGTCGGCTGACCCGCTTCCGCCGTCAGTGCTCATTCGGCGGTGACTCCGACGTCGATCGACCGTCAGCTGTCGATAGCCGCCCGGAGTTCGGCGAGACGATCACGGTTGAGCGAGTACCAGACCCACTTCCCGCGGCGATCGCCTTGAACGAGTCCAGCCTCGTTTAGCACCTTGAGGTGATGTGACACCGTTGGCTGGCTCTTTCCTAGCGGCTCTACGAAATCACAGACGCAAACCTCGCCCTCGGGCGATGCCGCCAGGATGCTGAGCACCCGGAGGCGGACCGGGTCGGCCAGTGCACTGAATCCGACGGCGAGTTCAGCGGCATCTGCGGCATCGAGCGGTGCCGCCAGCACCGAAGCGCAGCACTCGCTCGAACCGACTCTCGTCGCAACTGCCTGCTCGCTCATGGGGCCACCAACCCTTCACATTGACATCGGTCGATACATCCGCGATACTCGATGCATCGATCGAGATCGATGCTACAGGAGGTCACCATGTCGAGGGTCCAACTCGCGCTCAACGTCAGCGACATCGACGAAGCCGTCGAGTTCTACACCAAGCTCTTCGGGACCGGTCCGGCTAAGCGCCAGCCCGGCTATGCCAATTTCGCCGTGACCGATCCTCCGCTCAAGCTGGTCTTGATGGAAGACACCAGCGGCCGCGGTACGGGGATCGTTGGTGCTCTGAACCACCTCGGCGTCGAGGTCGAGACTCCTGACGAGGTGGCAGCGGCAACGGGTCGCCTGAGCAACACCGGCATCGAGACCGAAGTCCAAGAGCAGACCACGTGTTGCTATGCCGTCCAGGACAAGGTGTGGGTCAGCGACCCCGATGGCGCTCCTTGGGAGTTCTACACCGTCCTCGCCGACGCCTCGGCCGAGACCGGCATCGCCGGCGACGGGTCGTGCTGTGTTCCAGAGGCAGTCGGCAGCGTGCCCACCGGGGCTGGCGCATGTTCCCCTGGCTCTTCGGCCTGCTGCTGAGCGAAGCGGGCAGTCGGGGGAGCTTGCGTGTGAGGGACACCGCCTTGTGGCGGCGCCTGCTCGCGGAGTTCTTGGGCAGCGCTTTCCTCGCCGCCGTCGTCATCGGTTCGGGCATCGCTGCGCAGAACCTCTCTCCTGGCAATGTCGGGCTTCAGCTCTTCGAGAACGCAGCGGCGACTGCAGCGGGGCTGTTCGCCATCATCTTGATGTTCGGCCCGATCTCGGGCGGGCACTTCAACCCGATCGTCTCCTTCGTCGACGCCGGCTTCGGTGGTCTCAAGTGGAACGACGCTGCGGCGTATCTGCCCTTCCAGACGCTCGGGTGCATTTGCGGGGCGATCCTCGCCAACGCAATGTTCTCCGAGGCCGCCATTTCCATATCGACCAAGCACCGGGCCTCGGGTCCTCACTGGCTCTCCGAGGTTGTCGCCACCGTGGGCCTGATACTGGTGATCTTCGCCCTCGCCCGCTCTGGGCGCTCCCACCTCGCCCCGGCCGCCGTGGGGGCCTACATCGGCGCCGCCTATTTCTTCACGAGCTCGACGAGCTTCGCCAACCCCGCCATCACCGTGGGGCGCATGTTCTCCAACACCTTCGCCGGCATCGCCCCCTCGTCAGTCCCGAGCTTCATCTCCGCCCAGATCGTCGGAGGCGTATTGGCTTTCGGGCTGATCAAGGGCTTGTACCCGGGCATGACCAAAGCCGAGGCGGCCGACATCATCGAGCCGCACCTGCGTGGCGAGGACGACCTCGAGACCCGCTGATGACGACGAGACCTCGACACATTCCCTGAAAGGACCCTCATGCACCTCGTAGCGATCGGAGGCAGTGACGCCGGCATCAGCGCCGCTCTGCGGGCGCGCGAACTTGATCCCACCACCGAAGTCACCGTGGTCGTGGCCGACGCCTACCCGAACTTCTCCATCTGCGGCATCCCGTACTACGTCTCAGGCGAGGTCACCCACTGGCGCAATCTGGCCCATCGCACTCTCGACGATCTCAAGGCCACCGGGATGCAAGTTCGGCTCAACACCCTCGCCACCAAGATCGAAGTCGAGGGACGACAGCTCCACGTGGTCGACGAGGCCGGGATTGAGGACCAGATCGCCTACGACCAGCTCGTGGTGGGAACCGGCGCCATCTCGGCCCGCCCGCCCATCGAGGGGCTGGTCGGGCCTGATGGGTTGGGGCCAGCAGACGGGGTGCATCTCTTGCACTCCATGGGTGACACCTTCGCGCTCTTGCGCACGCTGGAGGAGGACCAACCGGCGAGTGTCGTCATCGTTGGTGCCGGCTACATCGGGCTCGAGATGGCCGAAGGACTGACAGCGCGCGGGCTCACGGTCACGCAGTTCGAGCAGCTCCCCGAGGTGCTCCCGACGGTCGATCCGAGTCTGGGTGTGCTCGTCAACGCAGAACTTTCTGAACACGGCGTCGAGGTGAGGACCAGCACGACGGTCAAGCGCGTTGGCCGGTCGCCTGAAGGCTCCGCTGGCCGTTTCCAGATCGAAGCGGTCGAGTCGTCGGGCGCCGAGCTGACCACCTATGCGGACATGGTGCTCGTCGTCGTCGGCGTGCGGCCCGACACCGCCCTGGCGGCCCAGGCCGGGGCCGCTCTCGGTGTCGGCGGAGCCATCACGGTGGATCGGGGCATGCACACCAATCTCGAGAGTGTCTTCGCCGCCGGGGACTGCGTCGTCACGCACCACCGCTTGACGGGCCTCACTTACCTCCCACTCGGGACCACGGCACACAAGCAGGGCCGGGTGGCCGGCGAGAACGCCATCGGTGGGAGCAGAGCCTTCGCCGGCAGTCTCGGGACCCAGGTCGTGAAGGTCTTCGACATGGTGGCCGCGCGCACGGGCCTGCGGGATCACGAGGCGAGCACCGCCGGCTTCGATCCCGTGACGATCGAGTTCGAGGCCGACGACCACAAGGCGTACTACCCGGGCAGCCACCGCATCCGGATGCGCTGCACCGGCGATCGTGCGACGGGTCGGCTTCTCGGGCTCCAGCTCTTCGGGCACAAGCACGCCGAGATCGCCAAGCGCATCGACATCGCCGCCGCAGCCATCTTCAACGAGATGACCGTCGACACCGTGAGTGAGCTCGACCTCTCCTACACCCCGCCGCTCGGCAGCCCGTGGGACGCCGTGCAGATGGGAGCCCAGGCCTGGGTTCGAGAGAACGGATCGAGCGGTGACTGACTCCACGGTGACCGTTGGCCGATCTGCAGCCCGATATAGGAGGGCGCAGTAGCAAAAGGGGAGGAACATGCCTGAAAACGAGCTCATGACACCTCAGCAGAGGGTGCAGCTCAACCACGTGGTCAAGCAGCTTCATTCCAAGTTCCACGGCATCTTCAACTTCGAGTCCGTCGAAGCCTTCGTCTTCCAGAGCTACGACGACATCGCCAGGAGAGCCACCGTCACGACGTGGCTGGTCGTCACCGCTGAGAAGTACGCGCTCCAACGGCTCGAGGCCCTGGCCCATTCGCGCGATCATTCCGCCAAGAGCGTGCCGGCCGTGCTCTTCCTGTGCGTGCACAACGCCGGGCGCTCCCAGATGGCGCTGGGCTGGTTCAACCACCTCGCCGCAGGCCGAGCGATTGCCTGGTCCGGTGGATCGGAGCCCGGATCTGAGCTCAACACCGACGTGGTCAAAGCCATGGCCGAGGTCGGGATCGACATCTCCCAAGAGTTCCCCAAGCCCTGGACCGACGAGTTCTTGGGGGCGGCCGACGTCGTGGTGACCATGGGGTGCGGTGACTCCTGCCCGCTGGTGCCCGGCAAGCGCTACGAAGACTGGGACCTCGAAGATCCGACCGACAAGTCCCTCGAGGAGATCCGGCCCATTCGAGAGGCGGTGAGGAGTCGGGTGCAAATGCTCCTTGAGCAGATTCTCACCATGTCTCCGAACTAACGGCGTTGCGCGTGGATACCCGCGACATCGCTTCGGTCACTGCCTACTCCGCCTAGAAGAGGAGTCCGGCCATCTCCTCGAGCGCGGCGATATGGGCATCGGTGTTGGGCAGATCGGCGTGCATGGTGTTCACCGACAGGTGGCTGGCCCCCGCCGCCTCCCAACGGCGGGCGTGCTCGACGATTTTGTCGTGGTCGCGCACGGAGTACTCCAGCCTGCCCTCGAACTGCAGGTTCGACACGTCCCGTCCCACCTCGGCGGCGCCCTCCCGGATGTGCTCGAGCGCCGCTTCCAGCCCGCCGCCGGGCCGGACCATCGGGAACCAGCCGTCGGCGATGCGCCCCACCCGGCGCAGCGCCGCTGGCGCGTGGCCGCCGATCCAGATCGGGATCGGTCGCTGCACGGGCGGCGGGGCGATCCCGGAGGCCCGGATGTGGTGGTAGCGGCCGTCGATGGTGACGCTCCATTCCGTCCACAGCGCACGGAGGACGGTGACCTGCTCTTCCAGAATCGCCGTCCGCTCCTCGAACGGCATGCCCAGTGCGTCGTACTCGAGCTTGTTCCAGCCGATGCCGAGCCCGAGGCGGAAGCGGCCGCCGCAGAGAAGGTCGAGCTCGGCCGCCTGCTTGGCCAGCAGTGCCGTCTGACGCTGCGGCCCGATCAGAATGGACGTGGCGAAGGCCAGGTCGGTGAACCCGGCCACGTAGGCGAACATCAGGAGCGGCTCGCGAAAGGTGGTGTCGATGGTGTACGGACCACCGAGGTCCCCGAGCACCGCGGTGTCACCGCCGAGGACGTGATCGTACGCAGCGAAGTGGGTGTAGCCCAGGTCCGCCACCGCCTGCCCGATGGCGCGCACCGCACCACGGTCGCCGCCGGCCTCGGCCTGGGGAAAGATGACGCCGATGTCCATGCGCCCAGTCTGCCCCCTGCGGCCGTGGCGCCGCAGGCCGTTGGCGCGCCCGGCCCGGCTCCGCTCGGTGCCGGTTCACCCGGTGCCGGTTCACCCGGTGCCGGTTCACCCGGTGCCGGTTAACTTGAGCCGATGAAACTCCGCATCTTCGTCGAGCCTCAGCAGGGCGCCTCCTACGAGCAGCAGTTGCGGGTGGCGCAGGCGGCCGAGTCCGCCGGCTTCGACGCGTTCTTCCGCTCCGACCACTTCCTCACCATGGGTGGCGACGGCCTGCCCGGGCCGACGGACGCCTGGGTGACGCTCGGCGCCATAGCCCGCGAGACCGATCGGATCCGCCTCGGCACCATGGTGACCTCGGCGACGTTCCGCCTGCCGGGGCTGCTCGCCGTGCAGGTGGCCCAGGTCGACGACATGAGCGGCGGGCGGGCCGAGCTCGGCCTCGGCGCCGGGTGGTTCGACGGCGAGCACACCGCCTACGGCGTGCCGTTTCCGCCCCTGGGCGAGCGTTTCGAGCGACTGGAGGAGCAGTTCGCCGTCATCAGGGGCTTGTGGGACACGCCCGAGGGCGAGACGTTCGACTTCGAGGGGCGGCACTACCAATTGAAGGACAGCCCGGCTCTCCCCAAGCCCGTGCAGCAACCGCATCCGCCCCTCATCGTCGGCGGGGGAGGCGCCAGGCGGACGCCGCGCCTCGCCGCCACCTATGCGAGCGAGTTCAACATGCCCTTCTCGTCGCCGGCCGACACCGAGGCCCAGTTCGCGCGGGTGCGGGCCGCGTGCACGGAAGCGGGACGCGATCCCGGACCCTGCGGCTGTCCGCCGCCCAGGTCGTCTGCTGCGGCGCCAACGATGCGGAGGTGGAGCGCCGCGCCGGCAACATCGGCCGCAAGGCGGACGAGCTGCGGACCAACGGCGCGGCCGGCACACCGGAGGAGGTGGTGGCACGGCTGCAGGAGTTCGCCGGCATCGGCGCGGAGACGATCTACCTGCAGGTGCTCGACATGCAGGACCTCGATCACATCGCCCTCCTGTCCGAGGAAGTGCTCCCTCGGGTCTCCTGACCAGGGAGGGCGCGACCTGCAGGCGACGGGGCCGGCGCCCCGATCGGCGCGGCGGGTTGCTCGGTACGCTGACACCGGACCGGACCGGCCGACCTGCCTCCCTCGGGTGGCGGTGCGCGGCGTGGAGGGAGGGTGACATGACCATCACGAGCCGGGGAGCGGTGGCCCCGACCGGTGATCAGGCCGCAACGGGCCAAGCCGCGTCGTCTTCGTCGGTGGCACCACTCGACCCGACTGCGCTCGATGCGATCGTGCAGAGCGTCGCCGACCACGCCGGCACATGGGCCGCCACCGACGCCGCCGCCCGCGCCGACCTCCTGCAGCAGGTGATCACGGACACCATGGCCGCCTCGGATGACTGGTTGGCGGCCGCCTGCGCGGCCAAGGGATTGACGCCGGGCACGACCGAGGCGGGGGAGGAGCTGTTCACCGGTATCGGGACGCTCGTCCGCATGGCCCGCTTGCTGCGCGACGCGCTGCACGACATCGCGAAGGAGGGCAAGCCGTCCTTCGCCGGACCGGTGCGTGAGGCGGCGGACGGCCGCCTGCGGGTGCAGGTCTTCCCGGCCAGCGCGTTCGACAGGATCACCTTCCCCCAGACGACCGCGGAGATCTACATGCAGCCCGGTGTCACCCGGGACGGGCTCGTCGCCGGACAGGCGGCCGCCTATGCCGACCCGCTCGGCCATGCCGGGACGGCGTTGGTGCTCGCCGCCGGCAACGTGGCGTCGCTCGGGCCGCGCGATGTCCTCTCCAAGCTCTTCGTCGACGGCAAGGTCGTCGTGATGAAGGCCAACCCCGTGAACGACTACCTCGTACCCCACTGGCGCCGCGCGCTGGCGGTGTTGCTCGATGCAGGCGTGCTGCGCATCGTCGACGGCGGCGCCGCGGTGGGGCAGTACCTGACGGGGCACGCCCGGATCGACGAGGTGCACATCACCGGTTCGGACAAGACCTACGACGCGGTCGTCTTCGGCACCGGACCCGAGGGCGCCCGGCGCAAGGAGGCGGACGAGCCCGTGCTCGACAAGCCGGTCACGGCCGAGTTGGGCAGCGTCTCACCCGTGATCGTGGTGCCGGGCAAGTGGTCGATACCCGAATTGCTCTACCAGGCCGAGCATGTCGCCACCATGTTGGTGAACAACGCCGGATTCAACTGCGTCTCCGCCCGACTCGTGGTGACACACGCCGCCTGGCCGCAGCGCGAGGCGTTTCTCGGTGCATTGACGCAGACGCTGGTCGGCATCACCACGCGCCGGGCCTACTACCCGGGAGCCGGCGACCGGCGCGATGCCTTCGCCGCCGCTCACCCCGAAGCCGAGGAGTACGGCAGCGGGCCGGACGACGCGTTGCCGTGGACGTTCATCCGTGGTGTCCCGCCGGGCCAGACGGGAGACATCTGCTTCAACGTGGAGTCCTTCTACGGGCAGGTGGCCGAGACGGCTTTGACCGCCCCGTCGCCGGCGGCCTTCGTCGATGCCGCAACGGCATTCTGCAACGACGTCGTGTGGGGGACGCTGGGGGCGACCATCATCGTCAGTCCCTCCTCCCTGAAGGACCAGAGTGTCGCCGAGAGCGTCGACCGGGCCGTGGCCGACCTGCGCTACGGCTCCATCGGCGTCAACGTCTGGCATGCCCTGTCGTTCGCCATGGGTCTGACGAGTTGGGGGGCGTACCCCGGGCACGCACGCACCGACATCCAGTCCGGCACCGGGGTGGTCGGCAACTCGGCGATGTTCGGCCGGCCGCAGAAGTCGGTCGTGCGCGGCCCCTTCCGGGCCCGGCCCAAGCCGCCCTGGTTCGCCACCGCTGCCGGCTCCTACGACGTGATGCGACGGTTCGTCGCCTTCGAGGCCGAGCCGTCTGCGGCGAAGATCCCGGGCCTGCTTCTCGCCGCCATGCGCCACTAGCCGCCAGCCCGGCCAGGTTGTCGGTCCGGGGATCGCGCTGCGGCGGTTACATCGTCTTGGCGCGCACCTGGGGAATCGCATAGGGGACCGCGGCCACGACCGCCGCGATCAGAGCCACGAAAGCTCCGAACTCCCAGCCCACGCCGGACCCACCCGGCTTGTCGATGAAGGCGATGAACACGAGCACAAGGTTGATCAGCGTTGCCACCATCATCGTGACCACATGGGGCAGGTTGATCCCGCCCGGTAACTCCTCCCACCCGGCCCGCAGCACCAGATAGGCCACAATGAGTATGGCGATGATCATGACGATGTAGAGGAACCCGTGGGCGGAGACACCACTCGCCGTCACGGTGATCCCGATCACGCTCACGCCGAACCAGGCGAGGAACAGAGAGATGAACAGCACGATCGTCGCCACTCCCGAGATGCGGTCGGCCAGTGACCAGCGTGCGGCGTCGAACTTGAACGCCGGCATGGTGGACGCGCCGGCGGCCGCTGGTGCGGGTGTGCCGGTGGCGGGAGCACCGGTGGCGGGAGCACCGGTCGCGGGAGCACCGGTCGCGGGGCCACCTTGCGGGGCCGCGGCGGCTCCGGCGAGCGAGCTGCCGCAACTCGGGCAGGTCGTCGCTGTATCGGTAGCCACGTTCTGACACTGCGGGCAGGTCTGCGGCATCGCGCTCCTCCATCACTCGGGCGACAGGGGTCCGCGTGCTCCGCGTGCCCCCGAACGCTTCCAATCACAGTCTCGTTCCATCGTGGAGTCTACGGGGGTGTAACCCCTCTGACTAGGGATCATCCTCTGCCACGAGCCGCCCTCGCGTGCTGTCTGAGCCGCTACCGGCGCCGATGCGTTAGCTCGACGGGGTCTCCGCCGCCCCAGTTCCCGCCGGGTGTGCCGTGGGTTGGCGGAGCGTGATCCGGGCCACCGTGTGGCCCCCGACGGCAATGCAGGCGGTGGCCGATGGGCACACCACCGCGGTCAGGGTGAAGGGGATGTAGGAGGTGGTCGAGCCTCGGAAGGTGACCCCGGCATCGATGCTCTGGCCGACGGCACCCACGCCGACTGCGGGGAGGCCGAACCACTCGGTTCCGACCATGGCGCACTGGTCCGTCGAGGGGCAGGCCAGTCCGTAGACATCCTCGACCGGAAGCGGAGCGGTGGAGGGCACCCACGTATGTCCCCCGTCCACACTCCGCAGCAGTTCGCCCTTGGCGGGGACGACGTCGCTGACCGTGGTGCCGGTGGTACCTCCAGCGAGGCAGACGGAGGTGGAAAGACAGGCCGTGCTCTGCAGCACCCCGACCCCCGAGGGCACCGACGCCAGTGCCCACGTCTGCCCTCCGTCCGCGCTCACGGCCACGGCTCCTTGTCCGTGACCGTTGGTCGTCGGGACGTAGCCGGCGTCAATGCATGTGCCGCCGGCAATGCACGTCAGGTCGTTCTCGGGCAGGAAGCCCGGCGGCAGGTTGCCCTGCTGCTGCCAGCTCTGACCGAAGTCGGAACTGTGCGCGGTCCACGTGGACGTGCCGTCACCGACGATGACGGTGCAGTCGGCCGAACTCGCGCAGGTGACGCTCGAGACCACCAGCGCGTTCTGCGGCGAGCCCGCGGCAGCCCAGGTCGCCCCCGCGTCGCTCGTCGTGATCACGACGCCGCTCCCCGGAAGTGACGCCCCATTGGAGCCGACTGCCATGCACTCAGTCGCTGCCGGGCAGGACACCCCGCTCAGCTGGGGGGTGCTCCCACCCGCGACCTGCTGTGCCTTCCAGGTCGCGCCGCCGTCGGTGGTGGCGGCGATCACCGTGGCACCGGTCGCGGGGGTGGGATTGGGACCGGCCACACCCACGGCCCAACAGCGTCGTGTCGTGGCACACGAGACCGCTCCGAGCTCGCCGGTGCCGCTCGGCGTCGGCTGACCGACCGCCAGCGGAGTCCCCTTGGCCTCACCGAGGACGTGCGCCTCCTTGGTCGGACCCGGGTGTCCGGACAGCGCACAGCCCGACGCTGCGACGGCGATGGCCGCCAGGACCAGGCACAGCCCGCCGCTGCGTCGCCGGACACGCCAGTGGCGAAACACGGGGCGTGGGAGCACGGCACGACGACAATAGCGGCGGGGGGTGCATTTCCCGGTGCACCGTTCGATACCCTCGCAGCGGTGGATTGGGTCGACCTGTTGATCATCGGGCTGATGGTGTTGGCGGCCGTCCACGGGCTGCGACTCGGGGCCGTCGTCCAGCTCCTCACCTTCGGCGGGTTCTTTCTCGGATTTCTTCTCGGGACCCTCGTCTGGGTGCCGCTGCTCGACAGTGGCCACGGCGACGTCACCCGGTCCGTCCTGGTGGTCTCGCTGGTCCTCTTTACTGCACTCGCGCTGGGCTCGGCCGGCCGCGTCATCGGCACCTGGAGCAACGTCACGGTACGACGGCACCACCTGGGCAGTGTCGATTCCGCTCTGGGCGTCGCCGTGGCGGTGGTCGCCGTGCTGTTCTCGGTGTGGGTGGTGGCGGCGGTGATCCTGTCCCCCAACAGCCGGTTCACCTCGCTGGACGCCGCGGTGGCTCGTTCGGACATCCTCCACTCCATCGACGGGGTGTTGCCCCAGGCCCCTTCCATCTTCAACGACCTGCAGACCTTCCTGAACGACCAGGGATTCCCGCAGGTGTTCTCGACGCTGACTCCACCCTCGACGCCTTCGGTCTCGACGCCCACCGACGCGGAGACCAAGGCGCTGGCGGACCCGGCTGTCTTCTCCACGGTCAAGATCCTCGGGACGGCGTGCAGCAGCGAGCAGGAGGGTTCGGGCTTCGTCGTCGGCCCGGGTTTGGTGGCCACCAACGCCCACGTGGTGGCGGGAGAGGGCAACGGCAGCACGCAGGTGATCGTCGGCGACAGCGCCTACAACGCGACGCCCGTGCTGTTCGATCCCGACTTCGACCTGGCCGTCCTGCGGACCGACGCGCCTCTCGGCCCCGCGCTGAACATCAGCCCGGGTGTGGTCCCCCGGGGCACACAGGCTGCGCTCCTCGGCTACCCCGAAGACCGCAGCCTCACCGTCGGTGCCGCCGGTGTGACGGAAGAGGTCACCGCCATCGGCAAGGACATCTACAACAACGGTTCTGTCACGAGAGGTGTCTACGCCCTCGACGCCACTGTGCTGCCCGGGAACTCCGGTGGCCCGCTGCTCGGGTCGGGCGGCCAGGTCATCGGGGTCGTGTTCTCCCGCTCCACCGTCTACCCCAATGTGGGCTACGCGTTGACGTCTCCCGGGGTGCTGACCCGTGTCCAGCAGGCGGAGCGGCGTCACGCACCCGTCAGCACCGGGCCCTGCATCTCGAGCTGACCGGCAAGAATGGCCCCATGAGCCAGCGCATCGAGGATTACGCCGTCATCGGAGACCTCCACTCGGCCGCCCTGGTGGGCATTGACGGCTCCATCGACTGGCTCTGCCTGCCACACTTCGACTCCGCCTCGTGCTTCGCCCGGCTCCTCGGTGACGAGGACCACGGGTTCTGGAGGATCTCACCCGCCGGAGGTCCCGAGGCGATCGTCGCCACACGGCGCTGGTATCGCCCTGACACGCTGGTGGTCGAGACCGAATACGACACCAAGACCGGGACGGTGCGCGTCACCGACTGCATGCCCGTTCGGGAAGGTCACCCGCACCTGGTGCGATCGGTGGAGGGCGTGAGCGGCACCGTCGAAATGCACATGGAGCTCGCGGTGCGCTTCGACTACGGCGAGGTGGTCCCCTGGGTCACGTCGAACGACGGATTGGTCCGCTTGACCGCGGGTCCGGATTCGGTGGCGCTGTGGCACCGGGTCGAAGCAACGGGGAAGGACTTGCGGACCGTCGCGGACTTCACCGTCACGGAGAACCAGCGGTTTCCGTTCACCTTGGTCTGGTTCCCCTCGCACGAAGAGCCGCCGCCGCCGCTGGACAGCTACTACGCGGTGCATCTCACCGAGGCCTACTGGACGGAATGGGCGACGCAGTGTTGCTATGTGGGCCCGTACAAGGAAGCCGTGGTGCGCTCACTCATCACGCTCAAGGCCCTGACGTACAACCCGACGGGTGGCATCGTGGCGGCTGCGACGACTTCGCTGCCGGAGGCACTCGGGGGGAACCGCAACTGGGACTATCGCTACTGCTGGCTCCGTGACGCCACGCTGACGCTGGAGTCCTTGATGCGCGGCGGCTACCACAATGAAGCCCTGGCCTGGCGCAACTGGCTGCTGCGCGCGGTGGCCGGCGACGCCTCGAAGCTCCAGATCATGTACGGGCCGGGAGGAGAGCGCCGGCTGGACGAGTGGGAAGCCGAGTGGCTCCCGGGCTACGAGGGCTCATCCCCCGTCCGGATCGGCAACGCGGCCTCGGGCCAGTACCAGCTCGACGTCTACGGCGAGGTCATGTCCGCCCTCTATTCGTCGGCCAAGGCCGAGGGCGTGCAGAGCCGAGCGTCCTGGGGCCTCCAGGAACAGCTGGTCACGTTCCTCGAAAAGGGATGGCAGGAGCCCGACGACGGCATCTGGGAGGTGCGGGGCCCCCGCCGCCACTTCACCCACTCCAAGGTGATGGCCTGGGTCGCCGTCGACCGGGCGGTCCGCACGCTGGAAGAGTGGCCGGACCTTGACGGGCCGCTCGAGAAGTGGCGGGCGCTGCGGCAGGAGATCTTCACCGAGGTGTGCGAGAAGGGCTACAACACCGACATCGGTGCCTTCACGCAGTACTACGGCTCGGACCAGCTCGACGCCAGCGTGCTCATGATCCCCCTGGTCGGCTTCCTCCCGCCGACCGATCCGCGTGTGGTGAGCACGGTGGACGTGCTGCAGCGGGAGCTCATGGACCACGGCTTCGTGCTGCGCTACCGCACGAGGGACGATGGCTCGGTCGACGGGCTGACCGGGCGGGAAGGCGCCTTCTTGGCCTGTTCGTTCTGGATGGTCGACTGTCTCCACATGATCGGGCGAGCCGAGGAGGCGGAGGAGCTCTTCGAGCGTCTTCTGGCCTTGCGCAACGATTTGGGGCTGTTGTCCGAGGAGTACGACCCGCTGGCCGGTCGCCTCGTCGGCAATTTCCCCCAGGCCTTCTCGCACGTGTCCTTGATCAACTCGGCCTTCCGCCTCAGTGGCCAGGACCCTTTGAGCCTGGTGGACGACGGGTCGCGTGTGCTGGTGGACAACACGCTCACGACTGACACCATTGGGAGAATGAAGCGCCTGGGTCGCGTCGCCGTTCGCCGCCGCTCGGGAGCGGCGCGCTGAGGATCATGAGGGAGGACGCACCATGAGCGGCACGCATGCACACGGCGGACGCGCCCACCGCCACGCCGATGCGGGCCTGCACGTGCACGACCCCGAGAGTGGCGATGCCGTTCCCGCCGTCCCTCCGCCGCGCGCCATTGCGTCGGGAGTGCTCGAGATCGACACCATGCTCGGCGGCTGGGAGCGGGTGACCGCCGGCTACCTGATCGAAGGGTCGGCGCCGGTGTTGATCGAGACGGGGAGCCAGACGTCGGTACCGGTGCTGCTCGCTGCGCTGGAGCAGATCGGGGTGGGTCCTGGGGAGCTGGCGGGGGTCGCGGTGACGCACATTCACCTGGACCACGCCGGTGGCGTCGGCGATGTCGCACTCGCCTTTCCCGCTGCCAAGGTCTATGTCCACGAGAAGGGTGCCCGCCACCTGGCGGACCCCACACGCCTGATCGATTCCGCCGCCCGCGTCTACGGCCCACTGCTCGATTCCCTCTACGGGCGCCTCGACCCGACGCCCGCTGAGCGCCTCCATGTCCTGGCCGATGGCGAGGAGATCGAGGTGGGCCCGGGACGGAGCCTCGTGGCCGTGGACTCACCGGGTCACGCCAAGCACCACGTCGGACTGCACGACTCGTTGAGCGGTGTGCTCTTCGCCGGCGATGCGGTGGGCGTGAAGCTGCCCGACGGCGGGGTCCTCCGACCCTCGACGCCGCCTCCCGACTTCGACCTGGCGCAGGCGCTGGCCTCACTGGCCAAATTCGCCGCCCGGCGCCCGTCGGCCATCGCCTTGGCGCACTACGGCCTTCTCGAGCAGCCCGAGGAGCTCCTGGCCGAGGCCGACGAGACGCTGCGCCAGTGGGCGGAGACGGCAGAGAAGGCCTATCGCGAGGGAACCGACATCGCCGACGCCCTGTCAGATCGCTTCGACCCGCTCCTGGGCGACATCGATGCGGCGCACAAGGAGAAATTGGACATCATGAACGGTGTCCACTCCAATGCGGCGGGCTTCCGCCGGTGGCTCGAGGGGCGCGACACCGCGACCCCGACCTGAGGGACGTCGCCGCCGCGCGGTGGCGGAGCGGTCAGACGACCAGCTTCGCCCGCAGCTCTTCCTGGCGGATCTCGAAATCATCGAGAGAGATGCGGCCTTCGGCCAGGTCCTCGTGCAGGGCGGCGAATTCTTCGAGCAGACGCGTCTGGTCGACCTCGTCGGCCGACGCGGAGGGGACGGCCTGCTCGTTGGCTGCGGCCTTGTCCTCCTTGCGCGAAATGCGGTCATCCATCTTCGCCTTGGCGCGATCCTTCTTGGCCTGGTCGCGCTGCAATTTTCCAAATGTCGAACGTGCGCGTGCCACGGTTCACTCCTTTCCGGCCGCAGGGCAGCGGCCAGGTGCTGCCGGCAAGGCGCTTGCCCTGCCGATGTTCTTGCCGCACCCGCCAATGCGGTGGGCCTGTCCGGCCCCGAGCGGAGGAGGTGGGATTTGAACCCACGGTACCCATGAGGCACAACGGTTTTCGAGACCGTCCGATTCGGCCGCTCTCGCACTCCTCCGGGCGAGATGCTAGTCGCTCTGACCTGGTCCGGAACCTCGTGGAGCGGGTCCGGGGAGCGTCATCGGCGCGAAGAACGAGGTCAGGTCGATCGTGTCCCGGTTCACCCGGCCGTGCCCCCAGGATGGGGATTGAGCGTGGCCGCTGCCGCGGTGGGCCCGTGCTCAGACGGTGTGGCCTGCCGCGGACGGAGCCGAGCCGGCGGTTCGATCCCCTCGTTTCTCGGCGAAGAACGAGGACAGGAGATCCCCGCTCGTCGTGGCGGCGACACCACCGGTGACCTCGACCTCGTGGTTGAGCCGGGGGTCCGTGCAGAGGTTGTAGAGCGTGCCGCAGGCCCCAGCTCGGGGGTCGCTGGCGCCGAAGACGACCCGGCGCACTCTGCCTGCGACGAGAGCTCCGGCGCACATGGGGCAGGGCTCGAGCGTGACGACCAGTGTCACTGCATTGAGGCGCCACCCACCGACGGCGACGGCGGCATCGCGCAGGGCCAGAATCTCGGCGTGCGCCGTCGGATCGGCCTGGACCTCTCGCTCGTTGTGGCGGGCCGCCACGACCCTCCCATCAATGAGGGCGACGGCGCCGACCGGGACTTCTCCCTCGTCGGCGGCCAGCCGGGCCTCGGCCAGGGCGAGCTCCATGGCGTCCTCGTCGCTCAGCGGTTTGGTCGGGTCAGCCGTTGCCATGGCCCCAGTATGGGAGGTCTGACGCCTGGTGGGCTCGGCCCGAGAAACCGGCTCGCTCAAGCGTTCGAGGTATGGAGTTTCCCGAGCAGGTTGGTGAGGGTCGTCTGGAGTTGGGCGGAGTCGCTGAAGAACGCCTTGAGGTAGGTGCCGAGTTGGAGGGACGGCAGTCCGTTGACGGTCCCCAGGAACTGCTGGTCCTTTGTGACCTGCACCACCGCACTGAGGGCAGCCGTCCGGGCCGCCTTCGGCACCGCCGTATCGGTCAGGGCTGAGCTGTAGAGCTCCAACGACGCCACATAGGGGTTGATCACCGCGGCCACGTTGGTAGGTGTGGGGAACCCGCTCAACGTTTGCAGCTTGGTGCGCGCCGTCGCCGTGGCGGCGACAGCAGCAGTGGTCGCAGCCCGCACCCGGGCCACGTCAGCCGAAGAGACCACCGGAGCCGCTGCGGTCGCCGGACTCTTGGAGGTGTTCGTCGGAGTGCTCGTCGACTGCCGGAACGAGGGCACAGTGACGCCGACGGCGACAGCGACCACGAAGAGGGACGTCAGCACGATCGCCACCGTCAAGGCACGGCTTCGTTGTCCCTGCGGGCGCCAGCGCGACCGGCCGGTCGGATCGGGTCGGCGCGGCAGGGTCGTCACGCTGGCGTGTTCCCACCGGGCGCTGGGCCGCGGTACCGCTGTCTGCCCCCAATTCGGGATCTGCGGTGGCTCGACTTCTCCCGTCGGTTCGGAGGGCCAGACCGGTTCGGGCGGCGTCTGGGTGAGGCGTCCGGCTACCCCTGTCGACGAGGAACCCCAGGCCTGCGGCACCGAAGCGTCCGGCAAGGGATCTCTGCCGGTGTCGCTCCACCGCTGCTCATTGAGGTCGGAAGGTGGCTGCTTGACGGAGTGGCGCGCTCCGCCCATTGCAGCGAGGGATTCGGCCTCGGTGGCCATCCAGCTTGGCTGCGGTGGGTTCGGGGCGTTCTCGTCGCTCAGCGAGGTTGAGGTGTCGGCGGTAGCGATCCCCCAGTATGGGAGTTGGGCACCCCCGTTGGAAAGTCCCCAGGCCAGTCCCCGTGAACGGCCTCAGGACGCCGGGACGCGGAGGTTCTGCTCGAGCGTGCTCAGGGTGGTCTGCAGGTGGGTGGCGTCGGAGTCGAACTGCGCCAGGTAGGCGCCGAGTTGCGCCGCCGGCAGCCCGTCGATGGTGTCGAGGAACTGCAGATCCTGGCGGAGTTGTGTCTGGGCGCTGGCCACCGCCGGCCGAGCCGCGGCAGGAACCTTGCTTCCGGACAGCACGGTCTCGTAGAGCTGGAGCGACGCGATGTACGGGTTCATGATCGTCGCGACACTGGTGGGCGTCGGGAAGGCGGTCATCGACGCGACGCCGACGCTTGCCGCGGTGGTGGCGGAGTCGACGGCGTCGGTCGCCGTCTGAATCCGGGCCACGTCCTGGGACGTCGGCAGGGTGGGAGCGGTGCGGGTCGGTGGGGCCGCCGTCACCGGCGGGGCGGTGGCTGTCGTCGTCTGATGCCGCAGGGCGCGCACGCCGAAGACCGCGGCGACGACCACGACGAAGAGACAGGCCAGCACGATGGTGGCGGTGAAGACACGGCTCCTCTGCTTCTTCTCTTCCGCGACTGGCTCGAGGCCGCGCTCGTCGCTGTCTGCGTCGACCGCGTCGGTGAAGGGCTCGTCGTCACCGGCATCCACTTCGGGCGCGGCCGGTACCGCCGCCCACGTCGGCTGGGGGTCGGTCGGAGTGTCCGGTGCCGCTTCCTCCGTCCACACCAGCGGCGCAGCCGCCGTCGGCTCAGCGAGTGCCGAGAAGGAAGCAAGCTCGGGCTCAGGTTCGAGATCGGGCCCCGGTCCCGGATCGGGCGCCAGGTCCAGATCCGGATCCGCCACGATCAGGATCTCCGGCTCGAGGTCCCAGAGCGGCTCCCCTTCCGACGCGGTCGCGGCTGCGGGCTCCGGGTCCGGCTCCGCCACGACCGTGAAGGCCGATCCCCACGCAGGGGCGTCCTCGGGCTCGCGCTCGTCGTAGGTCACGAACTCCTCGTGCGCCGCGAGCTCGCCTTCCGGCGCCAACTCGTCTTCCGGCACGGGCTCGTCGTCCGGCACGAGGGCACTGACTCGTTCCGCTTCCACCTCGTCTTCCGGTTCCAGCGGAACGAGGGTCTCGGGCTCCTGGAGGGCGACGGGCTGCACCTCGGCGACCCCGTCGAGGTCCGTCTCCTCGGTCTCCTCCTCGAAGGATCGGCGGACCATGTCGACGATGCGGTCGTAGGCGGCCCCGGCGCGTGCGCTGTCGTCTTCTCCGTTCTCCGGCTCGCCGTCCTCACGGAGCGCCGCCTCCCAGTCGAAATCGGAGTCGTCCAGGTCCAGCTCGGCCTCGTCCTCGAGCGCAGCGGCCTCGGCGGCGATCTCGGACTCGTCGGGATCGGGCAGGAAGACGTCCCAATCGAACTCGTCCTCGCCGAGCCCGAAGTCGCCAGTCAGATCGGTTGTCATTGGTCCGTCCTCACAATGCGGTGAATCCGAAGTCGGGGACGATCGGGTTCGAGGCGTCCGCAAGGATCCGGGGCGAGTGCGCGTGGCCGACGAGCGCGGATGACCCACGAGCAGGCGCCGCGGCTGCCGGGTCGAGCCTTGGGTCCACGTACGCCTATCGGTCAGGACCACACTCGGGTTGAGTCCTGTCTCTGAGCGGAGGAGGTGGGATTTGAACCCACGGTTGGTTGCCCAACACACGATTTCCAGTCGTGCCGATTCGGCCGCTCTCGCACTCCTCCGGGATTGCAGCCAGGTCAGGCTAACGGTCCCGCCGCGCCCCGATTGTTCGACGGGGGACCCGGCCCTGGCCAGGGATTTTCCAACGATGTCCCGCACAGCGGCGCCGTTCGTCTCCCTGACGCGCACGTCTCGCTTCCGGGTGGTCAGGTTGGCTCGTACCCGGCGGTCTCCCGGACGGGCCTGGTCGCCTGCACGGCGGGGGGCCAGATCACCGCCGCGACAATTTCCCGGCCGCCCCCGGCGGGGGACGTCCATCAGGTCGGGCGGCGCGGGGGACGGACGAGATGCGACCCACTAGCCTTTGGGACGTTGCCGCCCGATGTTGGGTGCGGTGGCCGGGTCCTGCGCAACGGCCGCTCGTGAATCGAGTCAGGGTCGGAAGGCAGCAGCTCTCAGCGGGTATGGCCGGGTGCCGTAGCCAACCTGGCCGCCGCACCGAGCACCGGGCGGCTCTGTCTGAGCACATGGGTAGGCTCGGCCGCCATGGCCGACGCTCCCTTCGTTTCCCTCTATCGGCGCTTCCGGCCGGGCCGATTCGACGAGCTCAGGGGCCAGGACCACGTCGTCAGGGCGCTGCGCAGCGCCGTCCGCGACGACCGCGTCTCGCACGCCTATCTCTTCAGTGGCCCCCGAGGAACCGGCAAGACGTCCTCGGCGCGCATTCTGGCCAAGGCCCTCAACTGCGAGGCGCCCGTCGACGGTGAGCCCTGCGGCGTGTGCACATCGTGTGTGGAGATCACCCAAGGCAGCTCCCTGAACGTGCACGAGCTCGACGCCGCATCCAACAACGGCGTGGATGCCATGCGCGACCTGGTCGCCCACGCCGGGCTGGGGACCCCCGGACGGTGGAAGGTGTACATCGTCGACGAGGTCCACATGCTGTCGACGGCAGCGGCCAACGCGCTGTTGAAGACGTTGGAGGAGCCGCCGAGCCACGTCGTCTTCGTGCTGGCGACGACCGACCCGCAGAAGGTGCCGCCGACCATCCGCAGCCGCACCCAGCATCTCGAGTTCCGCCTCCTGGGGGCGGAGACCCTGCACGACCTCCTGGCGTCGGTCAACGACGAGGCGGGGCTGCAGGTCGATGAGGAGGCGCTCGAGGCCGCGGTGCGCCGCGGCCGGGGCTCCGCCCGTGACGCACTCTCCGCACTGGACCAGGTGGTGGCCTCGGGCTCGGCCGACGCGGCCCGTCCCGAGCTCGCCGCGGTGATCGACGCGCTGGCCGACGGCGATGTCAACCAGGTGTTGGTGGCGCTGAGCGCGTTGCTGGCCGGAGGGTGGGGACCGCAGCAGTTGGCCACCGAGCTGATCGACGACCTCCGTCAGGTCTTCCTCGCCGCGCTGGCGCCCGAGCTCTGCGCCGTGTCCGGACCGTCGCTCGAGCGGTTCCGCGCCGTGGCCGAAGCGATGGGCCTGGCCCGCGTGGTGCGCAGCATGGAGATCCTCGGTCACGCGCTGGTCGACATGCGGGAGGCGCCCGACGCCCAGGTCGTCCTCGAGATCGCCGCCGTGCGTGCCGTGCGGCCCGACCTCGATTCGGGCATGGAGGCGTTGTCGGAGCGGGTCAGCGTCCTCGAGCGCGCCCAGTCCGGAGCACCCGCCTTCCCCCGACCGGGCGTGCCCCCCGAAAAGAGCGGCGCGCCCGCCGGCCCCGACCGGGGTGGCTCGGTCCTGGCCGAACCGGAGCCCATGCCGCCGACGCGTGCCCCCGCCGAAGTGGCGCGACGGCCCTCCATCGGCGCCATGCGGCGCAGCAAGGAAGCGGCCGCGCCCGTCCCGGCCCAGGAGGCTCCCGCGCTGCCACTGCCACCGCCGCCACCGGTTCCTGCTGCTGCGCCCGCAGTCGCGACGGCAACCGCCGCGCCGGCTGCGCCCCAAGGGAGCACCCGCACCCTCGATCGCGACAGTCTCACCGAGGCATGGGGTGACGGCATTTTGCAGTCGCTGCCGGCGAGGGCCAAGGCGCGCTACGCCAGCGGTCGCTTCGTGTCGGTGGACGAGCAGGGCGCCCACTTCGCACTACCCAATGCGGCCCACCGGGACCAGTGCGCCGAGCAGCAGGCTCTGGTGGAGGAGGCCCTGTCGGATCACTTCGGGACGAGGGTGGCGCTCGTCCTCGACATCGACGACACCGTGGCCCCGCCGGTAGCGCGTGCCGGCCCGCCCCCGCGGCGTCCGGCCGGACATCGGGAGCCGTGCCGGCGCCTGCCGCCGCGCCGGTGGACGACGTGGAGGACATCGATCCCAGCGAGCTGATGGAGGACACGTCCACCGATCAGGCGTCTGCTGCGGAGGCGCGGCTCCTGCAGGCCTTCCCCGGCGCCAGCGAGGTGGCCGAGTAGGTGTACACGGGCCCACTCCGTTCCCTCATCGACGAGCTCGGCCGGCTGCCCGGCATCGGGCCCAAGTCGGCCCAGCGCATCGCCTTCCACATCCTGAAGGTGCCGGGCGACGACGCCCGCCGTCTGGCCGACGCCATCATCGCCGTCAAGGAGCGCACGACGCTCTGCGACGTCTGCTTCAACGTGGCGGAGTCGGGAGCACTGTGCGCCGTCTGCAGCGACGACCGGCGCGATCCCGAGGTCATCTGCGTTGTCGAGGATCCCCGCGACATCGTCGCCGTGGAGCGCACCGGGTTCAAGGGCCGCTATCACGTCCTCGGGGGCGCGTTGAGCCCGCTGGACGGCATCGGACGGGAGCAGCTCCGCCTGCGCGAGCTACTGGAGCGCATTGATGCCGGCGTCATCCGCGAGGCCATCGTGTGCACGAATCCCACCATTGAGGGCGAGGCCACGGCAATGCTGGTCGCCCGCGAGCTCTCGCCGCGGGGCGTCGTGGTCTCCCGGCTGGCCAGCGGGCTCCCGGTCGGGGGCGATCTCGAGTACGCCGACGAGCTGACGCTGGGGCGCGCGCTCGAGGGTCGCCGGCCGCTCGAGGTCTGAGGGCCGGGACCCGGACCTCGGCGACCCCGGCAGGACCGGGATGGGGCCGGGTCCGTCCCGCCGTCCCGTACAATTGCCCGATGCGGATCGCCATCGTGGGAGCAACAGGGCAGGTGGGCGTGGTCCTGCGCGCCATTCTGGCCGAGCGGCGCTTCCCGGTGGAGTCCATGCGGTATCTCGCCTCGGCCCGCTCCGCCGGCACCACACTGCCGTGGGGAGACGGCGACGTCGTCGTCGAGGACGCCGAGACGGCCGACCTCTCCGGCATCGACCTCGCCCTCTGCTCCGCTCCGGCCTCCGTCTCGCGGGTCCTCGCCCCGCGGCTGGTGGCGGCGGGGGCCACCGTGATCGACAACTCCTCGGCGTGGCGCATGGACCCCGACGTCCCTCTCGTGGTGCCCGAGGCCAACGCGGCGGAGCTGCGGAACATCCCCAAGGGGATTGTGGCCAATCCCAACTGCACCACCATGGTCGCCATCCCCGTCCTCAAGCCACTCGACGACGAGGCCGGTCTCACGCGCCTCGTGGTCGCCACGTATCAAGCGGTATCGGGGGGCGGCGTCGACGCCGTGCGCGAGCTGGCCGAGCAGCTGTCCAAGACGGCCGACCGGGCGGCGGATCTCACCTTCGACGGCGCGTCGATCGACTTCCCGCCCCGCAGCGTGTACCCGGTCCCCGTCGCGTACAACGTCATTCCGCTGCAGTTCACCATCGTCGACGACGGCTCGCTGGAGACGGACGAGGAGCAGAAGTACTGCAACGAGGCCCGCAAAATCCTGGGTCGGCCCGACCTGGCGGTGACCACCACCTGTGTGCGCGTGCCCGTCTTCACCGGGCACTCGGCGGCCATTGTGTGCGAGTTCGAGCGCCCCATCACGCCCGAGCGCGCCACCGAGGTGCTGCGGACGGCGCCGGGAGTCGAGCTGGCCGAGCTCCCGACGCCTCTGCTGGCGGCCGGCCGCGATGTGTCCTATGTGGGCCGCATCCGGCGGGCCCAGGGTGCACCCAACGCCCTGGCCCTCTTCGTCTCGGGTGACAACCTTCGCAAGGGCGCTGCGCTCAACGTGGTCCAGATCGCCGAAGAGCTGGTGGCGCTGCGCGCCTGACCGGCCCCGGGCCGGCGATCAGTCCGGGCCGGACGAGACCGGCTCGGGCCCACCGATCACGAGGGTGGACATGCGGCGCGCCAGGTTGACGGCGTGGTCACCGAAGCGCTCGTAGAAGCGGGCCACCATCGCCAGCTCAATGGCCACCGGAAGCGGCATGGTGCCGGCGACCAGCTCGGCGGTCAGGGTGACGTGCAGGTCATCGAGCTCGTCGTCGAGGTCGTCGATGGAGGAGGCCGCGTCGGCGGAGCGCTCGGCGAAGGCGTCCGCCGTCTCCCGCCAGATGGTGGTGGCCACCTCGCCCATCCGCTCCACGAGCCCGCGGCTGCGCGCCGACATTTCGGCACCGAGACCGCGGGCGGCCCGGCGGGCGATGTGCTCGGCCAGGTCCCCGTTGCGCTCCATGTCGGGGAGCATGCGCAGGATGGCGACGTACTCGCGGCGCTCGTCGGGCGTGGTCTCGCCGTGGACCAGCTGGTGCTGCACCGTGGTCGAGATCTGCCCGATCAGCTTGTCGATGACCTCGTCGCGCTTGACCAGTTCCTTGGCCGCGTCACGATCGCCGGCCAGCAGTGCGTGCGTGGCGCCGGCGATGCCCTCGCCCACCAACGCAAAGGCCTGGGCGAACAGGCGGTCGACCTCATGGGGCTCGGGCATCGTCCGCGGCCAGAGCGGCTGCTCGGTGACGAGCGGCCCGATCTGCATGTGCGGGAGATCATCGGTCTCGACGTCCTCGGAGACCGTCTTGGTGCTGCCACCGAGCTTGAACGGCATCCCCGTCACGCTATCGGCTCCGTTCCGGGCCGACGAGCGCGTTCCGTGGGCCGGCGCCGGCGCCCCGGCAGGCACGGCTGGGGGGCGGTCCCCGTTGTCGACACACCCCATCGTTACATTGGCTCCATGGTCCTCGGAGTGGTCATCGGGCTCGCAGCCGGCCTTGCCATCGGTGTTGCGTGGCACATGGCGCGCCTGGCCCGCACCGCCGGCGCCGCCCGTCTCGCCGAAGGGCGCCTCGCGGACGCACGCAAGCAGTCGGAGGCACTGGCGGCCCAGCTGCAGGCGGTCACGGAGGCGGCCGCAGCCGCCGAGACGGCCCGCGCCGTCGCGGTGTCCGAGCTCGAACTGCGTCGGGCGTCGGAAGCGGAGGCCGGACGACGGGCCGAGCGGGAGCGGGAGCTGCTGGCGGGAACCTTCTCCGAGCTGTCGGCGGAAGCGCTGGCGAAGAACAACGAGCAGTTCCTCACGCTGGCCGACTCCAAGCTCAACGAGGTCCGCACCGCCACCCAGGGCGACCTCTCGCAGCGCCAGCAGGCGATCGCGCAACTCCTGGACCCGCTGAGCGAGACTCTGGCGCGCTACGAACGGGGCCTGCGTGACATGGAAGTCGAGCGCAAGGGCGCCTACGCCACCTTGAACGAACGGGTGGCCGCACTGCACCTCGGCCACGAGCAGCTGCAGCGCGAGACCCGGAACCTCGTCACCGCGTTGCGGTCCCCGCAGACGCGTGGGCGCTGGGGCGAAATGACGCTGCGCAACGCGGTCAAGGCGGCCGGCATGGCCGAGCACTGCGACTTCGAGGAGCAACGGTCGACCACGACCGAAGACGGCCTGCTCCGTCCGGACATGATCGTGCACCTGCCCGGCGGCGGCCAGGTCGTGATCGACTCCAAGGTCCCTCTGGACGCCTTCTTGAAGTTCACCGAGTGCGACGAGGAGGACGAGCGCAAGGCGTTCCTCAAGAAGCACGCCGCGCAGTTGCGCACCCACGTGGACCAGCTGGCCAAGAAGGAGTACTGGCGGCAGTTCGAACGCTCGCCCGAGTTCGTGGTCGCCTTCATTCCCGGCGAGTCGCTGCTCGCGGCGGCCTGCGAGGCTGATCCGGGGCTGCAGGATCACGCGCTCGGGAGGGGCATCGTCCTGGCGACGCCGAACACCCTGGTGGCTGCGCTGAAGACCATCGCCCTGTCCTGGCAACAGGAGACGCTGGCCGAGAACGCACGCGAGGTCCGCCAGTTGGGCGCCGAGTTGTACGAGCGGTTGCGCACCATGACGGGACACATGGAGTCGTTGCAGCGCAACCTCTCCTCCACGGTCGAGGCGTACAACAAGGCCGTCGGATCCTTCGAGTCACGGGTGCTCGTCACGGCCCGAAAGTTCCCCGGACTGGGCGTCGTGGGGATGCAGTCGGGCGAGATCGCGGAGCTGGCGCCGATCGAGAAGGCCCCCCGCCATCTCCAGACCTATCAGCCCGAGCTGCCGGACGAGGAGTTCGAGCAGTCGACCATCGTGGCGCTACCCGAGGGCGGGGCGAGCACCGGCACGGCGTAGCCGGCAGGGCCTCCCAACTGGAGGCTTGCCGAGCGGGTCGTCCGAGAACACCGCCGACGTACTCTGCCGGGGTGCTGCACGTCCACCGATCCGAGCGAGCCGACGCGCTGGTGGCCATGCTCAGAGATCTGGTCGCCGAGCCGCTGGACGATCCCATGGCGGCGGAGGTGGTCTCGGTGCCCACCCGGGGGATCGAGCGGTGGCTGACGCAACGACTGTCGGCGCATCTCGGTGCAACGCCCGGGCGGCAGGACGGTGTGTGCGCCAACATCGACTTCCCGTTCCCAGGAACCGTGGTGAACGGCGCCCTCGCCGTGGCCGCGGGTACCGACCCTGACGCGGACCCGTGGCTGCCCCAACGAGCGGTGTGGCCGCTGCTCGAGGTGGTCGAGAGGCACTTCGACGAGCCGTGGCTGGCGCCGTTGGCGCAGCACATCCGCAAATCCGAGACGGTGCAGGGCTCGAAGCGGTTCTCGACCATCCGGCACGTGGCCGATCTCTTCGACCGCTATGCCGTGCACCGGCCCGAAATGCTGCAGCGTTGGGCCGACGGCTCGGCCGGCGACGACGAGGCCCTCTGGCAGGTGGAGCTGTGGCGACTGCTGCGGGCCCGGATCGGCCAGCCGAGCCCGGCCGAGCGCCTGGTCGGCGCCTGCCTGCGCCTGCGGGAAGCGCCCGACCTTCTCGACCTCCCGCCCCGCGTCTCCCTGTTCGGGCTGACGCGCCTGCCGGCCAGCTATCTCGACGTGCTCGAAGCCGTGGGTGAGGGCCGGGACGTCCACTTGTTCCTGCTCCACCCCTCTCCCGCGCTGTGGGAACGGCTCGAGCCCGTGGTCGGGCCCACGTCGCGCTATCTCCTCCGGCTCGACGACCCCACCGCGGGAGCGCCCAACCACCCCCTCCTCCAGTCGTGGGGGCGTGATGCCCGCGAGATGCAGCTCGTGCTCGGCGCGGCCGTTCCCCACGGCGAGGGAGCGCCCGGGGAGCCTCCTCCGGAGGGGGCGACGCTGTTGCAACAGATGCAGGACGACATCCGCGCCGATCGCAGGCCGGTCGGGAGCGCCGGCGGCGAAGTCGACGTCGACCTGCGACCGCTGCTCACGGACGACGACGACAGCATCCGGGTGCACTCCTGTCACGGCCGGGGCCGCCAGGTCGAGGTGCTGCGCGACGCCGTCCTGCATCTGTTGGAGGACGACCCCACGCTGGAGCCGCGCGACATCATTGTGATGTGTCCCGACATTGAGACCTTTGCCCCGTTGATTCAGGCGACATTCGGGGGGCGGGGGCTGGAGGGCGCGTCGAGCGATCCTGAGCGGACGCTCGAGATCCGACTCGCCGACCGCGCCCTGCGCCAGACCAACCCGGTCATGGGCGTGCTGGCCGAGGTGCTCGAGCTCTCCTCGGCCAGGATCACCGCGACCGAAGTGCTCGACCTGGCCGGCCGCGACCCCGTGCGGCGCCGCTTCCGCTTCAGCGACGACGACCTGTACCGCCTGGAGGAATGGGTGAACGGCGCGTTCATCCGCTGGGGGTTCGATGCGGCCCACCGGAGCTCGTTCCAGCTCGAGGGCATTGCGGCCAACACATGGCAGGCGGGCCTCGACCGCATCCTTCTCGGCGTGGCGATGGCCGAGGAACGGCAGCGTCTCTTCGGCGCAACGCTCCCGCTGGACGACGTGGACAGCGGCGACATCGACCTGGCCGGGCGCCTGACCGAATTCCTGCAGCGGCTACGAGCCGGCCTCAATGCGTTGGCCGGCTCGCGCCCCATGGCGGAGTGGGCCGACACCCTGGCGGGGATCTCCGACTCCCTGGTGGCGACGACGCCGGGCGATGCGTGGCAACGGTCGCAGCTCACGGGGCTCCTCGACGAGCTGGTGGTCGAGGCAACGGAGGAGGCCACGACGAGCGCGATCGCCCTGAGTTGCGACGACATCCGCTCCATCCTCTCCGAGCGCCTCAAGGGTCGGCCCACGAGGGCGAACTTCCGCACCGGCCACCTCACCGTCTGCACACTCGTGCCCATGCGCTCCATCCCGCACCGGGTGGTGTGCCTCCTCGGGTTGGACGACGGCAGCTTCCCCCGGCACATTGAGCGGGACGGTGACGACCTGACGGCGCGCAACCAGCGCGTGGGTGACCGTGACGTGCGCAGCGAGGACCGTCAGCTCCTGTTGGACGCGCTGCTGGCGGCACGGGATCACTTCGTGGTGACGTACTCGGGTCGCGACGAGCGCTCCAATCTCCGTCGGCCACCCGCCGTTCCGGTCGGGGAACTGCTCGACGTGATCGAACACACGGTGCGGAGCCCGACCGGCCGTGTGCGCGACTCCATCGTGCTGGAGCACCCACTCCAGCCCTTCGACAAGCGGAACTTCGAACGCGACGAGCTCGTGGCGGACGGGCCATGGAGTTTCGACGTGCTCCACCTGGCCGGGGCCCGCGCCGCCCTCGCCCCCCGCCACGACGCGTCGTCGTTCCTCGACCGCCCGCTCGACCCGTCGGTCTTCAGCCCCGTCGGGTTGGATCAGCTCGAGCGGTTCCTCCGTCATCCCGTGCGGGCGTTCCTGCGTGAGCGGCTCGACGTGTGGCTCGGCAGCAGGACCAGGGACTTCGAGGACGCCATCCCGATCGACCTCGGCGGGCTGGAGCGGTGGCAGATCGCCGAGCGAGTCCTGCAGGAGCGTCTGGCCGGAGCCGGCCTTACCGCGTGCCTGGATGCCGAGCGGGTACGGGGTGCGCTACCGCCGGGGCAGCTGGCCGACTCCGAGCTGGACCAGATCACCGCCCCGATCGACGACCTCGTCGCGGCCGGGCAGCACGCGGCGCCCCCGGTGTCGTTGGACGCGCACGTGGACCTGTCGGACGCGCTCAGCATCGTCGGCACGGTGCCCGGCGTCCGAGGGGATGTCGTGCACACCGTCACGTACTCCAAGCTGGGGCCGGCGCACCGCCTCATCGCCTGGGTTCGACTGCTGGTCCTCAGCGCAACGTGGCCGGAGCGGCCGTTCTCGGCGCTCACCGTGGGCCGCAGTCAGGGCAGAGCGCGCGACGATCTCCATCGCCGCCATCCGGCCGCTCGGACCAGACGCACCCAGCAGGAGAGAGGCGGCGGAGTCGCATCTCCGCGCGCTGGTCGACATCTTCCAGCGCGGGATGTGCGAGCCGCTCCCGCTCTACGCGCGCACGTCGGCGGCCTGGGCGGCGGCGGGAGCGGGCGGAATGGAGCCCGGCGGCGCCGCGGCCGCCGAGTGGGTCTCGGGCTACAACTTCCCCAAGGAGGACAAGGAGCCCGAGCACGTCCTGGTGCTCGGGGGCGTTCTCCCTCTCCGGGCGGTGCTCGAGGTCTCCGGAGCGCCCCTGCCGGACGAGGTGGCGTGGGCCCCGACGGAGTCGACGCGCGTCGGGGTGTACGCCCAACGCCTCTGGGGCGGGCTGCTCGACCACGAGGAGATCGTCGATCGATGACGGACCGCACCGCGGCACCGCGGCCCTTCGACGTGTGCGGCGAACTTCCGACCGGCATGACCCTGCTGCAGGCGAGCGCCGGCACCGGCAAGACGTTCACCATCGCCGCACTCACCACGCGGTACGTGGCGGAAGGCATCCTCCCGATCGACCGGCTCCTCGTGATCACCTTCACCCGCATGGCGACCGGGGAACTGCGCGAGCGGGTGCGCGAGCGGCTGGTCCGCGCCTTCGACGGGCTGGTGGACCACTTGGCCGGCCAGGGCGGTCATGGTGAGGACGAGCTCGTGGCGCTGCTGGCGCGGGGACCGTCGGAGGAGGTCGAGGCCCGCCGGGACCGGCTGGGCAAGGCCATCGCGGACTTCGACGCTGCGACCATTGAGACCACGCACGGGTTCTGCCTGCAGGTTCTCTACGGCCTCGGGACGGCGGGGGATGTCGACCGTGAGGTGACACTGGTGGAAGACGTCAGCGATCTCATGGAGGAAGTGGTCGACGATCTCTTCCTCCGCCGGTTCGCCAACAAGCCCAACGAGCTCGACTTCGATCGCAGCGACGCCCTGGAGATCGCCAAGTCCGTCCTCGGGAACCCCGATGCCGAAATGGTGCCGCCGCTGTCACGGGCAGACGACCTGCCCTCCATTCGGCGCCGCTTCGCCAAGGCGGTTCGTGAGGAGATGGAGGAGCGCAAGAAGGCGCGCAAGATCCTCACCTATGACGACGTGCTCAGCCGTCTGCGCGAGACGCTCTTCGACGATCAGCGCGGGCCTGCGGCGTGCGACCGGCTCCGGGAGCGCTACGACGTCGTCCTGGTCGACGAGTTCCAGGACACCGACCCGGTGCAATGGGACATCATGCACCGCGCCTTCGGCGAGGGCGGAGCGACGCTCGTGCTGATCGGCGATCCGAAGCAGGCCATCTACGCCTTCCGCGGTGCCGACGTGCATGCGTACCTGCAGGCGCGCGACGAGGTGCAGTCGGAATGGACCCTCGACGTCAACTGGCGCAGCGACCAGGGACTGCTGGAGGCCTATGACGCGCTGTTCGGCGACGCCCAACTCGGCTACGCCGGCATCGCCTACCGGAGGATCAGGGCGGCCGAGGCCAACCAGCAACAACGTCTGGTGGGATGCGCGGTCGACGTGCCGCTGCGGGTCCGCATGGTCCACGCCGAGGACGGTCTGGTCCCGTTGACGGCGCAGCGGCAGCTGCCCAAGGCCGCGGAAGCGAGGAGCTTCATTGCGCGGGACCTCGCGGCCGGAGTCGTCGAGCTGCTGTGCGACGCCCCCGAGCTGATCACCCGCAGCCGCGAGGGCGTCGAGCTCGGACGCACGACCGTGCACCCCGGTCATCTCGCCGTCCTGGTGCGGACGAACAGCCAGGCCGTGACCGTGTGCGATGCGCTGCGTGCCGCGGGGGTCCCAGCGGTGATCGGTGGCTCCGGCTCCGTCTTTGCCACCGAGCCGGCACTGGAATGGCTCCGGCTGCTGGAGGCGCTCGAACGGCCCACGGCGCGGGACCGCGCGTCGCTGGCGGCGCTGACCTGCTTCGTGGGTTGGACACCCGAAGAGGTGGCGACCGCGGACGAAGCCGAGTGGGAGGGGTTGCACTGGTCACTGCACCGGTGGGCGACGCTCCTGCGCGACCAGGGCGTCGCCTCGCTCTACCAGGCGGTCAGCAGCTCCCACGAGGTACCCGAGCGTGTGCTGGCGCGCCCGTCCGGCGAGCGCTTCATGACCGACCTGCGCCACATTGCGCAGTTGCTCCACGAGGCCGGCGTCTCCGAAGGCCTCGGGCCGACCGCCATGGCCACCTGGTTGGGCCGGCGCATCCACGATGCGGCCCGGGACGGGGAGAACGAGGAGCGGGCGCGGCGCCTCGAATCCGATGCCGAGGCGGTCCAGGTGATCACGATTCACCGCAGCAAGGGGCTCGAGTTCCCGATTGTGTTCTGCCCCTACATGTGGGACGGCCGCCCATTCGGCAAGGACGACCACGTGCCGATGTTCCATGATCCCGACCACGGCAACGTGCGCACCATTGACGTCGGCCGTGAAGGGAACGCCTTCGCCCTCCACCAGAAGATGGAACTGGAGGAAGCGCGGGGAGAGGACCTGCGCCTCCTCTACGTGGCGCTGACCCGGGCGCGCCATCAGGCGATTTTGTGGTGGGCCGGCGCACAGGACAGCCAGCACTCGCCGCTGGCCCGACTGCTCTTCGATCGTGACGCCCAGGGGGTCGTGGGCCCCTACGGCGCGAAGACGCGCTCCGACGCCGCCGTCGAATCGACCCTCGGTGGGTTGGGAGCGTGCGTCTCGGTCGAGCGGGTCGACGAGCCCTCTGCGGCGCGCTGGGAGGAGGGCGCCGGAAGCCCTCCCGACCTCGAGGCCGCGGTGTTCGACCGCACCCTCGACGTGGGCTGGCGCCGGGCGTCGTATTCGAGCATCACCAGCCCGCTGCACGACCAGCCCGCCGTCGGCAGCGAGCCGGAGCGGCCCTTGACATCTGACGAGGATGTCCCCGTTGGGCCCCCGGCGCGGACCCGCTCTGGTGGCGTTGCACGCGACGGCGCCGTGCCCCTGCAGTTGGCCGACATGCCCGGGGGTGCGCTCGTGGGCACGGTCATCCACGGGGTGTTCGAGCACGTTGCGTTCGAAGCACCCGACCTGCAGGCCGTCGTGACGGACGCGTTGGCCGAGCAGGTGGCGTGGCGCAACGTCAACCTCGGCAACACGGCGGATGTCGTCGCCGGCCTGTGCACCGCCATTGCGTCCCCTCTCGGGCCGATGGTGCACGACGTCCGGCTGCGCGACATCACGCGGCAGGACCGTCTCGACGAACTCAGCTTCGAGATCCCCCTGGTCGGCGGCGACGCACCCACCGCCACCCTCCACGTCGCCGCCGTGGCCGACCTCCTGGACGAGCACCTCCCGGCGGACGACCCGGTGGCGCGCTACGCCCCGGCGCTGCGCGACCCCGCGCTGAGCGGGGTCCTGCGGGGGTACCTGACCGGAAGCCTCGACCTGGTCTTCCGCCTCCCGGGCGACCGCTTCGTCCTGGCCGACTACAAGACGAACAAGCTGGCGACGTCGGAGGAGACGCTCACGTCGTGGCACTACCGCCCCGACGCCGTGCAGGCGGAAATGATGGCGGCGCACTACCCGCTGCAGGCGCTCCTCTACGTCGTGGCACTGCACCGCTATCTGCGCTGGCGGTTGCGCGGGTACGACCCCGACGTGCACCTGGGGGGAGTCCTCTACCTGTTCGTGCGCGGCATGAGCGCGGTCGAACCCGCCCCGGCGGGGACGGCGCCTCCGGGCGTCTGGGCCTGGCGCCCACCGGCCCGACTGGTCGAGGCGCTGAGCGATCTCTTCGACCGGGGGGTGCCCGGGTGAGCGAGCTCGACGTCGCGGATGCGTTCGACGCCCGGTTCGTGCTCGGGGCCGAGGGAGCACTGCTGGCGTTCAACCGCGCCGGACTCCTCTCCACCTCGGATGTCCATGTCGCGCTGCGTCTCGAACGCCTGAGCGGCGGGCGCGACGACATCGTCACGCTCGGCGCCGCCTTCGCGGCGCGAGCGCCGCGCCTGGGCAACGTCTGCGTCGACCTGGGGACCATTCATGCCACGGCCGACGCCGACACCGAGGTGCCGGCGGACATCGGGGCGCTGCCCTGGCCCGATCCGACCCTGTGGCTCCGTCACATGGCGAACAGTCCCGTCGTCGGCCACGACCGTCCGCTGCACCTCGAAGGGACGAGCCTGTACCTCGACCGCCTGTGGGCCGACGAGTGCCTCGTGGCGAGCGAGCTCCAACACCGGTCCGAGAGCCCTGCCCCCGGCGTCGACGTCGCACTGCTCCGCAGCGGCCTCGGCGAACTGTTCGGCGACGACGACGACCCCGACCAGCGCATGGCTGCGGCCACGGCCGTGCTGCGGCGGCTGTCGGTGATCGCCGGCGGACCCGGAACGGGCAAGACGACCACCGTGGCTCGTGTCCTCGCCCTGCTGGAGGCGCAGGCGATTGCTGCGGGGCAACGCCCGCCTCTGGTGGCCCTGGCCGCGCCAACCGGCAAGGCGGCGGCGCGCCTGGAGGACGCCGTACGCCAGGGTGCCGACGCCATTGCGGTCGACCAGGAGCGACGGGACCGTCTGCACGCCTTGGCCGGCAGGACGGTGCATCGGCTGCTCGGTTTCAACCCCGGCAACCGCACCCGTTTCCGTCACAACGGTCTGAATCGCCTGCCCCACGACGTCGTCGTCGTCGACGAGACCTCCATGGTCTCGCTCTCGCTCATGGCCCGGATGCTCGAGGCCGTCCGTCCCGACGCGCGTCTGATTCTGGTCGGTGATCCCGAGCAATTGGCCTCGGTCGAGGCCGGCGCAGTCCTGGGTGACATCGTGGGCCCGGCGGCCCTCGGTCCGTGCATGCCGCCGGAGGCGCGCCAGGCGCTGACCCAGGTGACAGGACGGCCGGTTCCGACGGAGGACGACCGAAAGGAGGCGCCGTTCGGCGCCGGGATCGTGGTGCTGCGTCGTGTCCACCGCCATGGCGGCGCCATCGCCGCCCTGGCCCGGGCGATCCGCCGGAACGACGCCGACGAGGCCGTCGAAATTCTGCGGGCGGGGGACGCCGGAGAGTCGAATGTGCAGTGGATCTCCACCGGTGCGGATGAGGCGATCCCGACCGATGGCCTGGGCGATGTCCGGCGGCTCGCGGTCGATGCGGGGCGCACCGTCATCGAATCGGCGCGGGCGGGCAACGCGCGCCAGGCCATCGACGCGCTGGGGAGCTTCCGGCTGCTGTGTGGTCACCGCCGCGGCCCGGAGGGCGTCTCCACGTGGACGGACCACATAGAGAATTGGTTGCGCTCCGAGGTGGAGGGCTTCACCACCGGCACGGACTGGTACGTCGGCCGACCGCTCATCGTGACCGAGAACGACTACGCACTGAATCTCTACAACGGTGACACCGGCGTGGTGATCGAGTCGGAGAGCGGACGGTTTGTGGCGGCCTTCGAACGCCAGGGCACCATCGCCGAGGTCAGTCCCACCCGCCTGGCCGCCGTGGACTCCGTGTACGCGATGACCGTCCACAAGAGCCAGGGCTCGCAGTACGAGGCGGTCGCCTTCCTGTTGCCGAGCCCGGACTCACGGATCCTCACCCGCGAGTTGCTCTACACGGCGGTGACCCGGGCTCAGGAGCGCCTCCTTCTCGTCGGTCCCGAACCTTCCATCAGGGCCGCCATCGCGCGGCCGATCACCCGCGCATCGGGGCTCCGGCGGGCCCTCTGGGGCGAGGCGGGCTGACGGCGCTCACCCGGCACGAGCGGCGATCTCCTCACCATCCCCCAGCGCCCATGGCCCGCTGTTTAGGCTGCGCCCCTGGTGGATAAGCCCTGGTCTCACGCTATTTACAGCCGCTTCACAGCGTAAATTCAGGGATTTGACCCATGATGAAGGTGTAACGACTCCGTAACAATCGCGGGGCCTGAGTGAAAACACGGGTGAAATGAAGATTCTGGTTCTCGGAGGAGACGGTTATCTCGGTTGGCCCACGGCTCTGCATCTGTCGGCTCTCGGGCACGAGGTCACCGTCGTCGACAATCTGGTGCGCCGGGAGTACGACCTCGAAATGGGTGTGGACAGCCTGGTGCCGATCGCTCCCCTCGAAGAACGGGTCACGCGCTGGGAACAGGTGTCGGGTCACGCCATTGACGTACGGATCGGGAACCTCACCGACGCCGCGTTTACGTACGGCATCGTCGCCGAGGCGAAGCCCGACGCCATCGTCCACTTCGGCGAGCAGCGTTCCGCCCCCTATTCCATGATCGACCGCGAGCACGCGGTCTACACCCAGGTCAACAACGTCGTCGGCAACCTGAACGTGATGTACGCCATTCAGGAGACCGACCCCGACATTCACCTCGTCAAGTTGGGGACAATGGGGGAGTACGGCTACCCCAACATCGACATTGAGGAAGGGTTCATCGAGATCACCCACAAGGGCCGCACCGACGTCATGCCCTACCCCAAGCAGCCCGGCTCCTTCTACCACCTGTCCAAGGTGCACGACAGCCACAACATCATGTTCGGGTGTCGGATCTGGGGCCTGCGCGCCACCGATCTGAACCAGGGCATCGTCTACGGCCAGTCCACCCCCGAGACGGACGCCGACCCGTTGCTGGCGACCCGCTTCGACTACGACGGCGTGTTCGGCACGGTGCTCAACCGCTTCTGCGTGCAGGCGGTCACCGGCCATCCCCTCACCGTCTACGGCGCCGGCGGCCAGACCCGCGGCATGCTCAACATCCGCGACACGCTCGCCTGCGTGACCCTGGCGCTCGAGAACCCCGCCGACCGGGGCGAGTTCCGGGTCTTCAACCAATTCACGGAATCCTTCTCCGTGCGCGAGATGGCGCAGATGGTCAAGAAGGTCTGTCCGACGCGGGTCGACATCGCAGAGGGTCTTTCCAATCCCCGGGTCGAGAACGAGGAGCACTACTTCAACGCCGCCAACACCAAGCTCCTCGACCTGGGCCTGCACCCGCACCTCCTGACGGACGAGGTGATCGCCGACATTCTCCAGCTGGTGGAGCGCCACCGCAGCCGGGTGGACATCCGGGCGATCGCCCCCACCGTCCAATGGCGTTCGAGCGCCAGCACCCTGACGACGTCCGGCGAGACGCCGGGCGCGTCCTTCCTCGCGGTGTAAAGACTCCGGCGCCCAAGTAGTTTCCTGTGGCGATGTCGCCACGCAGGCCACGCCGCCGCGCGCGCCGTCGATCACCGGCCCGGCCGGTCACCCTGCTCATTGCGGCGGTGGTCGTGCTCGCGATACTCGTGGGCGGCCTCACCCAGGTGTCGCGGCAATCGCAGGGCTACGACGCCAACTCGGATCGGACCCTGGCCGCGCAGGGCACCGTCGCGGCCGACCAGTCGAATGCCACCTCGGTCTCGGTGCGCAAGATCGTCGACGACCTGCCGTCGCAGACCCGCCAGGGGTTGCAGGCCTCGCTCGACAGCGCGGTGCAACAGACGGCCGACGAAGCGACGCGGGCGCAGCTCGCCGCCGGCTCGACGCCGCTGGGTACCGTGGCGACCCAGTTCTCCGACGTCTTCGCGGAGCGGGCCCAGGCGGTGGCCCAGCTGCGGGCAGCCGTCTACGGATTCCTGGGCATGCAGCCCATCGCACCCGCCGACGCGCCGGGGGGTGCGATGGCGACGGCGGGCGGTACCGCCCTCCTGTCTCCCGCCGCGGCCACGAATCGCATTGCCGCGGCCGGCGCGCTCCTCGTGCGTTCGGACGCCCTCTATCGCTCGGTGCAACGGTCACTGCTGGCGGCGGGCGGCCACGGGAAGCTTCCGCCCTCGGTCTGGGTGACCCACCCGCAGGTATGGCAGGTCGGCAGCGTGGCGGCCCAGGTCGACCTGGTCGCCACCTCGGCCACGCTGGCCGCGACGCACTACGTCGTCCTCCGCACCATTCGCCTCACCCCGCCCGCCCTGCCCACCCCGCAGGGCACCCCGGCGAGCGTGTCCGTCATCAGCCCGACCTCGCAGATCGCCGTCACGGTGGTGGTGGCCAACCAGGGTTCGTCCAACGAGCCGCACGTCTCGGTCCGCTTCTCGCTGGCCGACCAGACCTCCGGCGCGACGACGAGCCAGGTCCGGACCACGTCGCTCCCCCTGAGTGCCTCGGTGCGGTTGCCCAACGTGATCATGCGCGTCAAACCGTCCGCCACGTACCTCCTCACCGTCCAGGTCATCCCCCCCGCCGGCCAGACCCTCAAGGCGGGCACCGCGATCCAGCAGGCACTGCAGATCGCCCCCGAAACCTGAGCCCCGCTCTGCGGATGCCCCGGGGCGACCCGCGTATCGACCCCACCGTTTCCTGGTCCTAGGATCGTGGGGCACAGAAATCAGGAACTGGAGGGCTCTTCACGTGGCCGAGAGCATCACGATCACGGACAATCGCAACGGTGAGTCCATTGAGATCCCGATCGTCAACGGCGGGATAGCGGCCGAGGAGTGGTCCAAACTCCTCCCCGGGGTCTGGTTCTACGACCCCGGCTTCATGTCGACGGCGGCCTGCGAGAGCGGGATCACCTACCTGGACGGGGACGCCGGCATCCTGCGTTACCGGGGTTATCCGATTGAGCAGCTGGCCGAGAACTCCACCTACCTCGAGGTCGCCTACCTCCTCTTGAAGGGCGAGCTCCCCAACGAGGAGCAATTCGCCGACTGGCGTCACGACGTCACGTACCACACCTTCATCCACGAGAACGTGCGCAAGCGCTTCCTGGAGGGCTTCCACTACGACGCCCACCCGATGGGGATGCTCGTGTCTGCGGTCGCCGCCCTCTCGACCTTCTACCTCGACGCCAAGGACATCTTCGATCCCGAGTCCCGGAACAAGCAGATCATCCGGCTCATCGCCAAAATGCCGACCCTGGCCGCCGCCGCACACCGCTTCAGCGTGGGCATGCCCTTCGTCTACCCCGACAACTCGCTCGACTTCGTCCCGAACTTCCTGTCCATGCTCTGGAAGGTCGCCGAGCCGCGCTTCGAGGCCGACCCGGTCCTCGCCCGCGCCCTGGACATCCTCTTCATCCTCCACGCCGACCACGAGCAGAACTGTTCGACCACGGCCATGCGCGTGGTCGGTTCGTCGCACTCGGATCCCTACTCGGCCACCGCCGCCGCGGCCGCCGCCCTCTACGGACCACGGCACGGGGGCGCCAACGAGGCCGTCATCCGCATGCTGACCGACATCGGGAGCATCGAGAACGTGCCGGACTTCATCGCGACGGTCAAGGCGGGCACCGGCGGCCAGCGCCTGCAGGGCTTCGGGCACCGCGTCTACAAGAGCTACGACCCCCGGGCCAAAATCATCAAGCGCACGGCAGACGAGGTGTTCGCCGTGACGGGCAAGAGCCCCCTCCTCGACATCGCGCTGAAGCTCGAGGAGATCGCGTTGAACGACGAGTACTTCACCTCGCGACGGCTCTACCCGAACGTGGACTTCTACTCGGGCCTCATCTACCAGGCCATGGGGTTCCCGCTCGAGATGTTCCCCGTCCTCTTCGCCATTCCCCGTACCGCCGGTTGGCTGGCCCACTGGCAGGAGATGCTCGACCAGGACTCCAAGATCTCCCGGCCCCGCCAGCTCTACATCGGCTCCGAAGAGCGCGACTACACCCCGATACAGAGCCGCTGATTCACCGCCCGGACGGGGCGCGCATGCGCACCAGTCCCTCCTGGGCGAGCGAGACGCAGAGCCGTCCCTGCCGGTCGAACAGGAAGCCCCGGGCCAGGCCCCGGCCCTGGGCGGCGACCGGCGAGTCCGTGTCGTACAGCAGCCATTCGTCGGCCCGGAAGGGTTGGTGGAACCACATGCAGTGGTCCAGGCTGGCCCCCATGAACTGCGGGTCGTCCCAGCTCGTCTCGTGGGGGGCGAGGATGGTGTCGAAGAGCGACATGTCCGAGGCGTAGGTGGCCACGCAGGCGTGCAGGAGCGGGTCGTCGGGGAGCGTGCCGTCGGCGCGGATCCACAGCCGCTGGTAGGGCTCCCCCTGTTCCTTGGAGTGCCACGGGAGATCGCCGATGTGCCGCTGGTCGATCGGGTGGGGCCGGTCGAACCACTCGGTCAGCTCCTCCTTGTAGGGCAGGAGCCGCTCGTAGAGCGGAGCCAACGACTCGGGCTCGGGCACGACGGGCATGGGGATCTGGTGTTCCAGCCCGTCCTCGAGGTCGTGGAAGGAGGCCGAGAGGTTGAAGATGGCCCGCCCGTGCTGCACGGCGACGACACGCCGGGTCGTGAAGGAACGCCCGTCGCGGATGCGGTCGACCTCGTAGAGGATGGGGACGGTCGGGTCGCCGGGGCGGAGGAAATACGAATGCAGCGAGTGCACCCGTCCGTGCTCCACGGTGCGCCCGGCCGCCATGAGAGCCTGTCCGGCCACCTGGCCGCCGAAGACGCGCTGGCGCTCCTCGTTGGGCTGGATGCCGCGGAAGATGTTCACCTCAATGGGTTCGAGGTCAAGCAGATCGACGAGGAACTCCAAGGACGCGCTCATGCGCCCATGTTCGCAGGCTGCCGCGACGGGCGTCGCGGAGCACGGCGCCGGGACCCCAGCTACCCTGCGGCGGCGTGACAGCGGCGAGAGGACAGGACGGAGAGACGGTGCTCGAGTTCCCGGCGGGCTTCACCTGGGGCGTCGCCACGGCGGCGCACCAGATCGAAGGCGGGAACGTCAACAACGACTGGTGGGCTTGGGAACACGACCCGGCGTCGGGAACGGTGGAGCCGAGCGGCGACGCGTGTGACTCCTTTCACCGCTGGCGCGAGGACCTCCAACTCGTGGCCGACATGGGCCTCGGCGCCTACCGCTTCTCGCTGGAGTGGAGCCGCATTGAGCCCGCCGAAGGGGAGTTCTCCATCGCCGCGCTGGAGCATTACCGGAGAGTGTGCGCCGCCTGTCACGGCCACGGGATCCTGCCCGTTGTCACCTTCCACCACTTCACGACCCCGCTGTGGCTCACCGCCCGCGGTGGATGGGAGGCGCCGGACGCCCCCGAGCGCTTTGCCCGCTTCGTGGAACGGTCGACCGCGCACCTGGGTGACCTGATCGGATGGGCCTGCACCATCAACGAGCCCAACGTCGTCGCGGTCATGGGGTACTTCCAGGGTGAGTACCCGCCCGGGGTGAAGGACGACTTCGCCCGCTACGCAGCCGTGAACGATGCGATGGTGCGCGCCCACCGTTTGGCCGTCGACGCGCTGCGGGCCGGGCCCGGGGAGTTCCCCGTCGGTCTCACGCTCTCCATGGCGGAGATCACCGCCACCGAGGGCGGGGAGCGTCTGCGCGACGCCGCCGAGGAGATGCTGGAGAACATCTTTCTGCGCGCCACCGCGGGCGACGACTTCGTCGGCGTGCAGTGCTACACCCGCATGCACTTCGGCCCGGACGGTCTGGCGCCCAACGATCCCGACGTCCCGCTCACGCAGATGGGTGACGAGCGCTGGCCCCAGGCGGTCGAGCACACCGTGCGGCGGGCGGCGGCGGTGAGCGGTCGGCCGGTCGTGGTCACGGAGAACGGCATCGCCACGGCGGACGACGCCGAGCGGATCGCCTTCGTCTCCGATGCGCTCCAGAGCGCGCACCGCTGCCTCCAGGAGGGCATCGACCTGCGGGGGTATTTCGTCTGGAGCCTGTTGGACAATTTCGAGTGGCATTTGGGCTACGGGCCCAAGTTCGGGCTGGTGGCGGTGGCCCCCGGGACCTTTGAGCGCCGGCCCAAGCCGAGTGCGCACTGGTTCGGCGAGGTGGCCCGGAGCAACCGGTTGCTCCCGGCGGGCTCATGACGGTGTGACCGGGAGCGAATTGCCCGCCACGCTAGGGTTGGCCCGTGCCGATTCCGCCCGCGGCGTCCACTCAGCGAGCGCGGGGCTCCTGTGACTGATCACGGCGGCCACCCACCGCTCTCCCACATCTGGGCCTCGGACCAGGCGCTGCACGCCAAGGTCCGCCAGATGATCGCGCACCCGTCCAGCGTGAAGCTCATTAAGTACGCCGGCGTCTCGGTGATCTCGACGGTGGTCTCTCAGGTCACCCTGCTGCTGACGTTCGGCATCTTCCACGTCATGTCGGAGGTGCCGGCCAACATCGTGGCCAACGTGGTGGCCACGGTCCCGTCCTATGCGCTCAACCGCCGCTGGGTCTGGGGCAAGAGCGGGAAGTCGCACTTCTGGAAGGAGGTCGCCCCCTTCTGGATCCTCTCCTTCATCGGTCTGGCCTTCTCGAGCCTGGCCGTCTGGATCGCCGGTGACTTCGCCCGGGCACACAACCTGAGCCACGGGGAGACCGCGCTCCTGGTGAACCTGGCCAACCTGATGAGCTTCGGCATCCTGTGGATCGTCAAGTTCGTCATCTACAACAAGCTCTTCCACGTCGACCCGGTCGAGTACGAGGAGCACCACGCCGAGAAGGTGGACGCGGGCGAGCGCCGAGGCGACGGGACGTAATCGCCTGGAGGACCGGCCCCCGCTCCAGGCGGGGAGCCGCCGGGACTCAGTCCCGGAAGTTGTTGAACTGCAGCGGGATACCGAAGTCCTCCGCCTTGCACTTGGAGATGACCTCCTGGAGGTCGTCACGCTTCTTGCCCGTCACGCGGAGCTGATCCCCTTGCGTCTGGGAGGACACGCCCTTGAGCCCGAGGTCCTTGATGAATTTGTTCAAGCGCTTGGCGTGGTCCGACGAGATGCCCGCCCGGATGGCGATCTTCTGGCGGGAGGTGCCCTTCTGGGCCTCCTCGACCTTGGCGTCCTCGAAGGCCTTCAGCGAGACCTGGCGCTTGACCAGCTTCTCGTCGAGGACCTGATGCAGCGCCCGGAGCCGGTCTTCGGTCGAGGAGCGGAGCACGAGCTCGTTCTCGCTCAGCTCAATGGCCGAATCGGTGTTCTTGAAGTCGAAGCGGGTGGCGGCCTCCCGGTTGGCCTGGTCCACGGCGTTGCGCACCTCTTGCATGTCGACTTCCGAAACGATGTCAAACGTAGGCATGGGGGCCAGCGTACCGGCGTCACCTGCCGGTCCGGGGTGCCGGGCCGGGCTAATCTCGCCCCTGCGGGTCGGTGTCCGAGTGGCCAAAGGAAGCAGGCTGTAAACCTGCCGGTTAACACCTACGGAGGTTCAAATCCTTCCCGGCCCACGTATTCTCCGCCGGCATCGTCGTCGGGCCGCCCGGCCCCGGCCGACCCGCCGGGGGCCGTTACAATGCCGTTTCAGATCGATTGCGGGCAGGCGCTCCCCGGACGTCGGCCCACCCTCCCCCATTCGGGCCCCGCCGGGCCCGGACACGACAAGCGAGACTGATTACCCCGTGGACGAGAGCGCGATGTCGACATCACCCCCCGTTCTGGACCGCATCAGCGCGCGGCTCGGCCGCCTCTCCATGCGGGCCGACGCCGTGCAGCTCCGCCTCACCCGCGGCGTCACGCTCACCGAGCGTGTCGAGCCCGAGTCCGGCGACCCCGAAGACCTGTCATTCCTCCGCCGGCCCGCGCTGCTCGGACTCCTCGCTGTCGTGTCCATCTGCGTCGGGGCATCGCTGCCGAGCTCGCCCTTCAAGCTGGAGATGGGCGGCACATGGTTCTTCGGCGAGGCCGATTGGCCGTCGACCACCCTGATGTTGCCGGGCGTCGTCGCCGTCTACGGCGGGATGGTCCTGTTCGTCCGCGTCTGGTACGGCCTCTTCCAGACCCTCCGGGCCCGCGGTGGCGTGCCCATCCGTCCGCTGGCGTACATGCTGGCGCTGTGGATCCTGCCGCTCCTGGCGGTGGCGCCGCTCTTCAGCAAGGACGTGTTCTCGTACGCCGCCCAGGGCGAGATGATGAGCCGCCACATCAACCCGTACCACTACGGCCCCGGCACGCTCGGCTCGGGTCCGTACGTCTCGGGGGTCGACCCGCTGTGGGCGAACACGCCCGCCCCTTACGGGCCGCTGTTCCTGATGCTGGCCGGGTGGTCCGCCTCGCTCACCTTCCACCACGCCCTCCTGACCATTGAGCTGCTCCGCCTCCAATCCGTCGCCGGTCTCGCGCTCATCGCCTACTGCATCCCCAAGTTGGCCCGCTCCTTCGGTCGGGACCCGGGCCCGGCCTTCGTGCTGGCGGTGCTCAACCCCTTGACCTTGCTGGCCCTGGTCGGGGGCGCGCACAACGACGCCATCATGGTCGGGCTGCTGCTGGCCGGCGTGACGGCCGCCCGTTCCTTCCACCCGGTCTGGGGCATCGTCCTGTGCGCGCTGGCCGCCTCCATCAAGGTTCCGGCCGCCATCGGCATCGTCTACGTGGCGTGGGACTGGGCCGGACCCTTTGCCGACTGGCGCCGTATCTCCCGGGTCCTGGTGCGGGCCGGCCTGCTCACGGTGGCCGTCATGGGGGTGCTCTCCCTCGTCTCGGGCCTCGGCTGGGGCTGGATCGCCAATCTGGGCACCCCGGGCACGGTGCGGTCCTGGATGGCGCCCGCCACGGGCTTCGGGCTCTTGATCAGCGGGACGGCCCACGTCATCGGCATCGGCGTCGGCCTGGGCGGGGTGCTGACGCTGACCCGCGCCATCGGGCTGATCGGGGCGGCCGCCATCGCCGTCTACTGCCTGCGCAACCGGCAGCGCATCGGCGTGTTGGGAGCGCTCGGGGCCACCATGATGGCGTTCGTCCTCCTCGGACCCGTCGTCCAGCCCTGGTACCTGACGTGGGGCATCATCATCGTGGCGCCGGTCGTGACCGGGCGGTGGCTCCTCGCCGTGCTCGGACTGTCGACCGTGGCGCCCTTCATCGGGCTCACCGGCGGCGCCGACCTGCTGAGCGAGCTGGTCCACACGGATCCGGCCAGCATGGTGCTGGCGGTCCTGGTGCTGTGGGCCGTCGCCATCTTCCCCCTGGGCAACTGGACGACGTCGTGGCGTCTCGACCGCTCGCGCCTGCCGGCCCTGCCGGCGACCAGCGCCGCCCTCGAGTCCTGAGCCCGGCTCGCTGAGAGCGCCGGCGCCGGACGGGGCGCCGGGACACTCAGAGGAGGCGCTGGAGCTCCACCACGTCGAGCCACTGGCGGTGCTTGCGCCCGACCTCGCGCTCGACTCCCACCAGCTCGAAACCGGCCGCCTCATGCAGGCCGATGGAGGTCTCGTTGTGGCCGGCGATCCGGGCGATCACCGAGTGGAAGCCGTGGGCGGAGGCCAGGACGAGGAGCTCGGCGAGCAGCGCCTTGCCCACGCCCTTGCCCCGCTGGGCCCGGTCGACGTAGACGGAGTTCTCGGCCGTGGCCGAGTAGCCGGAGCGCTCGCGGAACGACGAGAGGGAGCCGAAGCCCAGGACGATCTCCCCGTTGGCCCCGATCCGGCCGGGGGCAGCCGGGTCCGGGGGCTCGGTGGCCACGACGGCGGGATGCACGCCGCTGTGCTCGAGGATCCAGGCCTCCTGCTCGGCCACGCCGCGAGGCACCATGTCGAACGTATTGGTGCTCCCGAGCACCTCCACGTTGTAGATGGCGCGGATGGCCTCGGCGTCGGCCAGCTCGGCGAGTCGGATCCGCATCCGCCGATGGTACTGTTGACGTGCGAAAACCAGGGGAGCGGAGGCAGCTCGCCTCGGGCCCTGACTATCATTTACTCTTCGCGGAAGGTACCCGCGGCGCCCCTGTAGCTCAGTGGTAGAGCACCTCCATGGTAAGGAGGGGGTCGTGGGTTCAATCCCCACCGGGGGCTCGCCCATGGCGGCGTAGCTCAGTTGGTCAGAGCACACGGCTCATAATCGTGTTGTCGCGGGTTCGAGTCCCGCCGCCGCTACCAGGCCCGGGTCAGGTCGCCCCGGGCAGCCAGTAGGAAGGATTGCAGAGATGGCGAAGAACGAGAAGAGGGTCCAGGTCACCCTGGCCTGTGAGGTGTGCAAGCGGCGGAACTACATCACGACCAAGAACAAGCTGAACGACCGCGAGCGGATCGAGATGAAGAAGTTCTGCCGCTGGGACCGCCAGCACACCCTGCACAAGGAGACCCGCTGAGCCAACCCGGGCCTGCCGGTGCTACTCTGGCAGGCTGATCCCCAGGTCAGGGGGAAGAACCACCTGCTTGAGGGCAACCGAAGGCACCCCACCGAGGGCAGTAGCTCAACTGGTAGAGCACCGGTCTCCAAAACCGGCGGTTGGGGGTTCGAGTCCCTCCTGCCCTGCCCCGGACGTACCCACCCGACGATGAAGTATGTGAGGCAAGAGTCGTGAACCGCGAGACCAAGCGCCTGATGCAGCGCCAAGGGCAGATGGAGGCCGATGGGTCTCCGGCTACCCGTAAGGCCCCCGCGGGCGCCAACTCGGGTGGTCCCCGTCAGCCGCGCAGCCGGCAGCAGGGCCGCAAGCGCACGACTCCGGTGCAGTTCGTCCGCGAGGTGCGCGACGAAATGCGCCAGGTGGCGTGGCCGTCGCGTTCCGAGCTCATCAACTACACCTCCGTGGTCCTGACGACCCTGATCATCATGATCAGCCTGATCTTCGTCTTGAACCTCGCCTTCGGGAAGCTGATCACGCTTCTCTTCACGAAGTAGCACCGGCATGAGCGATATGACGCATTCAGACGCAGAGGAAGCAATGACCAACGGCGACCAGGAAGACGTCGCCGACGCAATCGAGGCAGAGCGGGAAGAGGCCGAAGCGGCCCCCGAGGAGGCAGCAGTGAGCCCGGACACCGTGACGGACATCGACGAAGCGGTGGCCGAAGAGATCGTGGAAGAGATAGTGGAAGAGGCCGTGCTCGAGGCGATCGAGGAGGCGGTAGTCGAAGAGATCGCCGAGGAGATCGTGGAAGAGATCGCGTTGGACACCGCAGCCGGTGAGCCGGACCTGGTGCTCGATGCCACCGCCGACGAGGGCGACGGTGAGCTCGGGGGCTGGGTCAAGGACGAGGAGGACGAGGAGCCCGTCCCGGTCGAGAGCCCGTACGACCGGCCCGGCCGCTGGTACGTGGTGCACACCTACTCGGGCTACGAGAACAAGGTGCGCTCGAACATGGGCAACGTCGTCGCCTCCCGTGGCATTGAGGACCGCGTGTTCGAGGTCGTCATCCCGATGGAGGACGTGGACGAGTTCAAGGGCGGCAAGAAGGTCACGGTCCAGAAGAAGGTGTTCCCCGGCTACCTGCTGGTGCGCTGCGATCTCGATGACGACACCTGGGGCGCCATCCGCAACACCCCCGGCGTCACGGGCTTCGTCGGTCCGGGCACCAAGCCGACGCCCCTGTCGCGTCGTGAGGTCGAGAACATCCTTCAGGTGAAGGTCGAGGGTGGTCCGGGCGGTGCGCCCAAGCGCACGCGGGCCCGCCTGGAGTACGAGGTCAACGAGACGGTCAGGGTCAAGGAAGGCCCCTTTGCCGACTTCTCGGGCCAGATCTCGGAGATCAACGAGGACCAGCTCAAGCTCAAGGTGCTGGTCAACATCTTCGGCCGGGAGACGCCGGTCGAGCTCGAATTCAGCCAGGTCGCCAAGCTGTAGGCGTCTGGGCACAGAGACGGAAGAAGGAGAACAAGGACGATGGCACCCAAGAAGAAGGTGCTCGCCGTGGTGAAGATCCAGCTCGAGGCTGGATCGGCCACGCCGGCGCCGCCGGTCGGCACCGCGCTGGGGCCGCACGGCGTGCAGACCATGGAATTCTGCAAGCAGTACAACCAGGCCACGGAGAGCATGCGGGGTCAGGTGATCCCGGTCGACATCACGATTTACGAGGACCGCTCGTTCAGCTTCGTGCTGAAGACCTCGCCGACGCCCGTGTTGCTCCGCCAGGCGGCGGGGCTCGACAAGGGCGCCGCCACGGCGGGCCGCGAGCAGGTCGGGACGATCACCGACGCCCAGCTGGCCGAGATCGCCACCACGAAGCTCGCCGACCTCAACACGGCGGATCTCGAGGCGGCCAAGAAGCAGGTCGCCGGCACGGCACGCTCCATGGGCATCAAGGTCGCCGGTTAGGGCAGGACGAGGAGAAGAAGATGACCCAGCACGGCAAGAAGTACAAGGAGAGCCTGACCAAGGCGGACCGGGAGTCGATGCACGGCCTGGCCGAGGGCGTCGAGCTGGTCAAGTCGTTGGCCAGCGCCAAGTTCGACGAGACCGTCGAGCTCGCCGTCCGCCTCGGGGTCGACCCCCGCAAGGCGGACCAGATCGTCCGCGGCACGCTGTCGCTCCCTTCGGGGACCGGCCGGACCGAGCGGGTGGCGGTCTTCGCCGCCGGCGAGGCTGCAGCAGAGGCACGTGCCGCCGGGGCGGACGAGGTCGGCGCAGACGACCTGGTGGCGAAGATCAACGGTGGCTTCCTCGACTTCGACGTCGCCATCGCCACGCCGGACCTGATGGGCCAGGTCGGGACGCTCGGCCGCGTGCTCGGGCCACGCGGCCTGATGCCGAACCCGAAGACGGGGACCGTGACGACCGACGTCGGCAAGGCCGTCGCCGAGTTCAAGGGCGGACGGGTCGAGTACCGCACCGACAAGGTGGGCAACGTCCACATCCGCGTCGGCAAGGCCTCCTTCACCGTCGAGCAGCTGGTGGCCAACATCCGCGCCGTCATCGACGAGCTGCAGCGGGCCAAGCCGCCCTCGTCGAAGGGTCGCTACTTCCTGTCCGTGACCATCTCGACGACGATGAGCCCCGGGGTCCGCATCGACCCCGTCAAGGCCCGTTACACCGAGGACGAGCTGGCCGCATCGGCCTGACCACGCAGCCCGGTCGGAACCCTCCCGACCGCCGTACTACTCTTTCCCGCACAGCTCGCCGCCTCCGGGCGGACGGGCACTGAATCCGATACGCCAGAGACCTCCGGTGCACCCCTGGGTGCCGAAGCGGCCCGATGGGCCGGCCTGACGAGGCGACAACGAAGTACGCCGGAGCGATCCGGCTGCCCGTGCCGTCGCACGCCGGAGACTCTGGCCCGCTTCCGGGCCATGGAGCCCGGTGGAGGACACCGATGGCAACGCAGAACGCACAGATGGCACGCAAGGTCGAGGTCGTCGACGAGGTCAAGACGCGCGTGAGCGCGGCGGCGGCCTCCATCGTGAGCGAGTACCGCGGCCTGACGACATCCGAGCTGGCCGAGCTGCGCACCGCGCTGGCCGCTGCCGGGGGCGACTACCGGATCTTCAAGAACACGCTGGTCCGGCGGGCCATCGACGGCGGCGAGTACCAGCCGTTGGCGGAGTACCTCAGCGGCCCCAGCGCGCTGACCTTCGTGCAGGGCGACGTCAGCGCCGTGGCCAAGGCCCTGCGGGACTTCTCCCGGAACAACCCGCTCCTCGTCATTAAGGGCGGGCTGGCCGACGGATCGCTCCTCTCGGCCGCCGACCTGGCCGCGCTGGCCGACCTGCCGCCGCGGGAGGTGCTGCTGGCCCGTTTCGCCGGCGCGCTGGCCGCGCCGATGCAGCAGATGGCCGGGCTCCTGCAGGCGCTGCCGCGCAACATGGCCTACGGGATCTCGGCGCTGATCGAGCAGCGTCAGGCCGGTGGCGAGACGCTGCCCGCCGAGGAGATCGCCGAGGCTGCGCCGGTGGAGACCGATGCCGCCGCCAATGAAGCAGCAGCACCTGCCGATGAGGCAGCAGCACCTGCAGAGGAAGCTGCCGCACCCGAGCCGGTGGAGTCCGCCGGGGAGGCTCCGGCGGAGGCAGAGGCGGCGGCCCCCGCCGAAGAGGCATAACCCCAGATCAACCGAACCAAACAAGACCGAAGGTAAAGAAAGGAAGGCCAGGCAGATGGCAACCCTGACCAAAGAAGAGATCCTCGACGGGATCGCCGAGCTCTCGGTGATTCAGCTGAGCGAGCTGTTGAAGGACTTCGAGGAGCGCTTCGGCGTGACCGCAGCCGCCCCCGTGGCCGTGGCCGCGGCGGCCGCCCCGGCCGGCGGTGGCGAGGCCGCCGCCGAGGAGGAGAAGTCGGACTTCGACGTCATCCTGACCGAGGCCGGCGACAAGAAGATCCAGGTCATCAAGGAGGTGCGTGCCCTCACCAGCCTCGGGCTCAAGGAGGCCAAGGACCTGGTCGAGGCGGCCCCGAAGCCGGTCCTCGAGAAGGCCAACAAGGAGGACGCCGAGAAGGCCAAGGCGGCCCTCGAGGGCGCCGGGGCCACGGTCGAGATCAAGTAGTCCCCGGTCGGGGGCCGGGGAGGACACACGTCCTGACCTGGCCTTCCGACCAGGATCCTTGACGGCGGGGGAGGGCACCTTTACCCTGTCGGGGACCCCGGGCACCGCCCGTTCGGCCGGCCACGGCCCGAGGGGTTGTATCCAGGCACGCCCCACGATAAGATGCACGGTTGCCGTGCGTCTCCCTGTCTTCGATTCCGTAATTCCTCGGTGTCGACGCGCGCCCGCGCAGCCCTGATTCCCGTCCCGTCGTCCCCGTCCTCGTCCGTCCCGATTCGCAGTACCGCCCTCACCCGCCGCTTTTCACCTGGGAGGAGTTGACCGTTGTCCTCACGGTCCCGCAGTCCCGAACGTGTCTCGTTCGCCAATATCAATGAGGCTTTGCCGCTTCCCGACTTGATCGCCATTCAGCGCGATTCGTTTCAGTGGTTCCTCGACAAGGGGTTGGCCGAGGCCTACCACGACATCAGTCCCATCGAGGACTTCACCGGTCAGCTGAGCCTCGAGCTCGAGTTCGATCCGACGGACGCCGACCTGCGCCCACCGCCGAAGTTCTCGGTGGAGGAGTGCAAGGAAAAGGACATGACGTACGCCGCGCCCGTCTTCGTGCGCGCCCGTTTCCTCAACGCCACCACGGGTGAGATCAAGGAGCAGACGGTCTTCATGGGGGACTTCCCGATGATGACCGACCGCGGCACCTTCATCGTCAACGGCACCGAGCGTGTCGTCGTCAGCCAGCTCGTGCGCTCGCCCGGCGTGATCTTCCAGCCCGGCCGCGACGCCAAGACCGTCTTCACCGGGACCATCCACCCGTACCGGGGTGAGTGGATCGAGCTCGACATTGAGGCCAAGCCGGGCAAGGACGTCACCGCCGGCTGCCGCGTGGCCCGCAAGCGTCGCCTGTCGCTGTTCGTGCTGTTGCGCGCCCTCGGCTACGGCGACGAGGCCTTCCTCGACCGCTTCGTGCGCCACTTCGACTTCCTCGAGGGGCAGTGGGAGAAGGAGCGCAACCTGGCGCCCACCCGCGAGGAGGCCCTCCTCGAGATCTACAAGCGCGCCCGCCCCGGCGAGCCGCTCTCCGCGGAGGCGGCCCGCGTCTACTTCGAGAACGCCTTCTTCAACCCGAAGCGCTACGACCTCACCCGGGTCGGCCGCTACAAGTTGAACCGCAAGCTCGGGCCAGAGATCGACCGCCTGTCGGACCTCTTCGGGATCGACATCGAGAAGCCCGCCCCGAACCAGTCGGTGCTGTCGCCCTCGGAGATCCTGGCCTCGGCCACCTACATGCTCCATCTGGCCCAGCACATGGCCGACGGCGAGTCGACCTACCGCATCGACGACCAGGACCACTTCGCCAACCGGCGCATCCGCTCGGTCGGCGAGCTGATCCAGAACCAGGTCCGTGTCGGGTTGTCCCGCATGGAGCGGGTCGTGCGCGAGCGCATGACCACTCAGGACGTCGAGGCCATCACGCCGCAGACGCTGATCAACATCCGCCCGGTCGTGGCCGCGGTGAAGGAGTTCTTCGGCACCTCGCAGCTCTCGCAGTTCATGGACCAGAACAACCCGCTGTCGGGCCTGGCCCACAAGCGCCGCCTGTCCGCCCTGGGGCCAGGCGGTCTGTCCCGTGAGCGCGCCGGCTTCGAGGTCCGGGACGTGCATACCTCCCACTACGGGCGCATGTGCCCGATCGAGACGCCGGAGGGCCCGAACATCGGCCTGATCGGCGCGCTGGCCACCTACGCCCGGGTGAACGAGTACGGCTTCATCGAGACGCCGTACCGCACCGTGGTCGACGGCAAGGTCACCGACGAGGTCAGCTACTACGCCGCCGACGAGGAAGAGGAGCACGTCATCGCCCAGGCCAACGCAGCGGTCTCCGCTGACGGGCGCCTGACCGAGGAGCGCGTCCTGGTGCGCCGCGGCCCGCAAGGGACCGGCGTGCGCATGGGGGCCGTCAACACCTCCTACGGGACGACGTCGGAGATCGACTTCGTGCCGCCGTCCGAGGTGGACCTCATGGACGTGTCGCCGAAGCAGATCGTGTCGGTCTCGACCGCGCTGATCCCCTTCGTCGAGCACGACGACGCCAACCGTGCCTTGATGGGCGCGAACATGCAGAAGCAGGCCGTGCCGCTGGTGGCGCCCGAGGCGCCGTACATCGGCACCGGGGTCGAGGCCCGCGCCGCCCGCGACGCCGGCGACGTGATCCTCGCCGAGGGTGACGGCACCGTCACCGAGATCAGCGGGGACGCCATCACCGTGGAGTACACCGCGGGGCAGAAGGACCGCCTCGGCACGGCGCTGGGCCGCAAGGTCTACCGCCTGTCCAAGTTCCGCCGCTCGAACCAGAACACGTGCATCAACCACCGCACGTTGGTGGCCGAGGGTCAGAGCGTGGCGACCGGCGACCTGCTGGCCGACGGCCCCTCGACCCACAACGGCGAGCTGGCGCTGGGCAAGAACCTGCTCGTCGCCTTCATGCCGTGGGAGGGCTACAACTACGAGGACGCCATCATCCTGTCCGAGCGCCTGGTGCGCGACGACGTGCTGACGTCCATCCACATTGAGGAGCACGAGGTCGACGCCCGCGACACCAAGCTGGGCGCCGAGGAGATCACCCGGGACATCCCGAACCTGTCGGAGGAGATCCTGGCCGACCTCGACGACCGCGGCATCATCCGCGTCGGCGCCGAGGTGGAGCCGGGCGACGTGCTGGTCGGCAAGGTGACCCCCAAGGGTGAGACGGAGCAGACGCCCGAAGAGCGCCTCCTCCGCGCCATCTTCGGTGAGAAGGCCCGCGAGGTGCGTGACACCTCGTTGAAGGTCCCGCACGGTGAGTACGGCAAGGTCATTGACGTCCGGGTCTTCTCGCGTGAGGAGTCCCACGAGCTGCCGCCCGGCGTGAACCAGCTGGTGCGGGTCTACGTGGCCCAGAAGCGCAAGATCTCCGAGGGCGACAAGCTGGCCGGCCGCCACGGCAACAAGGGCGTCATCTCCAAGATCCTCCCGGTCGAGGACATGCCCTACCTGTCCGACGGCACCCCGGTCGACATCATTTTGAACCCGCTCGGTGTGCCGAGCCGGATGAACGTCGGCCAGGTGCTCGAGTCGCACCTGGGCTACGCCGCCCGGCACGGCTGGGAAGGCGTCGTCGTCAACGAGGGCGTGGGTACCTCGGCCAAGGGTGACGGGGCCGCTCGCAAGACGCGGCCGCGCACCGAGCCGGCGGCCTGGGTCTCGACCCCGGTCTTCGACGGCGCCCACTGGGACGAGGTCGAGGACGCCGGGGCGCACCCGACCATTCAGAAGGTCTTCGGGACGCTCAACTCGGACTCCGCCAACGGCGACGTCCAGATCGGCACCGACGGCAAGGTCACGTTGTACAACGGCCGGACCGGCGAGAAGTACGACAACCCCATTTCGGTGGGCTTCGTCTACATCCTGAAGCTGGCCCACCTGGTCGACGACAAGATCCACGCCCGCTCCACCGGCCCGTACTCCATGATCACGCAGCAGCCGCTGGGTGGGAAGGCGCAGTTCGGTGGCCAGCGCTTCGGTGAGATGGAAGTGTGGGCATTGGAGGCCTTCGGCGCGGCGTACGCCCTGCAGGAGCTCCTGACCATCAAGTCCGACGACGTGCTGGGCCGGGTCAAGGTCTACGAGGCCATCGTCAAGGGCGAGAACATCCCCGAGCCGGGCATCCCCGAGTCGTTCAAGGTCCTCATCAAGGAGATGCAGTCCCTGTGCTTGGACGTCGAGGTCCTGGCGGTCGACGGCCGCGAGATCGAGATGCACGAGCTGGACGAGGACGTGTTCCGCACGGCTGAAGAGCTGGGCATCGACATCAGCCGCAACGAGCGCGGCTCAGACGAAGAAGACGAGCGGCGTGCCGCAGAGAGGAGCTTCTCCTAATGGCTCTGGACGTCAACACCTTCGACCAGCTCCGCATCGGACTGGCTACGGGCGATTCCATCCGGGGATGGTCCAACGGCGAGGTCAAGAAGCCCGAGACGATCAACTACCGCACCCTGCGTCCCGAGAAGGACGGGCTCTTCTGCGAGAAGATCTTCGGCCCGACGAAGGACTGGGAGTGCTACTGCGGCAAGTACAAGCGGGTGCGCTTCAAGGGCATCATCTGCGAGCGCTGCGGCGTCGAGGTCACCCGGTCCAAGGTGCGGCGCGACCGCATGGGCCACATTGAGCTGGCCGCGCCCGTCGTGCACATCTGGTACCTGCGCGGGACCCGCTCGTGGCTGGCCTACCTCCTCATGGGCACCGAGCCCCGCGAGGAGCTCAAGGCCAAGCAGCTCGAGAAGGTCATCTACTTCGCGGCGAACCTGGTCACCTGGGTCGACGAGGAGAAGCGGCACCAGGACCTGCCGTCGCTCGAAAACGAGATGGCCGAGGAGATCGCGGACATTGAGAAGAAGCGCGACCTCGACATCGACCGCCGCTTCAAGGCGCTCGAGGACGAGCTGAAGGCCCTCGAGGCCGACGGGGCCAAGGACGCCGAGATCAAGGCACGTCAGCGCGCCGTCGAGAAGGAGATCCAGTCCGCCCGCGAGCGGGCCCAGGAGGACGCCGAGATCGCCCAGCGCTCCCTCGACGAGTTCCGCAACCTGCACGGCCGCAAGATCATCGAAGACGAGATGCTGTGGCGCGAGCTGCGGCTCAGGTATGACGAGTACTTCGAGGGCGGCATGGGCGCCGAGTACATCCTCAAGCTGATCGACCGCATCGACCTCGATGCCGAGGAGATCAAGCTGCGCGACATGATCGACGCCAAGGACGGCCGCCGTCCCCTGTCGGCCCAGCGCCGCCAGAAGACGATCAAGCGCCTGAAGATCGTCACCGCCTTCAACCGGCGCGACGACCACGGCCGGCGCATCAACGACCCGCGGGCCATGATCCTCGAGGCCGTGCCGGTGATCCCGCCGGACCTGCGCCCCATGGTGCAGCTCGACGGTGGCCGCTTCGCCACGTCGGACCTCAACGACCTGTACCGCCGCGTCATCAACCGCAACAACCGCCTGAAGAGGTTGTTGGACCTCGGCGCGCCCGAGATCATCATCAACAACGAGAAGCGCATGCTGCAGGAGGCCGTCGACGCGCTGTTCGACAACGGCCGCCGCGGCCGCCCGGTCACGGGTCCCGGCAACCGTCCGCTGAAGTCGCTGTCGGACATGTTGAAGGGCAAGCAGGGTCGCTTCCGCCAGAACCTGCTGGGCAAGCGCGTGGACTACTCGGGCCGCTCGGTCATCGTGATCGGGCCCAACCTGAAGCTGCACCAGTGCGGCCTGCCCAAGCTGATGGCGTTGGAGCTGTTCAAGCCCTTCGTCATGAAGCGACTGGTGGACGCCGAGCTGGCCCAGAACATCAAGTCGGCCAAGCGCATGGTCGAGCGGCGCCGGCCCCAGGTGTGGGACGTGCTTGAGGGCGTCATCCGGGAGCACCCGGTGCTGCTGAACCGCGCCCCGACGTTGCACCGCCTCGGGATCCAGGCCTTCGAGCCCGTCCTGGTCGAGGGCAAGGCCATTCAGGTCCACCCCCTCGTCTGCACGGCCTTCAACGCCGACTTCGACGGCGACCAGATGGCAGTTCACCTCCCGTTGTCCGCCGAAGCCCAGGCGGAGGCCAGGGTCTTGATGCTGTCGGCCAACAACATCCTCTCCCCGGCGACGGGCCGTCCGATCACCGTGCCCACCCAGGACATGGTCTTCGGCGCCTACTACCTCACGCTGCGTGTCGAGTCGGGCACGGGTGCGGGGCGCGTCTTCCGCCACATCCACGAGCTGGAGGCCGCGTTCGACGCCGGCGACGTGGAGCTGCAGGTGCCGATCGTGTTGCGGCCGGCACCGGGCTCCACCCTGGCCGGGCGACTCAGTGCCGCCGGCGTGACCGCCGGTGAGGACGGGGTCGTGGCCTACGAGACGACGCCGGGCCGCGTGTTCTTCAACGAGGCGCTCCCCGAGGGCTTCGCGTTCGTCAATGACGTGGTGGGCAAGCGCAACACGCCGATCGGCGTGATCGTCGAGGAGTTGTCGGCCAGCTACCCCAAGAACGTCGTGGCCGCGAGCCTCGACCGGATCAAGGCGCTCGGCTTCCGCTTCGCCGCCCAGTCGGGCCTGACCATCTCCATCAACGACGTGCAGACGCCGCCGGACAAGATGGCCATCCTCGACCGCTACGAGAAGGAGGCGGAGAAGGCCGAGACCCAGTTCAAGCGCGGCATCATCACCGACGACGAGCGGCGCCAGAAGGAGATCGAAATCTGGACCTCGGCCAACTCCGAGGTGGGGCGCGCCATGGAGGCTCAGCTGGCCACCATCGCCTTCAACCCGCTCGACATGATGGTGGACTCTGGTGCCCGAGGGAACTCGCAGCAGATCCGCCAGATCGCCGGCATGAAGGGACTGGTGTCCAACCCGCGCGGTGAGATGATCCCCCGCCCGATCAAGTCCTCCTTCCGTGAGGGCCTCTCGGTGCTGGAGTACTTCATCTCCACCCACGGCGCCCGCAAGGGACTGGCCGACACCGCCCTGCGCACGGCCGACTCGGGCTATCTGACCCGCCGACTCGTCGACGTGGCCCAGGAGCTCATCATCCGGATCGACGACTGCGGTTCGACCCGAGGCATTTGGATCGAGGGCGTGGCCCCCGACGGCCCCGGGCACCGCAACTACCTCGAGACCCGGGCCTTCGGCCGTCTGTTGACCGAGGACGTGACGCTGTCGGACGGCACCGTCATCCCGGTCGGCACGCTGCTCCTCGACGACACCATCGCCGCCCTGCGCGACGACCCGGGTGTCGACCGGATCCGCGTCCGCTCGGTGCTCACCTGCGAGTCGCCCCAGGGCGTCTGTGCGGCCTGTTACGGGCTGTCGCTGGCCACCGGTTCCATGATCGAGCTCGGCGAGGCGGTCGGCGTCATTGCCGCCCAGTCCATCGGCGAGCCCGGCACGCAGCTCACCATGCGGACGTTCCACACCGGTGGTGTGGTGGGTGAGGACATCACCCACGGCCTGCCCCGCGTGGTCGAGCTCTTCGAGGCCCGCACCCCCAAGGGTGCCGCCGTGCTGGCCCACCACTCGGGCGTGGTCCGGGTGGAGGACGACGAGATGGGACGCCACATCACGGTGGTGGCCGATGACGGCACGGAGACCGCCACGCTGGTGGCCCCCCGCGCCCACCTCGAGGTCACCGACGGCCAGGACGTCGGTGCCGGCGACGCACTGGTCGAGGGCCCCAAGGACCCCAAGGAGCTGCTGGAGGTCAAGGGCATCCGCGAGACACAGCAGTACCTCGTCGAAGAGGTGCAGAAGGTGTACCGCGACCAGGGTGTGTCGATCCACGACAAGCACATTGAGCTGATTGTGCGCCAGATGCTGCGCCGGGTGCTCGTGGCCGAGCCGGGCGACGCGCCCTTCCTGCCGGGCGAGCGCGTCGACAACCAGATCTACGCCGAGGTCAACCGCACCCTGGTGGAGGACGGCAACGTCCCGGCCGAAGGCCGCCCCGAGCTGATGGGGATCACCAAGGCGTCGCTGGCCACCGAGAGCTGGCTCTCCGCCGCCTCCTTCCAGGAGACGACCCGGGTGCTGACCGAGGCGGCCATCGAGGGCCGCAGCGACCAGCTGTTCGGGCTGAAGGAGAACATCATCATCGGCAAGCTGATACCGGCCGGTTCGGGCATGGAGCACTACCGGAACATCCGGCTCGAGATGCCCGACGCCGAGGCCATGCCCTTCTGGGCCATGGGATCGGGCGAGTCGGACACCGAGGACCTGGCCAACTGGCTGCGGGACATGGGCGAGGGTGTCAGCGAAGACCCCTTCGACTCGTCCATCGACGCCAGCTGGCTCGGTGCGGCGCCGACGGCCGAGGATGCCTTCGGCAACCCGATCGTGGTGCCCGCCGACAACGGGAACGGCAGCGACGGCGATGCCGGCGCCGGCGCCGGTGCCGGTGCCGGTTCGGAATTGCCCGAAACGGGCGCTGCGGAGGCGGGGGCCTAAACTTCGTCCGTTCCGCTCTGGGGGAAGACGAAGGGGAGGGTCCGATGGCGACACCGGGCAGGGTGGCTGATTCGAACGTGCCGGATGGCGTCGCGCCGTCCGGCACGGGTCACTATCGGCTGTCCGACATCCGTGCCCTCGAGGCCCAGTCCATCCACGTCTTCCGAGAGGTGGCCGCCGAGTTCGAGCGTCCCGTCCTTCTGTTCTCGGGCGGCAAGGACTCCATCATCATGCTCCACCTGGCCAAGAAGGCCTTCTGGCCGGCGCCGGTCCCCTTCCCCGTCCTCCACGTGGACACCGGGCGCAACTTCGACGAGGTCCTCGAGTTCCGGGACCGCCACGCCGCCGCGCTGGGCGTGCGGCTCGAGGTGGCGAAGGTGCAGGACGACATCGACGCCGGGCGGACGGTGGAGGACACGTCGCCGGGCGCCACGCGCAACCGGCTGCAGACCCCGACGCTGCTGCGGGCCATCGCGGAGGGCCGCCACGATGCCGTCTTCGGCGGCGCCCGCCGGGACGAGGAGAAGGCCCGGGCCAAGGAGCGCATCTTCAGCTTCCGTGACGAGTTCGGCCAGTGGGACCCGAAGAACCAGCGCCCGGAGCTCTGGAACCTCTACAACGCCCGCCACAACAAGGGCGAGCACATCCGTGTCTTCCCGCTCTCGAACTGGACCGAGCACGACGTGTGGCACTACATCCGGGACGAGGGCATCGACGTCCCGTCGATCTACTTCGCCCATCGGCGCCAGGTGTTCCAGCGCGACGGCATGCTCATGGCGGTCACCGAGCACCTGGCGCCGGACGAGGGCGACCCCGTCTTCGAGGCCATGGTGCGTTTCCGTACGGTCGGCGACGCCGACTGCACGGGCTGCGTCGAGTCGATGGCCGAGTCCATCGACCTGGTGCTGGCGGAGGTGGCGGGCACCCGTCTGACCGAGCGGGGCGCCACCCGGGCCGATGACCGCATTTCGGAGGCCGGCATGGAGGACCGCAAGCGGGAGGGGTACTTCTAATGGCTGAGCTGCTGCGCCTGGCCACGGCCGGTTCGGTGGACGACGGGAAGTCCACGCTCATCGGACGACTGCTCTATGACGCCAAGGGGATCTTCGAGGACCAGCTCGAGGCCATCCGCCGCACCAGCGAGCAGCGCGGCGGTGTGGAGACCGACCTGGCGCTGCTGACCGACGGCTTGCGGGCCGAGCGGGAGCAGGGGATCACCATCGACGTGGCCTACCGCTATTTCGCCACGCCCAAGCGCAAGTTCATCATCGCCGACACCCCGGGCCACACGGAGTACACGCGCAACATGGTCACGGGTGCCTCCAACGCGCACGTGGCCCTGATCCTGATCGACGCCCGCAAGGGCGTGATTGAGCAGACCCGCCGCCACGCCTTCCTCTCCTCCATGCTGGGCGTCCCGCACATGGTCGTGTGCGTCAACAAGATGGACCTCATCGACTGGGACCAGGCCCGGTACGAGCGGATCAAGTCCGACTTCATGGAGTTCGCGGCCCGGTTGAACGTGCACGACATCACGTTCATCCCCATTTCTGCCCTGCGCGGCGACAACGTGGTGCAACGCTCCGAACACATGTGGTGGTACGACGGCTCACCGCTGCTGAACCACCTGGAATCGGTCTACATCGGCAGCGACGAGAACTTCATCGACCCGCGCTTTCCGGTGCAGTACGTCATCCGGAGCCAGACACCGGAGAACCCCGACTTCCGTGGCTACGCCGGGACCGTGGCCAGCGGCGTGCTGCGGCCGGGGGACGACGTACTGGTCCTGCCCACCGGGACCACGTCGCGCATCGCCTCCATCGCCACGGCGGACGGCGAGGTGGCCGAGGCGTTCCCGCCCATGGCCGTGGTCATCACGTTGGAGGACGACATCGCCGTGTCGCGGGGCGACATCCTGTGCCGGCCCAACAACCGCCCGACCGTGTCGCACGACATTGAGGCCACGGTGTGCTGGATGGACGAGCGCTCCTCGTTGGCCGAAGGTCGTACCTACCTGCTCAAGCACAGCACGCGGACGGTGCGGGCGACGGCGCAGACCCTGCACTACCGGCTGGACGTCAACGGCCTGCACCGTGACGAAGCGGCAGCGATGCTGGAGTTGAACGAGGTCGGGCGCCTGACCTTTCGTTGCACAGAGCCGCTGCTGGTCGACGACTACACGACGAACCGGTCCACCGGCAGCTTCATCATCATCGACCCCATCACCAATGCGACGGTCGGGGCGGGTGTCATCCGGGTGATCGCCACGACACACGCCAGCCCGAACGTGGTGCGCCACGAGGACGGCCGGCTGTCGCGCCCGGACCGCTTCGCTGCTCTGGGGACGTCGGGGGCGACGCTCCTGTTCACGGGCCTGTCCGGCGCCGGCAAGTCGACGGTGGCCGCCGGCGTCGAAGAGGCCTTCGTGCGTTCCGGGCGGCCCGCCTTCCTCCTCGACGGCGACAACCTCCGCCACGGGCTGAACGCCGACCTCGGCTTCTCCGACCGTGACCGCACCGAGAACGTCCGCCGGGCCGGCGAGGTGGCATGCATGTTCGCCGAGTCGGGTGCGCTGGCGCTCATCGCCTTGATCTGCCCCTTCGAAGAGGATCGCCGCCTCATCCGTTCCCTGCACGAACAGGCGAACCTTCCCTTCGTGGAGATCTTCGTCGACACCTCGCTCGAGGAGTGTGAGCGGCGCGACCCCAAGGGACTGTATGCCCGAGCCCGGGCGGGGCAGCTTCCCGGGTTCACCGGCATCGATTCGGACTACGAGGTCCCGGCGCGGCCGGACCTGGTCCTCGGGCCCGGTTCGGGCTCGCTCTCCGAGCAGATCTCCGGCGTTCTCGAACTGCTCGAAGGGATTCTGCGCTAACGCGTCTCGTCAGAGCCCGTCCGGTGGCGGCCGGGGCGGGACTGACTCGGCGAGGCACTGGTGGTGGCGGCGGCGGGGCGGTCTGCGGCGGCGGTGGCGGTCTGGACGAGGCCTCATCATCCCGATGCCATGTCGGCGGCCCGGCCGATGGATCTGTGTCGACGTCCCGCTTGCCGGCCTCAACGTCGCGTCGCGTCGCGCTCCGTGCGAAAGAGAGAGACGTCAATCATGCGATCGTTTGGTCGTTTCTCTGTGTCCGCTTGGCTAATGAGTTCGTCGCATGCGCGGCACGGTTTCGGCTAAATGAATTCGCGCCCAACTCTTGGCACGAACGGTGTAACCGCTTTCCTTCTCTGTCGCGACCACTTACCATGCAACGGGGAAGAGGACGTGGGTGATGCTGCGAGCCTCAACGACTCCGTTGTCGCGGAGTTGTCAGAGCACTTGTCGGAGGCGCGCATTGATGGCCCGATCCTTGGCAGCACACTCGCAGCACACGACGCATGCCCCACCCGAGTCCGTGAGCGGCGGCGCACCTGAGACGACGAGCGCGTACAAGCTCAGCCACCTCGGCGCACTCGAGGCCCAATCGATCTACATCATGCGCGAGGTGGCGGCCGAGTTCGAGCGCCCCGCTCTGTTGTTCTCGGGCGGGAAGGACTCGATTGTCATGTTGCATCTGGCGCGCAAGGCGTTTTTCCCGTCCCCGCCGCCATTTCCGGTGTTGCATATCGACACCGGGCGAAACTTTCCCGAAGTTCTTGATTTCCGCGACCGCACCGTGGAAGGCCTGGGGCTTCGTTTGGTGATCGGTCACGTGCAGGACGACATTGACGCCGGACGCATCTCCGAGGAGGCGGGCTCTCGAGCGACCCGCAACAAGCTCCAGACGCCGACGCTGCTGCGTACGATCCGCGAGGGCGAGTTCGACGCTCTCTTCGGAGGGGCTCGTCGCGACGAGGAGAAGGCGCGCGCCAAGGAGCGGATCTACAGCTTCCGTGACCAGTACGGGCAGTGGGATCCGAAGAACCAGCGCCCGGAGCTCTGGAATCTGTTCAACGGACGCCACCACAAGGGCGAGCACATCCGGGTCTTTCCACTGTCCAATTGGACGGAGCTCGATGTGTGGCAGTACATCGCCGACGAGCGCATCGAGGTGCCGTCCATCTATTTCTCCCACCTGCGCACGGTCTTCGTGCGCGACGGCATGCTCATGTCGGTCAACGAGCATCTGGAGCCCGATGAGGGAGCTGAGCTGTTCGAGGCACGGGTCCGGTTCCGTACGGTTGGCGATGCCGACTGCACCGGCTGCGTCGAGTCGCCCGCTCGCACGGTGGAGGACATCATCGAAGAGGTGGCCGTCACCCGGCTGACCGAGCGGGGGGCCACCAGGGCCGACGACCGGATCTCGGACAGTGGCATGGAAGACCGCAAGCGGGAGGGGTATTTCTAATGACCGAGCTCCTACGCCTGGCCACGGCCGGTTCAGTGGACGACGGCAAGTCCACCCTGATCGGTCGCCTCCTGTACGACTCGAAGGCTATTTACGAGGACCAGCTCGACTCCATCAGGCGCACCAGCGTCCGGCGGGGCAACGCGGAGACCGACCTGTCCCTGCTCACCGACGGGCTCAGAGCTGAGCGCGAACAGGGCATCACCATTGACGTTGCCTACCGGTACTTCTCGACGCCGAAGCGGAAATTCATCATCGCCGATACGCCGGGCCACTCCGAGTACACGCGGAACATGGTCACCGGAGCTTCGAATGCGCATCTGGCCATGATTCTCATTGATGCCCGCAACGGGATCGTCGAGCAGAGTCGTCGCCATGCCTTCCTCTCCAACCTGCTCGGGATCCCCCATATGGTCGTCTGTATCAACAAGATGGATCTCGTCGATTGGGACCGTGAACGGTTCGAGGAGATTCAGGAGGAGTTCATGGCGTTCGCCACCCGCCTCGATGTCCGGGACGTGGCGTTCATTCCCATGTCCGCGCTGCACGGTGACAATGTCGTCAACCCGTCGGACAACGCCTGGTGGTACCAGGGCAGCCCGCTTCTCAACCACCTCGAGACGGTGTACATCGCAAGCGACGAGAACTTCATCGACCCCCGGTTTCCTGTGCAGTACGTCATCAGGTCACATGGTTCAACGGGCGTCGACTTCCGGGGCTATGCGGGGACTGTGGCCAGCGGGGTCTTCCGCCAAGGGGACCCGGTGGTGATCGTGCCCTCAGGGACGGCCACCACCATCCGGACGATCGAGACAGCGGACGGCCCGGTGGCGGAGGCCTTTCCTCCCATGGCCGTGACCATGACCCTGGCTGACCCGGTGGGTGTGGCGCGAGGCGACATGATCTGCCGTCCCAACAACCAGCCCAACATGACGCAGGAGATCGAGGCGACGGTGAGCTGGATGGATGCCCAGCACGCGCTCACCGTCGGTACTCCGCTCCTGCTCAAGCACACGACCAAGCTGGTCCGGGCCACCGTCGAGACCTTGCACTACAAGATGGACATCAACGGCTTGCGCCGGGAGGAGTCCGCGACCCAGCTCGCCCTCAACGACATCGGTCGTATCCGGCTGCATACAACCGAGGCGTTGGCCATCGACGATTACCAGCTCAATCGTGCGACCGGCAGCTTCATCCTGATCAACCCGCACACCAATCTCACCGTGGGCGCCGGGACCGTGAAATTCGCGGCTCAACACGCGCCCAGCCCCAACGTGGTGCGCCACACCGGCAAGCTCACAGCCGAGGAGCGCTACCGCCACCTCGGCGTGCGCGGTGCCACGATTCTGTTCACCGGCCTGTCCGGCTCGGGGAAGTCGACCCTGGCCTCTGCGGTAGAGGAGGTCCTGGTGAAGCGGGGCCAACCGGCCTTCATGGTCGACGGGGACAACCTCCGCCACAACCTTTGTAGTGATCTCGGATTCTCACCCGAAGACCGTGCCGAGAACCTCCGGCGCGCCGGTGAAGTGGCGCGTCTTCTCGCCGAAGACGGAACGGTCGCGCTTCTCTCGCTCATCAGCCCGTGTGCCGAGGAGCGTCGCAAGTTACGTGAGGTCCACGCCGACACGGGAATGACCTTCTTTGAGGTCTACGTCAACACTCCGCTCGAAGTTTGTGAGCAGCGGGACCCGAAGGGCCTCTACGCCAAAGCACGCGCCGGGGACCTGCCCGAGTTCACGGGTGTCGGCGCCGAGTACGAGGTGCCGAAATATCCGGATCTCGAACTGACTCCTGAATGCGGCGAGATCTTCGACCAGGCCCTGCGGGTGGTGGGGCTGCTCAGCGCGATAAATCAGTCCTAACGTCGACTGCCATTTCGGCTGATCCGGCGGTTCGAGCGCCTGTTTCGGAATTCATCATTTGGCGTCGATTTCGAGTCCATGCTGGAGAAACGGGCGACTCTCAATAGTCGGATTAAGGGAAAATAGACCTCACTTGGGTGATCCGTCATCGGATTCCACCAGGGCGTAACTGTGCCGTTTCAAGGCCATACGGCACCTTTTCTGCGAGCTGAATCGCGCCACATTGTCGAAGAGACGACCATTTTGGGCCCTAAATACTACTAAATATATAGATGAACTGCGTCAAATCATCGGGCTCTGGGGCTCGGCCTTTGACACCTGAATTGCGTGGTCATTGTCCAAATCACCCATGATTTTGCACTTCAAATGTGACTAAAGTCATACGCGTGTCAACCGGGGTCCCCCTCCCGCTGGCCACATCGCGGTTTCCCTCCTTGCTCCGCGCAAAGGACCTGCCTGTGGTCGCCGAGCTACCTGCGCGGGGGCGTGCCATGGCACAGGGCGCAGCCTTGGTGGCACATCGAAGCCCAAGAGGAGAGCGGAGGTCGCAAGAAGCGTGAGGGCCGCGCATGCCGCTGATCGTCGTTGGTTCCGCGTCGCGAGGCGAGGCGCCCGGCGTGCCGTCTCAGTGTCCGCACGGAGCAACGGGCCCGCGGGCATCGGCCACAGGATTGGGTGGGCGGCCACGGCCTTCGCCTTGGTTGCGACGGTGGTGTCATTGTCAGTGGCCGGGACCCAGTCTGGGCCAGTTTCCGCAGACTCCGTGGGTCTGGCGTCAACGGTCCAGCCGCCCGTTGTCCCAGGTGCGGGAACCGCGTACTTGGGTGCATTTGTCGATCCGGATGGAATCGCGCTGAGCGCGAACGACCCGACTGGTGGCATCACCAGCCTGGAGGCCGAGCTCACTTCGCTTCCGCCCTTCAACCAGCAGTCGGGGCATCCTCCGGCCATCCTGTCGACGTTCCAGAATTGGGCGGAGCCGGTCGACGTGGCCGGGCTCGACAGCGTCGCCGCGACCGGAGCCATCCCGATGGTCACGTGGAACTGCGGAGACACCGACGTCAACGTGGCGGCGGGAACGGATGACGCAATGGTGAGAGCGGAGGCGCTGGGCCTCGCCGCAACAGACGTCCCCGTGCTCCTTCGGTGGTTCCCGGATCCGAACCTCACGGCCGGGTCGGCTGGCGCGTCGTGCCTCGGAGCCGCCGGGGCGTCCGGGTACGTTGCGGCGTACCAACACCTGCACAGCCTGTTCGAGGCGGCCGGTGCCACCAACGTGGGCTTCGTCTGGTCCGTCGACACCTCCTCTGCGGCCGACCCCAACTTCGCGAGCTACTACCCCGGGGGAACGGTCGTCGATTGGATCGCGGCAGACAGTGGCGCGACGTCGAGCGACAGGTCGCAGCCCGGCGCGTTTGCCAGCGAATTCGGCCAGTGGTATTCGGTGTTCGCGGCTGCGAGTAAGCCGATGATGGTGTCGTCAACCGGGGCCGATACCGGATCGCAACCGGCCTATTTCCGTCAGATCCTCGCCGCTCTGCCGGCTCACTATCCGCAAATCAAGGCGCTGGTCTATTTCGACGCGCCTGATCTGACCAGTGGCGATCAATACCAGTTGGGCACGGCGGGTGCCACGTCGTTCCAGAGGCTGGCAGCGTCTCCCGTCTTCAACCCCACCCGCTCATCAAGCCGGACGGCGTTGTCGTCGTCACAAACATCGATCCCGATCGGAACCAGCGTGACGCTGAGCGCGACGGTTGATGCAGGTGACAACAGCGGAAGTGTCAGCTTTCTCGACAACGGGACCGGGATTCCCGGATGCGTCTTCGTTCCGATCACGATTCCGGCGCGCTGCCAGACGTCAGAGCTGGCCGCTGGGGTACAGAGCATCGTCGCCGCGTACGGCGGCGACGCAGCTTTTGGGTCCTCTACTTCGCAACCCGTCATCGTGGCCGTGGACGGGCCCAGCGCTCCCCCGGGGGCCCAGGGGGCGTCTTCCGACCCTCCCTCGCAAGCTCTTTCCGGATCGAGGGTGAGCACTTCCTCCGACTCGGGTACCGCCGCGGGAACAGCTGATCAGTCTCCCGACCCCTCGAAGGCTCTCGTTCCCGCAGAAGGGTCCGCGTATCTGGGGTCATTCGTCGACCCCTCGGGTGATGCGCTCCGCTCCGGCGGGCCGAACGGCGGGATTGCGAGCCTGTCGAGTGAGCTCACAGCATTGCCCGCCGTCCAGCAGACCTTGGCTCGTCCACTCTCGATCGTCCCGATCTACCTGAACTGGAACGATCCCATCACGGTGACTGAGCTCGATCAGGTGGTCGCCACCGGTGGTATCCCGATGGTCACGTGGAACTGTGGCGCCAAGGATTCAAATGTGATCGGCGGTCGGTACGACAGTCAGATCGACTCGGTTGCCGCCAAGCTGGCGCAGTTCCAGCTCCCAGTGTTCCTTCGCTGGTTTCCGGACCCCAACGCCACCGGTACTGCATGCCTCGCGAAAGGCGGTGCAGCGGGGTATGTGGCGGCCTATCGGCACATTCACGACAGGTTGGTGGCCGCGGGCGCAACCAACGTGAGCTTCGTATGGTCCGTCGACACCACCACGCCTCAGGCCTCCCAGTCGTGGAGCAATTTCTATCCGGGGGCACAGTACGTGGACTGGATCGGCGCCGATGGTTACGCAACGTCCAGTTCGACGGAGTCCGCCGCCAACGATTTCGGCACTTGGTACGCGGACTTTTCCGCCGAGAAGCCGCTGATGATCTCGCAGACCGCAGCCATCCCGGCCTTGCAGGCGCAGTACATCGAGCAGCTGTCGACCGTCCCCTTGCAGTTCCCACAGGTGAGGGCCGTGGTCTACTTCGACGCGCCCGACGTGACCAGTGGACGCAGTTATGAACTGGTCCCGCAGAGCGCCGGCCAGCAGCAAATGACTGCGTTGAGCGGGCTACCGACGTTCCAACCTGTCAGAACGGGCACGACGACGTCGGTCACCGTGTCTGCCAACCCGGTTTCGGAGGGACAAGAGGTCTCCCTTTCGGTCCAGGTCAGTAACGCGGACCCGGGCGGATACCTCACCTTCTACGACAACGGATCGGCTCTACCTGGTTGCGGTGCCGTTCCGCTCCATCTCGCAGGAAGTTGCGACACCTCCTCGCTGTCGGTCGCGACCAATCAGATTGTCGTCGACTACAGCGGCGATGCAGTCTCGGGGGCGTCCGCGTCGGCGCCCGTCGACGCGGTTGTCACGTCGACCCCCCGGCCAGTCGGACCACCTGCCATACCCGGGCCCGGTCAGGCGTATCTCGGAGCGTGGGTGAGGCCAGCAGTGTCGCATATCGTCCTTCCTCCCCACGCCGCCATTCTTGAGGAACTGCAAGACCTCACGTCGTTCAACGCCGGCCTCGAGCGCCCACTCTCCATTGTTCACATGTACCAATCATGGGCGAACGCGGTGTCGGCCCATGAGCTCCAGCAAGTGCTGGCTGATGGGGCGATCCCGATGATTGATTGGCGCTGCGGTGATTCCGACGCAAACATCATTGCCGGGAACGACGACGCCCTGATAACCGCTGAAGCCCAGGAACTGGCGGCCCTCAAGGCACCGGTCTTTCTCCGGTGGTACTACGAACCGAACTTCACGAGCTCTGCCAACTATGCCGCGTGCATCGGGAGCCTGGGTCCCGCCGGATACGTGGCTGCCTTTCGCCACATCCACGATCTCTTCGCCGCTGCCGGCGCGTCCAATGTCGCGTTTGTCTTTTCAATGGCATCGTCAGGGAACGACCGAGACCTCTACGAGTACTACCCCGGATCGTCCTACGTCGACTGGATCGCCGTAGACGGATATTCGAAGACTTCGGTCCCGGACCCGACGGACTTTGCCGACCGGTTCGGCCCCTGGTACTCAGACTTCGCGGCATTCGGTAAGCCGATGATGATTTCCGAGACGGGTTCCTTTGCCGGTGGCCAGGCGAGCTATTTCCAGCAGATGAAGGACCAGTTGTCGCCGACGGGGGACTTCCCGCTCATCAAGGCTGTTCTGTATTTCGACGCACCGGGCCAAGGCGGGCTCTATACGTACCCGCTGGACCAGTCGGGGTTGGGGGAGTTCGAGAGCCTGTCCGCGAGCCCGATGTTCCAGCCTTCACGGTCGGCTTCGACCGTGGCGGTGAACGCTTCTCCCGCCTCTTCGATGGTTGGGCACCGCGTCGTGCTCGACGCTCAGCTGTCAAATACCGACTACGGCGGTTCCACGACCTTTTTCGTCAATGGGACGCCCTTGCCGGGTTGCCAATCCCTCCCGGCTACCGCCGTCTCTTGGTGCAACACCACGAGCCTGCCTGCGGGCAACAACTCGATAACGGCGATCTACAGCGGCGACGCCGAGGTCGCCGGGTCCACGGCGACCACGGAGAGCAAAGTGATCTCGAGCGCGTCTCCGGTGCCGTCCGGCTCAGGAGCCGGTTCGAGAGCTCCAGTTTCCGCGTTCCCACCCTTCCTGGGATTGCCCGATATCGGAGGAGTGTCGGCACTCGGGTTTCCCGGGCACGACGGAGCGCTCTTCTCCTTCCCACTGACGCTGAGCCTCCCGATCTTCTCCACTTCTCACCCGGGCGGCGGGTCCGACCTGGACCCGATCGTCTGGGGTAGGGACATCGTGGGTGGTGGCGGGGTCGAAGCCACGCTGGTGCGAGCAGGCGGCGTCCTCCTCCTCTTGCTCGTCGCCTACATGGTGTCCACCTGGACGCAGGACCGCAGGAGGGAAAGACGACGAAGGAACTCGCCCCTGGGGTCTTCTTCCTCCGCGGAAACTGACCTATCCGAATCACGATCATCGACGCCGGAAGCGGTATTGCCATGACTGTAGATACGAAAGTCGAAAAGGTGCGGGGAATGAATGCCTCGCTCATGAACGGAAACTCGAGTGAAGGCTCGGGCGGGGCCAGTCCGTTGTCAGAGCGCGATCCGGGTCGGCTGCACATCACGCGGCGGCAGATGGTTTTCGCACTCGCACTGTGCGTTGTGGCGATTCTCGCGACCATCTTCACCGTGAACTCGGTGACGGCTGGGGCACAGTCCTTTCCCGCCGTTGTGACCACGTCGAAGGTCTTCGACTTGAACTTCACGAACAACGGGATGGTGTCCGCCGTCCTGGTCAAAGTGGGCGACCGTGTCAAGCCGGGTCAGGTCCTGGCGACACAGGGTGATTCGTCGCTGCAGACGCAGCTCGCAGCAGACGAGGCAACGGTGAAGGCCGACCGCGAAGTACTGGTTCAGGCAGGGTCGCCCGATCTCACTGCCGCCCAGGTCGAGCAGGACAACCTCCAGGTGCAACAGGCGCAGACCGCCCTGAACAACGCCGGAGCCGCCCTTCAGTCGGCGGAAGCATCCGGAAAGGCCAACGTGGGTGCGGCCCAGGCGGCAATCACGTCCTCACAGTCTCAGGAGACGTCCGATAGCGCGACGTACACGCAGGCGTGCCCCAACGGACCGGTCACGCCGGACCCCAGTCTTTCCGGTGTTCAGCTGCAGGCAGCACAGTCGTCCTTCACTCACTGCCAGAACCTGCAACTGACGCTGAGTCAGGATCAGGCAGCGGTGAGCAAGGCGCAGGCCCAGTTGCCGGTCGCCGAGGCACAGGCGCAGCAATCGATCGATACCGCCCAGGCGAACACAAACAGCGCTCAGGCCGCCCTGAACTTGGCCGAGTCCCAGCAGTCACTTCAGACGGCTCCAGGGACGGCGTCCGCGCAAGCACAGGCCCAGGCGAACCTGAATCAGGCCGAATCACAATTGGCGCAGGTGCAGAGCGAGGTGAGCGGCGCACGTCTGGTCGCACCCGACGGCGGCGTTGTGACCGCGGTGTACGGAGCGGCCGGCGAGACCCTCGGACCAGATGGAGTGCACATCTACCAGCCGCCGGCGGCGCTTCCAGCGACCCCATCGTCGGGCTTTTCGCTGTTCCCCTCACAGCCCGCATCGCAAAGTGCTTCGAGCACGTCCCAGTCGGGGTCCGAACCACTGATTGAGCTCGTGGGCGGTCGGCAGCAGATCATGGCGCAGATCCCGGAGTCCGAGGTGGCATCCGTGCAGGTCGGGAAGCCCACGACCGTGAACATCTCCGCCTTGAACGTCAAGGCTTCGGGGCTGGTAACGCAGTTGGACCTCAGCCCAACGAAAGGCTCGAGCGGCGTGACATACAACGTCATCGTTGCCCTCAATCGAACGGTGTCCGGTCTGCTCCCCGGAATGAGCGCCACGGTCGTGTTCTGAGGCTTCACGCGTGCCCACATCAACCGCCTTCAGTGTCCACGGCTTCGCCCTCTTGGTACTCGACGCCGTCATTCTTGCCGTCGTCTTTCTGAGGCCCTTCAGCCGTCGCTACGACGATGACTCGGACAAGGGGTCCGGGAACCTCGTTGTGATGAAGCCGCCCTTGAAGCCAAGCTACAAGCGCTGCGGCGTCTTCATCCTGACAAGTCTTGCGGTGTCCGTCGTGATCGTAGGGCTGAAGACGCCGAACCTGTCCGACGCCTACCACAACCTCGTGACGGAACTGCTGCTGTCCGTGATTCCCGACCCGTCGGTGGTCGACGGCTATGCCAACTCTCTGCTCCCTGTCTTCCAGGTGAGCGTGCTCTCTTTCGGGTTCGCGCTTGCCGTGTCCTTCAGAGCGTCTCTCGGGCGTCGGGTGATGATCCTGCTGAATGTTGCGTTGTTCCTCCTCGTGTCCGCCGTGGTTGATGCCTTCTTTGGGATTTTTGTCATAAAGACCGGATTTCCATTGGGGCCCACACCGGTGGTGAACCTCCTGGTGCAGTACACAATCGCTGGGGTTGTTGTGTCCCGCGTCGCCTTCACGAGCTTCAGGCTGCCCAAGAAGACTCAACTTCCCATCGGGCGTCACAAACCCACTGACCTGATTGACGACGTGATCACAATCATCTGCGTGCTCACCGCAGCGGGGGTCGTCATCGCCGGAGCGGTCTACCTCGAGACGAAGTACGGACAGAGTCCGTTTGTTGGCGCGGCAATCGCCTTCGCGTGCCCCCCCTACATCTTCCTGCTCATCACCGTGTTCTTGGGGTTGGTGAGACTCGTGCATCACCGTCAGGTCAATCCCACCCAGGAGCGACCTCCCATTGAGGTCATAATCCCGGCTTTCAACGAGGAACTCAACATCGCTCACCTCCTCAGAACGATCGATGCCGCCGCGGCGAGGTATGAAGGGCCGGTTCGGGTCATCATGTGCGACGACGGCTCCACCGACGACACATTCCGGCTGTCGTCCGATGCGATCGCAGCGTTTCAATATGCGACAGGCGAGGTCATCAAGGGGAACCACAACGGGAAGTCGGGAGCACTGAACCTCGCGTTGTCGCGATGCAACGCAGATATCGTCTACCGGGTCGATGCGGACTGCCTGGTGCATCAAGACTGCTTCTTGTACTCCGTGCCCCACTTCCTCGCCGATCCCAAGGTAGGAATATTGGGAGCATTCACGCTGCCGATAGAGCCGTACACCACGTGGATCGACCGGATGCGGATGTTCGAGATGATCGTTGGGTTCGGAATGGTCCGACCGGCGAGTGACGTCGTTGACGGCATCGTGTGCATTCCGGGGACGTTCACCGCGTTCAGACGGGACGCGGCGATGGCAATCGGCGGATTTGTCGAGGGCATGTACGGGGAAGATCTTGATTTCACGCTCGCCATCGCCCGTATCGGCTACCACGCCGCCATCGACACCCGGGTGCGCTCCTACGAGGATGTCCCGAACACTCAGCGTCAGTTGCGAATCCAGAGGACTCGCTGGAACCGCGGCGCAACCATGGCCTTCGCCCGGTACACCCCGGCCGCCACGGGCTTCGCCGGTTGCCGATTCTGGTTCTTCATGACGCGGTCGTCGTTCAAGCGGTTCCTCGTCCCTCTGCACATCACGGGCCTGGTCTACATCATCACGTTGGCCGTGCTGGACCCGACCAGCCATCTCAATCTCGCGCGAGTGGCGTTCCTCCTGTTGTTCAGGCAGGTCCCGGCGCTCGTTCAGCTCATTGGATGCACCGTGTACTACGGGAAGGCGGCCACGCTCGGTTGGCTCCCGTTGCGCTACGCGTTCATCATGCTCAAGCACTACTACGGACTGGAAGCGTTTCTCGGTTTCAACGCGCGGCCCGTAGTGACCGACCGCGTCAGAGAGTCCCTCCGCCCCGCTCCCCGGCGCCGGGCGCTGCAAGAGGTGAAGGTTGCGGAATCATGATCCCGGTACCCAGTTGTAAGTCTGAGAACCGCGTCGGAGGACTAGTAACCGAGTTGGGGAGCGAGAGCTTGCAGGAAGGCCACGGCGACCTGCGGGTCGCGAGGACCCCCCTGTCCTCCCGGAATGTTCAGCCAGTAGCCCGAGACCAACGGCCTCGTCGTGGCGTAGTCGTTGAGCAAGAGCTGCGGCGTAACAGCGGCCTGGCGCGGAGCTGCTGTCGTCAGGCCCACCATGATCAGGGCGCGCTGATTTGTGGCCTGTGCCTGGCTCACGACGGAGGAAACGAAGCTGTTGAACCCGGGGGCACTCTCGTCTTGTTGCGCCTGGATCTCCAAGACATCCGCGTGGGGAGCGGCCTGCGAGGCGATACCGAGACCGGTGTAACCGTCGTACTTCGTTGCATTGGAATATGCCGTGCTGAGCACCGTGGTCAGATTCGCCGCCGGCGTGAAGATCAGTCCCAGGCCGTGTTCGTGCGCCACCGTTTGGGCCTCCGCCTCGTAGGTGAAGGGTTGTTGCTGTTGCGCTACAGGGGTGGACGGCCACTTCTCGTCGTCATAGAGGACCCACTTGATGTAGGAGGGAATCGACCCCGAAGAGATTGCGTCCACCATTTGCTGGTAGTCGGCAAAGCTCATCACATAGGTGGCGTTCGGCAGGAGTGGGTCCTTGGCGGGGTTGGCGGACTTCACGATCAGGAAGGTCTGGGGGTTGTCGAAATAGGCCGCGAGCATCGACTCGGACAGTCCAGCGTCGAGCAAAGGCGATACGGAGAACTTCTCGAGGATCCAGTAGGGCCTTGTGCTACTACCCAAAGTTGCCGGCAACTGAAAGGTCGAGCCGGGCGCCGGGGCAGCCGTGGTGGGAGTCACACCCGAGGTCGGTGGGGGCGCCGTGCTCGAAGTGGTGACGCTCCCGGCGTGCGCCGACCGCGAGGGACCGCCGCCAGAAGAACATCCAACGACCAGCAGGCCTGCCGCGACGAACATCGCCGGCAACAGAAGCACTCGTTGTCTCCGTCTTGTCCAATGCGCAGTTGGCACGGATCGACGCATCCCTTTTTTGTACTACAGATCGGTCACGCCCGGACGTCGACCGCCAGACAGATGCGTCGCGTAGCGGGTCGCTTCGAGTGCGACGAACGAGACGACGCAGCGTGACACGAGACGTCGAAGACAACACCCATGCATGAAGAACCGTCAACCGTTGGCTCGCTGTGAGTGGCGGCCAGGGCCCAGAGGAGACCACGTGAACGTCATATTCATCTCGATGGACACACTACGAGCGGATCATCTCGGGTGCCTTGGGCACGAGCGAAACCTCACCCCCAACCTCGATCGCATCGCCAGTGAAGGCGCGCTCTTCACCAACGCCTTCGCGTCCGACATTCCGACGCAGCCCTCACACACGGCGATCTTCACCGGGCAGTTCGGGGTGAACACCGGGATCGTGTCGCACTTCCACCCGCCAGCGCGTCTGGACGCAGACATCTCATGGCTGCCCAGCATCTTCCAGAAGTCCGCGTACGCGACCGGAGCGGTCGATCATCTGTTCGCAATGAAGGATTGGTTCATGAGGGGGTACACCGATTACATGCCCCCTCCGGGCCGGTCCCGGTCACCGGGGTCCGTCATCGTCGACATTGGGACCCAGTGGTTGGACGAACACCACAAGGAGGAGTTCTTCCTCTTTCTGCACTTTTGGGATGCACACATTCCCTACGTTCCGCCGCAACCCTACAAGCAGCTCTATACGAAAGGTTCGGTGCTGCGCAGGGACCCACTCGTCGAAGAGCAGCTGCTGAGCAGACCGACGTATCCACTTTTCGCAGAGAACCTCTACAACCACCTCGACATCATTCCCAATGTGGAGTACATCGCGGACCTCTACGATGCCGAGGTCGCGTACCTCGACTACGAGATCGGTCGACTCTTCGACTATCTGCGTCGCGTCGGAGTCTTGGACAAGACCATGGTCGTGCTCTTCGGCGATCACGGTGAGAACATGACAGAGCACGATGCCTGGTTCGACCATGCCGGCCTGTACGACTCCGTGGTCCATGTGCCAGTGCTCATATGGGCCCCCGGAGTTGTGCCGGCGTCGGAGGTCACATCCCTCGTGTCGACGGTCGACATCAAGCCGACGGTTCTCGATTTCTTGGGAATGCCTGAGGTACCGGGTCTTGACGGACGATCCCTCCGGTCGCTGACTGAGGGCAGCGTCGAGTCGCATCGTGACGCGGTGTTCCTGAGTGAGTGCACCTGGCAAGCAAAGCGTGGTCTCCGTACCGCGGATTGGAAGTACATCCGATGCATCGACCCCGGCATGTACCCGAGAGACGGGGTCGAGCTCTATGACGTCCACGCCGATCACCGGGAGCAGACGAACCTTGCTACTGAGAGGCCGGACGTCGTCGCACAGTTGGACGCCATGCTCTCCGCATGGCTCAGCGGTGAGCTCGGTGGCAGACCAGATCCGATGGATGAGGTGGTGAGCGCTGGTCTGCCCGCCGTCAGGAGGCTCAACGATCTGATTGCCGACCTGGCCACTCAGACCCCACACCACGCGTAGTGCTGCACTTCAGGCCCGATCCTGGACCGGGTCCACAAGCGCGCCGACGTGCACGTCTGTCCAGTCAGTGAAGACCGAGCGAGTACGATTTGGGCCGTAGGGACCTTCACGTAGCGACGCCACGTGGTTCGCTTCGAGGTGGTGAGGGAAGGGCTGCGGGGGACGACGTGCACCGGCGCGTCGATGATTGATTGTGACGGGCAATGCGGATCATCTACTTCGACATCGACACGCTTCGAGCTGACCATCTCGGTTGCTACGGGTATGAACGTCCGACGAGCCCAGCCATCGACGCCGTCGCCGCCGATGGAGTCAGATTCACCAACGTGTACGCGTCCGACCTTCCTTGCCTCCCGTCCCGGACGGCCCTCAGCAGCGGACGGCTGGGTATCCACAACGGTGTGGCCGGACACGGGGGGACTGCCGCGGCTCCGTTTCCGGAAGGGCGCGACAGGGGCTTCCGCAGCAGGGATGCCGCCGAGACCTGGGCGAGCCAAATGCAAGAAGTGGGGATGTGGACGGCGTCAGTCAGCACGTTTCCGGAACGACACTCCGCCTACCACTTTCTTGCCGGTTTCAACGAGTCGTACAACCTAGGGACGCGTGGCCTCGAGACGGCCGATCAGATCGCTGGCGTTGCCTCGGAGTGGCTCGGCCGAAATGCCACCCGTCCGGACTGGTTCTTGCATGTCCACATGTGGGACCCCCACACGCCCTATCGGACGCCCGAGTCCTTCGGAGACCCGTTCGCCGACATGCCCTTTCCTCGTTGGCTCAACGAGGAAGTGCGGGCGCATCATTGGAGCCTCCCGGGCCCACATTCCGCGCAAGAGATAACGGGATTCGGCCCCCACGCGCGATGGGAGGGTTATCCCCGCCAACCCCTGGTGGCGGGCGACATGACGCAGGTGCGACGGATGTTCGACGGGTACGACACCGGGGTGCGCTACGTGGATCACCACATTGATGCGATCTTCCAGCGGCTCGCTGCGCTCGGCATCGAAGACGAGGTCGCCGTGATCATCTCGGCTGACCACGGGGAAACCCTCGGAGAACTGGGTATCTACTGCGATCATCAGACTGCGGATCAGCATGTGGCGCGAGTTCCCATGATCATCCGCTGGCCCGGGCTCGCCAACGGCGTCGATGACTCGCTCCACTACCAGGTGGATGTCGCCGCGACGCTGCTCGAGCTCAGCGGAGGCAGCGTCCCGGCACGATGGGACGGCCAATCGTTCAGGTCCTCGCTTGCCTCACGGGAGTACGCGGGGAGGGACTGCCTCGTCTTGACGCAAGGGGCATGGACCGCACAGAGGGCCGTTCGCTTCGACGATTGGATCTTTATCCGCACGTTCCACGACAGTTACCACGGATTTCCCGACATCATGCTCTTCGATCTCCAGACGGATCCTCACGAAGAACACGACCTGTCAGAGTCTCGACCCGACATCACCGAGAGGGGTACACGGCTCTTGGAGGACTGGAAGAAGGCGGCTGTCGCCGAATCGCCAACTGGTGTGGACCCGCTGGACACGGTGCTCGAGGAGGGCGATCCTTGGCATGCGCGCTGGCGTCCGGCCGAGTACGACGCCTGGTTGGAAGAAACCGGTCGGGCCACCTGGGTCAGTCGCGTCGTGACCGACTGAACCCTGCGGCCGCCTGTCGACCTTCGTTTATTCCTGCACCAACTCGATGAGCGTGCCGAACGAGGTCTTGGGATGCACGAACGCCACCGTCGTCCCTCGCGAGCCCGGGCGCGGTGCTTCGTCGATAACCCGGCCCCCGGCGTCTTTGATCGCCTGCAAGGCCACGCCGCAGTCGTCGACCCTGTAACCGATGTGGTGCAGCCCCTCGCCCTTGTTGGCCAGGTATTTGGCGACCGGAGAGGTGTCGTTGATGGGAGTGAGCAGCTGGACGTAGGAGTCGGCCACCTTGAGGAGCGCCTCTTCGACGCCGTCGGACTCAACGCGCTCACGGTGCGCCACGGTGGCCCCGAAGACGTCGGCGTACCAGGCGATGGCGGCCTCAAGGTCGTTCACCGCTATCGCGACGTGGTCGATTTCGGTCAGCAGGGAGTCGCTCATGCCCCGTGCCTTCGGAACAACGTGATGCGGTCCTCGCCGACCTTGGCGCGCAAGGCGGGATCGTCGATGCCGAGACCTTCTTCGGGCGCCACGCACAGCACGCCGATCTTGCCTTCGTGCAGGTTGTGGTGCACCTGGTACGCGGCCTCGCCGACTTGCTCCAAGGGGTACACGGCGGAGAGCGGCGGCAGCACCTTCCCCTCGCAGATCAGCTGATTTGCGTCCCAAGCCTCGCGGTAGTTGGCGAAGTGGGAGCCCTTGATGGTCTTGAGCTTCATCCAGAGGTGGCGGTTGTCGTATTCGATCATGTAGCCCGAAGTTGCGGCGCAGGTGACGATTGTCCCCGCGCGCTTGCAGGCGAACACCGAGGCCCCCATGGTCTGTCGCCCTGGGTGCTCGAAGACGATCTCCGGCTCGGCGCCCACCAGGCCGCGTATGTCCTTGCCGAACCGGCGCCATTCCGACTCGTCCTGGGTGTGCTCGTCGGACCAGAAGCGATAGTTCGCTGCCTTGCGGTCGATCACTGCCTCGACTCCGAGGTCGTTGAGGAGCTTCACCTTCTCGGGCGAGGACACGACACCGATCGGCGTACCGCCGCCGTTGAGCACGTGCTGCACGGCGTAGCTGCCGAGCCCGCCGCTGGCTCCCCAAACGAGCACCTTGTCGTCCTGGGTCATGCGAGCTCCGTTGGGCGAGACCAGCATGCGGTAGGCGGTCGAGTTGCACAACGCGTTGATGGCGGCCTCCTCCCAGCTGAGGTGGGTCGCCTTGGGCATGAGCTGATTCGCCTTCACGACGGTGATGTCGGCCAGCCCGCCGAAGTTGGACTCAAAGCCCCAGATGCGCTGGTTCGAGGCCAGCATGGAGTCGTCGTGAGCCGAAGGGTCCTGATCGTCGACGTAATTGCAGTGGACGGTGACCTTGTCGCCCACCTTCCAGTTGCGCACCATGGAGCCAGTGCGGAGGACGACGCCGGCCGCGTCCGAGCCGACGACGTGGTAGTCGAGGGCGTGGCGGGCCGCCCAGGGGCCCTCCTTGGCCAGACGGTCGAGGAAGCCGAAAGTCGGCAAGGGCTCGAAGATGGAGGTCCAGACCGTGTTGAAGTTGATCGACGACGCCATCACGGCCACATAAGCCTCGTCGGGGGCCAGCTCGGGGAGGGGCACCGCCTCGACGTGAAGGGACCGGCGGGGATCCTTGTCCGAGGACTCCAGGCCGTCGAACATGCTGGTTTCACTCCGCTTGACGAGGGCGGCCCGGTAGGTGTCTGGCAGCGGGAGCGCGGCCAGCTCGTCGGCAGGCGCGCCGGCGAGGGCAGCAGTCAGGATGTCGCTCATGTGACCCGACGATAGTGGCCCAATAAGATGGGGTTTCCGACTGGTAACCAGACCGGCGGGAACCGGAGGTGCAGGAATGGCCGAGGCCGTCATCGTCGCAGGGGCTCGCACGCCCATCGGAAAGCTCTCGGGTGCATTGGGGGGGTTCACGGCCATGGACCTGGGGGGATTCGCCATCGCCGAGGCTCTGAGCCGGGCGGGTGTATCCCCCGACCAGGTCGACTACGTGCTCATGGGTCAGGTCATTCTGGCCGGCCAGGGCCAGATCACGGCGCGTCAGGCCGCGGTCAAGGGCGGCATCCCGATGAGCGTCCCGGCCAACACCATCAACAAGGTCTGCCTCTCCGGCCTCAACACCATCTACCTGGCGGACCAGATGATCCGTGCCGGGGACGCCGAGATCGTCGTCGCCGGCGGCATGGAGTCCATGACACAGGCGCCGCATCTCCTGCCGGGCGCTCGGGCCGGCTTCCGCATCGGCGATGCCACCCTGGTCGACTCCATGATGTTCGACGGACTCACCGACTCCTTCGACCACATCGCAATGGGACTGTCCACCGAGCAGCACAACGACAAGGTCGGAATCACGCGCGACCGACAGGATGCATTCGCTGCGGCGAGCCACGAGAAGGCTGCGGCCGCGGCCAAGGAGGGTCGCCTGGCCGAGGAGATCGTCCCTGTCCAGGTGCCGCAGCGCAAGGGTGACCCGTTGCTGGTCGACATCGACGAGGGCGTGCGCCCGGGCACTACAGCCGAGTCGCTGGGAGCACTGAAGCCCGCCTTCACCAAGGACGGCACCATCACGGCCGGCAACGCGTCGCAGATCTCCGACGGAGGGGCCGCGGTGGTCGTGATGTCGGCAGCCAAGGCCAAGGAACTCGGGATTACCCCGCTCGGCCAGCTGGTCGGTTACGGCATGGTGGCAGGGCCCGACAACTCCCTGCTGACCCAGCCCTCGCGGGCGATCGTCAAGGCCGCCGGCAAGGCCGGGGTCGAGCTCGGCGCCATCGATCTCTTCGAGATCAACGAGGCTTTCGCGGCCGTCGGCCTTGCCTCGGTGGACGACCTGGGTATCGACGAGGAGAAGGTCAACGTCAACGGGGGCGCCATTGCGCTCGGCCACCCGGTCGGCATGTCCGGGACCCGGTTGGCGCTGACGGCGCTGCTCGAGCTGCGCCGCCGCGGTGGTTCCACTGCGGCCGTGGCGCTGTGCGGTGGTGGCGGCCAGGGTGACGCTGCGATCCTCCGCTCTCTGGCGTAACTCCAGGAGCAGGGCCGGGCCTTAGTAGGGCGGGCCCAGAATCGCGATCAACTTGGCAGTCCGGGCCGCCACATCAACCCAGTGGTCGACGTCGAACGCGTAGACGCCGAGCGCGCAGGTCGGGAAGCCGTTCCGAATCACGGCGGAGTACCCCTTCTTGTCGCGAGGGGACAGCAGGCCTTGGGAAAGTGCCTGTGCGGTCGGGTTATGGCCCACGACCATGGCGGCGTTGACGTCGTCGGGGAGGGCCCGGACGAGGGTGAGCACCTCCTCCGGGTCAGCCCCGTAGATGGCTCCTTCCATGCGACATTGCGGGTATCCGGCCATATCCGCCAAGACCAGTTCAGCCGTCGCCGCCGTGCGGACAGCAGGCGAGACCAGCGCGATCTGTGGCCGGGGCACCCCTTGGAGGGCGGGTCCGAGGCCGTCGCCTGCGCCGGCGAAGCGCCGCCCGAGTGCGGTGGCGTCGCGCCGGCCTCGCGGGGCGAGGACACGGTCGAAGTCGACGCCACCGGGCGGAGGATCGGTCACCGTCTTGGCGTGACGTAACAACCACAGGGTGCGCCCGGCTGTCGCCTTCGCCTTTCCCTTGTTCGGCATCAGCCGAGGGAAAACGCCGCATGCAGGGAGCGGACGGCGCGCTCAACGTCATCCTCGGACACGATGCACGAGGTCCGGATGGTCGAGGTCGAGATCATGTCGATGTTGATCTCCTCGTTGGCCAGCGTTTCGAACATGGTGGCCGCGATGCCGGGATGCGACTTCATGCCGACTCCAACGAGGGAGACCCGGGCCACGTCGGCGTCGGCCGTTACACGCGAGGCGCCCAGCTCATTGGCGTGGCCCTCGGCGGTCGCCACGGCGACCGGCAAGTCGGCTGTGGGGACGGTGAACGAGATGTCGGTCGTGCCGTGATCGGACGTGTTCTGCACAATCATGTCGACGTTGATCGACTGGTCGGCCAGAGCGCGGAAGAGCCGCGCCGCTACACCGGGGCGGTCGGGGACGCCGCTGACCGTGACCTTGGCCTCCGACGTGTCATGGGTCACGGCGGTGACGACGGCTTCTTCCATGTCTGCATCCTCCTCCACGACCCACGTGCCGGGCTCCCAGGTGAAACTGCTCCGGACGTGCAGCGGGACGTTGTGGTTCCGGGCGAATTCGACGGCGCGCAGCATCAGGACCCGTCCTCCGGTGGCCGCCATCTCGAGCATCTCTTCGAAGGAGATCCGGTTGATCCGGTGGGCCTCGGGCACGATCCTGGGGTCCGCCGTGAACACCCCGGTGACGTCCGTGTAGATCTCGCAGGCATCGGCGTCCAGTACGGCGGCGAGCGCAACGGCCGTGGCGTCGGAGCCACCGCGTCCCAGCGTGGTTATTTCGCGGGTGGCAGAGACCCCCTGGAACCCCGCGACGACCGGCACCTTCCCGGCGGCCAGCGCCTCGCGCAGGCGATCCCCTTTGACCTCCAGGATCTTGGCCCGGGTGTGGTCGTCGTCGGTGATGATTCCGACCTGGCTGCCGGTGAAGGACGCGGCGTCGACTCCCAGGTCGGCGAGGGCCATCACAAGGAGCGACATGGAGATCCGCTCGCCGGTGCTCACGAGCATGTCGTACTCGCGAGGCGGCTGGGTTGCGCTGACCGAGTTGGCCAGGTGGATGAGGTCGTCGGTGGTCTTGCCCATGGCGCTCACCACCGCCACCACCTCGCTGCCCTGGCGGCGGGTGCGGGCAATGTGGTCGGCCACGGCGCGGATCCGGTCGGCGTCACCGACCGAGGTGCCGCCGAATTTCTGGACGACCAGTGGCATCCGGACGAGGCTACAGACTGCGGAACCGCCTGCTCGCCAGGGTGGTCGGCGGTCCTGACGGCAAGGCCCCTGAGCGCGTTCACACAGGCGGGGCGATCCGAACCCCCTCCGGGGATTCGGTAGGGTCTCGGGCCGTGCCCAGCGACAAGAGAGCCCGTCAGCGCGCGGCAAGGGAGGCCCGGCTGGCGGCGGAGGCCAAGCAACAGAAGCGCCGCAAGCAGATTCGCAATACCGTGATCATCGTGGTGCTTGCAGGCATCATCGTTGGGATCGTCTTTCTGGTCTCCGGCAACAGCAACAACGGCGCGTCCTCCAAGTCCAAGGGCGGCACCACCACCACGACGGCAGCCGCGAAGGGTGCGGACGCGAAGCTGCAGGCCCAGGCCAACGAGGTCGCAGTCAAGGCGGGCTGCCCGGCTTCGCCGACGACTCCGACAGCGGCCGCCAGCCAGAAGTACACCACTGCCCCGCCCATGACGATCGACACGACCAAGCAGTACACGGCCACGTTCAAGACGACCGCGGGGACCTTCGATGTCTCGCTGGACGCCACGGCCGCCCCCAAGACGGTGAACAACTTCGTGTTTCTCGCCAACAAGGGCTACTTCAACTGCGGCGCCTTCTTCCGGGTCATTCCCGGCTTCGTGCTCCAGACTGGCAACCCGGCGCAGACCAACGGTGGGTCCGAGCCCGGCTACACCATCCCGGATGAGCTCCCGGCCAAGGCCGCCAACCCCGCCCAGCAGTACCCACTAGGCGCCCTGGTGATGGCCAACACGGGCCAGCCCAACACCGGCGGAAGCCAGTTCTTCATCGTCTCGGGCCCCCAGGGCGAGAGCCTGCCCAACTCCTACTCGCTCTTCGGGCAAGTCACATCCGGCATGAGCGTGGTCGACACCATCGACAAGCAGGGTTCGGCCTCGGGCATGCCGCCTGACGTCACGCAGCGCATCATTTCCGTCACTATCCACGAGAGCTAGGACAGCCACCATGGCCACACCAACCCCACCCGAAGCCGACGGCTCCAGCCCGCAGCAGCGCAAGTTCGACGAAGAGCCGCCGATGCTCATCGACACCGCCAAGCGCTACGTGGCCACCATGGTCACGTCGCACGGCACGATGGTCATTGCGCTCGACCCCCTTGCAGCGCCGAGGACCGTCAACAGTTTCGTCTTTCTGGCGCGCTACCACTACTACGACGGCATCGTGTTCCATCGCATCATCCCGGGCTTCGTGCTTCAGGGCGGTGACCCCACGGGTTCGGGTTCAGGAGGTCCCGGCTACCGCTTCGACGACGAGCTGCCATCGGAAGGGCGCTACCAGGTCGGATCGCTGGCCATGGCCAACGCCGGGCCGAACACCAACGGCAGCCAGTTCTTCGTGATCAGCGGCCCTGACGGGGTGCGCCTCCCGCCGTTGTACGCGCACTTCGGCGAAGTCGTGACCGGGCTCGACGTGGTGGAGAGGATCAACAACGTGGGAAGCCGCTCCGGTGCTCCGACCGAACAAGTCGTGATCGAGAGCGTCACGATCGAAGAGAAGGACTAGCGCTTCTTCGGGCTCAGCCCGATCGACGCCCCGCCCCGACCCTGGTCCACAGCGGCGAGGGGCGCGACGTCATGACCCGGCCGTTCGGGGCGCGAAAGGTCAGCTCCTCATTGGCGTTGCCGCTCATCGTCCAGCCCTTTCGGTGCACCACCCCGTGATGATGTCGACACGTGAGGCAGATGTTGTCGAGGTCGGTCCGTCCCCCCGGTTTCCACGGGACGATGTGATGGATATTGGTGAAGGTCACCGCGTTGCAGCCCGGGAAGCGACATCGTCGGTCGCGTCGCATGACCTCTCGGCGTTGGGCCCCGGTCGGGAAGCGGCGAGCCCGGCCCTCGTACATGGTGTGGCCGACCTCGTCGTCGAGGGCCACCACCATGGTGGCGTCACAGGCGATGCGCCGGGCGGTCTCGGTGTCGATCAACCCGTCGTGCTCGAGCTCGCCGGCCAGTTCTGTCAGCTCGCCTGAGTCGGTGGCCTCGTCTGAGTCCTTGACCAGGGCACTGAGCGCGACATGGGCCACCACGAAGAACGGGGTGCCCGAGCTCTGCGCGCTCTTTGCACCCCCCGTGGCGATGAGGTCGATGAAGGCGTCGTGGAGGCGCTGGTCCCAGCGCCGCCGGCCCGCCGAGGAGACCTTGCCCGCTGGAGCGACCGGGCCCGCCGAGGAGATCTTGCCCTTCGAAGGGCGCTCCGTCCTCGGAGGGGACCTCGTCGTCGGAGGGGATCTCGCGGGCCCGGGCTTCGAGGCAGGCCTTGGTCTGCGCATAGGACTCGGCGGGCAGCTGCACCGTCATGGTCTTGAAGGTGTCGTTGAAGCGCAGGTAGCGCCGGTCGTGCTCAGAACGCACCGGTGGCCCGGTGCGCTGGGCCCCCTGGCGCGCAGCGCTCATCTGGGCGATGTCGCTCAGCTCACGGACACCGCACGCCTTGGCCTCCTCACACAATGCACCTTCTGTCGAAGGCGTGGCCACATCGAGCACGGCTCGGACCTTGTCCAAGGACACCTCCCCATCGCAGAGCGCCCCGACCAGGTGGGGCACCTGGTCGGCCTTCTCGGCCACATGGACATAGGCCCGGGCCGTGGGGACGCTCACCCCGAAGCGTTCGACGGCCCAGGTCTCGAGAGAGGTGGCGCCCTCGTCGCGGAACGATTGGCGCCGGGCCACCTCGCCCAGGCGGACGAGGACCCTCCCCTGGGCCGCCGCCATCTGGGCGAAGTCCTCCTCGAGACCGGCGGCGAGCTCCTCCTTGGACTCGGCCGCCACCGCAGCGATCAGGTCGGAGCTGCCGGAGTCGGTGAGGTTGCCGGAGTCGGTGAGGTTGTTGGCGACTGTCTGGTTCCCGGCCATCGGAAAGGAATGGTCCCGGCCGCCGGGAGGGGAGCGCGCAGAATCGGGCGGTCAGCTGCCCAGTGCCGTCAACCCCTCGGTCAGCGCACCGCCCACGAAGACGGACGGCGTGCCCGCGCCCTCGGAGCGCCAGGCACCCCCACCGTTCCTGATCAAGGCGGTCCGGGCCGGCAGTGCCACGACCGGCAGCGCGGCGGGAGCCATGGCGACGGTGCGTTCGAGCTTCTGGCCGTGGGCGTCATCGTGCTCGTCGCCGAAGTGGGGGACGACGGTGAACTTGTCGACCAGGCCCAGTCCCAGCGTCAGCGCGCCGCCGCGGGGGTCGGCCATGGGATCCGTGAGGACCATCGCCCCGGCCCCGGCCCCGGCCACGACGGCGCCGCCGGCGAAGGCCTGCAGGAGTGCGTCGTAGACGGCCGACCTCTTGAGCACGGCCCTGAGGTGGAGCGGTGAGCCCCCCGAGAGGTAGATGAAGCGGGCGCCGGCCAGGGTGGCGGCCATGCCCGGATCCTCGGACGAGGCCCTGTCCACCACCATGAGCCCCTCCACCTGGGCGCCCAGCGGCTCGAACCACTCGGCCGCTCGCAGGACGACCCGCTCCGGGTGTTGATAGGCGGCGGCGGTCGGCAGCACCATCACATCGGTCCCACCCGACGCGGCCAGCAGGGAGGCGTCGAAGGTGCAGCCCTCGGTCCATTCGTCGCCCCCGACCAGGGCCAGCGTGCCGGACGTGTCCATGGCGCCACTCTTGCACGCCGCCGGCACTCCCTCCGGCTTCGACGCCCGTGGTTACCGACCAGTAAAGTCGTCGGCCATGTCGATCACACGGGTGGGAATCATCGGTTCGGGGATCATGGGCGCGGGCATCGCGGAAGTGGCGGCGGCCAACGGGCACGACGTCGTCCTGCGCAGCCGGAGCCAGGACGGCGCCGACGCCATGGTGGCGGGCCTGGCCCGCTCGCTGGCCAAGCAGGTCGAGAAGGGCAAGCGCACCGAAGAGGAGGCGTCCGCCATCTCCGGTCGGGTGGGCGCCACCACGCATCTTGGCCAGCTCGTCGACGTCGACCTGGTGATCGAGTCCGTGGTCGAGGACCTGGCGGTGAAGAAGGACCTCTTCGCCGAGCTGGACAGCATCTGCAAGCCCGACACGATACTGGCGACCAACACCTCGACGCTGCCGGTGGTCGAGATGGCGATGGCGACCAAGCGCCCCGACCTGGTGTGCGGCATCCACTTCTTCAACCCGGCGCCCGCCATGGCGCTCGTCGAGGTCGTGCGGCCGATCACCGCCAGCGACGCCACCGTGGCTGCGGCGGTGGCCTTCGCCGCCGCCTGTGGCAAGGACCCGGTCGAGGTCAAGGACCAGGCCGGTTTCATCGTCAACGCGCTGCTCTTCCCGTACCTCAACAACGCGATCCGCCTGCTCGAGCAGGGCGTGGCCAGCAGGGAGGGCATCGACGCCGCCATGAAGGGCGGCTGCGGGTTCCCCATGGGCCCCTTCGCGCTGCTGGACCTGGTCGGCCTCGACACCTCGCTCGCCATTCTCGATGCGCTCTACGACGAGTACCGCGACCCCAATTACGCCGCGGTGCCGCTGCTGCGCCGCCTGGTCACCTCCGGGCAGCTCGGCCGCAAGACCAAGAAGGGCTTCTACGACTACAGCCGCTAGGTGACGGTGACGGCGTGGCAGGCGTCCGGAACCGGGCAGAATGGTGGAGCGGCCCACCCGTCTGGAGGTGATGTGAATGGCGACCGACCAGCAGCGGGAGCGTGACGCGCCGTGGGTGATGCGCACCTACTCGGGCCACTCGACGGCCCGGGCCTCCAACGAGCTCTACCGCACCAACCTGGCCAAGGGGCAGACGGGCCTCTCCATCGCCTTCGATCTGCCCACCCAGACCGGCTACGACCCTGACGCTCCCGAGGCGGCGGGCGAGGTCGGCAAGGTCGGCGTGCCCGTGGCCCACCTGGGCCACATGCGCGAGCTGCTCGAGGGCATCCCCGTGGAGACCATGAACACCTCCATGACGATCAACGCCACGGCGGCGTGGCTGCTCGGGCTCTACGTGGCGCACGCCCGGGACAAGGGCATCGACCCGGCGCTGCTGGCGGGCACGACGCAGAACGACATCGTCAAGGAATATCTCAGCCGGGGGACCTACATCTTCCCGCCCGGGCCGAGCCTGCGGCTCACCGTGGACACCATCGCCTACACGGTGCGCCAGGCGCCCAGGTGGAATCCGATCAACGTCTGCAGCTACCACCTCCAAGAGGCCGGCTCGACGCCGGTGCAGGAGATCGCCTACGCGCTGGCCACCGCCATCGGCGTGCTCGACGGCGTGCGGGCCTCGGGCAAGATCTCCGAGACCGAGCTGCCCGCCGTGGTCGGCCGCATCAGCTTCTTCGTGAACTCGAGCGTCCGCTTCGTGGAGGAGACCTGCAAAATGCGGGCCTTCACCCAGTTGTGGGACCGCATCTGCCGCGAGCGTTACGGCGTGGAGGACCCCAAGCTCCGCCGCTTCCGCTACGGCGTGCAGGTCAACTCGCTCGGGCTGACCGAGCAGCAGCCCGAGAACAACGTGCAGCGCATCGTGCTGGAGTCGCTCGGCGTCACCTTGTCCAAGAGCGCCCGGGCCCGGGCGATGCAGCTGCCGGCCTGGAACGAGGCCCTCGGGCTGCCCCGGCCCTGGGACCAGCAGTGGTCCCTGCGCATGCAGCAGGTGCTGGCCTTCGAATCCGACCTGCTCGAGTACGGCGACATCTTCGAGGGGTCGGTCGTAATGGAGGCCAAGACGGCCGAGCTGGCCGAGGCGGCGTCGGCCGAGCTGGACGACGTGCAGGAGTTGGGCGGGGCCTTCGAGGCCATCGACGAGCTCAAGCGCCGATTGGTGCGCAGCCAGGCCGAGCGGGTCCGGCGCATTGAGTCGGGTGCGCAGTTGGTGGTCGGCGTGAACTGCTTCACGGAGACCGCACCCTCACCGCTGCTCGGCGACGGCGAGTTCGAGAACATCTTGAAGGTCGACCACAACGTCGAGGCCGAGCAGATCGTCGAGGTGGAGCGCTGGCGCGCCGAACGTGATGCGGGTGCGGTGCGGGTGGCCCTCGACGAGTTGCGGCGAGTCGCCAACGACGACGGGCCGGACGGCAACATCATGGCGGCGACGATCGCGCTGGCACACGCCGGCGGTACCACCGGCGAGTGGGCGGGCGCGCTGCGCGAGGTCTTCGGCGAGTTCCGGGCGCCCACCGGCGTCAGCGGCGGCGTGGGTCGCCGGGGTAACGACCTGGGCCTGGAGCCCGTCCGGCTGCGCACCAAGGCGCTGGCCGAGCGCACCGGGGGCCCGCCGCGGTTCCTGGTGGCCAAGCCGGGTCTCGACGGGCACTCCAACGGGGCCGAGCAGATTGCGGTGGCGGCCCGCGACGCCGGCTTCGAGGTCATCTATCAAGGGATCCGGTTGACGCCCGAGCAGATTGTGGCGGCGGCGGTCGACGAGGACGTCGACATCGTGGGGCTGTCCATCCTCTCGGGGTCGCATCTGGAGCTGGTGCCCGACGTGCTCGACCGCCTGCGCGCCGCCGGCAGCACGGCGGCCGTCGTGGTGGGCGGCATCATCCCGCCCGAAGATGCCGAGCTGCTCCTGGGCAAGGGCGTGGCGTCCGTCTACACGCCGAAGGACTACTCCTTCGACCGCATCATGGAGGACCTGGTGGCGTTGGCCGAGCGCCAGCGCGCCGCCACTCCCGCGTGAGTCGCGCCATCTCGCGCCACGTCACCGCCACGGCACCGAGCGCGATCGCACGGAGGCGGAGCGCCTCGGGCACGTCGTAGTGGTTCAGCGCCTCGGAACGCCGGTGGCGCTGGTAGCCCCGCAGCGGGATCCCCAGCGCGGCGGCCATGGCGTGCAGCTCCTCGGGGTCGTCGGCCAGCAGGTGCGACCAGCGGTCGGTGTGATTGCGCACCGTCGCCCGCTGGCGCCAGTCGTCGACATACACCGTCACACGATCAGCGGCGGGCCCAGGGCCGATCGCGGCGCAGTGGCACCGGCTTGTTCCACCACCGTCCGCTGAAGCGCCACGGCTCGTGCACCGGGTCGAGCTCGTCGGCCGGTGCCGGACGGGGCCAGGCCAGCTGCACGGCGGCCGTGATGGCAGCCAGCACGGCGGGGTCGGGGGCGGGCCGGGGCCGCAGCGCCAGCTGGTCCTCGTCCACGTGCAGCGGCGTCACAGCGGCACGTTGCCGTGCTTGCGCCGGGGGAGCTCCTCGCGCTTGGAGGAGAGTATGTCGAGGCTGCGACAGATGACGGCACGTGTGTCCGCCGGGGAGATCACGTCGTCGATGTAGCCGCGTTCCGCCGCGATGTACGGGTTGGCGTAGCGCTCGGTGTACTCGTCGATCAGTTCGGCCCGCCGCAGGGCGGGGTCGGCCGCCTCGGCCAGCTCGCGCCGGTAGACGATCTCGACGGCCCCGTTCGGCCCCATCACCGCCAGCTCGGCGGAGGGCCAGGCGAAGGCCAGGTCGGCGCCGATCGACTTCGAGTTCATGACGACGTAGGCGCCGCCGTAGGCCTTGCGGGTGATGATCTGAATCCGCGGCACGGTCGACTCGCAGTAGGCGTACAGGAGCTTGGCCCCGTGCCGGATGATGCCGCCGTACTCCTGGTCGGTGCCGGGCATGAAGCCGGGGACGTCGACGAACGTGAGCAGCGGGATGTTGAACGCGTCGCAGGTCCGCACGAAGCGTGACGCCTTCTCCGACGAGTCGATGTCGAGCACGCCGGCCAGCACCGCGGGCTGGTTGCCCACAATGCCGACGACCCGGCCGTTCATGCGGGCGAAGCCGCAGGTGATCGACATGGCCCAGTGGCGGTGGACCTCCATGTACTCCCCGTCGTCGACCACGGCGGTGATGATGCGCTTCATGTCGTAGGGCTGGTTGGGCGAGGTCGGCAGGAAGTCGATGAGCTCGGTGACCTGGCGGTCGGGCTCGTCGCCGCTCAGCTCGATCGGCGGCTCCTCCAGGTTGTTGGAGGGAAGGAACGACAACAGGTGGCGCACGTCGTCGAGGCAGGCCTTCTCGTCGGGCGAGACGAAGGTGGCCACGCCGGACTTGGTGGCGTGGCTCATCGCGCCGCCCAGCTCTTCGAGGGTGACGTCCTCGCCGGTCACCGTCTTCACCACGTCGGGCCCGGTGATGAACATGTGCGACGTGCCCTGCACCATGAAGATGAAGTCGGTCATGGCCGGCGAGTAGACGGCGCCGCCGGCGCAGGGACCGAGGATCACGCTGATCTGGGGGATCACGCCGGAGGCCGTGACGTTGCGGTGGAAGATGCCGCCGTAGGAGTGCAGGGAGACCACGCCCTCCTGAATGCGGGCGCCGGCGCCGTCGTTGAGCCCGATCATGGGAACCCCGGTGGAGGCGGCCAGGTCCATCACCTTGTGGATCTTCTCGGCGAAGACCTCGCCGAGGGCGCCGCCGAAGACGGTGAAGTCCTGGCTGAAGATGCAGACCCGGCGGCCGTCGATGGTGCCGAAGCCGGTCACCACGCCGTCGGTGTAGGGGCGGTTGTCCTCGAGCCCCATGCCGTGGGCCCGGTGCCGGGCCAGCATGTCGAGCTCCTGGAAGGACCCTTCGTCGAGCAGGTAGTCGATCCGCTCCCTCGCCGTCAGCTTCCCTTTGGCGTGCTGCTTCTCGACGGCGCGCGGGCTCCCTGCGTGGAGGGCCTCGTTCTTGCGTTCGGCCAGGTCGGCCAGGCGTTCGGCCATGGAGTGTTCCATGTGGCTGAGGCTAACGCCCCCGGGGGACCGCCCGAAATTGCCACCGTAAGTCTCCAAACAGGAACCCGTTCTCATCCACGAGGAATGAAACCTGGTCTGACCAGGCAGAAAAGATCGAGGCCCGGGGGCGCCAGCCCAGGGGCCGGCCCGAACGCGCTGGGGGGAGACGAATGCCGCTTCTGCAGGTGGCGGAGGCCGAGGTCCGATTCGGTGGCGTGCACGCGCTTCGTGGTGTGGACCTCACGGTGGAGGCCGGCAACGTGACCGGCCTCATCGGTCCCAACGGCGCCGGCAAGACCACCTGCTTCAACGCCATCTGCGGGCTGCAGACCCTCAGCGCGGGCCGGATCACCTTCGACGGCACCGACATGACCGGCCTCAAGCCCCACAAGCGGGCGCGCCTCGGGATCGCCCGGACGTTCCAACGGCTGGAGGTCTTCGGGTCCCTCTCGGTGCGCGAGAACGTGCTCGCCGCGGCCGAGATCCGCCGCCGCTGGTCGCACGACCGTTCCAACGCCGCCGCTCACGCCGACGCGGCCCTCGCCCGGGTGGGGCTGACGAGCCTGGCCAACCGGGCGGCCGACACGCTGCCCACGGGCCAGGCCCGCCTGCTCGAGCTGGCCCGCTCCCTGGCCACGCGGCCGCGCCTCCTGCTCCTCGACGAGCCCTCCTCCGGGTTGAGCGACACCGAGAGCGAGGAGCTCGGCGACCTGCTGGTGCAGCTGGCCGAGGCGGGCATGGGCGTCCTGCTGGTGGAGCACGACATGGAGCTCGTCATGCGGGTGTGCACCCAGATCAACGTCCTCGACTTCGGTGCGGTGCTCATGGCGGGGAGCCCCGCCGACGTGCGGGCCGACGACCGGGTCCGTGCCGCCTACCTGGGGGCGGCCGAGGACCCCGAAGAAGCGATGGATTGGGACGGGCAATCGCTGGCCGGGACGGCTGCGGCGGCCCATGGCTGAGCCCCCCGTCCTGGAGCTCCGGCGGGTCCACGCCGCCTACGGGCAGATAGAGGTCCTGCACGGCATCGACCTCGCCGTCGCCAACGGATCGGTGCTGGCCCTGCTGGGGCCGAACGGCGCCGGCAAGTCGACGACCTTGCGCGTGGCCAGCGGGCAGATGGAGCCGACGAAGGGGTGCTTTCACGTCCTCGGGCGTCACGCCAACGGCGTGCGGCCCGACAAGTTGGCCCGGGCGGGGCTGTGCACGCTGCCCGACGGCCGCGGCATCTTCCCCAATCTGACCGTCACGGAGAACCTCCGCCTCATGACCTTCGGCGGCCCGTCCCGGTCGCACGTCGAGGAGATGGCCTTCGGTCGCTTCCCGCGGTTGCAGGAACGCCGGCACCAGGTGGCCGGCACCCTGTCGGGGGGCGAGCAACAGATGCTGGCCATGGCGCGGACGCTCAGCGTCGAGCCCGCCGTCCTTCTGCTCGACGAGATCTCCATGGGCCTGGCGCCGATGATCGTCGCCGAGCTCTACGGCCTGGTGGCGCAGATCGCCGCCGAGGGCGTGGCGGTCATTCTGGCCGAGCAATTCGCGGCGACGGCGCTCGGCGTCGCCACCGATGTCGCCGTCGTGGTCCAGGGCCGGATTGTGGCGTCCGGCAAGCCCGACGACCTGCCCGACGACCTGGCCGATGCGTATCTCGGAGGTGCGGCGGCATGAGCCGCTTGCGTCGTCTCCCCACCCTCGGCGCCGCCGCGCTGCTGCTCGTCGCCGGCGGCTCGGGGTTACTGGCCGCCGCGTTCGCCGCGGGGCCGGCGGGCGCCGACAGCAGCCTGGGCGGCTTCACGGTGAGTGGGCTGGCCGAGGCCGTCACGGCCCAGTACGAACAGCCGAACTTCCCGCTCCCGGCCACGCCCTCGCTCGAGTTCGACGAGGGCTACGCGTCCACCTCGGACAACTTCGGCCCGAGCGGCACCGCCACGGCGTCGAGCCTCTACCCGGGCCAGGTCGTGGCCAACGCCGGCCCCGAGCTCGCCCTCCTGGTGCCCGGAGCCCCGTTGCCGCCGGCGCCGGTGTGGCCCATACAAGCCACGAGCGAGTACCCGCAGGCACCCAACTCGGGCTCGACCGACCAGCCGGGCGTGAACATGGACGCCTCCAGCACGACCAACGGGAACACGGCCAGCGCCACCCTGGGCGACGATGCGGCGACGGCGGGATCGAACGGGGCCGATCCGACGCAGCAGGCGCCGTCGGGCTCGGGCAACCCGCTGGCGGGCTCGTCCGCCATCGTCGGCGTCGGCACCATGTCGGCCACGTCGTCGTCCCTCACCCCCAGCACGTCGGCCGACGCCCAGGCCAGCGCCACGGACTCGGGGATCTCCATCCTCGGCGGCTTCATCACCATCGGGAGCGTCACGTCGACGGCCACGGCGACCTCGGACGGGACGACCGGGAAGGTCACCGGGTCGACGGCGGTGCAGAACATGGAGATCGCCGGCGAGCAGGTCACCGTCGACGCCAACGGGATTGCCGCGGCGGGCCAGAGCGCGCCGCTCGCCGTCCCGATCTCGACGCTCAACTCCGAGCTCAGCCAGCTCGGCGTCTCTCTGTCGGTCACCAACGCGACCGACAAGGTCGCCGGCCCGTCGGCCAGCCGGACGCTCGACGGGCTCAAGATCAGCATCGATCTGAAGACGCTCGACTCGCCGATCAATCAGTTGTCCGCGCTGCTGCCCGCATCCGTGACGTCGCAACTCCCCATTGCGGTGCCCAACGACCAGCAGCTGACGCTCGACCTGGCCACCGTGCAGGTGTGCTCGACGGCGTCCCCGTCCTTCGCGGCCGGCAACAGCGGCAACTCAGGTGCGGGGGGATCCTCCTCCGGATCGACGCCCTCAGCGGTGTCCAGCTCCGACATCGCCGGCAACTCGGGCACCCCGGGCTTCACCGGCACGACGGGCACCGGCGGCACGTTCTCGGGGGGCACCGGGGGCGGCACACCGACCGGATCCGCCGCGGGTTCGGGTACCCCGACCGCGACGGCTTCGGCGCCCACGTCGGTGATCGCGCCGGCCTTCAAGGGGATCGGGGCGGCCCTCGTGCTCCTGGGACTGCTCGCCGCCTCCGCCCTCGCCTACGCCTACAAGCGGGCCGACGACGTCGGCGGGGTGCTGGGCACCTCGTGCGCCGACGGCGATCCACTCATGGAGCGCTTCACCGCAAGCACGGACGACCTCGCTGATTTCGGAGGACCGAACTCATGAAGCTGAACCCGTTGGGACGATCGTCATCCGACGACTCGGGACTGGCGCCGCCGGCGCACACGGCGCCACCGGCTTCCGAGGTCAGTCCGCCGACATCGACATCGCCATCGATGCCGACATCGACATCGACGCCGGTGCCGACGCGCCTGCAGCGGCTGGGCGCCGCCATCGACCGGGCCCGTCCGAGCCGTAGCGGACGCAACATCCGCAAGTGGATGGAGATGATCGGCATGGCGCTCATCGTCTTCGGCTTCGTCTGCATCCTGCTCGGCTGGTACGGCGCGGCGCACAGCCCCTACCTGTACCAGGAGGTGCCCTACCTGATTTCCGGTGGCCTGCTCGGCGTGGCGCTGGTGATCGGCGGCGGCATCTTCGTGCGCTCCGCCTGGAGCATGCGCCAGGTGGAAGAGGACCGGCGCAACGCGTTGGCCATCGTCCGCTCCGTCGACCGCCTCGAGCGCATTCTGCGCAGCCTGGACGAGACCCGGCGGGTCGAATTGGTGGAGCGCGATCATGAAGAGACGGTCGGATGAGACGTCCCCGGAGCGGTACGGCGGTGCGCCCCGACAGACCCCGGCGCCCGCGGCACGTCGCCGTCGCCATGTCCTTCGGCGTCCTCGCGTTGACGGCGACCGCCTGCGGATCGCGCCTGAACGGGAACCAGGCCGCTCTGGCCCAGGGCTCGGACTCCGGTCGCGGCGGCGGCGGGGCCGGGAGCGCGGCGGGCAACACGGGCGCCGGCGACACGACGAGCACCGTCGCGACCGCCTCGGCCTCGGGTGGCACCGCGGGCACGCCGGGCTCGGCGGGCACCGCCGGCCACGCCGGCGGCCCCAGCACGGCGGCCGCCTCCGGTGGTGCGGCAGGCGCGGGCACCTCACCGGCCGCCCCCTGCGGCGCCAACGGCAACCTCGCCCCGGCGGGCGGCAATGGCGGCGCCACCGCGCCCGGCGTCACGGCGACCACCATCACGGTGGGCAACATCGCCAGCATCAGCGGCGTGGCGCCCGGCCTGACGCAGAGTGCCCAGCAGGCCACCGAGGCCTGGGCCGCCTACGTCAACAGCACCGGCGGTATCTGCGGCCGCCAAATCAAGGTGCAGCCCTTCGACGACGGCAACGACTCGGGGACGAACTTTGCCGACGCGCAGCAGGCCTGCTCCAGCGACTTCGCCATGGTGGGCAACGCGTCGGGCTTCGACGACGGCAGTGCGCAGGCCGTCGGCGCCTGCGGCATCCCGACCATGGCCGCCGAGGTCTCCACCGCGGCGGCCGGCAACACGGCCGACATCTTCGGGGCCAGTCCGGGCAACGCCCACTACTGGGCACTCGGTCCGGCCAACTACCTCAAGACGACCTACCCCAACGCCGTGACGAAGGCGGCCATGATCTACCTCAACGTCTCGGCCACCCAGACGCAGGCGGCGCACGAGACGACCTCCTACACCGGCGACGGGTTCCACTACGTCTACAACACGTCGACCACGCCGACGAACGCCAACTACGCGGCCAACGTGCAGGCCATGCAGAGCGCGGGCGCGCAGTACGTGACGGAGTACTCCGACGCCTCCTCGGCCGAACGGCTCCTGCAGGCCATGCAGCAGGCCAGCTACGCCCCGCAGGTGGTCGACTGGTTCTCGGAGGAGTACTCGCCCCAGTTCGCCCAGCAGACCGCGCCCGAGTCCAATGGCGACCTGGTGCTGATGTCGGCCACCGCCGCCTACGAGGAGGCGGGCTCCAACCCGGGCCTCCAGCTGATGGAGAGCTGGATGAACCGGGTGGCGCCCGGCTACCACCAGGACATCTTCGCCATGCTGGCCTGGTCCGCCGGCCTGGCCTTCGAGCAGGCCGCCAAGCAGGTGGGCCCCGACCTCACCCGGGCCGCCGTGATCTCCAAGCTGCAGGGCATCACCAACTGGACCGGCGGCGGCGTCACGCCGCCCGTCAACATCGGGCAGAAGATCCCGTCGAAGTGCTTCTTCTACATGAAGATCGAGAACGGCGCCTTCCAGCGGGTCTACCCGACCGCGCCCAACACCTACGACTGCAACAGCGGCTACGCCCAGTACTGAGCCGATCATGCACGAATTCCTCGAGTTCACCATCATCGGGATCGTCCTCGGCTCGGCCTACGCCGTGGCCGCCAGCGGGCTCGTGGTCACGTACGCCACGTCGGGCATCTTCAACATCGCCCACGGGGCCATCGGCATGTTCATGGCCTTCGTCTACTGGCAGCTGTCGGTCGGGTGGCACATCAACACGGGCCTGGCCTTCGTCCTCACCGTCTTCGTGCTGGCGCCGCTCCTCGGGGCCGTGGTGGAGCGGGGGGTGATCCAGTGGATGGACCCGCGCAACGTGGCCACCGCGCTGGCCGTCACCGTCGGCCTGACCCTGCTCTTCTTCGGGTTGGTCAACAGCTACATCTGGCCGCCGACGGCCCGCGTGGTGCCGCAGTTCTTCGGCTACGGCGGGTTCACCTTCCTCGGCGTCAAAGTCACCTGGGAGGAGGTCATCACCGTCGGGGCCGCAGTGGCCATCGCCGTCGGTCTGCGTCTCTTCCTGTACCGCACCCGGACCGGCATCGCGATGCGTGGCGTCGTGGACAACCGCAGCCTGATCGGGCTCTTCGGCGGCCGCTCCACCCGGCTCTCCACCCTCAGCTGGTCCATCGGCGCCTCGCTGGCCTCGGTGGCCGGCATCCTCGTCGCCCCCCGCCTCCAGCTGCAGCCCCTGATCCTGACGCTGTTGGTCATCGACGCCTACGCCGCCGCGGTCATCGGGCGCCTGCGCAGCCTGCCCATGACCTTCCTCGGCGCCCTCATCGTCGGGCTCGCGTCCTCCTACGCCGTGGGCTACGTGCCGAGCACCGGGTTCTGGTCCTCGACGCCGGTGCAGGGGACCCTCACCCTCTCGGTGCCCACCCTGATCCTCTTCATCGCCCTGCTGACGCTCCCGATGGACCGCATCCGCAGCGGCGCCCCGCATCGGCACGTGCCGCTGGCGCCGGCCGGCTTCCTGCGCTCCCTACAGGGCGGGGTCCTGCTCGTCGTCGGCGTCGTCGTCGCCGTGTCCGTCATGAACCCCGGCAACGTCGTGAAGCTGGGCATCGGCCTGGCCTTCGGCCTCATCTGCCTGTCCCTCGTTCCGCTCACCGGCTGGGGCGGCTACGTCTCCATCTGCCAGCTCACCTTCGCCGGGCTGGGCTGCTACGCCATGTACCGGTTCGGCAGCGGGGGCTCCCTGCTCGGCCTCGTGATGGCGGCCGTCATCGCCGGTGGGGTGGGCGCCGTGATCTCGCTGCCGGCGCTCCGCCTGCGCGGCCTCTACCTGGCGCTGTTGACCATGGCCTTCGCCAGCCTCATGGACAACGCGTTCTTCCCCTGGTCGGCCGTTTTCGGGTTCGACGGCTCCGTCCCCATCCACAAGCCCGACCTCTTCGGCCTGAACCTGAGCTCGGACAAGGCCTTCACCATCTTCCTGGCCGTCGTCTTCGCCCTGTTCTCCATCGCCATCCTGGCCCTGCGCCGGGGCCCCTTCGGCCGCGTCCTGGTGGCCGCCAAGGACTCCGAGGCGGCCTGCGCCACGCTGGGGTTGTCGCTCACCACGACCAAGCTGGTCGTCTTCACCCTCTCGGCCGCCATGGCCGGGGTGGCCGGCGCGCTCTTCGGGGCGGCCGAGGCGGTGGCCGGCGGCACCAACTTCGAGATGTTCGAGAGCCTGTTGATCCTGGCCGTGGTGGCCATCGGCGGCGCCGCCGTCTGCTCGGGGGCCCTCGCCGGCGGCCTGGCCGTGGGATTCCTGCCCGGCAACGCCCAGGACGTCTTCATCGGCGCCGGCACCGTGGCGCTCGCCTTCTACCCCGACGGCGTGCTGCCCCTGGCCTACTCCCGCTTCCACCGGTGGTGGAGCGGCCTCACGGCTCCCCGCGCCGCGCCGGCACCGGTCCGGGCCGGGGAGCGGCCCGGTAAACTGGTTGACACCCGAGCGGCCTGATCCGGGGCGGCGGCGAAGAGCCGTCGAATGGGGCCCCGCGATTGTCGGAACCCCAGGCAGCCGCTATCATTGAATCCCTGCCATGTGCGGCTTCGGCCGGCGCGCCAGCGCCACGCACGTGGGATTCACATTCTGATTAGCGAGAGGTAGCGCGTGCCCACAATCGCCCAGCTCGTCCGCAAGGGACGGCAGGCCAAGGTGACGAAGACCAAGACCCCGGCCCTGAAGGGCGCGCCCCAGCGGCGGGGGGTGTGCACCCGCGTCTACACGACCACCCCGAAGAAGCCGAACTCGGCCCTGCGCAAGGTGGCCCGTGTCCGCCTCTCGTCGGGCGTCGAGATCACCGCCTACATCCCCGGTGTGGGCCACAACCTGCAGGAGCACTCCATCGTCCTGGTACGTGGCGGCCGTGTGAAGGACCTGCCCGGTGTCCGCTACAAGGTCGTGCGCGGTGCGCTCGACACCTCGGGCGTGCGCGAGCGCAGCCAGGCCCGTAGTCGCTACGGCGCCAAGAAGGAGTCTTAGGCATGCCCCGCAACGGACCCGCTACCCGCCGCGAGCTCGCGCCGGACCCCGTCTACCGCTCGGTCCTGGTCACCCAGTTCGTCAACAAGATCCTCTCCAGGGGCAAGCGCACGCTGGCCGAGCGCATCGTCTACAACGCCCTCGAGCAGGTGCAGGAGAAGTCGGGCGGCGACCCGGTCGCCGCGCTCAAGCGCGCCGTGGAGAACACCCGGCCCGAGGTCGAGGTGAAGTCCCGCCGTGTCGGTGGGGCGACCTACCAGGTGCCCGTCGAGGTGCGGCCCCGCCGCGCCACCACGCTGGCCATCCGCTGGCTGACCACCTACTCACGCCAGCGCCGAGAGAAGACGATGGCCGAGCGCCTGGCCAACGAGATCCTCGACGCCTCGAACAACATCGGGGCCTCGGTGAAGCGCCGCGAGGACATGCACAAGATGGCCGAGTCAAACCGCGCCTTCGCCCACTACCGCTGGTAGTGGAGACGACCCCCCGAACCCCAAAGAGCTATGGCTGAAGCCCTCCCCACACGCGACTTCCCGCTGGCCAAGACCCGCAACATCGGGATCATGGCCCACATCGACGCGGGCAAAACCACCACGACCGAGCGCATCCTCTATTACACGGGGCGCAACTACAAGATCGGTGAGGTGCACGAAGGCGCCGCCACCATGGACTGGATGGTCCAGGAGCAGGAGCGCGGCATCACCATCACCTCGGCCGCCACCACCTGCTCGTGGCGCGACAACTGGATCAACATCATCGACACCCCGGGCCACGTCGACTTCACCGTCGAGGTGGAGCGCTCCCTCAGGGTGCTCGACGGGGCCGTCGCCGTGTTCGACGCCGTGGCCGGCGTGGAGCCCCAGACCGAGACGGTGTGGCGCCAGGCCAACAAGTACAACGTGCCGCGCATCTGCTTCGTCAACAAAATGGACCGCATCGGCGCCGACTTCGAGCGCACCGTGGAGATGATCCGCGACCGCCTCGACGCGCTGCCCGCCGTCATTCAGCTCCCCATCGGTGCCGAGTCCGAGTTCAAGGGCGTCGTCGACCTACTGGAGGAGAAGGCCCTCGTGTGGTCGTCGGACATGGGCGAGGAGTGGGAGACCCTCGACGTCCCCGACAACCTGGCCGCCGAGACCGAGGACGCCCGCCACCAGCTCATCGACGTCGTGTCCAACTTCGACGACACCATCATGGAGAAGTACCTGGCCGAGGAGCCGATCACGGCCGTCGACCTGCGCCGCGCCCTGCGCACGGCCACCCTGGCCGCCGCCGTGGTGCCGGTCCTGTGCGGGTCCGCCTTCAAGAACAAGGGCGTGCAGCCGATGCTCGACGCGGTCGTCGACTTCCTGCCCAGCCCGCTCGACCTGCCGCCCACCGAGGGCCACCGGCCGAACCACACCGAGGACCTCGAGGAGCGCAAGGCCGACGACACCGAGCCCTTCTCCGCCCTCGCCTTCAAGATCATGACCGACCCCTTCGTCGGCAAGCTGACCTACATCCGGGTGTACTCGGGCACGCTGCAGAAGGGCGACTCGATCAGCAACTCGACGAAGGACAAGAAGGAGCGGGTCGGCCGCATCCTCCAGATGCACGCCAACCACCGTGAGGACAAGGACGCCATCTTCGCCGGCGACATCATGGCCGTCGTCGGCCTGAAGAACACGACGACCGGTGACACCCTCAGCGACCCGCGCCGCCCGATCGTGCTCGAGGCGCTCGAGTTCCCCGAGCCCGTGATCCACGTCGCCGTGGAGCCCAAGACGAAGGCCGACCAGGACAAGCTGTCCCGGGCCCTCTACTCGCTCAGCGAGGAGGACCCGACCTTCCGGGTGCGCTCCGACGAGGAGACGGGCCAGACGGTCATCAGCGGCATGGGCGAGCTGCACCTGGAGGTGCTGGTCGACCGCATGCTGCGCGAGTTCAGCGTGGACGCCAACGTGGGCAAGCCCCAGGTGGCCTACCGCGAGACGATCCGCAAGCAGGTCGACAAAATCGAGGAGAAGTACGTCCGTCAGACCGGCGGCCGCGGCCAGTACGGCCACGTGGTCATCAGCCTCGAGCCGACCGGTCCCGGCGGCGGCTACGAATTCATCGACAAAATCAGCGGCGGCGTGATCCCCAAGGAGTACATCCCCTCGGTCGACGCCGGCATCCAGGAGGCGCTGACCTCGGGCATTCTGGCCGGCTACCCGACCGTCGACGTGCGGGTGACGCTGACCTACGGGTCGTACCACGACGTGGACTCCTCGGAAATGGCGTTCAAGATCGCCGGCTCCATGGCGGTCAAGAAGGCCATCCGGGCGGCCAGCCCGGTGCTGCTGGAGCCGGTCATGGAAGTGACGGTCACGGTGCCCGACGATTTCCTGGGCGCCGTCACCGGCGACCTCTCCTCGCGGAGAGGGCGCATGGAGGGCATGGATCAGCAGGGGACCAGCCACGTCGTCAAGGCGCTTGTCCCGCTCGCCGATATGTTCGGCTACTCTACTGACCTGCGTTCGCGCACCCAGGGTCGCGCCACGTACACGATGCAGTTCCATTCGTACAACCAGGTTCCGGAGTCGATTTCCAAGGAGATCATCGCCCGGGCGCAAGGGGAGTAACCCCGGTCCGCCCCGGCGCGGACCGGACAGATCGCACCAGATCAGATCGCAGAAAGAGAAAGCGTCAGGGCCACTGGGGCCATGACAAGGAACAGAAAGTAGCCAGGCGATGGCCAAGCAGAAGTTCGAGCGCACCAAGCCACACGTGAACGTCGGGACCATGGGTCACATCGACCATGGCAAGACGACGCTGACGGCCGCCATCACGAAGGTGCTCTCGGAGAAGAACCCGAACACGTCCTTCACGTCCTTCGACAAGATCGACGCGGCACCCGAAGAGAAGCAGCGCGGCATCACGATCACCATCGCCCACGTGGAGTACGAGACCGACAAGCGCCACTACGCGCACGTCGACATGCCCGGCCACGCCGACTACATCAAGAACATGATCACCGGTGCCGCCCAGATCGACGGCGCCATCCTGGTGGTCTCCGCCGCCGACGGCCCCATGCCCCAGACGCGCGAGCACGTGCTGCTGGCCCGCCAGGTCGGCGTGCCCTACATCGTGGTGGCCCTCAACAAGGCCGACATGGTGGACGACGAGGAGCTGCTCGAGCTCGTCGAGATGGAGGTGCGTGAGCTCCTCAGTGCCTACGACTTCCCAGGCGAAGAGGTTCCCGTGGTCCAGGTCAGCGCCCTCAAGGCGCTGGAGGGCGACCCCGAGTGGAGCGAGAAGATCGTCGAGCTCATGGACGCCGTGGACTCCTACATCCCCGAGCCCGAGCGTGACGTCGACAAGCCCTTCCTGATGCCGGTCGAGGACGTCATGTCCATCACCGGCCGTGGCACCGTCGTGACCGGCAAGGTGGAGCAGGGCATCATCAAGGTGGGCGAGGAGGTCGAGATCGTCGGCCTCATGGACACCCAGAAGACGACGGTGACCGGCGTCGAGATGTTCCGCAAGCTCCTCGACGAGGGTCGCGCCGGCGACAACATCGGCGCCCTGCTGCGTGGGACGAAGAAGGAGGAGGTCGAGCGCGGCCAGGTGCTGTGCAAGCCCGGCTCCATCACCCCCCACACCCAGTTCACCGCCGAGGTCTACGTGCTGAACAAGGAGGAGGGCGGCCGTCACAAGCCGTTCTTCACCAACTACCGCCCGCAGTTCTACTTCCGCACCACGGACGTGACGGGCACCATCACCCTGCCCGAGGGCACCGAGATGGTCATGCCGGGCGACAACACGAAGATGACCGTCGAGCTGGGCAAGCCCATCGCCATGGACAAGGGCCTGCGCTTCGCCATCCGTGAGGGTGGCCGCACGGTCGCCTCCGGCGTGGTCGACGAGATCCTCAAGTAATCGAGCGAGAGCAGGCACCATGGCCGACGGCCCGAAGCAGAAGATCCGCATCAGGCTGAAGGCCTACGACCACGAGATCCTCGACCAGTCGACGGAGAAGATCGTGCAGACGGTCCTCCGGACGCAGGCCAAGGTCCTCGGGCCGGTGCCGCTGCCGACCGACAAGCACCGCTACACGGTGATCCGGTCGCCGCACAAGTACAAGGACTCCCGCGAGCACTTCGAAATGCGGGTGCACAAGCGCCTGGTCGACATCGTCGAGCACACGCCCAAGACGGTCGACTCGTTGCAGCGGCTCGACCTCCCGGCCGGCGTGGACATCGAGATAAAGATCCAGACGGCCTGACGGCCCCGCCCCGCCTCCCCGCCGGACGCCTGGCAGGGGAGTGGGCCAATGGTGTAACGTCGCGGGCTGCCCAAATGGGCCAAAAGAGCGGCACTCCGGTGCTGCCGACCACAACAGACGTGCGTGAGAGCCGGCCTGATCGGGACCTCACGCCGAACCAATCGAGCGCTCCGCTCGGGTCTCCCGGGCGGAGCGTTGGCATGCGCCCAGGAATTCGGACGGCGCAGGGAGAAAGAGACGTACGTGGCAAGCAAGGCGATCGTCGGCGAGAAAGTCGGCATGACCCAGGTCTGGGACGACCAGAACCGCGCCGTACCGGTGACGGTCCTGAAGGTCGCGCCCGTGCGCGTGGTCCAGGTGAAGACGCCCGAGACCGACGGGTACTCCGCCCTGCAGGTGACGTGGGGCTTCCGGCGCAACACCACGCTCACCAAGCCCCAGCTCGGGCACTACGCCAAGGCCGGCGTCAACCCGGGCCGGGCCCTGGTGGAACTGCGGCTCGATGACGTGGCCGACTACACGGTGGGCCAGGAGCTGGCCGCCGACCTGTGGGAGGCCGGCGAGCGGGTGGACGCCATTGCGGTGAGCAAGGGCAAGGGCTTCGCCGGCGGCATGAAGCGCCACAACTTCAAGGGCCAGGGCGCCTCGCACGGAAACCACCGCAGCCACCGCGTGCCGGGGGCCATCGGCGCCTGCGCCACGCCCTCGCGTGTCTTCAAGGGCACCCGCATGGCCGGCCAGATGGGCGGCACCCAGGTGACGGCCCTGAACCTCGAGGTCGTCTCCGCCGACGCCGAGCGCGAGCTCGTCCTGGTCAAGGGCGCCGTGCCCGGTGCCCGGGGCAGCGTGGTCGTGCTGCGCAACTCGGTCAAGGCTCCGAGCAAGGCCGGAGGGTCGCGATGACCGACACGGCATCACGGGCCGGCACGGTGTTGCGCCACTCGGTGCGCAAGGACCGTCCCGCCCCGATCACCCGCACCGCCCTGCACCGCAACGCGGCGGGCCACGACCTGGGCACGGTGGACCTCGAGCCGACCGTGTTCGGCCTGGTGCCCAACCGCGCCGTGCTGCACCAGGTCGTCACCGCCCAGCTGGCGGCCGCCCGGGCCGGCACCCAGTCGACCAAGACCCGCTCCGAGGTCCGTGGCGGCGGTGCCAAGCCCTTCCGCCAGAAGGGGACCGGCCGGGCCCGCCAGGGTTCGAGCCGCTCGCCGTCCATGACCGGCGGCGGGGTCGCCCTCGGGCCGAAGCCGCGCAGCTACGCGCAGCGCACCCCGCGCAAAATGGTCCGCCTGGCCCTGCTCTCGGCCCTGAGCGACCGGGCCGACATCGGCCACGTCGTCGTCGTCGACGACTGGAAGATCGAGGCGCCCAAGACCAAGGACGCCGCCACCATGGTGCGCAAGCTCAAGCTCACCGGCTCCGTCCTGGTGGTGTTGGGCCAGGACGAGTTGGACGTCGAGCGCTCCTTCGCCAACCTGCCCCAGGTGCAGACCACCACCTTCGGTGAGCTCTCCGCCCACGACGTCATCCGCGCCGACTGGCTCGTCTTCTCCGACGCCACCCTGCCCACGGCCCCCTCGGACTTCTCCGGGACGCACGTGGCGGAGGAAGCGATCGCCGAGCCGACGCCCGTCAAGGCCACAAAGGCCATGAAGAAGGCAGCGCCGAAGGCCGAGGCAGTCGCCGAGACAGACGCAGCCGATGAGGGCTGACACCGCCGGCGAGGAGGCAGAGCCCGATGCGTGACGCCATGTCCGTGCTCATCCGCCCGGTCGTCTCCGAGAAGAGCTACTCGCTCATGGACCGGAGCGTCTACGTCTTCATCGTCGACCCCCGGGCCACCAAAATCGAGGTCCGTCACGCCGTAGAGCAGGCCTTCAGCGTGCGCGTGACCAAGGTCAACACGCTCAACCGCAAGGGGAAGGCGACACGCAACCGGCGCACCAACGTGAAGGGCAAGCGGCCCGACACCAAGCGCGCCATCGTGACGCTCCACCCCGACGACTCCATCGACCTCTTCGCAAGCTGATCAGGAATCGCCATGCCACTTCGCTCACGTAAGCCCACCAGCCCCGGACGGCGGTTCCAGACCGTCTCGGACTTCTCCGAGATCACCCGCGACCGTCCCGAGAAGTCGCTGCTGGCGCCCAAGCCGCAGACCGGCGGCCGCAACAACCACGGCCGCAAGACGGCCCGCCACCGCGGCGGCGGCCACAAGCAGCAGTACCGGATCGTCGACTTCCGTCGCAACAAGGACGGGATCCCGGCCAAGGTCGCGTCCATTGAGTACGACCCCAACCGCAACGCCCGCATCGCGTTGCTGCACTACGCCGACGGCGAGAAGCGCTACATCCTGGCCCCGGCCGGCGTGAAGGTGGGCGACAAGCTGCAGAGCGGCCAGGGCGCCGACATCCGGCCGGGCAACGCGCTGCCGCTGCGCTACATTCCGGTCGGCTCCACCATCCACAACGTGGAGCTCCGCCCCGGCGGTGGCGGCAAAATGGCCCGCGGCGCGGGCATGAGCGTCCAGCTGGTCGCCAAGGAAGGCGTCTTCGCCACCCTGCGGCTGCCCTCCACCGAAATGCGCCGCGTCTCCATCGACTGCCGGGGCACCCTCGGCGTGGTCGGGAACTCCGAGGCCGAGCTGGTCAAGGTGGGCAAGGCCGGCCGCAACCGCTGGAAGGGCAAGCGCCCCCAGACCCGCGGCGTCGCGATGAACCCGGTCGACCACCCGCTGGGTGGAGGCGAGGGCAAGTCCTCCGGTGGCCGCCATCCGGTGTCGCCCTGGGGCAAGCCCGAGGGCCGCACCCGGGCCCGCAACAAGAAGTCCAATTCGATGATCGTGCGCCGGCGCCGTACCCGCGGCGCGCGACGGTAGACGAGGGGTTGAGGAAGCATGCCGCGTAGCCTGAAGAAGGGACCCTTCGTCGACGACCATCTGCTCAAGAAGGTCGACGTCCTGAACTCGAGTGGCGACAAGAAGGTCATCAAGACCTGGTCGCGCCGCTCCACCATCATCCCCGACATGGTCGGGCACACCATCGCCGTGCACGACGGCCGTCGCCACGTGCCGGTCTACGTGACCGAGTCCATGGTCGGCCACAAGCTGGGCGAGTTCGCCCCGACGCGCACCTTCCGCTACCACGCCGGCCAGGAGCGGGGAGCCCGTCGATGACGGCCACCAAGACGAACGAGCGTCCCGGCACGCGGGCGGTCCACCGCCACAGCGGGATGTCGGCCTCCAAGGCGCGCCAGGTCCTCGACCTGATCCGCGGCCAGGACGTCCAGCGCGCCGCCGAGATTTTGAACGGCGTCGAGCGCGAGGCGGCCGAGGTCATCGGCAAGGTGCTGGCATCGGCCGTGGCCAACGCGGCGCACAACGACCAGCAGAACCCCGAGGAGCTCTACGTCGTCGGCCTGCTACGCCGACGAGGGTGCGACCATGAAGCGCTGGCGGCCCCGGGCCCGCGGCCGGGCCACCCGGATCCGCAAGCGGACCTGCCACATCACCATCATCGTGAGCCGCCTGCCCGCCGACAAGCTCGAGCTGCGTCGCAAGCGCATGGAGGCGGTCAGCGCCAACCGGTCGCGCCGGGTCGACGCCTCGCGGCGCCGGGCCGACCTGTCCGGCCGCCTGTCACGCCGTCGGGCGAACCAGGCCACGGCCGAGGCCGAGAGGGTTGCCGCGGCGGAAGCCGAAGCGGCGGAAGCCGAAGCGGCGGAAGCCGAAGCGGCGGAAGCCGAAGAGGCGGACGAGGACATCACCGATGTCGCCGTAGTCGATGCAGAGCCCGAGGTGACCGAGGCGGACACGGTCGACGGGGGCGTAAGTGAGGACGACGTCGTCGAGGATTCGACGGCCGACGAAGAGTCGGCCGCTGCCGACGCCGATGAGAAGAGCGAGGACGAGTAGATGGGCCAGAAGGTCAACCCTTACGGCTTCCGGCTCGGGATCACGACGGACTGGAAGTCCCGGTGGTTCGAGGAGCGCAACTACCGCGAGTTCGTGGTCGAGGACTGGAAGATCCGCGACTACCTGATGAGGCAGCTCGAAGCGGCTGCCGTCAGCCGGATCGAAGTGGAGCGCACGCGCGACCGGCTCCGAGTCGACATCCACACCGCGCGGCCCGGCATCGTCATCGGCCGCCGTGGCGCCGAGGCCGACCGGCTGAAGAAGCATCTCGAGGAGATCACCGGGCTGCAGAACCGGATTCAACTGAACATCCAGGAGATCAAGCAGCCCGAGCTCGACGCCGCGCTGATCGCCCAGGGCATCTGCGACCAGCTCGTGCGCCGGGTCGCCTTCCGTCGCGCCATGAAGCGTGCCATTCAGACCGTGCAGAAGGCCGGCGCCCAGGGCATCAAGGTGCAGTGCTCCGGCCGGCTCGGCGGCTCGGAAATGTCCCGCAAGGAGCAGTACCGCGAGGGCCGCGTTCCCTTGCACACGTTGCGGGCGGACATCGACTACGGCTTCCGCGAGGCCCGCACAACGTCGGGCCGCGTCGGGGTGAAGGTCTGGATCTACAAGGGCGACATCCTGCCCTACAAGGTCTCGATCGAGGACAAGATCACCCGCGAAGCCGCCATGGCCGTGGGTGAGACGTCGGGCCAGGGCGGCCCGCGCCGTCTCATCACCGCCGGAGGCGGCCGCCGCCGGGCCGAGGACTTCGCGACCGACGAGGACGGCGCGACCGACGAGGTCGAGCAAGAGGTTGTCGAGGAGGAGCCGATCGGCGAGGAGGCAGACCGCCGAGGAGTCCACGACCACCGACGTCGCTGCGGCGCCGGCCACCGAGACCACGGAGACCACGGAGACCGAGGAGGAGGCCGAGACACCGCCGGCTGACCTGCTGCCCTCGCCGACCGAGCCCGACGACCTGGATCGCCAGCTGACCCAGGACGAGGAGATGGAGCGCCAGAACCGGCACCAGCACCACGAGACCCCGCACTTCCGCAAGGAGTCGGACTGACATGTTGATGCCCAAGAAGGTCAAGCATCGCAAGACACAGAGGGGCCGGCTCTCGGGCCAGGCCAAGGGCGGCACGTCCGTGGCATTCGGCGACTTCGGCATTCAGGCCATGGAGCCGGGCTGGCTCACCGCACGCCAGATTGAGGCGGCACGTATCGCCATGACCCGCCACGTGAAGCGTGGTGGGAAGGTGTGGATCCGGGTCTTCCCGGACAAGCCCGTCACCCAGAAGCCGGCCGAGACGCGCATGGGATCGGGCAAGGGAAACCCCGAGCTGTGGGTCGCCGTGGTCCACCCCGGCCGCGTGCTCTTCGAGCTGGCCGGCGTCGACGAGGAGCTGGCCCGTGCCGCCATGGAGCGTGCCATTCAGAAGCTGCCCTTCAAGGCCCGCTTCGTGGTGCGCCCCGGCACCCACGGCCACGCCGAGGTGGCGATCTGATGCCCACCGCCCACGACCTTGCCATGCTGGACGGCGACGAGCTGTCCTCCCGCCTGGGTGAGTCGCGCCGCGAGCTGTTCAACCTGCGCTTCCAGCTCGCCACCGGCCAGCTCGACAACCCGTCGCGCATCAGCCAGGTCAAGCGCGAGGTCGCCCGCATGCTGACGGTGCTGCGGGCCCGCGAGATCCTCGAGGCCGAGGGCGCCTACGTGGCGCCGACGGCGGCCGAGCACGAGGCGGCGCGGGCCAAGCTCGCGGCGGAGGACGCCGAGCGTGAGGAGAAGGCGGCGGCCCGACAGGCGGCGGCCGAAGCCGAGGCGGGGGCCGACGACTGCACGACGCACGACCACGATCACGACCACCTGGACGACGACGAAGAGGATGAGGCCTGATGGCCGACGAGACCCCAGAGAACGAAGAGGCCGTGGCCGCAGCCGAGGATGCCGCCAAGGCTCTCGACGCGGTCGAAGCCGAGGCAGCCATTGAGCTGCCCGTCTCCGACGCGCCGACGACCGCGGCGACCAGCGAGCCCGAGGAGGACGGCCCGCGGGCCAACCGACGCAAGGTGCGCGAGGGCATCGTGGTGTCCGACGCCATGTCCGCCACCGTCGTGGTGGCCGTCGTGGAGCGGGTGCGCCACCCCAAGTACGGCAAGACGGTGCAGCGCACCAAGAAGCTCTACGTGCACGACGCCGAGGACAGCGCCAAGGTCGGCGACCGGGTCCGGGTGCAGGAGACCCGCCCGCTCTCCAAGCTCAAGCGCTGGCGGCTGACCGAAGTGGTGGAGCGGGCCCGATGATTCAGCAGGAGTCCAGGCTCCGGGTGGCCGACAACTCTGGCGCACGCGAGGTGCTCTGCATCCGGGTGCTCGGAGGGTCGCGCCGGCGCTACGCCAGCATCGGTGACGTCTTCGTGGCCACGGTCAAGGACGCCATCCCCGGTGCCGCCGTCAAGAAGGGCGACGTCGTCAAGTGCGTCGTCGTGCGGACGAAGAAGGAGAAGCGGCGTCCCGACGGCAGCTACATCCGCTTCGACGAGAACGCCGCCGTTCTCATCAATGACCAGCAACAGCCGCGCGGGACCCGCATCTTCGGGCCCGTCGGCCGCGAGCTGCGCGACAAGCGCTTCATGCGCATCGTGTCGCTCGCCCCGGAGGTGCTCTGACATGAAGATCCACAAGGGAGACCAGGTGATCGTCCTGTCCGGTAAGGACAAGGGCAAGAAGGCCGAAGTGGTGCGGGCCATCCCGAGCCGCGACCGGGTGATCGTGGAAGGCGTCAATGTGGCCAAGCGCCACGCCAAGCCGACGCGGGCCACCCAACAGGGCGGGGTCATCGACAAGTTCATGCCGGTGCACGTCTCGACGGTCGGCCTCGTCTGCAAGAGCTGCGACAAGGCCACACGGGTCGGCTACAAGTTCGACGACGACGGCGAGAAGGTCCGCGTCTGCAAGAAGTGCGGGTCGACGCTGTGAGCACGACGAGCGCGCCGGCGCGGCCCCGGCTGAAGGAGCGGTACCTGACCGAGGTCCGGGACAGCCTGAAGGAAGGGCTGGGACTGGGCAACGTCATGGAGGTCCCGCGCCTGGAGAAGATCGTCATCAACATGGGCGTGGGCCGGGCCACCCAGCAGGCCTCCCTCATTGAGGGCGCCCAACGTGACCTGGAGACCATCACCGGCCAGAAACCGATCGTCACCCGGGCCAAGCAGTCCATCGCCGGCTTCAAGCTGCGCGAGGGCCAGGCCATCGGGGTCAAGGCGACGCTGCGGGGCGACAGGGCGTGGGAGTTCTTCGATCGCCTGCTCAGCCTGGCCATTCCCCGCATCCGCGACTTCCGCGGGCTCTCGCCCCGGTCGTTCGACGGACGCGGCAACTACACGTTCGGGGTGACCGAGCAGCTGATCTTCCCCGAGATCGACTACGACAAAATCGACACGACCCGCGGCATGGACATCACCATCGTCACGACCGCACGCACCAACGAGGAAGGACGGGCGTTCCTGGCAGCGTTCGGCTTTCCGTTCCGACAGGAGAACCGGTAGCACCATGGCGAAGAAGGCTTTGATCGAGAAGCAGCAGCGCACCCCCAAGTTCAAGGTGCGGGGATACACCCGGTGCCAGCGGTGCGGGCGGCCGAAGGCCGTGTACCGCAAGTTCGGGCTCTGCCGCATCTGCCTGCGCGTCATGGTGCACGCGGGCGAGGTGCCTGGCGTCACGAAGGCAAGCTGGTAGGCCGCCATGACGATGACTGACCCCATCGCGGACATGCTCACGCGTATCCGCAACGCCAACTCCGCCATGTTCGACACGGTGAAGATGCCCGGCTCCAAGCTGAAGGAGTCGCTGGCCAAGGTCCTCGAGCGCGAGGGCTTCATTGCGGGCTACACGGTCGAGCCGAACACCGGCAAGCCCGGGTCGACGCTCGAGATCACCCTGAAGTACTCGGGCGACCGCACCCGCACCATTGCCGGGATCAAGCGCGTGTCCAAGCCGGGCCTGCGCATTTACGCCCGGGCCGACGGCATGCCGCGCGTGCTCGGCGGCATGGGCGTGGCGGTGGTCTCCACCAGCCAGGGACTGCTGACCGACGCCGAGGCACGTCGCAAGCACCTGGGCGGAGAGGTGCTGTGCCATGTCTGGTAGCACCATGACCGGAGAGGAGGCCTGATGTCGCGCGTCGGACGCTCTCCCATCACGGTCCCGTCCAATGTCACCGTGACCCTGAGTGGGGACACGGTCAACGTCAAGGGCCCCCAGGGCTCCCTCGAGCGCCAATTGCCCGAGGGGATCACCATCGCGCAAGAGGGCGACACCCTGGTCGTCAGCCGCCCCGACGACGAGCGGCGGCACCGTGCCCTGCACGGCCTGTCACGCTCGTTGGTGGCCAACATGGTCTCGGGCGTGACCGACGGCTTCACCAAGGAGCTCGAGATCGTCGGCGTGGGCTACCGCGCCACGGCCAAGGGCCCGAACGCCCTCGAGCTGGCGCTCGGGTTCTCGCACCCGGTGAACGTCAACGCCCCGGAGGGGATCTCCTTCGAGGTGCCGGTCCCGACGCGGATCATCGTCAAGGGGATCGACAAGGAGAAGGTGGGCCAGGTGGCCGCCGACATCCGCAAGCTGCGCAAGCCAGAGCCCTACAAGGGCAAGGGCGTGCGCTACGCCAACGAACGAGTGATGCGCAAAGCAGGAAAGGCCGCCAAGTAATGGCACGTACGAGCGATCGCACCCGCCTGCGCCTCCGGCGTCACAGCCGGGTCCGCAACAAGGTCAGCGGCACGGCCGAATGCCCCCGCCTGGCCGTGCACCGGTCGAATCGGCACATCTCGGCCCAGCTCATCGACGATGCCGCTGGTCGCACGCTGGTCTCCGCCTCCTCGGTGGAGTCGGACCAGCGCGCGTCCTTGGGCAAGAGCGGTGGCGGTAACGTCACCGGGGCAGAATCGGTCGGGCGCCTTCTCGGCTCGAGGGCCAAGGCGGCCGGCATCACCAAGGTGGTTTTTGACCGTGGGGGCTTCGTGTACCACGGGCGTGTCGCCGTCCTGGCTGACGCGGCACGGGCCGAGGGACTGGAGTTCTGAGCATGGTCGACACACAGTACGAAGAGCGCACCATAAAGGTGAACCGCGTGGCCAAGGTGGTCAAGGGTGGCCGTCGCTTCTCCTTTGCCGCCCTGATGGTCGTCGGTGACGGCAACGGCAAGGTCGGCCTGGGCTACGGCAAGGCCAAGGAGGCCGGGCTGGCGGTCCAGAAGGGGATCGAGGAGGCGCGCAAGAACCTCTTCGAGGTGCCCCTCGCCGGCAGCACCATCGTCCACCCCGTCATCGGTGAGAGCGGCGCCGGCCGGGTCCTCTTGAAGCCCGCCGCACCGGGAACCGGCGTCATCGCCGGCGGCGCGGCCCGCCACATCCTCGAGATGGCCGGCATCCGGGACATCCTGGCCAAGTCACTGGGCTCGTCGAACGGGATCAACGTGGCCCACGCCACCATTGCCGGGCTCAAGCAGCTGCGGCGACCCGACGACGTGGCCGCGCTGCGGGGCAAGTCGGCCGACGAGGTCACCCCCGGCGGCGTCCTGCGGGCCTACCGCGAGCGCAAGCGGGAGACCGACCTGTTCGCGGCGGAGACGCGCTGACCATGGCTGCCACCGCGAAGAAGGCGACGGGGGAGTCCCTCCTGCTCGTCACCCAGACCCGTTCGGCCATCGGGACCAAGCCGAAGCACCGCGGCACGCTGCGGGCGCTGGGCCTGCGCGGCATCGGTCAGTCCAACGAACTGCCGGACCGCCCCGAAATCAGGGGCATGCTCGCCCGCGTCCCGCACCTGATCCGCATTGAGGAGGTGTCGAAGTGAAACTCCACGATCTGGCGCCGCCCAAGGGCGCGACCACGGCCAAGCGCCGGGTCGGCCGCGGTACCGGCGGGAAGGGCCACAAGACGGCCGGCCGGGGGACCAAGGGCCAGAAGGCCCGCAACACCATGCCGGCCGGCTTCGAGGGTGGCCAGCTGCCCTTGATGCAGCGCATTCCGAAGCTGAAGGGGTTCAAGAACCCCTTCCGGGTCGAGTACACCCCGGTCAACCTGGCCGCGCTCGAGGCGCTGGGCGCCGACGAGGTCACGGTCGAGGTGCTGGTGAAGGCCGGTCTGGCGCGCCCGAAGGCCCTCGTCAAGGTGTTGGGGCAGGGGTCGCTCGAGCCGCCCGGTGCGGGTGTCGGCGCATGCCTTCTCCAAGTCGGCCGAGGCGGCCATCACCGCCGCGGGGGGTAGCGTCGAACGCGTGGCATTGCCCTTCGCACACGGGCGCCCGCCCGCGTCGGGCAACGCCCTGATGAACCGCTAGTGCACACCGCTCCGGGACGACATCTGAGAGGAAGGGCCATGCTCTCCCGGCTCGCCAACATCTTCAGGGTCCCCGACCTTCGAAACAAGGTCATCTTCACGCTGGCCATCATCGCCCTGTACCAGATCGGGGCCAACGTGCCGGTGCCCGGCGTCAACTGGGCGAAGCTGCAGAGCCTGGAGAGCTCGGCCTCGGCCTCGGGCGTCCTGGGCTTCCTGAACCTCTTCAGCGGCGGCGCGCTGGTGCGGCTCGCCGTCTTCGGCCTGGGCGTCATGCCCTACATCACCAGCTCCATCATCATTCAGCTCCTGTCGACGGTCATCCCGAAGCTCGAGGAGTGGCGCGACCAGGGAGCCGTCGGGCAGAAGAAGATCACCCAGACCACCCGGTATCTCACGGTGGCCCTGGCCGTCATGCAGTCCTCGGGCCTCGTCTACGCCTTCCACGGCCACGACTCGGCCCTGCTCGGGACCAGCATCGACCTGATCCCGAGCTTCAACTGGCCGCTCGCCCTGTTCATGGTGCTGATCCTGACCGCAGGGACGGCCTTCGTCATGTGGCTGGCCGAGCTGATCACCCAGCGCGGCATCGGCCAGGGCATGTCCATCCTGATCTTCGCCAACGTGGTGGCGGCCATCCCCACCGGGTTCAAGGCGATCTACGAGGAAGGGGGCATCAGCAAGTTCTCCATCATCATCATCGTGTCGATCGTCTTGCTGGTCTTCATCGTCTTCATGGACCAGGGCCAGCGGCGCATCCCGGTGACGTTCGCCCGCCGGGTGGTCGGGCGACGCATGTACGGGGGCAGCTCCACCTATATCCCGCTGAAGGTCAACCAGTCCGGCGTGATCCCCATCATCTTCGCCAGTTCGGTGCTCTACATCCCGGTCCTGCTCTCGAACGTCGTCCCCTGGAACTGGTTCCAGAACTTCGTGCGCAACAGCCTGACTCCCACGAGCTTCTTCTACATCCTGGCGTACTTCCTGCTCATCGTCATGTTCACCTTCTTCTACGTGTACGTCGCCTTCGACCCGCACCAGCAGGCCGACCTGATCCGCAAGCAGGGCGGTTTCGTGCCCGGCATCCGGCCCGGGCCGCCCACCGAGCGGTACTTCGCGCACATCCTCAGCCGCATCACGGTCGTCGGGGCCCTTTTCCTCGGCTCCGTGGCCGTCGTGCCCTCGCTCCTGATGGCGCTCTGGCATCTCAACAAGTTCCCGTTCTACGGGACCACCCTGCTGATCTCGGTGGGCGTCGCCCTCGAGACCATGCGCCAGATCGACAGCCAGTTGATGATGCGCAACTACGAGGGCTTCCTCAAGTAGGCGCCGGTGATACCCGGGGTCAGGCTCGTGGTCCTCGGCAAGCAGGGGGCCGGGAAGGGGACGCAGTGTGTGCGTCTCTCGCATCACTATGTCGTTCCGCACGTCTCCACCGGGGACATGTTGCGCAGCGAGGTGAAGTCCCGCTCGCCGCTGGGCCAGCGCGCCCCCTCGCTCATGGAGCAGGGGGAGCTCATCCCCGACGAAATGGTCATGGAGATGGTGCAGGGCCGGCTCTCCGAGCGGGACACGACGGGGCGCGGCTTCGTGCTCGACGGATGCCCGCGCACCACCATGCAGGCGGAGTCACTCGACAACATCGTCCAGCCGCACGGCCTCGACCTGGTCATCAATCTGCAGGTGCCGACTAATCTGGTCATGAAGCGCCTGGCCTCGCGCCGGGTCTGCGTGGACTGTGGAGCCAACTACTCGACGGCCGCCCCGCCGCTGGTCAACTGGACGTGCGACGTCTGCGGCGGCGAGGTGGTCCAGCGGGAGGACGACACCGAAGAGGCGATCGAGCGCCGGCTCAACCTCTACGAGGAGGAGACGGCGCCCCTGTTGGATTGGTACAAGGAGCGGAGCCTCCTGGCCGAGATCAACGGCACCGGCTCCCCCGACGCGGTGACCCGCCGGGTGGTGGGGGCCATCGACACGCTGCGGCAGAAGATGAGAGAGGAGAGGGGAGAACCCGTGAGACGAAACGACGACGAGCTGGCCAAAATGCGCCGCGCCGGCAAGGTCGTGGCCGAAATGCACGAGGCGACCCGCGCCGCGGCCAAGCCCGGGCGTCACCACCGCCGACCTGGACGCGGTCGCCCGCGAGGTCCTGGAGCGCCGCGGCGCCACCTCGAACTTCCTCGGCTACCACGGCTTCCCGGCCGTCATCTGCACGTCGCCCAACTCCATGATCGTCCACGGCATCCCGGGCGGCTACGTGCTGGAGGAGGGGGACATCCTCTCCATCGACTGCGGCGCCATCATTGAGGGCTACCACGGCGACGCCGCCTTCACCATGGGCGTCGGCACCATCTCCAAGGAGGCCCAGAAGCTGCTGGAGGTCACCGAGCGGAGCCTCTGGGCCGGGATCGAGCAGATGACCAAGGGCAACTCCCTCAACGAGATCGGCCGGGCGGTCCAGGACGTGGCCGAGGCCGCCGGCTTCAGCGTGGTCCGGGAGTACGTGGGCCACGCCATCGGGACGGCCATGCACGAGCAGCCCCAGGTCCCCAATTACTGGCCCGGCAGCAAGGGGCCCACCCTCAAGACCGGCAACGTGTTCGCCGTCGAGCCCATGGTCAACGTGGGCTCGCCCGAGACCCTGCTCCTCGACGACGACTGGAGCGTGGTGACGGCCGACGGCAGCCTGTCGGCCCACTTCGAGCACACGATCGCCGTCACCCCGGACGGCCCCGAGGTCTTCACCCTGGCCTGGACCCCGATTCCCCGCCGGGCCAGGGCTTTCGTGAACTCCGGCTGGAAATCCCCCCCGGATGCGGTAGACTTATTTCGCTGGCTCTGGGCCCTCGTGCGTCCCCGCGGGGGCGTCTGCCCGGTAGCCACACCCGATTCCACCCCGTTCCGGCCTCGCGCCACCGGTGTGGCCGGGGCAGCACACAAGAACGACGATCAGGAGAGAGTCACCTGCCCAAGCCCAAGGAAGATGCCATCGTGCTCGAAGGCACGGTGGTCGAGCCACTGCCCAATGCCATGTTCCGCGTCGAGTTGGAGAACGGACACAAGGTGCTGGCGCACAGCTCGGGAAAGATGCGGATGCACCGCATCCGCATTCTGCCTGGGGACAAGGTGCAGGTGGAGATCACTCCCTACGACCTCAACCGGGGTCGGATCACCTATCGGTACAAGTAAGTAAGGACGGCGATTCAAGTGAAGGTTCGGCCGAGCGTGAAGCCGATCTGTGAGAAGTGCAAGGTCATCCGGCGCCGCGGCGTTGTGCGGGTGATCTGCGATAACCCGCGCCACAAGCAGCGTCAGGGCTAGGAGAGGAAGACAGATGGCCCGAATTTCCGGAGTGGACATCCCGCGTGAGAAGCGGCTCGAGATCTCGCTGACCTACATCTACGGCATCGGCCCGACCCTGTCGACGCAGATCTGCCAGGCGTCCGACGTGAACCCCTCCACCCGGGTGCGCGACCTGACCGACGAGGAGGTGGCCCGGCTCCGCACCTACATCGACGCCAACTTCCGGGTCGAGGGTGACCTGCGCCGCGACGTCTCCCAGGACATCAAGCGCAAGATGGAGATCAACTGCTACCAGGGGGTGCGGCACCGCAAGGGCCTGCCGGTCCACGGCCAGCGCACCCACACCAACGCCCGCACCCGTAAGGGCCCCAAGAAGACGGTGGCCGGCAAGAAGAAGGTGAAGAAGTAGTGGCCAAGCCAACAAAGCCCGGCGCCCGTCGGCCCCGGCGCAAGGAGCGCAAGAACATCGCCTACGGCGTGGCCCACATCAAGAGCTCGTTCAACAACACGATCGTCTCCATCGCCGACCCCGAGGGCAACATCCTCGCCTGGGCCTCGGCCGGCAACGTCGGCTTCAAGGGCTCGCGCAAGTCCACCCCCTTCGCCGCCCAGCTGGCCGCCGAGGCCTGTGCCAAGAAGGCCATGGAGCACGGCGTGCGCAAGGTCGACGTCCTCGTCCGCGGGCCCGGCTCGGGCCGCGAGACCGCCATCCGCTCGCTGGCCGCGGTCGGTATCGAGGTCGTCGGCATCAAGGACGTCACCCCGATCCCGCACAACGGCTGCCGCCCCAAGAAGCGGCGCCGGGTCTAGGCCGAAGAGGAAGAGGAACCACACCCCATGGCTCGATACACCGGTCCCGTCTGCCGCCTCTGCCGGCGCGAGCGGACCAAGCTGTTCTTGAAGGGCGAGCGCTGCTACTCGCTCAAGTGCCCGGTCTCCGAGGCGGTCACCGACCGCCACAGCCGCGCCTACCCGCCCGGCGAGCACGGCCGCGACCGCATGCGCCAGGGCTCCGAGTACCTGGCCCAGCTGCGTGAGAAGCAGAAGGCGCGCCGCATCTACGGGATCCTGGAGAAGCAGTTCCGCAACATGTACGAGGAGGCCAACCGCCAGGGCGGCATCACCGGCGAGAACCTGCTGCGCAACCTCGAGCTCCGCCTCGACAACGTCGTCTTCCGGGCCGGCTGGGGCGCCAGCCGCCGCCAGGCCCGCCAGTTCGTGCGCCACGGCCACGTGAGCGTGAACGGCAAGCGCGTCACCATCCCGAGCTACCGGGTGCGCACGGGCGAGACCGTCGTGCTGCGCGAGGCCACCCGCGGCAACTTCCTCGTGCGCCGCAACATGGACACCCTGGAGCGCCAGACCCCGGCCTGGCTCGAGACCGGCGACGCCGGCTTCTCGGTCTCCGTCCTCAACCCGCCTCTCCGTGAGCACATCGACGAGCCCATTCAGGAGCAGTTGATCGTCGAGCTCTACTCGAAGTAGCCCCGTCCCCCTGCAACAGGAGTACCCACCATGCTGATCATCCAACGGCCGACCGTCGAGATCGTCGACGAGGAGCAGAACAACCGGCAGCGCTTCGCCATCGGCCCGCTCGACCCGGGCTTCGGCACCACGCTCGGCAACTCGCTGCGCCGCACGCTGCTCTCGTCCATCCCCGGTGGCGCCGTGACCCAGCTCCGCTTCGACGAGGCGCTGCACGAGTTCACCACGCTGCCCGGGGTCAAGGAGGATGTCACCGACATCATCCTGAACCTCAAGGACCTGCTGGTCCGGGTGCAGTCCGACGAGCCGGTGACCCTCCGCCTCGACGTGCGCGGCCCGGCCGACGCCACGGCGGCCGACCTGCAGCTGACGTCCGACGTCGAGATCCTCAACCCCGACCTGCACATCGCCTCGGTCAACGCCAAGGGCCGGCTGGCCGTCGACGTGACCGTGGAGCGTGGCCGCGGCTACGCCTCGGCGGACAAGAACAAGAAGTCCTCGACCATCGGCGTCATCCCGATCGACTCGATCTTCTCGCCGGTCCACCGGGTCACCTTCGACATCGAGCCGGTGCGGGTGGAGCAGTCGACCAACTACGACCGCCTGGTGCTCGACATCGAGACCGACGGGACCATCTCGCCCCGCGAGGCGCTGGCCTCGGCCGGCGACACGCTGCGCAACCTGGTCTCGCTCGTGGCCGACCTCGAAGAGGCGCCGCAGGGCCTGGAGCTCGGCGACACCGGCACCACCACCAGCGGCTCGCCCGACCTCGACCTGCGCATCGAGGAGCTCGACCTCTCCGAGCGCCCCCGCAACTGCCTCAAGCGGGCGCAGATCAACACGATCGGCGAGCTGGTCGAGCGCACCATGGAGGACCTGCTGGCCATCACCAACTTCGGCCAGAAGTCGGCCGACGAGGTCGTCCAGCGCCTGGACGAGCGCGGGCTGTCGCTCCGCACGAGGGACTAGGCGCCATGCAGGCAACCCCCAAGCGCGGCCGCCGGTTCGGCGGCTCGTCCGCGCACCAGAAGGCGATGATGGGCAACCTGGTCGCCTCGCTCATCGCCGCCGAGTCCATCGTGACGACCGAGGCCAAGGCCAAGGCCCTGCGCCCCGTGGCCGAGAAGTGCGTCACCGCGGCGCGCAAGGGCGGCCTGGCCAACCACCGCAACGTGGTCGCCCTCATCCGGGACAAGGACATGGCGCACAAGCTCTTCGAGGAGATCGGGCCCCGCTACGCCGAGCGGCCCGGCGGCTACACCCGCATCCTCAAGCTGGGCCCGCGCCCGGGTGACAACGCGCCGATGGCGCGGATCGAGTTCGTCTAGGGGTGGAGCAGCCCGCCGGCGCTGCCATGCAGCGCTGGAGGCTCCTGATCGCCTACGACGGTGCGGCCTTCCGGGGCTTCGCCGCCCAACCCGAGGTCCCGACCGTGGCCGGCGCGCTGCGCCAGGCGCTCGAGCGGACGGCCCGCCTGCCCGAGGCGCCGCTCATCACCTGCGCCGGCCGGACCGACGCCGGCGTGCACGCCCGGGGGCAGGTGGTCCACGTCGACCTGCCCGCGCCATCCCCTACGACGGGGTCGGGCTGGCCCGCGCCCTCAACCGCCAGCTGGCCCCCGAGGTCGTGGTGCGCCGGGCCGAGGCGGTCGGGCCGGACTTCGACGCCCGCCGCTCGGCCACCGCCCGCAGCTACCGCTACCTCGTCTGGAACGCCCCCGCCCCGGACCCGCTGCTGGCGCCCGTGGCCTGGCACGTGCGCGACCCGCTCGACCTCGGCTCCATGCGGACCGCCTCCGACGTCCTCCTGGGCACCCACGACTTCCGCTCGTTCTGCCGCCGGCCGGTGGGGACCGACGCCAGCCGGCCCCTGGTCCGCCGGGTCACGACGGCCCGCTGGAGCGTCGACCAGGGCCCGAGGCGACCGACGCCGACGGCGGGACCGGGGAGACCCGGCTGCTCCGCTTCGAGATCACGGCCGCCTCCTTCTGCCACCAGATGGTCCGCTCCCTGGTGGGCAGCCTGGTCGAGGTCGGCCGGGGCAGGGAGAACGCCGCCGGGCTCATGGAGCGGCTGCGGGCGGTGTCCCGCCACCGCATGCCCGATCCGGCCCCGGCGCACGGCCTCTGCCTGGTCTCGGTCGCCTACGGGCCCGGCCGCCGGCGCCCGGTCCGGCGGTCCGGCGCGGCGGCTTGCCCCCCCCTGCCAGGGGCCCTATCCTGGTACGTCGGCTCTCGGGACCCCCGGGACCGTTGAGCCCGCCCCGGGACCCAGGTCCGGAGGCAGTCTCGCCCACCACGCGGATGCGAAAGATCGGTCTTGTGCGCACATTTTCACCGAAGGTCACCGAGATCCAGAGGACCTGGTACGTCGTCGACGCCGACGGCCTCGTCCTCGGGCGCCTGGCCTCGTCGGTGGCCGCCATCCTGCGCGGCAAGCACCGCCCCTACTTCGCCCCCCACGTCGACACCGGCGACCACGTGATCGTGGTCAACGCGGACAAGGTGATCCTCACCTCGAACAAGGCCGACGCCAAGCTGGCCTACCGCCACAGCGGGTACCCGGGCGGCCTGCGCTCCACCAGCTACGCCGAGCTGCTCGAGGAGAAGCCCGCCGAGCTCATCCGGCGCTCGGTGCGCGGCATGCTGCCCAAGAACACCCTCGGCCGCCAGATGCTCGGCAAGCTGCAGGTCTACGCCGGCCCCGACCACCCGCACTCGGCCCAGAAGCCCGAGCCGCTCGAACTGCCCCAGGCCCGTCGCGCCGGCTGAGCCCGCGCACCAGGCCAACCGCATCAGGAAGGAACCACCCTCGCAATGCCCGCACCACTGAGTCAGACCACCGGACGCCGCAAGCAGGCGGTGGCGCGCGTGCGCTTCCGCCCCGGCCAGGGCGCCATCACGGTCAACAAGCTCCCCATCGAGCGGTACTTCACCTCGGCCACCCACCGCATGCTGGTGACCGAGCCGCTGCGGGTCACCAACATGACCGAGGCCTACGACATCGACGCCACCATCGACGGCGGCGGGATCTCGGGGCAGGCCGGCGCCATGCGCCTCGGCATCGCGCGCAGCCTGATCGAGGTCGACCCCGAGCTGCGGGGCGCGCTCAAGCGCTCCGGCCTTCTCACCCGCGACGCCCGCGAGAAGGAGTCGAAGAAGTACGGCCTGAAGAAGGCCCGCAAGGCGCCGCAGTACTCCAAGCGGTAGCCATGGCGCCGACCCGCTTCGGCACCGACGGTGTGCGCGGGGTTGCGAACGAGGAGCTGACACCCGAGCTGGCCCTGGCCCTCGGGCGCGCCGCCGCCCGTGTGCTTCCCGCCCCGACGTTCGTCGTCGGCCGCGACACGCGCCGCTCGGGGCCGCTCCTGCAAGCCGCCTTCTCCGCCGGCCTGGCCGCCGAGGGGGCCGACGTCGTCGACCTCGGCGTGCTGCCGACGCCCGGGCGTGGCCGCCGTGGCCGAGTCGCGCCAGGCGCCCGGCGCCGTGATCTCGGCCTCGCACAACCCCTTCGGCGACAACGGCATCAAGCTGTTCAGCCTGCTGGGGACGAAGCTGCCGGTCGAGGTCGAGGGCGAGATCGAGCGCGAGCTCGACGCCATCCTGGCCGACCCGGACCGCCCGCCCCGCCGCCCGACCGGCCACGGCGTGGGCCGCATCAGCGCCGACCCCGGGGCGGTCGAGCTCTACCAGGCGCACCTGGTGGCGACGCTGGAGGGGCGCCGGCTCGACGGCCTGCGCATCGTCGTCGACTGCGCCAACGGCGCCGCCAGCGCCATCGCGCCGCGGGTGCTGGCCGAGCTCGGGCGCGGAGGTCACGGCGCTGCACGACGCGCCCGACGGGGCGAACATCAACGACAAGTGCGGCTCGACCGACCCGGGCGAGCTGGCGCGGGCGGTCGTGGCGCACCAGGCCGACCTCGGCCTGGCCTTCGACGGCGACGCCGACCGGGTCATCGCGGTCGACCACAACGGGACCGTCGTCGACGGCGACGTGCTGCTGGCGCTCTTCGCGCTTCGACCTGGCCGAGCGGGGGCACCTCGCCGGCAACACCGTGGCCGTCACCGTCATGACCAACCTCGGCTTCCGCCTGGCCATGGAGGCCCGCGGCATCGCCGTGCGCGAGACCGACGTGGGGGACCGCCACGTGCTGGCCGCGCTCGACGCCGACGGCCTGAGCCTGGGCGGCGAGCAGTCGGGGCACATCATCTTCCGGGCGCGCTCGACCACCGGCGACGGCATCCTCACCGGGATCGCGCTGGCCGACCTGGTGCTGCGGGCCGGGCGCTCGCTGGCCGACCTCTCGGCCGGGCTGGTGGAGCGGGTGCCGCAGCGCCTCGTCAACGTGCCCATCCCCCAACCCGAGCGCCTGGCCGACAGCGCCGAGGTGTGGGAGGCGGTGGTGAAGGCCGAGGCCGAGCTCGGCCACGAGGGGCGGGTCCTGCTGCGCCCGAGCGGCACCGAGCCGCTGGTGCGCGTCATGGTCGAGGCGCGGGTGGAGGCCCAGGCCGACGCGGTGGCGGCCCAGCTCGCCGGCGTCGTCGAGGCCGCCCTGGGGCAGATCGAGCCGCAGGCGCCCAGGTAGCCTGGGGTCACTATGTGCGGCATCATCGGCGTCACGGGCGAGTCCGACGCCATCCCGCTCCTCCTCGGGGCCCTGCACCAGCTCGAGTACCGCGGCTACGACTCGGCCGGGGTCGCCATGGTGGTCGAGGGGGCGGACGGCGCCGACGTCGATCTGGCGGGCCCGGGCGGCCGGCGGCACGAACTCGGTCGCCAAGCTGGCCGAGCTGACGGCGGACGCGCCCACCGGGCACGCCGCCGCCATCGGGCACACCCGCTGGGCCACCCACGGCGGCCCGACCGCGGAGAACGCCCACCCCCACATCGACTGCACCGGCCGGCTGGCCCTGATCCACAACGGCATCATCGAGAACCACGCCGAGCTGCGGGCCGAGCTCGAGGCCGCCGGGCACACGCTGGTCTCGGCCACCGACACCGAGGTGCTGGCCCACCTGATCGAGCAGGAGATGGCCGGCGGGGCGTCCCTGGCCGAGGCGACCCGCGCCGTGCTGCCGCGGCTGCGGGGCTCGTTCTCCATCGCGGTCGTCTCGGCCGACGAGCCCGACACCATCGTGGCCGCCCGGCGCAAGACGCCGCTCGTGCTCGGGCTGCACGACGGCGTGGCGTTCCTCGCCTCGGACATCCCGGCGCTCATCGGGCACACCCGCCAGGTCTTCGCGCTGGCCGACGACGAGCTGGCCGTCCTCACGCCGGGCGCGCTGGCGGTCACCACGCTCGACGGCACGCCGGTCGAGCCCGAGCAGCTGACCATCACCTGGGACCTCGAGGCGGCGCAGAAGGGCGGCTTCGAGGACTACATGTCCAAGGAGATCAACGAGCAGCCCCAGGCGGTGGCCGACACGCTGCTCGACCGCCGCGGGCCCGGGCGGCGAGCTGATCCTCGACGAGATGCGCCTGAGCGCCGACGACCTGCGCGGCATCGACAAGGTGTTCATCGTCGCCTGCGGCTCGAGCTACCACGCCGCGCTGGTGGCCAAGTACGCCATTGAGCACTGGGTCAAGCTGCCGACCGAGGTCGACATCGCCAGCGAGTTCCGCTACCGCGACCCGGTGCTCGAACGAGCGCACGCTGTGCGTCGGGGTGTCGCAGTCGGGCGAGACGCTCGACACGTCCGAGGCCATGCGCGAGGCGGCGCGCCTCGGCGCCAAGGTGCTCGTCGTCTCCAACGTGGTCGACTCGTCCATGGCGCGGGCGGCCGACGGCGTCCTCTACACGCGGGCCGGGCCCGAGATCGGCGTGGCCTCGACCAAGTGCCACCTGGCCCAGATCGTGGCGCTCGAGGTGCTGGGGCTGTACCTGGCCCAGATCCTCGGCACCCGGCCGGCGGCGGAGATCAACGAGATCCTCAACGCCATGGAGGACCTGCCCGGCCTGGTCGCCGAGGCGCTGGAGCGGGCGGGCGACGTCGACGACGTGGCGGCCAAGCTGACCGACGCCCGCGACTTCTTCTTCCTCGGGCGCCACGTCGGCTTCCCGGTCGCGCTGGAGGGCGCGCTGAAGCTGAAGGAGCTGGCCTACCTGCGGGCCGAGGGCTACCCGGCGGGCGAGCTCAAGCACGGGCCGATCGCGCTGATTGAGCCGGGGACCGTGGTGGTCGGCATCGCCACGCGCAACCCGCTGTGGGAGAAGATGCTGTCCAACATCGCCGAGGTGCGCAGCCGCGGCGCCACGGTGGTGCTGCTGGCCGACGACGGCGACGAGGAGTCGGCCGCGGTGGCGGACCACGTGCTGTGGGTGCCGCCGACCGCCCCGCTGCTCTCGCCCGTGGTCGGCGTGGTGCCGCTGCAGCAGCTGGCCTACCGGCTGGCCCGCCTGCACGGGCACGACCCCGACCGTCCCCGGAACCTGGCCAAGACGGTGACCGTCGAGTGATCGCCGGCGCTGCCGGTGCCATCGTCGGCGTGGGCGTCGACGCCGTCGACGTGGCGCGGTTCCGGCGGGTGCTCGACCGCCGCCCCCGCTTCGCCGGCGCGCTGCTTCACCGAGTCCGAGCGGGCCGACGCCACCGGTCGGCCGACGTGGCCCAGAGCCTGGCGGCGCGCTTCGCCGCCAAGGAGGCGGTCATGAAGGCGCTCGGCACCGGCATCGGGGGCTTCGCGCTCACCGACGTCGAGGTGTGCCGGACGACCGGGAAGGGCGCCACCCGCAACGCGCCCTACCTCCGGCTGCACGGCACGGCCGCCGAGCTGGCCGGCGCCCAGGGCGCCGGCACGCTTCCACCTCTCGCTCACCCACACCGACGGCGTGGCCATCGCCTTCGTCGTCGCGGAGCAGGCCCCGTGCGCGCCGTCCTGACCCGCGACGAGATGCGGGCGGCCGACGCCGCCGCGCTCGACACCGTCTCGCACGAGACCCTGGTGGACCGCGCCGGCACGGCGGTCGGCGCACGCCGCGCTCCGGCTGCTCGGCGGCGCCTACGGCCGGCGCGTCGTCGTGGTGGCGGGCAAGGGCAGCAACGGCGCCGACGGCCGGGTCGCCGCGTCGTTCCTGGCCCGGCGGGGCGCCCGGGTGCGGGTGCTCGAGGCCGCCGACGTGGGGGGCGGCGACGCGCTGCCGCCGTGCGACCTCGTCATCGACGGCGCCTACGGCACCGGGTTCCGCGGCTCCTACGACGCGCCGCCGGCGTCCCGGCGGAGCGCGGTCGTGCTGGCCATCGACATCCCCTCGGGCGTCGACGCCGACAGCGGGGAGGCGCCGGGCGACGCGGTGCAGGCCGACCGCACGGTGACCTTCGCCGCGCTCAAGCCGGGGCTGCTCCAGGGTGACGGGGCCGTGTGCAGCGGGTCGGTCGAGGTGGCCGACATCGGGATCGGGTTCCCGACGCCGCAGGCGCTGCTGGTCGAGGACGCCGACGTCGCGCTCGTGCCGGCCCGGCCCCGCCAGGTCAACAAGTGGACGACCGCGGTCGGCGTGGCGGCCGGCTCGCCCGGCATGGAGGGCGCGGCCATCCTGTGCACCCGGGGCGCCATGGCCGCCGGCGCCGGCATGATCCGGCTCGGCTCGCCGGGCAACCCCGCCGCGGCCTGGCCCACCGAGGCCGTGCGCATGCACCTGCCGGCCGACGGCTGGGCCGGCGCGTTCCTGGAGGCCACGGCCAAGTGCAAGGCGGTGGTGATCGGCCCGGGGCTCGGCACCGGCCGAGGCCGCCGCCGAGGAGATCAGGGCCGTCATCGCCGCCGTGCCGGTCCCGCTGGTGATCGACGCCGACGCGCTGACCGCGCTGGGTGACGTCGCCGGCGGCGCGCACGCTCCTCGAGAAGCGCAGCGCCCCGAGCATCCTCACGCCCCACGACGGCGAGTACGCCCGCATCGCCGGCGCCGCGCCCGGGCGACGACCGCCTGGCGGCGGCGCGCGCGGCTGGCCGAGGCCACCGGCGCCGTCGTCCTGCTGAAGGGCCCGCTCACCGCGGTGGCCGCGCCCGGCGGCGGCCGCCCCCGACGTGCTCCTGGCGGCGGCCGGCGGGCCGGCGCTGGCCACGGCGGGCAGCGGCGACGTGCTCTCGGGCATCATCGGCGCCTTCTGGCCCGCGGGCTGCCGGCGCTCGAGGCGGCGGCGCTGGCCGCCCACGTGCACGGGCGGGCGGCGTCGCTCGGGCCGGCCGAGGGCCTGGTCGCCGGCGACCTGCCCGAGCTGCGTGGCGGAGCTGCTGTCCGAGCTGGGGCCGGAGTGACGGAGCGATGACTGAGGGCGCCCCGGTCCGGCTGGTGGCCCCGGTCCCGGCGGACGAGGACGCCGCGGTGACCATGGCCCAGGGCCGCTCGCGCCCGGCCTGGGCCGAGATCGACCTGGCCGCGGTGGCGCACAACGCGGCGGTGCTGGCCCGCCTGGCCGCGCCGGCCGAGCTCTGCGCGGTGGTCAAGGCCCACGGCTACGGCCACGGCGGCCCGGCGGTGGCCCGGGCCGCGCTGGCCGGCGGCGCCGGGCGCCTCGCCGTGGCGCTGGTCGACGAGGGGGTGGAGCTGCGCGAGCACGGCGTCACCGCGCCGGTGCTCCTGCTGAGCGAGTGCGACCCCGCCGCGGCGGCCACCGCGCTGTCCTACGGGCTCACGCCGACGCTGTACTCCGCCGAGGGCATCGCCGCCTTCAGCGCGGCCGCCGCCGCGGCCGGGCCGGCCCGTCGCCGTCCACGTCAAGGTCGACACCGGCATGCACCGGGTGGGCGCGGCGCCCGAGGACCTGCGCGCCATCGCGGCCGCCGTGGTGGCGCGAGCCGCTGCTGCGGCTCGAGGGCATCTGGACCCACCTGCCCGTGGCCGACGGCGAGCGACGCGGAGGACCGCGCCTACACCGAGGGCCAGCTCGACCTCTTCGACCGCCTCGTGGCCGACCTGGCCGCGGCCGGCATCCGGGCGCCGCTGCTGCACGCCGCCAACACGGCGGGCGCCATCGCCTTCCCGCGCTCGCGCTACGACATGGTGCGCTGCGGCCTCGGCCTCTACGGCTACCTGCCCGGGCCCCGCGGTGCAGGAGGCCTTCGACGCGCAGGCGGGCGGCGAGCAGCTGCGCCCGGCCATGGCGCTCAAGGCGCGGGTGGTGGCGGTGCGCACGCTCGAGGCGGGGGAGCGCCCCTCCTACGGCCGGCTGCGCCCGCTGCCGACGGCGCTCGCTCGTGGCCACCGTGCCGATCGGCTACGCCGACGGCGTGCCCCGCGCCCTCTTCGACGGCGGCTACGAGGTCCTCATCGGCGGCGTGCGCCGGCCGCTGGCCGGCATGGTGACGATGGACCAGATCGTGGTCGACTGCGGCGACGACGACTCGGTGCGGCCGGGCGACGAGGTGGTGCTGCTCGGACGGCAGGGCGACGAGGCCATCACGGCGGACGACTGGGCCGCCATGCTGGGGACGATCAGCTACGAGGTGGTGTGCGGCGTCGGCCCGCGCATGCCGCGGATCGTGGTCAACCGCCCCGACGTGCCCGGTGCCTGACGCCGGCGCCGACGCGCTCGAGCGGCTGCGCGTCACCGCGTCGACCTGCACCCTGTGCCCGCTGGCCAAGGGGCGCACCCAGGTCGTCTTCGGCGTGGGCGTCGCCGACGGCCGACCTGCTCTTCGTGGGCGAGGGGCCCGGGCCGCGAGGAGGACCTGGCCGGCGAGCCCTTCGTCGGCCGCTCGGGCAAGCTCCTCGACCGCCTCATGTGGGAGGAGCTCGGCCTGACCCGGGCCGAGTGCTACATCGCCAACGTGGTCAAGTGCCGGCCGCCCCAGAACCGCGACCCGGCGCCGAAGGAGATCGAGGCCTGCCGGCCCGTACCTCGCCGAGCAGATCGAGCTCATCGACCCCCGCGTCATCGTCACGCTGGGGAACTTCGCCACCAAGCTCCTGCTCGAGACCACCAAGGGCATCCGGGAGCTGCGCGGGCAGGTCTTCGAGCGGGGACGGGCCAGCCTCGTCCCGACGTACCACCCGGCCTACGTGCTGCGGGCCGGCGGCGAGGCCATGGCCGAGATGCGGGCCGACCTGGTGCGGGCGAAGCGCCTGATGGCGACGGGCCGGCCGTGACGCTGGCCGGTCGCGCTGGACGAGCGAGTCGCCCGAGCGCCACCAGGGAGCTGGCCGGGCGGCTGGCGGCGCTGTGCCGGCGCCGGCGACGTCGTGCTGCTGGTCGGCGACCTCGGCGCCGGCAAGACGGTCTTCGCCCAGGGCTTCGCCGCCGCCCTGGGCGTGCCGGGCCCGGTGACCAGCCCGACCTTCGCGCTGGTGCGCCAGTACCGCTGCGGCGAGGGCAGCCCGGTCGGGCATGCTCATCCACGCCGACGTCTACCGCACCGGCTCGCTGGACGAGGTGGCCGACCTGGCCCTGGCCGAGCTGGTCGAGGAGGACGCGGTGGCCCTCGTCGAGTGGGGCGACCTGGCCGCGCCGGCGCTGGGCGACAGCGCGCTCGAGGTGACGCTGGTCGCGCCCGATCCGCTCGGGGCGCCCGAGCGGCGCGTCGCTGACCCTGGTGGGCCGGGGCCGCTGGGCGGACCGGTCGGACGAGGTCGCCGCGGCTGCTGGCGGCGGCGGACGGGCGGACGCCGTGAGCGCCGACAGCGGCGAGGCGGACCGAGCGCCACGCGCCATGGTGGCGATCGAGACGGCGACCGAGACGGTCGGGGTCGCCGTGCGCACCGCCGCCGGCGTGCAGGCCGAGCTGACGCTGACCGGCCGCCGGCGCCACGTCGAGACCCTGACGCCCGCCCTGGAGCACCTGCTGGCCCAGCTCGACCTGGTCCCGGGCGACCTCGGCGTCGTGGCGGTCGACATCGGCCCCGGGCTCTTCACCGGCCTGCGCGTCGGGCGTCGCCGCCGCCAAGGGACTGGCCCAGTCGCTCGGCATCGGGGTCGTCGGGGCGACCAGCCTGGACATCCTGACGGCGCGGCGCCGCCGCGGCGGGGCTGCGGGGCCTGGTCCTCGCCTGCGTCGACGCCCGGCGGGGCGAGGTGTTCGCCGCCGTGCACGAGGTCGACGTGCCGACGCCGCCGGCGGTCCACGGCGTGCGCCTGGCCGTCGGCCTGTTCGCGCCCGAGGACCTGGCGGCCGCGCTGGACGAGTTCGCCGGCGAGCCGGTGCACGCCGTGGGCGACGGCGCGCTGCGCTACGCCGACGTGCTGCGGGCCGTGCCCGGTGTCGACGGTCGGCGCCCGGCCTGGCCTTCCCGCCGCCGGCGGCCCTGCTCGACCTGGCCCGGGCGCGGCTCGACGCGGGAGAACCGCCAGTCGAGCCCGCGGCCGTCGTTCCCCTCTACATGCGCGAGGCGGACGCCACGAGCAACTTCGCCCGGGCCGTGCGGGCCTGAGGCGGTGCGACGTGACGCTGCGCATCGAGAAGCTCAAGCGGCGGGACCTGCGCCAGTGCTGCGCATCGAGAGCACGGTCTTCCCCGAGCCGTGGTCGGTCGCGGTGTTCAACTCCGAGCTGGCGCTGCGCAAGGGCCGGCTCTACCGCGCCGCCTGGGACGGCGACGAGATGGCGGGCTACATCGGCTTCATGATGGTCGACGACGAGGCGCACATGACCACCATCGCCACGGCGCCCGGCTTCCAGCGCGCCGGCGTGGCCACCACGCATGATCGTCGACGGCATCCGCACGCTGCGCGCCGACGGCATCAGGCACCTCTCGCTCGAGGTGGCGGCGAACAACGAGCCGGCCCAGGCGCTCTACCGGCGCTTCGGGTTCGCCCCGGTCGGCGTGCGCAAGAACTACTACCCGGTGACCGGGCAGGACGCGCTCGTCATGTGGGTCTACGACATCGACTCGGCGGAGTACGCGCTGCGCCTCGAGGAGCTGGCCGCCACCGGGCAGCCGGTCGAGGGGAGCCGCACGAGCTGAGCGGCCGCGGGAGACTGGGCGGCATGGCAGATCTCACCGACATCGCCCGGCTGGCCGCCGCCGACCACCACCTCGCCGTCTTCACCGTCGCCCGTCCCGACGGGACGGTGCACGCCTCGGTCGTCAGCGCGGGGGTGATGGACGACCCCGTCGACGGGTCTCCCGGCGTGGCCGCCGTGATGGGCGGCGGCACCCGCAAGCTCGACCTGCTCCGCACGGTCGGGCCGGGCCACGCTGGTGTTCAAGGGCGGCTGCGACTGGGCGGCCGTCGCGGGGCCGGTGCGCCTGGTCGGGCCCGACGACGGCGCCGACCTCGGTCTGGACGTGCCGGCGACTCATCCGCTCGGTCTTCGAGGCGGCCGGCGGCACCCACGAGGACTGGGCCGAGTTCGACCGCGTCATGGCGGCCGACCGGCGCTGCGCCGTCTTCGTCCGGGCCGACGCCATCACGTCCAATCCGCCGGCCGCGCTGACGCGCCGTCGCGGCGACGCGCCCGGGGCGTCCGGGCGACCCGTAGGGTGGGCCTCGACCGACGCCCGCCGCCCCCGTGTTCGACCCGCGGGCGGACCCGACGAGAGGAGACACGCATGGCCATGGAAACGATCGCGCTCGGCACCCAGGGCCTCACGGTCTCCCGCCAGGGGCTCGGCTGCATGGGGATGTCCGACTTCTACGGGCCGGTCGACGACGACCGAGTCCATCGCCACCATCCACCGGGCGCTCGACCTCGGGGTCACCTTCTTCGACACCTCCGACATGTACGGGCCGTACACCAACGAGGTGCTCGTCGGCAAGGCGCTGGCCGGGCGCCGCGACGAGGCGGTCATCGCCACCAAGTTCGGCATCGTGCGCGACCCCGACGACCCGGCCAAGCGGGCGGTCAACGGCCGGCCCGAGTACGTGCGCCAGGCCTGCGACGGCTCGCTGCAGCGGCTGGGCGTCGACCACATCGACCTCTACTACCAGCACCGCGTCGACCCCGACACGCCGATTGAGGAGACGGTGGGCGCCATGGCCGAGCTGGTGACGCAGGGCAAGGTGCGCTACCTCGGGCTGTCCGAGGCGGCGCCGGCCACCATCCGCCGGGCCCACGCCGTGCACCCCATCTCGGCCCTGCAGACCGAGTACTCGGTCTGGTCGCGCGACCCCGAGGAGGAGATCCTGCCCACGCTGCGCGAGCTCGGCATCGGCTTCGTCCCCTACAGCCCGCTCGGCCGCGGCTTCCTCACCGGCGCCCTGCGCTCGCTCGACGACCTCGACGAGAGCGACTTCCGCCGCTACCAGCCCCGCTTCCAGGGCGACAACCTGGCCGACAACGTCGCCATCGTCGAGGTCATCGACCAGCTCGCCTCGGCCAAGGGCTGCACGCCCGGGCAGATCGCGCTGGCCTTCGTGCACGCGGCCGGCCGCGACGTCGCGCCGATCCCGGGCACCAAGCGCCGCACCTACCTGGAGGAGAACGTCGGCCGCCCTCGACGTCGAGCTGACCGAGGAGGACCTGGCCGTGCTCGACACCGTCGCCCCCGCCAAGGGCGATCGCTACGCCGACATGTCGCCCGTCAACCGCTAGGGACGAGCCGTCGCTCGGCCGGACTCGGGCTGACGGCCGTGGGTCAGCGGGCGAGCAGGCGGCGCGCCCGCCCCAGGGCCCGGCGCGGCGTGGCCTGGGTCCCGGCGACGCGCCACCAGGCCCGCTCGACCGACGTCCCCACCGTGGGGCGGCGCGGCTTGCGGCAGACGTAGGCGAGCAGGTAGCAGTGCTCGATGTCGTCGAAGATCCCGCGCTTGGTGGCCAGCTCGGTCGGGTCGAAGACGCGGCGGGCGACGGACTCGCCGCCGTAGTTGATGCCCATGGCGCGCTCGATCACGAACCCGTTGCCACGCAGCATGGCCGCCATTTCGCGGTGCCGGTACTCGTACTTGTGGTCGGGGTCGATGAAGGCGTCCTGCTGCAGCCTGGTCAGGTTGGCGTTGGGGGTATCGAGCGCCAGGATGCCGCCCGGCCTGAGCACGCGCCGGGCCTCGGCCAGAACCTGCTCCGCCTCCGCCCGTGTGATGTGCTCGATGCTCTCCCCGCTGTAGACCATGTCGAAGGACGCCGACGGGTAGCTGCTCAGGTCGGTCATGGAGTGGTAGCGGTAGGAGACCTTCCCGCCGGCGACGTCGACGGTCGTCTGCGTCTGGCCGTCCTGGTACAGCTCGTGGCGGTCCTCGCTCGGCAGATCGACGATGACGATCTCCTGGAACTTGTAGGGGTAGCCCATCAGGACGAGCGCACCGTAGGGCACACCGAGAGCGACGCCGCCGATGTCGAGGATCCGCCGCGCCCGGGGCAGGCTGCGGATGAAGACGCCGCGCCCGTAGTGCAACGACGGGCCGAACTCGGTCATGGGGGCCGAGTGGCTCCACTCCGCCGAGTGGATCAGCCATTCCATGAGCTGGCGCGGGCTCTTCGTGCCGTTCTCGAGCTCGGCCACGAACGGGTCGTCCGCAGCGGGCTCCCGGCCGAAGAGGAGGTGGAAGAGGCCCCGGTGCAGCTCGCGGGCCGGGAGATCTTCGATGAGCCCCGAGTCGGGGAACGAGTCCGGCACGGCGGGGGTCTTGTTCGCCTCGCGCCAGCGCACACGGCCGGACCTGGACTCGGCCTGCATGCCGCCGACTGTAACCGGCCCTGCTCCGACCAGGTCCTGACGCCCACCGCCGCGGCTGCCGTGCGGACCGGGAGGGCGCTGTCGGGAGGGCAGGGTCAGGCGGCCCTCGGCGGCCGGCGCACCGCGTCGTTCGCCGCGCACAGCTCGGCCAGCGCCCCGCTGATGGTGCCGAGCGGGTCGGTGGCCGCGATCTCGGCCTGGAGCGCCTGCGCCCGTTGCCGGTAGGATCGCTGCGCATGAGGACCCGGCGCACGGCGCGGGCCACCATGGCCGGCGAGGGCCGCCCGGTGTGCAGGTTGATGCCGGCGCCCGACCACTGCACGCGGGCCGCCACCTCGGGCTTGTCCTCGCTGTCGCCGGCCACCACGAGGGGGACGCCGTTGGCCAGCGCCTGCTGCACGCCGCCGTAGCCGCCGTTGGTGACCATGACGTCGACGTGGGGCAGCAGGAGATCGTGGGGGATGAAGCGCTCCAGGCGGACGTTGGCCGGGAGGCCCTGCCGCAGGGGTTCGGGGTCGGGCCCGCCGGTGGTGGCGACGACGAGCACGTCGTCGCCCGCCAGGGCACGGGTGGTCACCAGCAGGAGCCGGCCCAGGTCGGCGTTGTCGAGCGTGCCCTGGGTCACGTGGACGACCGGGCGACCGCGCTCCGAGCTCGGGCCACCAGGACGGTTCCTCGAAGGACTGCGCCGGCGGGGCCAGGATCGGCCCGACGAAGCGCACCGCGGGGGCGAGGTCCGAGCGCGGGTACTCGAAGCCCGCCACCGTCTCCTGCAGGAAGGCGTCGACCACCTTGGGCTGCAGGTCGATGAAGTAGCCGGGGAACCGCCGGCGAGCCGGCCTCGGCCAGCCGGCGCCGGGCGAAACGCTGGATGTCGGCCAGCACGAAGTGCTCGGTGGCCCAGTTCATGGTGGCGTTGCGCACCCGGCGCAGCGGTCCCGTCCCGGGCTGGAAGGCCACGCCGAACGGCGCGGTGTCCCGGCTGTTGGACGGCGTAGGGCATGACGCCGACGCAGGCCAGCGCCGGGCGGTCCGGCCGCGGGCCCAAGCGCCAGGGGCAGGGCGCCGAAGAACATGGAGTCGACCACGATGCAGTCGGCGGCGAAGCGCTCGAGGATGGCGCGCAGGTCGCGGTACTGGCCCGGGATCGGCCCGATGAAGATCCGGCGCAGGTCGTCCTTCACGCCGCGCACGCCGCGCTTGGACGACGACTCGCGCTCGGGGTTGGCCACCATCAGGTCGTGGGCGTCGTACTCGGCCGCGAAGGGCACGAAGCGGGCGCCCGTCGCCTCGACCTTGGCGCGGTAGTGCTCGGTCGTGAAGAACACGACGTCGTGGCCCTCGCCGACCAGCCGGCCGGCCAGCGCCACCAGCGGCGCGGTGTGACCCTGGGCCGGGGTGGTGCACAGCACGAAGCGCCGGGGCGTCACGCCATCGACCCCGTCATGCTCAGCCGCGTCACGACAGCGGCGCGCCCAGGGCGGGAGCGTCAGCGCGCCCTCCACGCTCGATCCCTCGAGCGCCGTGCTCGGTGCTCACGGCCACCGTCCCGCGCCACGCCCTCGAAGGTCGCCGGCGTCGCCCGACATGTTCAGCAGCACGGTGGCTGCCCTCACCACGGGCGTAGGCCCAGGTGCCCTCGGGCGAGGGCAGCGAGCGGTAGGAGCCGACGGCCAGGTCCTCGCTGGCCCGCCGCGCCGCGATGGCCCGCCGGCACAGCTCGAGCACCGAGTCGGCGTCGCCCTCCTGGTCGGCCACGTTGCACGCGCCGGGTCGGCCATGGGCAGCCAGGGCCGGACGCCCGCCGGCGGTGAAGCCGCCGCCGGGCCCGCCGTTCCAGGGCATCGGCGTGCGCTCGGCGTCGCGGCCCTTGTAGACGGGCCAGAAGCGGACGCCGACGGCATCGAGCACGTCCTCGCGCTGCACGGCCCGTCGACCAGCCCGATCTCGTCGCCCTGGTAGAGGAAGGGCGTGCCGCGCAGGGTGAGCAGGAGGAGCAGCGCCAGCTTGCACCTTGGCCGGGTCGCCGCCGGCCCAGCGGGTGGCCAGGCGCGAGACGTCGTGGTTGGAGCCGGTCCAGATGGGCCAGGCACCCTCGGGCAGCAGGGCCTCGGTCTCCTCGACGACCGCGCGCAGGGCGTCGGCCTCGAGCGGCGCGTTGATGAACACGAAGTTGAAGCCGCCGTGCAGCTCGTCGTGCCCGTCGCCGTAGAACTGCATGAGGCGGGCAGCTTCTCGACGTTGGTCTCGCCGATGAGCAGGCGCTCGGGCTCGTAGGTGTCCGCGATGGCGCGCCAGCGCTGCAGGATGTCGTGCGCCTCGGGCCGGTCGGTGTTGTAGACGGCGCGCACGCCCATGAACTGCTGGTCGAGCGGGTCGTCCTCGGTGGCCGGCGGGTTGTCGCGCAGCTCCTTGTCCTTGATCATCATGTTGCAGACGTCGATCCGGAACCCCGCCACGCCGCGGTCCCACCAGAAGCGCACGATGTCGTCGAACTCGCGCCGCACGTCCTCGTTCCACCAGTTCAGGTCGGGCTGCGCCGCCTCGAAGTTGTGCAGGAAGTACTGGCCGCTGGCCTCGTCGAGCTGCCAGGCCGGGCCGCCGAAGATGCTGACCCAGTTGTTGGGCGGGCTCGCCGTCGGGCTTGGGGTCGGCCCAGACGTAGTAGTCGCGGTGCGCCGCGTCACGCCCGCTCAGGGCGTCGACGAACCACGCGTGCTGGTCGCTGGTGTGGTTGGGCACCAGGTCCATCAGGATGCGGATGCCCCGCTCGCCCGCCTCGCGCACCAGCGTGTCGAGGTCGTCGAGGGTCCCGAAGGCGGGGTCGATGTCGCGGTAGTCCGAGACGTCGTAGCCCCAGTCGCGGTTGGGCGAGCACGTGACCGGCGACAGCCACACGCCGGTGATGCCGAGCCGCGCCAGGTGGTCGAGCTTGGACACGATGCCGGGCAGGTCGCCCACGCCGTCGCCGTTCGAGTCGGCGTAGGAGCGGGGGTAGATCTGGTAGAAGACGCCGCCGTGCCACCAGCGGTCGGGGTCGCTCTTCGGGTTGGCTGGCGCCATGGGGATCCCCTTCGGCTCGGGCGGTCGCCCGGGAGCGTATCGACACGAGCCTGTCCGGTTCTGCGACCGCCCCGGCTCAGAGCTGTCGGGCCGCGACCGCCATGATCTGCTGCTCCAGGTCAAGGAGAACGGGCTGCCCATCGCGGTGAACTCACCTGGTGGCCCAGGCGCCCCTTCACCACGAAGAGCTGGGTGACGTTGAAGTTGATCGTCACCCCCTGCGAGGTGATCGGGACGCTCATGGAGAAGCCGACGATCCCCGGGCCGAAGGCCGAGGTGTCGACCGGGAGAACAGCGGGGTGCCGACCGTCGTGCCCTTGGGGAGCTTGCCGAACAGCTTTGCCTTGAGCGGTCCCGACGCCAGCGTGGTCATGCAGGAGGGGTACTTGGGGTTCGTCCGATGGCGTCTCGGCCGCTGCGTTGGTGGCCGACGGGAACACCGTGACGTTGTCGGTGACGGTCAGGGTGCCTTGGGGGTTCTGGAACTGGGGGCTGTTGACCGACGGCGGATTCTCCGAGATGAGCGACCGGGCGACGCCGATGCAGTGGGCCAGCTGCGTGTCCCCCAGGTGCTGTTGTGTGTTGGGGTTCTTGTCACCCAGCCCGCCGGCATGTCCGAGAGGACCAGCAGATCCTTGCGGGCCTGGGTGAGGGAGGCGGCGCTGCTCGAACTCGCTCCCGCTTCTGTCGCCGAGGACCCGAGCACCGCCAGGCCGAGCAGGCAGGACGCCACGACGCCATGGCGCCCCCGTGAGGTCGGTGCGGCCCGGGTGGGCCGGGGGGATCTCGGCGAGGAATACCCCGGCCGTCAGTGCCCCCGAGAATCGGTTCCGCCACCTCATCGGGTCGCAGCATAAGTTGGTCGGGACGATTTCGAGGCCGCTGCCGCACAATTCTCGGCCTCGGGCTTACACGGGGCCCACTTCGGGCCCGCTTCTGGCCCACATCGGCCCACCCCAG